>CAVRUB010000007.1:0-30688 GCA_963724275.1 uncultured Actinomycetota bacterium | reverse complement strand
GTTCAAGGACGCACCCAGGACCGGGAAGAGTCCGACCGTCTTCGCCTTCCCTCAGCTGGTCGAATACCTCGGAGTGGCCGGCCAGCCCGTCCAGGGGCCGTGGCCCCCGCACCAGGAGCCGCGGCCGGATCCCACCGACATCGAGGGGACCCCGGTAGCGATCCCGGACCCGGCGTCCAGCCGACCGCTCCCGCCCTCCCCTGACGCGGAGTCGGACTCCGCCCCCGGCCTGCCCGACGTGAGGCCCTGAGATGTATCCGTCCCGGTTCCGCTACGAAGCACCCACCAGCATCGACGAGGCCATCTCCCTGCTGCGTGAGGGCGACGGAGAGGCGAAGGTCCTGGCCGGTGGCCAGAGTCTGGTGCCCCTGATGAAGCTGCGCTTCGCCTCGCCCGAGCTTCTCGTCGACATCAACAACCTCACTGGCCTTGATCACCTCGAGGCGGATCCGGACGGTTCCCTCCGGATCGGCGCCCTGTGCCGGCACGCCACCCTCGAGCGGTCGGCTCTGCTGTCGGCCCAGCAGCCCACGATGGCCGCGGCGGCACCGCTGATCGCGGATCCGATCGTCAGAGTCCGCGGCACCCTGGTCGGATCGCTCTGCCACGCCGACCCCCAGGGCGACTGGGCGTCAGTGGTCACCGCGCTCGGCGGCCACGTGGTCGCGCAGGGGAGTGACGGCAGCCGCACGATCAACGTCAACGAGCTCGTCACCGGGCCCTTCACCAACGTCCTCGACTTCGACGAGATCGTGGTGGAGGCGGTGATCCCGGCGCCGCAGGGCACCCGCGCCGGCGGCTACCTCAAGCTCGAGCGCCGGGTCGGCGACTTCGCCACCGCGGGCGTGGCGGTCGCTGTCGACCTGGACGGCGGCCGGGTGGCCCGGGCAGGGATCGGGCTCACCGGGGTCGGCGGCTCCACCATCGACGCCCGTGAGGCCGCGAACGCGCTGGTGGGCCAGGCCCTCGACGCAGACCGCATCGGCCGGGCCGCCGATCTCGCGGCCGAGGCCGCGCAGCCACAGACCGACCACCGCGGCAGCGCCGACTACAAGCGTCACATCGTGCACACCTTCGTCACCCGGATCCTGACCCGGGTCGTCGACGGACAGGAAAGGGCGGCATGACCAGCCTCTTCGACGAGATCACCGCGGCGGCACCTGACGACGCGGTGCCCGTACGCCGGGTCACCATCAGCGTCAACGGCCAGAAACGGACAGCGGACATCGAGCCGCGGCTGCTGCTGGCGCACCTGCTCCGCCAGGGGCTGAAGCTCACGGGGACCCACACCGGCTGCGACACCACCAACTGCGGCGCCTGCACGGTGCTCGTCGACGGCCAGCCGGTGAAGAGCTGCACCATGTTCGCCGTCCAAGCAGACGGCCACGAGGTGACCACCGTCGAGGGGCTCGGCACGGCGAGCGAGCTCGACCCGGTGCAGGAGGGGTTCACGACGGAGCACGGACTCCAGTGCGGCTTCTGCACCCCGGGGATGATGCTCGCCTCCAAGGCGCTGCTGGCGGAGAACCCGAACCCGACCGAGGACGACGTGCGGTTCGCGCTCTCCGGCAACCTGTGCCGCTGCACCGGCTACCAGAACATCGTCAAGGCGGTCCTCTGGGCGGCCGCCAAGCAGCGGGGAGAGCAGCCGTGACCGCGACTCAAGAGGGCCGCGCCCTCGACGAGGTCAAGATCGGCGGGATGGGGGCCAGCCGCAGGCGGGTCGAGGACAACCGCTTCATCCGCGGCAAGGGCAACTACATCGACGACATCGTGCTGCCCGGGATGCTGCACATGGAGATCCTGCGCAGCCCCATGGCGCACGCCCGGATCAAGTCCATCGACACGAGCGCGGCCTACGCAATCCCCGGCGTACGACTGGTGCTCACCGGCGACATGATGGCCACCCGCAACCTGGCCTGGATGCCGACGCTGAGCTATGACACCCAGGCCGTGCTGGCCACCGACAAGGTCCGGTTCCAGGGCCAAGAGGTGGCCTGCGTCATCGCCGACGACCCCTACCTCGCCAAGGACGGCTGCGACGCGATCAGGGTCGAGTACGAGCCGCTGCCGGTCATCGTCAACCCGACCCAGGCGCTGGCCGACGGCGCACCGATCATCCGGGACGACAAGGAGAACCAGCACGACAACACCTGCTTCACCTGGGAGGTGGGCGACCGCGAGGCGACCGACCGGGCCTTCGCCGAGGCCGACGTCGTCTCCAAGCTCAAGCTGCACTACCCGCGCTCGCACCCCGCACCGATGGAGTGCTGTGGGTCGATCGCCGACTACAGCCGGTCGACGTCCAAGCTGACCCTGTACATCACCTCCCAGGCGCCGCACATCGTCCGGGCCGCGGTGGCCCTGGTCGCCGAGCTCCCCGAGCAGATGATCCGGATCATCTCGCCGGACCTCGGCGGCGGCTTCGGCAACAAGGTGCCGGTCTACCCCGGCTACGTGATGTCGATCCTCGCCTCGATCCTGACCGAGCGACCGGTGAAGTGGATGGAGGACCGCACCGGCAACCTGATCTCGACCGGCTTCGCGCGCGACGTCTACCTCGACGGCGAGCTGGCGCTGCGCAAGGACGGCAAGATCCTCGGCGTGCGGATGCACACCGACTCCGACCACGGGGCGTTCTTCAGCGACGCCCAGCCCAGCAAGTTCAAGATCGGGCTGATGCACTCGGCGTTCGCCTGCTACGACATCCCGGCCGCGCACCTCACTGCCACCGGGGTCTACACCAACAAGGCGCCCGGTGGTGTCGCCTACCGCTGCTCGTTCCGGGTCACCGAGGCGATGTTCTTCCAGGAACGGATGGTCCAGGCGGCCGCAGACGACCTCGGCATGGACCAGGCCGAGTTCCGCCGGGTGAACTTCGTGCGCGACGACGACTTCCCGCACCGGACGCCGTTCGGCTTCCTCACCGACTCGGGGCAGTACAACAAGTGCCTCCAGGTCGGCCTCGACGCGATCGGGTACGCCGACTTCAAGGCACAGCAGGCCGAGGCCCGATCACGGGGCCGGCTGCTCGGCATCGGGATCTCGACGATGACCGAGCCGCTCGGCGCCGGCAACAGCCGCGAGTACGACATCCTCGGCATCAAGATGTTCGACTCCGCCGAGCTGCGGGTGCACATGACTGGCAAGGCGCTGCTGCGCACGGGGGCCAAGTCGCAGGGCCAGGGCCACGAGACCACGTGGGCGCAGATCGTGGCCCACGAGCTGGGCATCCCGGCCGAGGACATCGTCGTCGAGGAGGGCGACACCGACACCGCGCCGTTCGGGATGGGCACCTACGCCTCGCGCAGCACGCCGGTGGCCGGTGCGGCGGTGGCCATGGTGTCCCGCAAGATGCGGGCCAAGGCCCGCAAGCTCGCCGCCCACCTCCTGGAGGTCTCCGAGGAGGACGTCGAGTGGGAGCTCGGCCGGTTCTACGTGCGCAGCAACCCGGCCCAGGGGGTGAGCATCCAGGAGTGCGCGATGGCGGCGTACAGCAACATGCCCGACGGTCTGGAGCCCGGCCTGGAGGGCAACGCCTACTACGACCCGCCCAACCTGACCTGGCCGTTTGCCTGCTACATCGCGACCGTCGAGGTCGACCCGGTCACCGGGGTGTGGGACGTGCTGCGGTTCGTGGCCGTCGACGACTGCGGCGTCCGGATCAACCCGATGATCGTCGAGGGTCAGATCATGGGCGGCCTCACCGAGGCCTACGCGATGGCGAACATGCAGTTCATCACCTTCGACGCCGACGGCAACTGTGTCGGGTCGAACTTCATGGACTACCTGCTGCCGACCGCGTGGGAGACGCCTGGCTGGGAGCTGCACGAGGTAGTCACGCCGTGCCCGCACCACCCGATCGGTGCCAAGGGCGTCGGGGAGTGCGCCACCGTCGGCGGTCCGGCGGCGTTCGTCAACGCCGTGATCAACGCGGTCGGCAGCGCCGGCGTACGCAACATCGACATGCCGCTGCTGCCCGACCGGGTCTACGAGGCCGTGACCCAGCAGCACGACATCTCCGGCGCCCCGCCGGTGCGGACGGACAGCTGAGGCACGCGACCATGGGCGACGACAGCTGGGAGGTCCTGGAGCGAGCCAGGGAGCTCGCCGACCGCGGCGAGGAGTTCGCGCTCGCCACGGTGGTGTGGCGTCAGGCGCCGTCGTCCGGCCAGACCGGCGCGCGGGCGCTGGTGACCCCCGACGGCCGGCTGCACGGCTTCATCGGGGGTGCCTGTGCCGAGCCGGTGGTGATCCGTGAGGCCCAGCGGGTGATCCGCTCGCACGAGTCCCGGCTGCTCTTCCTGGGCACCACTGACGAGGCCATGACCGCGCTGCCGGAGGGGATGGTCTACCTCCCGATGTCGTGCCAGAGCGAGGGAGCCCTCCAGGTGTTCATCGAACCCGTCGTCCCAGTCATCGACCTGCTGGTGGTCGGCCGCTCGCCGATGGTGCAGCTGCTCGCCGACCTGGCCACCACGCTGGGCTGGCAAGGCCGCACCGCCGACCTGCCCGAGCTCACCGCCGACGACATCTCGAAGCGGACGCTGGTGGTGATCGCCACCCAGGGTCACGGTGACGAGGAGGCCCTCGAGCTGGTGGCCTCCACCCGCCCGGCGTTCATCGGCCTGGTCGCCTCCCGCAAGCGTGGGGTGGCGCTGCTGGAGTACCTCGCCGAGCGTGGTGTCCCCCAGGAGGTGCTCGACACCGTGCGCACTCCGGTCGGGCTGGACCTGGGCCACACCTCGCACCGCGAGATCGCCGTCGCTGTGCTGGCCGAGCTGGTGCAGCTGCGGGCCGCGGGCGCCTTCACGGCCCGGCCCGAGGCGGGCGCCGAGCCGGTCGCAGCGGCGGCCACCAGCGAGGCGGTCGACCCGGTGTGCGGCATGACCGTGGTCGTCGACGCATCTGGCTGGTCCGCGCACACGCACGAGCACGACGGAACGACCTACCACTTCTGTTGCGTCGGCTGCCGCGACCGGTTCGCAGCCGACCCCACGCCCTACCTCGCCGGTCGGGAGGCCTAAGACGATGCTGGTCAGCAACGAGTTCGAGGTGGCGCAGCCCATCGGCACGGTCTGGGAGTTCTTCCAGGACGTGCCCGGTGTCGCCGCATGCCTGCCAGGTGCCGAGCTCACCGACGACCTCGGCGACGAGGAGTACGCCGGCACCGTGAACCTGCGGATGGGGCCGGTCAAGCTCGCTTTCGCCGGCAAGGCGCACGTGGCCGAGCGGGACGCGGACGCCAAGCGGCTGGTCCTCGACGCGTCCGGTTCCGACCAGAGGGGCCGCGGCAATGTCGAGATGAAAGTGACGGCCCGGCTCAGCGAGGGGTCGGGTGGCGGCACCAAGGTCGCGGTCGACCAGGACCTGCAGATCTCCGGCGCGGCCGCCCAGTACGGCCGCGGCATGATCACCGACGTCAGCGCGGTGCTGATGAAGCAGTTCGCCAACAACATGCAGCAGCGCATCACCGCGGTCGAGCGCGGCGAGTCCATCGAGCAGATCGGTGCCGGCGACGCCAGCGGCCTCGGCATCGGCATTCAGGCCGTGCAGCTCGCGCTGATGCGGGTGTTTCGGCGGTTCTTCCTGCCCTACGACCCCACGCAGTTCCCAAGCCGAGGAGGCGCCTGATGCTCTGGTGGATCGGCAACATCATCCTGCTGCTGGTGGTCGTGCCGGTGCTGGTCGCACTGCTCAACCGGGTGCTGGCGGCGCTGGAGCGAATCCGCGGCGCGGCCGACGACATCCTGGCCGGCGGCGGTGCCCTGGCCGGCGAGCTGGACGGCGTACCCGAAGCGCTGACGACGACCGATGCGGTCGTCGCCGACGTGGCCAACGGCGCGGTCCGCTACGCCGGCTCGGTCGGGAAGCTGCTCGGATGACCCCGATGATCGACACGAGGAGGAACAGCTGATGCCAGCCGCCGCCGTGGTGACGCTGATCATTGCCACCCTGATCATCGCCGCAGCCGCGCTCGGGCTGCTCCGGGTGATCCTGCACCTGCGTGCCGTGGCCGGGACCCTGGACGGCGTGATCGCCGGCGTGGGCGTGGTCGCCGAGCGCACGGCGCTCGTACCTGACGGGCTCGCGTCGGTGAACGCCAACCTCAAGCCGGTCCGCGACTTCTGTGAGTCGATATGACCGCCCTCGTGACGGTGTTCGAGACCGGCTCCACCACCGGCTGGAAGGTCGGCTACGTGATCACGATCGTCGTGGTGCTGGTCGTGGTCGCACTCGTCGTCCCGATCCTGCTGCTCGCGCACAAGATCGGCGGTCAGGCGTCCGCGATCGACGAGTCGCTCCAGCAGTCGGTGACCAACACCGCCGGGCTGGCGCAGCTGCACACGACGATCGACCATGCCACCGAGATCAGCGGTGGGCTGAACCGCGGCCGGACCAGGCTAGGAGGCTGATGATGGACGCCCAGATCGTCATCCTGCTCACGGACACGCAGCGCTCATGGTGGTGGGGCGCCGTCATCGGCGGCTTCGTGATCGTGCTCGCGGTCGCGGCGCTGCTGACCATCCTCGTCGTGGAGGTGCGCACCATTGAACGACGGGTGCTCACGGTCAAGGAGACCCTGAAGCAGGCCAAGACCAACACCGACGACACCGCGTTGATCGGTGTCACCGCCAAGAGCGTCGAGGCAGTGCTGGCCGAGGGGCTCGAGCACCACCTCTTCCTCGGCCGGGTCCTCGGGAAGGTGCGCTCATGACGACACTCGTGGTGCTTTCAGTGGTCGACATCGTGCTGCTCATCGCCGGGCTGGCGTTCTACCTGTACGTGGTCGGGGGCCAGCTCACCCGGGTCGCCACCGACCTCGAGGAGTGCGCCGACATCGTCTGGGAGATCAAGAAGAACGCCGAGCCGATCGTCGAGGGCGTCTCGAACATCAACCGCGTCGGTGGTGTCGTCGCCGGCGCGCTGCCGCTGCTCTACGGGATGGCCGAGGGGATCGTGGTCGGTGCGACCTACCAGCCGCCCCCGCCGCGATCGCCGGCCGCGCCTGCCTCCGGCACCCGCCGGTCCCGGATGCACGACATGGTCGGATATGCACCCGAGGGAAGTGGCGGCAGCCAGGCCGCACAGCCGGATCAGGAGCCGGTGTCGTCCTGACTGTCTTCTGGTAGATGGCGTGAGGTGCCCGGCTGCCGGCCGGTGCTGAGCGGCGCGGTGGTGGGCGCGTCGTAGCTGCCGATCCAGTGGTCCTTCCACGCGTTGTCGAACTGCTGCTCGTTGCAGCTCGGGTGGTAGGTCGCGCAGAGCTCGCGGACGATGAGCTCGCGGTGCGAAGCCATGCCTCCGGGCACCTCGTAGGTCGCGATGAAGACGTTCCACTTGCTGCCGGCGCGCTCGACCCAGCACGACGCGCGGGTGTGGCGGAACGGGAAGGCCTCTATCGAGAGGTCGTCGCTGTGGCCGACGTACATGACGGCGTACTCCTGGTTGGTGGACTCCGGTCGGTAGAGGACCGCGTACACCGCCGGGATCGCCGGCGCCGTCCAGCCGGCCAGCACCCGCGGCCCCTCGAACGGATAGCCGGCGAGCGAGCCCAGGCGGATCACGGCAGCTCGTCCTCGAGCTCGGACACCGCGTCGACGGCGCTGATCGGCCAGGGCGGGAGTCCGGCCCGCGCGGCAGCCGCGGTGAAGAGCCGGCTGCCGAGCTCGATCGCGGTGCCTTTGTCGTCGGCTTTGACGACCAGCTGCGCGCCGTAGGCCTTCGTGCCGATGCCGGAGGCGACGCCGTTCGCTCCGGCGACCGCGTCAGCGAGCTCGACGATCTCGTCGTGGGTCAGCTCCCGATCGCCGAGCGCCTGCAGGGTGACGCTCCAGAGCATCCGTGTCACCTCATCTTGGCGAGCGTGTGGGCGAACTGCTCGAGGCTGGCCAGGTCGTGCCCGGAGAGCAGCTCGTCGACGTACGGCGCGGCCACCATCATCCCCAGCGTGGTGGGCACGAAGTGGGCGGCGTCGCCCTTATGCGGGTTGAGCCAGACGATCCGGTGGCAGAGCAGCGAGAGCCGCTCCATCGCCTTCTCGAGGACGTCGGGGTCGCCACGGTCGAGGCCGTCGGAACAGATCACCACGATCCCGCCCCGGCATCGCCCCCGGCGAGCGTGGTCGCGGACGAAGCGGTCCAGCGAGTCGCCGATCCGGGTGCCGCCGTCCCAGTCGAGGACCGCGTCCGCCGCCCGGTCGAGCGCCTCGTCGGGGCGGCGCCGGTCGAGCTCGCGGGTGATCCGGGTCAGCCGGCTGCCGAAGCAGAACACCTCGACCCGGCCGCTGGTGCGGGTTGAGGTGTGCGCGAACTGCACCAGGTTGCGCGAGTAGTCGGCCATCGAGCCGGACACGTCGAGGATCAGCACCAGCGGCCGGTGCCGCAGCTTGCGGCGGCGCCGGAGCAGCTGGGAGGGCTCGCCGTGCTGGCGCATGGTCTCCCGGACGGCGCGGCGTACGTCGAGCTGGCGACCGCGGCGCCCGGGCGCGGTCCGGCGGGACCGCCTGCGTGGCGGTGTGAGCCGCATCGTGCGCAGGATCCGGCGGAGGGCGGCGAGCTCCTCGAGCGTGCAAGCACCGAAGTCCTTGCGACGCACCGTCCTCGCACCAGAGGCGACCAGGCCGAGCTTGGTCTCCCGCTGCTCGCGTTCCTCGCCGAGCCCCTCGGTCTCGGGGACCTCCAGGGCGGCGCGTGCCTCGATACGCTGCTGAGGGTTGAAGTGCAGCCATGCGCGGGTCCCGGCGGCACCGTCGAGGAAGTAGCGCTCGAACGCACGGTGATAGAGGGCCACGTGGTCACGTCGGTTGACCAACGTCGTGCGGCCGGCCCAATAGAGGTCCATCAGGTCGGTGGCGTCGAGGGTGCCGACCGCCTGCGTGTAGGTCAGTACGTCGCCGGAGCCGGGGTTGAGTCCCTCGTCGCGCAGCGTGCGGGCGAAGTCGACCAGCATCGCGACGTAGTCGTCGCCCTGCTCAGCCACGGTCAGGCACCCGAGACGATCCGGTCGAGGTTGTCGCGGACCAGTTCGAGGTCGTCGCGGTCCTTGATCACCGCGCCGAGCGTGTCCGCCACCGCCTCGGAGTCGAGATCCTTGGCACCGACCACGCCGAGGGTGTTGACCCAGTCGATGGTTTCGGCGACGCCCGGCGGCTTCGCCAGGTCCATGTCGCGGAGCCGGTTGACCGCGGCCACCATCGAGCGCGCGAGCTGCTCGGAGACGCCCGGTGCGCGAACCAGGACGATCTCGACCTCGCGCTCGGCGCTCGGGAAGCCCACCCAGTGGTAGAGACAGCGACGCTTGAGCGCGTCGTGGAGCTCGCGGGTCCGGTTGGAGGTGAGCACCACGAGCGGCGGCTGCTCGGCCTTCACCGGACCGATCTCGGGGACGGTGATCTGGAACTCGCTGAGCAGCTCGAGAAGGAACGCCTCGAACTCGTCATCGGCTCGGTCGACCTCGTCGACGAGCAGAACGGCGCGGTCGCCAGCGCGGACTGCCTCAAGCAATGGCCGTTCGACGAGGAACTTCGGCCCGAAGAGCGCGTCGACGGAGTCCTCGTCAGTCAGCTGGTGCTCCGACAGCGCCCGGATCTGCAGCATCTGCCGGGCGTAGTCCCACTCGTAGAGCGCCTGCTGGGCGTCGATGCCCTCGTAGCACTGGAGCCGGATGAGCTTGCGGTCGAGCACCTCGGAGAGAGCGCGCGCGACCTCGGTCTTGCCGACCCCGACCTCGCCTTCGAGCAGCACCGGCCGGCCCAGCTCGAGCGCAACGTGGAGGGTGGTCGCGAGCCCCCGGTCGGCGAGGTAGCCCACGCCGCGCAGCGCGTCGGTCAGCGCGGGGACGGACGCGGGGCGCTCCATCTGACTCCTGGTGTCCTCAGCGCTCGCCGGGCTCGCCCAGGACGAGCTCGCGGAGGCTGCCCTGGCTCAGCTTGCCCTCGCGCTCGAGCTTGTCGCGCCACGCCTGGCCGAGGTCGCTCCCGGCCGGCGCGAAGCCGTCGAAGCTGACGCCCTTCATGTTCTTGCAGGCTTTCTGGTTCTGCGGCCCGCAGTCCTCGTCGACCTCGAGCTCCTGTCCTTCGGCGCGCCAGAGCGCGCGCAGAACCTCTTTGGCCTCGTCGTTGGCCACGGCGTCCTCCTCCCGACCCCTCCACTGTAGGCCCGGGGGGAAGGGCGCTCACGAGCGACACCTAAGTCTTTGCTTGGACAGAACGAGTGGCGATCGCCTCGGCGAGAACCGCGACCGCGACCTCGGCCGGGCCGTCCGCGCCGATGTCGAGCCCCGCCGGGGTGTGGATCCGCTCCAGCCCGTCGATGCCGCGGTCGGTAAGCCAGGCCTCCCGGGTCTCCTGCATCGCTCGGGAGCCGAGCGCGGCGAGATAGCCCGCACCGCCGGACAGGGCCGCGGCCAGCACCGGACCCGCGAGGTCGACGTCGTGCATCGCGAGCACCACCATGTCCAGCGGGCCGAGCCCGACGACCAAGCCACGGGCGGTCTCCCGGTCCCCGGCTCGGTACACCCGCCAGCCGAGCAGTGGCGCCATCTGGTCGAGCGCGGCGAGCACGGGCCCCCCGCCAGTGAGCACCATCGTCGGCACCGGCCGGAACGTGGTGAGGACCTCCTGCTCGCTGACCTCGCTCCCGGCGTCGCGTCCCTCGACCTCCAGCAGGGTGGCTGCCGTCAGCTCGTTGCGGTCCCTGGTCAGGCCGATCCGGACCGCCTCGCGCTCCTGCAGTGCTGCCCAGAGCTCAGTAGGCAGCAGACTCGCCGGTACGACGGCGCACCGGGCGCTCCCAGCGCCGGCCAGCCCGTACGCCTGCGCCTCGAGGTCGCCCACGACGAGGTCCACCAGCCGGCCGCGCTGGCCGCCCAGCGCTGCGGCCCGCTCCGCCAGCTGGTCGTCGAGCGCGCCGCCGTACAGGCTGCCGACCCGCCCGCCGCCGGGCGTCAACGCGACGGCCGCCGTCGGGTCCGGGCCTTGGCCTCCGGCCTTGACGAGATCGGACTCGACCGCCCACGCCACATCCACGCGGGTCCCCGACCTCAGGCATGCCGCGACCGTCAGCGCGATCTCATACATGCAACCAGGCTAGTGTCCTGTCAGCGAGCGTGGTCGTGGCTCGGGCGGACCATTACACGGACGTCCGACAGTTAGTTGCTTGCTAACGGCCGTCATGCCAACCAGTGCGACTGAACCCGCGACTCGAGTCGAGGTATCAGGCTGGCGCACATGGGTGCCGAGCACGAGGTCATCAAGGCTTCTGAGAACCAGCCGCGCGTCGCACTCCCCCGCCGCTGGTCACGCGATGCCACCAGCACGTGAACCACGTGGCCCATTGCGGCCCAAAGAGACGCAGACCTCAGACCGCGACTGAGCAGTCACTCCGCTCTGGGTGGAGGCCGACGAGGCGTGCCTACCATCGACGAATGCCCCGAAGATCCTGGGAGACCCGTCTCCTCACCGGGGCCGCGGTCGCAGGCGTGATTCACGCTGCGTTTAGCGTCTTCTGGGCACTTGGGGGTCGCTGGCTGTTGCCGACTGTCGGCCAATGGGCGGCGGACTATGCACGGGAAGCGCCGCTGGCGACCGGCATCCTGCTGAGCTTCGTCGCCGGGGTGAAGTGCGCAGTCGCGCTCACCCCACTGCTGGCCAGCCGAGGGCGCCTTCCTCACCCACGCATATGGCGGGGCCTCGCATGGATCGCAGCCCTCGTTCTCACCGGATACGGAGCGGTGAACTCGATCGTGGCTTGGCTCGTTCTGGGTGGTGTGTTGAATCCCGAGGGCGGGTTTGACCGGCAATCGATGAACGGCCACGCCTACTTGTGGGATCCACTCTTCCTGGTGTGGGGTCTCCTCCTCGGCGCAGGGCTCCTCGTTGGAGCCTATGACAGGCGGGAACGTGCGCAGTCGAGCGTTTGGTGATCGCGGGCCAAGCTTCTCTCGAATTCCGCGAGAGCAGCCTCGATCAGCGCATTTGCGGGAGCTGCGAAGGCGGTTGTGAATCAACCACTCATGTTCATGCGCCCAAGTGAAGGCGAACGGCCGAGCCTCTGGTGCTCTGCGAGAGCTTTGAATACGGCGCGGTGGGCAGAACCACGATGCGAGTAGCCCACTGCTGTGGCGATCTCGCCGTACGACATCCCCCGGGATGCCAACTCGACGGCACGAGTTCGCTTGATACGCGCCTCGGCCAGACTCCTCATCAAGGACCTCCCTACTTCTAGGAGATCATCAGCGTCCAGTCATCGTCGTGCGGCAAGCGACGACCTAGTAATGCTGCTTGAAGACCACCCGTTGCGGTCCGCCGTTGGCGGCATAGTTGTTGTACTGGACCTGCACCTTGGTGTCCCTGGTGGCAGCAGCAAAGCCCGCACACATCCGGTACTCCCGCGCCGAGTTGTGAACGACACCCGGGTTCTCGAACAGACTCCTGCCGTTCGTGTCAAAGATCCGGTACACCTTCCCTCGCGCAATCCCGTCGTGGATCCTCCCGTACTCCGCGCCGGACACGCAGCCAGGGGTGTCTGCCTGGGCCGGTCCAACGGTGCCAGGCCAAGGTGCGGCGAGGGCAACCGCAAGTACAACGGGGACGAGGAGCCGTGGAGTCGACATGGCTCGAGAGGTCACGATCGGAGGTTGCCAGCCTCGCTCACGTCTACCTATACATCCCCACCGCGAAGCGCACTGTCATGCCGCATTCCGCGCGCTCGTGCCGTTGATCCGGGGGCACCGGCCGCCCCCTCTGCGCCGGGTCAGCTGCCCTCATGTGGGAGAAGCATCCACACCGACGATGCCCACTCTCCGCCGCAGGCGTTCTGTTCCAGTGTTCCGCGCATGGCGGTGGTGCGATCTACCAACAGCTCCAGCCCACTCAATACGAGTCGGTCGCCCTTGGCGCACTCGGCGGATTCTGTTGAGCTGGTCAGGGTGAGCTCTGAGCCGCGCCCTAACCACCGGCCACGGTCGATCGCCTCACCGGACTCGTCTGAGACGTAGTAGGCACCTTCGGGGCTAATCTCCAGCAGGTAGCCACCCCCTTCGGCCATCCAGTCGCCGTGCAGGGCAGGCACACTCGCCGGGGGCTTCCAGTTCGCCTTCGTGGGAACGTCGAGCTCAGCCAGGCCCTCGGAGGTCGGCAGCACCTGCTCAAGGACCCACCGCTCGCCCTGTGCGGAGGAGCAGTTGCTCGCCCCGGGCTGCGTGTACACGAACCGCAATGCCCCTGGCTCCGGGAGGGATGCGCGCATGGCGAACGTCTGACCGGCGCACTCGGCCAGTCCACCGTTCACGCTGACATGGATCAGGTCGCCAGCAATCTCGTAGGTAGCCTCGACGGCCGGGTTGTCGAAAAGCCGACCGCCGTTGTCGAAGAAGAGGAGGTTCGGTGGCGAGAACCGGGCCAGCAGCGTGCCGTTGTCCACACGCCAGACACCCTGGAGAAGATCCGGCGTGGGTGCGCTCCCGGTGAGGAACGCATCGTCAGGGTTCGGGCTGGTCGGCACCGGGCTCACGGGTGGCGCCGTTTCCTCGCCGCGGAGTGTCTGGAAAGCGGCAATTCCCAGGATCGGGATCACCACGCCCGCTGCCGCGGCGACTGCCAGGATCCGACGGCGGTCTCGCTGCCGCCGGCTGGTGATGCGCTCATCGACTCCTTCACGCGCGCTCCTCAGGTCTGACTCGGTCACGACGACACCTCCTGTGACTTCCGCGATGTCCCGCGCGAGCCGCTCCTCGATGCTGCTCATGGGGTCACCTCGATCCGTTTCTGTAGGGCCCGCAATCCGCGGTGGGTATGGGTCTTGACCGACCCCTCGCTGATCTGGAGCAGTTGGGCAGTCTCCGCGACGGAGAGCTCGAGGACGTACCGGCAGGCCAGCACCTCGCGTTGGCGTCGGGCCAGAGTGCGCATGACCGCCACCAGCGATTCGATCCCGTCGCGAGCCATCGTCGTGTCCTCCGGACCCTCCTGTTCCTCGCGCATGAGCAGGAGCGGCCTAGGGGCGCGTTGGGTGACCTGACGTCGCACCCAGGACCGACAGCAGTTGAGCACCGCGGAGCGGAGATACGCTTCGGCGGCCTCCGGGTCACGCAGCGTAGGCCCGTGACGGTGCAGGGCCACGAAGGCGTCCTGGACGGCGTCTTCTGCAGCCTCGCGACTGCCCAGCATGACCACGCCGAGGCGGAGGAGCGCCACGTAGTGCCGACGGAACAGCACGTCGACGAGCTCAGCGTGGGTAGGCTCCTCCGCCGTATCGCGCCGGCTGCCGGTACGCCGCTCACCCATCGAGAGCATCCCCTCCGGTACGGAGTCCGTCATGCCCGAGAGTCGTTCGACCGCCCATTCAGGTTGACAGACGCGCCGAAGACCTTGGCCCAAACTGCGAAGACCGGTGAGGGAGACGCACACATCTGCCGCGCTGAGCTCGATCGGCGGAGGCCCAGCCAAGTCCGTGATGCCGTCCTGCACTCGCGGAGAAGGCACATGCTTGAGTTCTGTCATGAACGATGAGACCCCTCATCTGCTTTGAGGTATTAGTGCCTGGCGGGCAGGATCCGCTGAGGATCCTCAGGTCCCCCAGAACGGGTCTGCATAGTGCTTAACGTCAGTCGGGTGCCGGTGTTGGCTCCGAGGTCGAGGCTCAGCGACATGACGCTGCCTGGATTCGCCTATCGACAAGACGATGTTGCTTCTAAGCCTGAAGGCGGTCCGGGCCGGTGGCGTGCCGGACCTGGATGGCGCACGCTGGGGTGAACAGACTCGCCAATCTCCTCGACGTCGGAAGGGGCAGCCATGAGCCAGGTGATTCCCAACCCGGGCATCTTGCTCTACACGCGGATCAAGAAGTCGCCGTACTACTACGGCTCGCGGCGCCACGGCGTCGCGCTGTACAGCGTCTACAACCACCATTACCACCCGCGGCACTATGGCGATCCTTTCCAGGAGTACTGGCAGCTTCTCGAAGGCGTGACCTTGTGGGACGTCGGCGGGGCCGAGCGGCAGGTCGAGATCACAGGCCCGGATGCGTTCGAGTTCACCAACCTGCTCACGCCACGCGACCTGTCCAGGTGCGAGGTGGGGCAAGGCAAGTACGCCTTCATCACCTCCCAGGAAGGGGGGATCATCAACGACCCTGTCCTGCTCCGGTTAGGTGAGAACCACTTCTGGCTCTCGCTGGCCGACACCGACGTACTGCTGTGGGCCAAGGGGGTGGCGCACAACTCAGGGTTCGACGTACAGATCACCGAGCCGGATGTTGGTCCAATGCAGATCCAGGGGCCGAAGTCCAAGGAGGTGATGACCGACCTGTTCGGTCAGGATATTCTCACGCTTGGCTACTACCACTTGGTCCGCCGTGACCTCGACGGAATGGACCTCGTGATCTCCCGCACGGGCTACTCCGGGGAGCTGGGATACGAGCTGTACCTGATGAACGCCTCCCGCGACGGGCTGAAGCTGTGGGACACCGTCCTCGAGGCTGGTAAGCCGCATGGAATCTCGCCCATCGGACCCTGTCACATCCGCCGGATCGAGGGAGGCATCCTCGCGCACGGCTGCGACATGACGATCACGGAGAACCCCTACGAGGTCGGCTACGGCTACAAGTGGATGGTCGAACTCGACCAGGACCAGGACTTCATCGGAAGGGAGGCCCTGCGCGAGATCAGCCACCAAGGAGTGCGCCGCCGACTCGTCGGGGTCGAAATCGGAGGCAATAGGCTCGGCGCCTACAACGACGGTTCGATGCCGGACGTCTTTCCGGTGCTCCAGGACAACGGCGAGAGGGTCGGTAAGGTCACCTCGGCGTGCTACTCGCCTCGCCTGGACAAAAACATCGGCTACGCAATGGTTCCCGTCGAGTACGGCGAGCTCGGAACCGAGCTGGCGGTCGAGCGCCCCGATGAGACTGTGTCGGCGGTCGTGGCGGACCGGGTCTTCATCAAGCCGGACAAGGCGGAACAGCACCTGCCCTCCGGCTCAGGCGAAGCAGGCTGAAAGTCGATGCGTTACGTCGAGCTGCGCCGTCACACCGACCACGACGGTGACGCCCCCACACCGGACGGGATCTCCGCAGCCGAGGAAATCGGACGTGACCGTCTGAACCCGCCATACCCCCCATTGTGTCGACCGGAGCGGCACGGGCTACCCAGATGCTGAAGATCCTTCGGAGCGCCGCTGGCCAAGAGGCCAGAGCGAGAAGAGCACCGCCATGGATGCTCACATCGTTCAAAGGGGTGGGAGCCTGTGAACGGTCGGGGCTGGGTCGTCGGCTTCCGGTCGTGGCCTCGCCGTCCTGCGTCACCTAGACGTCCATCGGGGTTCCCGGATCATCGTGCCGGTGCTTAGGTCGTTCGTGGGGCATACCTACACCAGAGAATGTCCGAGACGCGAGGAGTCAAGACCATGATGACCGTCGTCACGACCGTGACCTTGAAGGACGCGACAAGGAATCAGTGGGACCGGGCGATGCACGAGCGCGTCCGAGCCGCTTCCGACATGGACGGATGGGTCGCTGTGCAGCTGCTCAGAGAGGCCGACAACCCGCAGCGGCGGGCGATCATCGGCACGTGGCAGTCACGCGAGCACTGGACCCGCTGGCACGACGAGGAAGCATTCAAAGCAACGCGCGCGGAACTGGCCGGGCTCGAAGATGGACCGTCCAGTACCGTCTGGTACGACGTGGTAGAGGAAAAGGGCTGAGGATTGATCCGATGACGCCACCTTGACCCGCATACCCACGGAAAGACCGCCCGAGCCCGGCAACAGGCTGCGCCCTGGATTCCGGCGTCGTCGTCAGACGCCCAGGCGCCTTGGGCGCGTCATATCGTCGCTTGCGGGACGCACACCTCGAGGCGCGGTTCGGCGAACCGGGACCGGGAGCCACTGAGTGGGTCAGCCCGAGACCGGATCGTCGAAGGCACACCCTGGGGCATCGATCTCGGCCCAAGGGGCTACAAGCCACGTGAGGCGCAGGTTCGCCGCCCAGCCTCTTTCCGAGCTTCCATCGTGGCTCTAGCCTCCGTTCATGGAGCTCTCGTGCACTCGACTCACACCGGCCCTCGGCGCGGTCGCAAACCTTCCGTCCGAACCAGGCGATGTCTCCGACGAGCTGGCGCAGCTGGTCCACGTGCGGATCAAGTGGGAGGTCGGCACGGTCGTGATCTGGGACAACCGCGGCACCCAACACTATGCGGTGGCCGACTACCTTCCTCACCGCCGAGTGATGCACCGAGTCGCGGTCACGACAGACAAGCGCACCCCGATGCCAGACGCCGCGACGACGCCCACCATGACAACGTAGCGCCGAAGAGCCACGTTCCTGCATGACCTCGACCCGAGGCCACGGGGTCAGAATCGGCGGCGCATCAAGTCGGAGGGTCAGTCGTGTCATACCGGCTCCTGTGAGCTGTCAAGTCGTTTGACCTCCGCCCCAGGGTCAACTCACGGAGCCCTCAGACGACCAACATGAGCAGTGTGCATTTCTAGGCTCAAACCGCGTCTGCGGCTCTCGCCGCCAAAGTTCGATAGGGAGAGTGCAGCGCGGCCCTCAGAGACCTAGACAGCCTAGAGACTCGCGCCCGCCCACCCGAAGTGTCCGCATGATATTGATGAGAGCGCGAATGCTGACCGAACCCGGACGCTGAGAACAGGCTCCTCGCTTCGCCGAATGTGACCAATGAGCCGGACGCTTCGTGAATGGCGCGGCCGCTCGCCCACGCGTTAGCGTGACCGGAGATCCGCCAGCACTGGCGGGCGAGCACGTCCCCGGAGGTCGCGCAATGCACCTACTCTTCGCCGACCGGCTCCCCGAGCAGGCGCTAGACGAACTCGAAGCTCGTGGACACGTCTGCGTGGTGGAGCCCGGGCTCGCGGCCGACGATCTCCCGGCACGGATCGCCGAGTTCGACGGACTGGTGGTGCGCAGCACCGAGGTCAAGCGCACGGTGTTCGAGGCCGCAGACCGGTTGGTGTTGGTGATCCGAGCCGGGGCCGGCACGAACACGATCGACACGGATGCCGCCGCCGGCCGCGGAGTTTTCGTCTCCAACGTGCCCGGCCGCAACGCTGCCGCAGTGGCCGAGCTGACCATGGGCCTTCTGCTGGCGATCGACCGGCGGATCGCAGACAACGTGGCAGATCTCCGCAACGGTCGCTGGGACAAGCAGCGTTACAGCAAGGCCCACGGTCTGCTCGGGTCGACCATGGGCGTCATCGGCCTCGGCTCCATCGGGTTCGCCGTCGCCGAACGCGCGGCAGCGTTCGGCATCCACGTCCAGTCGCTCGCCAAGCCCGGTCGTCCGGCACACGTCGTGTCGCGCGCCGAGGCGCTCGCCATCACGATGTGCGACTCGATGCGGGAGCTGGTGTCCTCCTCCGACATCGTGACTCTGCACATTCCTTCCTGCGAGGACACCCGGCACCTCGTCGACGACAGCTTCCTCGACCAGATGAAGAAGGGCGCGATCCTGCTCAACACCTCGAGGGGTGATGTAGTCGACGAACGCGCCCTGCTCAAGGCTCTGGACGCCGGCGCCGTGCGCGCTGGTCTGGACGTGTTCGCCGACGAACCGGCATCGGGCGAGGGTCCCTGGGACTCGCCGCTCGCCCGCCACCCCAACGTCGTCGCGACCCACCACATCGGCGCCTCGACGGAGCAGGCGCAACGCGCCATCGCCGCGGGCGTGACGGAGATCGTCGACGCGTTCGTGGCCGGAGAGGCACGCCACTGCGTGAACCTCGATCCCAGTCGACTCGGGTCGACCACCGTGACGGTCCGCCACCTCGACCGCGTCGGCGTACTCGCCCAGGTCCTCGACAAGCTCAGCACCGCGGGCCTGAACGTCGAGCACATGGAGAACCGCGTCTTCCGTGGCGGTCATGCGGCCGTCGCCTCCATCGACGTGGCGGGCCAGGCCACCGACGCCCTGCTGGCCGACCTCCGCGCGATCCCCCACGTGCTGGGCGTATCCGAGGTGACGCTCGGCGAGGATGCCGAGCGCGGACCGTGAACATCGTCCGTCCCTTCCCTGCGCGGATCGTCTGTCAGGACTGGGCCCGGCGCGCGGTCGTCGCGATGACGGAGTCGCTCGACGAGACGAGCGACAACGTGGTACGGATCCCGATCGACCCCGCGGCCTACGACGAGTCGGCCGCCGCGCTCTACGTCTATCGCCAGCGGAATGATGATGCCTCACACACCGGAGTGGTGTGCGAGGTAGCCATGCAAGCCTTCGTGGAGGGGCGGATCCGAGGGCACGAGGCCGTCTACGCTCGGCGGGTCGAGGCCCTGGTGCGGCACCACGCGACGACGTCCGCACCGCCGGCCCTCATCACCCTCCTCCACCACGCGGGCCCGGCCTTCACTCGGACAATCGACGCCACCTGCCGGACGCCGCCGATCCTCGACTTCGCCGGACCAGGCGGTTTCCAGCAGACGGTGTGGCGCGCGGCCGAAGGGTCGGCCACCGCCGCCGTGGTTGAGGAGCTCGCCGCAGCCGACCACTACATCGCCGACGGCCACCACCGGGTCGCGGCCGCTCTCGAGGAGTGGCGGCTCGGCGGCAAGCCCGCGGACGCCAGTCTGCTCTGCGTCATCCACCCGATCGACGACCTACGACTGTCCGCATTCCATCGGCGGGTGACCGGGCCTGTGGCCCCGGCGGACCTCATCGAGCTGCTGACTCCTGAGTTCCAGGTCCGGGCCGCTCCGGAACCTCCGGCACCGACGCTCGGAACGTTCGGGATGTACGTCGGGGGCGGATGGTTCGACGTGAGGTACCAAGGACGTCGCAGCGACGGTCCCTCGGGCCTCGACGTCGCGCTCCTTGAGGAGCGGGTCCTCAAACGCCTGGGCCGGCTCCCGCCCGGCCCGGCCTACACCGTCGAGATCACGCCGCCCCGGACGTCCGTCGACGCGCTCGCCCAGCGGTGCGATGCCGACCGGGGTGCCCTGTTCACGCTCGCGCCGCCGCCGCCCGAGGCGCTCACCAGGCTGGTAGACGCCGGCGAGGTGATGCCGCCCAAGACGACCTACTTCGAGCCGAAGCCCTGCGCCGGGATCTTCCTGCGTCCATAGCTGGGATGCTCGGGCCCGCTGGTTGAATTGGTGCGACGGAGAGTCGGTCACCACGGTCGAAAACCTGACGTCCACCGGCCCGGCGAGACCAAAACAGCCCCCTGCGCACTCGCGGAGTGACCTTCCGTCGGCCAGCACCTGTGACCTCACCCTCGCCGTCCGGATCATGCCGCTGCCAGTTCGGACGGGATGCCGTTCTCCGCTCACGCCCCGATCGCGCGACGGGGCAACCGAATGGAAGGAGTGTGTGACGTGGCCGCTTCGTGGCTATGGCGCAGTCTTCGCAGGTAGCACTGTCAGCGTCGCGGTTCCTACCTGTTTCCACGACCGAGGGCGAGTGTTCTTGGTGAAGGCGCGGCAGTCTTCGTGTCTTGTGCGGGACAGGCGGCGATGCCGGCCTCGAGCAGAGCGCGCAGCCGGCGGTCGATGGCGGGGCTGGCGCTTGCCACGACGCCGTCCACGGCGCATCGGACCATCGTCGGCGCGCAGCGCTTGGCGAAGGTGTTCGCGTCGATCCGGCTTCGTACCCCGAGTTGATCGACCCAGGCGACGGCGCCAGGAACCATCCCGAGTGCGAGCTGAGCCTCCCCTCGGCAGGCGGCCAGATCAGGTTCGGCATCGGCACACAGCTGCTCGGCTTGAAGGAGACCGGCGGCCAGCGTGCGCTGCGATGCTTCTGGGACGTCGAGGATGGCCTGCGCCGCTACCGCAACCGCGACCGTGAGCCAGGTCCGGTCGTTCCCGCGCCGGCCCACCACCGAGGGGATCAGTGGCGCCAGCGTCTGGCGTCCGCCGTCGCTGGTGTGGTCGTTCACCGTTCTTGCCAGTTGCGCGAGCAGGGGATGAGTACAGCAGGGGTGATCGCTCCAACGCTCACCGGCCAGCATCGAGGCGAGCTCCATGAAGCATGCGCCGCGTCGTGGCGTTCGATGCCGGCCACGTGAGAGAACCGGGATGCCGTCGGGAAGGCTTGAGGGCTTCATTGCAACCTCCTATGGCGAGCATGCGCCGAGGCGCTGGCACGATCAACCCTCGGCACTCACGAAGAACGCGCAGCGCCAAAGAAAGATCGCCGGCAACGGGCGGGATCGCCGGAGTAGGTCCCACAGCACGACCACACTCCCATCACGCCACGCTGGCCCCTTACGCGGTTGGCCGACCAGGTACTCGCGCCGATGCCTTCCGCCCGGCGATCTCGGACGCGCCCGCGATGGCCAGGGCGCCGAGAGCCTCGAATCGGCTCTCAGTGAGGCGCTCACTGGGTCCCCACACGCTGACGACCGCGACCGGGCGCTCGGCAACGTCGAGCACCGGGGCCGAAACACCCCATGCCGTACTCTCGAACTCACCTCGACAGACGGCGTACCCGCGATCGCGGATGAGTGCGAGCTCCTTCTCGAGGGTGGTGAGCGAGGTGATCGTCGACGGGGTGTATCGGGGCAGACGCCCTCCGCGTGGCAGTCTCAGGAGCACGCGGAGCTCGGCGGGATGCGAGTAGGCGAGGAGGACCTTGCCCGTCGACGTGGCGTGCACCGCGACCTGTCGGCCCTGCCATCCTGCCGCCACCACAGTGTCGGCCGTCGCCTCGGCGACGTAGGTCAGCACGCCGCCGCGCACCAGGGCAAGTGCGGCGGTCTCCCTCGTCTGGCCGGCAAGGCGCTGCAGCACAAGACGTGCCGAGCGGACCATGGCGTCGCCGGCCTGGCCGGCAAGGTCGATCAGTCCGAATCCTAACGAGTACGTGCCGGTCTCCTTGTCGCAGGCGACCAGTCGCTCCTGCTCGAGGGTGGTGAGGATGCGCCACGTCGTCGTGCGGTTGAGCCCGACTGCCTCGGCCAGTGCGGTGGCAGAGGCGGCCGGACCGGTGGCGGCCGCCACGGCTCGGAGAAGTGCGGCGGCCCGCTCGACCGACTGCACCCGGGTCGACCCCCGCTGGCGTTCTGAGGTCTGTGACATTCCCGTCTCCATTCCCGTTGGCTCATTGACCAGCGCATCCACCGCCGTTATGTTGCCTAGATCACATCGGCTGTTCGCATAGTGCACCAGGGAGTCACCAAGTGAACCAGATCCCGCGCCGCAACCCGGAATTTTCCCGCCGCCAGCTGCTCAAGTACTCGGGCCTCGGCGCCGCTGCCCTCGCCGGCAGCAGCTTCCTGACCGCCTGCGGAGGTGATGACGGGGGCGGCGGCGGGGGGCCGCAGCAGACCGGCGGCATCCTGATCCACGGCGCCACCGGCGGCGGCGCGAAGGACACCATCGACCCGCACGCGCCGGTCACCAACCCCGACATCGCACGGGTGAGCAACCTGTTCGAGCCGCTGCTGTTCTGGAACAACAACTACGAGCTCGAGCCGGCGCTCGCCGAGTCCGTCGAGTCGTCCCCTGACGGCACGAAGTGGACCGTCAAGCTGCGCCAGGGCGTGACCTTCCACAACGGCAAGGACGTCACCGCCGAGGACGCGTGGTTCAGCATCCAGCGCGTCGCCGACCCGAAGGCGCCGCTCTCCGGGGGCGGTCAGCTCTCCCAGATCCTCGACTTCGAGTCCACGAAGGTGGTCGATGCGACCACGCTCGAGCTGGTGCTGAAGGTGCCTTACGCGATCCTCGACGGGCTGCTGGCGGAGTACACCGTCGGCATCATCCCGACCGACTTCGACGTCGCGAACCCTGTAGGCACTGGCGCCTTCGCCTACAAGTCGTTCGACCCGGGCCAGACCAGCACCTTCACCAAGTACGCCGACTACTGGGGCGACGCGGCGTTCGTCGACGAGCTGCAGATCCAGGACTTCGCCGACCCCAGCGCCATGGTCAACGCGCTGCAGGCGGGCCAGATCCAGACGGTCGACAACCTGCCCTACAACCTCATCGACACGATCAAGGGGGCCGGCGGCGGCGTCCTGGTCTCCGAGACGGGAGCCTGGGTGCCGTTCACCATGAGGGTCGACGTCGCGCCGTTCTCCGACGTCCGCGTCCGCCAGGCGATGCGCCTGATCGTCGACCGCCAGCAGATGATCGACCAGACGCTGAGCGGCTACGGCTCGCTGGGCAACGACCTCTACGCACCCTTCGACCCGGCGTACGCCAGCGACCTGCCCCAGCGCGAGCAGGACATCGACCAGGCCAAGTCGCTGCTCGCGGAGGCCGGCCAGGAGGGCCTCCAGGTCGAGCTCTTCACCGGCGACGACATCGGTTCGGTCGCCCCGGCGGCCGCCAACCTGTTCGTCGAGCAGGCCAAGGCCGCCGGCGTCGACGTGAAGGTCACCAAGAAGACGCCGTTCTACGACGACAACTACCTGTCCTACCCCTTCGCCCAGGACTTCTGGAACACGCGCAACTACATCCCGCAGGCCGTGGTCGGCACGTTCCCGCCGGAACAGGGTGGCACCTACAACGAGACGCACTGGGACAACCAAGAACACCGGGACCTCGTCAACGCCGCGGCCCAGGAGCTCGACGAGGCCAAGCGGGCCGATCTGCTCCACCAAGCGCAGGAGATCGAGTACAACGAGGGTGGCCTGATCATCTGGGGCTTCCGTCAACAGGTCGACGGCTACGGCCCAAACGTCCAGGGCCTCGAACCCAGCAAGTACCTCCCGCTGGGGTCCTACAAGTTCAACAAGGTCTCGGTCTGACATGACCGACATGGCGACCCTCGTCCCGGATC
The DNA here is from genome assembly GCA_963724275.1 of uncultured Actinomycetota bacterium. Lineage (GTDB taxonomy): Bacteria > Actinomycetota > Actinomycetes > Propionibacteriales > Nocardioidaceae > Nocardioides. The sequence continues at coordinate 6,946 of CAVRUB010000007.1, read as the reverse complement.
CACTCGAGGAGGTCGCACCGCCGCGGGGCCGGCACGGCGCTGCGGCCTGGGCCGTGTGGCTGGCACGGCGGCTGGGCCTGGCCGTGCTGACGCTCTGGTTGGTCTCGATCCTGGTGTTCCTGGCGACGGCGGCTCTGGGAGACCCCGTCCGCGCGATCCTCGGTCGCGACTACAACTCCAACCCGGGGCGCGTCGCCCAGCTCGAGGAACAGCTGAACGCCGACGCCGGCGTGGTCGAGCGCTACTTCGACTGGCTGCGTGGCCTGTTCACCGGGGATCTGGGAACGTCGCTGGCCAACGGGCAGCCGGTGTCCGAGCTGATCTCCGGCAGCGTGCTCAACTCGGCGGTGCTGGTGCTGCTCTCGGCCGCGGTGATGATCCCGCTCGCGTTCATCGTGGCGATGATCTCGGTGCACTACCGGCGTCGGCGCCCCGACACGGTGATCCAGACGATCCTGCTCGCCATGGCCGGCCTGCCCGAGTTCGTCATCGGCGTGCTGCTGATCGCGCTGTTCGCGACGACGGTGTTCACACGTCCTCCCTGCGGTGACGATCAGCTCGCCCACCGGGCATCCGTGGGACAACCCGGAGGCCATGGTGTTGCCGACGCTCACCCTGGTGCTGTGGGTGGCGCCGTACGTCTCCCGCATCCTCCGCTCCTCGCTGCTCGAGGTCATCGACAGCGACTATGTCGAGCTCGCCCGGCTCAAGGGCATTCCCGAGAGGGTCGTGATGCGCAAGCACGCGCTGCTCAACGCGATCGTCCCGGGCATCCAGGTCATCGCGCTCCAGCTGGCCTTCCTGGCGGGCGGTGTCGTGATCGTGGAGACGCTCTTCGCCTATCCGGGCGTCGGCCTCCTACTCGTCGACTCGGTGCGCAACCACGACGTCCCGATGGTGCAGGCGCTCAGCATGATCATCGCCAGCGTGTACGTCGTGGTGAACCTCATCGCGGACCTGCTGAGCATCATGTTGACCCCGCGCGCAAGGACGGCGATCTCGTCATGAGCACCGCAACGCCCGCCATTGCTCCGGCGGAGCCCTCGACCTTCCGCAAGGCGCTGCGGCAGAAGCGCTTCACGGTCGGCCTGGCGATCACCCTGCTGCTGGTGGCGTTCGTCATCTTCGCGCCGTACTTCGCGCCCTACGGTGAGAACGAAGTGACCGGTCCTCCCTACAGCAAGGACGGCTTCCTCGGCACCGACTACCTCGGCCACGACGTGCTCACCCGGGTCATGTACGGCGGCAGGGAGATTCTGATCATCGCCGTGTTCGGCACGATCCTCGGTATGGCGCTGGGGACCGCGATCGGTGTGGTCGCGGCGTACGGCGGCGGCTGGTGGGACGAGGTGATCATGCGCTTCAACGACGTGGTCCTGGCGTTCCCGCAGATCCTGCTCGCGCTGCTCGTGCTCACCGCCCTCGAGCAACCGTCGGCGTGGATCCTCATCCTGCTCGTCGGCGTCTCGCACGCCCCGCGCGTCGCGCGGCTCGCGCGCGGCGTCGCCCTGGGCATCGTGTCCCGCGACTTCGTCATCGCGGCGGAGGCGCTCGGCGAGAAGCGAACCCGGGTGATCCTGGCCGAGGTACTGCCGAACATGAACGCCCCCTTGCTCGCCGAGGGCGGCCTACGGCTCACCTTCTCGATCGGGCTGGTCGGCTCCCTCGGCTTCCTGGGGTTCTCGACCGACCTGGGTGCGGCCAACTGGGGCCAGATGATTCAGGAGAACCGCCTGGGCCTGTCGACCCAGCCCTGGGCGGTCCTCGCGCCCGTGCTGATGATCGCGATCTTCTGCATCGGCACCAACCTGATGGCCGACGGCATCGCCCAAGTAGCCCAACGGGGAGACGACTGATGACCGCCGCCACCCGGGACGCTGCCGCGGAAAAGATGCCCACCGGCGGTCTGGTCGTGGAGGATCTCGGCGTCACGCTCACCGGCCGCGACGTCGACGTCGTTGACGACATCGACCTCGTGCTGAAACCCGGCGAGGTCGTGGGCCTCGTCGGCGAGTCCGGCTCCGGTAAGACGACGGTCGGCACCTCGCTGCTCGGCTACGCGCGCGCGGGCGCTCTCATCTCCTCTGGCAAGGTGCTGATCGAGGGTCGCGACGTGCTCAAGATGCCGTGGAAGGAGGTCCGCAAGGTCCGCGGCGAGGAGATCGCCTACGTCCCTCAGGACCCGGCGTCCGCGCTCAACCCGGCCATCCGGATCGGCAAGCAGATCGTCGAGCTGCTGGCCCTGCGCGGTATCGGTTCCACCGAGTCGCGCCTGCAGGGCGCGCGCGACGGCCTGGCCGAGGTGGGGCTGCCCAACGACGACGAGTTCCTGAGCCGCTACCCCCACCAGCTCTCGGGAGGCCAGGTGCAGCGCGTCGCGTTGGCCATGGCGTTCCTGCCGAAGCCCAAGGTGCTGGTGCTCGACGAGCCGACGACGGGTCTCGACGTGACCACCCAGGCGATGGTGCTCGAGACGATGGCCCAGCTGTGCCGGACCCACGGGGTCAGTGCCCTCTACGTCACCCACGACCTCGCGGTGGTCGCCAACATTGCCGACCGGGTCGCGGTGATGTACGCCGGTGAGATCGTCGAGCTCGGCCCCAAGGAGGCGATGTTCAGACAGCCGGCGCACCCCTACACGCGGGCGCTTCTCGACTCGATCCCGCATCTGAGCCAGGCGCGAGCCCTCACCGGCATCCCAGGCCGCACCCCGGCGCCGGGCGCCCGGCCCCACGGTTGCCGCTTCCACGATCGATGCTCGTTCGTCGTCGACGCCTGCAAGGAGTCCGTGCCAGAGCTGCGTCCGTTCGCGAAGGACCACGACGTGCGCTGCATCCGCGCCGAGGAGATCGGCACCTGGGACATGTCACGCGGCACTGTGCCGGACGCGGACCCCGACAAGCAGCGCGAAGTCATCCTCTCGGTCGAGGGGCTCAACGTCTTCTACGGCCGCAAGCGGGTCGTCTACGACGTGAGCTTCGACCTTGCGGCGGCGGAGGTCGTGGCCCTGGTCGGGGAGTCGGGCAGCGGCAAGACCACCATCTCCCGCTCGATCGGCGGCCTGCACAAGGACTGGACCGGCACGATCTCCTTCGAGGGCGACTGCGCTGGCCAAGAGTGCCCGCCAGCGCAGTGCGGTCAACCGCAAGCGCCTGCAGTACATCTTCCAGAACCCCTACCTCTCGCTGAACCCGCGCCTGACCGTCGAGCAGATCGTCAAGCGGCCGATGGAGCTCTTCGGGATCGCCTCGGGCAAGGAGGCCAAGGAACGCGTGATCGATTTGCTCGACCAGGTCGCACTGGGGCCCAGGATGCTGAAGTACGAGGCCCACCGGCTCTCAGGTGGCGAGCGCCAACGGGTGGCGATCGCCCGGGCCCTGGCCGCCGAGCCGGACGTGCTGATCTGCGACGAGATCACCTCGGCCCTCGACGTGTCGGTGCAGGGCTCGATCGTCGCCCTGCTGGAGGGACTCCGGCAGCAGCGCGGCATCAGCATGCTGTTCGTGACCCACAACCTCGCCCTGGTCCGGTCGATCGCGGCGCGGGTGGAGATCCTGCAGGCCGGCCGCGTCGTCGAGGCCGGCTCGGTCGTGAGGGTGATGGAGACCCCGCGGGAGGAGTACACCCGCCAGCTCCTCTCCAAGAGCCCGAGAATCGACTGACGTCAGTGCCCACGTCCACCGCTGGGTCCCGGCTTGCCGGGGTCACGTTCACCGACCCGCAGCACGAACCGGGGTGGCGCCACGTCCCGGTGCCGGCCAGCAACGGCCGCGCGCTGCCGTCGGAAGCGCGAGACCTGGCGGTGGAGGTGGTCGGCGCCGGCACGTCCCGCGGGCTCGCGGAGTGGGTTGAGGAGACCTCGACGACCTCGCTGCTGGTGCTGGACGGAGGAACCATCGTCCACGAGTGGTACGCCGAGGGGCTGGGGCCCGAGACGCTCTTCCTGGGTGCGTCGATGACCAAGTCGGTGCTGGCCCACCTCGTTGGCCGCGCGGTCAGCGAGGGTGCGCTGGCGCTGACCGACGAGGTGATCAACCTCGTGCCTGAGCTCTCCGGCACCGGGTACGACGGGACCTGCGTACTGGACGTCCTCACCATGACCACCGGCGTCGAGTGGGTCGAGGACCACCGGGACCCGGACAGCCTCGCCTCCCGTCTCCTGGGCTGCTTCGCCACCAGCGGCGACTCCCGCGCCCTGCTCCGCGAGGTCGGGGCCGGCGTGGCTCCCGGCATCCGGTTCAGCTACTGCACCGCCGACTCCCAGGTGCTCGACTGGGTGCGCGCGCGCGCCACCGGCCGCGCGTACCCCGAGGACGTCGCGCGGTTGTGGCAGGACCTCGGCTGCGGCCGCGATGCGGCCGTCGCGGTGGACGGCACCGGAGTGGCGATGGCCGGGGGCGGGCTGGCCGCCACCGCCCGGGACTGGGCGCGCATGGCGCTGCTCGCCGTGGACGGCGGCGGGCTGTTGGATCCGGACTGGGTCGAGGCCGCCGCGCGTCCGGCGTACCCCTTCCTGGCGCCCGGCCGGTTGCCCAGCAACATCACCACGCACGCCGGCTTCGGCTACCACTGGTGGCCGATGGACGCCGACGGTGGGCGGCTGACCGCCGACGGGAGCCGAGGCCAGTTCGCGTGCGCCGACCGCGGCACCGGCGCCGTTGTCGTGAAGACCTCGCAGTGGCCCTACGACGACTTCCTGGTCGACCGGCAAGCCCGCGACCTCAGCTATCTCGGCCTGCACGCCCTGCTTGATGCGCTGACACAGAAGGAGACCTCCCCATGAATCGCAACGTCATGATCACCTGCGCCCTGACCGGCGCCGGTGACACCGTCGGTCGCTCCGAGCACGTGCCGGTGACGCCTGAGCAGATCGCCGAGTCCGGTATCGCTGCGGCGAGGGCGGGGGCCACGATCGTGCACGTCCACGTGCGCGACCCCGAGACCGGGAAGGGGTCTCAGGGATGTCGCTTTGTACCGCGAGGTGGTCGAGCGGATCCGGGCCTCCGACGTGGACGTCATCGTCAACACCACCGCCGGGATGGGCGGCGACCTGGTGCTCGACCCGCAGCGACCCCACGACGTTCGTCGAGGGCACCGACCTGGTGAGCGGTGTCGACCGGCTCCCCCACGTCGAGGAGCTGCTCCCCGACATCTGCACGCTCGACTGCGGCAGCCTGAATTTCGGCGAGGGCAGCCTGGTCTACGTCAGCACCCCGGACATGCTGCGGGAGGGGGCGAAGAAGATCCAGGAGCTCGGCGTCCGGGTCGAGATGGAGATCTTCGACACCGGCCACCTGTGGTTCGCCAACACCCTCGTCGAGGAGGGGCTCATCGACGCCCCGGCGATGTACCAGCTGTGCATGGGCATCCCGTACGGCGCGCCGGCCGACCCGCTGACCCTGGCCGCGATGGTCAACCAGATCCCCGAGGGTGCGGTCTGGGCGTCGTTCGCCCTCGGTCCGATGCAGATGCCGTGGGTGGCGCAGTCGGTGCTGCTCGGCGGGCACGTGCGGGTCGGGCTGGAGGACAACCTCTACCTGAGCAAGGGTGTGAAGGCGACCAACGCGCAGCTGGTCGAGCGGGCGCGGACCATCGTGGAGAGCATGGGCGCCAAGGTGGCCACGCCCGACGAGGGGCGCGAGATCCTCGCGTTGAAGCCGCGATGACCGCGATGGCCAGGGCCGCCCCTGAGGAGGTTCGGACGGTCACCTGCGTCGGCGCAGGCGTGATCGGCGGCGGCTGGGTCGCCTACTTCCTGGCTCGCGGGTACCGCGTGGTCGCCTGGGACCCGGCCGACGACGCCGAAGCCCGGCTGCGGCACCTGGTCGGCCAGGCCTGGCCGGCGCTCACCGAGCTGGGACTCGCCGAGGGGGCCAGCACGGACAACCTCGTCGTGGAGCACGACCTGGCCACGGCCTGCGCCGGTGCCGACTTCGTCCAGGAGAGCGCGCCGGAGGAACTCGAGCTCAAGCGCACGCTGCTGGCCGACATCGACGCCGTCACGCCGGAGGACGTCGTCATCTCTTCGTCGACCTCGGGCTACGGGATGACCGAGATGCAGGACAAGTGCGCGCACCCGGAGCGCACCGTCGTCGGGCATCCCTTCAACCCGCCGTACCTCATCCCGCTGGTCGAGGTGGTGGGCGGCACCAGGACCGCGCCCGACGTGGTGGAGTGGACGGCCGCGTTCTTCCGGCACGCCGGCAAGTCGGTCATCACCATGGACAGCGAGGTGCCGGGCTTCATCGCCAACCGCCTCCAGGAGGCGCTGTGGCGCGAGGCGCTGCACATGGTCGCTGCGGGCGAGGCGACCGTCGAGCAGATCGACCTGTCGATCACCGATGGTCCTGGCTTGCGCTGGCCCATCCACGGCCCGATGCTCACCTTTCACCTGGCCGGGGGACAGGGCGGGATGGCGCACATGCTCGATCACTTCGGACCCTCGCTAGAGTCGCCGTGGACGCGGTTGCAGGCCGCCGAGCTCACCCCCGAGCTGCGCGACGCCGTGGTCGAGGGCTGCGAGCGGGAGGCGGGCGGCCGGACCATCGACGACCTGGTGGCCGAGCGGGACCGTGGGGTGATCGCGATCCTGCGGGCGCTGGGCCGAGCATGATGGCCGGGCATGATGGGTCGGGCGTGACCTTCTCGATCTGGCGGGAGCCGGTCCAGGACGCCTGGATCGACTACAACGGCCACCTCTCCGAGGCCTACTACGTCCTGGTGCTCGGTCATGCCACCGACGCGGTGATGGACGCCGTCGGGCTCGGCCCGCACTACCAATCGGCGAACAACGCGTCCCTCTACACGGTCGAGGCCCACATCCGGTACCTCGAGGAGATCTCGGCGGACAATGACCTGGAGGTCCGTTCGTCGATCATCGGCGTCTCCGCCAAGCTGTTGTGGATCTGGCACGAGCTGTGGGTGTCGGGCCGACTGCGTGCCACCG
>CAVRUB010000006.1:0-37235 GCA_963724275.1 uncultured Actinomycetota bacterium | reverse complement strand
GAGGAGGGCGCAGTCGGCGTAGGGTCGCGACGTGGATGAGGATCCAGTCGGTCTTCGGGCATGCACGGAGGAACGCCTGTGGCCGCTGATCGAGAGGCTGTTCGCTTCCCACGAGGTGGCCGGCCTGGCGGTTGCGGTGGTGCGGGAGGAAGAGGTCGTCTCGCGTGGTTTCGGCGTCCGTGACGTCGGCACCCGTGCGTCGGTGACTCCGGAGACGATGTTCCACCTGGCGTCGGTGTCGAAGCCGTTCGTTGCGACCGCGGTCGTGTCGATGGCGACCGCTCGGGGCGCCGAGGAGCCGGTGCTCGACCTGGATGCTCCGATCAACGTATGGGTGCCCGAGTTCACGTTGGCCGACGGCCGCGCGGGAGAGGTGACAGCCCGGGGCCTGTTGAGCCATACGAGTGGTCTCCCGGATGTCTCGGAGTACGGCTGGCACGACCCGAAGCTAGGTGACGACGCGCTCAGCGAGTTCGCTCGCAGCTTGTCGGGTTGGCGCTTGAAGGCGGAGCCCGGCTCGGGGTTCTCCTACTCCAATGCCGGGTTCGAGCTGCTCGGGCTGCTGCTGTCCAGGGTGACCGGCACGACGTTCGAGGAGGCCGTCCGACGGCTGGTCCTGACTCCGCTCGGGATGCGGGACAGCACCTTCCTCCGCAGCCAGGTCCCCGCGGACCGGGCTGCGTCGCCCCACGTCGGTATGCCGCTGTCGGTCCCCGAGGGCGTCTATCCCTACACGAGGCGCCATGCTCCCAGCTCGAGCCTGCATTCCAACCTGGTCGAGATGTGTCGCTGGATGGTCGCCCATTTCGAACCCGCCGAGGTGGCGCCCGGGAGGCGCGAAGGTCAGTGGGCGCGACTCGACCCGGTGCTGCTCGACCTGTTGTGGCAACCGGTGGTGCCGGTGGGTGACCCCCCGTGGGAGGAATTCATGGGGAACGGCTGGGCCGTGGGCAGCTATCGCGGGCACCGGGTGCTTGGTCACAGCGGAGCGGACCCTGGGTTCGGCTCGCGGCTCGTGCTGGTCCCTGAGCGGCGCACTGGAGTCGTCGTCCTGGCCAACTCCAACACCGTGCCAACCTGGGCAGTCGTCGAGGCAGCGCTCGACGTCGCCCTCGCCGATCCAGCCACCTCGACGAACTCCCCGGCGACGCCTGAGGATCTCGGCGAAGGCCTGACCGCCCTGCGCGGGTTGCTGCCCCCGGTCGTCCGTCCCGTCGCCAGGATGCTGGCCAGTTCGGGTCCGGACGCGGCAGCAGCGAGCTTTCACGAACTGTCCGCGGCCGAGCCAGCCGACTACGACCTCGACGACGACGAGTTCGAGAAAGCCGTGTGGGGAGCGATCGAGCTGCATCGCACGAGCCTGGTCTGGCCGCTCCTGCGCCTGTGGACCGCGTTGCGTCCGAGCTCCTCCATGGCCTGGACGATGACCGGTTGGGCCCATCAGGTCGACGGACAGCCAGACCTGGCGAAGAGCCTTCTCCAACGCGCTCTCGACCTCGACCCCGAGAACGACGACGCCGCGCTGATCCTCAGCAACCTCCCGGCGGGATGACCACAGCGCGCGGCGCGGGATCCAGCCCGGTCGCAGTATCCGCACCACCGCCGATCCGGGTCAGCCTCCTATAGGACGGCCGTGAAGCAGCGGCTGGGCGGGATCCCACGTCGTACCGTCTCGCTCGTCGCGACGCTTGCGCGCGATCGCCGAGAGCGCCTCGAGCACGACCCTGTTGGCCAAGGCAGCCGTGATGTCGGAGTGATCGTAAGGCGGGCTGACCTCCACCACGTCGACCCCGACGACGGGGAGCTCGAGGCAGATGCGACGCACCGAGTCGAGCAGTTCTCGGGCGGTCAGACCACCGGGCTCCGGCGTGCCCGTACCCGGCGCATGGCCCGGGTCGCAGACGTCGATGTCGACCGACAGGAAGACACCGTCGCACTCGTCAATGGCGATCGAGAACGCCTCGGTCAGGACTGTCGCCAGGCCGCGGTGGACGATTTCGGTCATCTCGAAGGACCGCATACGTCGCTCCGCCATCCAGTCGAGCGTCTCTGGGCCAGGCCAGTACCCGCGCAGGCCCACCTGCAGGAACCTGTCACCTCGCAGCGCGCCCGACTCGATCAGGCGACGCATCGGCTGGCCGTGTCCCCACAGCGAGCCGAACTCGATGTCACCGGTGTCCGCATGGGCGTCGAAGTGGATCATCGAGACCCGCCCATGCCCCAGCACGTTGGCCACCCCCTTGGCGTCAGGAAACGCGATCGAGTGGTCACCACCCAGGACGACGGGAATCGCGCCCGAGCGGGTCACCTTCTCGACGGCCGCTTCCAGCACCCCCAGTGCTTTCTCGATGTCCCCCGGCGGCATCTCGACGTCGCCGGCGTCGACGACCCTCAGGTCCTTGAGCCCGTCGGTCCGCAACGCCAGCGATGGTCGAGACCCGTCATGGGCGAGGTAGTCGGTCATCCTGATCGCCTGAGGGCCGAAGCGCGTGCCAGGCCGGTGCGAGGTGCCGCCGTCGAACGGCGCGCCTACGATCACCACGTCTGCATCGGAGTACGTCGACTCCTCGGCCAGGTCGCATGAAGGGACGCCGAGGAAGGTGATGTCAGGGCCGTACTGCGCGCCGTAACGGGTCATGGCGGTCATGATGCTCGCCCGATCATGCGATTGACCAGCACCAGACGTCAGGCCCACAGCGTCAGGGCCACAGCGTCAGGGCCACAGCGCCGCGACTGGCCCCAAGGCGCGCGGTCATCCCTCCAGCAGATCGAGGTCGCGCACGCAGAACCCGTGATGCGCCCACTCCTCGTTCAGGACCACGTGCAGACACTCGAGCACCGTCTTCCCCGCAGCGTACGGCGGCCAGCCCGGTCCGGCAGGAACCGGCGCGACCGCCGACAGCTCATCAACCGTCACTCCCGCCAACCATCGCTCCAGCTCGGCGGCCTGCTCGTCTCGCACTGTCGACACCTGGTCGAGGCCAGGTGCCGCCGTTCGATCCAGGCCTTGCTCCTCCTGGTCAGGCACGAAGTCCGGTGCCAACCCGATTGCGGTGAACGGCTGGGTTGATCCAAGGCAGCAGCGACGGAACCATGAGTCGTGCACGAAGACCAGATGGCGCATGGTCTCCACCGCCGACCATTCGCCGCCGACACGCTGATGCTCCAACCCCCGGGCCGTGCTGCGGAGGCGCGTGACCGTTGCCGCCCACAGGGCCTGCAGGTGCCGCTGGGCATTCCGCAGATCGGCCGGGTCGGCCGATCGCATCAGCGGCCGCACCGGGTGTCGCCGGTCCAGCTCGGCCTCGACGTACGACATCACCTCGACGCCGTTGACCACCAGATTGCTGACCAGCCCGTCGATGACAGCGTCCTCCATCACCACCCCGATCAGACGGGCCCGGGTCAGGTCGCACTCGCGGAACTCGGCGTCCGTCATGTCTTGATCCTCGAATCTCGCCATGCTGGACAGTCTGCGTCGGCGGCGTTCGCACTCGCTAGGCAGCAGGGGTCAAGGGAGCGTCAGGAGGCGGGCAGCGCCCACCAGGTGTCCATCCGGGCGACGGCGTCGGCGTCGCGGCCGTGGTCGAGCAGGCGCGCGACGCGGAAGAGGAAGGCCGCGATGCCAGCCGCGCCTTGCATCCAGCCCACACCGGGCGGCAGCAGTGGGTCTTCGTTGCGGTGCTCGACGAAGCGCCAGTAGGCCCGGCCCTCATCGTCGTGGATCGCGCGGTCGACGACCGCGTCGGCGAGCGTGACCGCGAAGGCGAGGTCCTCGTCGTGACCGTGCCGCTGCCAGACGTTGAGGACCACGTCGCCGACACCCGCCGTGCCACAGCAGCGGCCGTCGTTGTCCCAGAAGCCGGGGTAGCGGCGCTCGGGGATGCCCGACTCGCGCAGGGAGTGCAGGCAGGCGCGCTCCCAGTCGTACGTCGAGCGACCCGCCACCCCGGCGGTCCCTGCGCGGTCGAGCGCCGCGAAGAGCAACGACGTACCCGTCGGCCCGTGACACCAGGTGTAGGTGTAGGTGTCGGATCCCTCCCGACCCGGGATCTCGCGCGGCAGGCGCATCCCGCCGTCGCTGGTGTCGGCGAGGGTGACCAGATGCTCGGCGCCAAGACGGGCGGCGTCGACCAGGTCGGGACGTCCCAGCCCGATCCCCGCGGCAGCGAGCGATCCGGCGATGCCGGCGAGTCCATGGGACCAGTTCGGCATCTGACCGCGCGGCTCCCGCTGGAACCGTGCGGGAATGAAGTCCCAGTCGAGACCCGCTGAGGTCTCCACCTGTTCATTCACCAACATCGTGCTCGCTCGTTCGGCCAGCTCGACCGCTCGCGGCACGTCGTCGCGCATCGCCCAAATTGCGCCGAGCAGCACGCTGGCGGTCCCCAGCGTGACGTCATTGCAGCGAGCGTCAGGCAGGGTGCGGTCGGGATCCAACCAGGCTGGCTGCCAGCCGTCGGGGGTCGCCAGGTCCAGCAGCCCGGCGACAGCGAACTCGGATCCAGGTGCACCGAGCGCGGTCAGGGCCCCGATCGTGCTGACCAGGCCGTCGAAGTAGTCGTACTGGGTCGTGCCCGGGATGCGGCGTACCAGGGTCGCAGCGATCCCCTCGCCCAAGGCCACCTCCTCTCGCGTCAGGTCACGCGAAAGCCGGATCTCAGAGATCACGTGCGCGAGCCCTCCGACGCCCGAGTGCATGCCGTAGGGATAGTCACCGGGCGCCCTCTGTGCCGGGTACTCCGGAAGCCACAAGTCGCTCCCCCGGCCCCGTACCTGCGTCAGCACCCACCGCCACGCTGCCTCGGCGAGTGAGCGGTAGGTGTCGGAATCGACCACCCACCGAGGATGCCACCCCTAAGCCTGCCGTCGTAACCGGTCCCGTATCGCCACGTCCCCGGAGTCACGCAGAGAGACCCATCCGCACCCGTCGAAAGCCTTTGCCCTTGTTCTCGACCTTCACGATCCGCACCTCGCCGATCTGTCGGGTTGAGGCGACGTGGGTTCCGGCGTCGGCCTGCTTATCGAGGCCGTCGACGTCGATGACGCGAATCTCATCGACTTCGGGCGGGATCAGGTCTTTCGCGGTTCGCATGACGTCCGGGTCGGCCATCGCTTCTTCCCGGGTTACGACGCGATCGAAGATGGCGCGGTCACGGGCGACCTCCTCGTTGACCACGCGCTCGAGGTCGTCCTTGAAGCCGGGGGGCACCTCTGTGAGGTTGAAGTCCATGCGTCCGAGCAACGGCTCCATGTTCGAGCCGGTCACGAGCGCGCCGAAGTCGCGGTACACCACTCCACACACCACGTGGAGACCCGAGTGGGTGCGCATCAGCTGGCGCCGCCGGACGTCGTCCAGGCGTGCGTGGACGACCGTGCCGATCGCGGGCAGAGGGTCGCCCTCGGCTGGCACCAGGCCTGCGGCGGTGACGCCGTCGATGCGGGTGAACACCCCCGCCCACTCAAGCTGGCCGACGTCCGCCGGCTGGCCACCACCTCCGGGGTAGAAGGCGGACTCGTCGAGAACGACGGCATCGGGCGACGAGGCCAGCACGGTGGCGGTCCAGTTCATCAACGATTGGTCGCGCCAGTAGAGCGGGACGGTCATAGGTTCACTCAAGCGTCTGATTCCCGACTGAGCAAGGGGATGGGCGCCGGTAGGGTCCCGATGATCGGTGGCACGCTGCTCAGCGGATCGGCCGGCGTAGCCTCGCGTCATGGGTGGACCTGGTCGGGACGCGGAATGCGTCTTGCCGGACGGTCGCGTGCTCGAGTACTGGGACGGCGGTGACCCCGGAGGGCGTCCAGTGGTCGTGCACCCCGGCACGCCCTCGTGCCGGGTGATGGGGCGGTACGGCCACGAGGCGGCCGTCGGGGCCCGCGTGAGGTTGCTGGCGATGAGCAGGCCCGGCTATGGCGGCTCGACAAGGACACCGGTCCCGAGTTTGCTGGCCACGGGACGGGACACCGCAGCCCTCGCCACCGCGCTCGGACTGCAGGAGTACGCCGTGCACGGCATCTCCGGTGGAGGCCCGTTCGCGATCGCGGCGGCGATTGCAGATCCGGACGCCGTGCGCGCGGTCGGGGTGGCAGGCGGCGTCGGGCCGTGGCGTGTCCTGAACGAGCCGTCGGAGAAGGATCGCGAGGAGCGGGGCTTCCTTGCGCAGCACGATGCGGGAGATACCGCCGGCGCCACGGCCGGCTACCACCACGCCGTTGCCCGAGACATGGGCACCCTGGCCGGTCTCGACGACGACGCCCGGGTCGACGCGTTCTTCACCGATCAGTTGAGTGGGCCACTGACTCGCGACGACGCGTACCGTGCGCTCTGGGCCGCCAACCTTGCTGTCATTCTCGACAGTCCTGATGGCTATGTGACCGACAACCTCGCGTGGGGAGGATCCTGGGACGTCGACCCGCGCGACGTCCTGGCCCCGACCATGCTCTGGTACGGCGAGGACGACGACATCTGCCCACCCACCCATGGACGCTGGTACACCGACCGTATCGACAGCTCGCAGTTGGAGATCCTCCCCGGCGAGGGACACCTCGGCGTCTGCGATGGCCACTGGCCCGACGTGCTGGCCGGTCTGCTCCGTGCTTGGACATGACGCACGCATCGAGTCTGGCTCCTAGACACGGACGACGACAGCGCCGGCGAGAACGGACGGTCTCGGCACCCCTCGCACCTCGGACCGGGACCGGGACCGGGACCGGGACGGGTCGATCACGACCGCGCGCGTCCGCACACCCTCGCAAAGCGCGTGCGTCCCGGGGCGCCTATTCCACCGTCACCTCGACGTACCCAGCGGAGCTGTACTGATCGGCGAGCAGGTAGTGGATCCGGTAGTCGCCCGGGGGCAGCGGCCAGGGACGCCCCTGGGAATCAGGCCCCATCATCATGGCCCCGAAGACCGTCGGGGGGAGCGCGCCCGCGTCGTGTCCGCCGGTATAGCCCCACAACAGGTAGTCGTCCTGCTTGGGGTCGGCGGCGTCGGCCTCGTACACCCCGATCCAGTCCCAACGGTTCGCGGGCCCGTCGTCCCACGTCACCTCGATCGGCTCACCGACGGCGTACGTCGGCTTGTCGGTCGACAGCCTTACGTCCTGCTCCTCCGAACGCACCCAGAAGGAGTTGCGTTCGAGCTCGGTCCCGTCCTTGCTCGCCAAGACGACGTCGTAGCCAGCCGGGTCGAGGGTCTCGGTGTCGAACGAGGTCCTGCCTGACTCGCCGGTGACGCTCTCTGAGATGAGCGCGTCGCCCGCCGACCCACCCTCGGGGAGGATCGAGATGGTGCTCTGCTCGCTTCCCGGCGCGTGGTGGAGCACGCCGAGCTCCTCGCCCTCGGTGAGCAGCCGGCGTTCGAGGGACAGCGTCTGGGGCAGCTCGACCGGGGTGACCTGGAACGTCGACAGCACGGCGCGGTGGTCGGAGGTCCAGGGCTCGTACTCGCGGTCGACGTCCGGCCCACCGACCTCACCGACGAGCTCGCTGGACCGCGTGACCGACGGGCCGCCGGCGTACAGGTAGTCGATCCGGTCACCGAAGCCGCCCTCCTTGAAGTCGGGGTCGCCGTGGGTGAGACCGGGGTGCTCGACCGGGTCGGGATAGATCTCGCGGAACGTATCGCGCATGCCGATGTCGAGCAGCGTCTCGCTGACCGGCCACGGGATCGCCTCCGTGACGCCCTTCCGCATGCCGACGGCCTCTTCGGTGTAGTCCAGGCTGGAGGGCTGGTTGAGGTCACCGGTGAGGAAGACCGGGTAGCCCTCCTTGAGCAGGGCCTGCATGCTCGGGGTCAGCACCTCGATCGAGCGGGTGCGCACCTCGTCCTCGGAGGCGAGCACATCCGCCAGGGGCATCCCTCCGAGGTAGAGCCTCGGTCCGTACCTCACGTAGTCGAGGTGCGTGTTGAACATCGCGACCACGTAGCCCGGCTGGACCTCGATCAGCGCGTAGAGGCCATCGGCGCCCGAGGGTTCGTGGATGGGGTACTTCGACAGCAGCTGGAGGCCGAGGTTGTAGTAGGGATAGCCGGTGTTCTCAGCGATCTTGGGGAGACGGTCGTACGACTCAAGGACCCCCACGACGTCGGCGTCGACGTCCTCGATCACCGCGTCCGTCGACCTGTCCCCGCTGTACTCGATGTTGTACGTCAGGACGCTAAGCTCCATCTCCTCGCCGGCCGCCAACCCTGTGCGCTCGACGTCGCCGGGAGGGTCGGCGCTGTCAACACTTGTGCACGCTGTGAGCACCAACGCAGCGAGCGCAGTCGCCGACGCTGCACACAGCACGCGGAGCGAGGTCCGCTGACGGCGCGGAAAGCAATACAACGGTGCTCCTCGGCTCGTGCCTGCCCGCGATCATGGAGCTTTCCCCAGGCGAACTCATCCTAGGAACTGCGGGTGACCGGCGCCAGACTCGCCGGGCAACGGCGCACTGGGTGTGCCCCATATCGCCGCCAGTCGGCGCCGACGGCCAGTGGCACCATGGGCTCATTGATCCCCCGAACGGGAGAGCGGTGAGTTTGCATGTCCGAAGTTCGCGGCGCCCACGGTCGGTGTCTTTGCGGTGGCGTCCGGTACACGGTCGGGGGCGAGCTCCGAGAGGTGATCAACTGCCACTGCGAGCGGTGCAGGCGGTTCACCGGGCACCACATGGCCTCCACGTCGGCGAAGTTGGACGACATCAGCGTCGAGGACGAGGAAGCGTTGCTCACCTGGTTCTTCCCGGTGCCGGAAGCCGGCTACGGGTTCTGCTCCCGCTGCGGGTCTTCACTGTTCTGGCAGTCGTCGGCATTCCCGACGCACCGGGCCATCTGCGCGGGAACACTGGAACCGCCGACCGGGCTGAGGACGGTCCAGGCATGGTGGATCAGCCAAGCGAGCGACTACCACGCGCGGCCCGATCTCCCGGAGCACGAAACCGAGTGACGTCGGCAGACTCGCCTGCTCACGAGACGTGTTGTGCCGCGCCGTCAATCGGGCTAGGAACCCCGTCCCAAGCGCCTCGTCAGGAGGTACGTCGCCACGGCTGCGCCGGCCCATGGGGCGCCGACGATGAGCGGGATCCATCCAGTGGTGCTTGACGTCGGCGCGGTTGTGCCCCAGCCGCGAGCTGCAGGCCGTGGCGCTTCACCTCGGCCAGCACGCCGGTCTGGGTGATGCGGGTTGTCCGGGCGGAGGGTGAACGAACGAACGCAGTGCGCTCTCGACGGTGTCGACGCGGTCCCCGGCGATCAGCAGCAGCCAGTGCGCGGCCCGGCCCTCGCTGTACCGCGCGTAGGCGAACTTGCGGATGACGCCGGACAGACCCTTCGGCGGGCAGGTGGTCCCGAACACCGGCGGGAGCTGGGTGTGCTCCACCGACCGTTCGCGCGGCCACTTCTCCGGCTGCTGCTCGGGGTGCTCCCAGTGGGCGCCGGAGAACGTCGGGTCGAACCGCTCCCGCGGCACCGACGGGCGGTCGGCGGGGTCGAGGTCGGCTCCCCAGCCGGGGATCCGTGCCCGCAGCTCGTCGCTGCTCTCGGCGAGCGGGGGCTTGTGAGGTGTGTAGGTCATGACGGGCCCCTCCGGGTCAGGCCGCGCTGGGAACGACGATGGGCTTGATGCAGTCGTCGAGCTTGGCCGAGAACATGTGGTATCCCTCGGCGATGTGCTCGAGGGGAATCTGGTGGGTGACGATGTCGCTGGGCTTGAAGTAGCCGTTGCGGATGTGCTCGAGCAGCCGCGGCCACTGCCGCTTGACCGGGCACTGGTTCATCCGCAGGGTCAGGCCCTTGTTCATTGCGTCGCCGAACTTGACCGCGCTGAACAGCGGACCGTAGGCGCCGACGACCGAGACCGTGCCGCCCTTGCGGACCGTGTCGATCGCCCAGTTCAGCGCGACCGGCGACCCGCCCTGCAGCTTGAGCTTCGCCGAGGTCACGTGCTGGAGCAGGTTGCCGTCCGCCTCGGCGCCGACCGCGTCGATCGCGACGTCCGCCCCCAGCCCTCGGTCAGGTGCTTGAGGTGGACGACCACGTCGTCGTGCTCGGTGAAGTTGATCGTCTCGGCATGGGCGAACTCGCGTGCCTTCTGGAGCCGGTAGTCGAGGTGGTCGACGACGATCACCCGGCCGGCACCCATGAGCCATGCCGACCTCGCCGCGAACAGGCCCACCGGGCCGGCGCCGTACACCACGACCACGTCGCCCTCGACGATGTCGCCGAGCTGGGCCCCGAAGTACCCGGTCGGCAGCGCGTCGGTGAGCAGCACTGCGTCGTCGTCGTCCATCCAGTCCGGGATCAGTCCCGGACCGACGTCGGCGAACGGCACCCGGACGTACTCGGCCTGGCCGCCGTCGTACCCGCCGCAGGTGTGGGAGTAGCCGTAGATGCCACCGACCGCGGTGGCGTTCGGGTTCACGTTGTGACAGTTGGAGTAGAGCCCTCGGGCGCAGAAGTAGCAGGTCCCGCAGAACACGTTGAACGGCACCATCACCCGGTCGCCCGGCTGCACGTTCTGCACCGACGGGCCCACCTCGTGCACCTCGCCGATGAACTCGTGACCGAACGTCATCCCGACCCGGGTGTCGGGCATCATGCCGTGGTACAGGTGCAGATCGGATCCGCAGATCGCCGCACGTGTCACCCGCACGATCGCGTCGTTGGGATGCTCGATCGCCGGGATGTCCTTCTCCTCGACACGGACCCGGTAGGGCCCGCGGTACACCATCGCGCGCATGGTTCACCTCCAGCGACCATTGCTCCGCCATGGTCGCCCGGTTGCGGCCAGCTCGGTACTTCCGGGAGCGGCGTCGCGTTCGGGGCGCGGTACCCCCGACTTCCGGGCACAAACGGAACGCTGCAGGGTCCGGGAAATTCGGATGACGAGGCCGGGTGCGCCGGAGGGGGCCCACCCGTTTCTGCGCGTGCACCGTGGGTACTTCGCGCACATGGAGCCGATCCAGGTCGGCCTGGTGGCCGACCCTTCCAAGCCGACAGAAATCGCGCGCCGGATGGCTGACCTCGCCCCGCCGGGCAACCAGGATGGGGACGCCTGGCACGTGGACATCGTCAGCGAGCCCTTCACCATCGGTAGCGAGGATGCCGAGGCCGCACTGGCCCGACTGACCGAAGAAGCCCATCAACGCGACTGGGACCTCGTCGTCGGACTGACCGAGCTTCCGCTTCATGCCGACGACAGCCGGTACCTGCTCGTCGAGACAGATCCGGAGCGACGGGCCGCGGTGCTGTCCTTGCCCGCACTCGGGGGGCTCCGGATGCACGCACGCGCTCGTCACGCGGTGCGCGAGCTCCTCAGCGGCATGGCCGACAACCCCAGTCCTCAGAGAATCACCGCGTACCTCTCCCCCGCCTCAGCGGGCGATGGAGGCTGCTCCTCGGGATGGTGCTCGCCAACCGTCCCTGGTTGCTCGTGCCCGGGCTCAAGTCCGCCCTCATCGCGGCGCTGACCACAGGGGCGATCGCCACCATCAACTCCACGGTCTGGCTCCTCGCCGGCTCCTTGTCGTGGTGGCGCCTGAGCGTCGCAACGATCGTGTCCATCGCCCTCGTCGTCGGCTGGCTGGTGATCGACGGTGAGCTGTGGGACCGCCCCGACGAGGACTCCGCCGAGGCTCGGGAGCGGTCCCGTCTGTACAACACCTCGACGCTGCTGACCCTGACCGTCGGAGTCGTCATCTGCTACCTCGCCCTGTACCTGCTGAACCTGGTGTGGGCTCTGTTCGTCCTCGACCCCGCCGTGATGGGCGGCTACCTGCACACATCACTCGGCTACGGCGACCTCTTCGTGCTGGCCTGGTTCGTCGCATCCGCTGCCACTGTCGGTGGCGCTCTGGGCAGCGGCCTCGAATCGGACGAGGCCATCCGCGCAGCGACGTACTCCAAGCGCGAGGAGGAACGGCGCAACCGGCTCACGGCCGAACGGAGCTGAACGGCCGAATGGTGGACCGTCGCTCGAACCGACAGATCGCGAGCACGCGCATACGTCAGTTGCCGATGGTGGCAGGGTGGGATAGTGGCCGATACCGCTTCGCCGTCCCTGGACATCTCCCAGTGGCTGCTCACGAAGGACGGGCGCGGTAATCCGTGCACGAGGATCGACGACGGCCATCCCGGTCAGGAGGCGTGGTCGGAGGGCAACGAGGTGCGGCCGTTGGTGCACGGCGCGACCTACTTCGCCGAGCTGTGCGAGCGGATCGACGCCACGCGTCCCGGTGACCTGGTGCTGTTCACCGACTGGCAGGGCGATGCCGATCAGTGTCTGAACGGGTCCGCGGACAGCGAGGTCGTCGACGTGCTCGGGCGGGCCGACGAGCGCGGGGTCGACGTGCGGGGGTTGGTCTGGCGTTCGCACAGCAGCGCCATCGGGTTCACCGCCCGGCAGAACGCGACCCTCGGTCGCGCGCTGCAGCGACGTGGCGTGGAGGCGATCCTCGACATGCGGGTGCGGACGGGCGGCTCGCACCACCAGAAGATGGTGGTCATCCGCCACCGCGACGACCCCTCGCGCGACATCGCCTACGTCGGCGGCATCGACCTGGCTCACTCACGCCGCGACGACCGTGACCACGACGGTGACCCGCAGGCCCTCGACAACATGCCCGAGGAGTACGGCGCGACACCGCCGTGGCACGACATCCAGGCCGCGATCAGCGGGCCGGCGGTGCACGACGTGGAGACCACGTTCCGCGAGCGTTGGGAGGATCCCACGACTCTGCGGCGAAGCCCGATCATCCTCATCCGCGATCGCCTCCGGGGGCTCGACACGAAGCCGGACCCCCTACCGCCTCAGGGCCCACCGCCCCCGCCGGTGCCGGGCGGAACGCACGTCGTCCAGCTGCTCCGCACCTATCCGGACCTGCGCAACGGACGTGACTACGCCTTCGCCGAAGGAGGTGAGCGCAGCGTGGCGCGCGGTTACAGCAAGGCGGTCGAGCAGGCGCGCCGACTGATCTACGTCGAGGACCAGTACGTCTGGGGCAGCCAGGTCGGCGGCGTCTTCACCGAGGCGCTCAGTGCCCATCCAGACCTCAAGGTCATTGCCGTCGTGCCGCTGCATCCCGACGTCGGTGGGCTGAACCGGCTCGCGCAACTGGAGGGCCGACGGCGCGCGATGGCACAGATGGAGGCGGCGGCACCCGGTCGAGTGGCCGTCTACGGGATCGAGAACCGACGGAGCACGCCGATCTACGTGCACGCCAAGACCTGCAGCGTCGACGACACCTGGGTCACGATCGGGTCCGACAACTTCAACCGCCGCTCGTGGACCCACGACTCGGAGCTCTCCGCCGTGGTCGTCGACACCGCCGGCGACTTCGCGCGCCGGCTGCGCCTCACGCTGGCGTCCGAGCACCTTGACCGAGACCCCGACGACCCGATGACCGATTGCATGGACCCGAGCGACATGTTCTCGGTGTACGCCGAGAGCGCTGCCGCCCTCGACCACTGGCATGAGACCGGGACCGGTCCTCGACCGCCGGGACGGCTGCGGCGTCTCAGGCCACCGGAGCTCGCTCGGATGACACGGGTGGCCGCGTCGGCAACTTATCTCTGGGTTCACGACCCTGACGGTCGTCCGCGGGAGCTCCGCCGCCGCAACACCTTTTGATCTCCCCCAGCGGGGAGTCAGGACACCCCACGATCGTGCCGTCATCGAGCAGGTCGATCCGGGAGGCAGCCGGGGTGGCGGCGCCCCCCACATCCCTACCTGCCGGCCCCGCGGCAGCTTCGGCTCCGGCTCGTAGCGATCGGTAGCGTGTCAGGGTGAGCGAATCTGTCGCGATCGCGGCGCCGCACCACCTCGCCGTCACCGCCGCGAAGAAGGTGCTCGACGTCGGCGGCAACGTCGTCGAGGCGGTTGTCGCGGCTGCGGCCGCAACGACGGTGGTCTATCCACACCAGACGTCTCTTGGTGGAGATCTGTTCGCGCTCGTGCGTCGTCCCGATGGGAGCGTGCTGAGTGTCAACGCGAGCGGCGCATACGGTACGAACGCCGTACCACCGGTGGACGCCGTTCCCTTGGTGGGTCCACTGACGGTGACGGTCCCAGGAGCAGTCGCAGGATGGCAATGGCTCCTGGAACAAGCAGGCGGCACGCTGGCGCTCTCGACGATCCTGGATCCCGCCATCGAACTGGCCGGGGAGGGTGTGGGAGTCGGGGAGCGGCTAGGCAGGGCGGTCGCGGACGCCTACGAGTGCGGTGGCCTAGAGGATGACGGGCTGCGCGAGCTTCTGTCTGCCAGCGACGGATCGCCGCTCCGTGCTGGCGACACGCTACGCCAGCCCGCCCTTGCCCGTACTCTCCGCGCGTTGGCCGACCGCGGCCTACGAGACTTCTATGAAGGCGGTGTCGCCGAGCACCTCCGTTCCGCCTTCGACCGCCTCGGAGTGCCAATCTCCGCAGCCGACCTCGCCGCACACCGGGTCGTGGTTGAAACGCCGCTCGTGGCGCAGACCCCGACGCTCCGCGTGTTCACGTCACCGCCGAACTCCCAGGGCTATCTCCTGCTGACCACCCTGTTGGCGATCGAAGACCTCGAGTCGCGGGGGGTCGAGGTCGACAGCGGAATGCTCGCGAAGCTCTTCGCGTTCGGCGAAGCCCGACGGCTGCGGGAGTTGGCCGACCCGCGGAGCATGAGGGTCGACGTCCGCGACGTTCTGCGGCCGGAAGCAATCGCGGCCGACGTGGACCACCTGCTCACCGGGGCTCAGAAAGCCATCACGGTCCCGCAAGCGGTCAAGCCTTCTGGAGACACGGTGGCGATCACGGCTACGGCGAGCGACGGAACCTCAGTCTCATTGATGCAATCGCTGTTTCACTCGTTCGGATCTCGGTTGCGGGATCCCCGCACAGGAATCGTCCTGCACAACCGTGGTTCGTTCTTCAGTGCGGACCACACATCACCGAACTTCCTAGCGCCCGGACGGCGACCAGCACACACGTTGATGCCAGTGCTTGCCGAATACCCTGACGGCACCACGTCCGCACTCGGGACGATGGGCGGCCGGGCGCAACCGCAGATTCTCACCCAGCTGATCCAACAATCTTCGGCGGGCATCGGACCATCCGATGCGGTTGCCGCGCCTCGCTTCGTCGTCGGCGGCCTCGAAGCAGGGACGCAAAGCGATGTCGCCTTGGCCGAGTCCGATCTCAGCCCCAGAACGATCGACGACCTGCGGCGAGCAGGCGTCACCGTGCGGGTGACGCACTCCCACGACGAGGAACTCGGTCACGCGATGATCGCCACCCGCATGTGCCGATGGTCGCGTCTCGGCGGGCGCGGACCCACGTAGCGACGGGTCGACGTACGCCCACCCATGAACCTCGACAACAAGCATTGAGAAGGGTCTGCTGCACGGACATGCACGCGTGCGCCTCACGGCCGCGAAGCGGCACTCGCCGATCCGTACTCAGGAACTCTCAGGGTGGGGCCGACGCCATGAGGAACGCCGGACCTCGGCTTCGAACACGGGGCGGACGTCGACCGTGTCGTAGATGATGTGGAGCTCCTTGATTCTCCCATCTGGAGCCAGAGTGGCTACATCTACGACATCGAACGGAGCTGCGGTGCCGGAGGGTAGGCGCCAGTCGAAGTGAAACCAGAAGCTCACGGTCGTCTGGCCGGCCTGATCTTCGCCGCGCATCACTGCCTTCAACATCAGGTTCGCCTGGCTCGTGTCGGCAAACAGTGCCCGGTAGAACTCCCTGGCTGGTCGGGGTCCGTAGAGCGGGGAACGGACGATCCCATCGTCAGCGAACAGGCTGACTGCGAGGTCGGTGTCTGCGGTGCTGAGAGCACGTAGGTACGCAGCAACGAGATCATCCGCAGCGTTGGTCACCGTTCAACGCTATATCCGTGCGACTGCGACGTGCGCCTACGTGAGCGCGTTCGTCATGACTGCCCTACGGCAGCCGCGAATGGGCGCGCTCGATCGTCCGAGGGAACCCGCCCCGCGATGCGACCGCTCCGGGCTTGGCGAACTCACGGGTACTGCAGCCCCACCGTCTCCTCGCTGATCTCCCACAGCCTCGCGGCTGCCGCGGTGTCGCGGGCGAGTCGGGTACGCCCGACGACCTGCGGCGCGCCGCCGTACTGCCATGGTCCGCCGGGCCCGCAGTAGGTGTCGCCTGGGAGGTCCTCGGTCGCGGCCATCAGCGACGGCCCGGCACCGGCCTCCACGGACTGCGAGACCGCCTTGACCGCGGCGTCGAGGATCGACGCGATCCCGCCGCTGGCACGGCCGACCTGCCCGTTGACGACAAGGTGGGATCCCGCGAAGCCCGGATGTGCCGCGAGCGCGCGGACCGGCTCGTCTGCGGCCCGGAGCCGCCGGTCGAGCTCGCTGGTGAACAGCAGGTTGGCCAGCTTGCTCTGGCCGTAGACCGACCATCGGAAGTAACGGCCCTCCTGCTCGCGGGGATCGCCGAGCGGGGCCGTGCGGGCCATCGTGTGCATGAGGGACGACACCGTGACGACGCGACCGTCACCGCTCTTCGCGAGCTGGGGCAGCAGCAGGCCGGTGAGGAGGAAGGGACCGAAGTGGTTGGTCGCCATCTGCAGCTCGAGGCCGTCCTCCGTCCGGGAGTACGGCGGCGCCATCACGCCCGCGTTGTTGACCAGCACGTCGATCGCACCGAGCCGGTCCGCCGCGGCGGCCGCGCGCCGCACGGAACCCAGGCTGGCCAGGTCGAGCTGCAAGCTCTCGATCGCG
Source organism: uncultured Actinomycetota bacterium (assembly GCA_963724275.1). GTDB lineage: Bacteria > Actinomycetota > Actinomycetes > Propionibacteriales > Nocardioidaceae > Nocardioides. The sequence goes on along the minus strand of CAVRUB010000006.1, from coordinate 20,517 downwards.
GCGTCCGGGACCTGCCCCCGGATCGCGGCGGCCGTCTCCTCGACCTTCGCAGGAGTCCGCCCGGCGAGGACGACCCGTGCGTCCTTGCGCGCCAGCGCCAGGGCGGTCTGGTGTCCGAGTCCGCCGAGGGTCGGCCCGGTGACGACGACCGTCCGGCCGTTCTGGTCGGGCATGTCGGCGACCCGCCAGCCTGTGCTCACGGAGTGGTCCCCAGCTGCGCGACGATCGCCGCGCCGAGGTCGGCGTCGCCCTCGATGGTCACCGCACCGGGCCGAGCGGCACGCCGGCCGCCGGCCAGGACGATGAAGCTCTCCCGGTCCGTGGTCAGCCGCACCGTGGGCTGCGCCGGGACGTCCGCGAGCCGCCGGCCGCGGCCCGACTCGTCGACCTCGACCGCCACGACCGGGCTCCCCTCGACCACCAGCACGGCCGTGGTGCCGGCGGGCGGCGCGACCTTCTTCCCTACGACGAACCCGAAGGCCTCGCTCAGGTAGTCCGCGGTGTGCTTGGCCGCCGGGCTGTCCAGGCCGCCCGGCCGACCGATCGCACGCCGCACGTCCTGCTCGTGCATCCAGATGTCGAGCGGACGGTTGCGCAGGAGGGTGTTCTGGGTCCACCCGATCAGGCCGAAGATCCCCGGCGCGGGTGCCGCGGGGTCGGTCGGCGGGTCGGCGACGATCGCGTCGTGGCGGGCTGCCGTCGTCGTGCGGATCTCCTCGACGACCGAGGCGGGCGAGCGGTCCCGCCTCGTCACGACGCCGATCTCGGTGAACTGACCCATCGGCCCCGTCACGTGCGCCGGCTCGCCGATGTCGGCGGCCTCCTCGGGACCACCTGCCAGCAGGCTCTCCAAGTGGGCGGTGTGCGATGCGATGGCCTTCACGTCCCACCCGGCGAGATCCGTGGGCTGCGCCCACTCCTCCTCGGAGAGGGAGTCCAGCAGGGAGGTGAAGTCACCGATCGCCTGCCACCAGGTCTCGACGTACGTCGCCAACCGCTCGGCATCGCTCATGCGGGCGATCGTAACGACGCTCAGCATCGCCTGATCCGCACGTCCACTCGACGTGCGGCGACTACGCGACCGCCTGGGTCATCACCTGGATGTAGACCTGGTCGTGGCCGCGACGGCCACGCCGGCTCAGACCGCGGGCGCGGAGACCGCGAGGGAGAGCGCGATCGCCAGCATGATGATCCCGATGAGGACGTCGAGCACCTGCCACGCGCGCGGTGTCGCCAGGAACCGTTGACCGACGCCTGCGCCGTACCCGAGCCCGGTGAACCACAGCACGCTCCCGGCGGCCGCTCCTGCCGCGAACCACCATCGGTCCCCGGGGCCGTGCTGGTTGGCGATCGACCCGAGCAGCAGCACCGTGTCGAGGTAGACGTGCGGGTTGAGGTAGGTGAGCGCGAGCGCGCGGTTGACCGCCGCCTTGCGCGACGGAGCACCGGCACGGGCGGCCTCGAGCGTCGCCGGGCGGCGGGCGCGGTTGAGGGAGAGCACGCCGTACGTCGCCAGGAACGCGACTCCCAGCCACCGCACCAGGTCGAGAACCCAGCCTGCGTGGGCGACGATCGCCCCGATGCCGCTGACGCCGGCGACGATGAGCGCGGCGTCGGAGAGGGCACAGACGGCCACCACAGGTCCGACGTACTGCCGGGCGAGGCCTTGGCGTAGCACGAACGCGTTCTGAGCCCCGATCGCGACGATCAGGGACAGGCCGGTGAGCAGGCCGGCGGCGGCAGCGGAGGACACCCCACGACCGTAAGGTCGACGGCGACTTCAGACCAGCGAATGTTTCTGCATATCCCTTAGAGTTACTTCATGGCTCCCCAGCCCGCCCAGCTCGAGGCGCTCGTCGCGATCGCCGAGCACGGGTCGTTCGAGGCGGCGGCGCGTGCGCTGCACGTGACAGCGAGCGCGGTGAGCCAGCGGATCCGCGCACTCGAGACGACTGCGGGGCAGGTGCTGGTGAGCCGGACGGCACCGTGCCGCCCGACCGAGGCGGGTGCGGCGTACGTCCGGCTCGGCCGCCAGACCCGGCTGCTCTACGCCGAGGCAAGGCTCGAGATCGACGACAGCGACCGCGTCGTCGGCCTGCCTGTCGCGATCAATGCGGACTCACTGGCGACCTGGTTCCGCGACGTCCTGTCCACCGTTTCCGGTTGGGACGGGGTCGCGCTCCGGCTGCGGGTCGAGGACCAGGCGTACTCCGCCGGGCTGCTGCGTAGTGGCGACGCGCTCGCCGCCGTCACCAGCGACCCGGCACCCGTCCAGGGCTGCGCGGTCCAGCCGCTCGGCGTCCTGCGGTACGGCGCCGCGGCGACGCCCGCTTTCGTCGAGCGCTGGCGGCGCGGGCGGAGCATGGACTGGGAGCGGATGCCGGTCGTGGTGTTCAACGAGAAGGACGCGCTGCAGCACGCCGTGCTGGCGGCCCGCGGGGTCATCCCGCGGACGGTCCACCAGGTACCGACGTCGACGGACTTCCACGAGGCCGTGCGCCGCGGTCTCGGCTGGTGCCTGCTGCCCGAACCGCAGCTGCTGCCCGACCTCGAGGCGGGGGCCCTGGTGCGGCTGCCCGGCCGCGACAGTGCCAACCGGATCGACGTACCCCTGTTCTGGCAGCGGTGGCGCCTCGACTCCCCCGCCCTCGCCCGGCTCACCGACGCCGTCCACGCCGCCGCCCGTGCCCACCTCCGCTGACCTGGCTCATCTCTGCGCGAAAAGTACGCCGACCCGGCTCATCTCTGCGCGAAAACTGCGCCGACCCGGCTCATGTCGAGATGAGCCGGGTCGGCGAGCGGAACAGATCAGCCCGTCGGTCAGAAGGCGTCTTCGTCGAGGTCCATGATTCCGAGGTCGGTGGCCTGGGCGATCGCGAGCTCGGCGGTGATCTTCGGCAGCACCTCGGCGGCGAAGAACTGCGCCGCGGCGACCTTGCCCTCGTAGAAGGACTTGTCGCCACCGGCCTCGCCCGCGAGCGCCGTCATCGCGACCTCGGCGCTGCGCAGCAGCAGCCAGGCGACGACGACGTCGCCGAGGGTCATCAGCAGCCGGCTGGTGTTGAGGCCGACCTTGTAGATGTTCCGCAGGTCACCACCGCTGTTGACGTCGGCGCTCATCAGGTCGTTGACCAGCTGCCCGACGAGGGTGTTGGCGTCCTCGAGAGCCCTGGCCAGCAGCCCGCGCTCGTTCTTCAGCTGAGAATTGCCTGCCTCGTCCTCGACGAAGCTCTTGATCTCGGCGGCGAGGGCACCGAGCGCCTGTCCGCCGTCCTTGACGATCTTGCGGAAGAAGAAGTCCATGCCCTGGATCGCCGTGGTGCCCTCGTAGAGGGTGTCGATCTTGGCGTCGCGGACGTACTGCTCGATCGGGTAGTCCTGCAGGAAGCCGGAGCCACCGAGGGTCTGCAGCGACTCGGTGCCGAGCAGTGTCCACGAGCGCTCGGAGCCGTAGCCCTTCACGATCGGGAGCAGCAGGTCGTTGAGCGCAGCGGCGGACTTGTACTCGTCGCTGCCCTTCTCGGCCAGCTGGACCCGGTCCTGGACCGACGCCGTGTAGAGGACGAGCGAGCGCATGCCCTCGGCGTAGGCCTTCTGCGTCATCAGCGAACGGCGTACGTCGGGGTGGTGGGTGATCGTCACCTTCGGTGCCGTCTTGTCGGACGCCTGGGTGAGGTCGGGGCCCTGGACGCGCTCCTTGGCGTACTCGAGCGCGTTGAGGTAGCCGGTCGACAGCGTCGAGATGGCCTTGGTGCCGACCATCATCCGGGCGTTCTCGATCACGTCGAACATCTGGGCGATTCCGTCGTGCACCTCGCCGAGCAGCCAGCCCTTGGCGGGCTCGCCGCCACCGATCTGCGGGTCACCGAAGGTGAGCTCGCAGGTGTTGGAGACCTTGATGCCCATCTTGTGCTCGACGTTGGTGACGTAGACGCCGTTGCGTTCTCCGGTGAGGTCGCCGGTCTCGAGGTCGAAGTGGTACTTGGGGACCAGGAACAGCGACAGGCCCTTCGTGCCCGGGCCGCCGATGCCGTCGATGCCCTCGGGGCGGGCCAGCACCATGTGCATGATGTTTTCCTGCAGCTGCGACTCGGCGCTCGTGATGAAGCGCTTCACGCCGGTGATGTTCCAGGTGCCGTCGTCGTTGAGCGTGGCCTTTGCGCGGCCGGCGCCGACGTCGGAGCCGGCGTCTGGCTCTGTGAGCACCATGGTCGCGCCCCACTGGCGCTGGACCATGAACTCGGCGATCTTCTTGTCGCGGTCCGTGCCGTTCTCGTAGACCACCGAGCCGAAGAACGGACCGGCGCCGTACATCCAGACCGGGGTGTTCGCACCGAGGATCAGCTCGGCCGTCGCCCAGACCAGCGACGAGGGGGCCACGGTGCCGCCGATCTCGGCGGGGATGCCGAGGCTCCAGAAGCCGGCCTCCATCCAGGCGTCGTAGCTCTTCTTCAACGACTCCGGGACGGGCGCGGTGTTGGTCGCGGGATCGAACACCGGCGGGTTGCGGTCGCCGTCCTCGAAGGACGCGGCGAGGTCCTCGCGACTGATCCGGTCCACCTCGGCAAGGATCTCCTTGGCGGTGTCGACGTCCATCTCCTCGAACGCCCCGGCGCCCAGGATGTCCTGCCGCCCGAGGAGCTCGAACAGGTTGAAGTGGATGTCGCGCAGGTTGCTCTTGTAGTGGCTCACGGTCCCGCCGTTTCTTCGCTGATAACAGGTGCGGCACGAGCAGTCGCTTCGGCTACTCGCCAGTAACTTAATAATACGTGGGGTGCTTGCACCGGGCAAGCACCGCCCCATGTGAAGTGAACCGATCAACAAATCTGAGAGACTGGACCTATGCGAGTTTCCGCCAAGTCCGACTACGCGCTCCGCGCCCTGATCGAGATGGCGGGACGAGCGGATGGCCGTGCAGTCAGCGCCGAGGAGCTCGGTCGCCTGCAGGACATCCCGCACGGCTTCCTCCAGGCGATCCTGGCCGATCTGCGCCGGGCCGGCGTCGTGATGTCCCAGCGCGGCCAGTCAGGCGGCTGGCGGATGGGCCGATCCGGCGTCCGAGGTCTCGGTCGCCGACGTGATCCGGGCAGTGGACGGACCGCTGGTGTCGGTCTACGGACTGCGACCGGAGTCGGTCAGCTACAACGACTCCGCCGATGTGCTCCAGCACGTCTGGATCGCGGCCCGGAGCTCGCTGCGCGAGGTCTTCGAGGAGGTCTCGATCCAGCAGCTCGCCGACGCCGAGCTGCCGGCAGCCGTGACCAAGCGCACCGCCGACGAGGATGCCTGGAAGGCCCACTAGGCAACCGCTCCCGGGTAGCCCGGCCGCTCCGGCACACACCCGCTCGCCTCCCTGTATCGAGACGCCCGCACCTGCGCGGGCCCCCAGACCGAAGGCACCTCACCGCGTCTCGATACGCCGACGCTCGTCCCTCGCGCGGCTACTCGACGAGCGACGCACGACCTCGCCGCGCTAGGCGACGGTGCTGAGCCGTCGCTTCAGCCTCTTGCGCTTGCGGTCGCTCTCTTCACGCCAGCGCTCGAGGCTGTGGTTGCGGCGCGCGAGGCGCTCGATCTCCCGGCGCGCCTCGTCGAGCGAGGGGAGCGGACGGGCGCCGATCGGCTCCGGGACCCCGGCGAGCCCGAGCGACGCCGTACCGAAGCCGGCCACCGTGCCGAAGGCCTTCCACGCGCGCTTCGGCGACGGCTCCTCGAGCCGGAGGACGTGCAGCCGCTCGGGCTTGCGGACCGCGGCGCCCCAGCGGGCGGCGATGGCGTCGAGGTCGTCGTCCGGCGTTGCGGTGAGTACGACGTGGACCTGCATCCCGGCGAGTCCGTCGAGCAGCAGGTCGATCTCCGGCCGGCTCGCGGATGCGGCGAGCGGCAGGCTGATCACGACCGTCTGCTTGCCCTTCCACGCCCGGCCACACACGTCGGCCCAGTGACCCTCGACCTCCTTGCGCGCGAAGCCCCAGGCCTTGTGCTCGCGCAGCAACTCGAGGGTGGACAGGAACGACTCCTCCACCGACCGCACCGGGACGTCGACACCCAGCTCGAAGAGTGCCTCGCGGTGGTGGACGAGAGCGGCCTCGATGACGTCCCCGGCACCGGGCATCCCGACGTGCAGGAAGACCTTTCGCTTCTTGGCCATGTCAGCAGGGTGCGCGACCGACCTGACCGGCCCGTGAACGACTCCCGAACCACGAGTGAGCGCAACGAGAAACAGCCGGATGGCGGCCGCCACTAGAACGTGTTCCAGTTCCGGTCGTAGGATCTCCGGATGATCACCTCCGACGCCATCGCGTGGAACGCGCCCACCGATCCGCATCCGGCCCGCACCGCGTCGCAGCGGTCCTACTCGGCCGTCGCGAAGGGCGACCTTGCGGAGTGGCTGACCGTCTACGCCGAGGACTGCGTGCTCGAGGACCCGGTCGGCCCGTCGATGTTCGACCCCGAGGGCAAGGGTCACCACGGTCACGCGGGCATCTCTGCGTTCTGGGAGAAGGCGATCTCGCCGATCGCGAAGTTCGAGTTCGAGATCTACGACTCCTTCGCCAATCCCGGGAGCAACACCTGCGCCAACATCGGCAGCATCAAGACGTCCTTCCCCGACGGCAGCCACACGACGACCGACCTGATCATGGTGTACGTCGTCGACGGCGACGGTCGGGTGAAGTCGATGAAGGCGTTCTGGGAGCCGGACCGGACGATGGCCAGCTTCACCAGGGCGTGAGCTGCGGGCTCAGGTGAGCTGCTCGGACATCCAGCTCACCAGCGGCCGGAGCCTTCGCCAGTCCTGGCGCACCCGGTCGAGCAGCTCGGCGGTGTGGACGAACGGCTCGAAGCCGTACTTCATCGAGCCGAGCAGCGACTTGTGGCGAAGCAGCTCGATCCGCGGGTGGTCCTTGTCGTAGCCGCGCGGCGCGGTCTTCAGCCGGTCACCCCCGATCTCGAACCCGCCGCGCTCGAGGTCGCGCAGGATTCGTTGGAGCCGCGCTCCCGCCTTCTCCTCCGCCATGCCCTCGCGGATCAACGCCAGCTCCGGGGCTGACGCGTGGTAGGTGCCACCGCCTACGCGTACGCCGGCCGCCGAGACCTCGACGTAGTACCCGGTCGAGGGTGCGACGCCGACGAACGCACCCTGGTGGGTCTTGTACGGCGTCTTGTCCTTCGCGAAGCGGACGTCGCGGTAGGGGCGGAACACCTTCGCGTCGCCGAACTCCTGGGCCAGCGCGTCGGTCAGCGCCACCATCGGCGCGCGGACCTGACCGTCGTACACAGGGCGGTTGGCGTCCCAGAACGACTTGGTGTTGTCGACCTCGAGGTCGTCGTAGAAGTCGAGCGCTGCGACGGGGAAACCAGAGAACTCCACGCGTCGCAGGCTAGTAGGGCACTGGGCGTCGACGAGCACTCCGGTGGGCGGACAGGTTGCGGGGTCTCGATACGCCCTCGCCCAGGGGCTCGGGCTACTCGACCACCGACGGGGGGTCTCGATACGCCCTCGCCCAGGGGCTCGGCCCCGGCGATCGTCGAGACGGTCGCCAGAGCGACCTCCTCGACCACCGGCTGCGCGACCAGAACAGCGGAGCGGACGACGAGGTTCGAACTCGCGACATTCAGCTTGGGAAGCTGACGCTCTACCAACTGAGCTACGTCCGCGTGCGCATCGACTGCGCGACCGGAATGCTACCCGATGGGACTCAACCCGGGCCGCTTCGGCTCCACCCCGTCGCCCGAGGACCGGCCGGTGATCCGGCGCTGGACCCACGGCACGAGGTGGGCGCGCGCCCACTCGAGGTCGGCCTGCCGCTGGGCACGGCGCGGGAGCTCCGGCAGGATCGGTACGGCGAGCGGCTCCAGGTCGTGAGCGACGCCGAGCCGGTCGAGCACGGCGATGGCGATCGCCTGGTGCCCGACCGGATTGAGGTGCAGGCGGTCGACGTCCATGACCTCGGCGACCTTCCAGTCGCGCATCCGCCAGCAGTCGACCACGGTCGCGTCGTGCTTCTCGGCGATCTCCCGCACCCACTCGTTGAAGATCGCGGTGCGGCCGCGGACCAGCTTCATCACCGGGTTGAGCCCGGGGTCCGCGACCGTGAACATCACGACTCGGGCGCCGGTGGCGGTCAGCCGGCCGACGGCTTCGTCGTACGTCGCAGCCAATCTGTCGAGATCGACCTTCGGCCTGAGGACGTCGTTGCCCCCGCCGTGGATGGTGATCAGGTCGGGTGCCAGGTCGATCGCCGGCGCCACCTGCTCCTCGATGATCGCGGGAAGCTTGCGGCCGCGGATGGCGAGGTTGGCGTAGCCGAAGCCCGGCGACTGCTGCGCGAGCACCTCCGCGACCCGGTCCGCCCAGCCGCGCCAGCCGTTCGGCCGCGTGGGATCGGTGTCGCCGACGCCTTCGGTGAAGGAGTCCCCGATGGCGACGTAGCGCTCAAAGCTCATGCCCCGATTGTGCATGTCGCCGCGACGGTCCCGCGCACTGACCAAGCGCCGAGCGGCTCGGCTAGGGTGCCGACGTGCTGCTGAGCGACCGGGACATCACCGTGGAGATCGACGCCGGACGGATCGCCATGGATCCCTATGACCCGGCGATGCTGCAGCCGTCGTCGATCGACGTCCGCCTCGATCGGTTCTTCCGGGTGTTCGAGAACCACAAGTACCCCCACATCGACCCGGCCGCCGACCAGTCCGACCTCACCCGGATGGTCGAGCCGGAGGGCGACGACCCGTTCATCCTGCACCCGGGCGAGTTCGTCCTGGGCTCGACCTACGAGGTGGTCTCGTTGCCCGACGACATCGCGGCCCGGGTCGAGGGCAAGTCGTCACTGGGCCGGCTCGGCCTGCTGACGCATGCCACGGCGGGCTTCGTCGACCCCGGCTTCTCCGGTCACGTCACCCTCGAGCTCGCCAACGTCGCGACGCTGCCGATCAAGCTCTATCCCGGCATGAAGATCGGCCAGTTCTGCTTCTTCCGGCTCACGTCCCCGTCCGAGCATCCCTACGGCTCGGCGAAGTACGGCTCCCGCTACCAGGGCCAGCGCGGTCCCACGCCGTCGCGGTCCTACCTGAAGTTCCACCGCACCCAGATCTGACCACCGGACGACCGGGTCCAGAGAAGGTTAGGTTAACCTAACCTTCGTGACCATCGCCAACGAGTACGTCGCCAGCCTCCCCATGATCCTCGCCGAGGTCGAGGTGGAGACGGTCGAAGCGCATCTCCCCGTCGTTCGTGCGGATCGAGCTCGCCGGTCCGGGCCTCGACGAGTGCGGCACCGACGGACCGCTGTACGACCAGCGGATGAAGATCGTCTTCCCCAACGCGGCCGGCGCCCTGCCGTCCTTCGCTCGCATGGACGAGTCCTGGTGGGAGACCTGGATGGAGATCCCCGAGGACGAGCGGGGCTCGATGCGCACCTACACGATCCGGGACCTGGCCGGCTCGGGAGCCGGGACCCGGCTCGTCATCGACATCGTCGTGCACGAACCCGGGGAGCACTCGGGGCCGGGCAACGAGTGGGCGCTGCGCGCACAGCCGGGTGACCGGCTGATCGTGCTGGCACCGCGCCGCGGCCACGAGTTCGGCGGCATCGAGTGGTCCCCCGGTACGGCGACCCGGCTCCTCCTCGCCGGCGACGAGACCGCCGTGCCGGCGATCCGCGGCATCCTCCGCGACCTCCCGCCCGACGCCACCGGCTCGGCCTTCGTCGAGGTGCCGACCGCCGACGACATCCAGCGCGACGTCGCCGCACCCCACGGCGTCGAGGTCACCTGGCTCCCCCGGGGCGACGCGCCGCGGGGTGCCAGCCTGCACGCTGCCGTCGTCGCCTGGCTCACCGGGACGGCCGCGCCCGCTCCCCAGGTCGGCGACGACGAGATCGATCCCGACCTCTGGGAGACCCCGGTCCACTCCTCCTCCGGCGAAGCAGTCGTCGAGGCGACCCAGGTGCCGATGGAGGGCAGCAAGCACGCGGGTCTCTACGCGTGGATCGCCGGCGAGTCCAAGGTCGTCACCGGGCTCCGGCGCCGCCTGGTCAAGGATCTCGGGATCGACCGCGCCCAGGTCGCGTTCATGGGCTACTGGCGCGAGGGCGTCGCCATGCGCTCCTAGGAACCGTTGAGCGGCCGTCCCGGCAGGGTGGGGGCGACCAAGGGTGGTGCCGAGAGGCGGTCAGACGGCCGCTGCTGCGAGCGCACCGAAGTGGTGACGGATCATGAGGCTCCCTCGTTCGACCGGTGGGTCAACGAGGGAGCGGGGGCCGGGGTCACGTGCCGGCGGTCGGGACCTGGGTGCTCAGGCCCCCGGCCGCCTGCGACGTCAGAGGAACTCGAGACCGGCGCGGCGGGCACGCCTGCCGGACTTGGTGCGGGCGGCGAGCCGACGGCGGTCGGCCCGGGCGATCCGGTCCGCGATCTCCTGGCGGACGCGGAGCTCGTTCGTGGGTTCGATCATGATCGCTTCCTCCTCTCCTTGGATGGGCCGAGCACTCGTGGTCGATGTGTCCACTCAAGCAGTCGCCACCGACAGTGGCGGGTCGGTGCTCGAGCGGGCGCAGGCGGGCTCAGGCGGGCGCCAGGTAGACGTCGCCGGACACCGTCGTGGCGCGGAGCTCGATGTAGTCGGCACCCGGTTCGGGCTCCCCCACGCCTTCCAGCCTGGAGCTGACGGTCCCGGTGACGGTGCTGATGTCGGTCCAGACCGGCGTGCCGGAAGGTACGCCGACCCGGACGTCGCCGGAGGCGCCCTTGCTGGTGATCCGGCCGCGGGTCGCCGTACGGATGACGGTGTCACCGGAGCCGGTCGTCATGGTCACGTCGTTCTCGGCCTGGTCGATCTCGAGGTCGCCCGAGCCGGTCTTGACGACGACCGGGCCGGCCGCGTGCTCGACGCGGATGTCGCCGGAGCCACTGGAGACCGTGGTCGCCGCGCCCAGCCGGGAGGCGGCGAAGTCACCCGACCCGCTCCGCACCCGCAGCTCGCCCTCGGCAACGGTGAGCGCGACGTCGCCCGAACCGGTGTCGATGGAGCCGGCGCCGGTGAGCCGCTCGAGGCTGACGTCGCCGGAGCCGGACTTGATCTTGGCCGATGCGAGCTGGCCGGAGGCACGGACGTCGGCGCTGCCGCTCTTGACGATGAGACTGCTGCCGGTCGGCACCACGATGTCCATGTCGAGCTTCTGGTCGCCCAGGATCCCGCGGCTCTTGGGCGCGATCACGCTGACCTGGTCCCGGTCGTGCACCACCTCGACCTGGTCGGCGTGCCGGCCCTCGATGCGCACCTCGGTCTTGGCGACCTCGGCGGAGGTGACGTCGATGTGGCCGCTGCCGTTCTCGACGTAGAGCTGGACGGGCTCAGGGGTGTGGAAGGTGTGTTCGGACATGGGGTCTCCTGGGGACGGTAGGGGTGGGTGTCAGATCCAGCCGGTGACGCGGCGGTTGCCGCGCTTCCCGCCGAACGGGAAGTCGCCACCGAACGGCACGCTGGAGAGGTCGACGTCGACATGGATGCCGCGGTCGTTGGTCGCAGAGCGGACCAGGTTGACCAGCCAGGTGTTGAGCGACTGGCCGGCGGCGGCCGCGGCGTCCTCGGCCTTGGTCTTGACGGAGTCGGGGATCCGGAGCGTGATCCGTGCCAGCCCCTCCTCGATGTCGCCCGGAGCGGGCGGCGCCGGCGGGGGCGGCGGCGACGGGGGGGCCGGGGCGGACGCCTGCGGAGCCTGGACCACGAAGTCGAGGTCCCGGCCGTCGAGTCGTACGTCGACACTGCCGGCCGGCATCGCTGCGGTGATCTCGGTGGCGGCCTGGCTGATCGCCTCCATCAGGGCGAGCCGGGCAGAGGGGTCGAGCGCGTAGCCGAGACGCTCGGCGGTCTGCCGCGCCTCCTCCCCCGCGCTCTCCGCTGCCGCGAGCAGGTCGCGACGGAGGCTCTCGACGTAGGGGGTGATGTCCATGTGCATCACACTGACATCATTGTGATGTCATGTCAAGTCAAGTTGATGTCACGGTGACATGACGGTCAGTTCGACCTTGGATGGATCGGTGCTCAGCGGGCGATGACCCCTGACCCGGGCTGCAGGCGGATGGACCCCGGGACCGGCCCGGTCGGCACGGCAGCGGTCGTGCTGAACAGGATCTCGACCGCTGGGACCTCCCACTCGTCCTCGCCGAGGTTGACGATGGATCGCGAGCCGGCCCCGCTCGAGGGTGAGCCGCCGCTCGGTCTCGTCGACGCTCGCCCGGCCGAAGCTCGGGTCGGTCAGCTCGGGATGCGCCCGGCGCAGGGCAGCGAGCCGCTGGTAGCCGGCCAGCACCTCCGCGTGCCGTCCGCCGGACGCCTCCTCCCACCTCAGGACGCTGGCGTCGAACGTGGCGGGGTCCTGCGGGTCGAGGACCTCGTCAGGATCCCAGCCCATCCGCTCGAACTCGGCGAGCCGGCCCTCGGCCGTCGCCCTCGCGAGCTCGGGCTCCGGGTGGGAGGTGAAGAACGCGAACGGCGTGCTTGCCGCCCACTCCTCGCCCTGGAAGAGCATCGGCGTGTACGGCGACCCGAGGGTCAGCAGCGCGGCGCACAGCAACCGGCTGAGGTCGAGGTGCTCCGCCGTACGGTCGCCGCGCGCCCGGTTGCCGATCTGGTCGTGGTTCTGCGCGCACACGACCAGCCGCCACGTCGGCATCGGGTCGGTGTCGACCGGTCGACCGTGCTCGCGGCCCCGGAAGCTCGAATAGCTGCCGTCGTGGAAGAAGCCGTCGTTGAGCACCTTCGCGAGCGACCCCAGCGGGGCGAAGTCGGCGTAGTAGCCGTCGGTCTCGCCCGTCAGCGCGACGTGCACGGCGTGGTGGAAGTCGTCGCTCCACTGCGCATCGAGCCCGAAGCCGCCACCTTCCCGGGGCGTCACCATCCGGGTGTCGTTGAGGTCGGACTCGGCGATCAGCGTGAGCGGCCGGTTGAGGTGCGCCGACAGCGACTCGACCTCGGTCGCCAGCTGCTCCAGCAGGTGGGTGTCGGACTTGTCCGACAACGCGTGCACGGCGTCCAGGCGGAGGCCGTCGACGTGGTAGTCGCGCAACCACATCAGCGCGTTGTCGAGGATGTAGCGCCGGACCTCGGCGGAGTCGTCGCCGTCGAGGTTGACCAGGTCGCCCCAGGTGTTGCGGCCCTCCTTGAGGTACGGCGCGAAGCGGGGCAGGTAGTTGCCCGACGGACCGAAGTGGTTGTAGACGACGTCCTGGATGACGCCGATCCCGGCGCGGTGGCAGGCGTCTACGAGCCCCTGGTAGCCGGCGGGGCCGCCGTACGGCTCGTGGACCGCCGACCACAGGACGCCGTCGTAGCCCCAGTTGTAGGTGCCGTTGAACGCGTTGACCGGCATCAGCTCGACGAAGCCGACCCCCAGCGACGCCAGGTGGTCGAGCCGCTCGGCGACTCCTTCCAGCGTCCCCGACGGGGTGAACGTCCCGACGTGCAGCTCGTAGATCGTCGCTCCGGCAAGCTGCCGCCCCGTCCATGCCTGGTCGGTCCAGCCGAAGGCACGGTGGTCGTAGGTCGCGGACCGCTCGTGCACACCGTCGGGCTGGCGGCGCGACCGTGGGTCGGGAAGTGCGTTCTCCTCGTCGTCGAGGAGGTAGCCGTAGCGGGTGCCGTCGGGCACGTCGCCCGGGTCGACCACCGGGGTCCACCAGCCGCCGTCGCTCTGCGTCATCGCGACCACGTCGTCCCCCAGGCTCAGCCGCACCCGCGATGGCCGCGGCGCCCACACCTCGAAGGCCATCAGTCCTCCCGGACCAGCAGCGCGACCGGCAGCGTGTCGAGCAGCCCGGCGACGCCGGCGCCAGCAGGCCGGTCGGTGATGGCGTCGCGCCAGCGTCCGTCCGGCAGCTCGAGCCGGGTGTCACCCCAGCCGGTCGCCTCGAGCCCGAGCGGTAGCCGGGTGACCACCGCGACCACGCCGCCACGGTCGAAGGCGAGCACGTGCTGAGCCGCGGTCCCGGTGGCGCGCACCGGCGTGTACGAGGTGAACGACCCGGGCCGGTCGCGACGCAGGCGCAGCGCTGTCTGCACCAGGTGCAGCTTGGCGACACCCTGGTCGTCGAGCTTCGAGGGCCGCTCCGGCGCACCGCCCTCGGCGAGCAGCGAGCGCCGGAGCTCGAAGTCGACCGGACGCCGGTTGTCGGGATCCACCAGGCTCTGCTCCCAGAGCTCCGAGCCCTGGTAGACGTCCGGGACGCCGGGGATCGTCAGGCTCAACAGCTTCGCCGAGAGGGCGTTGCTCCAGCCCGGCGCCGCCACCCGCTCGGCGGCGGAGTGGATGATCGACCGCACCGCGGCGTCGTCGTACGCCGCGTCGACCAGCGCGTGCACCGCCTTCTCGTACGCCGGGTCCGGCTCCGTCCACGTCGTCCGGTCACCGGCCTCGCGCATCGCCTTCTCGGCATAGCCGTGCAACCGCTCCCGCTCGATCGGCCAGGCACCGACCGCCGCCTGCCAGAGCAGGTTGGCGAAGCCGGGGTCCGGGGCCGGCGCTGCGTCCAGCAGCGCGTCCACCGTGTCCGCCCACCAGGCCGGGTCCTCGGCGAGCACGGCTATCCGGGCGCGGACGTCCTCGCTCCGCTTGGTGTCGTGGGTGCTCAGCGTGGTCATCGCCGCCGGCGAGCGTTCTTGTCGGCGTGCCATCGCCGCGTGCAGCTCGTCGGGGGCCACCGCGAAGTGGTCGGATCCGCGCCGACCTCGTTGAGCGAGGTCAACCTGCTCCAGCGGTAGAACGCCCGGTCCTCGACCCCCTTGGCCATCACCATGCCGCTGGTCTGCTGGAACCTCAGCGACGGAGCACGCACCCGGTCCTCGAGCACCGGCAGCACCTGCTCGAGGGCGGCGGCCAGGTCGGACCGGTCCCGGCGGACGGCATCGGCGGCCGCTACCAGGTCCTGGTGCCCGTCGGGCAGGTAGCTCCGGTAGACCGCGAACGCCGCGAACAGCTCGACCAGGACCGCCTCGACGTCGGCCCGCCAGCTCTCGTCCGGCTCGACCTCGAGCTCGCGTGCCAGCTCGCGGGCGATGCGGCGCACCTCCGCGTTGAGGATCGTCTCGGCGACCTGACGCTTGTTGTCACGGACGAGGTCGGGCCAGCGCGGTACGCCGCCGCGCAGCCGGTCGTCCAGCTCGCCCAGCGCGCTCTCGCCGGCGGGGTCGACCAGCACCCGGTCGATGAGCGCCAGCGCGTCGTACCCGGTCGTTCCGGCCGTCTGCCAGCGCTCGGGAAGCTCCTCCCCCGGCTCGAGGATCTTCTCGACCACCACCCAGGCCGAACCGGTGAGGTCGGCCAGGTCGTCGAGGTACGCCGCCGGGTGGCGCAGCCCGTCGGGGTGGTCGACCCGCAGACCGTCGACAAGACCCTCGCGGAACCAGCGACCGACCTCGGCGTGCGTGGCCTCGAAGACGTCGCGGTCCTCGATGCGGACGCCGGCAAGGGTGTTGACCGCGAAGAACCGGCGGTAGTTGAGGTGCTGGTCCGCCGCCCGCCAGCTCACCAACCGGTAGTGCTGCCGGTCGTGGAGGGCTTGGGCGCCGCCGGCGCCGTGGTCGCTGCCCGGAGCCAGCGGAAGCGGTGGTCGTAGTAGCCGAGCATTCCGTCGACCACGCGCAGGTTGTCGATCGGGCCGTCCTGCTCGGACAGGTCGTCGTCACCGACGACCGGGATCAGCACCTTGCCCCCACCCGCTGCCCAGTCGACGTCGAAGTACTGGGCGTAGCGCGAGTCGCGACCGTGCCGCAGGACGTCCCACCACCAACCGTTGGTCGCCGGACTCTCGATCCCGACGTGGTTGGGGACGATGTCGACGACGATGCCGATGCCGCGCCGGTGCGCCTCGGCCGACAGCCGGGCCAGTGCCTCCGGCCCGCCGCGAGCGGGATCGACCCGGCTCGGGTCGACGACGTCGTAGCCGTGGTCGCTCCCCGGGTGTGCTTCGAGGATCGGCGACAGGTAGAGCCAGCCGACGCCGAGCTCGTCGAGGTAGGGCAGCACGTCGAGCGCCGCGTCGAGGTCGAAGCTCGACCTGATCTGGAGTCGGTAGGTGCTGCTGGGGACCCGCGCCGGACCGCTGGTCGTCGAGCTCATCCCTCGGCCGCCATCGACGCGACGGACGCGGCCGGGCTGACGTCGACCTCGGCGGGCTGCTCGTGCCACTGGCGCAGCACGACGACGCTCCGGTAAGGGAGCTCGAACTTGCTGCCGGCGGCCAGCGCCGCCTCGGTGTCGCACTCCCCGGTCGTGTCCACCACGACCTGCCAACGGGGGGCGTACTCGGCATCGGGCAGGGTCACGGGCACCGCGTCGCCGCCGTTGAAGAGGATCAGGAAGTGGTCGTCCGTGACGGGCTGACCGCGCCGGTCGCGGCCCTCGATCCCGTCGCCGTTCAGGTACATCCCGAGTGCCCGCTGTCCGCTGGTCCAGTCCCCGTCCGCCATCGGACGGCCCTCCGGGTGCAGCCAGACGATGTCGTTGAGCCGACCGCCCTCGGACGTGCGGACCGTCTTGCCGGTGAAGAAGCGCTGGCGGCGCAGGGAGGGGTGCTCGTGCCTCAACCGGGCCAGCTCGGCGACGAACTCGTTGAGCGGAGCGTCGACCCGCTCCCAGTCGATCCAGCTGAGCGGAGAGTCCTGGGCGTAGGTGTTGTTGTTGCCGTCCTGGGTGCGCCCGAGCTCGTCGCCGTGCAGCACCATGGGGACTCCCTGGCTGAGCAGCAGCGTGGCCAGCAGGTTGCGCTGGTCGCGAGCACGGGCGCTGATGACCTCCTCCTTGTCCGTCGGGCCCTCGACGCCGTGGTTCCACGAGCGGTTGTCGTCGGCACCGTCGCGACCGTCCTCGCCGTTGGCGTCGTTGTGCTTCTGCTCGTAGGAGACCAGGTCACGCAGGGTGAAACCGTCGTGGGCGGTGACGAAGTTGATGCTCGCCACCGGACGGCGGCCGGAGTGCTCGTAGAGGTCGGACGAGCCGGCCAGCCGGCTGGCGAACTCACCCAGGTTGGGCGCGCCGCGCCAGAAGTCGCGGACGGTGTCGCGGTAGGCGCCGTTCCACTCGGTCCACTGCGGCGGGAAGTTGCCCACCTGGTAGCCGCCCGGACCGACGTCCCACGGCTCGGCGATCAGCTTCACCTGGCTGACCACCGGGTCCTGCTGCACCAGCTCGAAGAAGGTCGAGAGGCGGTCGACGTCGTAGAACTCGCGGGCCAATGCCGAGGCGAGGTCGAACCGGAACCCGTCGACGTGCATCTCGGTGACCCAGTAGCGCAACGAGTCCATGATCAGCTGGAGCGAGTGGGGGCTGCCGGCGTTGAGCGAGTTCCCGGTGCCGGTGTAGTCCATGTAGTACTGGCGGTCGTCGTCGACGAGTCGGTAGTACGCCGGGTTGTCGATGCCCTTGAAGCTCAGGGTCGGACCGAGGTGGTTGCCCTCCGCCGTGTGGTTGTAGACGACGTCGAGGATGACCTCGATGCCGGCCTCGTGGAACGACCTCACCATCGACTTGAACTCCTGGACCTGTTGGCCCGCGACGCCACCTCGGGCGGCGTAGCCGTCGTGGGGCGCGAAGAAGCCGATCGTGTTGTAGCCCCAGTAGTTCCGCAGCCCCCGCTGCAGCAGCACGTCGTCGTGCACGAACTGGTGCACCGGCATCAGCTCGATCGCGGTGACACCCAGCTTCTGCAGGTGCTCGATGACAGGCTCCTGCGCGAGTCCGGCGTAGGTGCCCCGCAGGTCCTCGGGCACCTCGGGGTGCGTGGCCGTCATGCCCTTGACGTGAGCCTCGTAGACCAGCGTCTCGGCGTACGGCGTGCGCAGGGTCCGGTCGCCCTCCCAGTCGAAGTAGGGGTTGATGACCACGCCGAGCATCGTTCGCTCGAGGGAGTCCTCGTCGTTGCGGCTGGCCGGGTCGTCGAAGTCGTAGCCGAACAGGGACTGGTCCCAGTCGACCTCACCGAGGGTCGCCTTGGCGTAGGGGTCGAGCAACAGCTTGTTGGGGTTGCAGCGCAGACCCTGCGCGGGGTCCCACGGTCCGTGCACCCGGTAGCCGTAGCACTGACCGGGCTGCACCTCGGGCAGGTAGGCGTGCCAGACGTAGGCGTCGACCTCGGTGAGGTCGACCCGCCTCTCCCGGCGGCTGCCGGACTCGTCGACGTCGACCAGGCACAGCTCCACCCGCTCGGCGACCTCGCTGAACAGGGCGAAATTGGTGCCGCTTCCGTCGAACGTCGCTCCGAGCGGGTACGCCGACCCCGGCCAGGTCTCCACCACGGTCCAGCAACCTCCATCCGCACCGGGACGGGCGCCCGACGTCGTTGTCCACCCTGTACCCCAAAGTCCACGTCTTGTTCCGCGGCGTGCGGGTGTGCTTCGGCACATGCCGGAACGGCTAGCGGGCCGCAGGTACGATCCTGATCCTCTGGCTCGGTCAGACCAGGCGCCTCGCCACGTGCTCGGCGAGCACGGAGAGCGGCAGCGCGCCGGAGTCGAGCACGGCGTCGTGGAAGGCCTTGATGTCGAACCGGTCGCCCTGCCGCTGTTGTGCGGCGCCGCGGATCCGGAGCACCTCGAGCCGGCCGATCATGTAGGAGAGCGCCTGACCGGGCGTGACGGCGTACCGGTCGATCTCGGCGGTGGCGTGGCCGAGTGTCTTCTCCGAGTTGGCCAGCAGGTAGTCGATCGCCTGCTGCCGGGTCCAGCCGAGCGCGTGCATGCCGGTGTCGACGACCAGGCGGCAGGCCCGCATCGAGTCGGCGGCCAGCATGCCCATCCGGTCGAGCGGCGAGCCGTAGAGGCCCATCTCGTCGGCGAGCCGCTCGGTGTAGAGACCCCAACCCTCGCTGTAGGCCGTGACGAAGGCGGTCTTGCGGAAGTCGGGGAGGTCCTCGAGCTCCTGGGCGATCGCGATCTGGAGGTGATGACCCGGGATCCCCTCGTGGTACGACGTCGACTCGATCTCGTAGCGTCCCCACCCCTCGGGGTCGGCCACGTTCATGAAGAAGACGCCGCCCCGGCTGCCGTCCATCGCGGGCCGGAAGTAGTAGGCGATCGCACCGCTCGTGGTCGCCTCCACCTCGCAGTCGGACTGCGGGAGCCGGCCGAACCAGTCGCCCATCACTCCCCGCGCCTTGGCCATCGCCGCCTTGGATGCCTCGACGATCTCGTCGGCGCTGGTGTGGTGGAGGGCGGGGTCGTCGCGCAGGGCCGCCAGGATCGCGGGCACGTGATCGGTCCCGACGACGGCAGGTCCGAGCTCGGCGTACTGCCGCTCGAGCTCGGCCACCTGGTCGAGCCCGATCTGGTGGATCTCCTCGGGCGTCAGGTCGGTCGTCGTGTAGTAGCGGGTCAGCGTCGCGTAGGCGTCGCCACCGCCGGGCACGTGCATCAGGCCGACCTGCTCGTCCTGGCGGGCGGCAGGCATCACGTCGTCGTAGAGCACGGCGCGGTAGGTAGCCAGGGCGGGCCGCACATCGTCCTCGACCACCTTCTGCAGGTTGGCGACCAGCGCGCCGCGGTCGACGCCGTCCGGGGTCGCGCCGATGCGGAGCAGCCGGTCCTCCGCCAGCGGCGTCGTGAGCCACTCGTCGAGCTGCTGGATGGTGTCGGCCGCAGCGAACGCGGCCGGGGTGCGGCCGGCGGCGACACCGTCGCGGTGCCGGTCCGCGAGGTCGCAGAAGTACGTCGCCACGCCCCGCAGCTTGTCGACCATCGCGTCCGCCACCTCGGGGGTGGGGATCGACAGCTTCGGCAGGTACATCCCGAGCGAGGCCTGCGCCCCGAAGATGGGGTTGGCGCCGTACTCCGCCGAGCGGAGCGCGCCGAGCTCGGCCGTCGAGGTCGCGTCCCACACGAGCATCGCCCGCGACAGCCGCTCCTGCTCGTCGAGGTCGTCTTCGGCGATCGCCTCGGCGCGCGCCGCGAACTCGCGGGCCTCGGCGACCGCTGCCTCCTCCCCGGCGGCGCTCACGTCCGTGTAGGACCCGGCGACCGAGTACTCCCCCGACATGTGCGCCCACATGGGGTTCTGGCGGTAGCGGAACTGCTGGTATTCGTCGGCGAGGCCGGAGATGGAGTCCACCCGCCATTCCTACCGGACGACGGCACCGCCCGTCGCGGGAGATTCAGGCGAGTCCGAGGGACTTGGCCGACTCGTCCCGCATCTGCACCTTCCGGACCTTGCCGGTGACGGTCAACGGGAAGTCCTCGACGACCAGCACGTAGCGCGGGATCTTGTAGTGCGCGAGCTTTCCTGTCGCGAACGCGCGCACGGCCTCGGCATCGATCAGCTCGGCACCGGCGTGCAGCTTGATCCAGGCGCAGGCTCTCGCCGTACCGCTCGTCCGGCACGCCGACCACCTGCACGTCCTCGATGTCGGGGTGGCCGTAGAGGAAGTCCTCGATCTCGCGGGGATAGAGATAGATGGCCGTCGCGGCACAGACCGAGCGGCTGCCCTCGGTTACCCGGTGAACGTCGCCGGAGCCAACGTCGCCTGGGT
>CAVRUB010000005.1:0-228309 GCA_963724275.1 uncultured Actinomycetota bacterium | reverse complement strand
GGCGGTACGCCGGGCAAGGCGCCGGCGATCAGTGGTGGCGGCGGCGGTGCGGCGCCCGCGGCCCCCGCGCCGTTGTCGAAGGACAAGCTCCTGCAACCGCCCGTCGCGCCGCCGGGGGTGAAACCGTCCGAGGACCCGGCGTTCGCCCAGGTGAAGGGCAGCGTCAAGGGATTCGCGAACGCCAAGAAGGCGCACCCGACGGCCGCGTCGAAGGCGAAGGAGGCGCAGGGCGCAGCCCTTGCGCCGACCGACGACGTCTCCGGCCAAGCCAAGGCGGCGAAGGTCGACTCGATGGACGCGCAGCAGGCCGGCACGTTCGACAAGAAGGCGTTCATCGCCGCCGTGAAGACCGCGATCGAGGCCAAGTCGCCGAAGACGCTCAAGGAGGCCGACAACTACAAGGAGTCCGGGAAGGCGGGCGAGGTCAAGGGCGAGGTCAAGGGCATGGTGACCCAGGGCAAGGAGGGCTCCGCCAAGGACATCGAAGCCGCGACCGAGGCAGCGCCCGACCAGTCGAAGGCCGTGCCCAAGGAGGTCACGCCGCTCCAGCCGGAGGACCCGGGCAAGACGGCACCGATCCCGGCCGCCGGCGCCGTACCCAAGCCCGCGCCGGCCGAGCAGACCAACCTCGAGGCCGGCAAGCACGAGGCCAACCAGGAGATGGCCGACGCCAACGTCAGCGAAGAGCAGCTGGCCAAGTCGAACGAGCCCGAGTTCCAGGGCGCGTTGGCCGACAAGCAGAAGGCCGCCGAGCACGCGGACAAGGCGCCCGGCCGACTTCCGCCAGCAGGAGAAGGCGACGATCGCCGACAGCAAGGAGGCGGCGAACGCCCAGACGGCCGCAGGTGCCACCGGCATGCAGGGCGCCAAGGGTGCCGCCGTCGCGAAGCTCGTCGCCGCGAAGGGGCAGACGAAGTCGAAGGACGAGGCCAAGCGCGCCGAGGTCACCGCCAAGGTCCAGGAGATCTTCACCGCCGCCGAGGCCGACGTGAAGAAGATCCTCGATGCCATCGACCCCAAGGTCGAGACGGCGTTCGAGCAAGGGGAGGCCGCGGCGCGCGCCAAGTTCGAGGCGTTCGTGAGCGCCAAGATGTCGGCGTACAAGCGGGACCGGTACGGCGGCTGGCTCGGCGGTCTGAGGTGGGCGAAGGACAAGCTCTTCGGCATGCCCGACAAGGTCAACGAGTTCTACACGGCCGGCCGCGAGCTGTACCTCAAGGAGATGGACGGCGTCATCTCAAAGGTCGCGGGCATCGTCGGCGACGACCTCAACGCCGCCAAGCAGCGGATAGCCAAGGGACGCGCCGACATCGCGGCGTACGTCAAGACGCTCTCGCCCGACCTTCAGAAGGTCGGCGACGAGGCCGCCAAGGACATCGGCGACAAGTTCGACCAGCTCGAGTCCGACGTCAACGACAAGCAGAACGCACTGGTGGAGACGCTGGCGTCGAAGTACGTCGAAGCGCGCAAGGGGCTCGACGAGCGGATCGAGGCGCTGCAGGCCGAGAACAAGGGCCTCGTCGACAAGGCGATCGGCGCGATCAAGGCCGTCATCAACACCATCAAGACCTCGCCGAGATGCTGAAGAACGTGCTGGCGAAAGCCGCAGCGGCGATCGGCGACATCATCAGCGACCCGATCGGCTTCCTCGGCAACCTGATCGGCGCCGTGAAGGGCGGCATCAACAAGTTCTTCGCCAACATCGGCGCCCACCTCAAGAAGGGCCTGATGGGCTGGCTCTTCGGTCAGCTCGGCGACGCCGGCATCGAGATCCCCGACACCTTCGACATCAAGGGCATCATCAAGCTCCTCGCTTCGATCTTCGGTCTCACCTGGGCCAACATCAAGAACCGGATCGTCAAGCAGATCGGCGAGAAGGCGATGGCGGCGATCGAGGCCGGGGTCGACATCTTCCAGAAGATCGCCAGCGGCGGCATCTCTGCGGTGTGGGAGATGCTGATGGAGAAGCTCGGCGACATCAGGAAGATGATCATGGATCAGATCGAGGACTTCGTCCTCACCAAGATCATCACGGCCGGCATCACCTGGCTGATCAGCCTGCTCAACCCGGCCGCGGCGTTCATCAAGGCCTGCAAGCTGATCTACGACGTCGTGATGTTCTTCGTGAACAACGCCGAGCGGATCATCAAGTTCGTCAACACCGTCATCGACGGCATCGTCGACATCGCCAAGGGCAACGTCTCCGCGGTAGTCGACCGGATCGAGGACGCGCTCAGCCAGATGGTGCCGATCCTGATCGGCTTCATCGCCAGCGTCCTCGGTATCGGCGGCATCGGCGAGAAGATCAAGTCGATCGTCCAGGCGCTCCAGAAGCCGGTCAACAAGGCGCTCGACTTCGTCATCAAGACCGGGCTCAAGCTCGCCGGCCCCGATCATCCGGGGGCTCAAGGGAATCGGCGCGAAGGCCAAGGCGAAGATCGCCTCCGGCAAGGCATACGTGAAGGGCAAGGTCGACGCCGGCAAGGCGTACGTGAAGGGGAAGGTCGAAGGGGTCAAGTCCCGCCTCCGCCCTGGCAAAGGCAAGGAAGGAGCCGCTTCGGGGCAGCCGACGGCCACCCCCGACATCCACATCACAGAACCGTTCAGCATGAACGGCGCAGGGCACACGCTCTACGCCGACTCGTCCGGGACAAGCTCAAGATCGAGATGGCCTCGGAGCGGCGTGAGCTTTTCGAATTCCTCCTGCAGCAGGCTGGCGAAGAGGCCGATGCGATGCCGAAGGGCAGTGCGGCGAAGCTCGAGCTCAAGATGGCCCTGGGCCAGGTCAAGCCGGTGCTGAACGAGGCCGAACGGCTGTTCAAAGGCGGCAAAGAGGGCAAAATCAAGGTGACTGCAGCCCACGAGCGCGAGATCCACCAACTGGTCGTCAAGGCGGCTGGGCTGCTCGGCGATATCGGTCGCAAGTTCATGCTCAAGAGCCTGAAGTACGTGGGTCACGCCTCGGAGTGGGTGACTATCGACAACGAGCTGAAGACCCCGTACCGCGGCAAGCTGTTCCGCCCGACGGTGTACGGGGGCTGGAACAAAGCCAACGGGACGGGCGGCAGCTTCCGAAGGGCCGAGTTCGCCCGGCTGGCCGCGATGATTCCCCCAAATTCGGAGCACTTCGGCAAACCCAAAATGTTCCTCTGCCCCGAGTGCGGCCAGATCCGCCGGGACGAGAAGGAGAGCCGCTACGACTTCACCATCGACCACGAGCCGTCGGTCATCAGCAACTGGCTGGCGCCGGGCCCGGGCCACGACAACTCGTTCGACGAGAGAAACGCGTTCTTCAACGGGAACGGCTCGACGCTCACCGGCATGTGCCGTGCTTGCAACTCGGGGTTGGGCGGCGGCAACGAGGCGCCGAACGACTACGCGGTGGGGCACAAGTTCCGAGGGAAGGGGGAAGGCTCGGCCTAACTAGGCTCCGCGATCGCCGGCAGGTGCTCCACCTGCACCGGCGCGACATTGCCGCCGGCCACGATCGCGAAGTCGACCGTGACGTGCGTGGTGATGTCGTCGCCCGGGGGGCCAGCGCAGGCAGGTCGAGGGTCCAGCCCGGCCGGCCTCGACGCGCTCGCCAGCCAGCACCTCGGACGCCTGGCCGCCGGGCTTGTAGTAGCCCTTCCAGTAGTACGCCTGCATCGCAACGGTCGCCAGGTCGAGCTCGAGCGGGTCGGTCCCGCGGTGGACCAGCCGGGACGGCGAGCCGGCCTCCAGGGCTACGGCTGCCCGCGGGGAGTCGACCATGCTGTCGAGCAGCCGTCGCGCACGGTCGACGAGGGGACCGAGCGGTCCGTCCCCGTCGACGCCAGAGACCACGAGCGGGTCGCGGTCGGGCAGCTCGAGGGTCTCGGTCGCGGCCCCGGGTGGCGGCGGGTCGGGAGACGCGTCACCGAGGCCAGCGATCGCGGCGCGGAGCTCGTCGCACTCCGACGTCGGGACCGCGCCCTCGAACCAGCCCACCGCCGCCGCGACGCTGCGCCACCCCGTGAGCCGGCCGTCGTTGAACAGCTCGACGTACTCGGCGGTCGCGGGCGACGTGCTGCCGTCGTTTGCGATAGAACCTCAGCATCAGCGCGCCTCCGGCCGCCAGGTCCCGCCCAGTGTGCGGCCCGTGAAGGTCGAGGCCGGCAAGGCCTATGTGAAGGGGAAGATAGGGGCTGGCAAGAAGTACATCGCGGGCAAGATCCAGGCTCGCAAGGAAGCGCTTCTCCGCCTGCTCCGGAAGCCGTTCTCCGCCGACGGCAAGTCGCACACCCTCACCGTGAACAAGGCCGGCAAGATCCTGATCGCGCCGGACAACGGTCTCACCATGGACCAGCACCACCAGGGAGCACTGCAGGCGGCCCAGGCCAGCGGTCGCACGGACATGTATCCATCCATCGAATAGCTCAACGCGTTGCGATTGCGCCACGAGGAGCACTTCGCGGCTGTCAGGAACCAGGAGGTCGGGACACTCGACCCCAACCATCCCAAGAACCGGACGTTCTTCGCCGCGATCGACACGATCACCGCCATGGTGCGCCGCATCTGGACCGTCATCCACTACTCGGGACACCCCGGCGAAGTGCACGTCGTCACGCCCGAAGGCCTCGGCAACATTGCGCCTCACTCACGCCAGCGCACTCCCCGCCCCAGCCTCGAGTCGGAGCACGTCCTGCCGCGCAAGTGGCTCTCCAACATCTTCGAGCACGTGGCCGGCCTCAAGCCGCTCAGTGACCGCCAGTACGAACAGATGACGACCATCCTGATCCACAAGGGCGCGGCGGACGTCAAGACCGAGGGCGGCGAGGGCGACAACACGGGTCTGCGGAACATCCTGACCGGCGAGGAAAGCATCGCCAACGCCGGGCCGGCGGTGATCACCCGGGTGGACCTCACGATGCGCGATCAACGCAGACCACCAGGCCAACCACCGACCCAGGGAGCCCCTGCCGACCAGGGCAGCGGCTCGGAAGCAGCAGCGATCCAGGCCGGTGAGGTCGTCCGGTTCGTCCGCGAGAGCTCCGACGCTGTAGGCGGGCGCGGCGTGGACCACGAGGGATCGGCGGCGCTCGTGACCGAGGCGAGAGAACTGCGCGCGGCCGGCGAGGGCGAACCCGTCACCAGGCTGTCCAACCTGACCGGTCGGGTCTCGCACTGGTTGACAGAGCACTCGGCGACCGCACCGGTCAAGACCCGGGCCCAAATGGCGGCTCTGCACGCACGACTTGTGCAAGAGCGCGACCGGCGGTAACCCGGCTAGCTCGCCTTCCCGGACAACGGATGCTCCGGTGCGCGCCCGGCAGCCTGCGCAGAGGACCTCGCTGGTGCGGCTTGCACGATCGGGCAGCCGACGCTTCCTCAGTGGCCGTCCCGCGGGGACGTGTGCGGCGGCCCGCGCACCGGCGAGTCTGGATAACCCCAGTCCACTCAGCCGTTGGGAGGCAGCATGCCCACGTATCTCTCGCCCGGGGTCTATGTCGAGGAGGTCCCGGCGGGATCCCGTCCGATCGAGGGCGTAGGCACCTCGGTCGCGGCGTTCGTCGGCCTGGCCACGAAGGGCCCGATCAACGAGCCGAAGCTGGTGTCCAACTGGACCCAGTTCACGGACGCGTTCGGCGACTTCGTCGAGAACTCCTATCTCGCCCATGCGGTCTACGGGTGGTTCCTCAACGGCGGCGGCAACTGCTTCGTGGTGCGGATCGCGGCGGACAGTGGCAACGGCAGCCGGCCGAAGGCGGTCAACGCGCCCAAGCAGGCCAGCATCGGCGGCTACACGGTCACGTCTATCGCGAAGGGGCGCAACGCGAGCAAGGACATCAAGCTCAGCGTCGAGCAGGCAGGGGGCGAGAGCCCGTCGGACGACGAGTTCAAGCTGGTGGTCCTCGTCGACGGCAAACCTACGGAGACCTACGACGGCGTCTCCACCAAGCCCGAGGCCAACAACGTCGCGACCAAGGTCAACGCTGCCTCGAAGCTCATCAACCTCGAGGAGACCAACCAGGGGAGCGCGCTGACGCCGATCGCGAAGGGCCAGGTCGACCTTGCCAGGCCCGAGCCGGCACCCGAGCCGCCGTCGACCGACAACCTCGGTGCCGGCGACTACGTCGGCGACCCCGCGCGTCGCACCGGCTTCGGCGGTCTGGAGGCGGTCGAAGAGGTCACCATGGTCGCCGTACCTGACCTCGCCGCCGCGCTCGAGAACGGGGCCATCGACCTCGACACGTTCAAGGCCGTGCAGCTGGGGATGATCGCGCACTGCGAGCTGATGGGCGACCGGATCGCGATCCTCGACACCCCGCCCGGGATGAACGCGCAGGAAGTGCTGCAGTGGCGGACTCGTGACGCCGGCTACGACTCGAAGTTCGCAGCGCTGTACTGGCCGTGGGTCCAGGTCTTCGACCCGGTCTCCGGCATCAACAAGTACGTGCCGCCGTCCGGGCACATGGGCGGTGTCTGGGCGCGCAACGACGACACCCGCGGTGTGCACAAGGCGCCCGCCAACGAGGTGGTCCGGGGTGCGATCTCGCTGCAGACCCAGATCACGAAGGCCGAGCACGACCTGCTCAACCCGGTGGGTATCAACTGCGTCCGTACGTTCGCGGGCCGCGGGGTCCGGGTGTGGGGCGCGCGGACGCTGTCCAGTGACGCCGAGTGGCGCTACCTCAACGTGCGCAGGCTCTTCAACTACCTCGAGGAGTCCATCCTCGCCGGCACCCAGTGGGTCGTCTTCGAGCCGAACGACCGGCAGCTGTGGGCCCGGATCAACCGCACGATCAGCGCCTTCCTCGTCAACGAGTGGCGCAAGGGCGCGCTGTTCGGCACGACGCCGGACGAGGCGTTCTTCGTGAAGTGCGACGACGAGACCAACCCGGCCGAGGGCATCGACGCCGGCCAGGTGGTCTGCCAGATCGGGGTGGCCCCGGTGAAGCCGGCCGAGTTCGTCATCTTCCAGCTGTCGCAGTTCTCCGGCGGCACCAGTCTCGTTTCCGAATAACCAGTAAGGGAGATCCAGGATGGCACTCGACGCACTCGACACCAGTGCGGCCAACGGCTTCATCGTGACGGTTGACGGGATCCAGATCCCCAAGGTCAACGAGGTGAGCGGACTCAAGTCCGAGGTGGACAAGATCGAGCTCAAGCAGCAGACGAGCGACGGCAAGTACGTCGTACGCCAGCTGATCGGCCGCGCCAAGGCCGGCGAGTTCACAGTGACCCGTGGCCTCACCGACAGCAAGACGATCACCGACTGGCTGAAGACAGTCGCCGAGGGCGACGTCGCCGGCGCCCGGAAGACCGCCTCGGTGCAGCTGCTCGACTTCGCCGGTGCGCCGATCAAGACCTACAACTTCGTCAACTGCTGGGTGCGCTCGGTCGAGGTCAACGCACTCAAGGCGGGCGCCGCGGAGCAGGCCACCGAGAAGTTCACCGTCTGCTACGACGAAGTGACCGTCTCCTGATGCAGCGCGGACCCTCGCCCGTCATCGACGCGGCCATGGCCCCGGCCGCGGCCGGGGCTGCCCCGGAGCGCACGACGATGCGTACGGAGTTCGACTTCGAGCTGCCACGGGGATACGTCGACCGCGACGGTGTCGTGCACCGGCACGGCACCATGCGGCTGGCGACCGCCCGCGACGAGCTGCTCCCGCTCTACGACGAGCGGGTCCAGGAGAACCCGGCGTTCACCACGGTGGTCCTCCTCGGCCGGGTGATCACGCGGCTGGGCACGGTCGGCGTGATGAACGCTCAGGTCGTGGAGAACATGTTCGCCAGCGACGTGGCCTTCCTCCAGGACTTCTACCGACGGATCAACGCCGAGGGGCACACCCGGGCCGCGGTGACCTGCCCCAACTGCTCGCACCGGTTCACCATCGACCTCGCAGGTGGGCGCCTGGGGGAATCGTGACGTACGCGCCCCAGCGGCTCTACGAGGAGGTCGCGTACGTCGCCTACCACTTCCACTGGGGCCTCGAGGACATCCTCGACCTCGAGCACCCGCAGCGGCTGCGCTTCGTCAGCGAGATCGCCAGCATCAACACCCGCCTCGCCGAGGAGCGCTGAAAGTGCGCTGGCCGTGGACCCGTCGACCGGCCGAAAACTCCGCGTCCCAGGTGGCGGGGGCCGCGCGAGCCTCCGCACAAGCCGATCCAGCGCCCTCACCGATGGGATGGGCGTTCCTGCCGCCCATCCAGCGCTCGCTCGACACGCCGATCGCTCCTGTCACCCGGCCCACCGACTTCCCGTCAGAGCTGTCGGCGTGGCGTTCGCCGTCCTTCACGAGCAGCCTGAGTCATGCGGTGGTGGACACGGCGCCCGGCGGCATCGTGGACGGGGACGGCGGTGGGGTCGGCGCCCCGACCGCCACAGCGGCACTGCACCCCCCCGAGCTGACCTTGCTGCCGCCGCCGCGGCCGCAGGCCCTGCAGCGTTCCACCGCCGGGGGACCGTCCGGTACACCGGACGGCGGCCCCCTCGAGGTCCCGCCGCCCCCGCAACCGGCGGACGACGTCTCCGGGATCCGTGAGATCGCGCCCGAGCCCCTCGCCCTACCCGGTCTGATCACCGCGTCGTCGGCCGGTATGCCGGTGGTGCACCGCTCGGTGGTTCCGGATCCCACGCCGGTGCAGCGCGCCTCCACGCACCAGGACCCGTCGTCCGACGGCGCAGAGGTCGACGCCGGCCGTCGAGCCGCAGCCCGACGTTGAGGTGCCTCTGCTCGGCGCCGACCCGTCGCCGAACGCCAGCATCCCGGCTGACCCGCTCGGGACGCGCTCGCACGTGGAGGACGCCGCCGCGCCACTGCCCACGCCCGGCGTGCCGGTCCCGAGGGCGCACCCCGTTGTGCAGCGCGCGACCGACCGTCCACGCCTCGGGCTCGGGCCGCCGTTGACCGCCGCGCCAGGGACCGCGGTGCCCACGCCGCCGACGTCGTACGACGAACGCGCTGCCTCCGGGCCCACGCCGGCCGGTGACGGCGGTTTCACCGAGATCGCGATCCAACGATCGACCCCGGTTCCCGCCCCGCACTCCACCGCGCAATCCATCGGGCAATCCACCGGGCCGACGCGCCCTGGCGGCCCGCCTGCCGACGACGTCGGCGCCGGCCCGGGTGAGCGACCCGTCACGGTGGCGCCCCCGGCGCCGCAGCCGGCGCCCGGGCTCCACCTCGCCCGCTCGGTCGACCTGACCGGTCCGGACCGGGCCGACCCCGAGACGATGTCGGAGCCGACCCGGCCAGCAGTGACAGATCCTCCCGGCGAGGCCGACGGCACCGCGCCCGTCGAGGAGCGGACCGCAACGGGTGCGACGCCGGAGGAGGCGACCGCCCCCGCGGTGGTCGCCGCCCCCGACCCCGGTCCGCCGCCCGATCCATCGGCGGTTGTCGAGGCGCCGGCCGTGCTGTCGAGTGCCCCCCTGCCGCTCGCCGCCGGCATCACGACCTCGATCCAGCGGTCCTCGGCGTTGACGGGACCGGGCATCCCCTCGCCCTCGTTGGTGGTCCGGCCCGCCGCAGTCGTCCCGCCGCGTGCCAGCGGCGAGCGCGCGGTGCGCGTCCAGCGGGTCCATGCGGAGCAGCCGCCGACGTCACCGGCCCTTCCGCGACCGTCCTCAGGCTCGCCGTCCCGTGGGGCATCGGCCCTGACGTCACCGACCTCCGGGTCGTCAGGCGGCGTACCCGCCGGTCGACCGCAGGAGCGCCCTCGGTGCCGCTCGGGTGCAGCGGTGGACCGGTCCCGTGCCGGGCACCGCCCCTGCTGCTCCGGTCACCGCGCCGCCGCTTGCTCCGACAGCGCTCCAGGTGCTCCCGCCGATGGACGTCCCGTTGGTCGGCGACAGCGGCACATGGGACGGGACGGTCGAGCACGAGCCCGGAGAGACGTCGCACGACCTCCCAGCGCCGCACGCGCGCCCGACCCCGGTGGTGTCCCGCGCGATCGAACCGCCGGCACCGCCCGTCCGCCCGCTCACGTCGTCACCGCGCAGCCAGTCCTCCCCGGTCGCCGCCCCTTCGCTGCCGCTGGTGCCCGCGGTGGGGCCGGTCGTGCAGGCCGCCGTCGACGAGAGCGCGGATGGGCCTTCTCCGGAGCCGCCGACCGCTGGGACGAACGGCGCCCCGCAGGTCGTCGTGCAGGCCGCCGAGGCTCTGCCTCCCGCGACGCCTCCCGCGACGACGAGTGGCAGTGGCACCCCAGGAGCGGCCGGGGGAGCCGGCGCCGGAGGAGCCGCCAGCGCCACCGGCGACGTCGACGCCCTCGCGCAACGGCTGTTCCCGTCCCTGGTGCGCCGCATGAAGGCCGAGTTCCTGCTCGACCGCGAGCGACGTGGCTCGCGGACCGACCCGTGGTGAGTAGGTGTTGAGCGATGAGTGATACCTCCGAGAAGCGAGAGGTCCGAGAGGAGGAGCTCCGGTGACGGTGACGCAGGACGTCGACACCGCGGTGGGTGTGTGCTTCATGGTGAAGATCGACGACGCGAACCTCGGTGTCTTCAGCAGCTGCGAGGGGATGAACTGCGAGGTCGTGATGGAGAGCCGCGAGGAGGGTGGCAACAACACCTACGTGTGGCAGATCCCGAGCCGACTGAAGTACGCGAACATCAAGCTCTCACGGTCCCTCGGACCGGACACGGCCAAGCTGGCCGGCTGGGTGTCGTCGATAGCAGCGGGCTACGAGCGCAAGACCGGCGTGATCCAGGCGATGAGGGCCGACGGCACCGTCGTCGCCGAGTGGTCGCTGCTCGACGTGGTGCCGGTCCGGTGGACGGGGCCGAGCCTCAGCTCCGACCAGCCGAAGGTGTTGACCGAGACTCTCGAGATCGCGCACCACGGCTTCCAGGTGAAGGGCTGAGCCCGGTGGCAGGCACCCCGGTCTCCTTCGACGCGGCCCAGTCCGGCGGCAGCGCTGCCGGGGCGAACGGCCGACCCAACCTCCAGCACGCCTACCTGATGGTGCACGAGCCGTCCAAGGACGGATCGCTGTCGGCACCAGGGGCGCTCATGTTCCAGCTCGACTTCCAGTTCAACCCGAAGGAGCTGCAGCTGGCGAAGTCCGCGAGCTGGAAGCGCGAGGAGGCGAAGGG
The DNA here is from genome assembly GCA_963724275.1 of uncultured Actinomycetota bacterium. Classification (GTDB taxonomy): domain Bacteria; phylum Actinomycetota; class Actinomycetes; order Propionibacteriales; family Nocardioidaceae; genus Nocardioides. Next base: position 217,242 of record CAVRUB010000005.1, on the reverse strand, counting down.
CAACAAGAAGTCCTCGCCACCGCAGTTCACCGGGTCGCAGCCGTCGAAGCTGACCCTGGAGCTGTTCTTCGACGCATCGGCGAAGCAGGACAGCGAGGTCGTGAAGAACGTCGAGAAGCTCTTCTCGCTCACGGTTCCGACCGAGTCGTCGCTGACGTCGAAGAAGGCATCACCACCGTGGGTCGTCTTCCGCTGGGGCGGGCTGACCGGCTTCTTGGCCTACGTCAGTCAGGTGCAGGCGAAGTACACCCTCTTCACCGCCACGGGGCTGCCGATCCGGGCCACGTGCACGGTCACCCTCGAGGAGCTGTCCGGGGACGCGCCGAAGCAGAACCCCACCTCGGGGGGCCTGGTGCCGCACAGCGTGCACGCGGTGGTTGCCGGGGACTGCCTGCAGGCGATCGCCTACCAGGAGTACGGCGCGCCGACCCTCTGGCGTGCGGTCGCCGAGCTCAACCGGGTGGACGACCCGATGCGGCTGCGACCTGGCACCCGGCTATTTCTCCCTCCGCTGGAGGAGCTGACCGGGACGAACGGTTCTCCGCCCGGCCTCGCCGCTCCCGACCGGAGGCCGGTCCATGCCGCACGGTGAGGAGTTCAGCAACACCGTCCTGGTCAAGGTCAACGGGACGCCGCTCCCCGACGACGTGAAGCCACTGCTGGTCGGCGGTTACGTCGACGACAGCAGCAACGTGCCCGACCTGTTCGTGCTCCGGTTCTCCGACGAGGCCGGGATCGTGCTGCAGAAGGCCGGCGCCGAGATCGGGGCGAAGGTCGAGCTCAGCCTGCAGTCGACCAGCCCGGGTGGTCCGGCGGTCCTGCTCGCGGCAGAGGTGACGGCGATCGAGGTCGACATCAGCGAGGCCGGGGTGCACACCGTCGTCCGCGGTCTCGACGCCTCGCACCGGTTGTTCCGCGGCACCCGCATCGAGGCGTACGTCAACATGACGGCCTCCGACATCGTGCGGAAGGTCGCGCAGCGGGTGGGACTCACGTGCGGCACTGTCGATGCGACGACCACGACGCTCGAGCACACCACCCAGGACAACGTCAACGACTGGGACTTCCTGCGCCGCCTGGGCGCCGAGCACGACCGGCTGCTCACGATGTCTGACGGCAAGCTGCAGTTCGTGTCGCGCACGCCGGCGTCCGAGGCGCCGAGTGGCAGTGCCGGCGCCCGCAACGACCCGCTCGTCCTCGAGCGCGGGGTCAGTCTGGTCAACCTGCGCGGGACCATCACCTCCGACGGGCAGGTCCAGGAGGTCGAGGTCCGCGGCTGGGATCCCGAGCAGAAGAAGGAAGTCGTCGCCAAGAAGGACGCGACGACCGAGAGCGCGGTACCCGAAGGAGGGATCACCCCGACCGCGCTGGCGGCGAAGTTCTCCGCGCCGCCGTACGTCCTCGGGCGCGCCTCGCTCGCCAAGCAGGAGGAGGTCACGTCGGTGGCCACCTCGCTCGCCGACCACCTGGCTGGCGGCTTCGCAGAGCTGGAGGGCACCGCGCGCGGCAACCCGGCACTGCGGGCCGGCACGGCCGTCCAGCTCGTCGGTGTGTCCGCGCCGTTCGCCGGGAAGTACGTGCTGACGAGCACGCGGCACGAGTTCGCGCCCGAGTTCGGCTATCGCACCCTGTTCTCGGCCAGCAACGCCTCCGAGCGCTCGCTGTTCGGTACGGCGGGTGCCGCCGCGACCCGCGCGCGTCCGGAGGTCAGCGGGGTGGTGCCTGCGATCGTCACCAGCGTCCAGGATCCGGAGCACCGCGGCCGGGTCAAGATCAAGCTGCCCTGGCTCGCCGACACCTACGAGTCCTGGTGGGCGCGGACCGTCCAGCCTGGCGCCGGCGAGGACCGCGGCGCGGCCGTGCTGCCCGAGGTCGGCGACGAGGTGCTGGTCGCCTTCGAGCAGGGCGACCTCGGCCACCCCTACATCCTCGGCGGGCTCTACAACGGCAAGGACATCCCGCACGGCGGCTGGGCGGCGAACGTCGACGGGACCTCCGGCAAGGTGGTCAGGCGCGGCCTGGTCTCCCGGACCGGCATGAAGGTCGACTTCCTCGAGGCAGCCGGTTCCGAGGCGATCGAGATCAGCTCCAACGACGGCGCGCAGAAGGTGGTCCTCACCCAGACCGGCAGCAAGGGCATCGAGATCCTCTCAGAGGGACCGCTGACGGTGAAGGCGATGCAGGCGGTCGAGGTCACCACGGACACCGGCAACCTCAAGATCAAGGCCGTCAACGTCGACATCGAGGCCCAGGCCAACCTGAACCTCAAGGCCGGGGTCAACGCCGAGCTCTCCGGATCCGCCCTCGCCGCGGTCAAGGGCGCTCTCGTCAAGATCAACTGAGCATCGGAGGGCCGACCAGTGCCACCAGCAGCGCGAGTGGGGGACCTGACGCCGCACCCAGGTGTGATCACCGGGCCGGGCGTGGCCACCGTGCTGATCGGCGGGCTGCCGGCCGCGGTGCTCGGCGACCTCCACACCTGCTCCTTCCCGCCACCCGCCGGGCCGCATCCCCCGTCGCCGATCGTGAAGGGCTCGGCAACGGTCCAGATCGGTGGCCGTCCGGCTGCCCGGGTGGGCGACCTCAGCGGCTGTGGCGCTCCCATCCTGCCGCCCGGCTGCCTGACCGTGATCATCGGAGGCTGACCATGGGTGAGGAGTTCGTCGGCAACGGCTGGGCGTTCCCGGTGCGCGCCGACCCGACCGGGAAGATCGCCCTGGTCAGCGGCGCGCGCGAGATCGAGGAGAGCATCCGGCTGATCCTGATGACCTCGCCAGGTGAGCGGCCGATGCGCCCCGAGTTCGGCTGCGCGGTCCACGACTACGTCTACGCGCCGGCCGACGCCTCCACCGCGGGCGACATCGCGTACGCCGTACGCGTCGCGCTCACCCGGTGGGAGCCGCGCATCGATCTCGAGGGTGTCACGGTGCGGTTCGACGCGGTCGACCGCGGCGTGCTGTACGTCGACATCTACTACTCCGTCCGCGGCACCAACGATCCGCGCAACCTGGTCTTCCCGTTCTACGTGATCCCCCAGCACGAAGAGGTCGTCTGATGTCCCTTCCCATCCCCAACCTCGACGACCGCCGCTTCCAGGACCTCGTCGACGACGCGAAGCGGATGGTCCAGCAGCGCTGCCCGGAGTGGACCGACCACAACGTGTCCGACCCCGGCGTGACGCTGATCGAGACGTTCGCGTTCATGACCGACGAGCTGATCTACCGACTGAACCGGGTGCCCGACCGGATGTACGTGACGTTCCTCGACCTGCTCGGGGTCACCCTCCACCCGCCGACGCCGGCGCGGGTCGACGTCACCGCCTGGCTGTCGGCTCCCCGGGACGAGGACGTGGTGCTTCCGGCAGAGTCGGAGGTCGCCACCATCCGCACCCCGCAGGACGACGCCATCGTGTTCGCGACCCTCGAGGACCTGGTGATCCCGCCCCGATCACTGCGGCACGTCTACACCCAGGCCGTCGACGGCGAGCCGGTCTCGCGCGACGACGCGCTCAGCCTCTCCACCGAGTTCCCGTGCTTCTCCGAGCAGCCGCGTTACGACGACGCGCTCCTCCTCGGTCTCGACGACGCCGCGGCATCGTGCGCGATCGCGTTCCGGTTCGCCTGCCATGTCCAGGGCGTCGGCGTCGACCCCACGGCGCCACCGTTGGTATGGGAGGCGTGGGACGGGTCCTCCTGGGCGGGCTGCGAAGTGGACAGCGACGACACCGGAGGCCTCAACAAGCCCGGCGACGTCGTCGTCCACGTGCCTCGCAGCCACAAGGCATCGCTGATCGCCAACCAGCGGGCCGGCTGGCTGCGATGTCGGGCGGTGCCGGCAGCCGAGGGCTACCCCTTCTACAGCGCCAGCCCCACGCTCACCGGAGCGTCGGCGTTCACGGTCGGCGGCACCGCCGAGGCCGTGCACGCCGAGGCGATCGAGGACGAGGTGCTCGGCCTGTCCGAAGGAGTGCCCGGTCAGGTGTTCCGGCTCGCGCACGGTCCGGTCGTGTCCGACGGCGAGCCGTTCGAGATCCAGGTCGCCGCCGGATCCGGGTGGGAGCGGTGGCTCGAGGTCGACTCGTTCGCCGGCTGCGCCAGCGGCGACACCGTGTTCCGGGTCGACCGGGCGACCGGCGACGTCCACTTCGGTCCCGCCGTCCGTGAGCCGGACGGCTCGCTCCGAGGCTACGGGGCGGTGCCGCCGAAGGGCGCGCCGCTGCGGGTCCCGCGGTACCGGGTCGGCGGCGGACCGGACGGCAACGTCTCGGCGCGGACCGTCAAGGTGCTTCGGTCGACCGTCCCTGGCATCGACCGGGTCGAGAACCGCCGGGCCGCCATCGGCGGTGTGGCGCCCGAGACCGTCGACGAGGCGCGGCTGCGCGGCCCCCTCGCCCTGCGCACCCGAGACCGCGCGGTGACCGCCGAGGACTACGACCAGCTCGCTCGCGCCGCCGCGCCGCAGGTTGCGCGCGTACGCACGGTGTCGGCCGACGGCATCGACGAGGCCGGCGGGGTGCGGGTCCTGCTGGTGCCGGCCGCCCCTGCCGACGGCGCGGGAAGGCTGCGGTTCGAGGACCTGGTCCCGACCGAGGAGACCCTCCAGGCCGTGCGGGACTACCTGGACGAGCGTCGGACCGTCGGTGCCCGGGTGCTGGTGGAGCCACCGTTCTACCAAGGCGTCACCGTGGTCGCGACACTGGTCGCCCGGCTGCGTACCGCCACCGAGGAGCTGCAGCGCGACGCGCTGCTCGCATTGAACCGCTACTACAGCCCACTCGCAGGCGGACCTGACGGAACCGGATGGCCGTTCGGACGCCCGGTCCAGGCAGGCGAGGTGTACGCCGTCCTGCAGCGGCTGCCCGGCACCGAGCTGGTCGAGGAGGTCGTCTTGTTCGGAGCCGATCCGATCACCGCCAAACGGGGCAAGTCCACCCAGCGCATCGACCTCGACCGCAACGCGCTGACGTTCTCCTTCGACCACCGGATCCGGGTCGTGCGTGGTGACTGAGTCGCAGCGCGCGCGAGGGATCGTCCCAGAGCTGGCCTCACCCGTCCCGGTGCTCCAGCGGCTGCCCGGCGTCCTCCAGGACGACGAGTTCCTCCAGAGACTCACCTCTGCGTTCGACGACTCCTTCGCACCGATCTTCGCCACCCTGGACTCGCTGTCCTGCTACTTCGACCCGTGGCTCGCACCACCGGACTTCCTGGCGTTCCTCGCCACCTGGGTGGGCGTCGAGCTGGACGACTCGTGGGACGAAGACCGGCGGCGGCGGATCATCGCCGGCGCGGCCCTGCTCCATCGCAGGCGCGGCACGGCCCGCGGCATCAAGGAGGCGCTGAAGGTCGGGTTGGGTGTCGAGGTCGACGTACAGGACTCCGGCGGCTGCGCATGGTCGCGGACGCCCGGGGGCACTCCGCCGGGCGTCTCGCCGGCGCAGGTCGCCGTACGGATCCGGACGGCTGATCCAGACGCTCTCGACCGTCGGCGGGTCGACGCACTGCTCGAGGCGATCAAACCCGCGCACGTCAAGCACAGCTGCGTCGTCGCGGCGACAGAGGGAGCATCATGAGCCAGGTCTGTCCCGACTGCGGCGAGGCGCTGGAGCCGGGTGAGAAGTTCTGCGGAAACTGCGGGTGCTACCTCGACTGGACCGAGACGACCGTTGCGCCTGAGGCCGCGGAGCCCGAGCCGTCCCAGGTCGTCGACGGGCATGCGCCGCGGGGCATCGCCGAGCGGGTGAAGTCTGCGCTCGGCGTCGGCGAGCAGGCGCCGCCCCCTCCCGGTCCGCCCTCCCCGGGGCGTCCGGTCCCAGGGTCGCCGCCGGTCCTGGACGTCCGCGGAACAGCCGAGCGGCCCGGCACGGCGGAGCAGCCCGGCACCGCCGAGCAGTTCGGCGCGCCGGCGACCGGGCTCGTCGTGCCCGTGGGTCAGCCGGCGACCCGGCATCCCGCCGCGCAGCAGCCCGCGCGGCCGCGGATGCAACCCAAGCCGCGGACCGCGCTGCCCCCGCCCGAGCCGCTCAATCCCGGCGAACTGGTCTGCGGCAACTGCGGGGCCGGCAACACCCCGAACCGTAAGTTCTGCCGCCGTTGTGGCGACGATCTCGCTGCGGCGGAGGTGGCGAAGGTCCCCTGGTGGAGGCGGATCTTCCGGCGCCGGACCAAGACAACAGCGGCCGGGACCAGGCCGCGAGGGACGCGCTCTGCGCGGCGGCGGATGCCCGTCAAGCTGTTCGTGCTGATCGGCGTGCTCGGCGCACTGGGATTGGGTGCGCTCTTCCTGCGCGGCCCGGCTCTCGAGGGCGTGGAGGCCGTGCGCGACCGGGTGGAGGGTGTGGAGCAGCAGCAGCCGGAGCCGGACGACGTCGACGCCTCGAGCAGCTCGCGGGGGCACGGCGAACGCCTCGCGACCGATGGCGATCCCGCCGACTACTGGGCTCCCTTGAAGCCTGGCAAGGGAGTCGGCGAATACCTCGAGATCACCTTCGACGACCCGGTGCGGCTCGTCTACGTGCTCGTCACACCGGGGGTTTCTCCGTCGGACCAGGAGAAGTTCCTGGCCCAGGGTCGCCCGGCGGACCTGAAGATCGTGGTCGACCGTGAGGACGGCACCACCGGGATCGAGGAGGTGCACCTGGAGGACAAGCGCGGAGCCCAGGAGTTCGGCATCGGCGAGAGCGACGTGACGAAGGTACGGCTGGAGATCCTCCAGTCGTATGCCGGTGCGCCAGGCAGTCACACGGCGATCGGCGAGGTGGAGTTCTTCACCCGCAAGTGAGCAGTCTCCGGCGAGAGTCCCCGGATCGCGGGGGCACAACGGCGTGCCCCTTCGGGCATGTACCCCTCGGCGGGAACCGCAAGGTCTAGCCTCGGTGCAGCGCTGGACCAACGGGACGACAAATGACGGAAGAACGGGTCTGCAAGACGTGCGGCACGCCGGCGGACGGGTCGGCGGCCTTCTGTGCCGTGTGCGACACGTACCTGGGCTGGAGCGTCAACGCCGAGGTCGCCCGACCGCGCCAGCCCGGCGGCGCCCGGCAGGGGCGGCCAGGCGAGCAGGCCAGCCCACCGATCGACCGCGACCGGCACCCGGATCCAGGTGTGCAACAGGAGGAGCCGAAGCCGGACCGGGTGGTGGCACCGGTGGCGTCGGTGAAGCAGGCCGAGGTCACTCTTTCCGCCCTCGCGCCGGTCACGTTCGAGGTGGACGTGAAGAACGACTCGACCATCGTCGACTCCTACACCATCCACGCCGCCGACGCTCCCCCCTGGCTCACGGTGAGCCACGGCGAGGCGAACCTGCTCCCCGGGGTGCTGCGCACGGTGCCGGTGACTCTGTCGATCACCCCCGGCGTGCTGGCACTCGCGCAGCGGGTGACGGTTCCGCTCTACGTGCGTTCGGGGGTCGACGCGACCCGCGCCACGCCGCTGTCCATCGCGGTCACGGTGCCGCGGGCCGGGCCAGCGGCCACGCTGGTTGCACAGCCGAACCTGATCCGGCTCGAGGACGCGAGCGAAGGCAGCTTCCGGCTCCGCCTCGACAACCGCGGAGCCAACTACGACCGCAGGTACGCCCTGACGGGAACCGACCCCGAGGGCGTCGTACGCCTCGACTTCGTGCCGCCCGCCGTCGACGTACCGGCTGGTGGCAACGCAGAGGCCACGGTGCGCTTCGCCGCACCTCTGCCGCCGCCGGGCAAGGAGCTGTCGCGGCAGCTGGTCCTGACGGCGACCGACGCCGACGGACAGGTCTCGGCACCGGTCACGCTCACCCAGAGCACGTCCCCTCCTCCCGAGACCGTTCCGGTCCGCATCCGGCTCGAGCCCGCCCAATCGACCCTGGTCGACACGACGGCGGCGGTGGTCAACGTGGTACTCGACAACCGCGGCGGGCACGACACCGTCAAGTTCAACCTCAGCGGCCGCGACCCCGGGAAGCAGGTCGGGTTCCGGTTCGACCACACCCGGGTCGCCGTGCGCCCGGCCAGCCTCGGCTACGTGCGCCTGGTCGTGGAGACCGCGCCAGTGGCGAAGGGCGCATCGGACACCCGACCCTTCTCCGTGGTCGCCGCCGCCGACGACGGCCAGGAGATCGAGGCCACCGGCAGCCTCGAGGTCAGCTCGAACCCGGACCCGATCGCGTCCGCGCAGCTCTCCATCCACCCCGAGCACCTGGTGACGAAAGGACGCAAGGGCACCTTCGCCGTCGACGTCGACAACCGGCAGGGCAGCGAGGCGCTCCAGGTGGCGCTGACAGGAGCGGACGAGTTCGGCCGGGCCCGGCTGAGCTTCCGGCCCGACGTACTGCTGGTACCACCTCGCCAGGTGGCGCGGGCGATCGCGGTCATCGAGCACCCCCGACCCGATGGAGGCAGCTCGTCGACGCGACGGGTCCAGGTCGCGGCCACCTCCGCCACGGGCAGGATCAGCGGCGAGGCGAGCTTCACCCAGAAGGCCGACAGCTACCGTCGGCTGTGGGCGGTGCTGCTGGTGCTCCTGGGGGTGATCGTGCTGATGCCGGGGGTGGTCATCTGGGCGACGGACGACACCATCGCGGGCCCGACGGGGCCGACAGCGCCGTCGACCGGCTCGTCGGCAATGCGATGGACCAGACCATGCCGGCAGCCGTGGACGTCGTGGCCGTGACCGTCGCTGCCCTGCTCGTCCTGATCGTTCTCAGCGCCGCGTTGATGCTGCTCGGTCTCACCGGGGCGGGAAGGCTGGTGCGCGCCGCAGCCGTGTTCTCCCTGCTGTGGGGCGCGGCAGTGATGGCCGCCGCCCCGTCAGCCCGCCTCGCCGGTTCCGACACGGGTGTCGCGTTCGAACCGGCTGCGCTCGTGCTCGTGGCGGTCGGAGCCGTGATCGCGTTCATCGGCGGGGTGCTGCTCCGACGATGACGCTGGGTCAGAACCCGGTGACTCCTTCGCCGCCGCCGGCCTGCTCGTCGAAGTTCTCGTGCTCCATCAGGTGGAGGACCGGCACGCCGACCTTGCGACGGGCGCGCGAGGTCCAGTCGACGTGGAAGAACTCGGCGACGACGTGTGGCCGGGTCAGCACGATCGCCTCGCGCCCGTCGACCTCGGTGACCTTCTTCGCGAGCGCGTCGATCGGCGGTTCGCTGACGATGGCGGCACTGCCGATCTCGGCTCCGGCCGCGCGCAACGCGTCGGTGGTGACCGTGAGGTCGTGGCGGGCCTGGTCCTTCTGCTCCTCGCGCAGGGCTGCCAAGTCGTCGGCGCTGGGCGTCATCGGTGGCGCCAGCAGGTCGGCGCCGCCGATCGATCCCAGCGAGGCCTCGACCGCTGCGGCGGCGTCGACCAGCGGCAGCAAGACGTGATAGACGACGTGGGCGTCGAAGTCCTCGTGCAGTGAGCGGACCTGGGCCGCGTCGGCGGCGGTCAGCGGCTGCTCGATGAGGAGGACGACGTCGTACCTCTCGGGTCCGGTCTCCATGGGTTAAGTCCTACACCCCGGCCGACCGGTGGTCGAGTAGCCGAGCCGCTGGGCGGGGCGTATCGAGACCTCAACCGCTCAGCACGTCGGAGAGGTCGTAGGAGACCGGCTGCTCGAGCTGGTCGTAACCGCACGACTCCGGGTCGCGGTCCTCCCGCCAACGCTTGAAATGGGCGGTGTGCCGGAAGCGGCGGCCCTCCATGGCGTCGTACTTGACCTCGAGCACCCGCTCCGGCCGCAGCGGCGTGAACGACAGGTCCTTGCCCTGGCTCCAACGGCTCTGGGTGCCGGGCTGGCGGCCGGGATTGGCGACGAGGAACTCCTGCCACCGGCCCCACGGGTGCTCGTCGATCGGTACGACGAGCGTCTGCATCTCCTCCCACAGCTCCGCGCGGCGCTTCTCGGTGAAGCTGGCGCTGACACCGACGTGCTGCAGCTCTCCGCCGTCGTAGAGGCCGAGCAGCAGGCTGCCGAGCAGCGGCCGCTCCGCGGTGCTGGTCTTGTGCTCGCGCATGCCGGCGACCACGACGTCGGCGGTGCGCTCGTGCTTGATCTTGAGCATGGTGCGGGCGTTCGGCTGGTACGGCGCACCCATCGGCTTCGCGATCACGCCGTCGAGACCGGCGCCCTCGAACTGGTGGAACCAGCGCTCGGCGACCGCGGGGTCGCGGCTGGTGCGCGTGAGGTGACAACGGCCCTCTGAGACCGTGTCGGTCAGATCCGTGAGCGCCTGCTCGAGCGCGGCGCGCCGCTCGGCGAACGGCCGGTCGACGTACGACCTGTCGTCCAGCGCGAGCAGGTCGAAGGCGACGAAGCTCGCGGGCGTCTGCTCGGCCAGGAGGTCGATCCGGCTCTTCGCCGGGTGGATCCGCTCCTGCAGCACCTCGAACTCCAAGCGCCGCTTCGCCCCGTCCCGGCTGAGGGCGACGAAGATCTCCCCGTCGAGCACGCACCGGTCGGGCAGCTGGTCCCGGGCAGCGGTCACCAGCTCGGGGAAGTAGCGGGTGAGCGGCTTGGTGTTGCGGCTCGCCAGCTCGACCTCGTCCCCGTCCTTGAAGAGCAGGCAGCGGAAGCCGTCCCACTTCGGCTCGAAGCTCAGCCCGAGCCCGTCGTAGGTGCCGTCGCGGTCGAAGGCGGCGGGGTCCGGCACGCCTTTCACCGCCTTGGCGAGCATCGGCTGGACGGGCGGCATCACGGGCAGGTCCACGATCCTCGAGACTAGTAGAGGACCAATCCCGAGCGCGTCTGCTGCGCGCTTACACGTCCCGTGGAGCCCGACCTCAGTCCGCCGCCACCAGCTCGTCGGGACGCTTGGGCAGCACGTTGGAGATGTAGTCGGCGGCGGAGTCGAAGATGTCGATCTCGCGGCCGGCCTGCTCCGACAGGAACCACCGGTGCACCAGCACCTCGTGGAAGAACTCGGCCGGCTCCAGCTTGCCGCGCTGGTCCGACGGCATCATCGCGACCAGCGGTTCGTAGATCGTGGTCAGCCACCGGTTGGCGACCACCGCCCGTTCCTCGCGGCCGAGGTCGTAGTGGGCCGTGTAGGAGGCGAGGTCGTTCAGGAGCCGGCGGGCCTGGGCGTCCTCCACGCTGAGGCCGGTCAGACCCTGCAGCTCCCGGCAGTAGTGGCCGGCCTCGACGACCTTCGGCTGGATCCGCACCGTGTCGCCCCCGAGGTCGGTGATCATCTCGAGCTCGTCGACGTCGAAACCGAGCTCGTTGAGCCGCTCGATCCGCTGCTCGATCCGCCACATCTCCGTCGCCCCGAACTCCTCGACCGCGGTCAGCTCGCCCCAGAGGGCCTGGTACCGCTCGGCGAGCAGGTCGACGATCTCGTGCGCGCGGACGTCGGGGTCGAGCTCCTCGCCGGCCTGGAGGTCCAGCAGCTCGGCAAAGACGTTCTCGCCCGCCACGGTGAGGTCGTACTCGCGCATCCGGTCCGAAAGGGTCGACTTGAGCTCACCTGTCTCGGCGTCGACGAGGTAGGCGGCGAAACCGCCGGCGCTGCGCCGGAACAACACGTTCGAGAGCGACACGTCGCCCCAGTAGAAGTCGGCGAGGTGCAGTCGCACCAGGAGGACGACGAGCGCGTCGACCAGCTCGGGGAGGTTGTCCGCACTGAGCCCGTGGCGGAACAGGCTGCGGTAGGGGAGGGAGAACTGGAGGTGCTCGGTCACCAGCGCGGCCGGGAGCTCGTTGCCGTCGGAGTCGGTCCGCCCGGTGACCACGCCGTGCGGCACCACGGTCGGCAGGTCGAGCCGGCGCAGGTCGCGCAGCAGCCGGTACTCCCGCATCGCGATGTCCGGCTCGGTCTCCTTGACCGCCAGCGTCAGCCGGCCGGCGCGCACGATCCGCACCACGTGGCGGGAGAGGCCACGCGGCAGCGGTACGACGTGCTCGTCGGACCAGTCCTCGAGCGGAGTGGCCCACGGCAGCCCCAAGAGGGCCGTCTTCTCGGCCGGCCCGGCCCGGCTAGCGACGACGTGCAGCGCCATGCCAGCACCGTACGCCGACCCGCCACAAACTCCGCCCGGGACCTGCCGACCCGCTGCCGAGCTCGGAGCGGGGTCATCAGGGCTCGAGCAGCACCGCGCCCTTGCCGCCGCGCTCCCCGGCGACGTCGCCGGGGTTCATGAGGGAGCAGCTCTTGAGGCTGAGACAGCCGCAGCCGATGCAGCTGTCGAGCCGTTGCTCCAGCAGCCGGATCCGGCGGATCTGCTCCTCCAGCCGGGGCTTCCACTCCTTGCTGATCCGGTGCCAGTCGGCCTTGGTGGGCGCCCGGTTGTCCGGCAGCGTGGCGAGCGCAGCCGCCACCTCCTCGAGCGTCAGCCCGACCCGCTGGGCGGCCCGCACGAATGCCACCCGTCGCAGGGTGGACTGCTCGTAGCGGCGCTGGTTGCCGGTTGTCCGCGTCGAGCGGATCAGCCCCTTCTCCTCGTAGAAGCGGATTGCGCTGGTCGCCACGCCCGAGCGCTCGGCAAGCTGTCCGATGGTCAGCAGGGTCACCTGGCGATAGTGACGCCCACCGGCCGAGAGTTCAAGTTAGGTTGAGATCGGGAGCCGGTGACGAGGATTCGAACCCGCGACATTCTCCTTACAAGGGAGACGCTCTACCAACTGAGCTACACGCGGCGCTTCTCGGGGAGACGCGCCGCAATCGTAGTCAGCGCAGCCGCTGGGCGACGAACCGAGCGGGCGGGTCGGCGATGGCGTCCTGCGCGGCGATCAGGGCCAGCTCGCGGGTGCCGGCGGCCAGCGTCTCCTGGAGCACGGCGAACACTGCGTTGGTCGTGCGCTCGAGGGCGATCGCGGGCGAGCTCGTCTCCAACAGGTGGGCGAGGTAGAGCGCAGCCGTGAGGTCGCCCCCGCCGTTCGGGCTGATCGGCAGCAGGGGAGTGGTCACCGACCAGGCGCCGTCGTCCGAGACCGCCACGACGTCGAGGGTGTCGTCTGCGCCGGGGAGGCGGACCGACGTCACCAGCACGTCCCGGGGTCCGCGCGACCGCAGCTCGTCGACGGCGGTCAGCAGCTCGTCCTGGGTTGTCGTGGTGCGGCCGGTGAGGAAGTCCAGCTCGAAGTGGTTGGGAGTGACGATGTCGGCGCGCGGCACGACGATGTCCCTGATGAACTCCGGGATCCCGGGCCGTACGAACACGCCCCGTCCGACGTCGCCGATCACCGGGTCGCAGCAGTAGACCGCGCCCGGGTGGAGAGACTTCACCTCAGCGACCGCGTCCAGGATCACCGCGCCCATCGCGGGATCGCCCTGGTAGCCGGACAGGACTGCGTCCGCCGTACGGAGCACGTCGCGGTCGCCGAGCCCGGCGATCACCTCCCGCACGTCCTCGGGGGCGAGAAGCGGGCCGCGCCACGAGCCGTAGCCGGTGTGGTTGGAGAAGTGCACCGTGAGCACCGGCCAGACCTCGTGGCCCAGACGTTGCAACGGGAACACTGCCGCAGAGTTGCCGACGTGCCCGTAGGCCACCGAGGACTGGATGGACAGGATGCGCACCCACCCATCTTCCACGGTCGCGTCGACCGACGAGTCTGTCGCCCGGGGCGAGCGCCATGCAGGGCCGTTGCCTCCGGCCGACCGGAGGCCGCGCCGTCGGGCGGAACCCTGGCAGCGAAAACTAGAACGCGTTACAGTTGCCGACGCCCGGGTGGGACGACGAGCAGGGAGAGCAGGCATGGCCAAGCGCAATGCGGTGCGCAGCAACGAAGCCGACTACGTGGTGGTGGGGTCCGGCAGCTCCGGGTCCATCGTTGCCGCGCGGCTCGCCCAGTCGGGTGCGAGCGTGATCATGCTCGAGGCCGGAAAGACCGACGAGCAGATGCTCACCAAGATCCCCGGGATGATCGGTCCGATGCACGCCGAGCCGAAGATCAAGAAGATCAACGACTGGGGCTACTACTCGGTGCCGCAGGAGGGACTCGACGGCCGGCGGATGCCGACCCCGCGCGGGAAGGTCCTCGGCGGGTCGAGCTCGGTCAACGGCATGGTCTACGTGCGCGGCAACCGCGCCAACTACGACTCCTGGGCCGCGGAGGGCAACGAGGGCTGGAGCGCCGACGAGGTCAACTCGGCGTTCAAGCGCTACGAGGACTTCGAGGACGGCGAGAACCGTTATCGCGGTGCCGGTGGGCCGATCAAGATCACTCGCTGCACGACGCCGCAGGAGGCCAGCCTCCAGTTCATCCAGGCGACCGCGGACACCCTCGGGGTCAAGGTCCTCGACGACTACAACGCGGCGGAGCAGGAGGGCATCGCTCGGATGCAGCAGAACGCTGCTGGCGGGCTCCGCTACTCGTCCTCCCGCGGTTACGTCCACCACCTGGCACCATCGACCCTCGAGGTGCAGACCAGGGTCCAGGCCACGCGGATCGTGATCGAGGACGGCCGTGCCACCGGCGTCGAGGTGGTCGAGCTCGACAAGGAGGGCGCGGTCCCCAAGGACGGCGGCGTCCGCCGGCTGATCCGTGCCGGCAAGGAGGTCATCCTGTCCGCCGGCTTCATCGGCACCCCCCAGCTGCTCATGCTCTCCGGCATCGGGCACGCCGACCACCTCTCGAGCGTCGGCATCGACTGCCTCGCCGAGCTGCCGGTCGGAGACAACCTCCACGACCACCTCTTCCACCCGCTGACGTTCCACGTCCCGACGGTCACCCACCGGGGGACCCCGATCTACTTCGGCAAGGGCCTGGTCAAGGAGAGGGTCCGGGGCGGTTCGTTCCTCGCCAACTCTGTGTTCGAGTCGGTCGGCTTCGTGCGTACGTCGTACGCCACCGGCGTACCGGACCTGCAGCTCCACATGCTGCCGTGGTCCTACCCCTCGCCCAACCAGGACGCCCCGATCCGTCACGAGGTGGACCCGCGGCCGAGCGTCAGCGTCTTCTCGACCCTGATCTACCCGCGCAGCCGCGGTACCGTCCGGCTGGCGTCGTCCGACCCGCTGAGCACGCCGCTCATCGACTACGGGTTCCTCCGCGAGCCTGACGACGTCTCCGTGCTCGCCGAGGGCACCGAGATGATCCGCGAGATCATGGCTGGCGCCGCGTTCGGCGGCACGGTCAAGGAGGAGATCCACCCGGGTCCGGCGCTCAAGGGCGCCGAGCTCCGCGAGGCCCTCAAGCTGCGGTCGACCTCGGTCTACCACGGCGTCGGCACCTGCCGGATGGGCGTCGACGACCGCGCCGTCGTGGGGCCCGACCTCAAGGTGCGCGGCATCGACGGGCTCCGGGTCGCCGACGCATCGATCATGCCGTCGATCACCGGCGGCAACACCAACGCGCCCTGCTACATGATCGGCGAGAAGGCGGCCGAGATCATCCTGGGAGCATCGGAATGAGTACGACGGCCCGCCCTGCCGCGCTCACCGAGGGCTTCCTGGAGGGGCTGGTCTCCCGCGTGCCCGGCTCGTCCGGCGCGACCTGGAAGCTGACCGAGGTCTACACCGGCGAGCTGCTCGTCGAGCTCCCGCAGTCGACGCCCGAGGACATCGAGCGCACCTTCCACGCAGCCCGCGCTGCGCAGCGGCTGTGGGCCGAGTGGCCGGTCAAGAAGCGGCTCGAGATCTTCGACCGGGCACACACGCTGCTCCTCGACAACGCGCTGACCACGACCGACCTGATCCAGGCGGAGAGCGGCAAGAACCGACGGATGGCGGTCGAGGAGACCTGCGACCCGCCGATGATCATCAGTCACTACCTCAAGCGCGCAGCCAAGCTGCTGGAGCCCAAGAAGCACGGCGGTCCGGTCCCGTTCCTGTCCTCGTCGACCGAGGTGCACGTCCCCAAGGGCGTGGTCGGGATCATCGCCCCCTGGAACTTCCCGTTCGCCACCGGTCTCTCCGACGCGATCCCGGCGCTGATGGCCGGCAACGCGGTCGTCGTGAAGCCCGACAACAAGACCGCCCTCAGCCCGCTCTACGGCATCCGGCTGCTGGAGGAGGCCGGACTGCCGAAGGACCTCTTCCAGGTGGTCTGCGGCGAGGGCCCGGACGTCGGTCCCACCCTCATCGACAACGCCGACTACGTCATGTTCACGGGATCCACCGCGACCGGGCGCGTCATCGGCGAACGAGCCGGCCGCAACCTGATCGGGTGCTGCCTCGAGCTCGGCGGCAAGAACCCCATGATCGTGCTCGACGACGTCGACGTCGACGAGTGGGTCGAGAGCGCCACCTTCGGCGTCTTCGGCAACACCGGCCAGATCTGCATGCACATCGAGCGGATCTACCTGCCCGACAGCCGCTACGACGAGCTGCGGGACGCGTTCGTGGAGCGGGCCTCCACGTTGCGCATCGGCGCCTCGTACGACTTCGGACCCGAGATCGGCAGCCTGGTCTCGCCGGACCACCGCGACCGGGTCGCCTCGCACGTCGAGGACGCTGTCGCCAAGGGTGCGACCGTCCTGACCGGCGGCCGCGCGCGGCCCGAGCTCGGCCCGGCCTTCTTCGAGCCGACCGTGCTCGAGGGCGTCACCAAGGACATGCTGGCCGGGCGGACCGAGACGTTCGGCCCGGTCGTCGGCCTCTACCGCTACCGGACCGTGGACGAGGCGATCAAGCTGGCCAACGACACCGACTACGGTCTCAACGCCTCCGTCTGGAGCGGCGACATCGCGCGTGCTGAAGCGGTCGCCGAGCGGGTCGACTCCGGCAACGTCAACATCAACGACGCGCTGGCGACGGCGTACGCCTCCAAGGCAACCCCCTCCGGAGGTGTCAAGAGCTCCGGCGTCGGCGCGCGGCACGGCGACCAGGGACTGTTGAAGTACACCGACGTGAAGAACGTCGCAGTCCTGAAGAAGCAGGTCCTCGGCGCGAGGCCTGGCCAGGACTACGACGCCTACGTCAAGCAGATGCTTCGCTCATTGAAGCTGATGCGACGACTCCGCGTGCGCTAGAGGCCAATCGGAGCCGGGCCCGGGCCGAGCGTGTCGGCCGGGCCCGGGAGCCCCGATCAGGCCTCGATGGCCTGCGTCTCGGTCGTCGGCGTCGCGCCCGCGATCTCGATCCGGCGCGGCTTGGCCTTCTCGGCCACCGGAACGACGAGCCGCAGCACGCCGTTGTCGTAGCCGGCCTCGATCTTTGTCAGGTCGAGGTTGTCACCCAGCACGAGCTGGCGGCTGAACTGGCCTTGGGTGCGCTCGGACGCGAGCCGCTGCCAGTCGCCGTTGCCCGCGACGCGCTCGGCCTTCACCGTCAGCACGTTGCGCTCGACGTCGATGTCGATGCTGTCGCGGCTGACTCCGGGGAGGTCGAACTCGATGACGAACCGGTCACCCTGGCGCCATGCGTCCATCGGCATCACGGCGGGGCGGTTCGTGGTCCCCGTGCTGGTGCCGAGCAGCTGGCTGGCGAGACGGTCGAAGTCACGGAACGGGTCGGTGGTTCGCAGCAACATGGTTCCTCCTTCGTCTGGTCGGACCGTTGTCCGACGGTTCTCAAGATCTGTAACACTGGTTATAGATTACTTGTTCCGTTAGAGTCAAGTCCTGAGGAGGTGATCCTGATGCCCGGTGAACAGGGGCGCGGCGTCTACGCGATCTCGGTCGCGGCCGACCTGGTGTCGATGCAGATCCAGAACCTGCGCGTCTACGAGCGCCGCGGCCTGGTCGCCCCAGCGCGCTCGGCCGGCGGCTCCCGGCTCTACAGCAGGGCCGACATCGAGCGGCTCCACCGGATCCGCGACCTGCTGGCCGAGGGGCTCAACCTGGCCGGGATCGCCCAGGTCCTCGAGCTCGAGGCCGAGGTCGGGCGTCTCCGTGCGGAGAACGACCGGATGAAGCAGCAGCCTGATCGTCGGCTCCCCGCGCTCGGGCGACCTCGTTCCTCGGTCGGCTGCTGCTCAGGCGACCTGCAGTGATCGCTTCGAGAGACCCATCCAGAAGCCGTCGATGACCTGGATGCCGGCGGCGCCGGGGTCGGTCGCCGCGCCGAGGGTGACGAACAGGGGGCTGTAGTGCTCGACCGTGGGGTGGGCGTAGGGCATGCCCGGCGCCTTCGAGACGTACGACGACAGCTCGTCGACGTCCCCGCGGGTCAGCGCCTCCGCTGCCCACTGGTCGAAGTCGGCGGACCACTGGGGCACGGCCGCCTCGATCCGGAACTCCTTGAGGAACGGCAGACCGTGGGTGAGGAAGCCGGAGCCGACGATCAGCACGCCCTCGTCGCGCAGTGGCCGCAGCCGCTCGCCGAGCTTGAGAAGTCGCTCGGGGTCGTGGGTCGGCAGCGACATCTGCAGCACCGGGATGTCGGCATCGGGATACATGATCTTCAACGGCACCCACGCGCCGTGGTCGAGCCCGCGCGAGGTGTGCTGGTGCACCGGTTCGGTGTCCGGCATCAGCTTCGCGATCCGCTCGCCCAGTGCGGTGGCGTCAGGCGTCTGGTAGGTCATCCGGTAGTACCTCGGGTCGAACCCACCGAAGTCGTAGACCAGCTCGGCGCCGCTCGCACTCAGGGACACCGGCGCCGACTCCCAGTGCGCGCTGACGATCAGGATCGCCTTGGGTCGGGGGAGGTCGGAGGCCCACGCCGCCAGCTGGCCGGACCAAACAGGGTCGTCGAGCAGCGGCGGTGCGCCGTGGCCGATGTAGAGGGCCGGCATTCGTTCGGTGGTCATGTCTGCCCCAACTGGTTGATGATTCAACTTTATTCCAACGGGAGCGACCAGTCCACCGGCCGGCCCCCGCGCGCCACGAGCAGCTGGTTGACCCGGCTGAAAGGCCGGGAGCCGAAGAATCCCCGGCTTGCTGACAACGGCGACGGGTGCGCGGACTCCACCCACGGGATCGGGCCGAGGTGCGGCTTGAGCGTCTGGGCGTCCCGGCCCCACAGGATCGCGGCGATCGGCGCACCGGCCTGCGCGCGCCGTACGACCGCGGAGATCGCGCAGGCGGTGATGTGCTCCCACCCCTTGCCGCGGTGCGACGCGGACAGACCGGGCTGCACGGTGAGCACCCGGTTGAGCAGCATCACCCCCTGATCGGTCCACGCCGTCAGGTCGCCGTGCGGCGGCGGCGTGACGCCGACGTCGGTCGCGAGCTCCTGGTAGATGTTCGCGAGGCTCCGCGGGATCGGCCGGACGTGAGCGTCGACGGCGAAGCAGAGGCCGATCGGGTGCCCGGGCGTGGGGTAGGGATCCTGGCCCACGATCAGGACCCGGACGTCGGCCAGCGGGCGACGGAACGCGCGGAAGACGTGGTCACCCGAGGGCAGGTACGGCCGCCCGGCCGCGATCTCCTCCCGGAGGAAGCTGCCCATGGCTGCGACCCGGTCGTCCACCGGCGCCAGCGCCTCGGCCCAGTCCGGTGCCATCAGTCCCTTGTCCATGAGTCCTGCCAGCGCGCTCACGACCACATTCTCACTACGCTCGGTCCATGACCGACACCCAGGTGACGAGCAACGTCGAGCGCAGCAGGTTCGAGATCCACGTCGAGGACGGTCGGCTGGCTGGCTTCACCGAGTACGCCGACCGCGACGGCGTCCGCGAGTTCGTCCACACCGTGGTCCGGGACGAGTTCGAGGGCCAAGGCATCGGCGGCAAGCTCAGCCCGCGCGGCGCTGGACCAGACCCGCGACGCCGGCCTCGGAGTGATCGCGACCTGCGAGTTCATCAAGGGCTGGATCGGCAAGCACCCGGACTACCAGGACCTGCTGGTCTGAGTCGGCAGGGGCATGACAAACGGCGCCCCTCTCCCTCCTAGGGGCGCCGTCTGCTACGTAGCTCCGACGCAGGCCACGAAGAAATTCGCTGGACCGCCGGCGCGCGTTAGCGCTTGCCTGGCGGGCTCCCTCCAGGGCTGCCTCGTGACCCGCGTCGGTTGAGACGACTCTAGGAGCCGGGAGGCCGCTCCCGGATCGGGCGGCCGGTCGGTTCATATGGTCATTTGTGACTACACGGCTCGGGACCGTGGTCCCGGCTACTTCTTCAGCGCGCGGGACGCCGACGAGGTGTGGCGACGGGTCGGGTTGGTGCCGATCGCGTCGGCCGCGCTCGAGGACTTCTTGCGGGGCTTCTTGACCGGCTTCTTGACCGGGGCGGGCGGTTCGTCGTCGGTCGACCACTGGCTGACCCACTCGTCCATGACGACCCAGGTCGTGGTGCGGGCGGCCCGCCCCGTCAGCATGCCGAGATGGCCGCCGGGGACGATCTCGAACCGGACCTCGGGAGAACCGGTCAGCAGCGGCACCACCGCCTTGACCGCGGGGACCGGGGCGATGCCGTCGGTGGAACCGCCGAAGACCAGGACCGGCACCCTGATCTGGTCGAGCCGGATCGTGCGGTCGTCGAGCTCGAAGTCGCCGGCGCTGAGCTGGTTGCCCTTGGCGAACCGGTGGTAGAGCTGTCCGAAGGTCCGGCCTGGGTAGGCGATCATGTTGGCGGTGAACCGGTCGACGGCCTCGATCTGCGCGAGGTACTCCGTGTCGTCGATGTGGCTGGCAAGCGCGAGCGGCTTGGTCACCAGCTTCTGGAACGACGACATCTGGAACGCCCACCGCACCACCGGCTTCGGGGCTCCGCCCAGCAACCGGTAGCCCGTGGTCAGCGGACCGCGCCCGTTGGACAAGTTGAGGAGCGGCCGCAGCGGCGCGACCAGCGGCACCAGCGACACGTCGATCGGCGAACCGAGCGCGGTCAGCGACGCGATCGGCAGGTCTGGCTGGTCGGCCGCCGTGAGCAGGGAGAAGATCCCGCCGATGCTCCATCCGATGACATGCACAGGCCGCCCGCCGGCGTGCGCGGACACCTCACGGATCGCGGTCGGCACGACCTCGTCGATCCAGTGCTCCATGCCGAGGTTGCGGTTGCGGAAGGAGACCTCGCCGTACTCCACCAGGTAGGTCGGCCGCCCGCCGGTCACGAAGTGCTCGACGAGGGAGCAGCCGCGCCGCAGGTCGTAGCAGATCGCGGGGGCGGCGAGCGGGGTGACGAGCAGCACCGGGTCGCCGGTCTCCTTGACCGTGCCGGACGGGCGGTAGTGGTAGACCTCGCGGAGGGTCCCGTCGTCGATCAGGGTGCGCGGCATCGGCCGGAGGTCGGCGAGGCCGCCGTAGAGCACCTTGTGCGCGATGTTGCTGGCGGCGGAGACGACCTGATCAGGCTTCGGGATCAGATCCATGGGCGAAAGTTACCTCGCGCGGGGTGACGAGGTCAGCGCAGTCCGGAGACCGGCTCGCGACGAAGGCAGCGGCTCAGGAACGGTTGACGGGGCGGGGGTTCTTGGTGTGCTGGCTGACGTCCTCGAGCTCGGTCATGAAGCTGGCCGCCCAGGCCCTCACGTCGTGCTGGCTGATCGTCTTCCGCATCGCGCGCATCCGACGCGTGAGCTCCTTGGGCTCCGCGCGGTAGGCCTCGAGCAGCGCGGCCTTCATGCCGTTGATGTCGTACGGGTTCACCAGCCACGCCTGCTTCAGCTCCTCCGCGGCACCGGCGAACTCCGACAGCACCAGGGCCCCGTCCTCCTCGACCCGGCAGGCGACGTACTCCTTGGCGACCAGGTTCATGCCGTCGCGGTACGGCGTCACCACCATGATGTCGGCGGCGCGGTAGAGGGCCGCCATCTCCTCGCGTGGGTAGGAGGTGTGCAGATAGCTGATCGCCGGGCGACCGATCCGGCCGAGGTCGCCGTTGATCCGGCCCACCAACCGCTCGATGTCGTCGCGCAGCACGCGGTAGTGCTCGACCTGCTCCCGCGACGGCACGGCGACCTGGACGAACACGGCGTCCTCGACGTCGAAGTGACCGTCCTTCATGAGCTCGCTGAACGCGCGCAACCGGGCGTAGATGCCCTTGGTGTAGTCGAGCCGGTCGATCCCGAGGAAGATCCGGCGCGGGTTGCCGAGGGCCTCGCGGAGCCCCTTCGCTCGCTCCAGCACCTGAGGTGAGCTGGCCAGCTCGTTGAAGCCGGCGGAGTCGATGGAGATCGGGAAGGCGGCGGCCCGCACCGTGCGGCCGTCGGGCAGGTAGACCAGGTCCCGGTGGGTCTTGTGACCCACCCGCTGCCGCACCAGCCGGACGAAGTTGGCCGCTGCCTCGGGGAGCTGGAAGCCGACCAGGTCGGCACCGAGCAGTCCCTCGAGGATCTGTCGCCTCCAGGGGAGCTGCTGGAAGAGCTCGGCCGGCGGGAACGGGATGTGGAGGTAGAAGCCGATCCGGAGGTCTGGTCGGAGGTCGCGGAGCATCTGCGGCACCAGCTGGAGCTGGTAGTCGTGGACCCAGACGGTGCCCCCCTTGGCAGCGAGCTCGGCGGTCTTCTCGGCGAAACGCCGGTTGACGCTGACGTACTCGTCCCACCACTCCCGGTGGAACTCCGGCTTGGCCACGACGTCGTGGTAGAGCGGCCACAGCGTCGCGTTGGAGAAGCCTTCGTAGTGGCACTCGATCTCGCCCGGCGTCATCGACATCGGGACCAGGGAGAGTCCGTCGTCCTCGAACGGTTTCATCTTCTGGCCGGTGCCGCCGGGCCAACCGATCCACACACCGCCGCCGTGCGTGCGCATCACCGGCTCGATCGCGGTCACCAGGCCGCCGGGGGAGCGTCTCCACTTCGCGCGGCCCGAGGGCAGGGTGACCCGGTCGACCGGCAGCCGGTTGGCAACGATCACGAGGTCGTGGGCCACAGAGGTCACCTTAGTGTGATGTCTGCGCGACGCGGTCGCGCCTTCGAGTTGTCGGGCTGGCTGGATGTCCTGCGCCCCGGTCCGTTCCTAGCCTCGAGGACATGACCGAGACGATGCTGGTGCCCGTGGTACCCACTTCGGAGCAGACCATCGTGCGCCGGGTGCTGCTCGACAGTGCCTACGCCTTGACGGCGTTCGTGATCGCGGTGCCTTCCTTCGCCCTCGTGGTCGCCGGGGTGGCAGCCGGCGTGGGCACGATCGTCGTGGCCGGCATCGGGCTCGGCGTCCTGGTGGGGACGGCGTACGTCGGCCGCGGGTTCGCGCACGTCGAGCGACTGCGGCTGCGCTCGATGCTGGGCGTTGCGGCACCGTTCCCGTCGTACCTCCGTGCGCAGCCGGGGGACAGCAGGTTGCGTGCGTTCCTCACGCCGTTGCGTGACGTGCAGACCGGCGGGCGTCGACGGTGACCTCGTGGTCGCCTCGCCCGACGGTGGTCCGACCCGACTCCGGGCGGAGGTCCCGCTCCGGTGAGACTCGTGGTCGCCGACGACTCGGTCCTGCTCCGCGAGGGACTCCAGCTGCTCCTCGCCGAAGCGGGCCACGAGGTCGTCGGCGCCGTCGGGGACGGCCCGGCGCTGGTCGAGGCCGTCCTGGACCAGCGCCCGGACCTGGCCGTGGTCGACGTCCGGATGCCGCCGACCCACACCGACGAGGGACTGCGTGCTGCGCTCGCCGTACGCCGTCGGTGGCCGGAGGCCCGGCTGCTGGTCCTGTCGCAGTATGTCGAGGTGTCCTATGCCGACGACCTGCTCGCCACGGGCGAGCGCGGGATCGGCTACCTCCTCAAGGACCGGGTGACCGACGTCGACGACTTCCTCGCGTCGGTCGATTCCGTGGCGGCCGGCGGCACGGTGCTCGACCCGATGGTGGTGCGCCAGCTCATGGCCCGGCGCCGGGACCCGGTCGCCCGGTTGACGCCGCGAGAGCGGGAGGTGATGGCGCTGATGGCGCAGGGCCGGTCGAACGGCTCGATCGCCGAGGCGCTGAGCGTCACCCTCGGTGCCGTCGAGAAGCACACCCAGCGGATCTTCGCGAAGCTCGACCTCGCTCCAGACGACGACGCGGCCCACCGGCGGGTGCTCGCCGTCGTTCGGTTCCTCCGCGTCGCGGGGTGATCGCCTCCGACCGATTGGTCGCAACACCCCGCCCGACCGAATGACATCGTTGTCATTCGACGTCTACAGTGGCCCTCAGACCACTGTCGACATCGGGGGAGTAGCGAATGGACCCGCAGCGGAGTACCCCGGCCTCGGAGGCCGTCGGGACCACCGCGGCCGACCTGAGCGATCGCGACCGGGAGATCCTCGAGTTCGAGCGTCAGTGGTGGAAGTACGCCGGCGCCAAGGAAACCGCCGTGCGGGACAAGTTCGACATGAGCTCCACCCGCTACTACCAGGTGCTCAACGCACTCATCGACCGCCCCGAAGCGCTCGCCGCCGACCCGCTGCTCGTCCGCAGGCTGCGCCGGCTGCGCTCGCAGCGGCAGCGCCAGCGCTCGGCCCGCCGCCTCGGCTTCGAGGTCTGAAAGGTCTGAAATCCATGCTTGGTCGTCCTTCCCCCGACCAGATCCGCCGCGACCAGCGCGGCGCCGTACTCCCCTCGCCCGTCGTCTGGCTCAGCATCATCGCCGTCGTCGTCGCCGCTGTCGCGTTCGTGGCGACTCGCGACGCGGAGCCCCAGGAGCGCGAGATCACGACGTCGTCCGCCACCGACGACACGTCGGACGCGCCGACCCCGGCCGACGACGAGACGTCGGACGACCCCACCGAGACCCCCACCCCGGACGAACCGAAGACGACCAAGCCCCCGGTCGAGCGCAGCGAGGTCGGTGTCGTCGTCTTCAACAACACCAGCACCTCCGGTCTCGCGGCAGAGGCCCTCGCCCGGGTCCAGGAGATCGGGTGGAACGGGATGGCCGCCGACGACTGGTACGGAACCATCCCGGCGACGACCGTCTACTTCCCCCCGGGCATGCGCGACGCGGCTCAGCTGCTGGCCCTCGACCTCGGTATCCAACGGTTGGTCCCGGCCGACACCGGCATGAGCGACACCAACCTGACCGTGATCCTCACCGGCGCACTCACGTAGCCCAGATCACCCGATCGGCACTGGTTTCCCCCCGCTCGGGTCGGGTACTGCGCGTTTCGTGATTGGCTGGACGCGTGCAGTTCTCGTCGTTGGAGGGTGAGCATCGCTACGCGGACCTGGTCCGTGTAGCCGACCGCACCATCATCGGGCTCGACTTCGACGGCACCTTGTCGCCGATCGTCGACGACCCCACCCGGGCGCGGATCCACCCCGACGCGGCGGCCGTGCTGATCGAGCTCGCCCCTCGAGTCGCGGCGATCGCCGTCATCACCGGACGACCGGCCAGGCAGGCGCTCGATCTCGGCGGTCTCGAGGACGTCGGCAACGCGATCCAGGCTGCGGGCAAGGAGCTCTTCCTCTTCGGCCAGTACGGCAACGAGCGGTGGTCCTCCCAGCACCGGCGGATCGTCGCGCCGCGTCCGCCGCGCGGGCTGGCCACCTTCGAGCGTGACCTTCCGCGGACGCTGCGGCTGGCCGGCGCCACCGACGCCTACGTCGAGGACAAGGGTCTCGCCGTCGCGGTCCACACCCGCCGGCTCCCGGACCCGCAGGCGGCCTTCGAGCGGCTGCTGCCGCCGCTGAAGTCGCTGGCCGAGCGCCATGGCCTGGTGGTCGAGCCCGGCCGGAACGTGATCGAGGTGCGCTCGCCCGGCGCCCACAAGGGCATGGTCGTCGAGAAGCTGGTCGCTGAGCTGGACGCGCGCGGCTTCCTCTTCGCCGGCGACGACCTCGGCGACCTCGAGGCGTTCGAGGCGGTCGCCGAGCTGGAGAAGCAGGGGCTCGCGGCGATCCGGGTGTGCTCTGCATCGCAGGAGCAGAGCGCCTTGGAGCCCCTCGCCGACATCGTGGTCAGGGGCCCCGAGGGTGTGGTCGGCCTGCTGCGCCAGCTGCGGCTCGACATCATGCAGAGCTCGGCGAGCGGCTGATCCCGACGCGGGTCAGGCCGAGAGCTCAGCCCGTCGGCGGATCAGGTGCGCGCGCTCGGCGTCGTTGGCGCAGAGGGCGATCGCGGCGTCGTACGACGTCCGCGCCGCGGCGTGGTCACCGAGCCGGGCCAGGAGCTCGGCGCGGGCCGCCGGAAGCCGGTGACCCGGGAGGGCGACGCCGGTGAGCGCGGTCAGGCCGGCCTCCGGTCCGTCGGCCTCCGCGATCGCGATCGCCCGGCCGAGCCGGACCACCGGGGTGTCGCGGAGCGCGAGCAGCTCGTCATAGCGTTGGACGATCCGGTCCCACGCGGTCTCTTCGGGAGTGCCCGCGATGGCGTGCTCGGCGGCGATCAGCGCCTGGAGCAGGTACGGCGCCGGCGGGGCCGAGGTCAGCGGCCGGAGCAGGTCGAGAGCCTCACCGATCTCCTCGCCGTGCCAGCGGGAGCGGTCCTGGTCCGGCAGCAGCACCAGTGTGCCATCGACCACCCGCGCATCCCGCCGCGAGTGCTGCAGCAGCATCAGCGCCTGGAGCGCGGTCAGCTCGCTGTCGTCGTACGGCAGCAGGGTGCGCAGCACCCGCACCAGCCGGATCCCCTCGCCGGCCAGCTCTGCCCGCACCACGTCGGGCCCGGAGCCCGGCGCGTAGCCGGCCGTGAACGCCAGGTAGGCCACCTGGGCGACCACACCGACGCGGTCGACCAGGTCCGCCCCGGTGGGCACGACGAACCGCTCGCCTGCCAGCTTCTTGCGCGCCCGGGTGAGCCGGGCCGCCATCGTCGGCGTGCTCTGGAGGAAGAGCCGCGCGATGTCGTCGGTGCTGATGCCGAGGACCAACCGGAGGGTGAGGGCAGCGGCTGCCTGCCGCGAGAGCCGCGGGTGCGCGCACAGCAGGACCAGCCGCAGCCGCACGTCGAGCAGCTCGTCGCCGGGATCGGCCATCACCCGCTGCGCCTCCTCGGTCAGCTCGGTGTCGACCACCAGGAGCGGCATCGACCGCGCGATCACGGCCTCCGAACGGAGCCGGTCCAGCACCCGTCGGCGGGCGGTGGTGAGCAGCCAGCCGGCCGGGTTGCTCGGCGTGCCGTCGTCGGGCCAGGTGCGGGCGGCGGCCTCGAAGGCGTCGGCCAAGGCGTCCTCGGCCAGGTCGAGCCGGCGGAACCTGGCGACGAGCAGGGCCAGCACCCGACCCCAGTCGTCGCGCAGGGCCCGGTCGAGCGCCGTACCGACGCCGCTCAGGTCATCCCTCGCCGCTGTGGTCGACCGCCGCCCGCACCTCGACCGGGGCGCTCCCGGGCTCGGCGAGGATCGCGGCCACCTGGATCAGGTCGTCGAGGTCGTCGGACTCGACGACGTAGAAGCCGCTGAGCTGCTCGACGGTCTCGGCGTAAGGGCCGTCGGTGATGAGGAGGCTGCCGTCGGCCTCGCGCGCCACCTTCTTGGTGGTTCGGGAGTGCGCCAGCTCCTCGCCGCCGGTCACGGTATGGCCTCGTGCAGCCAGCGCCTGGCTGAACTCCTCGTGCTTGGCGAAGACAGCGGCCTGCTCCTCGGGGGAGGCGTTCTCCCAGGCGGTCTCGTCCCCGGGCAGCAGTACGACGTAGGTGGTCATGCGCCGCCACCCTGGGTCAGCATCTCCCGCACCTCGACCGAGGACTCGACATCGGCAACGATGCTGCACGCATCAAGCAGGTCGTCGAGGTCATCGGACTCGATCAGGTAGAAGCCGGTGAGCTGCTCGACGGTCTCGGCGTAGGGGCCGTCGGTCACCACGACCGCGCCGGCCGCATCCTTGCGGACCTGCTTGGTGGCCTTGGAGTGGGCCAGCTCGGCGCCGCCGACCACCTTGTGGCCACGATCTGCGAGTGCCTTGGAGAACTCCGCGTGCTTGTCATAGACGCCGGCACGATGTTCAGGAGTCGCCGCCTCCCAGAGGTCCTCGTCCCCAGGGAGCAGCACGACGTAGGTGGTCATGAGTTGATCCTTCCGTTGGCGGACTGGTCTGTCACTGGGATGACGCGCAGGCGGCTGCGAAATCGACGAGGTGTCTCGAAAGACGGCCTGGGTCCCATATCGCGGACGTGCGTCTCGGATGTCGGGATCCGGTGGGGTCGACGTCGTCGGCCCCGATAGTTTGTGGACCGCTCATCCAGAGGGACTGAGGGAACGGCCCTGCGAAGTCCCGGCAACCGCCACGAGCCTCCGCCACCCGGCAACGGGGAAACGGACGTGGAGACGGTGCCAAATCCGACCCGATGCGACGGACGTGCCGGGGCAGATGAGAAGGAGGAACCGTGAGCACTGTCGTGACCGAGCTCGACCGCGAGGTCGAGCCTGCCGCCCCCCGCGAAGGAGCTTTCGGCAACGCCGTGGCCCTGCGCTGCCGCGAGTGCCGCCACGAGGTGGGGCTCGGGCCGTTCTACGCATGTCCGGAGTGCTTCGGCCCACTCGAGGTCGCCTACGAGTTCCCGGCCGTGACCCGTGCGGAGATCGAGGCCGGCCCGCGCAACATCTGGCGCTACAAGTCGCTCCTCCCCGTGCCCACCGACATCGAGTCCAGCCCCAACACCGAGCCCGGCTTCACCCGGCTGCTCAGGGCCGACAACCTCGGCCGCGAGCTCGGCATCGACAACCTCTGGGTCAAGGACGACTCGACCAACCCGACCAACTCCTTCAAGGACCGGGTGGTGGCCTGCGCGCTGAGCGCGGCCCGGGAGCTCGGCGCCAAGGTCTTCGCGTGCCCGTCGACCGGAAACCTCGCCAACGCGGTGGCTGCCGCCGGCGCTCGGGCCGGCATCAAGACGGTGGTGTTCATCCCGAGCAACCTCGAGCAGCCCAAGCAGGTCAACTCCGCGATCTTCACCGAGAACCTCGTGGCGGTCGACGGCAACTACGACGACGTCAACAAGCTCGCCTCCGAGATCGCCGGGGAGGAGGACGGCTGGGCGTTCGTCAACGTCAACGTCCGTCCGTACTACGCCGAGGGGTCCAAGACGCTTGGCTACGAGATCGCCGAGCAGCTCGGCTGGCGGCTGCCGGACCAGATCGTGATCCCGGTCGCCTCCGGCTCCCAGCTGACCAAGGTCGACAAGGCGTTCCAGGAGCTGATCGCGCTCGGTCTCGTCGAGGACAAGCCCTACCGGGTCTTCGGCGCACAGGCCGAGGGCTGCGGACCGGTCGCGACCGCGTTCAAGGCCGACACCGACGCCATCCGGCCAGTGAAGCCCGACACGATCGCCAAGAGCCTCGCGATCGGTAACCCGGCCGACGGCATCTACGTCCTCGACATCGCGCGCCGCACCGGTGGTGCCGTCGAGGAGGTCACCGACGAGGAGATCCGCGAGGGCATCGTGCTGCTCGCCCGGACCGAGGGCATCTTCACCGAGACCGCGGGGGGCACCACGCTCGCGGTCACCAAGAAGCTGGTCGAGGCCGGCGTGCTCGACCCGACCAAGGAGACCGTCGTGATCAACACCGGCCACGGGCTGAAGACCCTCGACGCGGTGTCCGGACAGGTCCGAGCGGCGGCCACGATCGCGCCGTCGTACTCCGCGTTCAAGGCGATCGGCATCTGAGGTCTCGAGACGGTCGCCAGGGCGACCTCCTCGACCAGCGGGGAAGCTGGCGACCTCCTCGACCAGTGGAGAATGAGTAGGGTCTCGAGACGGTCGCCAGGGCGACCTCCTCGACCAGCGGGGAAGCGGGCGACCTCCTCGACCAGCGGGGGATGCTGAAGGGTCTCGAGACGGTCGCCAGGGCGACCTCCTCGACCATCGGGGACAGGCCTCGACCAACGAACGAGAGATAGGAACCAGCACATGAGCGTCAGCGTCCGGATCCCGACGATCCTGCGCACCTACACCGGCGGCGACTCCGAGGTGAGCGCTACCGGCGCGACCCTTGCCGAGGTGCTCGACGACCTCGAGGCGCAGTTCGCCGGCATCAAGGCGCGGATCGTCGACGAGGACGGCAAGCTGCGCCGTTTCGTGAACGTCTACGTCGGCAACGACGACGTCCGGTTCCAGGATGATCTCGCGACCCCGACCCCCGACGGCACCGAGATCTCGGTCATCCCCGCGGTCGCCGGCGGCTGACGCGGTCCGCTCGGCGGCTCGGGCCGCTGAGCCTGCTG
Organism: uncultured Actinomycetota bacterium; assembly: GCA_963724275.1. Classification (GTDB taxonomy): domain Bacteria; phylum Actinomycetota; class Actinomycetes; order Propionibacteriales; family Nocardioidaceae; genus Nocardioides. Next base: position 187,457 of record CAVRUB010000005.1, on the reverse strand, counting down.
GGACACTTCTCCGATGACCGACCACCGCTACACCCTCGGGCTCCTCTGGCAGGGCAACCGGGGGAGCGGCACCAGCGGCTACCGCGACTACGGCCGCGAGTGCGTGCTCACGGCCGAGGGCAAGCCCGACCTGCTCGGGTCAGCGGACGTCCCGTTCCGCGGCGACGGCTCCCGGTGGAACCCGGAGGAGCTCATGGTCGCGGCGCTCTCACAGTGCCACCTGCTGTCCTACCTCCACTCGGCGGTCAACCACGGCATCGTCGTCACCGCTTATGCGGACGAGCCCCTCGGCACCATGAGCCAGGTCGGTCAGGGCGGCCGGTTCACCTCGGTCGTGCTGAGGCCGCGAGTCACGATCACCGACGCGGCGCAGGCCGAGCTCGCGCAGGCGATCCATCGCGAGGCCAGCGACAACTGCTTCATCGCTGCGTCGGTGAACTTCCCGGTGACCCACGAGCCCGAGATCGTGGTCGGCTGAGGCGGGCGCGCGGCCACCGAGGCCGCGTCGCGGGCTCGACGTTCCACCTCGCAAGTCGAACAAGTACGCGAACCAGGTGAACATCGGCGTGCAGTCGCGCGGCCGGACCTAGGGCACGACCCCGGCTTCACGCGGTGGCCACGTAGGCTGCCGCGGTGCCTTCGGTCCTCCTCGCCACCTTCAACCTGATGCCTGAAGGCGAGCCGGGCGGTGTCGCGCTGACCGACGCCCTGACCGAGCGCGCCCTCGACGCCCGCTGGGTGTGTTGGGACGACCGCTCCGTGGACTGGGCTGCCGCCGACCTGGTCGCGGTGCGCTCGACGTGGGACTACCACCGCCGACTTCCGGCCTTCCTGACCTGGTCGCGCGAGGTCGAGGCGGTGACGCCGGTCCTCAACGGCGCCGACGTCTTCACCTGGAACGCCGACAAGGCCTACCTCGTCGAGCTCGCGGAACACATGCCGGTGGTGCCGACCGCGCTGCTCGACGACACCACCTTGATCAGCGGGCTGACCGCCGCCCTCGGCTGCTGGGGGACCGTTGTAGTCAAGCCGTGCGTCGGTGCAGGCGGCCGCGGAGTGGTCGTCGTCGGCGGCCTCGACGACTGGAGTCTCTTCGACCTGGCCGCCGGTCCCTGGGTCGTGCAGCCGCTGGTGGAATCGGTGCGCACCAGTGGCGAGACCTCGCTGTACGTCCTCGACGGTCGCGCCATCGCCCAGGTCGACAAGTCCGTGGCGGGCGAGGAGGTGCGAGTGCACGAGATGTACGGCGGCAGCAGCCGACCGGTCTCCATCGACCCGGTCCGTGCCCGGATCGCCGAGGACGCCGTACGCACGGCGGCCGGGCATCTGCGCGCCGATCTCGCCTACGCCCGCGTCGACCTGATGGAGTGGGACGGCGCCTGGGTGGTGAGCGAGCTCGAGCTCATCGAGCCGGGTCTCTACCTTGACGTGGCCCCTGACATCGCCGGTCCGTTCGCGGACCTGGTGGCCGCCCGGGTCGCCCGCTGATCTGAAGGGCTGGATCGCGCACCCCGCTGCTTGCACTCTCGGGGGTCGAGTGCTAAACATGACGCTGGCACTCTCCTCATGAGAGTGACAGATCTACCCGACTCGGGGAGTCGAGGTCAGCAGCGTCGGCGGGAAGGGTCCGCCGGTTCGGTCTGGCCGTCCGTCGCGGGCGACGACCCGGGTCCGCCAGACATCTCTAATGCGAAGGAATCGCAGGAGTCATGCCGAAGCTGATTGCTTTCAACGAGGAGGCCCGGCGCGGTCTCGAGCGAGGAATGAACACCCTCGCCGACGCCGTCAAGGTCACCCTCGGCCCCAAGGGCCGCAACGTCGTGCTCGAGAAGAAGTGGGGTGCCCCCACGATCACCAACGATGGTGTTTCCATCGCCAAGGAGATCGAGCTCGAGGACCCCTACGAGAAGATCGGCGCCGAGCTGGTCAAGGAGGTCGCCAAGAAGACCGACGACGTCGCCGGAGACGGCACGACGACGGCGACCGTTCTCGCCCAGGCGATGGTCCGCGAAGGACTGCGCAACGTGGCCGCGGGTGCCAACCCGATGGGCCTGAAGCGCGGCATCGAGGCCGCCGTCGAGGCCGTGTCCGAGCAGCTGCTCGGCATGGCAAAGGAGATCGAGACCAAGGAGCAGATCGCCTCCACCGCGTCCATCTCCGCCGCTGACCCCACCGTCGGCGAGATCATCGCCGAGGCGATGGACAAGGTCGGCAAGGAGGGCGTGATCACGGTCGAGGAGTCGAACACGTTCGGCCTCGACCTCGAGCTCACCGAGGGCATGCGGTTCGACAAGGGCTACATCTCTGCCTACTTCGTCACCGACCCGGAGCGGATGGAGACGGTGCTCGAGGACCCCTACGTCCTCATCGCCAACTCCAAGGTCAGCAACGTCAAGGACCTGCTGCCGCTGCTCGAGAAGGTCATGCAGGCGGGCAAGCCGCTCGTCATCATCGCCGAGGACGTCGACGGCGAGGCTCTCTCGACCCTGGTCGTCAACAAGATCCGCGGCACCTTCAAGTCCGTCGCCGTCAAGGCCCCGGGCTTCGGTGACCGCCGCAAGGCCATGCTGCAGGACATCGCGATCCTGACCGGTGGTCAGGTCATCTCCGAGGAGGTCGGGCTCAAGCTCGAGTCCGCCGGTGTCGAGCTGCTCGGCCAGGCCCGCAAGGTCGTCATCACCAAGGACGAGACCACGATCGTCGAGGGCGCCGGTGACACGGCCCAGATCGAGGGCCGGGTCAACCAGATCCGCGCCGAGATCGAGAAGTCGGACTCCGACTACGACCGCGAGAAGCTCCAGGAGCGCCTCGCCAAGCTGGCCGGCGGCGTGGCCGTCATCAAGGTCGGCGCGGCCACCGAGGTCGAGCTCAAGGAGCGCAAGCACCGCATCGAGGACGCCGTTCGCAACGCGAAGGCTGCCGTCGAGGAGGGCATCGTCGCCGGCGGTGGCGTCGCGCTGGTCCAGGCCGGCATCGGCGCGTTCGCCAAGCTCGAGCTCGAGGGTGACGAGGCCACCGGCGCCAACATCGTGAAGGTCGCCATCGAGGCCCCGCTCAAGCAGATCGCGATCAACGCCGGTCTCGAGGGCGGCGTCGTGGCGGAGAAGGTCCGCAACCTGGAGCCCGGTCACGGTCTCGACGCGGCCACCGGTGAGTACGTCGACATGATCTCCGTCGGCATCATCGACCCCGCCAAGGTGACGCGCTCCGCGCTGCAGAACGCCGCCTCCATCGCGGCGCTGTTCCTCACCACCGAGGCAGTTGTCGCCGACAAGCCGGAGAAGGCGCCCGCCATGGGTGGCGGCGACCCGACCGGCGGCATGGGTGGCATGGACTTTTAGCCGCCTTCGTCCGGACAGGTCCGCGAGCTTGCTCGCGGCCTGACCGGACGAGCACAGCGGCAAGGTCGAGTAGCGTCGGCTGGCTCCGAGCGAAGCGAGGAGACAGCGACGCGTATCGAGACCCAGTCACTGCCGAACAACATCAACCGAACAATCAACCACAGGGCCCCTCGCTCCGGCGAAGGGCCCTGCGGCATGTTGTGCGTATCGAGACCCAGTCACTGCCGAACAACATCAACCACAGGGCCCCTCGCTCCGGCGAAGGGCCCTGTGGCACGTTGATGCGTATCGAGACCCGGTCACCGCCGAACAACATCAACCGAACAACATCAACCCCAGGGCCTCTCGCTCCGGCGAGGGGCCCTGTGGCATGTTCGGGTCATGGTCACCGGTCTGCTCCTCGCAGCCGGGGCGGGCAGCCGGATGGGGATCCCGAAGGCGCTGGTGCCCGGATGGCTCCCGAACGCGGTCGACGTGCTCCTCGACGGCGGGTGCGTGCGCGTCGTCGTGGTGCTGGGCGCCCGTGCCGAGGAAGCGCGGCCACTGGTGCCGCCCCACGCCGCTGTGGTGGTCGCCGCCGACTGGCGGAAGGGGATGTCCCGGACCCTGAGCGCCGGGCTCGTCGCCCTCGAGGTCGGCGACGCGCTCGCGGCAGTGGTCCATCTGGTCGACCTCCCCGACGTCACGGCCGAGGTCGTCCGCCGGGTGCTCGCCGGCGGTGTCCGCGCGGAGTCCCTGGCCCGGGCGACGTACGACGGTCGGCCCGGTCATCCGGTGCTCCTCGGCCGCGGCCACTGGCCCGCTGTCATCGCCGAGGTCGAGGGGGACCGCGGTGCCCGCGACTACCTGGCGGCGCACGACGTCGCTGCCGTCGAGTGCGGCGACCTCGCCACGGGGCGCGACGTGGACCGGGACCGGTGACCGAGCCAACCTCGGACCAACGGTCCGCTCCTAGCCTCGACCTCATGGAGAGCCGCGTCGCCGACCTGGCACGCCGGTTGGGCGACACCGGCTACCTGTGCGACGAGGAGCTGGCGACGGTCCTCCACCTCTCGCTGGTCATGGGCCGGCCGCTGCTGGTCGAGGGCGAGCCCGGCACCGGCAAGACCGCGCTCGCCGAGGCGATCGCCATTGCCCTCGGACAACCGCTCATCCGCCTCCAGTGCTACGAGGGCATCGATGCGACCCAAGCGCTCTACGACTGGGACTTCCCGCGCCAGATCCTGCACCTGCGGGCGCTGGAGGCGCTGTCCGGCGCCGGCGGCGGACCGCTGGATCTGGAGGAGGCCGAGAAAGGGCTGTACGACGAGCGCTTCCTGCTCGCGCGCCCCGTCCTCGCCGCGCTCCAGCAGGCGCCGGCCGTGCTGCTCGTCGACGAGGTCGACCGCGCCGACGACGAGTTCGAGGCGTTCCTGCTCGAGGTGCTGGCCACCTTCCAGGTGACCATCCCCGAGCTCGGCACCATCCAGGCTGCCACGCCGCCGACCGTCGTCCTCACCTCCAACCGCACCCGCGAGCTGCACGACGCGCTGAAGCGACGCTGTCTCTACCACTGGATCGACCACCCCGGGCTGGAGCGCGAGGTCGCCATCGTCCGCTCCCGGGCACCGGAGGTCAGCGCGGCGCTGGCCAGACAAGTCGTGCAGGTGGTGCAGCAGTTGCGGGCGGGTGCCGACCTCCTCAAGCCGCCGGGCGTGGCGGAGACCCTGGACTGGGCGCGCGCACTCCACCACCTGGGAAACACCGACCTCGACGTGGAGAGCGCGGCCCGGACCCTGGGCGCGCTGGTGAAGTACCGCGACGACGCCGACCGGGTGCGGGCCGCTCTCGACAAGATGCTGACGCCGTGACCGTCCCCTCGGCACCCGTCGACGTCCCGGCCCGGGGCGGCGACGAGGTGCTGCTCGGCTTCGCCCGTGCGCTGCGGGCTGCCGGCCTGCCGGTGACGCAGGACCGCGCCCGCAGCTACCTCGAGGCCGTCGCTGTCGTGGGGGTCGACGACCGGGCGGCGACCTGCTGGGCCGGTCGCGCCACGCTCTGCGCGTCGCCGGACGACGTCGAGCGTCACGACCGGGTGTTCGAGGAGTGGTTCCGGCCCGACCTGGCAGCGCCAGCGGGGCGGGTCCACCGGCGCCGTTCCGCGCCGACGGTCAGCCTGCTCCCCGACACGGTGGACGACGATCCGGCCGCGGCCGAGGACGCGGACGCCGACCCGCTCCGGGTGGCGGCCACCGCGACCGAGATCCTGCGGCACCGCGACGTCGCCACGCTCGACCCGCGCGAGCGAGCCCGGCTGTCGGCACTGTTCGCCGCGCTGCCGGTGGTGCCCCCCGTCCGGGCCGCCGCGCGTCGTACGCCGCACCGTCGCGGTGACGTCGACGCGTCCCGCACCCTCCGGGCCAGCCTCCGCCGGATGGGGGAGCCGGCGCGGATCCACCACCGCCGGCGCTCCGAGCGGCCGCGCCGGGTGGTGCTCCTCATCGACGTCTCGGGCTCGATGTCCGGCTACGCCGACGCCCTGCTGCGCCTCGCGCACCGCTACGTCACCGTCGCCCGCCCGGGCCTGGTCGAGGTCTTCAGCGTGGGCACCAGACTGACCCACCTCACCCGACCGCTGCGGCTGCGCGACCCCGACCGGGCGATCGCGGCCGCCGGGGCGGTCGTGCCGGACTGGTCCGGCGGTACCCGTCTGGGCGAGACGCTCAAGGCGTTCCAGGACCGTTGGGGACGGCGCGGGACGGCGCGCGGTGCCGTGGTGGTGATCTTCAGCGACGGCTGGGAGCGCGGTGACGCCACACTGCTCGGCGACCAGGTCGCGGGGCTGCAGCGGCTCGCTCACCGGGTGATCTGGGTGAATCCTCACCGCGGCAAGCCTGGGTACGCTCCGGTGCAGCAGGGCATCGCCGCGGTGCTGCCGCACGTGGACGCCTTCGTCGCCGGCCATTCCCTGGCGACCTTCGCCGAGCTCACCGAGGAGGTCAGACGTGCGTGAGGTGCTGCCCCGGTTGATGCCCTGGTGGGAGGCCGGCGAGACGGTCGGCATGGGCACCGTGGTCGCGACCTTCCGCTCCGCACCGCGCCCGCCCGGCGCATCGATGCTGGTCGGTCCGGACGCGTCGGCCGTCGGGTCGGTCTCCGGAGGGTGCGTCGAGGGCGCGGTCTACGACCTCGCCCAACAGGTCGTCGCCAGCGGCACGTCGGTGCTGCACCGCTACGGCGTCTCCGACGACGACGCGTTCGCGGTGGGGCTGACCTGCGGCGGCATCCTCGACGTCTTCGTCGAGGCGGTCTCGAAGGAGACCTTCCCGGACCTCGGTGCGATCGCCGCGGACGTCGAGGCAGGCCGACCGGTCGCGGTGGCGACCGTGGTCGAGCACCCCGACCCGTCGTACCTCGGCCGCCGGATGGTGCTACGGCCCGAGGGCGCGACGACCGGCTCGCTGGGGTCGGACCGGATCGACGACGCGGTCCGGGACGACGCGCTCGGCCTGCTGGCGGCAGGGCACAACGGGACCCTTGGCTACGGGCCGCACGGGGAGCGTCGCGGCGAGGGGATGCGGGTGTTCGTGTGGGCGTTCGCGCCGCCGCCGCGGATGCTGGTCTTCGGGGCGATCGACTTCGCCGCCGCCGTCGCCCGGATCGGCGGGTTCCTCGGCTACCACGTCACGGTCTGCGACGCCCGCCCCGTGTTCGCCACCAACAGCCGCTTCCCCGGTGTCGACGACGTGGTGGTCGACTGGCCGCACCGCTACCTCGCCGCGGAGCAGGAGGCGGACCGGATCGACCGACGCACCGTGATCACCGTGCTCACGCACGACCCGAAGTTCGACGTGCCGCTGCTCGAGCTCGCGCTCCGGCTCCCCGAGGTGGGGTACGTCGGTGCGATGGGCTCGCGACGCACCCACGACGACCGGTTGGCGCGGCTCCGCGCCGCCGGGCTGACCGAGGAGGACCTGGCGCGGTTGTCGAGCCCGATCGGCCTCGATCTCGGTGCCCGCACCCCGGAGGAGACGGCGATCAGCATCGCGGCCGAGATCGTCGCGAACCGCTGGGGAGGCTCGGGGGAGTCGCTCGCCTCCCGCTCGGGCCGCATCCACGGCTGAGCCTGGACCTCGGCGGCCGCGAACCTCGTGATCGGTGCCCAAACCGGCGGTAGTGTCCAGGTATGGGCGACCTCGACCAGCGGAGGCAGGCGGCACTGACTGCTTGGACGACGTTCGTCGAGGGCGGCGACGGGGCCGCGGCCATGGCCCGTCCGGAGATCCTCGACAGCTGGACCCGCTCGGGCGCGTCAATCGCGCCCGACGTCGGGAGCGCTCCCCTCGCCGACGAGTCCGAGACCCGGTCGTTGTGGCGGGGCTCGCCGTTGCAGATCGCCGTCGAGCGGGTCGAGGAGGAGCTGCGGCGCACGGCCGAGGACGGTGATCTCGTGGTCGCCGTGACCGACCCGGACACACGCGTGTTGTGGACCTACGGCGGCAGGGTGATGCGACGGCGCGCCGAGTCGGTGAACTTCGTGGCCGGTGGGCGCTGGGACGACCGCTCCGTGGGCACCAACGCGCTCGACCTTGCCAACCGGCTCGACCGTCCGGCGATGGTGTTCAGCGCCGAGCACTACGCCCCGATCGTCCACAACTGGGTGTGCTGGGCCGCCCCGCTCCACGACCCGGTGAGCGGCACCAAGCTCGGCGTGCTCGACATCTCCACGACCTGGGACCGCACGCACCCGATCGGGCTCGCCACCGTGCGCGTCCTCGCCCGGCTGGTCGAGCAGGCCATGCCGCACACCGGGCAGTACGTCAGCCCCGACGCGATCGGCGTGGCCGGCGACCTGGAGGACGCGGCGACGCCGGGGCTGGTGCTGAGCCTCCTCGGCACCGCCGAGGTCCAGGTCGATGGTCAGCGGCTGCTGCTCAACCGTCGACAGACCGAGATCCTGGCGCTCCTCGCCCTCCACCCGGACGGGTTGTCCCTCGACCAGCTGCACACGATGCTGTACGGCGACCACGCCGTCACCTTCTCCACCCTCAAGGCAGAGGTGTCCCACCTGCGCCATGCACTGTCCGGCCAGCTGGCGTCCCGCCCCTACCGGCTGCTGATGCCCATCGCGACCGACGTCGGCCACGTCCTCGGCCTGCTGCGCAGCGGTCAGGTCGCAGCCGTCGTCGAGGCCTACGGGGGCGACCTGCTGCCCGGTACGGAGAGTCCGGCGCTGGTCGAGATGGGCGAGTACCTCGCGGTCGCTGTCCGGGAGGCGCTGCTGGCCGATCCGCAGCCGGACGCGGTGCTGCGCTACATCGAGCACGCGCCGTATGACACAGCGGTGCTGGAGGTCTGCCTCGCCCAGCTGGCCCGCGAGGGCTGGCTGCGGCACCCCGCGATCCCGTTGCTCAAGGCGCGGCTCGCGGTCGCGGACTGACCCGGTCGGTCTTGGCGCCGTCTACCGGTCCACCAACTGCCAGCGACGGCCCAACCACGGGCCAACCACGGGCCAACCACGGCTCCCTAGCGTGAGCCGGGTCACACGATTCCTCGAGCCCAGGGAGAATTCATGACCCGGATCAGCCTCACAGTCGACGGTGAGCAGGTGACCGACGAGGTCGAACCCCGGATGCTGCTGGTGCAGTACCTCAGGGAGAAGCTCGGGAAGACCGGCACCGTCGTCGGCTGCGACACGAGCAACTGCGGCGCCTGCACGGTCCACCTCGACGGCAGGAGCGTGAAGTCCTGCAACGTCCTCGCCGTCCAGGCCGACGGCGAGGAGATCACGACGATCGAGGGGTTGGCGGGCGCAGACGGCTCGCTGCACCCTGTCCAGGAGTCCTTCCGCGAGTGTCACGGCCTGCAGTGCGGCTACTGCACGCCGGGCATGATCATGCAGGCGATCGACCTCCTCAACGAGAACCCGAGCCCCTCGGAGGAGGCGATCCGGCTCGGTCTCGAGGGCAACCTGTGCCGCTGCACCGGCTACCACAACATCGTGCGGGCCGTGCAGCACGCCGCCGGCACGACGACCGAGAAGGGGGTGTCGGCATGACCGCGACCCAGGACGCCGCCGCCCCGGCTGCCGAGATCGGGCGCGACCGTCGCCGCAAGGAGGACCAGCGGCTGATCACGGGGCGCACCCGCTGGACGGACAACATCACTCTGCCCGGAATGCTGCACCTCGCGATGGTGCGCAGCCCCTTCGCCCACGCGCGGATCGTCAGCATCGACACCGCGGCAGCCAAGGCCTCGCCGAACGTCACCGATGTCTTCGTCGGCAGGGAGGTCGCCGACGTCCAAGGCGTCAACGCCAACGCCTGGCCGCTCAATGCGGAGCAGAAGGCACCGGACCACACACCGATGGCGGTCGACCGGGCGAGCTTCGCCGGCGAGATCGTCGCCGTGGTGGTCGCCCGCAGTGCGGCGGCAGCCCGCGACGCCGCCGAGCTCGTCGAGGTGGAGTACGACGACCTCCCTGCTGCCCTCGACCTGAAGGAGGCCGCGGCGGACTCCGTGCTCGCACACCCCGACCTGGGGACCAACATCTCCTCGGTCTGGACCCTCGACTCCGCCGAGGCAGGCAGTGGGGACGACGTCGACGAGGTGATCGCGCAGGCGCGCGAGAGCGGCATCGTGATCGAGCGCGAGTACCGCCAGCAACGACTGATCCCGTCCTTCATCGAACCCCGCTCGACGGTGGTCGACCCGACCGGCGAGCAGATCACGATGTGGACGTCCACCCAGATCCCCCACATCACCCGCTTCCTGCTGGCGGCAACGACCGGCACGCCGGAGTCGAAGATCCGGGTGATCGCGCCCGACGTCGGCGGCGGGTTCGGCGGCAAGCTGCAGACCACCCCGGAGGAGTGGCTCACGTTCCTGGCCGCGAACCGGACCGGCCGTCCGGTGAAGTACACCGAGACGCGGTCGGAGTCGCTGATGGCCGCCCACCACGGCCGCGACCAGTGGCAGCGGCTGACCCTTGCTGCGACGAAGGAGGGCCGGGTCACCGGCCTCAAGGTCGACCTGCTTGCCAACATGGGCGCCTACATCGGCGTCATCGGTGGCGGTATACCGGTGCTGGGCGCGTGGATGTACAACGCGATCTACAAGTTCGACGCCTACCGGTTCACCACCACCCAGGTGCTCACCAACAAGACCTGGGTCGACGCCTACCGCGGCGCCGGCCGACCGGAGGCGACCTACGCCATCGAGCGGCTGATGAGCGAGCTCGCGGCCGAGCTCGGCAAGGACCCGCTCGAGGTCCGGGAGATGAACTGGATCAACCACGAGGAGTTCCCGTTCACGACCGTGGCCGGGATGACCTATGACTCGGGCAACTACGAGGCCGCAACCACCCGGGCCAAGGAGATGTTCGGCTACGACGAGCTCCGCGAGGAGCAGCGCCGCCGGCGCGAGGCCGGTGACCCGGTGCAGCTCGGCATCGGCATCTCGACCTTCACCGAGATGTGTGGACTGGCGCCGTCTCGGGTGCTCGGCCAGCTGAACTACGGGGCCGGCGGCTGGGAGAACGCCGAGATAAGGATGCTGCCGACCGGAAAGGTCGAGGTCATCACCGGTACGTCGCCCCACGGGCAGGGCCACGAGACCGCCTGGTCGCAGATCGTCGCCGATCGCCTGGGGGTGCCGTTCGAGGACGTCGAGGTCCTGCACGGTGACACCCTGGTGGCCGTCCGCGGTCTCGACACCTACGGTTCGCGCTCGCTGGTCGTCGGCGGTGAGGCGCTGGTGCTGGCGGCCGACAAGGTGATCGAGAAGGCGACGCCGCTGGCCGCGCACATGCTGGAGGCGTCGCCGGACGACCTCGAGTTCGCAGCCGGTCGGCTGCAGGTGAGGGGGACGGACAAGGGCGTGTCCATCCAGGAGGTCGCCACCGCGGCGTGGGCCGCGCACGACCTGCCCGAAGGGATCGAGCCGAACCTGGACGCCTCGGCGTCCTACGACCCGGTCAACTTCTCCTTCCCCCACGGCACGCACCTCTGCGCGATGGAGGTCGACACCGAGACCGGACGGGTCCAGATGCGCAAGTACGTGTGCGTCGACGACATCGGCAACATCATCAACCCGCTGATCGTCGCGGGCCAGGTCCACGGCGGCGTGGTGCAGGGCATCGCCCAGGCGCTGTGGGAGGAGGCGGTCTACGACGACAGCGGCACCCTGGTGACCGGGTCGTTCGTCGACTACCTGCTCCCGACGGCCGCCGACACGATCAGCTTCGAGATCGACCACACGACGTCGCCCAGCACGACCAACACCCTCGGCACCAAGGGCGTCGGTGAGGCAGGCACCATCGCGTCCACCCCCGCGGTCGTCAACGCGGTCGTCGACGCCGTGCGCCACCTCGGGGTCGACGACATCACGATGCCCTGCACACCTGAGCGGGTCTGGCGCGCGATCAACAGCGGGTCCTCCGGTGGCGAGACCACCGAGGCCGCTGCTCCTCACTTCGATCCATCGACGGGCATGGACGGCACCGTCGACCGCACCACGGGAGGCAACTGATGATTCCCGCACCCTTCGAGTACCTCGCTCCGACCTCGGTCGAGGACGCTCTCGCGGCGCTGGCCCAGCACGGCGACGAAGCCAAGATCATCGCCGGCGGGCAGAGCCTGCTGCCCGTGCTCCGGATGCGCCTCAACGCCCCGGAGTGGGTGATCGACCTCGGTCGGATCCCGAGCCTGCGCGGGGTCCGCGACGCCGGTGACCATCTCGTCATCGGAGCGATGACCACCCACCACGACGTCGGTCAGGACCCGCTCGTGCGCGAGCACGCCCTGCTGATCGCGGAGGCGATCACGCACCTCGCCGACGCCCAGGTCCGGCACCGCGGGACGTTCGGCGGAGCGCTGGCGCACGCCGACCCGGCCGGCGACCTCGGCGCACCGACGCTCGCCCTGGAGGCCACCTTCGTCGTCCAGGGGTCGGGCGGCACCCGCTCGGTCCCGGCCTCGGAGTTCTTCGTCGATCTGTTCGAGACCGCGATCTCCGAGGACGAGATCCTCACCGAGGTGCACGTCCCGAAACGGGCCGGGTGGGGCGCGACGTACGAGAAGTTCGTGCGGGTCGCTCACCAGTGGCCGATCGTCGCCGTCGCCGCCGCCGTGCGGATGGCGGGCGACACCATCGCCGAGGCGCGGATCGGCCTGACCAACATGGGGCCGACGCCGCTCCGGGCGACGGCTGCCGAACAGGCGCTGGTCGGTCAGCCCGCTACCGCGGACGGGGTTGCCGCTGCTGCGGCAGCAGCCGCGGAGGGCACCAACCCGCCGAGCGACCTCAACGGCGACGCCGACTATCGCCGCCACCTCGCCGGCGTGCTCACGCGTCGAGCCGTGCTGGCCGCAGCCGGACGCGGCTGAGCGGGACTCGATGGACCTCACGCACACGTTCACCGTCCCTACCTCGGTCGACGAGACCTGGGCGCACTTCCAGGACATCGGCGCCCTCGCCGAGTGCTTCCCAGGGGCGCAGGTCACCTCGGTCGGCGAGACCGTCGAGGGCGCACCGACGTTCGAGGGGACCTGCAAGGTCAAGCTCGGCCCGATCGCGCTGGTGTACGCCGGGTCCGGGCTGTTCGTCGAGCGGGACGAGGGGGCTCACCGGTTCGTGGTCGAGGCCAAGGGCCGCGACAAGCGCGGCAACGGTACGGCGGGCGCGACCGTCACCGTCGGCATGCAGGCTGCCGCCGACGAGACGACGGTCGAGGTCATGACCGACCTCTCGATCACCGGCAAGCCGGCGCAGTTCGGCCGTGGGGTGATGCAGGACGTGTCGGACAAGCTGCTCGGGCAGTTCGTCGCGTGCCTCGAGCAGCGGCTCGCTGCCGAGGATCCCGGCGGCCCGGGGGACGCCGGGGACTTGGGCGGCCCTGACGACCCCGGCGACGAGGACCAGGACGCCGGCCCGCCGTCCCAGCCCACGGGCGCGGCCGCCGTCGAGCTGGATCCGGAACGGGACCAGGACGCCGGTCCCGCGTCGTCCCCTGCGGAGGACGATGCCCTGGACCTGGGCGCGGCCCTGATCCCGGTGCTGGTCAAGTCCTACGGACGCAAGATCGCAGCCGCTCTGGCCGGGTTGGTCCTGGTCGCGCTGGTCGTCCGTCGGCTGCGCCGCTGATCAGGTCGTCCGCGGTTCGGTGACCACGACGCTCCGAGCACACTGCTCGGGGTAGCGGTCCTCGGGTACGACGGTCAGCTGGTCGAGGTCGAGGCGGTCGCCGTCCGTCCCTGACCGGGTGCGACGGTCCGCGATCGGCACCGCGGTTGAGGGTCAACCGCCGGGGTCACCAGTGGTACTGGGAGTAGTCGCGCTCGCGGTCGCCCTCCTCGTAGTCCTGCTCCTCCTCGATGGCGTCGTCGTTGCGTTGCTCGAGCCGGCGCTCCTTGCGCTCCTGCTCACGCTGCTCACGGCGCTCCTCGGGAGTCTGCTCCTGGTCGTCCTGCTGTTGCTGTTGCTGCTCCTGCTGTTGTTGTTGCTGGAGCTTGTCGCGCAGGCGTTGGTCTACCGCGGCGGCGTCCGCGGTCTGGTCCGGCCCGCGCCCGGAGTCGGTGGGGCAGTCGCCCTCCGCCAGCGCGTCGATGCCGGCCTGCCACCACCCGGTCGCCTCGTCGGCGTCGCCCTCCTCCAGTGCGGTGTCGCCCAGCGTCTCCTCGGCGAGCGCGATGTTGATGCGTACCGTGCACTCCTCCTCGACCGGCACGTCCTCCAGCGCGGTGGCGTAATGCTCGAGCGCGCCCTCGAGCGCGCCGTCCGCGTGCCGTGCGGCACCCTCGTCGAAGGCGGAGATCCACGGCTCGAACCAGTTGACCGAGCCGTTCGCGGAGAACTCGTCGGCAGCCCCCAGGTAGTCGGCATCGTCGAACTGGCTCCGGCCGTCGCGGTCGTGGGACAGCATCGCCACCACCTTGACGGCGAACAGAAGCGCGACGAGAGCCGGCAGGATGCCCGCCAGCACGAGGACCATCCGCAGCCGGGTGCGCGTCACGTCGACCCTCCCCGGGCCGGAGCGAGCACGGTGTGCGAGGTCCAGAGTGCGCGCCACCACGACCGCAGCTCCAACAGCACCAGCGCCAGCAGCACCAGGCCGAACAGCCAGGTCAGGTCGTGCTTCGCCGGCGCGTCCTCCCCGCCGGTCAGGCCGTACGACGCCTCGAAGTCGTCGGCGACCGCGCCCATCCCACCGGGCTGCGTGCGGTGGGCGTAGTCGACGCCGAGCTCGGCGGCGATCGAGCGCAGGTTCTCCTCGTCGATGCGGGAGACGGCGTCCTCGCCCCGTTCCTGGTCGTAGATGTAGCCGTCTTCGGTCGACAGGTCGTCGGCCTCGGGCATCTTGGCGCCTTCCTCGGTGCCGTAGCCCAGGACGATCCCTCCGTCGACCAGGTCCTCGAGCTCCTCGAACGAGGCCTGCTCGCGGTCGGGGGTGTTCTCGCCGTCGCTGACGTAGACCACGATCCGACGGCGGTCCGGGTGCTGCTCGTCGGCGCGCTCCAGGATCTCCCGCATCGCCTCCAGCGGGCGGTCCGCCTGGGAGCCGCTGCCGTCGAACGGGCCCTCCAACCGCAACGTCTCGATCGCCGTGCCGAACGTCGTGGCGTCGCTGGTGAACGGCAGCTCCAGCTCGACCTCGCTGCCGTAGGTGAGCAGGGCGAAGCGGGCGCCAGGGAGCGCCTCGGCGAGGTCGGCCAGGTCCCGCTGCACGCCGAAGACCCGCGGACCGCCCTGGTGGTCGAGTGCGGCCATCGACCGGGTCCGGTCGACGACGACCAGCACCTCGATGTCGGACGCCTGGCTCGGAGCCGCGCGGGTCCCTACGCCCGGCTGGATCAGCACCAGCACCAAGGCGACAACGATCCCGACCCTGCGGCCGAGGACGAGGAGGCTGCTCACGTGCTCGACCTCCGCCCGGCCCACGCGATCAGCGCCTGCACGAGCCACACGACCACGAGCAGGCCGACGCCGATGCCGGCGAGGACCTGGCCCGTGCGCGGCGCGTCGACGGTCTGGACCAACGGGGGTCGCTCGATCTTGGCCGCCTCGAGCTCGTTGATCTCCTCCACGACCTCCTCCGCGGAGCCACCGGTGCCCAGCTGGGCGAAGGTGCCGCCGGTCTCGTCGGCCGTGGCCTGCAGGCCGTCGATGTCGCCCTCCGTGTCGGGCTCGCCCGGGTTGGCGATGACGTGGACGACGACCTGGTCGTCGGCGGCGTACGACGCGGCCTCGCCGAGGTCGTAGACGCTGCGTCCGCGCTGCTCGCCGTCAGTCGCGAACACCAGCGCGCGGCCGCGGTCCTCGTCGAGCCGGTCGAAGCGCTGCACGCACGAGACCAGGCCGTCGGCGACCAGGGACGACTGGTACTGCCGTTCCTCGCTCCAGGTGCCTGCCGTGAAGTCGTCGAACGCCTCGCTCGGGTAGATCTCGCTCCAGCCGGCGAACGCCTCCTCCGCCTCGTCGAGCCGGTCGAGGACGAACTCGTAGTCGTCGGTGAGCGGGAATTTCGTGATCGCGGCGTTGTTCCAGACCGTCAGCCCGATCCGCTCGCCCCGCAGACCTTCCACGATGTTGCGGAACTCCTGGATGACGTCGACGTTCCAGGGTGCGGTCGAGCCGGACGCGTCGAGGCAGAGCATGATGTCGCGGGCCGCCTCGTCCCGGTCCATCACCTGGGTCTCCTGGACCCGGCCGCCGAGCACGATCCCGCCGACGCACGCAACCAGCGCGGCGAGCGAGCCGAAGCCGCCGAGCAGTCGTTGGCGCTGCACCAGCGTTCGGTAACGGGGGAGGGCCCGGAGCCGCGCGGCGTGGGCGACGTACGACGCGTTGGACGGCTGTCGTCGCCACCAGATCCTGACCCACACCGCCAGCAGCACCCCGACCAGCAGGACCAGGAGGACCACCAGCCACGGCCATCTCAGCTCGCTGTCGATCGTCGTCCAGGTCAGCTCCACGACGCCACCAGCTGTCGTGCCTTGGTCACGGCGTCGTCGAACCGCTCGCGCGCCTGACCGACGTCGTCGGGAGCGAACTCCGGGGGATACATGAGCTCGATCGCCTCGGTGAGCGGCGGTGGCGCCTGTCGGCGGAAGTCAGCCAGCGTCATGGTCGGTGCGGGGATCGTGCTCACCGTGCCGACGTAGGACCTGACCGTCTCGCTCAGCTGCTGGTGCCCGTCCCGGGCCGTGACCTGGCCGCCGCGGACCGTGGCCTCGATCCGCGCGATCCGGTCGAGGTGTTCCTGACGCAGCGTCGGTACGTCGGGCGCGGCCCAGGCCACGCCGCCCTGCTGCGAACGATCACGCGTGAACCAGACGACCGAGAGGTAGTAGATCCCCACCAGGCACAGCCCGATCAGCGCCAGCCACAGCCAGCGGTCGCCGTAGGCCACCGGACCGTTGAACTCGTCCTGCAGCTCGCCGGCGAGGACCAGCACGGCCGGCAGCGTGGCGAGGGAGGCCCACCGGCTCCTCGCTGCGCCCGACCCGGCGAGGACGGGCTCGGCCCTGTCAGGGCTAGCGGCGGCGGGCATGGCGGTGCCTCTCCAGCACGCGGAAGACGGCTGCGATGGCCGACTCGGTGTCGCGGACGCGTTCGTGCACCACCCCGAGCTGGTCGAGACGGCGGCGCAGCTGGGACTCCTCGCCCGCGACGAGCGCGGCGTACTCCTGCTGGAGCCGTACGTCGCCGCGCAGCCAGCCCGGGACCTCTACGCCGGCGTCGACGTCGACGAGCTGGCGCGGCGCGCCGGCGGTGATCGTGGGGTCGAGGTCGCCGATCGTCAGGAACAGCACCTCGTGCTGGGCGGTCAACCGGCGCAGCGACTCGGCGAGCTCGTCGGTCACCTGCGTCTCGTCGGAGACCACGACGAGGATCCCGCGTCGTCGGATCGCCCGCGCGACGTAGTCGAGGACCGAGGTGAGGTCGCTCGCGGCGCGCCGTGGGGGTGATCGCGTCGTGGACCAGTCCGAGCAACCGCTCGAGGTAGAGCTCGCCGTTGTCGGGCGGCCGCACGTGCTGGCGACGGGCGTCCCCGTAGACCAGCGAGACGAGGTCACCGTGCCGGACGGCGAGGTAGCCCATCACGCCGGTGACGAAGACGGCGAGGTCCCGCTTCGAGACCTGGGAGTCGTTCATGGCCGCCATGCTCCGACCGGTCGAGACCGCCAGGACGACCGTGTGCTTGCGCTCGGCCACGTAGCGGCGCACCAGCAGCGTGCGGGTGCGTGCGGACGCCTTCCAGTCGATGTCCTTCACGTCGTCGCCGCGGACGTACTCGCGCAGGTCGTTGAAGTCGATGCCGCGCCCGACCTGGATCGCGGCGTACTCGCCCTCGAGCAAGCCGCGCACCTTGCGGTGGGCGTGGATGGAGAGGCGGGCCTTGATGCGCGTCAGGTGTGCCGTCACGGGGAGGCTCCGCTCACGGTGTCGGTACGGCGCGGAACACCGCGTCGATGATGCTCTCGGACTGCACCCGGTCGGCCAGGGCCTCGAAGCTGAGGTGGATCCGATGGCGGAGCACGGCGTGCCGCAGCTCGCGGATGTCCTCGGGGATGACGTAGTGCCTGCCCTGGATGACGGCCATCGCGCGGGCGGCCTGGAAGAAGGCGATGCTGCCGCGCGGGCTGGCGCCGATCTCGACGTAGGCCCCGAGCTCGGGCCCCAGCAGCTGGCCGACGTGCCGGGTCGCGCGCACCAGGCTGACCACGTAGCGGCGGATCGCCGCGTCGACGTAGACCCGCCGCACCATGGCCTGGACCTCGATGACGTCGTCGATCGTGGCCACCGGGTCGACCTTGGCGGCATGCTGACCGAGGGTCCCGTCGTCGATCCGGTCGAGCACGGTCAGCTCGTCGAGCTCCTCGGGGTAGTCGACGATCTCCTTGAGCAGGAACCGGTCCATCTGGGCGTGCGGGAGGACGTAGGTGCCCTCCTCCTCGATCGGGTTCTGGGTGGCGAGCACCATGAACGGGCTCGGCAGCGGGTGGATGGTGCCGGCGATCGAGGTCTGTCGCTCCTGCATCGCCTCCAGGAGTCGCCGACTGGGTCTTGGCGCTGGCCCGGTTGATCTCGTCGAGCAGCACGAAGTGGGCGTGCACCGGCCCCAGCTGGGTCTCGAACTCGTGCCGGCGTGGGTCGTAGACCTGGGTGCCGATGATGTCGCTCGGCAGCAGGTCGGGCGTGCACTGGATCCGCGAGAACTCGGCGTTGACTGCCTGCGCCATCGTCGCGGCCGCGAGCGTCTTCGCGAGCCCCGGCACGCTCTCGAGCAGCACGTGTCCCTCGGAGAGGAGGGTGACCAGCAACGCCGTACGGATCCGTTCCTGGCCGACGACCCGGCTCGACCACGCCGTGGAGATCCGGTCGATGGCGTCGCTCGCACCGGCGACCTCGGCGGCGGTGAGCGGGGCGCTCGGTTGGGCGGTCCGGGTGGTGGTCATCGGCGGACGGGCTCCTCATCAAGCCGGGGCTGCGGTGGGCGGGGTTGGTCGCGGGCGCCCGTCAAGCCTCCCGCGGCCCGGGCACCGTCAAACCTACCCGGCTAGTCCCGGGCCGCGAGCCGGGAACGGAACTCCTCGTCGCGGCGCAGCCGGGCCAGGTCGCGGTCGCGGCGCTCCGCGATGACCGCACCGAGCACGACCTCCGCGGGAGCACTGGCCGGCGGTGCCGGTGCGACGTACTTCCTCACCTCGGTGAGCAGGTCGTTGCCGACGCGTTGCCGTGAGTCCGGGTCGAGGGTGGGCAGCCGTCCGAGGTACTGGCGCACGGCGAGTGCGAGGCCGGGCGGGAGGCTGGCCAGGTCCGCGTCGCGCGCCCAGCGGGCGAGCTGCGGGGGCATCGGCGGAGGGAGCGGGAGCCGCAGCGCGACCCGGTCGCGGATCACGTAGGTGCCGGCCGCGAAGTCGCCGAGCCGCTTGCTGCGACTGCTGACGAGGATGGAGAAGAACGCGAGCACGCCGGAGCAGATGAAGATCTCGACGTAGCCGATCAACGCCCGCACCAGCGCATGGTGGAACGAGATCGGGCCGGCGTCGTCGCGGACGGTGCGGAGGCCGACGGCGAGCTTGCCGAGCGAGCGGCCCCGGGTCAGTGTCTCCAGCACCGTCGGGTAGACGGCGAACGTGATGATCGACGTCGCGACCACCGCCGCGTCCACCAGCGCCGACGACATGTTGGCCGTGGCCAGGAGGAGCACCAACAGGCTCACGACGAACAGGACGACGATCACGACCAGGTCGATCAGGCCGGAAGCGAGCCGGAGCCCGATGCTCGCCGGCGGCAGGTCCAGTGCGACGCCCTCGCCGGTGACGAGGTCGTCGGTGGTGATCGTGGCGAACTCCGCCGGTGGCTGGGTCGGCATCGGCGCAAGCGTAGTCTCGGCCTCGCAAGCCCGTCCGAGGTCGTCACGTCACGCGTACCCTTGCGCCCGTGCCGCGCATCGATCTCGACGCCTACGTCGTCGCGCACTCCCACGAGTGGGCCCGGCTCGACCACCTGGTGCGCACCCGGCGACTCACCGGCCCCGAGAGCGACGAGCTGGTCGATCGCTACCAGCAGGTCGCCACGCACCTCTCGGTGATCCGCACCTCGGCACCGGACGCCGAGGTCGTCGCCTACCTCTCCTCACTGCTCGGCCGGGCGCGGATCTCGATGCTCGGGGCCCGGGTGCTCAGCTGGCGCGCAGCCGGCCGGTTCTTCACCGAGCAGTTCCCTGCCGCGCTCTACCGGATGCGCTGGTGGTGGCTCGGCTGCATGGCCGCCAACATCGCCGTCATCGCGGTGCTCATGTGGTGGCTGGTCGACCATCCGGAGATCCAGCAGACCCTGCTGTCACGCGAGGACATCGACCAGTACGTCAACAGCGACTTCGAGAACTACTACAGCGAGAACCCCGCACAGGACTTCGCCGCGCGGGTGTGGATCAACAACGCCTGGGTGGCCGCGACCTGCCTCGCCCTGGGCATCACCGGGATCGGCGTGGTCTTCGCGCTGTTCCAGAACGTGCTCGCCCTTGCCGCGGCCGGCGCCCTGCTGACCAGCCACGGCCGGGCCGACCTGTTCTGGGGACTGATCCTCCCGCACGGCCTGCTCGAGCTGACCGCGGTCTTCGTCGCCGGCGGGGTCGGTCTCAACATGTTCTGGTCATGGATCGAGCCGCGCGGGATCAGCCGCAGCAAGTCACTGGCGATCGCCGGCCGCAACATGGGGACGGTCGCGCTGGGCCTGGTCGTCGTACTCCTCGTCAGCGGCATCATCGAGGGGTTCGTGACACCGTCCCCGCTGCCGACCTGGGCCCGGATCTCCATCGGCGTCCTGGCCGAGATCGCCTTCTTCCTCTACGTCTTCGTGGTCGGGCGCCAGGCCGTCCACCGCGGTCACACCGGTGACATCAACGCCGCCCTGCTCGAGGACCGGGTGGCCACGCAGGACTGACGCCCGGCGCGCGCCGTACTCCCTTGTCGGCCTCTGGGTGCGTGAGCGATCCGTCGAGTGGGCACGAACTGCACGTCTGCGGGCTCGTGGGCTGCGGTTTGGGACCAATCGTCGTATGCGAGGGGCATCCGGGTCCCGGCCCGTCGAGCCTCGGGTTCCGACCGCCCAATGGCCAGAAACTGCATGATCTCGCGCCTGATGCCTGCGGTTTGGGACCAATCCACGTGGGCGAGGGGCATCCGGGCGTCAGCCCGTCGAGCCTCGGGTTCCGACCGCTCAATGGCCAGAAACTGCATGATCTCGGGCCTGATGCCTGCGGTTTGGGACCAATCCGGTCCCCTCCGCCCGCCGCCGCCGCCGCTCCCCGAACCATCACAACAACCCCTGCGCCTTCAACGCCAGGTAGTGGTCAGCCAGCGCCGGCGGCAGTCGCTCGGCATCAGCGTCGACCACGTGCACCCCGAGCCGGTGCAGCACCTCGCCCGTCCACTCGCGACGACGCAGCTCCTGCTCGGCAGCCGCAGCGTCGTAGACCTCGTCGACGGTGCTGCGCTCGTCGGCGAGCCGGTTGAGCTCGGGGTCCCGGACGGAGGCGAGCACGACGCGGTGGTGGCGGGTGAGCGCGGGCAGCACCGGCAGCAGGCCCTGCTGGATCGCGGACGGCTCCACCGGGGTGAGGAGTACGACGAGGGCCCGCTGCCGGCCGAACCCCTGGACGGCCCCGGCCAAGGTGTCCCAGTCGGCCTCGGCGATCACGGGTTCGAGATCTGCCATCGACTCCTGCAACCGGGCTGCGATGTCCCGCGCGCCGGCCGCACGGAGCCGGGCCCTCACCCGGCGGTCGCCTGCGACGAAGTCGACCCGGTCGCCGGCGCGGGACGCCAGCGCGGCCAGCAGCAGGGCGGCGTCCATGGCGGCGTCGAGGCGCGGGACACCGTCCTCGCCGCCCACCCGGCCGGCGGCGGTGCGGGACGTGTCGAGCACGAGCACGACGCGTCGGTCGCGCTCCGGCTGCCAGGTGCGCACCACCACGTGCGGGGTGCGAGCCGACGCGCGCCAGTCGATCGAGCGCACGTCGTCGCCACGGACGTACTCGCGGAGGGAGTCGAACTCGGTGCCGGCGCCACGGACCCGCACCGCCGCCCGTCCGTCGAGCTCGCGGAGCTGCGCCAGCCGGGACGGCAGGTGCTTGCGCGACTCGAACGGGGGGAGGGAGCGCACGGTGCCCGGCACGTCGTAGGTCCGCTGCTTCGCGGCCAGGTGGAGCGGCCCCCACGACCGGAGGGTCACCCCGACGGCCCGGAGGTCGCCGCGGCGCCAGGGCTGCAGCATCGTCCGGACGACGCGCCGGTCGCCGCTGGCGAGAGTGACCCGGTGCCGGTTGGCGAGCGCCCCCGCGGACGGCTGCCACGCGTCGCGCAGCTGGAGACGCACGGTCCGGTTGCCGTCGTTGGCGACGGTCATCGCCGACTCGGCGGGATCGCCGAGCCGGACCGTGCCCGGCGGCCGTCGGTGCAGGCCGACCGACCCGGTCGTGGGCGCGAGCAGCAGGTCGACCCCGACGAGCAGGGCGACGGCGAGCAGCCACAGCGCGACCGTGCCGCCCGTCGGTCGCAGCACCACTGCCACCACACCGAGCAGCAGGAGGAGCGGGACGCGGCCCGAAATCACCACCGGACTACCGCGGCACCGGGACCGAGCCGAGCGCGGAGGACAAGACGTTGCGTACGTCGACCCCCTCGAGCTCGGCCTCGGGCCGGAGCCCGAGCCGGTGCACGAGAGTGGCGTGCGCGAGCGACTTCACGTCGTCGGGCGTGACGAAGTCGCGGCCCGACAGCCAGGCCCAGGAGCGGGCTGCCCGGAGCAGTGCCGTCGCGCCACGCGGGCTGACCCCGAGCGACAACGATGGCGACTCGCGGGTGGCACGGGCGATGTCGACGATGTACGTCGCCACCTCGGGCGAGACCTGCACGCCCTTGACCGCCACCTGCGCTGCCTCGATGTCGCGACCGGAGGCCACCGCGGTGACACCCGCGGCCGCCACGTCCCGGGGGTCGAATCCCTCGCTGTGCCGGGTCAGGATGGCGATCTCGTCGGCACGCGGCGGCACTGGGAGCACCACCTTGACGAGGAACCGGTCGAGCTGTGCCTCGGGCAGCGGGTAGGTGCCTTCGTACTCGACCGGGTTCTGGGTCGCCGCCACGAGGAAGGGGCGGGGGAGCGGGCGGGTGACGCCGTCGGCGGACACCTGGCCCTCCTCCATCGCCTCGAGCAGCGCCGACTGGGTCTTCGGCGGCGTCCGGTTGATCTCGTCGGCGAGCAGCAGGTTGGTGAAGACCGGGCCCTCGCGGAAGGTGAGCTCGCCGGCCGAGCTGTCGATCACGAGGGAGCCGGTGATGTCGCCGGGCATCAGGTCGGGCGTGAACTGGACCCGGCGGGTGTCGACCGCGAGCGCCGCGGCGAGGGTGCGGACCAGGAGCGTCTTTGCCGTACCCGGCACGCCCTCCATCAGCACGTGCCCGCCGCAGAGCAGGGCGACGAGCAGCCCGGACACGGCGGCGTCCTGGCCGACGACGGCCTTGCCCACCTCGTGCCGGACCGCCAGCAGCCGTTCGCGCAAGGCGTCGTGCTCTCCGGGTGCGATGGGCGGGGCGGGGATGTGGTCGGTCATCCGCGTCGTACCTCTCTGTCGAGCTGCGTGAGTTCTTGGGCGAGCTGGACCAGGGCGGGGTCCGAGCCCGGCACCGGGGCGTCCAGGGCGAGCACCGCGCCGATCTGCATCCTCGGGGCGGCCGAGGTGCCGGGCGACGGCCGTGACGACCTCGGCCTCGGACGCACCGCGCCCCAACCTGAGGTGGTCGGCGAGCCGGCGCCGGGCGGCTGTGCGCATCGCAGACGTCGCATAGGAGCGGTCATCGGCGCGTCGGTACATCCGGCCGCGGCTCCGCGTCGTCTCGACCGCGCGGACGACGACGGGCAGCGGTTCGGACGCCAGCCTGCCCAACCGGCGACCGCGCCACAGGATCAGCGCGATCGTGGCGACGGCGACCAGCCACAACGAGGGGGCGATCCAGTCGGGTGCGAACGTCCAGATGCTGACGGCCTCGTCGTCGTCGGCGTCGTCGTAGGTCGGGAGGTACCAGACCAGCCGGTCGTGCTCGCCGAGCAGCCGCAGGGCGACCGCGGCGTTGTCGCCGCGCAGCACCTGGTCGTTGGTGAGTGCCTCGCCGGCTCCGAAGTACGTCGTGGTGCCCGGCCCAGCCGCCAGCACGAACCCGTCGTTGCTGCCGAAGCAACCGGAGCCGGTGTCGTAGGCGTAGGCGCTGTCGACGGTCACCGACAGGTCGTCGAAGCGGTCGTCGGCGCAGTCACCGGACGTCTCCTCCTCGGCCGGCGACGGCTCGATCCCGTCCTGCAGCTCCTCGAGGACGTAGGGCGGCGGCTCGACGAGCACGACGACGTCGGCTTCGGTGGTGTCGCCGCTCAGCCGCCGGATCGTGCTCGGCGCGAGCTGGTCGGTGCCCGTCACCAGGACCGTGGAGCCCGGGCCCACCTCGGCGTCGTGGAGCGCGTCGGCCGTGCGGACGATCGTGACGTCGACGCCCTCGTCCGCGAGGACCTCGGCGACTGCCTGGGCGCCGTCGGGGTCGGGGTTCTGCGGGTCGAGGGGTGCAGAGAACTTCGGGTCGTCCGCGGTTGCCCACGCCGCCACGACGAGCGCGAGCAGCAGTGCGATACCGACGAGGAACCAGATCCGGTTGCGGCGGAAGAAGCCACCGGGAGCAGTCCCGTCGGGTCCAGCGGGGTCGGACCCGGTCGTCGGCACCGGAGCAGTGGTGGTCGTCATCGGACCCGCTCCCGGCGGCCGCCGAGCTCGTCATCGAGCGCCAGCACGTCGGCGGCCTGCTCCGGGGTGGCGGGGCGGTCGCCGTACAGCACCGCGTCGAAGAGGTCGGCACTGCGGTCGACGTGGTGACGCTGGGCGGGAAACTCGATGCCGAGCCCGGCCGCGAGCTCGTGAGCGGTCGCCTGCGGCTGGTCCTCGATCCGGCCCCGTTCGACCTGGCGCACGGCGAGCGCGCGGTAGCCGTCGACGAGCGCGTCGTCGTAGCGACCCTCGGCGAAGGCGGAGTCCGCGCGCGCCCGCAGCCCGGCCGCGGTGATCACCTCACCGGCAAGCGCCGGCGCTCGTTCGGTGCGGGCACGGGCCGTGCGGCGGACCCGCGACACCAGCAGCCCGATGCCGACGGCGAGCAGCAGCCCGACCACGATCGCCGCGAACGTCCCCAGCGGCGGCAGGTCGCGGGCGGCTTCGGCGCCGTCCTCGAACAGCCGTCGGATCCAGCGTTCGACCCGCTCGATCAGGTTGGCGGCGTTGTAGTCCGGCTTGGTGAGCTCCTGGCGCAGCAACGACCGGGCCTCGTCGGCGCTCGGGTCGAGCGGCGGGTCGGCCAGACGGACGGGAGCCGCTGCGATGAGAGCGGTCACTGCGGGATCAGCCCTGCCTCACGCATCAGCTCGACGTCGTACGCCTCCTTGCGCATCCGTTGGTCGAGGTACATCAGCGAGGTCACCGCCGCCGTGAACGGCGCGACGAATGCGTTCTGGATGATCAGCCCGATCGCCTGGCTCAGGACCAGGATCAGCAGGAAGTACTCAGGGAACAGGACCCCGCCGATGTTGCCGCCGATCGACGTGGGGAGGCCCAGGACGTAGCCGGCGACCCCGGTGACGAGCGCGGTCAGGAGACTGATCCCGAGGATCCGCCAGAACTGGTTCGCCGTCAGCCGCCAGTTCCTGCTGAACGATCCGAAGACACCGACCGGCTCGAGCATCAGGGTCGGCGTCGAGAGGTAGACGACCTTGATCCACAGCCAGATGGAGAGAGGGATCGAGCCGAGGACGATGGCGATGGCGACGAGCACGGTCAGCAGCACGTCCTCGCTGAGGACGGCCACCAGAGCGATGAGCGCGACCACCAGCGCGACCGCGAGCATCGCGACCACGCCGATCAGCAGCGCCTGACCGAGCAGCCGCCAGCGCTTCCCGTGGGTGGCCGCCCACGCCTCGGCCAGGGTGAGCCGGCGACCGACGGCGGCCGCCCGGGCGACGTGGGCGATCATCCCGGTGACGAAGATGACCCCGACCTGGGCGGCGAACAGCCCGAGGACGAACGACCCGAAGGACCCCAGCAGGCCCACGAGCTCCGCGGTGCTGGCGTCCTCGGACAGATCTCCGTCGGCCTCGAAGCCGCTGCCGACGGTGAACGCGGTGATGGTGCTGATCACGATCGGGAGCACCATCGCCACCGCCGAGACGAGAGCGGCCGCGCCCACCGTCGCCTTCGGGTTGAACCGGATGATGCGGAACGCTCCGTCGTACAGGTTGCCCAGCGTCAGCGGGCGGAGGGGGATCGCGCCCGGCTTGTGGGCGGCGCCCAGCATGCCCGGGATCGTGGGCGGACGGTACTGCTGGGGTGGCGGCGGACCGGGTGTGCCCGGCGGCGGTCCTCCCGGGCCGGGCGCCGCCGGCTCCTCGGGCAGTGGGGCACCCGGGGGAGGGTAGTGGTGCGGTGTCCCTGTCATCGCACTCCTTGTTCGCACGCTGTCCCGGCTACGTGAACCGGACCGAGCGGCGCTGCGGTCCGGGAGAGGCGCCCATCCTTGCATCCAGGACTGGTCCCGAGGCGCCGAAGCCAACCCCTCGCTGCCCCCGGGGAGGCTCCTGCCCTCGACCCACGCGCATCCCCGCGGACCTTCGTCCCTCCGGCCGCGAGGGGTTCGGGTCAATTTGGTGCGGTGGCCCGACCTCTGCCAAGATATCCAGGTTGCTCCGGCGGGCTCGCCGGGGTGCGGCACATCTTGACTACTGAATCGCGTCTCCCGAGCAGGCACTGCAGAGTTGATTCTCTGGGGTAGCCCTCCTGGAATGCGGCCGGTGGTGCGGAAGCGCTGGACCCAGGGAGACCCGATCAGCCCGACGAACCGTCGGGCGCCCCAACAACAAACACCAAGGATCCGCTCAGGCGGTCGTGTGCGTGGAACCAGAACATTTCTGGGTGGCGACACGCCCGACCTCGGGGGTCGGCGGTGCGGGGTGAGAAACAGGGCGAGGCCGACTCAATACCGAGGACGCCCCGAGACATCGGCGGATGAGAAGAAGGACGAGAGAGACCTATGGCGGGACAGAAGATCCGCATCAGGCTCAAGGCCTATGACCACGAGGTGATCGACACCTCGGCGCGGAAGATCGTGGACACCGTCACCCGTACGGGTGCGAAGGTCGCCGGCCCGGTGCCGCTGCCGACCGAGAAGAACGTCTTCTGTGTCATCCGCTCGCCGCACAAGTACAAGGACTCGCGCGAGCACTTCGAGATGCGCACCCACAAGCGCCTCATCGACATCATCGACCCCACCCCCAAGACCGTCGACAGCTTGATGCGGCTCGACCTGCCGGCCGGCGTCGACATCGAGATCAAGCTCTGAGGAAGTTGCTCATGACGATCGAACGCAACGTGAAGGGCCTGCTGGGCACCAAGCTCGGCATGACCCAGCTCTGGGACGAGAACAACCGCATCGTCCCGGTGACCGTGGTCGCGGCCACGACCAACGTGGTGACCCAGGTCCGCCAGCCCGAGCCGGACGGCTACAACGCCATCCAGATCGGCTACGGCGAGATCGAGGCCCGCAAGGTCAACCAGCCGCAGGCGGGCCACTTCGCCAAGGCCGGCACGACCCCTCGCCGCCACCTGATCGAGATCCGTACGGCGGACGCCCCGACCTACACCGTTGGTCAGGAGATCCCCGTCGACACGTTCGAGCCGGGCACGGCCATCGACGTCACCGGCACCAGCAAGGGCAAGGGCTTCGCCGGTGTCATGAAGCGTCACGGCTTCCACGGCGTCGGCGCATCCCACGGCGCTCACCGCAACCACCGCAAGCCGGGCTCGATCGGCGCCTGCGCCACCCCCGGCCGCGTCTTCAAGGGCATGCGGATGGCCGGTCGGATGGGTAGCGACACCGTCACCACCCAGAACGTCACCGTGCACGCGGTCGACGTCGAGAAGGGCCTGATCCTGCTCAAGGGCGCCGTTCCCGGCCCCAAGGGTGGCGTCGTCGTCCTCCGGACCTCTGCGAAGAAGGGCTGATCGACATGGCAGAGAAGAAGGTCAAGGTCGTCCCCGTCGAGCTGGCCGGCGACATCTTCGACGTCGACGTCAGCGTCCCGCTGATCCACCAGGTCGTCGTCGCCCAGCAGGCCGCTGCGCGTCAGGGCACGCACGCCACCAAGACCCGCGCCGACGTGCGCGGCGGTGGCCGCAAGCCCTACAAGCAGAAGGGCACCGGCCGTGCCCGCCAGGGCTCGACCCGCGCGCCGCAGTTCGCCGGCGGTGGTGTCGTCCACGGCCCGCAGCCGCGTGACTACAGCCAGCGGACCCCCAAGAAGATGAAGGCCGCCGCTCTGCGGGGCGCCCTCACCGACCGGGCCCGCAACGAGCGGATCCACGTCGTCGAGGGCCTGGTCTCCGGTGACAAGCCGTCGACGAAGGTCGCTCTGGCCGCGCTCGCCTCGCTGACCGACCGCAACAACTTCCTCGTGGTCCTCGAGCGCACCGACACCGTCACCTGGCTGTCGCTGCGCAACGCGCCCGAGGTGCACCTGGTCGCCGTTGACCAGCTGAACACCTACGACGTGCTCGCGAGCGACGACGTGGTCTTCAGCAAGGGCGCGTACGACGCGCTCGTCTCCGGGGCCGCCTACGGCAAGAAGGCCGCTCCGACCGCTGCGTCGAACGATGAAGGGGCAGACAAGTGAGCACCCTGCACAAGGACCACCGCGACATCTTGATCGCACCGGTGGTGTCGGAGAAGAGCTACAGCCTCCTCGACGCCAACAAGTACACCTTCCTGGTGCACCCGGAGGCCAACAAGACCGAGATCAAGATCGCGGTCGAGAAGGTGTTCAACGTCAAGGTCACCTCGGTCAACACGCTCAACCGTGCCGGCAAGACCCGCCGCACCCGTTACGGCCTCGGCAAGCGCAAGGACACCAAGCGCGCGATCGTCAGCCTCGCCGAGGGTCACCGCATCGACATCTTCGGAGGTCCGGTCAGCTGACCGGGCTCAGATACGAGGACTGAAGAGATATGGCAATCCGCAAGTACAAGCCGACCACCCCGGGCCGTCGCGGCTCCTCGGTGGCCGACTTCGTCGAGATCACCCGGACCACGCCGGAGAAGTCGCTGACCCGTCCGCTGCCCAAGAAGGGCGGCCGCAACAACCAGGGCCGGATCACCACCCGGCACCAGGGCGGCGGCCACAAGCGGGCCTACCGCATCATCGACTTCCGTCGCTACGACAAGGACGGCGTGCCCGCCAAGGTCGCGCACATCGAGTACGACCCGAACCGCACGGCTCGGATCGCGCTGCTGCACTACGCCGACGGCGAGAAGCGCTACATCATCGCGCCGAAGGACTTGGTCCAGGGCATGCGCATCGAGTCCGGTGTCGGTGCCGACATCAAGCCC
This sequence comes from uncultured Actinomycetota bacterium, assembly GCA_963724275.1. Classification (GTDB taxonomy): domain Bacteria; phylum Actinomycetota; class Actinomycetes; order Propionibacteriales; family Nocardioidaceae; genus Nocardioides. Next base: position 158,159 of record CAVRUB010000005.1, on the reverse strand, counting down.
GGCAACAACCTGCCGCTGCGCAACATCCCGGTCGGTACGACGATCCACTGCGTCGAGCTGCGCCCCGGCGGCGGTGCCAAGATGGCCCGCTCCGCCGGCAACAGCGCCCAGCTCGTCGCCCGTGAGGGCTCGCGCGCCACGTTGCGGCTGCCCTCGGGCGAGATGCGCTTCGTCGACGTCCGCTGCCGCGCCACGGTCGGCGAGGTCGGCAATGCCGAGCAGTCCAACATCAACTGGGGCAAGGCCGGCCGGATGCGGTGGAAGGGCAAGCGCCCGACCGTCCGCGGTGTCGTCATGAACCCCGTCGACCACCCGCACGGCGGTGGCGAGGGCAAGACCTCCGGTGGTCGCCACCCGGTCTCGCCCTGGGGCAAGCCGGAGGGCCGCACGCGTCGCCGCAAGGCCTCCGACGCCCAGATCATCCGTCGTCGCAAGTCCGGCAAGGGTAGGAAGTAACTGAGATGCCTCGTAGCCTGAAGAAGGGCCCCTTCGTCGACGACCACCTGATGAAGAAGGTGGACGCCGAGAACGAGAAGGGCAGCCACAACGTCATCAAGACGTGGTCGCGCCGCTCGATGATCGTCCCGGCGATGATCGGTCACACGATCGCCGTCCACGACGGTCGCAAGCACGTGCCGGTGTTCGTGTCCGACTCCATGGTCGGCCACAAGCTGGGCGAGTTCGCGCCCACCCGCACCTACCGCGGTCACGTCAAGGAAGACCGGAAGGGACGTCGTCGATGACCACCACCGACCGCCGGCGCACCAGCGCCCGCCGCGACTCCCTGCTGGGTGACCAGCCGGGTGCCTTCGCGAGCGCGCGCTACGTCCGGATCACCCCGATGAAGGCCCGCCGGGTCGTCGACATGGTCCGCGGCCTGCCCGTGGACGAGGCTCGGTCGATCCTCGCCTTCACCCCCCAGTCCGCAGCCAAGACCGTCGCCAAGGTGCTCGACAGCGCCATCGCGAACGCCGGGACCACCGAGGGCCTGCCGACCGGTGACCTCGTCGTCTCGGTCGCGCTCGTCGACGAGGGCCCGACGATGAAGCGTTGGCGCCCGCGCGCGCAGGGCCGGGCCACCCGGATCAACAAGCGCACCAGCCACATCACCCTCGCGGTCCAGCCGGCCGACGTCGTCAGCAAGAAGGCGGGTAAGTAACCCATGGGCCAGAAGATCAATCCGAACGGCTTCCGACTCGGCATCTCCACCGACCACAAGTCGCGGTGGTACGCCGACAAGCTGTACAAGGCATACGTCGGCGAGGACGTCGCGATCCGCAAGCTGCTCTCCAAGGGCATGGAGCGGGCCGGCATCGCCAAGGTCGAGATCGAGCGCACCCGTGACCGGGTCCGCGTCGACATCCACACCGCCCGGCCGGGCATCGTCATCGGCCGCCGCGGCGCGGAGGCCGACCGGATCCGTGGCGAGCTCGAGAAGCTCACCGGCAAGCAGGTGCAGCTCAACATCCTCGAGGTCAAGAACCCCGAGGTCGACGCTCAGCTCGTCGCCCAGGGCGTCGCCGAGCAGCTGTCGGGCCGTGTCCAGTTCCGCCGCGCGATGCGCAAGGCGATGCAGACCTCGATGCGTTCCGGTGCCAAGGGCATCCGGATCCAGTGCTCCGGCCGCCTCAACGGCGCCGAGATGTCGCGCACCGAGTTCTACCGCGAGGGTCGCGTCCCGCTGCACACGCTGCGCGCCGACATCGACTACGGCTTCTACGAGGCCCGCACCACCTTCGGCCGGATCGGCGTGAAGGTGTGGATCTACAAGGGCGAGGTCGCCGGCACCCGTGCCGAGCGCCAGGCCCAGGCCGCTGCCCGCGCCGGTGTCCCCGGCCGCGGTGGCCGCCCCAGCCGCGGCGGTGACCGTCCGACCCGTGGGTCGCGCGGGGACCGTCCGACCCGCTCGGACCGCGAGTCGGCGCCGGCAGGCGCATCGGACGCGCCGGCTGCCGAGCCGAGCACCGGCACGCCGAGCAACGAGACGGGGGCCTGAGCCATGTTGATGCCGCGTCGCGTCAAGCACCGCAAGCAGCACCACCCGAAGCGTCGGGGTGCCGCCAAGGGTGGCACCACGCTCGCGTTCGGTGACTTCGGGATCCAGGCGGTCGAGGGTCACTACGTGACCAACCGTCAGATCGAGTCCGCACGTATCGCCATGACTCGTCACATCAAGCGTGGCGGCAAGGTGTGGATCAACATCTACCCGGACCGCCCGCTGACCAAGAAGCCCGCCGAGACCCGGATGGGTTCCGGCAAGGGATCGCCCGAGTGGTGGGTCGCCAACGTCAAGCCCGGCCGCGTCATGTTCGAGCTGTCCGGTGTCCCGGAGGACGTCGCCCGCGAGGCGATGCGCCGTGCCATCCACAAGCTGCCCATGAAGTGCCGCTTCGTCACCCGAGAGGCTGGTGAGTTCTGATGAGCCAGGACGTGAAGGCCCACGAGCTCGACGAGCTCAACGACATCGACCTCGAGGCCAAGCTGCGCGAGGCCAAGGAGGAGCTGTTCAACCTCCGGTTCCAGGCGGCCACCGGCCAGCTGGAGTCGCACGGTCGGCTCCGCACGGTCAAGAAGGACATCGCCCGGATCTACACCGTGGTGCGGGAGCGCGAGCTCGGCATCCGGACCGCTCCGGGCTCGGAGGAGGAGAGCGCATGACCGACGCTGCATCGAACGGCGAGACCGTTCAGCGCAACTCGCGCAAGACCCGTGAGGGCCTGGTCGTGAGCGACAAGATGGACAAGACCGTGGTCGTCTCCGTCGAGGACCGTGTCAAGCACGCCCTCTACGGCAAGGTGCTGCGGCGCAACACCCGGCTCAAGGCCCACGACGAGCAGAACGACTGCGGGGTCGGCGACCGCGTCCTCATCATGGAGACCCGGCCGCTGTCCGCCACCAAGCGGTGGCGCGTGGTCGAGATCCTCGAGCGCGCCAAGTAAATCCAATCTGTGGCCAGCTTTCGGGCCCGTTCGGCCAGGCTCAGCCGCCACGCGCGGTGAGAACCGGCACGACAACCAGGAGAAGAAATGATTCAGCAGGAGTCGCGACTGAAGGTCGCCGACAACACCGGTGCGAAGGAGATCCTCTGCATCCGGGTTCTCGGCGGCTCGGGTCGTCGTTACGCCGGGATCGGCGACACCATCGTCGCCACCGTCAAGGACGCGATCCCCGGTGGCAACGTCAAGAAGGGTGACGTCGTCAAGGCGGTCATCGTGCGCACCGTCAAGGAGCGCCGCCGGCCGGACGGCTCGTACATCCGCTTCGACGAGAACGCTGCGGTGATCCTCAAGAGCGACGGCGAGCCGCGCGGCACCCGCATCTTCGGCCCCGTGGGCCGCGAGCTGCGAGAGAAGAAGTTCATGAAGATCATCTCGCTCGCCCCGGAGGTGCTGTGATGGCTCAGTCCAACAAGGCGAAGAAGACGCCGAAGATCTCCATCAAGAAGGGCGACACCGTCAAGGTGATCGCGGGCAAGGACAAGGGCGCCGAGGGCAAGGTCATCAAGGTGCTCCGCGAGGAGCAGCGGCTGATCGTCGAGGGCGTCAACCGGATCAAGAAGCACACCAAGGTCGTCAACCAGGGCGGTCGCGCCGGCAACACCGGCGGGATCATCACCACCGAGGCCCCCATCCACGTCTCGAACGTGATGCTGGTCGAGGGTGAGGGTGTCACTCGGATCGCCTACAAGCGGGTCGACGTCACCAAGAAGCGCCCCGACGGCTCGGAGTACCCGTCGACGCGCAGCGTCCGGATCTCCCGCAAGACGGGGAAGGAAATCTGATGAGCGACCAGGCAACAGAGGCTCCGGCGACTGCGTCTCCGGAGAGGGTCACCCCGCGGCTGAAGACCAAGTACCGCGAGGAGATCCTCCCCGCGCTGCGGTCGGAGTTCGAGATCGCCAACGTCATGCAGGTGCCCGGCCTGACCAAGATCGTGGTCAACATGGGTGTCGGCGAGGCGGCCCGCGACTCCAAGCTGATCGAGGGCGCTATCCGCGACCTGACGGCGATCACCGGCCAGAAGCCGGCCGTCACGAAGGCCCGCAAGTCCATCGCCCAGTTCAAGCTGCGCGAGGGCATGCCGATCGGCACCCACGTCACGCTGCGGGGCGACCGGATGTGGGAGTTCCTCGACCGGCTGCTGTCGCTGGCGCTGCCGCGGATCCGTGACTTCCGCGGTCTCAACCCGAAGCAGTTCGACGGCCGGGGCAACTACACCTTCGGTCTCACCGAGCAGGTCATGTTCCACGAGATCGACCAGGACAAGGTCGACCGGCAGCGGGGCATGGACATCACGATCGTCACCTCGGCGACCAACGACGAGCAGGGTCGTGCGCTGCTGAAGCAGCTCGGCTTCCCGTTCGCGGAGCGCTGACATGGCTCACCATCGAGAAGCGGCCGTGCCAGAGCGCGTAGCGAACCGACAGCACAGCAAGGAGATCTGACATGGCGAAGACTGCGCTCAAGGTCAAGGCGGCGCGCAAGCCCAAGTTCGCGGTGCGTGGCTACACCCGTTGCCAGCGCTGCGGCCGTCCCGAAGGCGGTCTACCGCAAGTTCGGCCTGTGCCGGATCTGCCTGCGGGAGATGGCCCACCGGGGCGAGCTGCCCGGCGTCACCAAGTCGAGCTGGTAATCACCACTAACAGCTGAAGGTCCTCCCCTCACCCACGTGAGGGCGGAAACCGCAGCAGAAGGAAACACACAACATGACGATGACCGACCCGATCGCAGACATGCTGACTCGTCTGCGCAACGCCAACCAGGCGTACCACGACGCGGTGGCGATGCCGTACAGCAAGCTGAAGCAGGGCGTCGCGGAGATCCTCAAGCAGGAGGGCTACATCACCTCCTTCGACGTCGCCGACAACGAGAACGGCGTCGGCCAGACGCTGACGATCACGCTCAAGTACGGCCGCAACCGTGAGCGCTCGATCGCCGGCGTCCGCCGGATCAGCAAGCCGGGCCTCCGGGTCTACGCCAAGCACACGGGTCTCCCGAAGGTGCTCGGCGGCCTGGGTGTCGCGATCATCTCGACGAGCCAGGGCCTGCTGACCGACCGTCAGGCCAACCAGAAGGGCGTGGGTGGGGAAGTCCTCGCCTACGTCTGGTGACGAGACCAGGAAGAGAGGAATAGCAATGTCGCGCATTGGCAAGCTCCCCGTCCCGGTCCCGTCCGGCGTCGACGTGGCGCTCGAAGGCCCCGTGGTGACGGTGAAGGGCCCCAAGGGCACCCTGACCCACACGGTCGCCGCCCCGATCATCGTCGAACGCAACGACGAGGGCGGGTCGCCCGTCCTGGACGTCAAGCGTCCTGACGACGAGCGGATCAGCAAGTCGCTCCACGGTCTGACCCGCACCCTGATCAACAACATGGTCGTGGGCGTCACCGAGGGCTACGAGAAGAAGCTCGAGATCGTGGGCGTCGGTTATCGCGTCCTGTCCAAGGGCCCGACCCAGCTGGAGTTCCAGCTCGGCTACTCGCACCCGATCGTCTTCGACGCACCGGAGGGCATCACCTTCACCGTCGACGGTCCGACCAAGCTGGGCGTCGTAGGTATCGACAAGCAGATGGTCGGCGAGGTCGCGGCCAACATCCGCAAGCTCCGCAAGCCCGAGCCCTACAAGGGCAAGGGTGTCCGGTACGCCGGCGAGCACGTCCGCCGCAAGGTCGGAAAGGCTGGTAAGTGACCATGGCCATCACACTCAAGCACCAGCGGCACCTCTCGGCGCGCGCAAAGTCGCGGCTGCGCCGGCAGGTTCGAGGCCGCAAGAAGATCGCCGGCACCTCCGAGCGTCCGCGCCTGGTGGTCACCCGGTCGACCAAGCACATCACGGTTCAAGTCGTCGACGACCTGGTCGGCAAGACCCTGGTCTCGGCCTCCACCATGGAGGGCGACCTGCGGTCGTTCGAGGGCGACAAGACCGCCAAGGCGAAGAAGGTCGGCGAGCTCGTTGCCACCCGTGCCAAGGAGCTCGGTGTCGACTCGGTCGTCTTCGACCGTGCCGGCAACAAGTACCACGGTCGCGTCGCGGCCCTGGCCGACGGCGCTCGCGCCGGTGGCCTGACCTTCTGATCGCGATAGCAAGGACTAGGGAGAAATCATGAGCGGACCCCAGCGCGGACAGCGTTCGGGTGGCGACCGTGGGTCGCGCGGCGGTCGGGACGACCGTCGTGGCGGCGCGGACAAGAGCCAGTACGTCGAGCGGGTCGTCGCGATCAACCGCGTCGCCAAGGTCGTGAAGGGTGGTCGTCGCTTCAGCTTCACCGCCCTCGTGGTCGTCGGCGACGGTGACGGTATGGTCGGCGTCGGCTACGGCAAGGCCAAGGAGGTGCCGGCGGCGATCGCCAAGGGTGTCGAGGAGGCGAAGAAGAACTTCTTCCGCGTCCCTCGCATCCAGGGCACCATCCCGCACCCGGTGCAGGGCGAGAAGGCGGCCGGTGTCGTCTTCCTGCGTCCTGCCGCGCCCGGTACCGGTGTGATCGCCGGCGGCCCGGTGCGCGCCGTTCTGGAGTGCGCCGGCATCCACGACGTGCTCAGCAAGTCGCTGGGCTCGTCCAACCAGATCAACATCGTGCACGCGACCGTCGCGGCACTGCAGCTCCTCGAGATGCCCGAGACCGTGGCTTCGCGCCGCGGCCTCCCGGTCGAGGACGTCGCTCCGGCGGCGCTCCTCAAGGCCAAGGCCGCCGGTGAGGCTGAGGCTGCTGCTGCGAAGTCAGCCACGGGGGTGACCTCCTGATGGCTCAGCTCAAGGTCCAGCAGAAGAAGTCGTCGATCGGCTGCAAGCAGAACCAGCGCGAAACGCTGAGGTCGCTCGGTCTCAAGCGGATCGGTGACGTCGTCGTCAAGGAGGACCGCCCGGAGATCCGGGGCATGGTCCAGACCGTCCGTCACCTCGTGACGGTCGAAGAGGTGAAGTGATATGACGCTCAAGCTGCACCACCTGCGCCCTGCGCCGGGGGCCAAGAAGGCCAAGACCCGGGTCGGCCGCGGTGAGGGTTCGAAGGGCAAGACCTCCGGTCGCGGTACCAAGGGCACCAAGGCCCGCTACCAGGTTCCCGTGGCGTTCGAGGGTGGCCAGATGCCGCTGCACATGCGGCTGCCGAAGCTCAAGGGCTTCCGGAACCCCTTCAAGGTCACCTACCAGGTCGTCAACCTCGACAGGATCAGCGCGCTGTTCCCGGACGGCGGCGACGTCAACCCCGAGCAGCTCGTCGCCCGCGGCGCGGTCCGCAAGGGCGAGCCCGTCAAGGTGCTCGGCCAGGGCGAGCTGTCGGTCAAGGTCGCGGTGAGCGCCAACGCCTTCTCGGCCTCCGCCAAGGAGAAGATCGAGAGCGCCGGCGGCAGCGTCACCGTCCTGTGACGACTTCCTGAGTTGAGGCGCGGTCGACCTGTCATCAGGTCGGCCGCGCCTTTCTCGCTCCCTGTTAGGCTTCCCGACGGCCCTCAGGTGTCGACGGCCCTATGAGAAAGAGGACCCTCAGTGCTCAGCGCGTTCGTCAACGCATTCCGGACTCCGGACCTCCGGCGCAAGCTGCTGTTCGTCCTGTTCATCATCTTCGTCTTCCGGCTGGGATCGCAGATCCCGGCTCCCGGTGTCAACGTCGCGAACGTCCAGCACTGTCTCGGTGACGAGGCCAACAACACCGGCATCTACAACCTGATCAACCTGTTCTCCGGTGGCGCGCTGCTGCAGCTGACCGTGTTCGCGCTCGGGATCATGCCGTACATCACGGCGAGCATCATCCTGCAGCTCCTCGTAGTCGTGATCCCGCGGCTGGAGGCCCTCAAGAAGGAGGGCCAGTCCGGCCAGACCAAGATCACCCAGTACACGCGCTACCTGACGCTGGGCCTCGCGGTGCTCCAGGCCACCGGCATCGTCGCGCTCGCGCGCACCGGCAGCCTGCTCCAGAACTGCGACACCGAGACCTATCCGCTGCTGTACGAGGACACGACCACGACCTTCCTGGTCATGGTGCTGACCATGACCGCCGGCACCGCGGTGATCATGTGGCTCGGTGAGCAGATCACGGAGCGCGGCATCGGCAACGGCATGTCGATCCTGATCTTCACCCAGGTCGTCGCGACCTTCCCCGCAGCGCTGTGGGCGGTCGGCAAGACCAAGGGCTGGTGGACCTTCAGCATCGTCATCGCGATCGGTCTCGTCATCGTGGCCGGCGTCATCTTCATCGAGCAGGCGCAACGCCGGATCCCGGTGCAGTACGCCCGCCGGATGGTGGGCCGCAAGATGTTCGGCGGCAGCTCCACCTACATCCCGTTGAAGGTCAACCAGGCCGGCATCATCCCCGTCATCTTCGCCTCGTCGCTGCTCTACCTGCCGGCGATGGCGGTGCAGTTCAACCAGACGAGCGATGCTGCCTGGGTGCGTTTCGTCGCCGACTACTTCGTCACCGGCGACCACCCGCTCTACATGGCGACGTACTTCCTGCTGATCATCTTCTTCACCTACTTCTACGTGTCGATCACCTTCAACCCCCAAGAGGTGGCAGACAACATGAAGAAGTACGGCGGCTTCATCCCCGGAATCCGGGCGGGCAAGCCGACCCAGGACTACCTGTCCTACGTCCTCTCCCGCATCACGTTGCCGGGTGCTCTCTACCTGGGTCTGATCTCCCTCATCCCGCTGATCGCGCTGGTCCTGATCGACGCCAACCAGAACTTCCCCTTCGGCGGCACGTCCATCCTCATCATGGTTGGCGTCGCCCTCGACACGGTGAAGCAGATCGAGAGCCAGCTCCAGCAGCGCAACTACGAAGGATTCCTTCGATGAGGCTGATTCTCATGGGCCCACCGGGCGCCGGTAAGGGCACCCAGGCCAAGTTCGTCGCCGACCACTTCGGGGTCCCGGCGATCTCGACCGGTGACATCTTCCGCGCCAACGTCTCCCAGGGCACCCCCCTCGGCGTCGAGGCGAAGAGGTACATGGAAGCGGGGGAGTACGTCCCCGACGAGGTCACCAACCAGATGGTGCGCAACCGGATCGCCGAGACGGACGCCGACCCCGGCTTCCTCCTCGACGGCTACCCCCGCACCCTGAGCCAGGTCGAGGCGCTCGACGCGATGATCGCCGACACGGGTCACCAGCTCGACGCGGTCGTCGTGATCACGGCCGACTCCGAGGAGCTCGTCCAGCGGTTGCTGGCCCGCGCCCAGATCGAGGGTCGTGTCGACGACAGCGAGGAGGTCATCCGGCGCCGGCAGGAGATCTACCTCGCCGAGACCCAGCCGTTGATCGCCGTCTACCTCGACCGTGGCCTGGTCCACGAGATCGACGGCATGGGTGAGGTCGAGGACGTCACCAAACGGATCTTCGAGGCTCTCGACGTCGTCGAGCGGAGCTAGTTGAACTGCGCGAGCGTGTCGCGGATCGTGCGACACCGCACGGACCTTCGCAAGCTCGGTCCGCGGGTGCCGCACGATGCGGCTTCGCCGCGGCGCGCCACGCTGCCGCGCTCGCAGTTGACGTTCGCTGGGGTGCTCGCCGCCGGCGGCCTCAGGCGGAGGCCTACCGGCGTCGTGTACGCCGCACCGATGGGTGACGGAGATGTTCGGTAGCGGGCTGGAGATCAAGTCTCCCGACCAGATCTTGGTCATGCGGGAGGCAGGACTGGTGGTCGCCGACGCCCTGGCGGCGGTGCGCGACGCCGTACGTCCCGGTGTCACGACCGCCGACCTCGACCGGGTCGCTGCGGAGCTGATCCGGTCGCGAGGGGCGGAGCCGTCGTTCCTCGGTTACGGCGAACCGCCGTTCCCTGCGACGATCTGTGCATCGGTCAACGACGCGGTCGTGCACGGGATCCCAGGCGGCCGGGTGCTTGCCGAGGGCGACGTCGTCTCCATCGACTGCGGAGCGATCGTCGTCGACGGGTCCGGACAAGGCTGGCACGGTGACGCCGCGATCACCGTGGCCGTCGGCGACGTGCCCGACGAGGTCACCGCACTGATGCGGGTGACCGAGGAGGCGCTCTGGCGGGGCCTGGCCGCGGCGCGGCCCGGCGGGCGGGTCGGCGACATCTCGCAGGCCATCGAGGACCACGTGCGCGGCGAAGGCGACTACGGCATCGTCGAGGACTACACCGGGCACGGCATCGGCACCGAGATGCACCTGCCGCCCGACGTACCCAACCACGGCCGGGCCGGCCGTGGGCCCCGGCTCAAGCGCGGTCTCGCTCTCGCGGTCGAGCCGATGCTCACGCTGGGGACGAAGGAGACCGCGGTTGCCGACGACGACTGGACCGTGGTGACCACCGACGGGTCGGCTGCGGCGCACTTCGAGCACACCTTCGCCCTCACCGAGGACGGCGTGTGGGTGCTCACCGCGCACGACGGGGGCCGGGCCGTGCTGGAACAGCTCGGTGCGCCGTACGGCGGCCCGCGCTGAGCGGGGACCGGCCGAAGGCGCCGCGCTGCCGGGTCCGGTTACCCCTCGCCGTAACATGAGCGGCATGGCCCTGCCCGCCCGACCGCTCCTCTTCGCGTCCGGCGAGGACGCCTACCTGGCCGACCGGGTGCTCCACACGTGGACCACGCCCGACGGAGCCGACCACGACTGGGGCGACGACGTCGTCGCTGCGCTGCAGCCGGGAGAGCGGGCGATCGGCGCCCTGTCGTTCGCCGCCGGCGCGCCGGGCATCCTGCACCACGTCGTCGGCTCCGAACGGCCACTGCGCCGCCCGGCGTCGGCGCCTCGCGAGCGGACCTACGAGGTCCGCGAGTTCCCGACCGCCGAGGCGTACGCCGACATGGTCCGCGCCGTGCTCGACAAGATCGCAGCCGGCGGGGTCCGCAAGGTCGTCATCGGGCGCTGTCTCGACGTGACCAGCGACCCGCCGCTCGAGCCCGCCGAGGTGATCGACCGACTGCTGGTGACCCGGCCTGGCCGATACGTCTTCTCGGTGCCGTTGACCGAGTCCCTCGACGACGGCCCGCTGCTCGTCGGCGCGAGTCCCGAGCTCCTCGTCAGCCGTGAGGGCGACCGGATCAGCTGTACCCCCCTTGCCGGGTCGGTACCGCGGTCGCCCGACCCCGACGAGGACGCACGCCGCGCCGACGCGCTGCGCGAGTCCGAGAAGGATCTCGCCGAGCACGCCTTCGTCGTCGACGCCATCGTGCTCGCGCTCAAGGAGGTGTGCGTCGACGTCGTGCCCCCCACCGGCCCGACCCTGCTCGCCACCGACACCGTCTGGCACCTGGCGTCACCGATCACTGCCCGGCTCGAGGACCCCACGACCGGTCCCAGCGCCCTCAGGCTCGCCCAGATGCTGCACCCGACGCCGGCCGTCGGCGGCGTCCCGGCCGAGGCGGCCGCCGAGGCGATCGCCGACATCGAGGGCGACCTCCGTGACTACTTCGCCGGTTGTGTCGGGTGGGTCGACGGCGACGGCGACGGCGTCTTCGCGATCACCATCCGCGCCGCCGTGATCGACGGCGCCCGGATGCGCCTGTTCGCAGGTGCGGGGATCGTGGCCGGTTCTGACCCCGACTCCGAGGTCCGCGAGACCGGCGCGAAGCTGGAGACCATGACCCGCGTCGCGGGCCTGTCCTAGGACCTGGGCAGCTCCCGTCGCCGCGCGGCCGGGGGACAGCGCCGTACATCGTGGTCCCGATGCGGGGGTCGCCCGGGTTTGTGGAAGGATGAGACGTCCAGAGGGGAGTATTCCTCCGCTACGTTCTCGTCATCACGATCGGCTGCACCACTGGGCCGGTCCGGGAGCGTAGGTCGCCGGTCGGTGGCGGAAGAGACCTCGGGCGACCGGCGCACCCCCGATCACCGAGAGGCTCTCAGTGGACGTCACCACCCTCGAATGGACCATCACCATCGCCGTCACCATCGGCGTGCTGCTCTTCGACGTCATCGTCATCGCACGCGACCCCCGCGAGCCGTCGATGAAGGAGTGCGCCGTCGCGCTCAGCTTCTACATCGGAGCGGCGCTGGCGTTCGGTCTGTTCGTGTGGCTCTACCACGGTCAGGACCTACGGCATCGAGTTCTACACCGGGTGGCTGACGGAGTACTCGCTGTCGATCGACAACCTCTTCGTCTTCATCATCTTGATGTCGGCGCTCAAGGTCCCCCGGAAGTACCAGCAGGAGGCGCTGCTCGTCGGCATCGTGCTTGCGCTGATCTTCCGCGGCATCTTCATCGCCCTCGGCTACGCCCTCATCGAGAACTTCAGCTGGGTGTTCTACATCTTCGGCGCCTTCCTGGTCTACACGGCCTACGGCCTCGTGAAGTCCTATCGCAGCCACGAGGACGAGCACCCGGAGGACAACGCGGTCGTCACCTTCGCCCGTCGGCACCTGAACGTCGGCGACGAGTACCACGGGCTGAAGCTCTGGTACCACCAGAACGGCGTTCGCGTCGTCTCACCCATCGTGATCGTGATCATCGCGCTCGGCGTCACCGACATCCTCTTCGCGCTGGACTCCATCCCCGCCATCTTCGGCATCACGCAGGAGCCCTACCTGGTGTTCACGGCGAACGTGTTCGCGCTGATGGGCCTGCGGCAGCTCTACTTCCTGCTGGGCGGGCTGCTGCGGCGGCTGGTCTACCTCTCGCTGGGCCTTGCCTTCATCCTCGCGTTCATCGGCGTGAAGCTGGTGCTGCACGCGCTGCACGAGAACGAGCTGCCCTTCATCAACGGCGGTGAGCACGTGACGGCGGCCCCGGAGATCTCGTCGCTGTTCAGCCTCGGCGTGATCATCCTGACGTTGGTCGTCACCGCTGTGGCCAGCCTCATCAAGTCGAGCAAGGACCCGGAGGCCATGGAGGAGCAGGTCCCTGTGGACGTGGACGATACGCCGGGCGCGGACTGGGACGAGTGACCCCGGCGCAGCCGGGACACAGTTAGGGTGCTGCTGCAGATCCCGCACCCGAGCTCCTGACGAGGCCCATGACCAACCCAGCCAGCCGTCCCGACGGTCAGCCTCGCTTGCGGGTGGAGTCGGCCGGGACGACGACGACGTACGACGTCGACCGCGTGGTGATCGGCCGGGAGGCCGACTGCGAGGTCGTCGTCAGCGAGCCCAGCGCATCCCGCCACCATGCCGTCCTGCAACGCGAGGGCGGCGGCTGGGTCGTCGTCGACACCAGCAGCAACGGCACCTTCGTGCGGGGTCAGCGGATCAACCGGCTGGCGGTGACGTCGAACCCCCTGAGCCTCCACGTCGGCGGACCCGCCGGCGAAGCCGTGGTGGTCAGCCTGGTCGAGACGGCCGTCTCGCAGGCGCCGCACCCGGCGCCGCCGCCGTACCAGGCCGCGGGCAGCGGCTCCGCCCTCGCCGTCCCAGGCGCCGTCCCGGTCGGCCTCGCCCTCCCAGCCGGCGTCCGACTGGTGGCGCAACCTGCCCCCGCCGCAGCTGCCGGCAGGAGCGGCCCCGGCCGACGCCTGGCGTCCCCAAGCAGTGATCCCGCCGGGTCAGCTCCCGCACGGCCAGTCGGTCGTGCTCCCACAGCAGGTCGCGGCCGGCAACGTCCTCACCATCGGCCGCGGGCAGGACAACGCGGTGGTCCTCGAGGACGCGCTCGTCAGCCGCCACCATGCCCTGCTCCACCCCGGCGGCCCGGGTCAGTCCGCGGTCCTGCAGGACCTCGGCAGCTTCAACGGCACCTTCGTCAACGGGCACCGGGTCCAGGGTTCGGTGCAGCTCGCGGTCGGCGCCGAGGTGATCTTCGGCAACCAGACCTTCCGCTGGGACGGCACCCAGCTGCTGGCCACGGCGACGACGCACGAGTTCACGCTCTACGCCGACGGCCTGACGACCGTCCTCCCGGACGGGCGCCAGCTGCTGCAGCACGCGTCCTTCCAGCTCAAGCCGTCCAGCCTGACCGCCGTGATCGGCCCGTCCGGCGCCGGCAAGTCGACGCTCCTCGGAGCGCTCACAGGCCTGCGACCCGCCACCCACGGACGGGTGATCTGGCAGGGGCACGACCTCTACGCCCACTACGACCAGCTGCGGTTCCAGATCGGCCTGGTGCCGCAGCAGGACATCCAGCACCCGCAGCTCAAGGTGCGCCAGGCGCTGCGCTACGCCGCCCAGCTCCGGCTCCCGCCCGACACCACCCGGCTGGAGCAGGAGGCCCGGGTGCAACAGGTCGCCGACCAGCTCCAGCTGACCTCCCGGCTGGACAACCGGATCGGCACCCAGCTCTCCGGCGGCCAGAAGAAGCGGGTGTCGATCGCCACCGAGCTGCTGACCGCTCCGCCGCTGCTGTTCCTCGACGAGCCGACGTCCGGCCTCGACCCCGGTCTCGACCTCGAGGTCATGAAGCAGCTCCGCGCGCTCGCGGACGGCGGCCGGGTGGTCATGGTCGTCACCCACTCCGTGCTCGCGCTCGACGTCTGCGACGACGTCATGGTGATGGCGCCGGGTGGCCGGATCGCCTACTTCGGTCCGCCCTCCGGCGTGCTCGCCCACTTCGGCTGCGCCAGCTATCCCGAGGTCTTCGACCTTCTCGACGAACCCGACCTCTGGCAGCGGATCCCCGCACCGGCACCCCTCGCGGCGACGACGCAGGCCCTCCCGCCGGCCACGGCCGGCGTACCGGCACCGCCGCGGCAGTCGTTCGGTCGCCAGCTGTCCACGCTGGTCCGCCGCAACGCCGCGGTCGTCGTCGCGGACCGGCTGCTCCTCGGCATGCTGCTCCTGCTGCCGCTGATCCTCGGCGGGCTGAGCCGGCTCGTGCCCGGCTCGAGCGGCCTCTCGCTCGACGACACCCGAAGGTGCCCGGGGCAGACGGAGCGCATCAGCGACGCGATGTGCCAGGCCTTCCAGAACGGGACCCCCATCGGCCAGCCCGTCCGGATGGTCTTCGACCCGGGCGAGGCGACGCAGCGGCTGATCGTGCTGATCGTCGCGGCCTGCCTGATGGGCACCGCGATCGCCATCCGTGAGCTGGTGGGGGAGCGGCCGATCTTCCGCAGGGAGTACGCCGTCGGCCTGTCGCCCGGCGTCTACTTCCTGAGCAAGGTGATGGTGCTCGGCTCCGCTGCGTTCGTCCAGGGACTGATGGTCACCTTCATCGCGACCGTCGGCCTTCCGGGCGCGGACGGCCAGCTCGGGACGCCCCGGATCGCCTTCACGATCGGCGCGCTCGCGTTCACGATGGCAGTGGTCGGGCTGGCGCTCTCTGCGCTCGTCACGAGCACCGAGCAGACCATGCCGACCCTGGTCGGCGTGATCATGGTCCAGCTGGTGCTGTCCGGGTCGCTCTTCGCGATCGCGGGACGGCCGGTCCTGGAGCAGGTCGCCTGGCTCTCGCCCTCGCGCTGGGCCTACGCCGCGTCCGCCTCTGCCATGGGGCTGGTCAGGGCCCAGATCGACCGTGTCGACGAGGACTGGATCGCGCTGGACGGCGCCGGTCACTACTTCATGGACCTCGCCGTGCTCGGCTTCCTGTGCGCGGTCGCGTTCGGCGTCGGGATGTGGCTGACCTACCGCAGCGCCACGGAGGACTGAACCCACCGGTCGTCGAGTAGTCCGAGCGCTCTGGCGCGAGGGCGTATCGAGACGCCTGCACCCGCCAATCCGGCTCTCGAGTCGCCGACGCTCGTCCGAGCGTCTCGATACGCCGACGCTCGTTCCTCACGTCGGCTACTCGACGACCACGGGCTCGGCTAGACGCTCAGCCCCCACCTTGCCGCGTCTCGATACACCGACCAACGTTCTCGATGGACGACCGGCGGGAATGCTGCAAGCGTCCCCCGGCTTGATACGAGAGATGACATCTCCCGCGCTCTCCGTCCTCGACCTCGTGCCGGTCCGCTCCGACCAGACCTCGGCCGACGCGGTCGCCGCCTCCGTCGAGCTCATCCGCACCGCCGACCGGCTCGGCTACCGCCGCTACTGGGTGGCCGAGCACCACAACATGCCTGCGGTCGCCGCCACCAACCCTCCGGTCCTGATCGGGCTGCTGGCCGGACAGACGTCCCGGATCCGGGTCGGGTCCGGCGGCGTGATGCTGCCCAACCACGCCCCGCTCGTCATCGCGGAACAGTTCGCGCTGCTCGAGGCGGCGTTCCCCGGCCGGATCGACCTCGGCATCGGCCGGGCACCGGGCACCGACCCGGTCACCAGCTGGGCACTGCGGCACGGCGCCGGCGGTGTCGACGACAGTGCGGTCGAGCGGTTCAGCGAGTACGTCGACGCCGTGCTCACCATGATGGAGCCCGCCGGCGCCGGCCTGGATCTGCGCGGCCGGACCCACGTCCTCAAGGCGACCCCGGCCGCCGGCTCGGTGGCGACGCCGTGGCTGCTCGGGTCGTCGGACTTCTCAGCCCGCCTGGCCGCCGAGAAGGGCCTCCCCTACGTCTTCGCCCACCACTTCTCCGGTTCGGGCACCGCGGAGGCGCTGGCTCTCTACCGCTCGACGTTCCGGCCCTCGGCTCTGCTTGCCGAGCCGCGGACGTTCTTGACCGTCAACGCTGCCGTCGCCCCGACCGCCGAGGAGGCAGAGCGACTCGCACTTCCGCAGCTGCTGCAGATGGTCGCGCTCCGCACCGGCCAGCCGCTGACGGCGCAACGACTCGTCGAGGAGGCGGAGAAGGTGGTCGCCGAAGGCCTGCCCGAGAGCCATGCGACCCTGATCGACGCGATGCGGCGCCGCTGGGTGATCGGTGACGCGGGCGGTGCCCGGGCCGAGATCGAGCGGCTCGCGACGTCGTACGACGTCGACGAGGTGATGGTGCATCCCGTCGCCGGAGCCGTGACCGGCACCGAGCCCGACAGCGCTCCGGGACGGGTGCAGACCCTCGAGCTCCTGGCGCGCTCCCTCAATTGGGAGTTTGTGAACCTCTCCCACTAAACTGGCGTGTCGGCCCAACGTGGGTCTGCGTCGCCATGCTCGCGGCTGCCCGACCGAGTGAAGTTACCGGTCGGGGATGAGCACGGCGACGTGGCTGCACGAGGTCCACCGGCTCCGCTTCAGGGTGGGGCAGGAGGTTCCCGGGCCACCGGTAGACGAACCCAACCTTAAGGACGGCATGGCGAAGAAAGAAGGCGTCATCGAGATGGAGGGCTCCGTTGTGGAAGCCCTTCCCAACGCGATGTTCCGCGTGGAGCTGAGCAACGGACACAAGGTCCTTGCTCACATCAGCGGAAAGATGCGCCAGCACTACATCCGGATCCTCCCCGAGGACCGGGTCGTGGTCGAGCTCTCGCCGTACGACCTGAGCCGTGGGCGCATCGTCTACCGCTACAAGTAACGACCCGCCGCGAACAAGAAAGGGCTGACATGAAGGTCAACCCGAGCGTCAAGCCGATCTGTGACAAGTGCAAGGTGATCCGTCGCCACGGACGCGTCATGGTGATCTGCGAGAACCCCCGCCACAAGCAGCGCCAGGGTTAGGTCGCGCAGCGACCTAAGGTCGAGGAGGTCGCGCTAGCGACCGTCTCGAGACCCACTACAACTTCATAACATCTACAGCGTGATCGCACTTCCGGCCCAGGTCGGAACACACCGTCGGAACTGAGGCCGGCGCCGGATCTCGAGAGGGTCGTGAAACGACCTCCTCGATCACCACCCGGGAGCATCACGCACGACACCTCAGTGGAATCCAAGGAGAACCGCCACACATGGCACGTCTCGTCGGAGTCGACCTGCCGCGCGACAAGCGCATCGAGGTCGCACTCACCTACATCTACGGCATCGGCCGTACCCGCGCCCAGAACCTCCTGGAAGCGACCGGGGTCAGCCCCGACCTCCGCGTCCACGAGCTGGGTGATGAAGAGCTGGTCAAGCTTCGCGACGCGATCGACGGCGCGGACATCAAGATCGAGGGTGACCTCCGTCGCGAGGTCCAAGCCGACATCCGTCGCAAGATCGAGATCGGCAGCTACCAGGGTCGCCGCCACCGTCAGGGCCTTCCGGTCCGCGGTCAGCGCACCAAGACCAACGCTCGTACCCGCAAGGGCCCGAAGCGCACGGTTGCCGGCAAGAAGAAGGCCAAGTAGTAGCCCTGGTCGAGTGGCCCGAGCCGCAAGGCGAGGGCATATCGAGACCCGGCACTGCTTGCACCAGACCAGACTTCCTCAAGGAGAACACTGAATGCCTCCCAAGGCTCGCGCGGGCGCGAAGAAGGTCCGCCGCAAGGAGAAGAAGAACGTCGCTCAGGGCGAAGCCCACATCAAGAGCACGTTCAACAACACGATCGTCACGATCACCGACCCCACCGGTGCGGTGATCTCATGGGCGTCCGCCGGCACTGTCGGCTTCAAGGGCTCCCGCAAGTCCACGCCGTATGCCGCGCAGATGGCCGCCGAGGCTGCCGGCCGTCGGGCGATGGAGCACGGCATGAAGAAGATCGACGTCTTCGTCAAGGGCCCGGGCTCGGGCCGTGAGACGGCGATCCGGTCCCTGGGCGCCATCGGCCTCGAGGTCGGCACCATCCAGGACGTCACCCCCGCCCCCCACAACGGTTGCCGCCCGCCCAAGCGCCGGCGCGTCTGACCCGATACTGAAGAAGGAGAGCGAACGATATGGCCCGCTACACCGGCCCCATCACCAAGAAGTCGCGCCGTCTCGGTGTCGACCTGATCGGCGGCGACGCTGCGTTCGAGAAGCGTCCCTACCCCCCGGGCCAGCACGGCCGGGCGCGGATCAAGGAGAGCGAGTACCGCAACCAGCTGCAGGAGAAGCAGAAGGCGCGCTACACCTACGGCATCCTCGAGAAGCAGTTCCACAAGTACTACGTCGAGGCTGCCCGCCGGCAGGGCAAGACCGGTGACAACCTGCTCCAGCTGCTCGAGTGCCGCCTGGACAACGTGGTCTACCGCGCCGGCTTTGCCCGGACCCGCCGTCACGCCCGCCAGCTGGTGACCCACGGTCACTTCCTGGTGAACGGTCGGAAGGTCGACATCCCGTCGTTCCAGGTCACCCAGTACGACATCATCGACGTCCGTGAGAAGTCGCTGGAGATGACGCCGTTCATCGTGGCCCGCGAGACCCACGGCGACCGGATCGTGCCGGCCTGGCTCGAGGCGCTCCCCACCCGGATGCGCATCCTGGTGCACCAGCTCCCGGTCCGGGAGCAGATCGACATCCCGGTCCAGGAACAGCTCATCGTCGAGTACTACTCGAAGAAGTGATGTGAGTGCGGGGCCGGACCTGATCAGGCCCCTCACCCACCCTCAGCTCCAACCGTCCAAGCACCACGTCTGGGCCCTCATATAGCGGTCGGTCCGGAAAGGATAAGAACACAGTGCTCATCGCACAGCGTCCCACCCTGTCGGAGGAAACCGTCGACCAGTTCCGGTCGCGGTTCGTCATCGAGCCCCTCGAGCCTGGCTTCGGCTACACGCTCGGCAACTCGCTGCGTCGTACCCTCCTGTCGTCCATCCCGGGCGCGTCCGTCACCAGCATCAAGGTCGACGGCGTGCTCCACGAGTTCTCGACCATCGACGGCGTCAAGGAAGACGTCACCGAGATGATCCTGAACCTCAAGGGCCTCGTCGTCTCCTCGGAGCACGACGAGCCGGTCACCATGTACCTCCGCAAGTCCGGTGCCGGCGACGTCACCGCGGCCGACATCGCGCCCCCGGCCGGTGTCGAGGTGCACAACCCCGACCTCAAGATCGCCACCCTGGGCGACAACGGCAAGCTCGAGATGGAGCTCGTCGTCGAGCGTGGCCGCGGCTACGTCTCGGCCGTCCAGAACAAGGGTGCCGACAACGAGATCGGCCGGATGCCCGTCGACTCGATCTACAGCCCGGTCCTCAAGGTGACCTACAAGGTCGAGGCCACCCGTGTCGAGCAGCGCACCGACTTCGACAAGCTCGTCATCGACGTCGAGACCAAGCCGTCGATCCTGCCCCGCGACGCCATCGCGTCGGCCGGCAAGACGCTGGTCGAGCTCTTCGGCCTGGCCCGTGAGCTCAACGTCGAGGCCGAGGGCATCGACATCGGCCCGTCGCCCGTCGACGAGCAGCTCGCCGCCGACCTGGCGCTGCCGGTCGAGGACCTGCAGCTCACCGTCCGGTCCTACAACTGCCTCAAGCGCGAGGGCATCCACACCGTGGGTGAGCTCATCAGCCGCTCGGAGCAGGACCTGCTCGACATCCGCAACTTCGGCGCGAAGTCGATCGACGAGGTCAAGGCGAAGCTGCACGAGATGGGCCTGTCCCTCAAGGACAGCGCTCCCGGCTTCGACCCGCACGCCGCGCTCGCGTCGTACGGCGACGATGACGACGACACCTTCGTCGAGGACGAGCAGTACTGAGTTGGATTGGGCGAGCGCGTCGGAAACGGTGACGCGCCGCACGGGCCATCGCTTCGCTCGGCCCGCGGGCGCCTCACCGTGCCGGCTTCGCCGGCGGTCCGACACGCTGCCGCCCTCGCAGTTGACGCGGTCATAACTACAGATCGGCTGGCGGCCTCAGACCGAAACTCTGGTTGAGGTTCGTTCGCCGGCTTCCGGGACGGGGCGCTTGCCTCGTCCGTCCACTACTCCGGTACCTGGTACGGCCGGGGAGAAACGAGAATCAGAGATGCCCAAGCCCAAGAAGGGTCCCCGCCTCGGCGGTAGCCCGGCCCACCAGCGGCTCATCCTCCGCAACCTGGCGACCTCGCTCTTCGAGCACGGTCGGATCAAGACGACGGAGGCCAAGGCGCGCACGCTGCGGCCGTACGCCGAGAAGCTGATCACGAAGGCCAAGAAGGCGCACCTGGGTGAGAACCCCCTGCACAACCGCCGTGAGGTGCTCAAGAGCATCACCGACAAGGGTGTCGTCCACCACCTGTTCACCGAGATCGCGCCCGCCTATGCCGAGCGTCCGGGTGGCTACACCCGGATCACCAAGATCGGCCCGCGGCACGGGGACAACGCCCCGATGGCCGTGATCGAGCTGGTGACCGAGACCTACGACCCGAAGGCGTCGACGTCGAGGACCAAGGCCGAGCCCGCCGCACCCGCGGTCGAGGTGACCAAGGCCGACGAGGTCGCTCCGGCGGAGGTCGAGGCGACCAACGAGTCCGGCGACACCGAGGTGCTCTCCACCGAGGCCACCGACGTGGAGACGGCTGAGGCCCAGTCCACCGCCGGTGAGTCCGCCGAGGACTCTGCGGACGAGTCCGCCGAGGACGAGTCTGTCGAGGAGGAGCCCGCCGCCGAGGCGGACACCGACGACAAGGCCTGACCTGCTGTTCGTTGCCGAGCCGGCTCATCTCGACATGAGCCGGCTCGGCGCATTTTCGGCGCAGAGATGAGCCGGGTGGGCGTCGTACGGGCGCAGAGATGAGCCGGGTGGGCGTCGTACGGGCGCAGAGATGAGCCGGGTCGGAGGATTCGGGCCTGATCCGCGCCAGCCGTAGACTGGCGGCATGACGATCGACCTGGGCAATCCGCGCCTCCTGTCGCCTGAGGACGCCGACAGGCAGGTGCTGCTGGCCGACCCGCGGGGCTACTGCGCCGGGGTCGACCGGGCCGTGGTGACGGTCGAGGAGGCGCTGGACCTCTACGGCGCGCCGGTCTACGTCCGCAAGCAGATCGTCCACAACAAGCACGTGGTGTCCAACCTCGAGAAGCGCGGCGCGATCTTCGTGGAAGAGCTCGACGAGGTCCCTCCGGGCGCCACCGTCGTCTTCTCCGCCCACGGGGTCTCGCCCGCCGTCCACCGGCAGGCGGCCGAGCGCGAGCTCAAGACCATCGACGCCACCTGCCCGCTGGTGACCAAGGTCCACCGCGAGGCCGTCCGCTTCGCCCGCGAGGGCTACACCATCTTGCTGATCGGCCACGCCGGCCACGAGGAGGTCGAGGGCACCGCCGGTGAGGCGCCCGAGCAGACGGTGCTGGTCGAGCACCCGGACGACGTCGACACCCTGGAGTTCCCGGCCGACGCCAAGCTGGCCTGGCTCTCCCAGACCACGCTGAGCGTCGACGAGACGATGGAGACCGTACGTCGGCTGCGGGCGAAGTTCCCCCAGCTCGAGGACCCGCCCAGCGACGACATCTGCTACGCCACCCAGAACCGCCAGGTCGCCGTGAAGGAGATCGGCGCCGCCGCCGACCTGGTGATCGTCGTCGGCTCCGCCAACTCCTCCAACTCGGTGCGACTGGTCGAGGTGGCGCTCGAGGCGGGCGCCAAGTCCTCCTACCGCGTCGACGACGTCTCCGAGATCGACGAGGCCTGGCTCGAGGGCGCTCGCACGGTCAGCGTCACCTCCGGTGCCTCCGTGCCCGACGACCTGGTGCAGGGCGTCCTGGGCTATCTCGCCGAGCGGGGTTACCCGGACGCGCGGCCCGTGCAGACGGCCGAGGAGTCGTTGGTCTTCTCCCTCCCCAAGGAGCTGCACCGGGACCTGAAGGCGGCCGGGCGCGGCTGACGCGCGGCACGCGATGGCGCGCTACCTCGACGTCCACCCGGACAACCCTCAGCCCCGGCTCCTCCAGCAGGTCGTGGACGCGCTCCACGACGACGCCTTGATCGCCTACCCGACCGACTCCGGCTACGCGCTCGGGTGCCGGGTCGGCAACCGGGACGGACGGGACCGGATCCTGAACATCCGCGGCCTCGACGACCGGCACCACTTCACCCTGGTGTGCCGGGACTTCTCCCAGCTGGGCCAGCTCGTGCACGTCGAGAACGCTGCGTTCCGCGCGATCCGGTCGGCCACCCCCGGCCCCTACACGTTCATCCTGCCCGCGATGCCGGAGGTACCGCGACGGCTGATGCACCCCAAGAAGCGCACGGTCGGCGTCCGCATCCCCGACCACGGCGTGGTCCGGGCCATCCTCGACCTGCTGGGCGAGCCGCTGTTGTCGAGCTCGCTGATCCTGCCGGGCGAGACCGAGCCGCGCACCATGGGTTGGGAGATCAAGGAGGAGCTCGACCACCGGGTCGACATCGTCGTCGAGGCGGGGGAGACCCCGGCCGTGCCCACGACCGTCATCGACTGGTCGGAGGGCTACCCCGAGATGGTGCGTCGCGGAGCCGGAGATCCCGACCGGTTCGTCTGAACCTGGTTTCGCACGGCCAGCACGCCGAGGCACAGCAGGTAGCCGACCACCAGGGCGATCGCGTGCCCGGACAGCCCGGAGACAGTCGCTTGTACGACGCCGTCCTGCTGGCGTGCGACGGCAGCCGGCTCGGCGACAGCGAGCAGCGCCACCGCCGCCAGCATCGCGAGCGGCGGCAGCACGCCGACGGTGAAGAAGTCGGCCGGCCGGACCATGAGCGCCGCCCGCACGCACACGGTGATGAAGACCAGGTCGAAGAGCAGCCCGAGCCGGTCCGCCAGCGCGAGATCGATCGTGACGGCGGTCAGCAGCAGTGCGAGCGCAAGCGCGGCGACCTCGTGGCCGGGCTCCTCGCCCGACTCCCAGAGCGTGCGCGATCTGCTCGTCACGTGCCTCACGCTAGGTCGGCAGCCGTGAGCGGGGGGCGCGGCGCGCCGTACACGGCCTCCCGTCACCCCAAAGATGCCGGCGTCGCGAGTCGGTCCACAGGACGGTCCCGAGCAGGGTGGTAGAGCGTCGCCTGCGCATGCCCACCGCTGCCCGGTCCCGTGCCGGTCCCCTACAGATGAGGACGCGCGACAGCGTCCGAGGTTGCGTCTAGCCCTGAACTGAGCCCTGACTGAGCCCTGGCCTGGCCGTGGTCCTGGGCGGGTTGCAGGTCGACCACGACCGGAGCGTGGTCGGACGCGCCCTGGCCCGCTCGCTCCTCCCGGTCGATGAACGCGCCGGCCACGCGCTCCGCGAACGGCGGCGAGCCGAGGACGAAGTCGATCTTCAGCCCGCGGTCCCGCTCGAAGCGCTGCCGGTAGTAGTCCCAGTAGGTGTAGCCGGGCGCGTGATCGCGAGTGACCTCCGCCCACCCGTCGTCGAGGAAGGCCTGGAAAGCGGCGCGCTCGGCGGGAGTCACGTGCGTCGAGTTCTTGAACTGGGCGACATCGAAGACGTCGGCGTCCGTGGGGCAGATGTTCCAGTCGCCGATGAGCGCGGTCGGCCGGTCCTGCCACCCGTGCGCCGCCTCGCGCAACCTCGCCAGCCAGTCCAGCTTGTAGAGGTAGTGCGGGTCGTCGGGCTTGCGGCCGTTGGGGATGTAGAGGCTCCAGACCCTGACGCCGCCGCAGGTCGCTCCGATCGCCCGCGCCTCCGGCGCGACCGGGTCGCCCCAGCCGGGCATGCCGGGAAACCCGACCTCGATGTCCTCGAGCCCGACCCGGCTGATCAGCGCGACCCCGTTCCACTGGTTGAAGCCGGCTGCGGCGACGTCGTACCCCCGGGCCTGCAGGCCCATCAGCGGCAGCTGGTCCTCACGCGCCTTGGTCTCCTGCAGCGCCAGTACGTCGATCTCGTGGCGATCCAGGAGTGCCTCGACGCGGTCGATCCGCGAGCGGAGGGAGTTGACGTTCCAGGTCGCGATCCGCACCCGCTCACGGTAGCGGCGATGCAGAACAGTGCAGTCGGTGGGCCTGCCGATAGTTGAGGCGGAAGACCTCTTGTCGACCGGCGCCGAGACAGTTTCGATGAGCGCGAAGTGCCACCCACTCTCGGAAGGTTTTCAATGAAGTTCTCACGAATCAGCAGGATCTCCATCGGAGTCGGAGCCTGCTTGGCCGCTGCGCTGGCCGGGACGACAGCGGCCGCCACGGACGGCGACGTCCCGTCGTACCAGGAGTTCAAGGCGGATACGTACGTCGACACCGACGGCCAGTACATCGTCAACGGCGACGAGCCCGTCCGCACGGAGGGCGACCTCAAGAAGTTCTACAGCTCCATGGTGGGCACGAAGGCCGGCAAGACCACCGACGACGGACTCGTCGTCAACACCGTCAGCGGCCGGGACGACAAGTGGGCGGCCAGCACCGCGGCCAACCTGACCTACTGCGTCAGCACCAAGTTCGGCACCCGCCACGCAAGCGTCGTGAGCGCGATGGCAGCAGGTGCCGGGCTGTGGGAGGCGGCAACCACGAAGATCAACTTCGTCTATGTGCCGGCCCAGAACAGCAGCTGCAACACCCGCAACAACAACGTGCTGTTCTCGGTGGAGCCGGTGAGCACCACGCAGTACATCGCGCGGGCGTTCTTCCCGAGCTACCCCAAGCGGTCGCGAAACGTCCGGATCGACGACTCGATCTGGACCTCGGGCACCTGGGAGCCGGGCGACATCCTTGCTCACGAGCTCGGTCACACGCTCGGCTTCCGGCACGAGCACACCCGCCCCGAGGCCGGCACCTGCTTCGAGGACAACAACTGGCGGCCGCTGACGCCGTACGACAGCAAGTCGATCATGCACTACCCGCAGTGCAACGGCGGTTCGTCCGACCTGGAGTTCCAGGCGTCCGACGCTGCAGGCGCGCGCGCCCTCTACGGGTCCTGACCCACCCGACCACGCGGCACGCCGCCCACTTCTCCGGAGCAGTCCATGGGGGACCGGCCGAGAGGACGGGCGGCGTGCCGTAGCCGTCGTTCAGGCCCGTTCAGCTGCCGATGCGGTAGGTGCGGACGTCGGCCGGCTCGCCCCGCTCGGACGTCGACCGCTCGACGCAGAACTCGTTGCCCTCGGGGTCGGCCAGAGTGACCCAGCCCGACCCGTCCTCCTTGCGGAAGTCGCCCACCATCGTGGCGCCGAGCGAGAGCGCCTGGTCGACCGCGGCATCCCGGGTGCGGTCGATCGGCTGGAGGTCGAGGTGCAGCCGGTTCTTCGCGGTCTTGCCCTCTTGCACCGGGATGAAGAGCATGCTCGGTCCGGTGGGCGGGAAGTGTGGGGCGACGAGCACCTCGGGATCGTCGTCGTAGAACACGACCCAACCGGTGAGCGCCGCCCAGAACCGCGCGAGCTGGCGAGCGTCAGCGCAGTCAAAGGTCATGTTGTTCACGATCATCGCCATGGGCTCACTCTGCCTGCCCGCGCCGACACGAGCCATGAACGCGTGATTCACGGACGGGACGCACTCCCTCGTAGAGTGACCGCCCGTGGCACTCACCATCGGCATCGTCGGTCTCCCCAACGCAGGCAAGTCAACGCTCTTCAACGCGCTGACCAAGAACGACGTCCTCGCGGCGAACTACCCCTTCGCGACGATCGAGCCCAACATCGGCGTGGTCGGCGTTCCCGACGACCGGCTCCCGAAGCTCGCGGAGATCTACGGCTCGCAGAAGCTGCTGCCGGCCACCGTGGAGTTCGTCGACATCGCCGGGATCGTCCGCGGCGCGTCGCAGGGTGAGGGCCTGGGCAACAAGTTCCTCGCGCACATCCGCGAAGCGGCGGCGATCTGTCAGGTCACGCGCGTCTTCCGCGACGAGGACGTCACGCACGTCGACGGCAAGGTCGACCCGGGCAGCGACATCTCCACGATCCAGACCGAGCTGATCCTCGCGGACCTCGAGACCGTCGACAAGGCGATCACGCGGCTGGAGAAGGAGTCGCGCAAGGTCAAGGACCTGGTGCCGGTGCTGGCCGCGGCACGGGAGGCGAAGCTGGCGTTGGAGGCCGGTACGCCGGTCCTCGCGACGTCGATCGACCGGGCCCTGATCCGCGACCTCTCGCTGCTCACGGCCAAGCCCTACATCTATGTGTTCAACTGCGACACCGACGAGCTCGCGGACGAGGAGCTCAAGGACAGGATGCGCGCGCTG
This sequence comes from uncultured Actinomycetota bacterium, assembly GCA_963724275.1. Classification (GTDB taxonomy): domain Bacteria; phylum Actinomycetota; class Actinomycetes; order Propionibacteriales; family Nocardioidaceae; genus Nocardioides. The sequence goes on along the minus strand of CAVRUB010000005.1, from coordinate 131,560 downwards.
GTCGCGCCCTCCGAAGCGATCTTCCTCGACGCCAAGCTCGAGTCGGAGCTGGTCGAGCTCGACGACGACGAAGCCCGCGAGCTGCTGGCGGAGGTCGGCATCACCGAGCCCGGCCTCGACGTGCTCGCCCGGGTCGGCTTCGACACCCTCGGCCTGCAGACCTACCTCACCGCAGGACCCAAGGAGGTCCGCGCCTGGGAGATCAAGAAGGGCGCGACCGCTCCGGAAGCGGCCGGTGTGATCCACACCGACTTCCAGAAGGGCTTCATCAAGGCCGAGATCATCTCGTACGACGACCTTATCTCGATGGGGTCGGTCCTGAAGGCGCGTGAAGCGGGCAAAGTCCGGATGGAGGGCAAGGACTACGTCATGCAGGACGGTGACGTGGTCGAGTTCCGCATCGGCGCAACAACTTCTAAGAAGTAGTTGCACCGTGGCTTGGCCGGGCTTTCCCGAGAGGACCCACCCATGAGCACCACCCGAACGGAGGCCGTCGCCTCGCTGACGCTCACCCAGATCGAAGACATCGCTACGGCGCTCGACCTGGACCCGACCAACCTGGCGTCAAGCTCGCCGCGCTCATCAAGACCGCCGGGCCGACCTATGCCGGCCGGCCCGGCGAGCTGCACCACATCAGCCGAGTGGCGAAGCTGCTCGGGCTCGACGAGTACGAGGTGCACGGCGCGGTCACCGCGCGCGAGCTCGAGGCGTCCAAGATCGAGGGCCGGACATACATCTCAACCGAGGCGGTCCAGGACTACGTGGCGCGCTTGCGCGGCAAGTAGCACGAGCCACCGACACAACAGACGACCCCCGGCCCGGGTGAATCGGCTCGGGGTCGCTTTGCGCCCGAGCGCTCGCTTGGCCGTTGTCTCTCGGCGTCGAGCCGAGCGCGTCTCATTTCGGGAAGCGGGCAGCAGGCTAAGGGGCAGACCCATTCTGCGTGCTAATCGGACATGCTCGATCGCTGACGGCTCAGGAGGTGAACAGGGCGAGGTCCTCGCAGAAGTCTCGACCGGCGGTATCGTTCCGCCCAGCTTCTTTGACACTGACAAAGGATCCTTCGATCTCTTCATCGTCGGACGGGTCGGTCGGGGTGCCCCCGTGGTCGACCGTGATCTGGAACCAGAAGGTGCCGGCAGTGACGAAGAGGATGTTCCCGTCGCTGTCGTACCACTTGTTGTGGCCCGGCGTTGCGATGGTGATCGTCAACGTGCCGTCGCCGTTGTTGGTCACCCGCTGGTCGCGTTCGGTGAAGCGGTACACGTTGGTGTAGCTCTTCCCGGTGTCCAGGTTGGTGTACCTGGTGGTGCCCTTGACGTTGGCGGAGAAGTAGACCAGCCCGTTGGGGCCGCGGGTCTTGACGAGCTCGTGGACGCGGTCGTCCCACGAGACCTCCGCGTCGATGCCTTCGCAGAAGGGGAAGGGCTCTGACCCGGAGTCCTCGAAGTGCAGGTGCGACACCACCGCGGCCGATGCCGGCGGGGCTGCCACACCGCCCGCGAGGACGGTTGCCGCGGTTACTCCAACCAGCCTGGACAGAGTGCTCATAACTGCCTTTCAGGCCGCCGGCAGATCTGGCTCGGCGCGGTGCCGAGTGGGTCGGCTGCCTCTTCAGGATCGAGAGTAGATCCGCGTCGGTGCGCTGGACCTCTCCGCGATCATCGGGGGTACCGGAACCGGCAACCTGAGAACACGGCGGCCGAATGGGTGGCCCGAACGCCGGGGTACCCACCCGAGCCTGCCCACCCGGTCCCGGCTGAGCGGGGTGGGGTGACGAATGGGCGGCACCGGGAGGCTAACCGTGCCGGAGTGCTGGCGCCCGCCGAATCGGAAACGTGTGTTCCCGGTTGTGCAATCACCGACCGAGCGGAACAGGTGCCGCCCCGCGGTGGGAGATCAGGGGGGCGGCACCCGCGCGGATGGACGCTCCGGCTTCCCTTCCCTGCCCATCCGCCCCAGGGTTCAAGTTCGAGCCTAAGTGCGCGGCAACCAGAGGCAGCGAGACATTCGGGTTCCGGCTACCGGAACCGACAACCGCAGTCTGGGACTGCCGAGTCCGCGTCAACCCTTGCCCTTACCGTTGCCGCCGTTCCCCTTGCCCCCGTCCTTGTCCTTGTCCTTGTCCTTGTCCTTGTCCTTTCCCTTGCCCTTTCCCTTGCCTTTGCCTTTTGCCACTGTTTTGTCCGCTCTGGTCTGCCGGAGCAGTTGTTTCGTCCTTCTCCCCGTCGGTCGCCGTTGCGTTGTCCTGCTCATCTGGCTCGGTGCTTGGTGTCGTTGCGGATGGCGTCAATGATGGGCTCGGGTCGTCGTCGGAGGCTCCGCGACCATCTCCTAGGACCACGCCGGCAACTACTAGCGCGACGACCACGATGGCGGCTGCAACCACCCAAGCGAGGATCCGCGCCGGGTTGCTCGATGCCGTTTCGGACGCCGCGGCCGGCCGCTCGGTGGGTAGGTCTTCGGATGCAAGCCCAGTCACCCCCGGGGTGCCCTCGAGGACACGAGTGGCCGCAGGCGCCGCGATTAGATCCTGCAGCCGGGTCGCGGCCTCCGTCGCGGTCGGGCGGTCGACCGGGTCCGTTGCCGTCATGCCTGCGAGCAGATCGCGCCATTGCGCAGGAAGGTTCTCTGGGATCGCGGGCGGCCGCTGCAGCCGCGCGAGTGCAGTTTCAACTGGCGTACCCGTGAACGCCTGCTCGCCGGTCAGGGCCTCGAGCAGCACCAGACCCAAGGAGTACACGTCACTGGGCGGGCCCACGGGTAGGCCGCGGGCCTGTTCGGGGGACAGGTAAGCAGGGGTTCCGATCGTCGTCCCGGTCTGTGTGTGCCGCACTGTGTCACCGACAAGGCGGGCGATACCGAAGTCAGCAAGCTTCGCGACCCCGCCTGAGCCGATGAGCACATTCGCCGGTTTCACGTCGCGATGCACCACGTCCTGCTCGTGGGCGTAGGCGATCGCGGACGCCACCTGACAACCAATCCCGGCGACGTGGTCGAGAGGAAGCGGCCCCCTACCCAGGGAAGCCCCCAAGGTGGCTCCCTCGACCATCTCCATCACCAGGAATGGCCGCGTCCCCCACACGCCCACGTCGAGCACCGTGACCAGTCCGACGTGAGACAGCCGCGCGAGCATTCTGGCCTCGCCCACGAACCGACCTCGCTCGGTGTCGTCCACCGCATCACGGAGCACCTTGACGGCCACGTCGCGGTCAAGCACCAGATCCCGAGCCCGATAGACGTCGGCAACACCCCCGCGGCCGAGCACTGCGTCGAGGCGGTAGCGATCGGCCAGAACATCCACCGTCCAATCATGCAGCGGACGGCGTCATCACAGGAACCGAGGCGCAGGCCCCCGCGCAGCACTCGGACTGACAGACCTCCACCAACACCCCGAACCTGTAGAGCAGCAACACGGAACTGGTCCGCCACCAAGAGGCCCGCAAGAGTCCGTCCGGCCACACTGGCGCGGCAGTAGCGTGCTGCTCCGCGAGCACGCCGTGCGGCAGTAGTAGCCTGTGTCAAGCCGTCGATCGTCACTCGTTGTAGGGCGTTGTGTTTGGCCGGGTCGTAGGGGACGCCGTCTTGCCAGCAACGTCAGATCACGTGGAGCCATGCTCGGGCCAGGATCCGCACGGCGTGGGGGTGGTCGTGGTCGCGGGCGCGGGCGCGTCGGTAGAGGTCGGCGGCCCAGGGGTCGGCGTGGCGGCCGTCGCCGGCGAAGTCGACCACGGCGCCGCGCAGCTGTTCGTCCACTGCCCAGCGGAAAGCTACGGCTCTGACCTTGCCTGATCGCTTAGTCGAGGGTGCGGCGCCGGCCAGACGACCAGGGATCTGTGTCGGGTAGCGGCCGCGCATCACCGATCTCGGCCAGGAGCCGGGCGGCGCGGACGGTGCCGGATCGGGCAGAGAAGTGAAGATCGCGGCGTCGGGGCGCCGGGCCAGCTGGAGGGCGATCTGTTTCTCCAGAGCCTGGTCTGGGCTCGTAGCGCGCCAGTCCCCCGACCATGCCAGGGTGATCTGGGCTCTGCTGCGCTTCGGGTCCGCTGTGCCGGCGGGTGCGTTGTCGAGGCGGTCCCAGAGCTGGTCGAGCTGGCGAGGTGGTTGCCGGTCGAGCGCAGCCGGTTGCCCAACCTGGTCCGGCTCAACCAGTCAGCCTTGTCCTGGCTGGGGAACCGGTCAGGAACGCCAAGGTGATGGCGGAGTCGATGTCGCGGAACAGGCCGATGGCGCCGGGAAGCGTGGTCTGCAGGTGCGCCCGGAGCTGGTTGGCCATCGCCACCCGGGCCGCGACCAGGTCCTGGCGGGCCCGGACCGTCATCCGCAGGGTCGTCGTCGCGTCGCTGTCGCGGGTCAGCGGTGGAGTAGGAGCGGTCGGTGCGCAGTGTGTCGGCCAGGACGTAGGCGTCGAAGTTGTCGTCCTTGTTCCGGCAGACCCGTAGCGGGAACGGAGGTTCTTCAGCCGGTTCGGTGCGATCACGAACACCGTCAGTTCGGCCTCGAGCAGCGCGTCGACCACCGGGCCATCAGGACGTTCGATCACGATCTGCCCACGCAGGGCGCCGCAGAAGCGGACCAGCTGCTCGAGCGCGGCGCCGGTGTGCGGATCAGTGAATCGGTCTTGTTGCACTCCGGCCGCTCGACGACCGCACGGCGCGGTCGGCGCTGGCCCATCGATGCCGGCAGTGAATCGGTGTCAGTTCCAGACCATCGTTTCGTGTTCGACACTCATTGGCGTGCTCTCCTTGCTGTGGCTGCAGCAGGTTGGGCGCTCCCGACGGTTCGGGACACGACTGCCGGTCGCTCACTGATCGGCGCTCTGGTGGCGCTCAGCCCTGTCGCCAGTTGGCGTGTCCTGGGCCGTTGGGCCTCGCGGAACTACTGCAGGACCTCAACGATCATGCGGGCGTGTCGCTGACCCAACGGGAGCCAGGGAATGCACCAGCGGCCGCGTAACGCCGGCGCCAGTCAAAGTGCCCGACGAGAACCACCGACGGATAGACCTTCGCCCAGTAGCGGGCGGTTCGACGTCCCTGCGGGGCGTTCCTGCGATCGGGATCTGCGAGCGAGCTGCCATAGACTCGCCTAGTGGTCAGCGACCTACGGGGCGAACTTGCGGTTCTCGCCCTCGGCGCAGCGATGTGGGGGGTTGGAGCATTCGCGCCTGGGGAATGGGGCAGAGCCTTCACTGGCGGTGGGATCGTCTTCACGGTCAGCGGCCTGATTCTGATTGCAGTCGGCCTGATTCGCAGGCGGATGCGAGGTGCGCGCGCTCAAGACCGATCATAGGTTTGACTCGTGGTGACCGGTGGGTGGCCAGCTTGAGGACTATGCACCTGTCGCGCGCGCGGCGCGGCATAGCGAGCGATGCGCCCTCTGGGTCACTCGATCGCTTGGCGGCTTCGCCCTGTGGTCGGATCGATCTCGACCACGGGCTTAAGTCAAGACGTGGCAGCAGCTACGTTGGGCGGGAGTCGGACGCGTCGTTGTCGGCCATGGGTTCCATGCACCCGACAGCACATGGGAGCAGCACCCAGACTGATGTACGACCAGGAGCAGGGCCGGAGGGAGCCCGTCGATGGAGGACTGGCGGAGGGTCAAACGGGCAGTGTTCGCGCGGCACAGCAATCCGTGGAGCGCGTGGACGAGGTGGGCGAGCACACCGCTGATGCTCGTCCCGGTGTGGCGACGCAGCTGGCGCGCTGCCGCGCTGCTCGGCGTATGGATGGCGGTCAACCCGGTGCTATTCGGCAAACCCGCGCACGAGCGGGCATGGGCGACCCGGGCGGTGCTTGGTGAGGAGCAGTGGATCGCCGAGCGGCCGTTGGACCCCGCGATGGCGGTCAACATCGCCGCGACCGCCGCGGGGCTTGTCGCGATGGTCGCCGCCCGCCGACGCCGCGCGATGCCGGCCGCGGCAGCCACGGCGTTGGAGATGGGGCTGCTGATGGCGTACTGGGAGCTGATGGCTCGCTACTACGACCGCAACACTGGCGGGCGTTGAAACGTCCCTGATCTCGTAGGCAGGGCCCCAGGGCTCCCGACCCGGCCGGTGCCTCACAAGCCGCCCTGCCATCGGCAAGCCGCACGTTGTGCGGCGTTGATGCATCCGCCGTGGTGCGGCAGGTGCGCGCACCTCTCTCGCCTAATCTGCGGGGATCAGTCCTGCAGTGCGAAGGGCTCTCCAGGCTGTTGCTGCTGCTTCGGCATCGCCGGCGGTGGAGATGTGCTCGAGGTCGCCGCCGATGTCTTGGCGTTGAAGACGAACGCGGGTGAACGCGCCGCCGTCGTAGGTCAGCGATCGGCACTCGCACAGGCGGATTCGATCGCGTCGTTGTACCCGACAACGATGCGCTTAAGTCTGGCCAACTCGGCGGCGACCACGCGTCCTCTCGGGTCGATGATGGCGCAGGGGCCGGTGCCGCCCACCTGTCGCCGTTCGCTGCGAGTGAGTGCCTCGACGTAGGTCGCGGGGTCTGCGTAGTACGAGGGGATGAACACCTGCGCCTCGGGCAGGCCGTCGGCGACTCGCTGCAGCAACGTGGTCAGGTCCGTCTCGAACCGTCGGAAGTGGCCCTCGTGCTGGGCCGACCATGTCGGCCTCGACGCCTGCCCAGCCCGGTTCGGGCGCCGGCTCGTCGGAGCCCTTCGCTAGGGGTTATGCACATCGGGGATGGTGGCGGCACTGGTCGCCAAGTTGGTGACGTTGCCCTCGATCGCGGGATTCCGGGCCAGGATCCGGGCATAGACGCTGTTCACCTCCGGAGTGGTCCCCGTTGCCCAGGAATCCTCCTCGCTTCCCTGGAAGCGCTGCTCATGTGACGACTCCCCGGTGATGCCGGAGTGCCCAATGGCCGCGATCGAGTCGGGGTAGCCGGTGTCGGGCTGGGCAGGTGTGCTCGCATCCGCGGATGAGGGCTGCGTGCCGCTGTCGGCGTCGGCATCGGGTCCGGAGTCGGAACACCCGGCTGCGAGCAACGACATCAACACCACAAGCGAGGCAGAATGCCCGAACCGGAACGGTGATCGCATGTCAGACCTGCACTCTCACCCGAGACTCGTCTCGCTCCCTGACCGCTAGCCTCTCGTAGCCCGTCGTGGGCTGCAATGGCCGTCGGGGCCATTCGGTTCCACGGAGCTGATCAAGACCCGAGGGCACCGTGACGACCCCTAATCGCCAATAGCGGACGCGCGCCAGCGGTGCCCGCCCAGGCGGGTATCCCCACCCCTGTGCCCTCTGTCTGTGAAAGGGACTTAGTCCCGCGGTGGACGAATCGACCCCCCGGGGGGGGTCCGGGTGGGGGTGCAGGCGCTCGACGCCACTCATGCGACACCGATCCGCGAGTACGCCGGTACTCGGTGCCGAACGCGTCGGGGCCGGGCGTGGTGCGGCGGGCGGCCTCGGCCTGCACTGCCGAGGTTCGGCTCGGCCAGCGTGGTCGGGGTGGCGAGTGACAGTCGGTGTCCGCGGCGGGCCAGCTCGAAGGGGCGCACCGAGACGCCGACGCGCGTTGAGCTGCTGGTCGAGGTAGTCCGCGGCGTCGATGTCGGCGATGATCAGCGGCTTGAATGCGGGTCCAGCGCCACGCCGGGGGTGAGTAGGGCGAGCTGCCTCCACACCTGCACGATGCTGCGCGATCGTCTTCTCGGCGCCCTGGGCGGCGGCCCACACCTGAGCAGCGTCGCCACCCTCGGGCGAGCACAGCCTTGGTGTCGTCCAAGTCCACGTCGCCGAGGCGGGTGGCGGCTTCGCTCAGTGTTGTGGCGGCCTTGTCGAACGGTCTGGTGAATATGCCCAGCAGGTCATCTGCGTGGTCGGTGACGAACTGCGCGACGCGCTCGCCGAGCCGGGTCGTCGTGCTGTGCGCGGTCACGTTGACCTCACGTCCGATCACGGCGGCCCGCACGCCCTGGTCGGTGGCCGGGTCGTTGCCTGCCTCGAGCGCGGCCAGCACGGCGCCGGGCACGTCGGCGGGTACCTCGAGGTGCCGGGTTGCGTCGGCGAGCTTGGTGAGCTTCTGGTGCTCGGCGGCCAGCGCCTTGGGCACGGTGGCGCCGAGCCGTTCGGCGGTGGCGAAAATCTGCGCGCTGAAGCGCGGCGGTCTGTCGGTAGTGCATGGTGTTGCTCCTTGTCAGTCGGTGACGTCAAACCGCTGGCGGACGAACTCGAGGGCCTCGGCGTCCGGGTCGTCGCCCTGGGGGTTGTTGCCCTCGCGGGGCGAGACGTTGTTTCTCGCGCGGTCGGGCGGGGGTTGCTCGTCGTCCGTGGCGGTCTCGGGGTCGGCGAACAGCGCGGCCACCCAGGCACGCAGGTCGTGGTCAGGCGACATGGGTGGTCTCCGCTCGGTCGGCCGGCTCCCGCCAGCGGGCCGGGGTCTCAGGTGTCAAGTGGTTGACACCTGGGTCGGCGTGGCTGAGGCAGGCGACGTAGGTGGTCCTCAGCGCGGCGATCGCGACGAGGCTGAAGCGGTGCACGTCGAGGGCGTCGAGCCAACGCACGAAGACGTCGTCCATCGACGCCTCCTGGCCGTCGGTGCCGATGAGCGGCGCGAGCTGGCGGATGAGGTCGCCGGCCAGCACCTGCGCGGCGTCGAGGTCGAGGGTCGCGGGCGTATGGCCGGCGTCGTCGGTGGTCATCGGGTCTCCTGGTCCTGGTCGTGGTTGCCGGCGCAGGCCTCGCAGCAGCGGGAACCGGCCCGCAACCACTCGAGCGCGCGGCATCCGTCGGCGCTGCCTCCGCAGTGCGGGCAAGGTCGGCGATCGGTGCGACGCGGCTTCTGGTCCTCGGGTACGGCGAGCATCACTTCGGCTCCTGTCGGGTCGTTGGTGCGGTGGGTGGTCGGCGAGCACGACATCGACGACGGCTAGCACGTCACCGAGGAGCTGGCTCGTTGTCTCGGCAGGGATGAGGAGAGCGCCGTCCATCTCAGCGAGGCCGGCCCGTATCTGGACCGCGAGACGCGCGAGGCGGTCGGCATTGCACAGGCACGGCGCCTCTGCCTGCGCCAGGCGCGCGGTGAGGTCGAGCACCTTCGCTGTCATGACGCCTCCTCCTCATTGCTGCTCGGTGAGTAGTAGCGGCAGTCGGTCGGGCAGGGCAGCCCGTCGGCGCCGTGATACGAGCACGCGGGAGGTGAGTCCTGGGTACTACTGGTGGGAACCCCTGGTTCCCGCTGAACGGCCCCATAGGGGGAAGGAACTCGTAGTTTTCAGCGCGCTGTGTTCCTTCCCCCTGAACGTCTCTCATAGGGGGAACCCCGTGGTTCCCGCTAACGGCGCTCGGGAACAGTCCTTGGTAGACCGCGGTCCTGCCCTTGCGGCCGGGCGCGACCGTGGACAGCAGCCCGGCAGCGTGCGCGCCTCTGACCATGTCTTCTGGTGGCGGGTTGCGTGTCCATGGCGTGAACTGTCGATACGTTCTGCTTCGACGTCTCGGCGACTTCTCCCAGGCCTGTGACGCGGCGTTCTGAGTCCCCGCCTAGTCGTGAGGACCGCCCAGTCCCTTGGCGCGCCACGTCGGAGTGACGGCGGTTCATCCGACGGCGAGATAACCTTCAGACCTGATCGTGAAGGGGGTAGCAATGGTGCCCTCCGTGTTCGCCCGCTGGGCCGACGGAGGGGCGCGTCAGCGCGACATCACCACACCAGCTACGGCAACGCAGTACGTCGCTCGATTCCGCCGGCGGTGAGCTGCCCCGCCGTGGTATGGGTCGACGTCGCTGTGGGCACAGTGCTCATGGCGTCGGCGGCATGCTGGCATGACCCGACACGGATACGATGACGGCACCTAGTCTAGTGGCGCCGAAGCGACAGGGCTCCGACGACGAGACCGATCTATGAAGTCCCGACCGGGGGTGTGCGTGTAGCGATGGAACCCATCGTCCAAACCCTCGAAGTCGTAGCGGGTCTCGATGTGGAGGCAGACGGCGAGCTTCTTCGCCTGTTGCGCAGCCAGAGCACGCAGATGCATGCGCTCGTACCGGACATCATCGGGATGAGTGTCGGCAACGTCGAGCACGACCTGACCCTGACCTGGGCCGCGACCAGCGCGGAGATCGCCGTCCTTGATCTCTCACCCCGCCTGAACGACGCTTCCGCTGTCGCAGACTGGGGGTGCGGTCGCGATTGCGAACACATCCTCGACGAGCAGCACTGGCTGCGCCTCGCCCAGGCCACGGCTGCTGCGGCGGTGGCCGCAACCCTGACCTTGCCAGTGGTGACCAGGGACGTCGTGGTGAGCAGTGTGGACCTGTACGCCGGATCGTGGGACGCCTTCGACGGCCTCCATCAGGAGATTTCCTTCGTTTTCGGCGCCTGGGCCCCTGGAGCCGTGATCAACGCAGACCTCTCCTTCAGCACACGCGAGGACGCGGAGCGGGGCCCGGAGAAGCTCCGCGTCAGCACCCGTATCCAGATCGCCGTCGGCATCATCGCCGGGTCGCGAGGGATCGACCTCGAAGCGGCCCAGCACGAATTAAGGGAGGCTGCCCGGCGCGCGGGGCTGACCGAGGGTGCCCACGCGGAAGTGGTGATCGAACGAGAACGCCGGGCCCACCCAGACTGATCATCCATCCGCTGGGCCCGCTGCTCGGCCGGGCTGTCTCTCGCGCCGGTGAACGGTGCGGCAGACGCCGCAGCTTCTCCACATTCATCCTTCCTCGGCGGGTAGGTTCAGCGCGATGGAGTCACTCCTCGACACAATGGATGGCGAGGCGGACCGCACGGGGTTCTCCGGCGTGGTCCGCGTTGACCGCGCGGGCGTAGAGGAGCTCGTCCGGGCGTACGGGTTCGCCGACCGCGCCCACCGAGTCCCCAACACGGTCGAGACCATGTTCGCGACCGCGAGCGGATCGAAGAGCATGACGGCCCTGGTCGTCATGAGCCTGGTCGAGCGAGGGACGTTCGATCTCGAGACGACCGTCCGTTCGCTGCTCGGCCCGGATCTGCCCCTGATCGCCGACGACGTCACGATCGAGCACCTGCTGGCACACCGGTCCGGGATCGGCGACTACCTCGACGAAGACGCCATCGAAGACATCAGCGACTACCTGATGCCGGTAGGCGTGCACGAGCTGGCGACGACCGAGCAGTTCGTGCCCGTCCTTGACGGTCACCCGACGGTGTTCCCGGCCGGCGAACGGTTCGCCTACAACAACGGCGGATTCGTGGTGCTTGCGCTCTTGGCCGAGCGAGCAAGCGGGGTGGGGTTCCACGACCTGGTTCGCACCCTGGTCTGCGAGCCTGCAGGCATGGTCGACTCTGAGTTCCTGCGCTCCGATGAGCTGCCGGGGCGCGCCGCCCTCGGCTACTTGGCTGCTGCCGGCTTGAGGACGAACGTGTTCCACCTTCCGGTGCGGGGGAACGGCGACGGCGGCATCTACTCGACTGCAGCCGACCTCAGCGCCTTCTGGGACGCCCTCTTCGCGGGGCGATTGGTCGCGCCCGATCGGGTTGAGCAGATGCTGCGGCCACGAAGCGAATGGCCGGAGGAGTCCAGGCGCTACGGCCTCGGCTTTCACCTCGATGCGACCGGCGACGGCGTCTGGCTCGAGGGACACGACGCAGGCGTGTCGATGGTCAGTCAGCACGACCCGAGAACATCGATCACCTGCACCGTCCTCGCGAACTGGTCAGAGGGTGCCTGGCCGATGGTCAAGATGCTCGGGCGTCGGCTCGGCATCTGAGGACGACGCCGTCGGCGGTGCGCGATCGGCGTCAGGCGTCGGCCTCCTGGGCCTCCTTGGCTGCTGCTTTGATGTCGTCCGCCTCGACCTTGTCGATCGCGGACGCGACGATGTCGTCGGCCAGCTCGAGCGCTTTCCGAATCTTGACGGCGCCGGGGTCGGAGACCAGGGCGAGCAGACCGGAGTGCCCGGGCGCGATCGCGCCCTCCAGCTGCTGCTCGAGCTCGCCGTGGTGATGGCGCTGACGCAGCTTGCCGGCGAGGGCTCCAGCGGAGCCGGCCACTGCGGCGCTACCGAGGATCGAGGGTGGGAAGATCACGCCGAGCGCGATGCCACCGACCACCCCCCACTTGAGCCCCGACTTCGTGCTGTGGTCCGTCGCCTTCTGGATCTCCAGCTTGCCCTCGGCAGACCGGTTGACCACGATGACGCCCTCGATCTCGACGGTGCGCCCGTCCTCGGCGGACCGGAGAGCCTCATACGCGTCCCACGCAGCGCCGGTGTCGCTGAAATCGGCGACGAGGAGGGTGTAGGCGCCGTCGGAGACGGCGGCCGCGCCCACCTCGAGGTCGGGGGTGTTGATCTCGTCTGACATGACAGTCTCTCCTAGATGGGTGGGGTTCCCATACTCGAGCAATCGCGACACGACGGCCTCACCCGGTACGGGTGGGACCGCCGTGCCGCGCCGCGAACGGCTACCTCTGAGGCTCAGCCTGGCCGCTACGGACTCAGGCCAGCGCCTTCGCCTTCAAGCTGTCGTACTCGCTCTGGTTGATGTCGCCCGAGTCGAGAAGAGCCTTGGCGCTGGCGATCTGTTCGGCCGGCGAGCTCGGGGCACCGGCAACCTGCTTGATGTAGTCGGCTTGAGCCGCCTGGAGGTCTGCCACCTTGGCCATCTGTCGTTCGGCCATGGTGCGACCGCGCACGATGAGATAGATCAGCGCGCCGAGCCAGGGCACGACGATCAGGAGCACTGCCCATCCGGCCTTGGCCCAGCCGCTGAGCGTGTGGTCACCGAACATGTCGAACAGGCAACGGAACCACAACATGAGCGCCGCGAACCAGATGAAGAACCAGAAGGTCCACAGGAGAACATCTCCGAAGTCGTTGGTCATGGAGTCCATCGCGAACCTCTTTCGTCGTCCGGTCGTCATCGACCGATGGGCGCAGTGTGACAGAGCCAGGTCGCGGGATGGCCGACCTAGGACGCCAGACCGCCCCCGCGTGTCTCTCCCAGTCAGCTAGTTGCGCTTCTGCGCGGACTCGGGCAGCTCGGCCAGTACGTCGCGCGCTGCCTCGAAGATCTGGTCCGCCTGCCCGTCACTGATGTCTTCGGCGACCAGTGTCCGGGCGGTCGCATCGACGAGCTCGTCGACCGCGTTGCGAGCGCTGGCAAGCTCACCGGAGTCCACTGCGGCGTCGACGTCGTCGAGCTTCGCCGCAAGTCCCGGAGCCTCCGCTTCGTCGACCGCCTCGTGGAGCTCGGCAAGAGGCTCGCGCAGCTCTGCAGGGGTGTTCTCGGGGATGGGCGCCGCCGTGTTGTCGCCGCTCGCCACCGCGAGGACGATCAGCAGCAGCACCAGCGCACCGAAGGCGGCAGCGACGCCCCACACCTCGGACGGCAGCGTGCGCAGACGCCCGGCCAGCATCCGGACGCGACGGGCGAGGGCGTCGCCCGACCGGTCGGTCGGCGACGTGCGGGACTGCGTCGGAGCCGGCTTGTCCCCGGTGTCGGGCATCGGCTTCGTCAGTACGGGTCCGGAGCCGTGATCCTGCGGGCTGACGGCAAGGATCGGAGACGTGGCCGCGTCCGGCATGCTCACCGTGCCGACGGGTGCGGGTTCGGTCAGCGTGGCGCGCATCCACACGGCCACCTCGGCCGCGCTCGGACGGTCGGCCGGATCGAGTGCCGTCATCTCGGTGAGGAGCTCGTGCCAGCCCGGGTCGAGCGAAGGGATCTGGGGCGGCCGCTGCAGCCGGGCAAGCGCAGCCTCGGCGGGGGCGCCGCCGTACTCCCGACGTCCGGTGATCGCCTCCAGGAGGACCAGCCCGAGGGAGTAGACGTCGGCTGCGCCCTCGACCGAGCCGCCGTTGACCTGCTCCGGCGCGATGTAGGCCGCCGTCCCGATCGCTACGCCGGTGGCGGTGTGGTGGGACCGTTGCTCGACCAGGCGGGCGATGCCGAAGTCGGCGAGCTTGACGGTGCCGTCGTGGCCGACGAGCACGTTGCCCGGCTTCACGTCTCGATGGACGACCCCACTGTCATGCACGTAGGCCAGTGCATCGGCGACCTGCGCCGCGATGGGAGCGAGGTCATCGAGCCTCATCGGCCCGTCCTTCATCCGCTGGGCGAGCGTCGAACCGTCGACCAGCTCCATCACGAGGAATGGGCGGTCGTTCTCTTGCCCGGTCACCGCGCTCTGTCGAGTGCTGGTGCCGAAGCCGGCGTCCAGGACCGTGACCAGCCCGCTGTGCGACAGCATCGCCAGCGTCCTCGCCTCGGAGATGAACCGCTCTCGGTCGTTCTCGTCGCCGGCCCCTTCGAGGAGGAGCTTCACCGCCACCAGCCGGGCGAGCTTGAGGTCGTCGGCCCGGTAGACCTCGGCCATGCCCCCGCGGCCGATCACCTCGCCCAGCCGGTAGCGGTCGGCCAGGACGACGGGCTCATCGGGCGCGTGGAACTCGACCGTCTCCAAACCGGGCTCGGCGGCGGTCGACGGCGCTCGGCCGGGAGTGGTCACATCGGCGGCCGAACGTCGCGGCGCTCCTCGACCACCGTCCTCCGCGTGCGCTGCTGGTTGACGACCAACGAGATGACGATGGCCAGGACGCCGGCGACCAGGAGGATCCAGCCCAGGGTGCCGGTGTCGATGACAGATGTGTCGACGTTGACCACGTCCAAGACGAGGATGAGTCCGACGACGATCAGGACGATTCCGAGGCCGATGGCCATGGCTGTGCTCCTTCAGTTGGGGTCGACCGGTCTCGGGAACCGGACGCTCTCGACAGAAGGCGGTACCCGATGGTCACAGGTCCAACCCCGTGCCGGGGAGCCCTGAATCGTGGACGCGCGTCAGCCGGACGGCTGCAGCCTGCCGTGGGCATCCCGGAGGATCAGCCCGTCAGCGACGGCGAACGCGAGCGCCCGGTCGAACCGATCTGGCTCCCAGAACCGGGCACCGGTCAACATGGCGAGCTCGTCGGGCGTGCAGGGCCCGGACTCCTCGAGGGCTCGCACGATCTGACCCATCTCGTGGAAGACCTGGCGATCTCGTCGACCCTCCGTGGACGGTTTCGGTGGCGGCATGGGCATGGCGCGCTCCTTCCTCAAACAGACTTGGAGTCGTGGCGCTCGCGATCAGACGTGTCCGGGTCCTCTGCGGTGAGGGGGCGCGCAATGGTCTCGAGCGACTGGCCCTCGGCCTTCACGCCGAGGAAGGCGGCGACGAGGCCGCCGGCGATCATCAGGGCCCCGCCGATGTAGTAGCCAATGGCGATCGCGGAGATCCCCTCACCACCGGTCACCGCGTCCTCGATGAGCTTGCCGAAGAGCAGCGGGCCCGCGATTCCGCCGGCCGCGGTGCCGATCGCGTAGAAGAACGCGATGCACAGCGCGCGGGTCTCCATCGGGAAGACCTCGCTCGCAGTGAGGTAGGCCGCGCTGGCGCCGGCGGAGGCGAAGAAGAAGATCACGCAACCCATCAGCGTCAAGGTCGTTGCGGTGTAGGAGTCCAGCGTCATTCCGGCGATCACCAGCAGCACACCGGACAACACGTAGGTAGCGGTCAGCATCCGCACGCGACCGATGGTGTCGAACAGCGGGCCGAGCACCATCGCACCAACGAAGTTGCTGACCGCGAAGACCGCGATGTAGTAGCCGGTCTGGGTCACTCCCATGAACTCGATGAGCGTGTCGCCGTAGGTGAAGAAGAAGGCGTTGTAGAGGAAGGCCTGGCCGACGAACAGCGAGAAGCAGAGCGCGGTGCGCCGGGGGTAGAGCGTGAAGACCGTCTTGGCGATGAGCGGCAGGCCGATCGTGCGGCGCTGGCGGATCGTGATCGTCTCCGACACCGACGGCAGGTCCTTGCCGACCTCCTGCGTCACCCGGGCCTCGATGTCCCGGACGATCTCCTCGCCCTCGTCCTCGCGGCCGTGGATGAAGAGCCATCGCGGGCTCTCCGGCACTGCCCGTCGGACGATCAGGATGCCGACCGCCAGGATCGCCCCTAGCCCGAACGCCAACCGCCAACCCCACTCCTGGTTGATGACCGTGGGATCGAGCAGCGGGATCGTCAGCAGGGCACCGCCCGCCGCGCCGACCCAGAACGAGCCGTTGATCGCCACGTCGACCCGGCCGCGGTACTTCGCAGGGATGAGCTCGTCGATAGCGGAGTTGATCGCGGCGTACTCCCCGCCGATTCCGGCCCCGGTGATGAACCGGGCGGCGAAGTACCACAGCGGCGTCATGGAGAACGCCGTCAGCACGGTCGCAACCGTGTAGACGCCCAGGGTGATGAGGAACAGCTTCTTCCGACCGTAGCGATCGGTGAGCTGGCCGAAGAACAGGGCGCCGATACAGGCGCCTGCGACATACACCGCACCCGCGACGCCGATGTCGAAGCTGCTCAGGCCCAAACCGGTCTTGGGATCTGCCAGCGCGTCGGACATCGAGCCGACGATGGTGACCTCGAGGCCGTCGAGGATCCACACCGTACCGAGGCCGATCACGACCAGCCAATGCCAGCGACTCCAGGGCAATCGGTCCATCCGTGCGGGGATGTCCGTGGTGATGCGTCCGGTCTCGATCTGCTGGGACATCGTCGTCGCCTTTCTTTCCTGATGGCGACCGGGTGGGATATGCCCGGTCGGCCAAAATCGGTTCTACCCGCGGCCCGACCTCCTCATACGCCGGAGCTTGCGGCGGAGCGGAGTGGAACTGCCATATTCCGTCGATCCCCGGCCATCGATCAGCAACGAGCAATAGCCGGTCGCACCGAGCGGTTCCCCCTCGTAGGTTCCGGGCACGTGAGGCAGGCGGGGTGTGATGGACACGCGGGCGAAGGTGGGACTGGTCGCAGTCGCGCTCGCGATCGTCTACGTCGTCTGGGGCTCGACCTACCTGGCGATCCGGGTGGTGGTCGAGGAGATGCCGCCCCTGGTCGGCATGGGCAGCCGCTTCCTCCTGGCCGGCGTGCTGCTCGGCGGGCTGCTCGCCCTGCGCGGCGTCGACATCCGGGTCACCCGTGCCGAGCTGGCGGGCGCGGCATTCCTTGGCTTGATGCTGCCCCTGCTCGGCAACGGCTTCGTCGCCATCGGCGAGAGCAAGGGCACCCCGAGCGGTGTAGCCGCGCTGCTCGTCGCCGCCGTACCGCTCTTCATCACCGGCTATCGGTTCCTCTCGGGCGAGCGGCCGCGGACCTGGTCGGTCTTCGGCGTCCTCCTGGGGTTCCTCGGCCTCGCTTGGCTGGTCCTCGGTGGCAACGACCAGGGGTACGTGCCGCTCGGAGGCGCGGCGTTCGTGCTCGCGGCCAGCGTCTTCTGGGCGTTCGGGTCGTGGGTGCAACCGCGGCTGACCCTGCCGGAGAACGCCTTCGTCATCGCCGTCCACGAGATGTGGACCGGAGGCCTCATGATGATCGCGCTCGGCCTCGTCCGGGGCGAGGAGGTCGATCCCTTCGAGTACGGCGGGCAGACCTGGCTCGCCTGGGCCTATCTCGTCGTCGTCGGGTCGATGCTGGCCTACAGCGCATACGTGTGGGTGCTGGCGAACGCGCCGATCGGTCTCGTGGCGACCTACGCGTACGTCAATCCGGTCGTCGCCGTCTTCCTCGGCTGGTTGATCCTCGCCGAGCCGATCACCGGTCCCGTCCTGGTGGGTGGACTGATCATCATCGCGGCTGTCGCTGTGGTGATCTCGGTCGAACGCGCGCCGAGACCCGAGGAGGAGCACTTGTTGGAGCGGGTCTGAACCGCATCCGTCCGGGCGTCAGGACGCGGTCACCTGGTCATCGACGATCTGCGGACCCTCGTCGGTCTCCTGCACGGTGATCAGGCGGGTCTCGGACTCGGTCCCCTCCGACGTGGTGTAGGTCAGGTCGACCGTGACGGTGTCCGAGTCGGCTGCGGTGTCGTCGACGCTCACGGCGTCGATGGTGCTCCAGAAGCCCTGGTAGGAGCCGTAGCTCCCGACGACGTCCTGCATCTCGTCCGAGAGCAGTGCCCAGGCCCCCCTGGTGTCGTCCGGGAGCAGTGCGTAGTAGTCGGTCACGAACTGCTCGGGCGACGTCGACGTGAGCTCGTCAGCGCTCGTCTCGGAGGCCGGCGGGGTCGTGGCGCTCGTCGGTTGGCTGTCCTCAGGCGCGGACCCGGTAGTGGACCCAGCGGTGGACTCCGGGGTGACGGAGGACTCGTTCCCGTCCCGGGTCCGCTGCTCCCCAGCAGTCGCGCCATCAGACGACTCCGCGCTCGGGTCGCCGTCGTCGCCGAGGAGGCCACCCGAGACGAAGGCCGCGGCGATGACGACCAGGACGGCCGCCGCGATGCCCAACAGCGGGAGCAGCCATCGCCGCGAGCGCTGCTCCGGCGCGGCTTCGTATGCGGCGGCTGCTGCTGCGGGTCGTGGTCGCTGCGCTGTGGGAGGACCCCGGTGCTCGTCCGGGGTGACGGGGAGCGTCGACCGGGTTGGTCCGGCGGCCGGCACCGGAGGCGGCACAGGCATCGTCTTCGTCGGCTCGGCCTCGGCGTCGGCGGCGCGAGCGAGGTCACGCAGCTGGTGAGCGACCTCAGCCATCGACGGGCGGTCGTTCGGGTCCGCGGCCATCATCTGGCGGATGACCGGCGCAAGCGGCCCTGCCCGTCGCGGCTCTGGCGCGGGGTTCTCCGCGATGTGCACCAGCAGCGCGAGCGAATTCTCCTGTGGCGGCCACGGTGCCTGGTCCTCGACGGCCGAGTAGAGCGTCGCGCCGAGAGCCCACACGTCATCGGCCGGCGCGGCTTTCATCCCGCGCGCCAGCTGCGGGGAGAAGTACATCGGCGTACCGGTCACCATCCCGGTCTGCGTCAGCGTCTCGTCGTCGACGGAGCGGGCGATGCCGAAGTCGGAGATCTTCGCGTGGTCGCCGTCGCCCACGAGCACGTTGCCGGGCTTCACATCGCGATGGACGGTCCCGCGGCCGTGCGCTGCCGCGAGCCCGTCGGCGATCTGGGCTCCGACGTGCGCCGCCCTCCCGGGGGACAGCGGGCCTTCCTCGCGGGTGAGCTGGGACAGCGTCCGTGACGGGATGTACTCCATCACCAACCAGACGTGGTGACCCTCCTCCACCGCGTCGTAGATCGACACGACGTTGGGGTGGCTGAGTGCTGCCGAGGTGCGCGCCTCGCGCAGCGCTCTGGCCAGGTGCGGGGTCGACTCACCCGGGAGTCCCCCGAGCTGCTTGGCCGCGACCTCCCGTCCGAGCAGCCGGTCGTGGCACAGGAAAACGGCACCCATGCCGCCTCGGCCGATCTCGCGCTGCACCTCGTAGCGGCCGCCGATCGTCTCCGGTGGCATTCATGCTCCTTGTCGTTGCTCTCGCGTCAGTACCCGCCTGCGCCCCATCTCACGCGGGTCACGGGCCCTCGGGGTTCGTCGGCATGCGGGTTCGGGGGCGATCACCTCCCGGACCTCCTAGTCTGTCCAGATGCCGCAGTCGCCCACTCGGATCCAGGTCGGGGGGCTCCAGGTCGCCGAGGAGCTCTTCGCGTTCGTTCGCGACGAGGCACTGCCCGGGTCCGGGATCGACGAGCCGGACTTCTGGCGTGGTGTCGAAGCGATCCTCGCCGACCTCGCCCCGCGGAACCGGCAGCTGCTCGCCCGGCGAGACCAGCTGCAGCACCAGCTGGACGACTGGCACACCGCGAACCCCGGCCCGGTCCGCGACCAGGCGGCGTACCTCCAGATGCTGCGCGAGATCGGCTACCTCGTGGAGGAGCCGACTGCGTTCACCATCGAGACCAGCGACGTCGACGACGAGGTCGCCCTGCAGGCCGGTCCGCAGCTCGTCGTACCGGTCCTGAACGCCCGGTTCGCCGCCAACGCGGCGAACGCACGCTGGGGATCGCTGTACGACGCGCTGTACGGCACCGACGTGCTGCCCGAGGACGACGGTTGCGAGCGCGGTACGTCGTACAACCCGCGCCGCGGCGCCGAAGTCATCCGACGGGCTCGGTCGTTCCTCGACGAGCACTTCCCGCTGGCCGACGGGAGCCATGCCGACGCCCGCGGCTACGCCGTCGAGGGCGGCGCTCTCGTCGTCACCCTCCAGGACGGCGCGACCGAGCTGTCCGAGCCGAGCCAGTACGTCGGGCACCGCGGCGAGGCCGGCCGGTCCCGAGGGCGTCCTGCTGGTGCACCACGGGCTGCACGTCGAGATCCAGGTCGACCGCGACCACCCCGTCGGGAAGGACGATCCCGCCGGGGTGAAGGACCTCCTCGTCGAGGCCGCCGTGTCCACGATCATGGACCTGGAGGACTCCATCGCCGCCGTGGACACCGCCGACAAGGTGGCGGCCTACCGGAACTGGCTCCTGCTCAACCGTGGCACGCTCAGCGTGCCGATGGTCAAGGGCGGGGAGTCCTTCACCCGGCGGCTCGCCCCGGACCGCGAGTACGAAGGTCCCGGCGGACCGGTCGTCCTTCCCGGTCGCTCGCTGCTGTTCGTCCGGCAGGTCGGGCACCTGATGACCACCGACGCCGTGCTGGACGCGTCGGGCGACGAGGTCCCGGAAGGGATCCTCGACTCGGTGGTGACCGCGCTCTGCAGCCTGGTCGACCTGCAGGGCCGCGGGGAGCTGCGCAACTCGCGGACCGGCTCGATGTATGCCGTGAAACCGAAGATGCACGGCCCCGACGAGGTGGCCTTCACCGATGAGCTCTTCTCCCGCACCGAGGACCTGCTGGGGCTGGCTCGCGGCACCATCAAGCTCGGCATCATGGACGAGGAGCGACGTACCTCCGCCAACCTCAAGGCCTGCATCCATGCCGCCCGGGGTCGGGTCGCGTTCATCAACACCGGCTTCCTGGACCGGACCGGCGACGAGCTGCACTCGTCGATGCTCGGCGCACCGATGGTGCGCAAGGGCGAGATGAAGTCCCAGCCGTGGATCGCGGCGTACGAGGACCGGTCCGTCGACATCGGCCTCGAGTGCGGGTTCCACGGCCGCGCGCAGATCGGCAAGGGCATGTGGGCGATGCCCGAGGAGATGGCGGCCATGCTCGAGCAGAAGGTCGGTCACCCGGAGTCGGGCGCGACCTGTGCCTGGGTGCCGTCGCCGACGGCGGCGACGCTGCACGCGCTGCACTACCACCAGGTCGACGTCGCTGCGCGCCAGCAGGAGCTCTCGGGGCATCGCCGCAGTGGCCTCGGACAGCTGCTGACGGTGCCGTACGGCGATGCCTCCTCCTGGTCCCAGGACGAGCGCCTCGCGGAGATCGACAACAACCTGCAGGGCATCCTCGGCTACGTGAAGCGGTGGATCGACGAGGGTGTCGGCTGTTCGAAGGTGCCCGACATCCACGGGACCGAGCTGATGGAGGACCGCGCGACCTGCCGGATCTCCAGCCAGCACGTCGCCAACTGGCTCCACCACGGCGTGGTGACCGCCGAGCAGGTCGAGGAGGCGTTGCGCCGGATGGCCGATGTCGTCGACGAGCAGCAGTCGGGTCCGGGATACGAACCGATGGGTCCTTCCTACGACGGAGAGGCGTTCGACGGCCGCCCGCGACCTGGTCTTCGAAGGGCTCACCCAGCCCTCCGGCTACACCGAGCCGATCCTGCACCGGCACCGGCGAGCGAAGAAGGACGGGCCGCGCCAGGTGCAGACATGACGGCACCCGACGAGGTGGCGAAGAGCGTGCTCGGCCGGCTCGACGACCTGCTGGCCGCCGCGGACGCGGAGCTGGCGGCGTCGTACCCCGGGGAGCGGCCGGGACGCCAGCCGGTGCACACGGTCTACGTGCCGGCCGACCAGCTACGACGCCGGCGTCGTCCCGGCGTACGGCGCGACCGCCCTCCACCTGCTCGACCGGCACGCCGAGCAGTTCCTGCTGCTCGTCGACGAGGATGCCGACGTCGTGGCCAGGGTGCGGGCGAAGCTCGGCAGCGAGCCCGTCGAGGACCTGCGCGTGGACTTCGAGGACGGCTACGGAGGGCGGACCGACGCCGACGAGGACGCCGACGTCCGCCGCACCGCGCGCGCGCTGGCCGAGAGCCAGCAGGCGGGGACGGCAGCACCCTTCGGTGGCATCCGGATCAAGTGCTTCGAGGCCGCGACGCGCGCCCGGGCGGTGCGCACGCTGGCGTCGTACGTCGCCACCCTGCTGGACAGCGGGGGCAGCCTGGACGGCTGGGTCGTGACCCTGCCGAAGGTGACCCGTGTCGAGCAGGTCGACGCCATGGTCGACGCGTGCGCGTCGCTCGAGGACGCGTTCGGCCTCGCCCCGGGTGACCTGCGGTTCGAGGTGCAGGTCGAGACGCCCCAGTCGATCCTCGGCGCCGACGGGACCGCCCCGGTGGCGCGGATGGTGCACGCTGGCGGCACCCGGCTGACGGGGCTGCACTTCGGCACCTACGACTACTCCGCCGCCTGCGGGATCGCTGCCGAGCACCAGTCGCTGGACCACCCGGTGGCGCACCACGCCAAGCTGGTGATGCAGGCGGCCGCCGCTGGCACGGGGGTCAGGCTCAGCGACGGCTCGACCAACATCCTTCCCGTCGGCGACGCCGGCACCGTCGTCGCGGCCTGGGCGAACCACCACTGGCTGGTCCGCCGCTCCTTGGAGCGAGGCTTCTACCAGGGGTGGGACCTGCACCCGGGCCAGCTGCCGACGCGGTACGCCGCGACCTACGCGTTCTACCGCGAAGCCCTACCCAGCGCGCTGGAGCGGTTGGCCGCCTACACAGCGCACACGAGCCACGGGATCGCTGACGAGCCGGCTACCGCTCGCGCGCTGGCGTCCTACCTCCTCCGTGGTGTGCAGAGCGGCGCCGTCGACGAGGCCGAGGTGCTGGCCGGGGTCGGCCTCGGCGTCGACCAGCTCTTCTCCCTCTCCTTCAACCGATCCAGGAGCACGTGATGGCGAACAAGCTGGGCGTCAACCAGTACGGCAAGTCGGAGAGCCGGGTCGTGCGGATCGTGCGCGACACCCCCCGTCACGAGATCCACGACCTCAACGTGTCGACCTCGCTGCGCGGTGACTTCGACGACGCGCACATCACCGGCGACCAGGCCGCGGTGCTGCCGACCGACACCCAGAAGAACACCGCGTTCGCCTACGCCAAGCTGCACGGGGTCTCCTCGATCGAGGACTACGCGCTGGCTCTCGGGCGCCGGCTCCTGGATGCCTGCCCCGCAGCCGGCACGGCGCAGGTGCGGGTCGAGGAGTACGGCTGGGACCGGGTCGGTGACCACTCGTTCGTGCGCCGCGGCGGGGCGGTTCGTACCTGTGTCGTCACGGTCGGCCGGGACGAGGCCGTCGTCCTCTCCGGGATCTCCGAGCTGGTCGTGCTCAACTCCACCGACTCGGAGTTCCGCGGTTTCCTCAAGGACGAGTTCACCACCCTTCCCGAGGCAGGCGACCGCGTCCTCGCGACGTCGCTCGTCGCGAAGTGGCGGCACACCACGGTCGAGAGGGTCGACTGGAACGACTCGCACGCGGCGGTGCTGACGACACTGCTCGAGACCTTCGCCGGCACCTACTCGCGCGCGCTGCAGGAGACCCTGCACGCGATGGGCTGCGCGGTGCTCGACGACCAGGAGCAGATCGCCGAGATCAGGTTCTCCGCACCCAACAAGCACCACTTCCTCGTCGACTTCAGCGGCTTCCAGGTCGACGGATTGACCAACGACGGCGAGGTGTTCGTCGCCGCGGACCGGCCCTACGGCCTCATCGAGGCGCAGGTGACGCGGGACGACGCCCCACCCGCAGGTGACGCCTGGCTGCACGTGCCTGGCTTCTGCTGATGGCCGGTCTCGACCTGCTGCTCCGGGCCCGGCGCGCGATCGTCGGCGGCGCCGAGGTCGCGGTCTGCGTGGGGATCAGCGGCGAGCGGATCGCGTCGATCACGCCCTACGAGGACCCGCCGGAGGCGGCGCGCACCGTCGACATCGCCGACGACGAGGTGCTCCTCCCCGGTCTGGTCGACACCCACGTCCACGTCAACGAGCCCGGCCGCACCGAGTGGGAGGGCTTCGCCAGTGCGACCACGGCGGCCGCGGCGGGCGGCGTGACGACGATCGTGGACATGCCGCTCAACTCCGTGCCACCGACGACGACGGTCGAGAGCCTCGAGGTCAAGCGCGGCGTGGCGCAGGGCCAGGTGCTGGTCGACGTCGGCTTCTGGGGCGGGGCGGTGCCGGACAACCTCGCGGACCTGGAGCCGCTCCACCAGGCCGGCGTCTTCGGCTTCAAGTGCTTCCTCCTCGAGTCGGGTGTCGACGAGTTCGCCGCGCTCTCGCCGGAGGGTTTCTCGCTGGCGATGCGCGAGTCCGCGCGCATCGGTGCGCTGATGCTCGTGCACGCCGAGATCGGCGACCTGCTGGACGAGAGCACGCTCGACGGACCGCGCTATCTCGGCTTCCTGGCTTCGCGGCCCCGCGCGGCCGAGGACGCAGCGATCGCGCTGGTCATCGAGCAGGCCCGCGAGAGCGGCGCCCGGGCCCATGTCGTGCACCTGAGCAGCAGTGACGCCGTCCCCGCGCTCCGCGCCGCCCGTGCGGCCGGTGTGGACGTGAGCGTCGAGACCTGTCCTCACTACCTGACCTTCGCCGCCGAGCAGATCGCTGACGGCGCTACCGAGCTCAAGTGCTGCCCGCCGATCCGCGAGTCAGAGAACCGGGAGGCTCTGTGGGAGGCGCTCAGGACCGGCGACGTCGACTTCGTCGTCTCCGACCACTCGCCGTGCACGGTCGACCTCAAGGAGAAGGGCGACGGCGACTTCGGCGTCGCCTGGGGCGGGATCGCCTCCGTCCAGCTCGGTCTGTCGGCGGTGTGGACCGGCGCTCGGCAGCACGGTCACGACCTCGCCGACGTGGTGCGTTGGACGGCCACCGCGCCGGCGGATCGCGTCGCCCTGAGCCACAAGGGCCGGATCGAGGTGGGCGCCGACGCGGACTTCGTGCGGTTCGCGCCCGACGAGGAGTTCACCGTCGACGTCGCCGTGCTGCACCACCGCAACCCGGTGTCGGCGTACGACGGGCGCCGCTTGGACGGCGTGGTTCGCGAGACCTGGCTGCGCGGTGCACCGATAGTGCTAGGAGCGCATCATGCTCCGCGAGGTCGACTGTTGAGGAGAGGCACGAGATGAGCTACTACGTCCCCAGAGGCGGGCTGCCGCCCCAGTCCGCCCTCACGACCGACCGAGCGCGGTTCACCGAGGCCTACGCCGTCATCCCAGCCAGGACCCTCAGCGACATCACGGCGTCGTACCTTCCCCGCTGGCAGCACACCCGTCTCTGGGTGCTTGCACGGCCGTTGTCCGGCTTCGCCGAGACGTTCAGCCAGTACGTCGTCGAGGTCTCGCCCGGCGGTGGCTCCGACCAGCCGGAGGACGACTCCGACGCCGAGGGTGTGCTGTTCGTCGTCGAGGGGTCACCGACGCTGACTGTCGACGGCACCCAGCACGTTCTCAGTGCGGGCTCCTACGCCTTCCTCCCGCCCGGGACCGCGTGGACGTTGCGCAACGCCAGCGACCGGACCACGACATTCCACTGGATCCGCAAGGCCTACTCGCGGGTCGACGGCCTCGACGTGCCGGAGCCCTTCGTCACCCGGGAGCAGGACGCGTCCCCGATCCCGATGCCCGGCACCGAGGGCGCCTGGTCGACCACGAGGTTCGTCGACATGGCCGACCTGCGTCACGACATGCACGTCAACATCGTGAGCTTCGAGCCCGGGGGTGCGATCCCGTTCCCGGAGACCCACGTCATGGAGCACGGCCTCTACGTGCTCGAGGGCAAGGCGGTCTACCTCCTGAACGAGGACTGGGTCGAGGTCGAAGCCGGCGACTTCATGTGGCTCCGCGCCTTCTGCCCCCAGGCCTGTTATGCCGGTGGGCCCGGGCGCTTCCGCTACCTGCTCTACAAGGACGTCAACCGGCACGTCGGACTGACGCTGTAGCCGATCATCGGGTCGAGGGCGGTCAGGCCTCCGCGGCGGCCTTGATCCTTTCGAGCGTCTGACGCATGCCCGCCCGGAGCGTCTCGGTGAAGAGGGCCTGACCGCCCATGAACGCGTCGGTGAACTCGATCGAGACGTCGGAGAGACCGTCCGGCGTCTCGCGACGCTGGGTGAGTGCTTGTTCCCGCGGTCTGGTCGTCGAGTAGTCCGAGCGCCCTGGCGCGAGGGTGTATCGAGACGCGGTGACGTTAAGTACGACGGTTCCCGCGGTCTGCGTGCGCGTTGCGGGGTCTCGATACGCCCGCGCTCGTTCCTCGCGCCGGCTACTCGACCACCGGCCGTTCCCGCTGTTGCTGGTCGTCGAGTAGTCCGAGCGCCCTGGCGCGAGGGCGTATCGAGACGCGGTGACGTCGAAGTACGACCATCCCGTCGTCGGTCGGCGCGAGCAGGAAGGACCAGACCACCCAGTTCTCGGCGATGCGGAAGGCGATCGCCTGCTCGGGGTCGTACCTCGTGATCTGTCCGTGGGTGTTCCACTCCAGCTCGCCCTCGTGGTTGCGGCTGGTGGACTCCACACCCAGCCGGCAGCGGTCGTGACCCGCACGCAGGCGGGTCGACATCACTTGGGGACTCCACTCGGGCATCCGGCAGACGTCGCCGACCAGCTCCCAGACCCGAGAGACCGGGGCGTCGACCCCGATCCGATCCTCCAGCAGGGGTTCGTGCGTCGTGCCACGCTCCTCCTCGGGCCGCAACTATGCGACCGACCGAACGTAATGCCCGATGACGGCTCCCCGGACGTCAAGCGGACGGCTCCAACGGCAGCGGGCCGACCCGATGCAACCGATTGGCGTGCCGGAGCGTCGTACGGGGTATAACTAGGTCGGGGAATCCACGCCGGCCGGAGGGGGTCGCTGTGAGCAAGCAACCGGGATCACATCTTTCCTTTATGGGACACGTCCAGCACCTCAAGGTCCTGATCGCCTGGGTCACCCGCCGACTCGCCCGCGTCTGATCGCTGATCGGGATGCCGCCCGGTGCGGCGCGACGTACCGTGGGCCCATGGATCAGCCGCTCGTCACCGTCAACGGTGCGTCCCGCAGTCTCGCGGGCGCCGAGCCGCCCACCACGGCTCTCGACTGGCTGCGCAGCGTCGGCCTGACCGGCGCCAAGGAAGGTTGCGCTGAGGGGGAGTGCGGAGCCTGTTCCGTGCTGTTCGCCCGCCCGGGGGTGGACGCGCCGACCGAGTGGACGGCGGTCAACGCGTGCCTGGTCCCGGCTGCGGCTCTCGCCGGCCAGGAGCTGGTGACCGCGGAAGGCCTCGGCGACCCCGACGCGCTCCACCCCGTGCAGCAGGAGCTGGCCGTGCGCGGCGGATCGCAGTGCGGCTACTGCACGCCCGGGTTCGTGTGCAGCATGGCCGCGGAGTACTACCGACCGGGCCGCTGCGAGAGCGGGGTCTTCGACCACCACGCCCTCTCCGGCAACCTGTGCCGCTGCACCGGCTACCGACCGATCCTGGAGGCGGCAGAAGCGCTCGGCGCCCCGCCCGACGGCGACCACCTGTCCTTCCGCACGACCGCACCGCCGCCTGGAGCCGCGCCGGTGAGGGTGCCGGGCTACGTGCGCACGGAATCGCTCGGCGAAGCCCTCGCCGCGCTCTCGGAGCAGGGCGCGGTGCCGCTGGCGGGAGCCACCGACCTGGGGGTCGAGGCCAACCTGGGCGGCGCCCGGCCGGGGTTGCTGGTCGCGATCGACCACCTTCCGGAGCTGCGGGTGCTCACCCAGGGCGAGGAGTACGTCGACATCGGCGCCGCCCTGTCCCTGACCGAGATCGAGCGTCGGCTCGACGGCGCAGTGCCGCTGCTGGACGCGGTGTTTCCCCAGTTCGCGTCACGGCTCATCCGTAACGGCGCGACCATCGGCGGCAACCTCGGCACGGCCTCGCCGATCGGTGACCTGCCGCCGGCGTTGCTCGCGCTCGACGCGTCCGTGCTGCTGGTCTCGGCATCTGGGGAGCGCGTGGTGCCGCTGGTCGACTACTTCACCGGCTACCGCGAGACGGCGCTGCGAGCGGGCGAGCTGATCGCCAGCCTGCGGGTGCCGTTGCCGCTCGCGCCGCTGACCGGTTTCCACAAGATCGCCAAGCGACGTTTCGACGACATCTCGTCGGTCGCGGTCGCCTTCGCGATCGACGTGGCCGACGGTGTCGTGACCCGGGCCGCGATCGGGCTCGGCGGGGTCGCCGCGACGCCGATCCGGGCGTCCGCCGCTGAGGCGGCGCTGGTCGGGCAGCCCTGGGACGAAGACACCATCGGGGCAGCTAGCGAGGCGCTCGCCGGCGCCGGGACCCCGATCGACGACCACCGCGCCAGCGCGGCCTTCCGCCGGGCGATGCTCGGCCAGGCGCTGCGAAAGCTGTTCGTGGAAGCCGGTGCGGCATGAAAACCAAGAACGCGAGCAGCCTGTCCGACCGGCCGGTGACCGCCCTCGTCGGCGAGACCCGGCCGCACGAGTCCGCGGCGCTCCACGTCACGGGTCGGGCTCTCTACACCGACGACATCGCCCTGCGGACGCCGTACCTCCTGCATGCCCACCCGGTCTGCGCACCGCACGCGCACGCCATGGTCACCCGGCTCGACCCGAAGCCGGCCTACGACGTGCCCGGGGTGGTGCGGGTGCTCACGGCCGACGACGTGCCCGGGATCAACGGCGCCGGCGCCAAGAACGACGAGCCGCTCTTCCCGACCGAGGTGATGTTCCACGGCCACGCGGTCGCGTGGGTGCTCGGCGAGTCGCTGGAGGCTGCCCGGATCGGCGCGGCCGCGGTCGAGGTCGACTACGAGCCGCTGCCGTCACTGGTCACGGTCGTGGAGGCGATCGAGGCCGAGAGCTTCCAGGGCGGCCGGCCCCGCCTGGAGCGTGGCGACGTCGAGGCCGGTCTGGCGGGCTCGACGCACGTCTTCGAGGGCGAGATCGACTTCGCCGGGCAGGAGCACTTCTACCTCGAGACGCACGCGTCGCTGGCGATGGTCGACGACGACGGCCAGGTGTTCATCCAGTCCAGCACCCAGCACCCGTCCGAGACGCAGGAGATCGTGGCGCACGCACTGGGTCTGTCCAGTCACCAGGTCACCGTGGAGTGCGTGCGGATGGGTGGTGGCTTCGGCGGCAAGGAGGCGCAGTCCCACGGCTTCGCGGCGGTCGCGGCCCTCGGTGCGGTCCTGACCCGGCGGCCGGTGCGGGTGAGGCTAACCCGGCAGCAGGACATGACGATGAGCGGCAAGCGGCACGGCTTCCACGCCTCGTGGAGGGTCGGCTTCGACGACGATGGTCTCCTGCAGGCACTGGAAGCGACGCTGACCTCGGACGGCGGCTGGTGCCTCGACCTGTCCGAGCCGGTGCTGTCGCGGGCGCTGTGCCACGTCGACAACGCCTACTGGATCCCGCACGTCCGGGTCGACGGGCGGGTCGCGCGCACCCACAAGACGTCGCAGACCGCGTTCCGCGGGTTCGGCGGGCCGCAGGGCATGCTGGTGATCGAGGACATCCTCGGTCGGTGCGCACCGCTGCTCGGGGTGGACCCAGCCGACCTGCGGCGGCGCAACTTCTACACCGCGGGGCAGGCTACGCCGTACGGCCAGCCGGTCCGCCACGCCGAGCGGCTCGGCCGCGCCTGGGAGCAGGTCGTCGCGACCTCGGACTTCGAGCAGCGACGTGAGCAGATCGCGCGCGCCAACGCCGAGAACCCCCATCGCAAGCGGGGTCTGGCGATCACGCCGGTGAAGTTCGGGATCTCCTTCAACTTCACCGCGTTCAACCAGGCCGGAGCGCTCGTGCACGTCTACAAGGACGGCTCGGTGCTCATCAACCACGGCGGCACCGAGATGGGTCAGGGTCTGCACACGAAGATGCTGCAGGTGGCTGCGACCGCTCTCGGGCTGCCGATCGAGCGGGTGCGGCTGGCGCCGACGCGCACCGACAAGGTGCCCAACACCTCGGCCACCGCGGCGAGCTCCGGCGCCGATCTCAACGGTGCCGCGATCAAGGACGCCTGCGACCAGATCCTCGCCCGGCTGGCGCCGGTGCGGGACCGGCTCGGTGCGGCGACGGCGTGGGACGAGCTCGTCCATGCCGCCTACCACGACCGGATCCAGCTGTGGGCGGCCGGCTTCTACAAGACCGAGGGCTTGTTCTGGGACCCGGCGACGGTGCGTGGCGAGCCGTTCAAGTACTTCGCCTACGGCGTCGCGGCCTCCGAGGTGTCGGTCGACGGCTTCACCGGTGCCTACCAGGTCGAACGCGTCGACATCGTCCACGACGTGGGCGACAGCTTGTCTCCGCTGGTCGACATCGGGCAGATCGAGGGCGGGTTCGTGCAGGGCGTCGGATGGCTGACCCTCGAGGACCTGCGCTGGGACGTCTCCACCGGTCCGGGCCGCGGACGGCTGGCCACGCAGGCGGCGTCGACCTACAAGCTGCCGAGCCTCTCGGAGATGCCGGCCGACCTGCGGGTCACGCTGCTCGACCGAGCCGCGGAGGACGGAGCGATCTACGGGTCCAAGGCGGTCGGAGAGCCGCCCCTGATGCTCGCGTTCTCCGTGCGGGAAGCGCTGCGGGACGCGGTGGCCGCGTTCGGTCCGGGACGGCGTCTCGGTCGAGCTCGCCTCGCCGGCCACGCCGGAGGAAGTGTTCTGGGCGATCGAGCGGGCGCGGGCGGTCTGAGATGGACTGGTTGCGAGCGCTGAACGAGTGCCGGGAGCGGCGTGCTCCCTGCGTGCTGGTCACCGTCACCGACGTCCGCGGCCACGCGCCGCGGGAGGCGGGAGCCAAGCTGGTGGTGACGGCCGACGAGACGTGGGGGAGCGTCGGTGGCGGCAACCTCGAGGAAGCGGCCGTACGACGCGCACGCGGCCTGCTGTCCGACCTCCAGCGCACCGGGTCAGCGGCGCCCGTGACCGAGCAGCACTCGCTCTCGGACAAGGTGCCGGTCGAGCACGGCGTCCAGTGCTGCGGCGGAGAGGTGACCTTGTTGCTCGAGCCGATCGGCGTCCGGCCGTCGGTGGCGGTCTTCGGCATGGGTCACGTCGGTTACGAGATCGGGCTGCTGCTCAGCCGGCACGAGCTGGAGGTGCACCTGGTCGACTCGCGGGCCGACCAGCTCGACGAGGAACGGCTGGCGCCGCTCCAGGCCGGCCCCGCCGAGGTCCACGTCCACCCGGTGCCGGTGCTGCCCGAGCTGGTCGTGGCCGAGCTGCCCGCCCGGACCCACGTCCTCGTGCTCACCCACGACCACGCCGAGGACCTGGCGATCCTCGATGCCCTGCTGCGCTCCGACGTCCCGGCGACCATCGGCCTGATCGGCTCGTCGGCGAAGTGGACCCGCTTCCGCAGCAAGCTCGTCGACCTCGGTCACGCTACCGAGACCCTCGATCGGGTGCGCACGCCGATCGGTGACCCGGTCGTCACTGGCGTCGCCGGCAAGAAGCCGGCGGTCATCGCGGTGTCCGTCACAGTCGAGGTCCTGGCTCTGACCGGGGTCTCGGAGGTCAGTACGCTCGAGCGGTGACCACCACGATCGACGCCGGGTCCTTGTCGGAGTTCGACCGCGACATCGCGATCACGGCTGAGGGCGACGACCTCGTCGGCGCCATGTCCGACGGGTGGCGCGTGGGCGGCGGCATCAACGGTGGCTTCCAGCTCTCGTTCATCGGCAACGCGATCCGCTCGGCGCTGCCCGACCATCCCGATCCGGTCGCCGTCAGCGCCTACTACATCTCGCCGGCGGTCGCCGGGCCCGCACGTGCCGTCGTACGACCCCTGCGGGTGGGTGGCCGCACCGCCACCGTGGCCGCCGAGCTCGAGCAGGACGACGACGTGCGGCTCACCGTGCTGGCGACGTACGGCGACCTCGCCGCCTTCCCGACCGACGACGTCCGGACGACAGCCGAGCCGGTCGAGCTCCCGCCGCGCGACCAGTGCGTGCCCAACACGATGGCGCCGGACGAGATCAAGAAGATGGCGCCGTTCACGCAGCGGTTCGAGATGCTCTTCGACCCCGACGAGGTCGGTTGGGCGCTCGGCAAGCCGAGCGGCCGCGGGCAGATCAGTGCCTGGTTCCGGCTGGCCGACCGCGAGCCCGACCCGCTGTCGCTGCTGATGGCGGTCGACGCCCTGCCACCGGTGACCTTCGACCTCGGGATGATGGGCTGGGCGCCGACCGTCGAGCTCTCCGCCCACGTCCGCGCCAAGCCGGCGCCGGGCTGGCTGCGGCTGCGTCACCGCACCCGCAACGTCGCGGGCGGGATGTTCGAGGAGGACTGCGAGGTGTGGGACTCCACCGACCGGCTGGTCGCCCAGTCCCGCCAGCTCGCCCTCCTGCCGCGCTGAGCCGGGGTCGTCGTTCTCCTATCCGGCGACGGTGTTGATCCCCGGCGTCTCGTCGGCCCGGGTGAACTCGACGAACTCGCTGTCCTCGTCGATATGGACGTTGTGACCGGGTCGGATGTAGTAGGCCTCGCCGGCCCTGATCGTCTCGTCCTCGCCGTCGTCGAAGCGGACCGTCACGCTCCCCTCGACGCAGTAGCCCCAGTGCGGCTCGCTGCACGCGCCGCCGGGCAGGTCGGCGAACATCGGTCCGGTGTCAAGGCCGGCCTTCCACTGCTCCAGAGCGACGAACATGTCGCCCGCCTGCGTGCGGTGCTGCTTGCCGAAGCCGTCGAGCTCGATCGCGAGATCGGTGTTGTCCCGGGTGAAGCTGCCCATTGTTCTTCTCCTTGCTGGGGACCGCTGATCGGTCCGTTGCCTGCGGACCGTAGACCTTGAACCGCGGTGCAATGTCAAGCACTTGACCTTGCACCCGGGTTCAAGGTCTACCGTGGACAGATGCGGATCTCCGAGCTCGCACAACAGGTCGGAGTGGCCACCTCGACCGTGCGCTACTACGAACGGATCGGGCTGCTGTCGGGGCCGTCGCGGACCGCTTCGGGCTATCGCGAGTACGACCAGACCGACGCGGCGCGGCTGCTGTTCGTCGTCCGCGCCCGTCGGATGGGCCTGAGCTGCGACCAGGTCAGCTCGCTGCTCGGGATCTGGGCGGGCACCCACTGCGCGAACGCCGCAGAGCGGGTCGGTCAGCTGATCGACGAGAAGCAGACGGAGATCGCCGAGCGGATCGAGGAGCTGCGCGGCTTCGCGACCCAGCTCGACGCGGTGCGCAACGCGTTGCGTGCGTCGGCGCCGCCGGACGCGTGTCGGACCGACCTCACCTGCTGCGTGCCGGAGTCGCCCGGGCCCGTCGTGCTCGACCTGATGCCACGAGCACACTGACCGTCAGTAGCTGACGCGGTCGGCCTTGGAGAGCCAGGCGTCGAAGGGGGCGAGTCCCTCGGTCAGGGGGTGCGCGGCGACGGTCATCGACCACTCCGAGCGGGGTTGCTCGAAGAGGTCGTAGAACGCTCGGTCGTCGAAGCCGCCACGGGCGGCGTCGTCGCGGTCGGCGGCGTAGATGACGCGGTCGAGGCGCGCCCACAGGGAGGCGGACAGGCAGAGCGGGCAGGGCTCGCACGAGGCGAAGAGGGTGCAGCCGGCGAGGCTGAAGTCGCCGAGTACGGCGCACGCGGAGCGGATCGCGACCACCTCGGCGTGCGCGGTCGGGTCGAGGTCGCGCGTCACCCGGTTCTGCCCGCTGGACACCAGCTCGTCGCCGCGAACGATGACGGCGCCGAACGGGCCGCCCCCGTTCTCGACGTTGGCGGTGGCGAGGTCGACGGCGCGCCCCAGCCAGGTTGCGTCCTCCAGGACCATCACTCCACCTCGCCCATCCGCTCGTAGGTCTCCGTGATCTTGCGGACCCGTCGGCTGCCGGCCCGTCCGCACGCCCCGAGGACCGCATCCGCCAGCACGCTCGCGAGCGCCATCGGCGCGGCGTAGCTGTCGAAGGCCAGTGAGTGCTGCAGCGGGCACTCGAGCCAGATCGACACCTGCGACGCGTGGGCGACCGCGGTCGGGTCGCCGATCAGGATGACGGAGGCCCCGGTCGTCGCGGCCTCGGTGAGGAACTCGGCGAAGCCCTGCGGCCGACGCCGGAACCCGACCACCAGGATCACGTCCTCGGGTCCGAGCCCGACCAGCTCCTCGCCCGTGGTCTGACCAGTCACCGGGCCGATGCTCACGTCGGAGCGGGCCTGGGCGAGCTGCTCGCGGAGGTGGAGGGCGACCGGATAGCTGTTGCGCCACCCGATCACGAGCACCTTGCGCCCCAGTGCCAGCATGCCGGCGACCTCAGGGATCCGGGGGTGCTCGATCGCGCGCAGGATCGCGGCCTGCTCGATCGTCGCCAGCGCCTCGGCGTTGGGTGCTCCGTCGATCCGCCGCGGTTCACCCGCGCTCCGCAGCGTGCGGAGGTGCTCGCGCACCTCGTCGAAGTCCTCGAACCCGAGGCTGCGGAACAGCCGGCTCATCGTCGCCCGGCTCACGCCTGCCAGGTCGGCGAGCTCGGCGGCGCGGTAGGTGGCCAGGTCGTCGAGGTGCTCGAGCAGCGCCGCGGCAGCGCGCCGTTCCTGCGGGGTGAGCCCGTCGTGCCGCTCCGCGATCCGCTCGTCGATCCTCACTACGACCCCCGGTAGGTCGAGTAGGAGAAGGGACTGAGGAGGAGGGCCACGTGGTAGTGCGGCTCGTCCGCGGCCACCGCGAAGGTCAGGTCCACCGCCGGGTAGAACGTGTCACGGCCCTGCTCCGCGAACCAGCTGCCGGTGTCGAAGCTGAGCTGGTGGTCACCCGGCCCGAGGTCGACCTCGAAGCGCACCCGGCCCCCCGCATCGGTCGCGGCCGCACCGAGCGCAGTGCCGTCGGCGGTCGACAGGCGTACGACGACGCCCGCCGCCGGCCGGCCGTACGTCGCGTCGAGGACGTGCGTAGAGCAGGTGCTCATGCGGTCACCGTCTCGGTCGCGAGGAGGTCGGTGAGCCGGAGCAGTGCGATCTCGCCCAGCTGCTGCTTCGTGACGGCTAGCTCGGTGTCGGGGTCGTTGCCCAGGCGCTCCTCGAGCAGGGCCAGGAGCTCCTCGCCGGTACGACCCTTCGCCCGCACGAGATAGATCCGACCGAACCGCGCCTCGTAGGCCACGTTGCCGGCCCGCAGCCGCTCCGCGAGCTCGGCGTCGTCCGGGTCCACGCCACCCTGCTCGCGCTGCGAGTGCGCGGCTGCCGCGTCGGCCCCGGTCGGGCGCTCACCGATCCGCGGGTGATCGGCCAGGGCGTCCTCGACCTCGGCGGGTGTCCAGGTGGCGGCCTGGGCGCGCGCGGTGGCGATCAGGGCCGCGGCGTCGTCGTACGGTCTGCCGGCGGCGAGCACGTGCACCCACGAGTCGATGCCGACGCACGCCCGCAGGGCCGCCGCGGCGTCGCCGCCGGGCAGTGCGTTGAACTCGTCGATCCGCAACCGTTCGCCTCCTGCCGGGCTGCCACAACCTCTGCGAGGAGAAGGTACGCCGAAACAACCGTTTCAGTGGCGGTTATGGGGTGCCCGGTTCGAGAGCGACCTCCAGCAGGTCGCGGTCGCGGCTAGGTCCGGAGCAGGCGGGAACGGTTCATGCCGAAGACCCAGCGCCAGCCGGGATGCTCGCTGAGGGACCACAGGAGGTCGGTGTCGGGCCAGTAGACGAGGTCCTCGGGGCCGGGCGGGGTCGCCCACTTCTTCGTGCGGAAGCGGCCGGGACGACCCACGTGCATGCTGCCGTACGACGTGCCGTGGGACGAGGTGATGAAGTAGGTGCCGTCGACGACCGCAGTCCCCTGCATCCGGGCCAGCCCGTCGTCCCCGTCGAGGACCGGCCGGGAGACACCGTCCGCCCCGGTCGAGAGCAGCCCGGTCCCCGCATCGGTGGGGAAGCGGGCGAGGCGCCGGGTCTGCTTGGTGTTGCCGTACTCCCCGACGACCAGCGACGGCGGGTCGGTGCTGCGGTCCAGGGTCATGAACGAGAAGCGGAGCCGGGCCACGCCCTCCTCGTTGGCGGCCCGGTAGGCGAAGCGGACCGGCAGCACGTAGTCGTGGCCGTACGTCGCCAGCCCCGCCGCCGCCCGCACCCTCATCACGTCGTCGACCCGACAGGTGAGGAATCCACGGCCGGTCGCCGCGACGTGGAGGTAGGGGCCGTGCCAGACGACTCCGCCCGCATGGACCTCCAGCGGCTTGAGCCCCGGTACGCCGTCGACGACCGTGGGCTCGACGAGCAGCACGTGCCGGTAGCGCTTCGCCTCGAGGTCGATGAAGCTGACCCGGGAGCCTTCGCCCTTCTTGGAGTACCACGAGGTCACCAGCAGGTCGCGCTCCACGTCGGTTCGGACCGACGTGCTGATGCCCTGCGGGTACCAGCGCAGGTCGCGCCGGTCGCGGCGCTCCCAGGTCAGTGCGCGATCGACGGCGAGGCCGAGCATCCGCGGGTGCGGGCAGAAGGTACGGCGCATCCGGCGATCCAGGGCGCCGAGCACACCCGCCATCCCGACCCGGCCACCGCCGTGCTCCTTCAGCACGCCTGCGAGCGCGTCGATCTCGGCGACGTTCTCCTCGGTGCGTGTCAGGTGAACGCCGAACGGCGGTGGTGCGGTCTGGTCCACGGCGCCCCAACGTAGATGATGGGCGGTGTGAGAGGCATCTTCTTCGACGAGGCCGACGCACGCGCGGCCGCGCTCGCGCTGGCTCGCGGGGGCTTCGAGGCCACCGTCGCCCGCGAGAGGCTGGCCGGGGAGGACGACGACGAGGACCACCCGTGGGCGGTTGTCACCGATGCCCCGATGATCCAGCTGGAGATGCTGGTGGAGATGTACGACGGGTGGCTGGACCTGGACGACGAGGCCGCTGTCGAGCCGCTGCCCCTGCCGGACCAGCCGAAGCGGATCAAGCGACCGGATTGATCAGCCCGGTCTCCACCGATCGTTCCGGCGTCGCCGGCTGACGTGAGGCGACCGGGAGGAGGAGGGGACGCGTGGGGACGATCATTACGCTCGTGGTCATGACCGACACCGCGGCACATCGCCTGCTCCTGGTCCACGCGCACCCCGACGACGAGACGATCGGTCAGGGCGCGACCATGGCGAAGTACGTCGCCGAGGGCCGGGGCGTGACGCTGGTGACCTGCACCGCCGGCGAGATGGGCGAGATCCTGGTCCCCGAGCTCGAGCACCTCGCCGCCGAGAAGGAGGACGGGCTCGGCGAGCACCGCCGCGGCGAGCTCGACGCGGCGATGGCGGCGCTCGGCGTCACCGACTACCGGTTCCTGGGCGGGTTCGGCACCTATCGCGACTCCGGCATGAAGTGGCACGAGGACGGCCACGCCATCGCTGCCGACGACGTGCACGAGAACGCCTTCTGGCACGCCGACCTCACCGAGGCCGCCAACCACCTGGTGACGGTGATCCGCGAGGTACGCCCCCAGGTGCTGGTGACCTACGACGAGTTCGGGGGCTACGGCCACCCCGACCACATCCAGGCCCACCGGGTCGCGATGTACGCCGCGCAGCTGGCTGCGGTGCCGTCGTACCGCCGCGACCTGGGGGAGTCCTGGGAGATCACGAAGATCTACTGGTCGGCGATGTCGGAGAGCCGGTTCCGCGAGGGGCTGCGCCGGCTGCGCGACGCCGGCGACGAGACGTCGTTCGAGGGGATGGATCCCGACGGCTACCTGCCGGCGTTCTTCCTCTCCGACTCCGACATCACCACCGAGGTCGACGCCGCCGACTACATCCAGCAGA
This sequence comes from uncultured Actinomycetota bacterium, assembly GCA_963724275.1. Taxonomy (GTDB): domain Bacteria; phylum Actinomycetota; class Actinomycetes; order Propionibacteriales; family Nocardioidaceae; genus Nocardioides. The sequence continues at coordinate 93,971 of CAVRUB010000005.1, read as the reverse complement.
AGATGGCCGCGCTCGCGGCGCACGCCACCCAGATCGCGACTGACGGCCCGTTCTTCGCGCTCTCCAACAACGAGGGGCAGCTGGTCTGGGGACGGGAGATGTACCGCCTGGTGAAGGGCGAGCTCGGGCCGAGGGGCGACAACGGCTGGGAGCCCGACCTGTTCGCCGGCATCGAGGGGTGAGCACCACACTCCCGACGTACGCCGCGCGGATCGCGATCGCCGTCCTCTTCCTGGTCGGCGGCGCCGTCGTGGGCGTGTGCGCCGTCGCGCTGCACAACTACTGGTGGGGCCTGCTGCTGGGCGTCGCGGCGACCGTCGCGCTGCTGGTGGCGATCCCCGGCGGCTGGTGGCGTCGGCTGCCGTTCGCGCTCGGCTGGTCCGCGGTGACGGCGGCGCTCGCCGTCGAGCGTCCCGAGGGCGACTACCTGGTTGAGTCGTCGGTGAGCGGTTACCTGCTGCTCGGCGCGGCTGTCGGCGTACTGCTCGGAGGGGTCGTCGGGCTCCGTCACCACGCGTCCCCCGAAGCCGCGATTAACGGTGGGGACGCATCGACTTCTTAGGATGCTAGGCGTGACGTTGCTGGAAGAGGCCGCACCGGGCAGGCCGGGCAAGCGCGAACGACCGGGTGGCAAGGTCGTCGCGCTGGTGGTAGTGCTGCTCGTGGCCCTGGTCGCCGGGGGGTACGTCGTCGCCCACCAGGTGGCCGGCGACAAGATCCCGCGCGGCACCACCGTGTCCGGCGTCGACGTCGGCGGCATGAGCCGCGCCGATGCGATCGCCGAGCTCCAGGATGCGTTCGCGGCGCGCGGCGCCGAGCCGATCCAGGTCGAGGTCGAGGGCGGGCGCTCCGACGACGTCCGGCCCGACGAGGTCGGGCTCGCCATCGACTACGCCGCCACCGTCGACGCCGCCGGCGCCGGCGACAGCTGGAGCCCCGAGCGGCAATGGGACTACTTCACCGGCGGTGACGACCTCGACGCGATCGTCGACGTCGACGAGACGCTGCTCTCCGACCGGCTGGCCGAGCTCTCCGAAGGACTCGGGGTGCCGCCGAAGGACGGGCGGATCGAGTTCGAGGACGGCCGCGTGTCGGTGGTCGACCCGGTCCCGGGCGAGGCGGTCGACACTGAGTTTGCGGGGGAGGCGATCACCGAGGCGTACCTCGATGAGGAGGACTCCATCGAGCTGACGGTCACCAAGGCCGAGCCGGACATCGACGACAGAGACCTCCAGGAAGCCCTCGACGGCTTCGCCAACCCGGCGATGGCGTCCGGGGTCACCCTCGTGTTCGACGAGTCCGAGGTCCGGCTCCAGCCGAAGCAGTACGCCAAGGCGCTCTCGATGGTGCCCGAGGACGGCGAGCTCGTCCCGCGTATCGACGAGCGCAAGATCACCCGGCTGGTCGAAGGTGCCACGTCGAGCGGCGAGCCGGTCGACGCGACCGTAGAGCTGGTCAACGGCAAGCCGAAGGTGGTCCCGGCAAAGCCCGGGGTCGAGTTCGAGCCGGACGACGTCGTCGCGGTCTTCACCCGCCTGCTGACAGCTCCTGAGGGTGACCGGACCGGCGAGGTCAAGGCCACGGTCCGGGAAGCCGAGTTCACCACCAAGGAGGCCAAGGCGCTGGGGATCGAGCGCGAGGTCTCCGAGTTCACGACCTACTACCCGCACGCCGACTACCGCAACACCAACATCGGGCGCGCCGCGGAGCTGATCGACGGCACCGTGCTCAAGCCTGGCGAGACGTTCTCCCTGAACGGCACGGTGGGGGAGCGGACCGCCGAGAACGGCTTCACCATCGGCTACGTCATCTCCAACGGCGTACTCGTGCAGGACTACGGCGGCGGAGTCTCGCAGATGGCGACGACCACCTTCAACGCGATGTTCTTCGCGGGCCTCGAGGACGTCGAGCACAAGCCCCACTCGTTCTACATCGATCGCTACCCGGAGGGCCGCGAGGCCACCGTCGCCTGGCCGTCGGTCGACCTGGCCTTCCGCAACGACACCGACTACGGCGTCCTGATCAGTGCCAAGGTCACGCCGAGCACCTTCTCGACCCAGGGTGTCGTCACCGTCCGGATGTTCTCCACCAAGGTGTGGGACATCGAGTCGATCACCAGCGAGCGCTACAACTACCGCCCGCCGGCCACCCGTCGGCTCACGACACCGGACTGCGAGCCGTTCACCGGCTACGCCGGCTTCGACGTCGACGTCACCCGGGTGTTCCGCCGGCCCGGCGAGGACGAGGTCGACCACACCGAGGAGTTCCACACGGCCTACACCGCTGCCGACACGGTGGTGTGCGGTTCGCCGCCCGCGTCGGACGACTGAGCGCTCACGCGGGCGCGATCCCTGCCTATCGGGTGCGTGGACGTGCTGCCGGGACGCTGCCACGCCCGAACATCCGGTAGAGTGAGAACACGTTCTAGTTTTCCCGAGGTGGGTGGATGACGACCTCTACGCCGGCAGTGGCCGGGTGGTTCACGACCGGCGACGAGCCGCGGCTCCTCGCCTCGCGGTGCACGTCCTGCGGGACCCTGGTCTTCCCGCCCCCCTCTGCCGAGGCCTCGAGCTTCTGCCGCAACCCGGCGTGCGACGGAGAGACGCACGAACCGGCCGAGCTGTCCCGGGTCGGGCGGGTCTGGTCCTACACGGATGCGCAGTACCAGCCGCCGCCGCCGTACGTCCCGACCACCGATCCGTTCGAGCCGTTCGCGCTCGCTGCGGTCGAGCTGCCCGAGGGACTGGTCGTGCTCGGCCAGGTGGCGGCGGGCTACGGCGTCGCGGACCTGGCGGTCGGCGCGGAGGTGGAGCTGGTCATCGAGACGCTCTACGAGGACGAGACCGGCGAGCGCGCGATCTGGCGCTGGAAGCCTGTGGTCGAGCTGGGCGAGGAAGCCGACCAGTGAGCACGCCAGTAGCGGTCGCGGGTGTCGGCATGCACCCGTGGGGCAAGTGGGGCCGCCCGTTCGTGGAGTACGGCGTGCACGCTGCCCGTGCCGCGCTCGCCGACTCCGGCGTCGCGTGGAGCGACGTCGACTTCGTCGTCGGTGGCGAGACCGTCCGCAACGGCTACGCCGGCTACGTCGCGGGCTCGACCTTCGCCTCGGCGCTGGGGTGGAACGGCGCGCGGATCGCGACGTCGTACGCCGCCTGCGCCACGGGGGCTCAGGCGCTCGACACCGCGCGGGCCCGGATCCTGGCCGGGCTGAGCGAGGTCGCGCTGGTCGTCGGCGCCGACACCACGCCGAAGGGCTTCCTGGCGCCCAACGCCGGGGAGCGGTGGAGTGATCCCGACTGGTTGCGGTTCCGGCTGCTCGGCATGACCAACCCGGCGTACTTCGCGCTCTACGCGCGCCGACGGATGGACCTCTACGGCGCGACCAGCGAGGACTTCGCGCAGGTGAAGGTCAAGAACGCCCGGCACGGGCTGGAGAACCCGAACGCCCGCTACCGCAAGGAGGTCGCGGTCGCCGACGTGCTCGGCTCGGCGGTCGTGTCCGACCCGCTGCACCTGCTCGACATCTGCGCGACCTCCGACGGCGCGGCGGCAGTGGTGCTCACATCGCTGGATTACGCGCGTCGCCACGGCGTCGCCGACCCGGTGCGGGTGGAGGCGGTCTCGACGGTGACGCCGACCTTCCCCAACGCGGTGATCGACATGCCGCTGCTGGCGACCGACCATGCCGCCGGTGGCCAGCCCGAGCGGACGTTCAAGGAGTCGATCGCCCAGGCGGCCTACGAGGAGGCCGGCGTCGATCCCGACGACGTCGACGTCGCCGAGGTCTACGACCTCTCGACCGCGCTCGAGCTCGACTGGATCGAGGACCTCGGGCTCTGCAAGCGCGGCGAGGCCGAGGTGCTGCTCCGGGCCGGCGACACGACGATCGGTGGCCGGATCCCGGTCAACCCGTCGGGGGGCCTGGCCTGCTTCGGCGAGGCGGTGCCGGCACAGGCACTGGCCCAGGTCTGCGAGCTCACCTGGCAGCTGCGCGGCCAGGCCACCGGCCGCCAGGTCGAGGGCGCCCGGGTCGGGATCACGGCCAACCAGGGCCTGTTCGGGCACGGGTCCTCGGTGCTGCTCGCGCGCTGAGCCAGCTGTCCCAGGGCGGTCGGTGGCGAGGCGGTCGCCGGGGCGACCTCTTCGACCAGCGTCGGTCGTCGAGTAGCCCGAGCGCAGGCGAGGGCGTATCGAGACGCCAGCACCCGACCGACAACCTGGACCAGCGGGGTGGTCTCGAGACGGTCGCCGGGGCGACCGTCCTCGACCAGCGGTGGTGAGGCATCTCCTCGACCCGAGCAGGGGTGGGGGCGGCCTCCCGACCAGCGTCGGTCGTCGAGTAGCCCGAGCCGCCAGGCGAGGGCGTATCGAGACGCCAGCACCCGACCGACAACCTGGACCAGCGGGGGTGGGTCGTTGGTCTCGAGACGGTCGCCGGGGCGACCTCCTCGACCAGCGGTGGTGGAGGTGACCTCCTCGACCAGCGGTGGTTGCGGCGGCGGCGCTGGTCGAGTAGCCCGAGCCGCTAGGCGAGGGCGTATCGAGACCCCTCAAACGGCCGGGACGACCCGCCACACAACATGCTCACCGGGCAGGCCCTTGAGCTCGATCGGATCCGTCGGGTCGACCAGGCCGACCGCGGCGTCGTCGTCGAGCGCCTCACGCACTGCGTCGCTGCACAGCACCTCGCCGCCGGAGGCGAGGTCGGCGACCCGCGCGGCGAGCGCGACGTTCTCGCCGAAGTAGTCGCCGTCCTTGGCGACCACCTGTCCGGTGTGGACGCCGATCCGGACCCGGACCTTGCCGTGCCGACGCAGCATCTCCGACGGCCGGCGCAGGTCGCTCTGGATCCCCGACCGCTGCGCGGCAAGCCGCCTCGGGGTCGCGGAAGGCGAACATGAAGCCGTCACCGGCGGTCTTCACGACCTGACCGCGGTACTGGGCGATCCGGCTCCGCAGGACCTGGTCGTGGGCCTCGAGCACCCGGACCCAGGTCTTGTCGCCCATCCGGGCGTTGAGCTGGGTGGAGTTCTCGATGTCGGAGAAGCAGATCGTCACCGTGCCGTCGGCCGCAGCCATGTGCACGATCTCGGCCTGCTCCTCGCTCGCCCAGGCGCTCAGGTCCTCGATCGTGCTCTGGATGACGCCGGTGATGCCCTGTTCCCGCACCTTGCTGGCCGTCCGGATCACCCGGCTGATCGCACGCTCGGTCGGCTTCTGGGCCGGCCGTGGTCGGAGGGCGGCGGCGAGGTCGGCCTCGAGCTGCTCGGCCGTCTCCGTGGTGGCAGCGAGCTCGACCCGCTGGCGGCGTACGACGATCGCCAGGGCGGCCGCGACGCCCAGCAGGATCACGCACAACACCCCGAGCACCACCGTCACGGCGTCACTGTAGAGCCACGGGTGGTCGGCTGCGGGACCTCGCGAGGTGACGGTGGCCACGCCCGCGGCCCAGATGTTGCAGGCGTGGGTAGCGTGAGTTCGTGGCCAACGAACTTGGTGCCCCCGCGATCGCGACCCTCGGCGAGCTGCGGGCCTCCGGGCACGTCCTGAAGACTCTCCGCGAGGAGATCCGCGACAACCTGCTGAGGAAGCTCGCCGCCGGCGAGGATCCGTGGCCTGGTCTGCACGGCTTCGAGTCCACCGTGATCCCGCAGCTGGAGCGCGCCCTCCTGGCCGGCCACGACGTGGTGCTCCTCGGTGAGCGCGGCCAGGGCAAGACCCGGCTGCTGCGGACGATCATCGGCCTGCTGGACGAGTGGACGCCGGTCATCTCCGGCTCCGAGCTGGGGGAGCACCCATACGAGCCGATCACCGTCGGGTCCAAGTCCGCCCTCGCCGCGCACGGCGACGACCTGCGCGTCTCCTGGCGTCACCGCACCGAGCGCTACGCCGAGAAGCTGGCCACGCCCGACACCTCGGTCGCCGACCTGATCGGCGACGTCGACCCGATGAAGGTGGCCGAGGGCCGCTCGCTGGGCGACCCGGAGACCATCCACTTCGGCCTGATCCCGCGCAGCCACCGGGGGGTCGTCGCGATCAACGAGCTCCCGGACCTCGCCGAGCGGATCCAGGTCGCGATGCTCAACGTGATGGAGGAGCGCGACATACAGATCCGCGGCTACGTGCTGCGGCTGCCGCTCGACGTGCTGGTCGTCGCCTCGGCGAACCCCGAGGACTACACCAACCGCGGCCGGATCATCACGCCGCTCAAGGACCGGTTCGGCGCCGAGATCCGCACGCACTACCCGAGCGAGCTCGACGCCGAGATGGCGGTCATCCGCCAGGAGGCGCACCTCGTCGCCGAGGTCCCCGAGCCGCTCATCGAGGTGCTCGCCAGGTTCACCCGTAACCTGCGGGAGTCGACCGCGGTCGACCAGCGCTCCGGAGTGTCGGCGCGGTTCGCGATCGCCGGCGCCGAGACGATCGCCGCGTCCGCTCTGCGGCGGGCGACCCTGCTCGGCGAGGACGTCGCGGTCGCCCGGGTCGTGGACCTGGAGGCCGCGGTCGACGTGCTCGGCGGCAAGATCGAGTTCGAGTCGGGCGAGGAGGGCCGGGAGGCGGAGATCCTCACCCACCTGCTCCGGACGGCGACCGCAGAGACGGTGCGCGCGCACTTCCGGGGCTTGGACTTCGCGCTGCTCGTCGAGGCGATCGAGGAGGGCGCGACGGTGACCACCGGGTCGGGTGTCTCCGCCCGCGACGTGCTCGCCGGGCTGCCGGTGCTCGGCGAATCCGAGCTCTACGACGAGATCTGTGATCGGTTGTTCTCGGGTTCGTCGGGTGAGGGGGGCGCTCTGACGGCGGTCTCGAGGCCGACTGACGGCAACCGGGCCTGCGCGATCGAGCTCGCCCTCGAGGGGCTGTTCCTCGCCCGCAAGATCGGCAAGGACACCGATGGCAGCGAGACCATCTATGGCTAGACACCCCACGACGTTCCCCGTCTCCCCTGATCGGCCTGCACTGGGAAGCCAGCCCGCACGACCAATCCTCCGACGAACGACGCCGCGGGGACCCCGAGAGCCCGACCGGAGCACGACATGAGCCGCTACCGCCGGTACGACGGCGGCGACCCGCTCGCACCGCCCGTCGACATCGCCGAGGCACTCGATGCCATCGGTGAGGACGTCATGGCCGGCTACAGCCCGGAGCGGGCGATGCAGGAGTTCCTCCGTCGCGGCGGACAGGACGGTGACGGCCTCGACGACCTCGCGCGACGCGTGGCCGAGCGGCGGCGCGAGATGCTGCAGCAGCACAACATGGACGGCACCCTCGAGGAGGTGCGCGAGCTGCTGGAGCGCGCCGTGCTCGAGGAGCGCAAGCAGCTCGCGCGGGACGCGATGATGGATGACGGCGACCGCGCGTTCCGGGAGATGCGGCTTGAGAACCTCCCGACGTCCACCGCGGCGGCGGTGACCGAGCTCTCCGACTACGACTGGCAGTCGCCCGAGGCCCGCCGGGCCTACGAGGAGATCAAGGACCTGCTCGGCCGGGAGCTGCTCGACCAGCGCTTCGCGGGGATGAAGCAGGCTCTCGAGGGCGCCACCGACGAGGATCGGGCTGCGATCCAGGAGATGTTGTCCGATCTCAACGAGCTGTTGGAGAAGCACGCCGCCGGCGTGGACACGCAGCAGGACTTCGACGACTTCATGGCCAAGCACGGGGACTTCTTCCCCGAGAACCCTCGATCCGTCGACGAGCTGATCGACGCGATGGCGCAACGGGCCGCGGCCGCGCAACGGATGCTCAGCTCGATGAGCGCCGAGCAGCGCGAGGAGCTGATGCAGCTGTCCGCGCAGGCCTTCGGGTCGCCGCAGCTGATGGAGCAGCTCGCTCGGCTCGACGGCAACCTCCAGGGATTGCGACCGGGGGAGGATTGGAACGGCTCCGAGCGGTTTCAAGGCGATCAGGGCCTCGGTCTCGGCGACGGCACCGGCGTGCTTCAGGACCTCGCCGACCTCGACGACCTCGCCGACCAGCTTTCCCAGTCCTACGGCGGAGCCCGGCTCGATGACGTCGACCTCGACAAGCTGGCCCGTCAGGTCGGCGACCAGGCAGCCGTCGACGCCCGCCGGTTGCAGGACCTCGAGCGCGCGCTGCGGAAGACGGGTGCGATGGAGCGTGGGTTCGACGGCGAGCTACGGCTCACCCCGAAGGCGATGCGCCAGCTCGGCAAGGCACTGCTGCGCGACGTGGCTCAGCGCCTGTCCGGTCGGCAGGGCCAGCGCGAGCTGCAGCAGGCCGGCGGCGCCGGCGACCTGTCGGGCGCGACCCGTGAGTGGCAGTTCGGCGACACCGAGCCGTGGGACATCCCGCGCACGGTCCTCAACGGGGTGCTCCGCCGGGCCGGTGACCCGGCGGGACCACGGCTGTCGATCGAGGACGTCGAGGTCGCCGAGACCGAGGCCCGCACCCAGGCCGCTGTGGCGCTATGCGTCGACACCAGCTTCTCCATGGCGATGGACGGTCGCTGGGTGCCGATGAAGCGCACCGCGCTGGCGTTGCACACCCTCATCGGCACCCGGTTCCGAGGTGACTCCCTCGAGCTGATCGGCTTCGGCCGACACGCAGAGACGATGGACATCGAGCAGCTCACCGCCCTCGACGCGCGCTGGGCCAAGGGGACCAACCTTCACCACGCGCTGCTGCTGGCCAACCGGCACTTCCGCAAGCACCCCAACGCCCAGCCGGTGCTGCTCATCGTCACCGACGGCGAGCCGACCTCCCACCTCGAGCCCGACGGCCACGTGTTCTTCGACTACCCGCCCCACCCGATGACGATCGCGCTCGCCGTACGCGAGCTCGACAACGCTCACCGCTTGGGAGCTCAGACCGACCTTCTTCCGGCTCGGCGACGACCCCGGCCTGGCGCGGTTCATCGACTCGATGGCTCGCCGGGCCGAGGGCACGGTTATCGCACCCGAGAGCGACGACCTGGGCGCGGCCGTGGTCGGCTCCTACCTCGGCTCCCGCGGGCCGGGGGACCGGTCCGGTCCGGGTTCGTACGGCGACTGGTTCGGCGGCCGCGGGTTCTGGGTCGGCTGATCGCGCGCGGTCGTCCCCCTCAGCGTGCCCCAGGGGTCGCGGTCAGTCGGACGACGCGGGCCAGCTCCTCGACCCCGTCGACCAGCCGCGTGCCCGGCCGGGCCCAGGAGGCGTTGGCGTCGACGGCGTGCACGGGGACGCCGGCAGGTAGGAGACCGCGGCGAACGACGTCGTCGGCGAGCGCCTCCGCCCCGGCCCGGTCATAGCCGCACGGCGCGACCACGACCAGATCGGGCCGCGCGTCGGCGACGGCTTCCCAGCTGGTGCGGAACGACTTCTCGCCGGCCGTGCCCAGCACGCAATCTCCACCGGCGAGCTCGATCATCTCCGGGATCCAGTGGCCAGGGGCGAACGGCGGGTCGGTCCACTCCAGGAGTACGACGCGCGGCCGAGGCAGCCCCGCCGCCTCTGCGGCGACGGCCTCCAGCCGTGCCCGCTGAGCCGCGACCAGCGCGACGGCATCGCCCTCCCGGCCGGTGGCCCGGCCCAGCGTCACGATCGACTCCAGCACCTCGTCAAGGGTGTGCGGGTCGCAGGTCAGCACCTCTGCCGTGCAGCCCAGGTGCGCCAGCGCGTCATCCACGACCGAGACGTCGACCGCGCACACCGCACACAGGTCCTGGGTCACCACGAGGTCGGCATCGAGCCCGGCCAGTGCGCCCTCGTCGAGACGGTAGAGGTCCTCACCGCGGCGCAGGGCGGCTGCGACGTACTCGTCGATCTCGAGCGGTGTCAGGCCTTCCGGCATGGCCGAGGTCGACACGATCCGCCGGTCGCGCGCCTCGGCCGGGTGGTCACACTCGAAGGTCACCCCGACCACGTCGTCGCCCGCACCGATGGCGAACAGGATCTCGGTGGTGGAGGGCAACAGCGACACGATCCGCACGCCCCTGACAATAGAGGCGATGTCCGATCCCACCGTGACGGTCCTCGTCCTCCTCGGGTTGGCCGCGCTGGCGGCCGGTTTTGTGGACGCCGTGGTCGGTGGCGGCGGACTGATCCAGCTGCCCGCGTTGCTGATCGGCCTCCCCGGCGCGTCGCCGGTCCAGATCCTCGCCACCAACAAGGTGGCGTCCATCTGCGGCACGTCGGCGGCCGCGGCGACGTACTACCGGCGGATCCGGCCGGACCCCCGCACCTTCGGTCCGCTCATGGTCTGCGCGCTGGTCGGCTCCTTCGCCGGAGCGCTGGTCGCCTCCCAGATCCCGCGCGAAGCCTTCGAGCCGATCGTCCTCGTGGTCCTCATCGTGCTGGGCGCCTACGTCGTGCTCCAGCCCGACATCGGGCGAGGAGACCCTGCTGCGGTTCAGCGGCCACCAGCACGTGGTGGCGGCGATGGCGGTCGGTGGCGTGATCGGGTTCTACGACGGAGCGCTCGGGCCCGGCACCGGCACCTTCTTCGTGTTCGCCCTGGTGGGACTTCTCGGCTACGACTTCCTCGAGGCGTCGGCCAAGGCCCGGCTGGCGAACCTGGCCACCAACCTGGGCGCGCTGCTGCTCTTCGTGCCCACCGGGGCGGTGCTCTGGGAGGTCGGACTGCTGATGGGCGCCTGCAACCTCGCCGGCGGCTACCTCGGCGCGCGCACCGCGGTCGAGCGCGGCGCGAAGTTCGTCCGGGTCTTCTTCCTCGTTGTCATCTCCGCGTTCATCGTGCGGATCGGTGGCGACGTGTTCGGCGTCTGGTGACCGGGCGGGGTCGTAGGTTGGGTCGCGTGCCACCCGCCTGGATCACCGCGTTCCTCGACTTCGCCCCGGCAGGCTTCGCCGAAGGCGTCCGCTTCTGGTCCGAGGTGACGGAGTACGACGTCAGCCCCCGCCGTGGCGACGCCGGTGAGTTCGCCACCCTGGTGCCGGGGGACGGCGATGCCTTCCTCCGCGTGCAGCGCCTGGAGACCGGTGCCGACCGGATCCATCTCGACCTCCACGTCGACGCTCCGCGGGTCGCCGCGGACCGGGCAGTCGCACTCGGGGCGACCGAGCTGGCCGACCACGGCTACGTGGTCCTGCGGTCGCCGGGATCGTTCACGTTCTGCTACGTGCCGCATCCCGCCGCGAACCGTCCCCGGCCGACCATCTGGCCCGACGGGCACTCCTCGCTCGTCGACCAGGTGTGCCTCGACATCCCGGCGGCGTCGTACGACCGTGAGAGCCGGTTCTGGCGGGAGCTCACCGGCTGGGAGCCGCGTGCGTCGGCCGTGTCAGAGGAGTTCCACTCCCTCCAGCGGCCAGCAGGTCAACCCTTCCGCCTGTTGCTGCAGCGGCTCGGGGAGGAGGTCGGAGACGTCCGCGCACACCTCGACTGGGCGACGAGCGACCGGGCAGCCGAGACCGCCCGCCACGTCGCTCTCGGAGCCACCGTGGAGGGCGCCCACCGGGCCTGGACGGTGCTGGTCGATCCGGTCGGTCGTCGCTACTGCCTGACCGATCGGCACCCCGAAACCGGGATGCTCGGCTGAGGGTCAGCGGCTAGCGTCGCGGCATGGACGCCAAAGACCGCACCGACCCGCCCCTCGATGCCGACGAGGCCACGACCGTGCGGGCCTACCTCGACTACCACCGCGACACGCTTCGTTGGAAGGTCTCCGGGCTCGACCAGGAGCAGCTTGCCCGCACCCTCGCGCCGAGCTCGATGACGCTGGGCGGCCTGGTCAAGCACCTCGCCCTGGTGGAGTCGAGCTGGTTCGAGGGGGTGCTTGCCGGCGGCGACCTTGATGCCGCCCTTCGACACGGTCGTCTGGGACGACGACTTCGACTGGGAGTGGCACACCGCGGCCGACGACTCCCCCGAGCAGCTGATGGCGCTCTTCGACGATGCCGTCGCCCGCGCCGACCGCGCGATCGACGAGGCGGCCTCGAAGCCCACCGGCCTCGGCACGCCCTCCGCGAAGCCGACCAAGTCGGGCGATGGTCACTTCAGCCTGCGCTGGATCCTGCTCCACATGATCGAGGAGTACGCACGGCACAACGGCCACGCCGACCTGCTGCGCGAGTCGATCGACGGCGAGACGGGGGAGTAGCGCCCCCGGTCAGCCGACCACGGGATCGGCGAAACCGGGGAGGAACTCCGACATGATCGCCCGGAAGGGCGCCTCCGCCTCCAGCTGGCTCATCACCCCGACGCCACCGAGCCAGGTGCGGTGGATGAGGAGGTACGACGGAGGCAGGTTGAGCTTGATCGAGACCGTGTAGGTCGGGTCCTTCGGGTTGTTGATGCGCTGGAACTGCTTGCGCATCCAGGCCCGCGAGAACCGGAAGCGCTCGGTCTGGCTCGGCTCGACGAACGGGGCGAGGTAGTCCATGAGGAGCTGGGGGTCGAGATTGATCCGGTCCTTGAGGAAGCCCTCCTCGCGGAGCCCGGCGATCAGCGCGTCGCGGTCGCCGGCAGCGCACAGCCGCACCAGCCGGCCCATCGGCTCGGGCAGGCCGCCCTCGACGAGACGCGCGACCGCGCCGTAGTCGAGCACCCCGAGCCGCCCGGGCGACCCGTCGGCGTTGGGGATGATCCGGTAGTTGCCCGGGTGCGGGTCGGCGTGCAGCAGGCCGGTGCGCGCAGGCCCGGAGAAGAGGAACCGCACGTAGAGCTCGCCGTAGTGGTCGCGCTCCTCCGGGGTGCCGTCCGTGATGACCGTCGCGAGCGAAGCCGGCGTCTCGAGCCACTCGGTGATGAGCACCCGAGGTCCGACCGCGACCACCTCGGGCACGACGATCTCGGAGTCCCCGGCGAAGGCCGCTGCGAAGGTCCGCTGCGCCTCCGCCTCGAGCGGGTAGTCGAGCTCCTCCTTGGCCCGCGCCTGGATCTCCTCGATCAGCGGCTTGATGTCGACCCCGGGGATCAGGGGTGCGATCGTGCGTGCCGCCCGGGCGAGGGTCTTGAGGTCGGAGTCGATGGCGGCGCGCGCGTCGGGGTACTGCACCTTGACCGCGACCTCGCGAGAATGCCCGTCTCCGGGTCGTGCCACCGCCCCTTGTGCACCTGGCCGATCGAGGCGGCAGCCGTGGGTCCGCCGTCGAGCCAGACCAGCTTGGTCTTCCAGTCGGGCCCGAGGTCCGCGGAGAGGATGTCGCGCACGGTCTGGGTCGGCATCGGCGGGGCCGAGTCCTGCAGCTTGGTCAGGTGCTCGCGATACGGCGCCGCCATCTCCTCCGGCAGCGCCGCTTCGAGGATCGAGAGCGCCTGGCCGAACTTCATCGCCCCGCCCTTGAGCTCGCCCAAGGTGCGGAACAGCTGCTCGGCGGTCCGCTGCTGGATATCGGTCATCACCGCCTCGGCCGGTCTGCCGCCAAGCCGCTTGCCGAACCCCAGCGCCGTGCGGCCGGCGTACCCGAGCGGGAGCGCGGCGAGTCGTGCGGTGCGCGCGGCTGCGGTGCGAGGGAGATCGGCCATGTGCTCAGTCTCCCCGAACGGTGGTGACCCGCGGGTCACCGGTACGGCGCGACGCGCCCTTCGGTCGCCCGATCCTCCTGCTGGTCCCGGATGCACTTGGCGAGGGCGAACGAGGAGTTCACGAGGAACAGGGCGCCGAGGCAGAGGAACGCGCGGACCCAGCCGTCGGCCGGCAGGAAGTAGATGCCACCGATCAGGAACATCAGGGCGGCACCGAACGAGATCGCTGACTGGAGGTAGAACGCGTAGGTCATCTTGGTCATGGCACCAGCGTGCAGTGCCGCGAGACCGACCGCCTGAGTCGTCGTACTCAATCCGCGAGGGTCCGTACGGGCGGCTGACGGTCCGACGAACCCGCAGGTCCGGGCGTCAGCGCAGTCGGCGCATCAGGCGATGCGCTTGCGCTGACGCTTCAGGAAGGAGCGTCCTTCCTTGGACACCTTCCCGGCGCGCTTGCTGACCGGGCTGAGATCGACGTCCGGCGTCTTCTTCTTCGTCTTCTTCTTCGTCTTCTTCACCGAGTCGACGGCGTCAGCAGCCCCGCCGCGCGCGGACTTCCCGAGCTCCTGCACCGGGTGCCGCACCTTGCGAGGCACGAAGAACACCATCGAGTAGGCGAACAGCTTGCGGGCCAGCATCAGCACTGGGATCCCGAGCGGCAGCAGGATGAGCGTCGCGCAGAGGATCACGCCGACCAGACCCAGGATGCCGGCGAGGAGCCACAGCACAGAACCAATCAGAGCACGAAAGATCCTCATCGCGCTCACCTCCCTCTCCTGCAGCGTGGTACCCGCTTCCCGGCAGGAGAAACGCGCGTGCACAACAACCGGATCACCGCAGATACGGATGCGTGGGCTCTCCGTACTCGCGGTAACCCGAGTTCGCGCCCTGGCGCGCTGCTACTTCTTCTTGACCGAGTCCTTCACGTTCTCGCCAGCCTGCTTCAGTTTCGACTTCGATTGCTGACGCTTTCCCTTGTTCTTGAGGGGCTTGTCACCGCGAACCTCGCCGCCGGCCTCCTTGGCTTTCCCGCCCACGTTCTCGGCCGTGTTCTTGGCCTTGTCTCCCATGCCCATGACCTCTCATCCCTCCCTGAGTCCTGGACGGAGACCGCATCTCGATCTCGCCGGACACCAGTCCTGTGCCCAAAGTCAGGTGTGGCATTCGGGATTGGACGGTGAGAGCCGCTTGGTCACGGGATGTGGGGCAGCGGCCAGGTCTGGCCATTGGCACTGTCGACGATTGCGGCCCTGTTGACGCGGACAGTCAACGGCAAGACGTCGGCGATCGCCTTGACCACGGTGGCCAGTTGGGCGCCCTGGGCGCGCGTGGCAACCGAGACGTGCGGCACCCATTGGCCCGCCTCGTAGTTGCGGTGCAGCTCCGCGCCGGTGGCCTTGAGTGCGGTGACGATGCGCCACTGGCGCAAGGCCATGTCGGCGGTGACGGCCGGCGCGAGTGCCGCCCGGCCACGCGGGAAGGCGAGCGTGCCGTGGAACGACATCGTGAAGGGCTCGGCGGCTGGAAGTACGGAGAGCGCCTGCTGCGCACGCGCCAGGTCCCAGCTGCGAAGCACTACGTAGGACAGGTGCGGATAATGGCGGCGATGCGTGTGGGTCGCCAGCGTGGAGACGCCCGCGTCCTCCAGTCGCGACCACAGGCCCCGCACTAGGAGGTCCGACCGGGCGTCGAAGAGCAGGCAAACGGCTAGTGCCACTGACCCAGCATGGTCCGTTCTCTGTGTCTGGCTCCAGGCCAGCGCCTGAACCCGCATGAAAGTTGAGGCGGCGGAGTGACCGTACGGCGGCCGCCAGACGCGACGAAGAATGGAGCCCATGGCGGGAGAAGCAAACCCCAATAAGCGCCGTCTGAGCAGTGACGAAGCCGTCGAACTCCTCTCGCGTCCACTCACGGGCGTGTTCTCGTCAGTGAGCGACGGTGGCTGGATCCACTCGGTCCCCGTTCACTTCCTGTTTGTGGAGGATCGGATCCGCTTTGTCGCCGGCGCCCGAGATGTGAAGACGCGGAATGTCGAGCGGCGGGGCCAGGGAACCTTATGCGTCGAGGTGACCGAAGGCAGCGCCCGTACCTACGTCTCGGTGTCAGGACCGGCGACCGTGCAGCGTCCGCCTGATTCGGCCGATCTGCGTGCGCTCGATAGGCGCTACTCGCGTGTCGACTTCGCCGAGGGCTGGGACGACGAATCCTTCGCCGCGGCAGCGATGATCACGATCTCCGTCGAGCGCTGGATCGCCTGGACTTACTGGGACTAAGGCGGGAGTTGACGCGGCGTTATGACGTAGATTCGGTCGCAACACCGGACGTCTTGGTCACCGTGGAAGAACGTCCTCGCCGACACCAGCGGCGCCGTGTGTTGACGTGATTCTTGACAACCTCTGTCATGCGAAGGATCAGGGTGAATGTCACGTCGCTCGTCGGGTCAGCCTGAGCAACAGCTGCAGGTCGGGCTGCTTGAACGGAACCGAGGAGAAGTCGCCCGCGTAGTAGCCGTTGTGCGGGTGCGTGCTGCGGGGGGTGTAGGTGCCGTTCTCTTCCTCGATGATCCGGTCCATTGCCTTGCCTCTCGCTGCGTGGGGATGGCTCCAGCACACGCCGTTTTTCGCCATCGGACCATCCGGCCAGGCGCACGGCCGGGGGTGGGGACCGCCTTGCTCGGGGTGCCCCTGGTGCGGTCAGCACGACCCGCGGGGTGCGGTTTTCCGCACCGACCCGGCCGACACGTCTGCGCAGGAGGGGCCCGAGAGGTGGCCTTCCGCCGGACCGAAGCGCAGGCGGTGTGCGCCTGGCGTGCGCAGCGCCGGAAGTCAGGACACTGCTGAGCGGACCTTCTCGATCATTTGCTGTCTCGCGTTCGCTGACCAGTTCCGCCTTGAACCCCATGAAACCGCCTTCTTTGGCCGCCTCCGCGGCAGCTTCTGCGGTGCTGACCAGCCAGTCCCCGAACGCGGCGGCTTCCTCCGGCGTTGCGTGCTCGTTGACGATCCCGCGGACGTCGCTGAGCTCCTGAAGGATTTGGTCGCCGACGGGTGCGCTGCCCGCCGGGCGGTATCCCTTGACGGGGTTGTGGTGCTGCTGGACCTGCGCCTGGATGTCGAGGGCGATCTCGCTCAACAGCTGTTCTCGGCTTGGAGGATTCGTCGCGGCCTTGATTGACGCCATCGACTCCTTGGCGGCCTCGATCGGGCCGCCGGGGTCAGCCAGCGTGATGGCCATCCCTGCGACGAACGGGGCTCGGACGACGCGCACCCAATCTTCGTCGGGGAAGTCAGCCTTCGTAGTCATCAGCATGTCCTTTCAGGTCTCGGTGAGGCTTCTGCGGACCGCACCGCTTGCCGAGCCTGCGACGCAGCCCGGGAAGGATCGAGAGAAGTAACCACATCCTGAACAGATCGGTTCCGCGGATGCAAACCGCGCACCCTCAGCGCCCGCCAATCCGTCCGCGTCCTAGCGAGCGGTCTGACGCGGGGACGGGCCGAAGGCAGGGTGCGCGGTCGTGAAGCCGACTCCCTGCGCCTCGTGTCCGCTCATTCCATCGAGCCGTGTACATTCGCCGCCCATGACAGCGCTGCGCGGATCCCGCATTCGGCACCTCGTCGTCTTCACACTCCGACACATGGAGGGCAGTCCCGAGGCCGACGCGTTCTTGGCGGCGCTGAGGTCTCTCGCCGCTATCGACGGGGTCGAGAACTTCGAGGTGGTGCGTCAGGTCGGGCTGAAGAACAACTATCAGCTCGCGGTGACGATGGACTTTGCAAGCCCCGCGGCATACAACGCCTACAACGGTCACCCGGACCACGTTGCGTTCGTCAGTGACCGCTGGAACGCCGACGTCGCCGACTTCATGGAGATCGACTTGGCGGAGCTGCGTCCGGACGGAGTCGGGGAGGGATGAGCGTGGTCACTCTCGAGAGGACGCGGTGCGGGACGGCTACGACTGAGGCGGAACGGGGCGCTGCCGCTTCGCGACAAGGACTGCGCTGCCAGCATGCATCGGGCAACATCCGCGGTGGACCGGTCTGGCTGTCGCCTCACATCACGTGCCCACCGTTGACAGTGATCCGCTGGCCGGTGATGAATCCTCCTGCGTCCGAGACCAGGTGCGCCACCATCGCGGCCACGTCCTCGGGCGTCCCCATCCTGCGCAACGGAACCTCCGCGGCGTAGGCCTCGGTGTCAATGCCGGCGTGCCGCTCGACCGGGATCCATCCGGGCTGCACGAGGTTGACCGTGATGTGATCGGCACCGAGCTCCTTCGCCCACACCTTCGTGATCCCGACCTGGGCGTTCTTCGCCGCGACATATGCCGTCGCCCGCGGCACTGCGCGATCGGCCAGGTCCGAACCGATCAGGACGATCCGACCACCGCCGGCCGCGCGCATGCTGGGCAAAGCAGCCTGCACCAGCAACGTCGGACTCTTGAGGAAGAACTCCAGTTGGTCGAGGTAGGTCCGCCAGGTCAGTTCCTCCAGGGCGACCTCCGGTTGCGGACCGGTCGCGTTGGCGATGACCGCAGTCACCGGTCCGAGCACCTGCCCCACGTCCTTGAACAGGTCGACGACATCCCGCTCGTCGACCACGTCCGCTCCGAACGCCTCGGCGACGCCGCCGGCCTCGCGGATACTGCCGACGACGGCCTCGGCCTCAGGCCGGCTGCGGCGGTAGTTGACCGCCACCGGCCAGCCATCGGCCGCGAGACGACGGGCGATGGACGCGCCGAGGCCGCGCGAGGCGCCGGACACGACCGCGACGCCCGTGGGACTCATCCGCTCAGCGTACGTGCGACGGTCATCTGACACGGAGTGGGACGCCGCGCGCTTCGCGGCTACTAGAGACTTCCTCGCAGGGTCGGGTCCGCGCAGACGCGGCCGCGCGGCTGCGTTCAAGGCACGCGAGCCAGGGCTACCCGGTCCAGGCTGACTCGTGCGACAGCGACCGACACGATCACCAGACAGGTCACCGCGACGACGACCAGAGCAGCGCCCGCGCCCAGGGCTGTCGCCAGTGGCCCGGCCAGCAAGGAGCCGAGGGCGATGGCGCCGACGTTGAGCTGGTCGTAGACACCGAAGAGCCGGGCAACTACCTCCTCTGCCGCGGCTCGCTGGAGCAAGGTGACCGCGAGCACCTCCGACACCAGGCTCGCGGCGCCCGCCAACGCGATCGCGAACATGCCGGCGGCCCCAGCACCCGTGAGACCGAGCACGCCGACGGCTCCGGCGAAGGCTGCCATCGCGCCGACCAACATCGTTGAGGGACGCACAGTGCCGGCCAGGCGGTGCGCGAACGCCAGAGCCATGAACGCGCCCGCGGCAAAGGCCGCGTTGAGAGAGGATCCGGACACCAGGATCAGGTGAACGACCAGATACCCGTAGAGCAGGTTGCTCAAGATCGCTACCAGCATCGGCCGGCGAACCCGAGCGATACGCACGACCAGCAGCACACCCGCGAACGGGGTCGTCGCCGACGTCGCCGCGGAGAGGCGAGGAAGCGGAGCGGCGTACGCGCAGAGAGCGCCGGTGGCGAGCAGGAGCGATGCCACCGCGGTCACGCCGGCGGGTCCGAGGCCGAGCAGGGTCAGCGCACCCAGGATCCCGGGGGCCGCGATCCACAGCGCGTTCTCGGCACCCGTGACCAGTGCGTTCGCGGGCGGCAGCTCGCGGTCCGGGACGCACTGGACGGTGGCGGCGGCGAGTGCCGGATACCCCACGGTGGCCGCGACCGAGCTGGCGACCACGACGGCGACCAACAGCCACGTCGGCGCGCCTGTCGCGATCGCGAGGACGAACCCTGCTGCCAGCCCGCAGCGCACCGCGGCCGAACCGGCGAGCACGGCGCTGCGCGACCAGCGATCGGCGACGACTCCCGCAGCACCTGAGCAGACGGCGTACGGCACCAACCCCAGAGCGACCGACAACGACGTCCCGGGCGCGGACCCGCTCCTGTCGAGCACCGCGAGGCCGAGAGCCAACGTGAGCAGGAGCTGCCCGGTCGTGGCCAGCGCGTGAGAGGCGAGCAGCAGCCGGAGCGGCCGCACGGCCAGCGCGTCGCGGTACGTCGGCGCACCGGCCGCTCCTGCTCGCGCGTTCACCGGTACGTCGCGCGCAGCGGTGCGAGCCCATTGAAGCCGACCGAGGCGTACGTCGTGGTGTAGGCGCCGGTGGCACGGAACACCAGTCGATCGCCCGGTCTCAGGTCGGCCGGCAGCTGATACCGGTACTCGCGGTAGAGCACGTCGACGCTGTCGCACGTCGGGCCGGCGAGGACGACGGGCAACACCGGTCCGGCCAGCGGCCGCCCGTCACGATGGGCGACCACGCGGTACTTGATCGACTCGCCCAGCGTCTCGGCGAGCCCGCCGAAGACGCCGACGTCGAGATAGACCCATCGGCCGTCGGCTCGGTCGGCGACCAGCAGCACCTCGGTCTCCAGCAGACCCGCGTGCGCCACCAGGACGCGCCCCGGCTCGGCCATCAGCGGCGGAACGTCGCGGCCGAACGCGGCGCGCACCGCACTCATCACGCCCGCCCCGTAGGCGCGTACCGGCGGTGCGGTCTCGACGGTGTCGGCCGGGAAGCCACCGCCGAGGTCGACCATCGCCAGGTCCGTCCCGTGGCGGCGCAGCTCTCTGCGCAGCGCGGCTGTGGTCCGCAGTGGTACGTGCCACGCTCCGGGATCCCGCTGCTGACTCCCGACGTGGAACGCGACGCCCACGCGATGACCGGCTCGTGCGGCGGCGAGCAGCAGTCGCTCCGCCTCCTCGGCGTGGCAACCGAACTTCGAGCTCAACGCCCAGTCGGCGCCCGCTCCGCTGGTGGTGATGCGCACCAGGAGCAGCGAGCCCGGCGCGTGCTCGACGAGCTTTGCCAGCTCACCCGGAGAGTCCAGCGTGAACGTGCGCACCCCCATCTCGTATGCGTAGGCGATGTCCGCAGCTCGCTTGACCGTGTTGCCGTACGACACGTCCTCGGCTCGGCCACCCGTGGCCAGTACGTCGCGGATCTCGCCCGGGCTGGCCACGTCCCAGCCGCAGCCGAGGCGGTGCAGTCGCGAGAGCACGGCCGGTGCCGGATTGGCCTTGACCGCATAGTGCAGCCGCACTCCGGGAAGAGCCGCGCCGAGGCGCCAGATAGGCGTCCTCGACCACCGCCGTATCAACATGCAGCCGAGGGGTCTCGGCCTCCGGCAGTGGAGCGATGCACTCCCGGCGGTTCTCCAGCGCGCTCGTCGACGTCACGTCGGTCTCCTGGGTCGAAGGGATCCTCCCCAATGAGGAGCGCCCGAGGTGCGCCCTGATACAACGACCGGCGGTCACCCGACCCCGCACGCGACACCGCGTTGCGTCCGGCTCGCCGCGTCTGGACCGTGCGCCGTCCGGGTGGGACCAGTTCGCGGGCCTTAGTGGATGCTCGCGTCCCGGCAACCGCCGACGCGTGCACGTTTCCTATGGCGTCTTGGCGGGCGAGGGCCACAGACGCGATGTGAGCGCAGGAGTGCACATCGCCCGCGTCTGTGTGTCCCGACCCGCGTCGCGGCGGCGGCTGCACGTCAAGTCGCCGCCCCTATAGCGGCGGAGTGACGCGGGGTCTGGGCCGCCCCGCTGGGGTGGATGGTCACGAGGGACTGGCCACCGAGCAGGACGACTTTCGTTCGGGGTCGGTGCGAGGCTATGGGGATGAGCAGGTCGACCGAGGCTGTCGTTCACGTGGGCGCGGGCGCTGTCTTGGCGGATGGAGCGACAGCTTCTCGACCCCGTTGGGTCTGACTCTGTTGCGGGTGTCGTGCGTCGGCTCGGCGCGGTGCTCTCGATGGATGAGTCGCTCGCTGAGCTTGCGGTTCGGACCCGCCGTGCTACGTCGCGTCCAGGCGAGCTCGCGGTGGCGCTGGCTAGCGGGGAGGTGATCAAGGCGTTCGCGTTCCGCGGGTCGATGCACTACCTCTCGCCCGAGGAGGGCGGAATCTATCTGGCCCTCCGGTCGGCTGGCCGGCAGTGGGAGCTGCCGAGCTGGGTGGAGTACTACCGGCTCACTCCATCGGATTGGCCGGACTTCCGGGCCGCCGTGCGCGCGGCGCTGAGCGACGGGCCGTTGACCGTCGTCGAGCTCGGCCGGGCATTGACGGGGCACCGCGCGTATCGGCACCTGAAGCCGGTCTTCGACGAGGGGGCGGGCACCCTGCTCAAGCCGCTGACCTGGCAGGGAGACATGAGCTTCGGTCCGCCGCGAGATGGACAGCACACGTTTCAGCGCCTCGACAGCAACCCGAGGTGGCGGGGCATCCCCGACCTTGACGACGCTGGCCCGCGGGCCGTCACCGCGTACTTCCGTACGTATGGGCCGGCAACGCTCGATCGGCTTCACTACTGGCTCGGCGAAGGTCTGAGTGCGGGCCGTAGACGGCTCGAGGCCTGGTTCTCCGAGCTCGGCGACCGGCTGGTCGCGGTCGATGTCGAAGGCACTGCGGCGTATGTCGGTGCGCGAGGACGTCGAGGCACTTGAGGCCTCGCCCCCATCTGAGGCGGTGCGGTTCCTTCCCGGGCACGACCAATGGGTGATCGGTCCCGGCACCAAGGACGTCCACATCACCCCTTCGTCCCGACGAGACCTCATGACCCGCAAGGCCAACCCGGTGATCGTCGGCGGGGTCGTGTGCGGGACATGGGCCCGGAAGGGTGACGAACTCACGGTGACCTGGCTCGACGAGCGTCGACGACCCGACGCAGCGATGGAGCGGGAATCCGCCCGCCTGGCCGACCTCCTCGGCAGAGACCTGCGTCTGAGGCTGACCTCTTAGCGGGCACGCCGACGTGGGTACGGCCAGCCCGCACGGCGGCGGAGTGATGCATGTCTGACGAGTTCATCGGCATGTGCGTCCAGCTGAGCGTTGCCGCCCTGTCCCTGGAGTGAGGGCCGGCGGAGGCGATCACTGGCTTTCGTCGGCTGTTCCGGCGAGCTGGCAGTTGAGGGCTTCGCGTTGTCCAGGGCTCTGCGACGATGTCGCGAGTGGGATGGGAGTCATTGGCATTGTGGGGTGACGACGT
Source organism: uncultured Actinomycetota bacterium (assembly GCA_963724275.1). Taxonomy (GTDB): domain Bacteria; phylum Actinomycetota; class Actinomycetes; order Propionibacteriales; family Nocardioidaceae; genus Nocardioides. The sequence goes on along the minus strand of CAVRUB010000005.1, from coordinate 71,490 downwards.
CGCTCGCCTCGAACCGCTCCCGGGCGGAAGCTCCAACGACGTATGGAGCGTGCGCCTCGACGGGCGTCTTGTGGTCGGTCGCGCGGGGTCCAGGAGCGACCCGGATCTTCAGTGGGAGACTGCGCTCCTGCACTACCTCGACCGTGAGGGTCTGCCCGTGCCGGTGCCGATCCCCACCCTGGACGGCCGATTGTTCGCCGACGGTCTGGTGGTGATGACCCACGTCGAGGGTGAACCGCCGACGACGGAGGCCGACTGGCGATGCGTGGCCGACACACTTCGCCGGTTGCATCGGCTGACGCAGGGCTGGCCGCAGCGCCCGGGCTGGCGATCGGCGACCGATCTGCTGCACGCCGAGACCGGGACGAGGATCGATCTCGCCGCGATGCCGCCCGAGGCTGTCGCCCGGTGTCGAGCGGCGTGGGCGCGACTTGCCGGACGTCGAGAGGTGCGTGGTCCACGGCAATCCCGACAATCCTGGCAACGTCCTGGTGACCGCCGATCAGGTCACGCTGATCGACTGGGACGAGTCGCACGTCGACGTCCCCGACCTCGATCTGGTCCTTCCCTACAACGCCGCCGCTCTCGACGACGACGCGCACGACGTCGCCGCGCAAGCGTCGGCCGCATGGGAAGCGGCCGTGTGCTGGAAGGACGAGTACGCGCTGAGGCGGCTGTCCGAGGTGCGAGCGATCTGAGCACGCCGCACCGAACCGAGGTGGACCCACCGAACGCCGCCGGAACGCGGGCGACGAAAACGGCTCTGTCGGCACACACGACGCAGGCCAGTCCTGCAGTGACCCGAAGGCGGCGGTGTGACGCAGGTTCGCCTGGTCCGAATGGGATCCGCTGCCGGCGAAGCCCCCGGCGGGCACTGACTCTCGCGGGCTGCGTCGGGTTGCCCGGGTAACACGACGGCGGCGTGTTGTCGAAGCTGGTGTCCGTAGGTGAGCTCGAGGTGTTCCAGATCCGGCTCGGGGCGTACGAGAACCGTTGCGTGCTGGGATTGCTTGGCATCGGGGTGCGGTGGCGCCTGGTGCGCGGACTGTTGGGGAGCGGTAGCTCAGTCCGGGAGTTCGCCGCGCGCGAGTTGCGAGAGCGTGGTCCAACCGACGGTGTGGACCAGTGCGTCCGCATGCCGGTGCACAAGCCGCCACTGTCCGCCATCACTTCGGAAGGCGAGCGTGACGCGCAGAGACCAGTCCTGCTCGGAGAGCTCGCCCACCAGACCGCGCTGTCGCTCTACCACCGCGAGCACAGCGAGGTCGTCGGTTATGTACGACGCCTCGACTTCGACCTTTACCCGGCCGCCCCGGAAGGTGCTCCGGGTGGCCTCGCGCGTCTCGTCGTCCTGGACAAAGCCCCGCCTGATCGGCCCACCGAACGGTGGCATCAGCGTGAAGTCGTCCGCGTGCGGCAACACCCTGGCGTAGGTGTCGAGGTCGCCGGCGAGGTAGGCCTCCGCCGATTCCTGGGCCATGCGGGTGAGCTGGGCCAGCGCGGGGTGGTCGGTCATCCAAGGAACAGTAGCGAGGGGATCGCGGTCCGCGAACGAACACACCGCCAGACGTGTGCCCACCCCAATCTGCCGGGAGCTACTCGCTGCGGCGGCTCCGGAGGTCCTGTGTATTCACCATGAAGGACGAGGACCGCCCGGCGAGGGACGTCCGCGGAACGCAATCGCTAGCCGGTCCAAGCTCCGTAGCCCTTTCTGGGCGCTATGGGCTAGGCAAAGACCTTTGCGGTCAGTGCCCTCAGGGGCAGGTCCACAGAGGCGGTGCACCTGGGAACATGGGCGCCCGCGGTACGTTCCGGGACGCCGTGAGGACCATGAACGGTCGCACCGGCGCCGCCTGGGTTTGCACTCTTCCCATTTCAACCTTGGCGGGCGACCTCTACGGGGGCGGTTTCAGCGGGGGGTGCACGCTCCCGATGTTGGCGGTCTGGCGAGTGAGCGAGTAGACGGCCGGCCATTGAGGCGCAGCGAAAACGGTTGAACTTTGTCCACAGGGTTCTCCACAGGCGGGAGATCAGAACTAGCGCACCTAGGCCGGGCGGGTTACGTTCGAGCGACGCCGAAGTCCCGCCACAGTGGAGGGCGGGAGCGGTGCTCTCGGGAAGGTAGCGGCTGCCATCGACGACATCGATGAGCTGTCGTTGGCACCCGGTCGGGCGGAGCGAACCCTGAACCCTCGAACGAGTCCGTGGCAGCGGCTATGCGGTCCGGGGCGAGGTGGGTCTCTGACGGTCAGGCCGTTTTGACGGGCCCAGGACCGGATATCAGCAGTGTTGAGGGGCCAGCTACGCGCGGAGCGGTCTTGCCCGGCGACCGCGACCGAGTTTCTCGATCGCCCGCTGGGTCTGCGCCTTCCAGAGCGCCCAGGAAGGAACCCGGACCTCATCCATGGAGTCGTGCTCGATGCGGAATTCGCCGGTGTCGCTCACAACTCGACGTTGCTAGGGGCAGGGCTCCTCGCCGATCCCGAACGGGTTGAGCAGCTCCTCGGCGACCTTTACCTGGCCCTCCTCGCTGAAGCCGCTGTCGCTGCCCCGAATCTGCCATGCCCAGAGGATCTCTTGGTCGCCGAGGTTCTCGATCCGTGGGTTGTAGGCATCGTCGGTGTAGGGGCAGGCAGCTTCCTTACGGTCGACCTCGGTGTACGCGCCGTCGGCTTCTACGAGCAGCACCAGGTCGGCCTCCGTTCCGCTCCGCACCAGCCGGACCTGCGCCATCCTCCCGGCTTCGGTGAGCTCGATCTGGTCGAGCACCTCGTCGTCCGGGCCGGCGGCCTCGCTGGACGTGTCGGAGCGGTCGTCGGCGGCGTCGTCCGGGTCGCCGTCGCGGAAACAGCAGCGCGACGGCGGTGCCCGCGACGAGGGCCAGCACCACGACGGCGGCGACGAGCAGGCGGTTGACGCCGCGCCGGGACGGCTCGGACGGCGCGGTCGGTGGGGACGGTGGGGTCGGTGGGGACGGTCGGTCGGGCGGCCCGTGCTGACGACGCGTGTCACATCGGCGAGACCCTGGGTCGGCCCGGGGTCGGCCGCTGCGTCGGGGCAGGTCTCGGCCGGGTGGGCACCATCTCGGCCGGGATCGCGCCCGTCGCATGGGCGAGGACGGAGAGGGCCCAGCGGGCGCCCGCGGACTCGGTGGTGCCGCGATCCCGGGCCAACAGGTCGCCCTGGCTCGCGATCGACGTCTCCGGGTCCGCGCCGAGGGCGAGCTGCTCGGAGAGCCGCTGCAATGCGCCGGTCGCGACCGCGCCGACGAGCAGGCTGATCTCGCCGGTCGACGCCGAGCCCTCGGGGACGAAGTCGTCGAACGCCGCGCGGAACGCGACCGGATCGGCGAACACCTGGGGCCCGACGTGGGCCCGGAGGGCCGCGAGCTCGTCGTGCAGTGCCACGCAGCACAGCATCGCATCACTGCGTCAGTGACACGAGGAGTACAGGAACTGGCCCCACGCGATCGTGACAGGGCGCCAGCGGGCCACGATCGCCACGGGTGCCGGCGTCGGTCAGACGGGCAGGCCGCCGGTGGCGGCGTAGGCCTGCAGCCGCTCGGCCAGGTAGCCACGGTCGTCCTCGGCGACGTCGACGTCTTGCCCTCCGTGACGCCGTTGGTCACGCCGTCCTCGGCCGCGCGGAGCCGCAGCCGCAGCCGCTTGACTAACCACGGGAGTGTCGCACGTTCGGCTTGTGTCGCCTCAAGGAAATTCGCTGGGTGGTACTTCGTTGGCAGCACGGGACTACTGAAATGGCACCGGTCGACGTCGAACGCGTCCAGCTCACCGTCGCGGAATCGGGCAGTGCCTCGGCTTCGTTTGCGACGAGTTCGGCGAGTTTTGTCGCGTGGTAGCCCGCCATCGCCTCGCGTGCCTGTTGGCGCTCTGACTTCCGGGACACGGACTGAGGCTCGAATCGAGGAGAGGGGCGAATGCGGCGCACGCTGCCTGCGGCGTGAACGTGCGCTGCAACTACGGCCAGTACCGTGGCCACCAGGGGGCAGCTTTTGCGAGCGTATCGGAGGAAGTCATCTTGGCCCGCCACCGAACCAGCTCGGGGATGGCTGCGCCGGGTCCGGGGGCCGCTCATTGTCGCGCAGTGGAAGTCACTGATCGGTGACCAAGACCTGGCTTAGGAGGGCCTGTGCGAGCCAGTCACGGTAGGCGTGCGTGCTCCAGCCGCGCTCGAGTGTCATCGTGTACACGTGGGGTGAGGTGAGCACCCACAGGATGTCCCGGGCTTTGTCGACGTCCATACTGGGGCGTAGCCAGCGACTGTCCGCCCAGCGCCGGACGGCCGCGGCCGCTCCCCTGAGGCGCTCGGTGTCGATCGCGGCCGCGAAGTCCTCAACTTCGTCGCTGGCCCCCCGGGAGGCGAGGACGATACGGGTCAGCGAACCGGCGCGTGTCATCAGGAGTTCCGCGAGGTCGGCATAGGCTGCTGCGGCAGCGACCGGGGTGGTGGCCTCGAGGGCCGCGCGGCCCTCGGGTCGGCTGGCGATGGGCGCTTGGTCGTGGTCGCCTGCCATGGCGACGTCGTACGCGGCTTTAGAAGGTTCGCCTTGCTGCCGAACCCCTTGTAGATCGTCTCCTGTGAGACCCCGGCCCGCTCGGCGATGTCCTTGATGGTGGTGGCGGAGTAGCCGCGCTCGAGAAAGGCCATGTGAGCCGCCTCCACGACACTGCGTCGGGTCTTGAGCGCTGCACTGGTCCGACGCGAGATTGATTCCATTTTGCTCCTCGGTGGTCCGGACAAGAGCTTGGGAGTGGACGCGGGCGGTCGTTACAGCCTACTGTACCTACTTCATTACAGTTGGCTGTAACCAAGGAGGAGTCCATGTCGCTCAACACCCCCAGTTCTGTCCGTGACACGCTCGCGGCGACGATGATCGACGGGGTCCACGCCATGGCCGCGGTGGACATCGACGTCCTTCGCTGCACCATCCACCCCGAAGCCGTCAACCGCGAGGCGGTCGCCGAGCCGCCCGAGGCGCGGGGCCAGGGACCCCAGGCATTCCTGGCCACCGCGCGATGGTTGACCTCGGCGTTCAGTGAGCTCGCCTTCGAGATCGACCACGTCGTCGTCGAGGACCACCTCGTCGTCACCTATGGCACCATGTCAGGCCGCCACACCGGCGCCTTCGTCATCTACGCCGCCAACGGCAGCGTCGAGCGGGCGTTCGCACCGACGGGCGCCAGCTTCAAGGTCGCACACGTGCACTTCGGCCGGATGCGCGATGGCATGGTCGCCGAGCACTGGGCGGTCCGCGACGACCAGGGGATGGCCGTCCAGCTGGGCTGGGTTCCTCCTTCGCCGTGGTATCTGCTTCGGTGCGCCCGAGCCACCGCACGTGCTCGGCGGACGGCGCGCAGGCCGTGACGGGTGCGCCCAGCGCGTGCCAGGGGTCGACGACGGTTCTCCGCCGCAGTGCGATCGGAGGCATCGCGGAACCCGAAAACCGGTACGCGGCTCTCATCGCAGACAGCGGCCTCGACTGCTGTAAGACCGGAGAAAATGCTGGTGCGCCGTCGAGATTCGGATGCCATCGCGAGGTGACCGACCGGACGCGCCGGGGGCAGCTGTCGCGGCACCACCGGCTTCCCACGTTGTGGCTCCGAGGAGCGGTCAGCCGTCACCGCCGCGCGCGCTGCGCAGCCCATGACCGAAGAGAGACCTCAAGTTGGCATAAGCAACACCAAATCAGCGCCGTCAACGTCTGACAAACCCACCGAGCGCGAGCTGCGTCACCGATCAGCTACGCCAGCGGGAAGCGCTGTGACGCGGCCGACTCTTGATGGCATCAGCGGAGGAGCGTCGTCGCCAGTCGCGCGATGTCCGCGGGTCCGACCCGGCAACAGCCGCCGATCAGGCGTGCCCCCGATTCCACCCAGGTGGTAGCGAGTGCGGGGTCGAACGATCCCTGTCCCGCCCAGGAGTGCGACCGGGCGTCCCACGCCTCGCCGCGGTTGGGATAGGCGACACCTGGCTTCCCGGTGACCGAGACCGCCGTCTCGACGGCGGTGAGGACGTCGGCGGGCGCCGAGCAGTTGACCCCGGCGGCGACGACCGCCGTACTCCCGGCTAGGACCTCGTACGCCGCGACCAGCGGCTGCCCCGCGCGCGTCTCGCCGCCGCTGACGGAGTAGGAGAACCACGCCGGCACGCCGAGCGCGTCCAGCAGCGGCACCAGGACCTCGGCTTCGTCAAGGTCTGGGATGGTCTCGACCGCCAGTAGGTCCGGAGCCGCCGAGGCGAGGAGCTCGAGCCGCGGGGCGTGGAAGTCGCGGAGGGTGGCCGCGGAGACGCCGTACCTGCCGCGGTACTCAGAGCCGTCCGCCAGCGCGGCACCGTAGGGTCCGACCGAGGCTGCGACCAGGAGCTCCCGCCCGGTCGACGCGGCGACCGCTTCCGCCGCCTCCCGGGCACGGCGGACGCTGCTCCGGATCAGTCCGGCCGCGGCCTCATCGGAGAGACCGGCGCGGATCAGCCCGGGCATGCTGGCCTGGTAGCTCGCCGTCGTCGCGACGTCCGCGCCCGCCTCGAAGTACGCGCGGTGCACAGCGACGATCTCAGCGGGGTCATCACGGAGCAGCCGCGCCGTCCACAGGTCGTCGGAGAGATCGTGACCTCGGTCCTCCAGGGCGTTGGACATCCCGCCGTCGAGGATCACAACTCTGCGCTTGAGGACCTCGTCGAACAGCGGCACGGTTCAAGTGTGCACCCCGTGGTCCGTGGGACTGACCGGAGACCGCGCCGAAAGGCGGCGGAATGTCGCACCCAAGGGCCCAGCCCGTCCCGCGCCAGTCCGGGTCCACGGGAAGCGGCTGCTCCAGACCCGTAGCATCGGTCTGCGACGCGAGCGGCGTCGGTCGCAGACAGGGGTCCCGATGCAAGCTGTCATCCAGGACAGGTACGGCCCTCCGGACGTCCTCCGGTTGGGCGAGCTCCCGGAGCCCGTCCCCGCCGACAACGAGGTTCTGCTGCGAGTGCGTGCGGTCTCCTTGAACGGCTCGGACCGTGAGAACCTGGCGGGAAGTCCGGCGTACGCGCGGTGGTCCAACGGGCTGCGCCGACCGCGGCACCCGGTGCCGGGATCCGACGTCGCGGGCGTCGTCGCGGCAGTCGGCAGTGCGGTCACGGAGTACGCCGTGGGAGACGAGGTGTTCGGCGAGCTGGCCGGATACCGGGGCGGGCTTGCCGAGTTCGTCTGCACGCGACCCAAGCTGTTGGCTCGGAAGCCTGGCGGGCTGTCGTTCGCGGAGGCCTCGACGATCCCGCAGGCGGGCGGCATCGCGCGCAGGGCGACCGCCGATGTCCGGCCGGGAGATCGGGTTCTGGTCAACGGCGCGGGTGGCGCCGGCGGTGTGTTCGTTGTCGCACTGGCCAAGCATGCCGGGGCCGAGGTGACGGCGGTCGACAGAGCCGACAAGGGCGACTTCCTGCGCGGGATCGGGGCCGACCGCACGATCGACTTCGCCACTGAGGACTGGGCCGACGAGCGCGACAGCTTCGACCTGATCGTGGATCTCGTGGCCCGTCGCTCGCCCGTTCCGCGTGCACCGCGCCCTGCGGCGCGGCGGGAGGTACGCGATGGTGGGCGGCCTGGCCAGGATCCTGCTGGGCACCGCGGTCGCCGGCCCGCTGGTGGGACGTGCCACCGGAAAGAGAGTCGGCGTGCTGGTCGTCCCCCAGTCGCGAGCCGAGCTCGAGGCGGTGACCGCCCTCGTCGCCCAGGGCGCCGTCACGCCGCGGATCGACCACGTGTACCCACTCCGGGATGCCCCCGCAGCATTCGCCCGACTCGCCGCCGGCGAAAGCCGAGGCAAGCTCGTGCTCGAAGTGTCCGAGGGCTGACAGCCGGTGGCGCGACCTGCCCGACCCACGTCGAGGCCGGGGCCCGAACTCGGATTCGGATGGGCACGCAGAGCTTGCCGGGGATCCAGCCAGTGCGGCCACGTGGCGACGCCTGTCAGGCCGCAGGCACCTGTCGGCGGCCGGTCAGCCGAACGACCCCCCATCCGATGCCCGCCAGCAGCGGCATGAGCACGGCGAGCGCCAGGTGGAACACGACGTCGGACTGGTTGACGACCCAGTCCGACCACGCCATGCCGACCCCGGTGCTCGCCCAGAGGACCGCCACCCACGCGTAGCTGACTCGCCGCGAGGAGAGGATCGCTCCGGTCAGTGGCGGACCGGCCAGGACCAGGGGGATGAACAGCGGGTCGATCCAACCGAGCTGGGCGACCAGTTGGCCCAGAAGTGCGGCGTAGAGCAGCTTGGTGGTGAGTCGAGCCATGGTGACCTCCGGAGTGTGTGGTGCGTTCGGACGTCCAACATCGGTCAGCTCACGGCCGCGCCGCATCGCTCCACCGAGCGGTTCGGGCCGATCTCGCTCTCGAGAGTGACGCCCGGAGGGACCCTCATGTGGGTACCGTCCCGCCCATGAGATGGATGCCGGATCTGCGGCCGACCACGATGGACATCGTGGTGGCGGCAGCTCTGACGCTCGCCACCCAGGTCGAGATCTGGGCACCTGGTCTGCTGCCCGGCGTCGGAGAGGTGACCGGGTCGCGTCCCGTGCTCTCACTCACCACGCTCGCGATGACCCTGCCGTTGGCGCTGCGTCGTCCAGCGCCTGTCGCGGTCCTCGCCGTCGTGTTCGGAGCGGCCGTGATCCAGAGCTGGCTCACCACGCCGACCGAAGGACTGGCAACCCTGACCGCGATGCTGGTAGCCGCCTACTCGAGCAGTGCCTACGCCGGCGCCGCCAAGGCGGCGCTGAGCGCCGCAACCATCTTGGTCTCAGTCGCGCTCCTCGCCCGGGCCGAGGGTGACGGCGCCTTCATGGCGATCGTCTACGGATCAGCATGGCTGATGGGATTTGCCGTGGCGCAGAGGTCCGGGCAGCTCCAGTTGGTCACCGGAGACAACCGCGACCTGGCGCAGCGGTTGGCGGAGGCGACCACTCTGCTCGCCGAGGCGCAGCGTCGCCGGGCCGCCGGTGCGTTGTCGCCGGCCCCGAGCGACCTCGCCAGCCTGACCGGTCGGGAGCTCGAGGTCGCCCGGGCGATCGCAACCGGGATGTCGAACGCGGAGATCGCGGACGCGCTCGTGATCAGCGAGTGGACCGTCAAGACCCACGTCGCCAGCATCCTGAGAAAGCTAGGTCTGCGAGACCGGACCCAGGTGGTCGTGGCAGCCTACGAGTCGGGACTCGTCCGGCCGGACGTCCCGCCCGACATGTCCTAAGTGCGCGAATGCCTGGACGCTGTCAGGCTGGACATACGCCAGGGCGCGCCTTTGACAAGGTTGTCGACCTCGCCCACTCGCGTGCTGGTCACCGTAACGGGATGGAAAGCGACCCATTCTGGGCTACTAGAGACTGCTCGCAGGGTCGGCGTCAGGCCAGACTCCGGTCCAGGTGCTCGGCGGGCGGCTCTCTTCTGGGCTGCCCACCCGTCGTCGGGTGTGGCTCACTTCCGGTCTCGCGGCCCGCCGGGCATCGTGACGAGGCGTGGCTCAAGAGGGGACTGCCCAGCTCGCATCAGCGATGCCCACCTCGCCGTCCCTACCGGTACGAGCGCAGGCAGGAACAGCGCATGGAGCACGTCTTCATCGGGGTGGATCCCCGCAAGTTGTCGGCGACGATGGAGGTCGTCGACGAGCACGAGGCCCACGGACTTGACGCGACCTACAGCCAGCTAGTCACTTGCCTTCGTCGCTCGGTTCGGTCGACGGCTCGGTTGAGGTCGGCAGGGTGACCTGGACGACAACACTGTCCTTAGATCCAGGCTGGTCCTGGGTGCCGGTGTACGACGCTGCGATGGTATACGCGCCGGGCTCCGTCACCTCGAACTGGGCGGTCGCAGATCCTCCGGCAAGCGCTGCCTCGGCCACCGTGACGCCACCGGGGCCGGTCAGTGTGAAGGTCACCGCACCCGACGGTGCCGTGCCGGCCGCGCTCACCACGGCGGTCGCGCGGATGTGGAAGGCCGCGGCGTCGTAGGTCGCGGTGACGTCGGTGCTGGCTGGCTCCGGCTCGGGCTCGGGCTCGGGCTCGGGCTCCGGCTCGGGCTCGGGCTCGGGCTCGGGCTCCGGCTCGGGTCGGGCTCCGGCTCCGGGTCGGGCTCGGGTTCCGGGTCGGGCTCGGGTTCCGGGTCGGGCTCGGGGGCAGGGAGATCGGGGTCGTCACCTTGGTCGTTCTGGTCAGGATGCTGGTTCTCCCCGGTCGGGCCGGACTGCGGAGTCCTGTCGGTCGGCCTCGCCGTGGGCGCCATTGGCAGTGTGGGGATCGTGGCGGGGGGCTCGACGTCCACCGTCGCCAACCCTGAGCGGAGTTGCCGGCGATAAGCGAACTTGACCCCCAGGACCGCCCGCACGAATCCCGGAGTGTCGTCGATCCGCCTGAGCGCGGCCCGCTTGGCCGCGCGGGTCGACAGGTCCTTGCCGCGGGCGCATAGGAGGACGGCGAGCGCGAGCGAGGCGTCGTCGAGGTCCTGCGGGTTCCGCTCCCCGTCGGCGTCGCCGTCGACCGCCACGACCGACCAGTCAGTCGGCGCAAGGAGCATCGGGCCCACGGGCCGGTCGAACCGCCGGTCCAGATCGAGCAACCCGCCGTCGGTGTCATCGACGCGTCCTCCTCGCGTGAGCAGGGGCTTCCCAACGATTGCGGGGTGGACTGTGCCCTCGTTGTCGACGCGGCGGTCACCGCGCTGGCCGTGGTCGGTGATGACCCGTCCCACCGCTGCCAGGAGCGTCCAGCGCGGCCGGCAACGAGGCGATGCTTCGCGCAGGACGAGCGCAGACCGCTGGTAGGCCACGAGCGCGGCCTCCGGGATCTGATCGATCCGGTCGGCATGTGCGTGGGCTCCGGTCCGGTACCCGTCGTTGGCCATGCGCGATGGCGTCACGACGACCGGATCTTCCCAGGTCATCGGACTCGAGGGGCAGACGACGCCGAGATGGGACCCAGCGGGGTGGGATCGGGGTCTCGATGCCGGTGACTACGAACGCCGAGCTACTCGCGGTTCCGGTCGCGAGTGCCATCGTCGAGATTGTCATCGCAAGCACCGAACGCCGTAGCCGGCGGACGGTCCCTGGTGTCGTACGGTGTCGAGCTTCATAGCGCATGTGAACCCCAGCGGTCGGTGGTCCATCCATGTTGCGATCCGCGGTCTCGGAGGTGGGGGGGAAACGCTGAAATTCACCGGAACGGCCGCAAATAGTGGCCGATCGGATGACGCCACCTGACCCAAAAGGGTGGGTGGGAGAAGCACCAACGCCGCAGCCTGTCCCGAGGCCACCCCGCTGGCCGACGACACCAGCCTCGATGCCGACACGACAGCGGGGCGAGCCAGCTTGCGGCGGATAGACGCACCTTCCCGAGTTGATTTAGGAGCTCACCGAAGAACGCCCGGATGTCCGCCGCGAGCTGGGCGGGCATCTCCATCGCTGGGAAGTGCAGCCCTTGCTCGTGCTCGGTCCAGAACGCATCGTCGGGCGCGGGCACGAGCTTCCGGACCGTCTTGTCGGTGCCGAACACCGAGAACCCATGTGGCACTTGCGCGGGTGCGCCCCAGTCGGCGGAGTGCGCTTGGTCGTAGAGGACGTGCGCCGCGCCGCCACCAGCGCGGTTGAACCAGTAGATGCTGGCGTGGGTCAGCAACAGATCGCGGTCGATCGCAACGTCCGTCCAGTCGTGGAACTTTTCGGCGATCCACGCGAGCTGGAACACCGGCGAGTCGGCGAGCGCGTAACCGATCGTCTGCGGTCGGGTCTGCTGGATCGCGAGATAGCCGGACCCGTCGTTCGTGAACGCGTCCATCCGCTCCAGGATCAACGTGTCGATCCGGTTGCTGTTGTCCAGCCGGTCGGCGATGCCGGGGATGAAGGTCGCAGTGTTCGCCGCCGTCATCGGGTCCGTGACGATGTGCACGCCCATCACGTGCGCCTCGTCGTTCCCCGCGACCATTCCGGCTACCCCGGCACCGATGTCGCCGCCGTGTACGCCGTAGCGCTCGTAGCCGAGGCGGCGCATGAGCTCCACGAACGCGCGGGCGGTCCGGCTCATTGCCCACCCGGGGGAACTCAAGGGGGTGGAGAACCCGAAGCCGGGCAGCGACGGCGCGATCACGTGGAACGCAGGCCCGTCCGCCGGCTCGACGAGGCTGCCCACGATCCCGGCGAACTCCGCGAACGAGCTGGGTAGCCGTGGAGCAGCAGCAGAGGCAGGGCGTCGGCCCGGCTGGACCGGACGTGAGCGAAGTGGATCAACTGGTCGTCGATCACGGTGGTGAACTGCGGCAGCTCGTTGAGCGCAGCCTCCTGCGCCCGCCAGTCGTAGGACGACCGCCAGCGCTCGAGCAGCTCGGCCAGTCGGCCTCGGGGATGCCCCGGCTCCGGTCGGTCGGGTCCATTCGCTCCACGGGGTCTGGCCAGCGGACGCGGCCGATCCGGTCGCGCAGGTCCCCCAAGTCGGCCCCCGGGATCTCGATGCGGAAGGGGCGGATCTCGTCGTTCATCGCTTCTCCTCATGCCTGGTAGGTGGTCCGAGACTAGGAACAAATGCGGAACGCCTTGTTCCTGGATCCGATGGGATACTGCACAAATGTTGGAGACGTCGGCGCGCCTGCTCCGCCTGCTGTCCCTGCTGCAAAGCCGTCCCGACTGGACGGGTCCGGAGCTCGCCGAGCGGCTCGGCGTCACGACCCGCACCATCCGCAACGACATCGCTCGGCTCCGAGAGCTCGACTACCCGGTCGACGCACGCGCCGGCGTCGCGGGTGGTTACCGGCTGGGCCGAGGCGCCTCCTTGCCTCCGCTGCTGCTTGACGACGAGGAGGCGGTGGCGGTGGCAGTCGGCCTGCGGACCGCGGCAGGCTCCGCGGTCTCCGGGATCGAAGACGCGTCGGTCCGAGCGCTGATGAAGCTGCAGCAGGTGCTGCCGTCCCGGCTGCGACACCGGACGCGCGCCTTCGAGGCGGCCGTGCAGGCACCCGTCCCCGGTCCCCTGGTCGACGCGGAGGTCTTGACCCTGCTCGCCAGCGCGTGCCGGGACCGCGAGGTCGTCCGGTTCGACTACCGCGCACACGACGGCCGATCCGCACGACGGCGCACCGAGCCCTACCGCCTCGTCAGCCACCACCGGCGGTGGTACCTCGTCGCCTGGGACCTCGACCGCGACGACTGGCGTACGTTCCGGCTCGACCGGGTCACGCCGCGGACGCCGACCGGACCCCGGTTCGCGCCGCGGCCCATACCGCCCGATCCCGAGATCATCGAACGGGTCCAGAGGGTCGCCGGCGAGGCGATGTGGCAGTTCCGGGCCCGGGTCGTCGTGCACGCACCTGCATCGCACGTGCGTGCCCGGATGCCGATCCCGGCGGATGTCGAGGAACTTGGCGAAGACCGGTGCGTGTTCGAGCCCGGCTCCGACGACCCGCACGCGCTCGCACTCTGGCTGGGCTTCCTCGACGCCGACTTCGAGGTCGAGTCCGAGGAACTGAGACAAGCCCTCCTCGCCCTCGCCGACCGCCTCGGAAGGGCGGCCCGGTGAGACTCAGGTTGGTCACGAGTGACCCTCGTCTTTACGCTGCGCAGGTCGGCAGCCCTAAGTCTCGGCCAGACCACCGACCTGCGAGAAGGTACGGGCTCTTGCGCCCCTAAGCGGCGGATAGACGCAGGCCCGCGCTCACCGGGACGGTTCAACTGAGGGAAGCCCCTGAACCCGGTCGTGCAGGCACAGGTCTGCCTGACCTTAGGATTTAACTTTCGGGCGGAGCGCCGTAGGGTCCGCTCATCGCCACGATGGGATCGCGTGCGGATGACAGGTCAGGGCACGTTCCGTGCATCGGCATCCAACAAAGAACCCGTGCTGGTGACAGCGATGGCCTACATATCAACTATTACCGGCGCGCAGAAGTTCCAGGACGGCCAGAACGCGACGGTGCTCCTCGGGAGAGGGCTCGATGCCCAGCTTGTTGAGGATGTGCTCGACGTGGGTCTCGACCGTCTTCACGCTCAGTTGAAGGGAGGCGGCGATCCCGAGGTTCGAGCGGCCCTCGGCCATCAGGTGGAGCACCTCCTGTTCTCGTGGGGTGAGGTGGTCGACCAACTGTGAGCGACCCTTCGAGCCGAGCAACAGGGAGACGACGTCGGGGTCCACCACGGTGCCGCCGCCGACGATCGTGCGGACGGCAGCGACCAGTGCCTCCCCGTCGGTGATGCGCTCCTTGAGCAGGTAGCCGGTCGCTCCGCCGGCTGACAACGCGCGCACGGCGAGCGTGGGGCTGACATACATCGAGAGCAGAAGCACCCCCGTCGTGTCCCCCTCGGCCCGGAGGCGTTCGAGGGCACGCATCCCCTCGTCGCCGTGGTCGGGAGGCATCCGGATGTCGAGCACGAGCACGTCGATGCCGGGGTCTGCGGCGAGGGCCGCATCCATCCCGGCCACGTCGGCCGCCAGCGCGACGACTTCACAACCGCCGACGGTCAGCAGCTGGCGGACACCTTCTCGCACGAGGACGGCATCGTCGACGACGAGGACGCGGGGGCGCTCTAGGCTCATCGCTCGCCGACCTCGGCAGCCTCGGCGACCTCGGCGACCGTCCGAGGGAAGGTCGCCTCGACGGTGGTGCCCTCGGGCCCCGACGCGACCTGGAGCGACCCGCCGCGGGCCTCCACCCGGTCCACGAGACCGCGGAGGCCCGTTCCGGGCGAGTCGAGCGTCGCTCCGCCGACACCGTCGTCGGTCACCCGCAGCTCGACGGTGTCGCCGAGATGGACGTCGACACCCGCCCGGCTGGCCCGGGCGTGCTTGGCGACGTTGGCCAGGCACTCGGCGACCACGAAGTACACGGTGGCCGCGGTGTGTTCGTCCGGCTGATCGGCGCCGGTGACGCGGACGCTCGTCGTGATGGGCGACGCCAGTGCCAGCTCCCGCAGGGCGTTGTCCAGCGTCCCGTGGACCAGCGCGGTCGGGGCGATCCCGCTCGCCAGGTTGCGGATGTCACTGAGCGCTCGGTTCAGCTCGGTCTGCGCCTCCTCGAGCACTCGCGCCAGGGTCTCGGCGTCGCCGCGTTCGGCCTGGGCTGCGGCGAGGTTGAGCTTGATGCCCGTGGAGATGAGCAGCTGCTGCGCGCCGTCGTGGAGGTCACGCTCGATCCGGCGCCGGGTGTCGTCGGAGGCGGTCAGGATGCGCGCGCGTGAGTCTCGGACCTGCTCCAGGCTGGCCTGCAGCTCTGCGGCGAGGCGTCGGTTCTCGGCGGCGAGGAGCAGCGCTTCGGCGACCGAGTCGCGAACGCCGACGTCCACGTCGCCCAGCCGGTCGGACATGACCACAGCGATCGGGCGGCCGGCCGCCTCGACACGGATGGCCCCGTCATCGGGGACGCCCACGTCGTGGCCTCGATGGTCGAGGTATCCCTGGGTGCGCGGGTCCCACCAGGCCACCCGTGCCGCAGGGTCGCCGATCGCGCGCGACACCAGGTCACGCAGCCTGCCCGGGTGGTGCTCCTCGCGCGCTGCCAGGAGGAGGTCGGCCACGTGGGCGCGGCTGGGGCGCTGGGCTACGAACCCGAGCAGATAGGCAACCGGCACCAGGACGAGCGCGCAGTCGCGGGCGACCTCCCATGCCTCCGGTACGTCGGGCCCCCGGGACACCACCCAGGCGTCGGAGGCCAGCCAGGACAGCGCGAGGACGCCGTACGTCGCCGTGAACGGCAGGCGTGAACGCTGCCGCCAGCCCCCCATGACAGCCAAGGCGACCAGCCCGACGAGCAGGACGACCATCTCGGCCACGACGATCAGCTCGGCGCGAGCGAGGTAGGTGTCGGCCTCGACGGAACCGGCCAGCGGGTTGGCGACGCACTCGCACCAGCCCCAGGCCTCGGGGTCGTAGGACGTCGCGTTCACGAACGCAGCGGCCGCGCCGACGACCAGCACCACGCCGGCCACGGCGCGGACCCGTCGCCCGGGCAGGCGCCCGGTGGGGTAGCCGAGCGCGGTCACGACCAGGAGCGGAGCGAGAAGGGCACCGAGGGAGGCGATCGCCACCCAGGCCGGTGTGTGTTGCTGCACACCGACACCGAACGCAGGAGCTGACGTGCTCACCGAAGCCGCGATCAGCAGGAACGGTGCCGCGCCGCCGCGCCCGAGAACGCTGACCACGCCCGCGGCCGCCGCGAGCGCCAGCCCCGGCGCAACCGCACGAGCCAGGTCGAGGATGCCGACGTACGGTGCGGCGTGCGAGTAGAGAACGGCTCCCGCCGCGCCGAACGTCACCGCGGCGGCACAGAGCAGCAGCGTGCCGCCGAGACGCAGCCGGCTCCGCTCCATGAGGTCATTATCGCTGGTCGGCGCGCTTCGGGGATGGGGAAATCTCCCAGTCGCCGCCGGACGGAATCCCGATGTTCAGGTAGGTCGCCAGCGTCTAGAGTCGGCGCCGTGGAGGCCGTGCATCGTACTGTTGCGGTCGTCGCTGTCGTCGCAGCGCTGATCGGGTTGCCGGCCTGCTCGACGACCGTCGAGGGCCCGAGCCTCGTGTTGACCTTGGCCAGCCCCGCCAGCGAGCACGAGAGTGGTTCCTCCGACGCGATCACGCGGTTCGTCGAGGAGGTCGACCGGCGCTCGAGCGGCACGGTCCGGATCGAACCGGTCTGGCAGGCAGTCCCGAAGGGCACGCCTCGGTGGGACCAGGTCACCGCCGAGCTCGTCACCGACGGCAAGGTCGACATGGCGCTGGTCCCAGGGCGAGCCTTCGACCTGCTGGGCGTCGAGACGCTGCGTCCCCTGAGTGCTCCCTTCCTGGTCACGAGCCCGGCGGCCCTCCACGCTGTTCTGGAGTCATCGATCCGCCATGAGCTGCTCGCTGGACTGCCCGACGCGGGCTTCGTTGGTCTGGACCTCTTCCCTGACGCCCCGCGGCATCCCTTCGGGTTCGGCTCGCCGCTGCGCGGCCACGAGGACTACCTGGGGGAGGAGATCAGGACCCCGGCATCGAGCACAGTGGCCGAGCTCTTCGAGGCCCTTGGCGCCACCGTCACGGACGCGGGCGTGGGGGACGGGGCCCAGCGTGGAGTGGAGTCGGGCTTCGCCCTCGACAACGCAGACGTCGCGACGGGCAACGTCACCTTCTTCCTCAAGACCAACGCTCTGGTGACGTCCACCACGCTCAGGGACGGGCTTCGGGCCGACCAGTGGAACCTGCTGAGGGATGCAGCGGCCGCCACCCGTGCGTGGCTCTACGACGCCCTGCCCACCGACCTGGAGTCGGCGGTCGAGTACTGCGAGGGCCACGGGACGATCGTGACTGCCACCGAGAAGCAGGTGCAGGGCCTGGAGCACGCGACAGCGGCCGTCACGAAGGGCATGCGCGAGGACCCCGACCTGAGGCCGATCCTGGACGCGATCGGCGACGCGGTTGACGGCGTCCCCGAGCCCGAGCCGGTGACCGCGTGCCCGGGCGCGCCCTCGCCGAACTCGCTGGGTGCGCTCGACGGCACCTACCGCAGCGTGGTGACGCGGCGCGACCTGGTGGACGCCGGAGTCACCGACCCGCACCAGATCGCACAGAACACAGGGCGCTTCACATGGACCTTGGACGGTGGCAGTTGGACCTACCACCAGGAGGTCGACCACTACGCGACCAACCTCGACGACTCGGGCAGCTATCAGTTCCGGGACGGCATCTTCGTCTTCGACTGGGGTGAGCCCGGGGACATCACCCGGATGCGCGTAGCCATCAGGTCGAATGGCGATCTCCACTTCAGCGACATCCACGAGGGGCTGCCCGAGAACCAGGAGCTCGATGAGGGCTTCTTCGGCCAACCCTGGCGCCGAGTGGGGGACCGGCCCGGCTGACGTGGGGGAGTTACCCAGGGGCGAACGGCACGAGCTCCCGATCCGCGAGCTCCCGCGCGTGCCTAGCGTCCTGGGCATGCGAACCACACCGAAGAACCGCCTCGTCGCGACGGCCGCCCTGGCCGCGTTGGTGAGCGCGATGACTGCTTGTGCGGGCTCATCGTCGAGCCCGTCCACCACGACGGCCGCCGAAGGCGTGTCCGCCCAGTCCGCAGCGGACGCCGCGGAGCTAGTTCTGCGGGTCGGCACCGACGACGACGCCAACACCCCCGGAGGGCAGCAGATCGAGCACTTCGCCGACGAGGTCGCTCGGCTCTCCGGTGGTGCCGTCTCGATCGAGCCCGTCTGGCACGCCGCGGGCGACACCTCCCGTTGGGACCAGGCCGTCGGCCGGATGCTGCTCGACGGCGAGCTCGACCTCGCGATGGTGCCGTCACGTGCGTGGGACGACTTGGGAGTCACCAGTCTCACCGCGCTGAACGCACCCTTCCTGGTCACCACCGACACGCTGGTGGCCGAGATCGTCGCCGACGAGGAACTGGTCGAACAGCTCACCTCCGGCCTGCCGTCGGTCGGAGCCACTGCCCTGGGTCTCTTCCCCGAGGGTCTGCGGCACCCGTTCGGGGTCCAGGGCGCCCTGCTCGGCGCCGAGGACTACGAGGGAGGAGTGGTTCGCACGGCGTGGTCGCGCACGACCAACGCGATGTTCGAGGCGTTTGGGGCGACCACGTCCGATGAGCCCCTCGACCCCACGACCATGATCGGCACCGAGTCCTCGTTCCGGCTCACGCCCGCCGGTATCGCCACGGGGAACGTCGTCTTCTACCCGAAGATCAACGTCCTGTCGTTGTCCACCGATGTGGAGTCCGGCCTCACCGAGGAGCAGCGCACGGTCCTGACGGATGCCGCTGCCGCTACGGCGGCCTGGGTCGGCGACACCCTGCCCACCGACGTCCAAGCGGCGCAGACCTTCTGCGAAGAGGCCGGCAGGATCTCTGCCGCGACTCCTGAGCAGATCGACAGCCTGGTGGCAGCCACCCGAGGCGTGGTCGAGGATCTGCGGGACGACCCGACGACCGGCGGGATCATCGACGCGATCACCGTCATGGCTGCCGACGACCCGGCGCCGGAGCGGGTCACGTCGTGCCCGGAGTCCCGGGACAACCTGGCCAGCGAGCTCAACGGCGTCTATACCTTCACCGTGACCGAGGAAGCCATCCGCGCCGCGGGTGGCACCGACCAGGACAAGATCGACGAGAACACCGGCGAGTTCACCCTCACGTTCCGAGACGGCAGCATCCAAGCCACCCAGGTCTACTCGCAGGGTCCCAACGCCGGCACCACATGGCGCGGTGCCTGGTCCTACACCTTCGACGGCAAGGCGCTGAAGATCTTCTACAGCCACGACCCGGGCGCCTGGACCACGATGCGGGTCAAGATCCGCAAGGACGGCACCCTGGAGTTCAGCAAGGTCGTGGACGGCGCCGGCCCGGAGGAACAGGCGCTCTCCGAGGCGTGGTACACCTCGTGGCCTCGCCAGGACGGCTAAACCACTCCTCCGCAGCCGAGGGCGTTGCATCTGAACCAGAACCCTCGGCTGTGGACTCGTTGTCGTCGTCCTCGTGGACGGGCCGATGACGACGAAGAAGGTCGAGAAACCTGCTCGCGAACCCTCGTGTGCGCTCACCGAGCCGCCGTAGAACTCTCTCCAGCCCACCGCTTGCTGCGAGTTAGGGAACCGACAGAAGCGGAGATCCACACCGCGGCTCACCTCCTCGGAGGCAGACCGGGACGGCAGCCCGGTGACAGGGCCGGCGGAAGCCGAGCAGAAATCGGGAAGGCCGGAAAATCCCACCGAACTGTCAAGCCGAGGGGCCTTGCGATGGGCATACCATCGCTGGGCCCCTCACTCTTTCCGGCCGCTCGATCACGAAGCCGGCTCCCAAGCTGCCCGAGTCGTGGCGCGCTCCGCAAGCCCCACGGCGTCCGGTAGCCCTTTACCGGTCGCAGACCACGAAGAAGTTTTCCTCCACGCCGCGGCTCCTCGGCGCGGAAAGAACCTGGAGCCAGAACTTCGCCGACTCCCACCACCGACCCCGGCCCACAGCCCGAGGATTGTGGCCCTCCAGATCGACCTCCGATCGCGGCGTAGATCGGCCGATTGCCGACGTGGCCGTCGCGGATCTTGACGTAGTCGCGTCGATGAACACCGCGGCGTAGACCTTCTCGGCGACCGGCATCCGGCTCGGTAACCCCATCACCACCAGCGCGCCGCTCGCCTATCCGGCCTTCCTCACCCCGAGGGCCTATCCCTCGCCGTGACCTACGCGGCGGGAGTGGTGGTCTGGACCTCGACCGAACTGAGTGGTCTACCTACCTCGACGGCGCTTATCGAGCCACCTGCGAAGCTTCTGGACCTCAACTTGCGCATGTTCAGGTCCGGATCCCCGACTAGCGACGTTTGTTCGACCTTCCGAGCCGCGGGGACCCGCGTCACTATGGGCGCTATGGGCTAGGCAGATGATCCTCATCGGTCGGGCGCGCGGGGCAGGTGCCCGGGACGGTGCACCTGAGAACATGGGCACCCGCGGTAAGTTCCGGGACGCGTGAGGACCGCTGAACGGTCGCACCGGCGTCGCCAAGGTTTGCACGCTCCCTTTGAACTTTGGCGGGCGAGTTCTACCCACACGGTTTGAGCGCGAAAGAGCACATTGCCCCTGTTGGGCGCGGCGCTCTCAGCGGCACGCACCAGTTGTCACCGATCTGCGCAGCAGACCCAAGTGATCGGCCATCGCCGTGAGTTGTCCCAGTCCTAGATGCGGCTCAACCAGCGCTAGTGCTGCGCCCCTGACGCTCGAGGACGTCCCTGAGCTCCCTGCGGGAACTGATCTCCGAGCTTGACGAACACCTTCTTCAGGTGCCACTCGACGGTCCTAGGGCTGAGGAAGAGGTGCGCACCGATCTGCACGTTCGTGTGCCCGTCGGCGGCGAGTCGGGTGATGTGCGCTTCTTGAGGGGTGAGCTCGTCGTGCGTTCATCGCGTGACGTTGGCGAACCTTGGCGCCGGTGGCCAACAGTTCGTGTCTCGCGCGTTCGGCGAAGCCCTCCGCCCCCATTGCGGACAACATCGAATGTGCAACGCCCAGCTGTTCACGGGCATCGACACGACGTTGTTGGCGGCGGAGCCATTCGCCGTAGAGCAGATGCGCGCGAGCGACCTCCAGGCGCAGCGGGGTGGATCCCAGACGGCGGACTGCCTCTTGGTACAGCGCCTCGGCGGCGGCGTCATCGCTGAGCAGGGCCTTCGAGCGGGCGGCAATGCCCAGCCCCCAATCGGAACCGCCCACCTCTGCACTTGCGATGAGGTCACGCAGGGGCTGGGTGCCACGGTCCGGTTGGCCGAGTCTGGATGCCGGCTCGATGAGCTCAGGCAGCGCCCAGACGGCGACGAACCAATCCGGCCACTCATCCCACGCTTGTTGCGCAGCAGCAAGCGCCTCCTCGTAGCGGCCAAGACCGTTACAGAGAATCGCGGTGACCCATTGCACCCATTGGAGAGCGAAGCCCGCGCCGTTGGCGGCGGCGGTCTCACTGGCCTTGCTGAACACGGCGAACGCTTCGTCCTCCCGCCCGCGCAGGGCTGCGAAAAACAAGCCGCCGAACGCTTCCTCCCGGCTCCCGGTGGCCTCGTTGACGGCATCGGCTTCGGCGGCCACCCTGCCGGCCGCGTCAAAATCACCGGTCCAGGCGACCACGACGGCCTTGCCGGTGAGCCCGAGCGAGAGTGGTCCCAACGCGCCAGCGTCGCGGGCAAGCTGCATCTGACGGGTGATGATCGCGTCCCAGGTCTCGAAATCCCACACCTCGATCGAGGCACAGGAGGCGATGGTGCTCCACCTCATGCCCTTGTCGACGGCGAGATCCTCGTTGAGGAACGAGCTGATCGCACGTCGGATCGTGGGAGCGGCTGCAGTTCGGCCCTCCGTCATCAGCATGGACATGCCGTCCAAGAGCAGATCCGAGCCGCGTGGTTCCGGAGTCAAGTGCGCTGCCGCCCTGACG
This sequence comes from uncultured Actinomycetota bacterium, assembly GCA_963724275.1. Classification (GTDB taxonomy): domain Bacteria; phylum Actinomycetota; class Actinomycetes; order Propionibacteriales; family Nocardioidaceae; genus Nocardioides. The sequence continues at coordinate 49,563 of CAVRUB010000005.1, read as the reverse complement.
ACTCGCGAGATGTCACGCATGTTGGCGTTCGCGCTCTTACCGGCGAACAACGCCGCGCCCCAAGCATCCAGATAGGACTCACGGGCAAGGGCGAGATCCAGCGGCTCTAGCCTTATGGCGACTTCGAGCAGGAGGCCCGGAGCTTCACTGAGACCGCTGGACGCCGTGACGATCTGGCCTCTCAGCAGGTCGACGCGGGCGCGTTGAAGGTCATCGAGTACGACAGTCTCCGCCGTGGCGAGCACTTCAAGCGATAATGGAAACTCGCCCGCGTGCAGGCTGGCCTGAGCGGCGGCGAGGGCGCGTTCTACACGGAGGTTGGGCTCCTTGGTCAGTGCGACCGAACGCCTCAGGAAGGCCGCCGCAGCGGTGAGTCCGCCGCGGGCACGCGCCCTGTCCGCTGATCGCTCCAACTCCAGGGCGACCTCTTCGTTCGGTCCTTCGGTGGCCGCGGCGAGATGCCACGCCCGCCGATCGGGATCGGCGTGGGCATCAGTCGCTTGCGCAAGTGCCAGATGCGCCGACCGACGGTCGTGCGGCGGCGCTGCTCGGTAGACGGCGGAGCGCACCAGCGGGTGGCGGAACCGCACGCGTTCGTTGAGCGCGAGCAGCCCGGCATCCTCGGCTGCTGTGGCTGCTGTTGCCTCGATGCCGAGCCGGTCGGCGGCACGCCAACTAGCAATGGGTCGTCGGCTGGCTCCGCGGCGGCGATCAGGAGGAGGAGCCGAGAGTTCTGGGGAAGCTTGTGTAACCGGCGCAGGAAAGCTTCTTCGATCCGCCCGGGCAGTTCCCCCGGCTTCCGCAGACCGAAGCCTCCAGGCAGTTGGGTTGAGCTCAACTGGCGAGGAAGTTCCAGCAGGGCGAGGGGGTTGCCACGTGCTTCGGCAAGAGCCGGTCGCGGACGCGTACGTCGAGACGACCCGGGATGGCCATCTCGAGAAGTGCGCGCGCATCGTAGTCGGCGATGCCCCGAGTCGTAGCTCCGGGAGGCTCTGCAACTCGGTTTCGGTGGTCGGCTCACGTACGGCGAAGACCATCGCCACGCTGTCGGCCGGGAGGCGCCGCGAAACGAAGGCGAGAGCCTGCGCGGAGGCGCTGTCGAGCCACTGGGCGTCGTCGACGACGCACATCAGGGGCTGCCGCGCCGAGGCCTCCGATAAGAGACTGAGGGTGGCAAGGGCGACAAGAAAGCGGTCCGGGGTGTCTCCGCGAGCGAGACCCAATGCAGTGCATAGCGCCACCTGTTGCGGCTCCGGGACGGCATCCAATCGATCGAGCAGCGGCGTGCAGAGCTGATGGAGCGCAGCAAACGGCAACTGCATCTCCGACTCGACCCCTGACGTCCTCCTGACCTGAAAGTCTGTCGCCTGTCGGGCGCAGTAGTGCAGGAGAGCGGTCTTGCCGACTCCGGCCTCGCCACGTACGTACGAGCACGGATCCGTGGCCGGCGCGCGCGTCGGCCAGGAGTCGGTCCAAAGCGCCGCGTTCGTCGGACCGGCCGAGGAGAGCCGTCTCACTGGGGGTCACCATCGGAATGGTCCGGTGCGCCGACCGTGGACAGAGTCCGGGTTTCCTTCGGTCCGCTGCCCCCAGGGTCGGGCACCCGCTCAACGCCCCCGCTGACATACGCCCTCGGATTCTCTGTCATCGCCGTCCACCAGATGCGTCCGAGCCCCGGCAAGGCGTCGGGGGCTCATGAAGCCTTCCACTGCCGCCAATCGGAGGTCAAGGCCAATTTCGTCGCGGTAGATGCAGGCGTGACCGCGCGATCCGGTGACTGCACTCCAACCAGTGAGTGCAGCGGGTGTCAGTTCCTTCTCGTCGTTGCACTGGTCGGATCAGGGTCATGGAGGAGGGGCTAGGACGTCGAGGCCGAGGTGGCGGCGGCCTTCGGCTCAATCGTCGTGCTGCTCGGCCAGGACCACGCCGAGAAGGGTGGATCGCACAGGTGCGGTCGCGGGAGGATGCCCACGTCGGTGCGGCGGCGGATCTCGCGGTCAGTCTTCTTCTCGGGGGTTGTTGAACCAGATCTCGCGCCGACTTCTTTGGAGAACACGAGGTGAAGGCGAGGACGTCGGTCGCCGTCTTGCCGACCGCGAGGATCTTCTCAGTAGTCACCCGAGCAGATGAATCTGTGCGGCCGAGTTGGGCGTCGGGGGGAGCGTTCCCGGGAGTGGTGGGGTTTGAGGTAGGACGGCGGGGCTCCGTACGTAGAGGGGCCATCGGCGAGATCTTCGGTGTGAACGGCCAAGCACCATCGAAGAGGAGTCCACCGATGGCCCTACCCCAGTCTGCCCTGTCTGAGCTGCTCGAGGCGTTCCGTGCCGGTGACGGCGTGGATCTGATCCGTGAATCGGTCCACCTGGTGTTGCAGGAGTTGATCGAGGCCGAAGCAACCGAGCGGATTCGTGCCGCGCCCTATGAGCGCACCGAGTCCCGGGTCACCGATCGCAAACGGCAGCCGAGCGAAGTTGATCTCGACCAAGGCCGGTGACGTCGAGCTGCGGATCCCCAAGCTGCGTAAGGGCTCGTTCTTCCCCACGATCCTCGAACCGCGGCGCCGGATCGACCAGGCGCTGTACGCGGGGGTGATGGAGGCCTACGTCCACTGCGTCTCGACCAGGAGCGTCGATGACCTGTCGCCGCGCTCGGCATCGACTCAGGCATCTCCAAGTCGGAGGTCTCTCGGATCTGCGCCGGCCTGGACGAGACAGCTAGCCCGCGATCTGGGACTCGATGGGGGCGCCGAGCGGAGCCAGGAACTTTGTCAGCGCAGCGAGCAGTGCCTCCGGTGCCGCCTCGGCGACCCAGTGACCGGTCCCGGGGACGACCAGGGTCTCGACGTCCTCGGCAACCGCCGACAAGGCACCGCCGACGGCTCCGCCCCAACTCGCTTCGCCACCGATACCGAGGACCGGCATCGTGAGCTTGCGGGCGCCTCGCTCGCCGTTCTGTGCCATCGTCTCGTCCCAGGCCCGATAGAACCCGAAGCTTCCCGACAATGCGCCGGGAGTCGAGAGGCCCTCGACGTAGTAGTCGATGGCCGCTTGAGGGACCTGGCCACCCTGGATGGCGAACTCATAACCGAAGAAGATCGCCTCGCGGCCTTCGACGAGCTGTTCGGCAATCTCGCCGGCTCGGTTGAAGGCAATGTGCCAGAGCTTGTTGTTGACCTGCCGCGGGGTGAAGAGCGGCGGCGAGTGGTCCGGCGTCGGAGGCCCGGGGACCTCGGCGAGCACCACCCGATCCACCCGGTCGGGGTAGTCCGCTGCGAGTGCATAGCTGACCACCAGGCCGGTGTCGTGGCCGACGACTGCGAATCGTTCGTGGCCCAGCTCGCGCATGAGCGCCGCCAGGTCGGTGGCAAGCGTGGCGGCGTCGTATCCATCCGCGGGCTTGTCGGTCAGGCCCATACCGCGCTGGTCGACGGCGACAACGGTGCATTGCTTCGCGAGCTCCGGCATCACGTGCCGCCAGGCATACCAACTCTCTGGCCAACCGTGCACCAGCAGCACAGCGGGTCCGTCCCCACCGACTACCGCGTGCTGACGGATGCCGTTCGCGTCAATCCACTGGCTCTTGAAGGTCGTCGTGAATCCGTCCGGCAGATCAGGGGCCTGCGAGACCGAGCCGAGCGCCACAATCTCCGGGTACGACGTACTTGCGGTCATGAGAAGTTCCTTTCTCAAGCATCTCTGAACAGTCGGCACCGGGGCGGTGCCGTCTACTGCACCCTGGCTCTCGCCGCTCCGAGCTCGCGCCAGGGAGCACCCTGGCCCAGTACCGGGCTGACCGGGCGAAAGGACCAGTCGAGGGCTAGGGGGTAGTGCCGAAAGGACCGAGGGAGTTGAGGTCCAAAGCGCAACGATTCGGCCATTGCCCAGGCGTTCGGAAAGGTGAAGACGTCGGCGCCCCCGAGTCGGTCCTTCCACCGCGGCACGAGTTCGTCGGTGGTTTGGGCTGCAACGGCGTCCAGGTATGCCCTGAAGACCGCCCAGGCGTTTGAGGTGTCGACGGGGCCCATGGTCTTGGCGAGGTCGACGCTGGACAACGCAGCCTCGGCGGTGAGCCGGAGGTCGGTCATGTACTCGAGCTGCACGCGAACGTCCTCGGAGGTACCCGGGCGGGTCACATGGCCGCTGACAAGGCTTCGAAATCGAAGGTGAGGGCCTGTTCGTGAACTTTGATGTAGCCCGGCACAAAGGCGGACAAGGCCAGGTTCGAGAACGGTACCCAGCCCGGGAAGATGACGTCGACCAGCATCAGCACCCTTTGCTTCGGGGCGTAGATGAAGCTGTTGCCCTCACTGTGGTTGGGGCCCGGGTAGGTCAATTGGAGGCTGTGGTCGCCGGCTTCGATGGTGACGGCGTCGTCGAACACCTCGGTGGGCAGAGGTCGATCAGGGTCACCCAGGAGCTCCAGCCGCTGAGCGGCAGCACGGTGCGCGTAGCGAGTGGCGCTCTCGGGGTAGATGGACATGGCTCCGCAGTGGTCGGAGTGGTGGTGGCTGTAGACCACGTGCGTGATGGGCTGCTTGGTCACCCGGTTGATGGCGCGCAGGATGTTGTGACCGAGGGTGGGTGGCGCGTCGATTGCGATCACACCCTCGTCAGTGACCACGAACATCGTCTGGTAGCTTCCGTCGCCAATCCAGAAGATGCCGTCGGCCAGTTCGTCGAGTACGTAACCCTCGTCCGGCACTTCAGGGCCCTTCGCTGTCTCCGGCACCGGCGACGTCGGTCGGCTCCGGCGTTGCTCGGCGTCGACGGGAAAAGGTGGGGACGATCGGTGCGGGCGAGTCGGTATCAGTAAAGGTTGACATGAGTCCTCCGTGTGGATTGTTGGTGCTTTTCGAACCGCTCGCAGGCTCCCCAACGGGGCGCTGGCCATGACCGGTCTCCCACCACGCGTGGGTAGGAGACAGCAGCGTGGGTCGATGACCTCTTCGTTCGCGCCCGGGGGTCCCCTGGCCCGGCGACGGGGAACCGCCAGGGGCTGCAGGCCAGTGGCACGACCGAGACCGGGGTCATCCACGGGTGCGACGAAAGCCGGTTCGAACGACGCTGAGATCCCCCAGCTTCGGAGGCAATCTCGATGAACGATTCAAGCGAAGTCCGCTCGGACGGCGTCCTCACTTCGGCGGAATGGGTGGAACTGGTTCAAGAACACCTTCCCCAGGTTCACCGCCACGCGCACCGCCTTACGGGGGACCATTTCGAGGCTGAGGACCTTGCTCAAGAGGTCTTCATCCGAGCTTTTGAGCACCTAGCCGCGACGGCCCCGGTTTCCGTAGACGCCTGGCTACACCGCGTCACGACGAACTTGTTCATCGACTCGGCACGTCGCCGACGGCGCAGGCCTCAATCTTCGCTGCCGGTGAGCCTGGCCGAGTCTCTCGTGAGCGTTGAACTTCGACCCGACGAGGCGTTGGACGTGAGGACACTAGACGGAGACGTGACAGCAGCCCTGGCTAGCCTGCCTCCGGGTCATCCCGCGGCGGTCTTGCTGCGTGATCTGCAGGGGTTGTCATACCTCGAGGTCGCGTCGACCTTGCGCATCCAACTCGGGACGGCTCGAAGCCGCATCCATCGCGGACGCGCCCAAATGCGGGTGGCTCTCGCCCATCGAGCGACTGAGGTCCGTCTGACTCGCTCGACAAGAACCGCCGCAGCGGACGCCGAGGACGCCGCGTGAGATCCAAACCAGCGGATGTGGGCCCGACATCCATCCTCGTCGGGATCGATGGTCGACCTCCCGGATGGGAGGCGCTGCGATGGGCTACTTTGGAGGCTTCGGCACAGGGATGCCCGCTTCGCATCATGCACGTCTTCAACTGGCCAACGTTCGCCTGGGATGCCTGCGGTTATGTCGTGGTCAACCAGTGGGCCACCGACGATCACGACGCCGCCCGCATTCTCGTTGAAGAGGGCGAAGACCGAGCGTTCCAGATCTCTACTACCCTACGCGTCACCACCGAGGTCGAAGCCGGCTCGGTCGCAAACCACTTCCTGCAGGCGCGCCAGCCTGGCGATCTGCTAGTGATTGGCAGACGTAGCCCCGTGGGCTGGTTGAGACCGACGCCGTGGTCAGTTAGTTGGCAGGTGGCGCGTCGCTCAACAACACCGGTAGTGCTGGTGCGGACTCCAGGGAGGATGTCCGCCATCGCCCCATCTACCGGCAAGATCGTCGTCGTCGTGGATGATCTGGATGGCGCCTTCGAAGCGGTCATCTTCGCTCTGCGGACGGCCAGCCGTAGGCGGGTGGGCCTAACTGCGATCCTGGCTGACACAAGTCTCACGGATGCCGCGGGGACGGTTCAGCGTTGGTCGCGGGCCTTTCCCGACGTCGCAACGAGTCTGGTGCGCCGACCGCTGGTCGCTGGTCGCCTCTGCCTCCCACTCGCCGAAGATCTGCAAGGAGCAGCTCTGGTAGTGGTTGGCGGCTACCGCCGCGGACGGATCCACAGTGCGTTAGTCGCCTCCTTGGACGGCGAAGTTGTACGCGAGACGGAAGGTCCGATCGCGTTCGTCCGCTCGCATGCACATCGATCCCAGTCCCGGCCATCGCCGATCCGCAGGATGCGCTGAGAGCGCTCGGCGGGGCATTCATAGCTCGAACTTCTGCGCTACCACGGGAGGACCGTCCGTCCACCTGACGGACCCGGCCTCGGCGTGAAACGCCAGGTTGGACGGCGCGGCCGGGAGCGTCCTCGGACCGGCAGATGCGCGTCGCCTGCGAAGCCACTGGTGCATCCTTGACCCGAATGCACGCACAGCGGGAACCGGCCGGCTGGATGCCTGGTCGGTCCCCGCTGCACGGACGTCCACCGCGGGGTGTCAGTGGACGCGATCGACAGCTTCAGCGCGGTACGGTGCAAGGAACTCCGTCAGCACCTTGACCAGCTGCCGGGGTGCCTGCTCGGCGACCCAGTGACCGGAGTCGTTGAGGACAACGGTCGTCACGTCGGTTGCCGTGAGCTCCATGCCGTGGCCGACAAAGTCGCCCCAGCTGTTCTCTCCACCGATACCGAGGACCGGGATCGTCAACTTCGTTGTCTGACGCACATTTCGGTTCTGGTTCAGGGTGGCGTCCCAGGCGCGATAGAGCCCGAAGCTCGCCCGCAAGACGTCCCTGTTTCGGGTGTAGAGCTTGATGTAGTAGGCGATGGCCGCGTCAGACAAAGTCTCGCCGCCGCCCTGGATGGAGTACTCATAGCGGTAGTAGGCGTCCGCGTTGCTACTGACCATGTCGAGGATCAGTCTGTCGTCGACTCTGTTGAACGGAATGTGCCACAGCTTGTCGTTGAGCTGTTCGGGCACGAACATTGGCGGCGCCGGGGGCTGGCTGAGGTCGCCGACTCCGGGAGGCCCGGGGATCTCGGCAAACGCGAGGCTCTCCACGCGGTTGCGGTAGTCGGCAGCCAGCGCATAGGAGACCACCGCGCCGGTGTCGTGGCCGACGACGGCGAACCGGTCGTGACCGAGCCGCGTCATCAACGCAGCCAAGTCGTCGGCGAGGGTGCCCGCGTCGTACCCGCCTGCGGTCTTCTCCGTCCGGCCGATGCCGCGCTGGTCGACGGCGATGACCGTGTAGTCCTTGGCCAGTTCCGGCATGACCTTGCGCCATGCGTACCAGTTCTCGGGCCAGCCGTGAACGAGCAGTAGGGGCGGACCGTCGCCTCCGATCACTGCATGCTGACGAATGCCGTTCGCCTGCACGAACCGGTCCTTGAAAATAGCCCTGAAGCCAGGCGGAAGGTTCGGCGCCGTCGAGACGAGCCCGATACCGCTGACGTCGCGTTCGTTTGCCGTCGAGGAAGTGGCATCAACGGTGTGGGTTGACGGCGATGTGGTGCCGAGCAGCGCGACGCCGGCAAGACTGATGGCAGCAGCACCAGCGACAGCGACGAAACGTGACAGTTGGCGCCTCAACTTCGGAGGCGTGTTCCTGCCGCCGTCCGGCGCGAGTGCGCGAGCAGACTCGTTCATTGGATCTCCTTTGGAATCACCCACCAGCGTGATCTGGGGATGGGGGAGACCCTCGTCTTGCCGTCGAAACGTCGCGCCCGGGAAGTCCCCGGTCCGCCCACTGGTCCGAGTGTTGGAGGTACACGCCGGTCGCAAAGGCATCACTGCCTTCCCGGAATGGTTGCTTCCCCGAGGTCGCCAACACCGCCAACAACTCACACGGGGCCCGAGCCTGAACGAGCAAACTCTCCATCGCCTTTAATCCGAAAGGCTTGGCTGCTCCAACATGGCGGACCCCTAAACCCGTCGACCGACCAGTGTCTTCCCGGGCGCGAACCGTGCCCTGAGGCATGGAAGTTGGGAACACGCTTTCCCGTTCATCGAAGGGACAAATGATGAGCTCGTTGTCCGCGGTTCCCACGCCCGACAGTTCAGGCGCTGCCAGGTCGCCCGTCGCCCGGCGCCGCCTATCTCGACGCACCCGGATGAAGATCGCGATCGTTGCGATTCTTGCGGTGCTGCTTGCCGTTGGCGTGGTGGCGGTCCATTCTCACGACAGTGCCACTCCCGCATTCGTCGGGGCGACGTCGTGGTGAACCGCGAACTTTCCACCGCGGCACCGCCAGGTGCACAGGGGGTGTATTCACTCGACGCTCGACATCACTCGCCGGAATCTGTGCTGCCTCGGCCGCCCAGGCCGACCATGGAGGTGGACCGGGTCGCACAGGGCGGTGTCGAACCCGGGGCATCCGCCAGTGTAGACGGGCGCGAGAACGCCGGACTCCGGAGCAGCGTGGTAACTAGATCAAACGCTCGGAGCTCGCCACCCCTGGGCCCGCCTAGTCGCGCGGTTGGCGTAGAGCAGAGGGAACGAACCCGATATGACCTACGTCCCCTCCGAGCGAGAGGAACTTGGTGCCGACGCGGCGGTTGACGCGCTTCACGTCTTCGTGCCTGTGACCCGCAAATTGACTCGCCCGAACGGCCGCTGCAACCGCCGTGGACGCGACCAGTTGACCGTTCCGCCTCTCAAGACCCCCCGATCTTCCCCTCTGCAGACTCCACGGCGACAGCCGCTCGGTCTCGGCCGACCTTCGCTGGAACCGCGACCCCCGTCGGGACGCTGAGGACGAGGTCCCGCCAGGCAGTGGGTCCGCAGAGTCCCGGACGCGAAGCGGGATCGCGCGAGTGACCAGTTCGCGTTTTTGAACATTTTGATACCGGGCGCGTTGGCCCAACCGCGCCGATTGACTGCGGTGGCAGGTCCGTCTCCTTGCACAGACGTGCGGCCACGCCGCCAAGGCCACACCTCCGCCGCACCACCTCGGCCGCGGATGCCGAGCGGCTGTGGCGGCGTTGGCTCCGGGTGAGCGCCTTGCTGCCCGCAGTGCTGCACCGTGAGCTGCAGACACACGCCGACCTGTCCTTGCCGGACTTCGATGTCTCGCGCACCTGACAGACGATTCCGAGGGCCGGGTGCGGGTCACGGAACTGGCGCACGGGTTGAGCTGGGAGCGCAGCCAGCTGTCTCATCACCTCACCCGCATGGAGCGGCGGGGGTCCAGCGGGGGAGTGTCTCGACGAGGCCGTAGCGCGTGGGTCGTGGTCACCGCCGCAAAAACGATCGGCCGGGCAGTTCCAGCGCATATGGCTACGATCCGCCGGCTCGTTTTCAGTGCGCTGCCCCCCACCAGACCGAGGTCATGGGCACGGTCATCGACAAGGTGCTCGCCCACCCCGAAGGCGAACAGGCCTCATGAGACGACGCTCAGGCGATGCTGCTTCGTGGAATGCCGTCTTGAGCGGTGTCGGGCCAACGGGCTCTGCCTCGATGGAGCAAGATTGAGTGTGAGCTCGCAGGTACGACCCCACGCTGCCCCGGGCGGCCCCGTAGTGACACCGTGGGACTGCTGCAGCTAGACCCGGGGGAGCGCCCGTGTCTATCCGGGCGCGATCACGCGTCCGGGCGGTGACGCTGGAGTGATGACAACCACCCCGAATGACACCAACACTAATCCTCGCTACTTCAGCGCGAGCACCGTATCGCTGCTGGGGCGAGTGATGGGTCTCGTTTCTGCTGCCATCGGATTCCTCGCCATCGGCGTCTTCGTAGGACGTGACCTCTCCCCGGGCGTCGCGATCACGCTCACGTTCGTCGCGTTCGGCATGCTTCTCCTCCAGGCGGTCGGGGGACAGCGGTTCCGCGTCGGTCCACTCGCCGTCGGATGGCTCTTTGCCGTCGGCGCGATGATCGGCCTCAGCGTCGGACCGGTTCTGGCCCACTACGCGTCGGCCGATCCGGTCGCGATCTCCGATGCCGCGATCACGACCGCGTTGGTCGTCGCCGCGATGGGTGCCGGCGGCCTTGCGCTCGGCAAGGACCTCACCTCTTGGATTCGCCCGTTGACGTTCGTGATTTTCGGACTTGTCGTTGTCTCTTTGGTGCTCTTCCTGTTCGGGAACGGGGGAAGTCCACTTCTGAGCCTCGCAATCGCCGGTGTCTCCGCTGTGTGCATCCTCGTCGACCTCAATTACCTGCGACGACATGGCACGGATGACGACGCCGTGCTCCTGGCGACCGGCATCTTCGTCTCGATCGTGAACATCTTCCTGTCTTTGCTCAACATCTTCAGCAGCGACCGGTAGGCGGGCCCGGGAGGCGCCCCGGGGCTGACCTCGATGGCCGCTACACCCGATGCCAACGCGAAGGACGACGCGATGCCTACACAGACACGAACAGGCTGCGCAGTGGCCGGAGGTTCGTCGCACAAACAAACCCGGTCCACGGCATCGGTCCTCGAACCAGGAATCCCCGGAACCTGCCCTAGTCGCGAGACCGGTCGTTCCCAGCCATCGAACTACGAGGGAGTGTCATGGCGACTGGCGAGACCATACTGAATGCGGTCCGTCGCCTCGTCGGCGAGGAGCGGATCTGCGCGCCAAGCGCGCGGTGGAAACAACCGATCGAGCAGCTTACGGGGAGAAGCTGCTGCGCCTGCAGGGCGAACTCGATTCCCTGCTGGGACTTGCTGAGACAACGTCGTGCGCTGCGCGCGGCTGGCACCGATCCCGAAACCGCCGCGGTCCGACGCGTGAGCACGGTTGAAATGCCATCTGCAATGAATCGGCGACGTGCATCGTGGCAATGGACGGAAGTACTGTCGCATCGCCGGCAGCTAATGAACTGGCGAAGGCGATGAGCGAGCTGTCCGATGTTCAGCTCGACGCCGTCCCCAGTGGCCCTGGTTGTGTCGAGTGTGGCGCTACAGAACCCTCCGGTTGGTGGTACCACCTTCGACGATGCACTGAGTGTGGGCACGTGGGCTGCTGTGACTCGTCGCCAGGTGGGCATGCCTCCGCACACTTTGCCGCCACAGGCCATCGGACCGTCCAGAGCTATGAACCCGGGGAGGACTGGTTCTACGACTACGCGTCAGCCAAAGTGCATCTCATCGGTCCGACGCTAGCGCCGCCGATGTCTCGCCCCGATGACCAGCCAGTGCCCGGACCGGCAGGACGCGTACCGCCGGACTGGCGGGAACACGTGCGCCCATAGAGCTTGGCCGAGGGGCTTGGGTCTGCTGCGCAGTCCGGTGAGTAGATTGACGCTTCGCCCCTGCCTGCGGAACCCTCGCGACTGCACGCTCCCTTTGCAGCCTTGGCGGGCGACATCCATAGGGGCCGTAGGACGCAGATCAGATGCCCGTGCAGCTGACACCGTCGCAAACAGACCCGCCGTCTTCAGGGCATACCTGGACGCCGTTGCAGCCCAAACCACCGACGAACTCGTGCCGCGGTGGAAGGACCGACTCGGGGGCGCAGACGTCTTCACCTTTCCGAACGCCTGGGCAATGGCCGAATCGTTGCGTTTGGACCTCAACTCCCTCGGTCCTTTCGGCACTACCCCCTAGCCCTCGACTGGTCCTTTCGCCCGGTCAGCCCGGTACTGGGCCAGGGTGCTCCCTGGCGCGAGCTCGGAGCGGCGAGAGCCAGGGTGCAGTAGACGGCACCGCCCCGGTGCCGACTGTTCAGAGATGCTTGAGAAAGGAACTTCTCATGACCGCAAGTACGTCGTACCCGGAGATTGTGGCGCTCGGCTCGGTCTCGCAGGCCCCTGATCTGCCGGACGGATTCACGACGACCTTCAAGAGCCAGTGGATTGACGCGAACGGCATCCGTCAGCACGCGGTAGTCGGTGGGGACGGACCCGCTGTGCTGCTGGTGCACGGTTGGCCAGAGAGTTGGTATGCCTGGCGGCACGTGATGCCGGAGCTCGCGAAGCAATGCACCGTTGTCGCCGTCGACCAGCGCGGTATGGGCCTGACCGACAAGCCCGCGGATGGATACGACGCCGCCACGCTTGCCACCGACCTGGCGGCGCTCATGCGCGAGCTGGGCCACGAACGATTCGCAGTCGTCGGCCACGACACCGGCCTGGTGGTCAGCTATGCACTCGCAGCGGACTACCCCGACCGGGTGGATCGGGTGGTGCTCGCCGAGGTCCCCGGGCCTCCGACGCCGGACCACTCGCCGCCGCTCTTCACCCCGCGGCAGGTCAACAACAAGCTCTGGCACATTGCCTTCAACCGAGCCGGCGAGATTGCCGAACAGCTCGTCGAAGGCCGCGAGGCGATCTTCTTCGGTTATGAGTTCGCCATCCAGGGTGGCCAGGTCCCTCAAGCGGCCATCGACTACTACGTCGAGGGCCTCTCGACTCCCGGCGCATTGTCGGGAAGCTTCGGGTTCTATCGGGCCTGGGACGAGACGATGGCACAGAACGGCGAGCGAGGCGCCCGCAAGCTCACGATGCCGGTCCTCGGTATCGGTGGCGAAGCGAGTTGGGGCGGAGCCGTCGGCGGTGCCTTGTCGGCGGTTGCCGAGGACGTCGAGACCCTGGTCGTCCCCGGGACCGGTCACTGGGTCGCCGAGGCGGCACCGGAGGCACTGCTCGCTGCGCTGACAAAGTTCCTGGCTCCGCTCGGCGCCCCCATCGAGTCCCAGATCGCGGGCTAGCCCGGTCGCGGTCCGAGGACACAACCCACTCCTGGTGGGGCGGAACGGTTAGCCGTTCTGCCCCACCAAACTTTTCGTTTCTGGCGTCGCTGTGACGCAGCAATTGCCGGGCGTGGCCAGGCCGGAGGGGACTGCCGGCATCGGTCGTGCGTGCCCAGCATCTGATCCCCAACCTTCTGGTCAAATCTGATGACAGCATGCTTCTCGATCACGATCGAGCCCAGCCCGACTGTTCGCGGCTGAGGCGGTGACTTTGCCTTGCTCGCCGGTTTCCTGCGCCGCGCCTCTCAGTAGTTCCTGAACGACGCGACGGTCCCCGGCTGCCTCGGCCGATCCTTCGTCGCGTGAGACCTGCCCAAGGTAGGACTCTTTGCCTCGGGTGGGCGATGGGTCGATCAAATTCCACCGGTCGTGCATCTTCACCGGTCTATGCTCTGGCAGACGGCGCAGCAGCGGCAGATGGCGGCCAGGGGGTAGCGGATGTCACCGCAGCGAGGACCCGACGCTGTTGCGTGGCCGCAGAACGAGTGCGCGGCGCTCGACGCGTATGTCGAGGCGGCGCGGGCGGGCGACAGCCGGGCGGTGGTGCTACGCGGCGAGGCCGGCATCGGCAAGACTGCGCTGCTCGACTACGTGGCGGTCCGCAGCAACGGCTGTCAGGTCGTCCGGGCGGTCGGCATCGAATCGGAGATGGAGCTGCCGTTCGCGGCGGTCCATCAACTCTCGAAACCGCTCCTCGGTGGCCTCGAGCGGTTGCCGTCACCGCAGCGCGAGGCCCTGGAGACGGCATTCGGCCTCAGCTCTGGAGAGCCGCCCGATCGCTTCTTCGTGGGGCTGGCCCTGCTGAGCCAGCTCTCCGAGCACGCCGAAGCGCGGCCGGTGGTCTGCCTGGTCGATGACGCCCAGTGGCTGGATCGCTCCTCGGCCCAGGTGCTCTCGTTCATCGCGCGACGTCTTCACGCGGAGTCGGTTGTCATCGTTCTTGCCGAGCGCGACGGGAACACCCCGAGCGAGTTCGAGGGGCTGCCGGAGCTGCGTCTGCGGGGTTTGTCGGAAGATGACGCGACGGCACTGGTCACTCCGCGACGCTCGGCCCGCTGGACAAGTCGGTGCGCCGCCGGATCATCGCCGAGGCCCATGGCAATCCGCTCGCCTTGCTCGAGCTCCCGCGTGGGCAGTCGTCGGCCGCCCTGGCGGGCGGCTTTTCGGTCCCAGGCAGGTTGCCATTGCCCAGCCGAATCGAAGCCAGCTACCGCCGCCGGGTGGAGCTGCTCCCCAGCTGAGACGCAACACCTGCTGCTGGTGGCGGCGGCCGATCCGGTCGGTGATCCCAACCTGCTCTGGCGGGCCGCCTCCGAGCTCGGCATCTCCGATTGACGCAGCGGCGCCCGCAGAGGCGGATGACCTGATCGAGATCCACGCACGCGTGGCGTTCCGCCACCCCCTTCTGCGCTCCGCGATCTACCGGGCTGCGTCGCCGACGGAGCGCCGCAGCGCGCACCGAGCATTGGCCGCGGCTACCGATCCGGAGATCGACCCTGATCGTCGTGCCTGGCACCGCGCTCAGGCTGTGCTCGGTCCCGACGAGGACGTGGCCGCCGAGCTCGAGCGGTCGGCCGGGCGGGCGCAGGCTCGCGGCGGTCTCGCCGCGGCGGCTGCATTCCTCCAGCGCGTCCGTCGCGCTGACCCAGGACTCCGCGCGACGGGCAGACCGCGCATTGGCCGCGGCCCAGGCGAGCCTCGAAGCCGGCGCGTTTGATGCGGCGCTCGAGCTGGTGGCCGCAGCAGAGGCCGGACCGCTTGACGACCTCGGTCGAGCCCGCGTGGATCGGCTGCAGGCAGAGATCGCGTTTGCCCAGAACCGCGGCGGCGAGGCTCCGGTGCTGCTGCTCCAAGCTGCTCGGAAGCTGGAGACGCTCGACGTACGCCTGTCGCGCGACACCTATCTCGACGCGTGGGCTGCAGCGCTCTTCGCCGGCCGACTGGCGAGTGAGGGCGGCAGCCTCGCTGGACGTCTCTCGCGCCGTGGCTACCGCGCCCGACCCGGCGGATCCTCCTCTTCCGTGCGATCTGCTCCTGGAAGGCTTGGCGTTGGTCCTCACCGAGGGACGCCCCGCCGCGGTGCCCGTGCTGCGGCGCGCGGTCGCTGTGTTCGCGAGTCAGCGACGTCTCCGAGGAGGAGCTGCTCCGCTGGGGCTGGCTGGCGTCGCGAGCGGCGAACCTGATCTGGGACTACGACCGAAGTCTTGAGATCGCCATGCGGGCGGTTCGACTCGCGCGCGACCTCGGGGCGCTCGAGGCCCTCGCCGTCGTCGACAATGCCTGTGGCCAGGCCGCCGCCTTCGGCGGCGACTTCGCGAGAGCGGCGCTGTTGATAGCGGAGGTGGATACCCTGAAGGAGGCGACCAACACCCGCATCGCCCCGCACGCTGCGCTCGCGCTTGCGGGAATCCGCGGCCAGAGGCCGCGACCTCCGAGTTGATCGCGAGCGTCATCGCGCACGCCACTGTCGCCGGACAGGGAACCGCTGTCCAGTACGCACGGTGGGCGAGCTCCGTGCTCATGAACGGTCTCGGCCGCTATGAGGAGGCGCTCGCGGCGGCCGTGGAGGCGAGCGAGCACTCACCGGGGCTTGCACATCACTTCGTGGGCGCTGACCGAACTGATCGAGGCTGCCACGAGGACCGATCACGCCGAACTCGCGAGAGATGCTCTCAATCGACTCAGTGAGCACATCGAGGGCTGCGACACCGACTGGGCGCTCGGGATCCATGCCAGGTCGAGCGCATTGCTCAGCGAAGGCGACGCAGCCGAGTCGCTCTATCGCGAGGCGATCGATCGCCTGAGCCGGACGCAGCTTCGACCGGAACTCGCCCGCGCCCACCTGCTCTTCGGCGAGTGGCTCCGGCGTCAGGGCCAGCGCGTCGATGCCAGGGAGCAACTCCGCACCGCTCACGAGATGTTCGCCACGATCGGCATGGAAGCGTTCGCCGAGCGAGCCCGCCGCGAACTCCTCGCCACCGGCGAGAAGGCGCGCAGGCGGACCATCGAGACGCAAGACCATCTCACCCCCCAAGAGGCGCAGATCGCGCAGCTCGCGAGCGACGGTCTGACTAACCCGGATATCGGTGCACGGCTCTTCCTCAGTGCACGGACGGTCGAATGGCACCTGGGCAAGGTCTTCGCCAAGCTCGGCGTCAGCTCCCGCAAAGAACTGATCGCCGTGCTTCCGAAGGCCGGACTACTGGCTCTGCCGGCCTCATAGGTCGCCAGGTCGCGCGCGCTAGCTCGGACACGACGTGAGGGTCTTAGACGCTCGTCGTGCAAATGGCGGTATGACACACCACTTTGAGCAGACGAGCGTACGACGCTTCAAGTTCCTCTAACACCTCAATTTCGCGGCGCAATGGGTTGGTGCGCCAGGCGCCATCTTCGTAAGGGAGTCCGTGAGGTGGCCCAGGTAGGTAGGCTTGGGCGCTCAGCGAAGCCTCGGTTTGCACTCTCCCTTTGAAACTTTGGCGGGCGACCTCTACAGGGGCGCTTTGAGCGGGGGAGTGCACTTCCGGTGTTGGCCTCGCGGGTGAGTCAGCAGATGCCCTCTGGCGGCGAATATCTCTCGAGCTCTGGGTCAACCCAGAGGTCGTGAGAACACGTCCCGGGCCCGGCATGTTCGCGTTGTGGCGAGCTGCCCTGTGGCGCACCCGGCGCACCCGAACAGCGGCCCAACCCGAGCGACACACTCGTATGCGGCGTTCTCGATGGGTGCGCGCACCCGCTGCAGTTGAGCGGAGGCGTAGGTCGCGCTTGGCGATGCCAGGTCGCTCGACGCCTCACGTGGTGAAGGGTTGGGGGCCGAGCGGGTCGTCGACGTGGATCGGGTCCTGGTCCTGTGCTGGTGTAACTCAGCTTGCGAGCGACGCCGGCCCAAAGCCTCGGGGCGCCGTGAACGGTCGCGGCTGCGGGCAGCTCGGGGTGCACGGGCATTTGGTCCCCCGGCAGCGTCGCCGAGGACGGCCCGCGCTCGGGGCCCATGCCCGGGGAAGCACGGCGAGTCTCATGAAGGCGGTGGCCACCTGGGTTGCCCGTGAGCTCTCCGGGTTGATGGTTCCGAATACCGGCCCGAACGGCTGAGGTGCCGCCATGACATCTGGTCGTGACGGCACCTCAGGGAGCAGGAATCCCTCCGGATCAGGCGAGCGCCTTCGCCTTCAAGGCCTCAAACTCGGCCTGCGTGATGGCGCCGGAGTCCAGCAGCGACTTCGCCGAGGCGATCTGGTCGGTCGCTGAGCCACCCGACGATCCGGCGACGGACCGGATGTACTCCGTCTGCGCCGCATGCATCTCCTGTGCCTGCTCCAGTTGGCGCTCCTGCATGCCGTGGCCGCGCGCGATCAGATAGACCAGGATGCCGAGCCAGGGGAGGATGATGACGAAGAACACCCAGAACGTCTTCGCCACCCCGCTCAGGTCCCGGCTGCGGAAGATGTCGCCGATCACCCAGAACAGGCACATGAACCAGGCGAAGAACAGGAAGAACTCGAACAGGGCAAGCAGGAACGATCCATTGTCGTCGAACACGTGGTGCTCTTTTCCGTTGATGTGAGTGAGACGGGCTAGGCAGGTTGCGAGTTCAGCCTGTCTCCGTGCGTTTGTCGCGCGCCACCATGATGGTCCCTGGGTCGAACCACATCGTCCCCGGGCCTGCCGCTGAGGCTTGCTGTGCGCTCAAGAGGACTCCACGACAGGGTTGTGTCTGCTCCGATCGCCTTGCCTTCGGAACCGCGGCAGGACCCCGATGCGCTGGCCGACTTCAGCCGCCGCCTGGGCGACAATCCGGACCCGGCGGCCCTGCTGGTGGCCGTTGCCGAAGTAGCGGGTCACGCCGTCGACGCTGGTCGCGTCGTGGAGACGCTCCAGGTCGCGGCTGGGAGGGACAGACTGGCCACCAGGAGACCTGGTCCAAGTGGGCTAGGCCTAGGCAGATGACCCCCGTACGGTCAGTGCCCGCAGGGGCAGGTCCCCGGGACGGTGCACCTGAGAACATGGGCACCCACGGTAAGTTCCGGGACGCTGTGAGGACCCCTGAACGGTTGCACCGGCGTCGCCAGGGTTTGCACTCTCCCTTTTGAACTTTGGCGGGCGAGACCATCTCCCCGCTGAGTGCATTAACGGCCGGTTCAGTTTCGCGCGGGTTCACCGGGGTCAACGTCCGCAACGAGACGGCGCTCGGGGCCCTATGCACCTAAGGGATCGGCATGCTCGGGAGTGGATGTTCTCGCGGGGAAGCATTGCGCTGTGCCCTGGTCGATCTGGCGTGGGCGGCACTGGCTCCCAAGCCTGCGAGGGCGTAGATTTGCGCGAACGCCTCGTCATCGCCCAGAGCTCGCGCTTGCCCGGCACGTGAGTCTCTAGCGCCGGAGGCGAGGAAATGGTCCCGATCCCTGAGTGGTCGCACGAGACAGTCCTCACGGCCGACCCGACGAGCGCTGGGATGGCGCGGGATTTCGTGTGCCTCCACCTGGTCGATCACCAACTGTTGCACTTAGTCGAGGACGTCCGCCTGGTCGTCAGCGAACTCGCGACCAACGCGATGGCTCATGCGCAGACTCCGTTTACCGTGACCCTGTCGAGAGACAACGGATCGGTACTGTTGAGCATCCAGGATGGGTCGACCTCGGCGCCCGTTCGATCTGCGCCGGACGTCATGGCCATGAGTGGTCGCGGACTGATGATCGTGGAGATGCTGAGCCAGGAGTGGGGAACCGACACCGACGGTCACGGGTCCAAATCGGTGTGGGCGACCTTCCCGGCTCGCGGCTAGTGCACCGCGCCACTTCCATGTCCGCCGCACATCGGCAATACAGGGCGTCTCGTTCAGCCGGCAGGGGAGTGACCCAGTAGGTTTACCGCCGTAGAGCACCCGCGGACCGCGACAGTCTGAGCTCGGTCGTGCAGTGGTTTTCTTCACTGCGGTCAAGCCCGCAGTTCACGCTGTAGCTGGCGATTAGTCGAGCTGGCAGCTGTCACCAACTCGTGCAGCAGACCCCAGACGCCTGTGTAGTTCTATGCGTTGCCTCGCTCCTGGCCATGAAACCTCTTTCACCCGACGTGATTTGCGACCTGTCTCGACGTGTCACCCCAGTACGGGTCGTGATGAGCGGAGGCCGGTAGGGGTGAGAGAAGCAGAACCACACCGAGACACAGGGCACCGAGACGCATCTCGACAGGGTATGCGCACGAACGCGCCAGAGCGGCCAATCCAGATTTCGCTTGACGAACAACCTCCTTCGGGCGGGCCTCGTTGGCGACACGCCGTCGGCTAAGGGCCCCCGCCCCTCATTCGCCACCAAACGCGCGACACATCCGTCTCGCGGTGTCAGCATTCCTTGCATGGCGACTCCACCCGAACCCCCCTCGGCGTCTCCGGACGGTCGGTCGGGGTCTAGCGAAACGCCCGAATCACTGCCGAAACTCGGACCGCGAACCTGGTGGGTCTACCTTGCGCTGAGTGTCCCTAAGACTCTGGAGAATCTAGAGGCTGAATCAGGCATCGTTGCTAGTTCCATCAAGGGGCACTTACGAAAACTCGAGGCGGCTGGGCTAGCTAGGGCAGTGCGAGGCCGCGATGACGTGCTCTACTCCCGAGTCCGCGAACTCGATGTAACAGCGGCTAGAGAAGTTCAACGGCGAGTGGAGAACGCCAACCTACGGACACCTTGGAGCACACGGAGCGGCGGGCCGGTATCGCCCAAGAGCGAACAATCTCCACCGAGGTACGGTCGCCACTCTCTCCTCCGTGTCATGCCCCACCACAGCAACAAAGCCTGGCAAGCCCCGGTGTGGTGCTCATGCGGTTGGCACGCAGACCTTACCGCCGGAAGCGAGACTGCTCTCCACGACCTCGCAAGAGCCGAGTGGCAAGCACACGCAAGAGCGCCGCGTGCCCCATCCCCGCGTACCCCATCCCCGCGCGCCTCATCCGAGCCGACGTCTCAAACGGGGGGAGATGAGCGCGCAGAGTCGACGAGTGGTCGAAAGAGCGCCATCGCGATAGGCGTTGCTGCTGCCACCTTCGTGGGCGTCGTGCTCGTGCTAAGCGGCCAACAGGAGGACCGAGAGCCCGACGTGCGTATTGCGCAGCCGACTACTAGCGAGCGAAATCTCCAACCAAGTAAACGCGCGCAACCTCAACCCTCCGACACTCCCCGAGAGTCGCGCCGTCCACCGCGGACTCAGCAGCCGGCTCCCCAGTCGCTAACCGGAGATGACCTCTTCTTCTCCCGTCTTCAAGATGGCACCGCGCCGGGCATGGAGGCCGCGCTGACCGACCCGGTCTCGCTTGCGAAGGCCGTGTGCGCCGACTGGAACAGCGGCATGCCATGGGAGAACATCTACGCGGCACTCACAGACTACGACCCGACTGAGGCGGCGTACTACATGGCCATCTCGGGGGAGGCCTACTGCCCCAGCCTCTTCCGTTACATGAATCGTCGGCTAGGCCTGTAGGGGTCGAGGCCCGACTCTCTCGCGGGTGCATCGACTGTCGAACTTGGGTAAACCGATTTGGACACCAGACCCGCGACCAGCGCCTGCCCCGCGCTATGCCACCGTGGCTGGCGCCGCGGATTTGCCGGTACCGCGGACGGCCTCGAGCTTCGTCGCGGGGGCCGACCCGATGACAGGATGAGGCGGGCTCGTCGGCCAGCCGTAGCAGCCGATCTCGGGTCCGATGCAGCTGACGGTGCGTTTGTCCAGGTCAACCTACAGTGGTTTTCTTCACTGCGGTCAAACACAGACCACCCTGCTCGCGCCGTTGATTGTGTAGCGATCCAGTGTGGAAGGACGATGTGTCCTCTTTCGAAATGCCGCTGCACCTCGACAGCTCTCGGATGCAGCGAACGTTGACGACCCTGCCGCGGGCAACCTCGCGGACACCGGTCGTCGCGGAGAGCGGCGAAGAGTGCGTCGACGATGCGCAGGAAGGGCCGGGTGGCGTCCCAGCGGGGCAGCTCGCGGCGAACCGCGTTGGTGAACCTGGTCCGGCCGAGTCGACGGACGCGAGAAAGGTCGCGCTCGCAACGGTTGAGGACCACCGTCATCGCCGCGCACCAGGACTTGGCACGGAACGGGTGCGCAGCAGCGTCCAGGCCGGCGGGCCAGACGCACTCGATGAGGTCGCGGACCTGCAGGGTCTGTGCGGTCGCCTGCGTGATCAGCTTGGCCCGCCGCGTCCCCAGCTGCCGCAGCCGCGCCCAGTCTGGGTCGATCCGCTCGGGCTCATAGCAACGCAACCCGGCGGCCAGCCGGGCGATCACGACCGCGTCCTTGGGATTGAACCGCCCCGGGATGTCCGGAGACCTCGTTAGTTGGAGGATGAGGTCATGGCACGTGGGTTGAAGTACCCGCCAGAACTGCGGGTGCGGGCGGTCAGGATGGTCACGGAGTGCTTGCCCGACTATCCGACCGAGGCGCATGCGATTCGGTCGGTCGCGGGGAAGCTGGGGATCGGATCTCCTGAGACCTTGCGCAAGTGGTTGCGCCAGGCCGAGGTCGATGGCGGGGATCGGCCGGGCAAGACGACCGAGGAGCTGGCCGAGATCAAGGCGCTGAAGCGTGAGGTCGCCGAGTTGCGGCGGGCGAACGAGATCTTGAAACGGGCCACGGTTTTCTTCGCGGCGGAGCTCGACCGCCCACAGCAGTACTAGTGGACTTCATCCGGGCCAACCGGGAGGAGTTCGGGGTCGAGCCGATCTGCACTGTGCTCACCGAGCACGGCTGCAGCATCGCCCCGTCTACCTTCTACGAGGCCCTGAACCGGCTTCCGTCGAAGCGGGAACTGCGCGATGGGGAGATCATCGAGGCGATCCGATCCGCACGAGAGCAGCGGTTCGTCGCCAGGTTCGGTGCCCGGAAGATGTGGCTCTACCTGCGTCGGCAGGGCCATGACGTCGCCCGGTGCACCGTGGAGCGAGTGATGCGACAGCAGGGCTGGACCGGCGCGCTGCGGGGCAAGAAGGTGCGCACCACTGTCCCGGACGCCGCGAACCTGCGCCCCGGTGACCTGGTGGACCGTGAGTTCACCGCCAGCCGTCCCAACCAGTTGTGGGTTGCCGACTTCACCTACGTCGCGACCTTCGCCGGCACCGTGTATGTGGCTTTCATCTTCGACGTCTACTCCCGCCGGATCGTCGGCTGGCGGGCCGCGACATCGATGAACACCAGCCTGGTGCTCGACACCTTGGAGATGGCGATCTGGAACCGCGGCCGCGAGGGCGTCACCGACCTGAACGGGCTGGTCCACCACACCGACGCAGGCAGTCAAGGCGAAATCAAGCGGTCGTCGCAACACCTCGATGATGGAGGTGGTCGATGGCAAGGAAGCAGACGACGACGGCACTCGCAGCGGTGTCCGATGGGCGACGACGGCAGTGGGCGGCTGATCGCGCGTTGCGGCCGCCGATGCGATCGCCGGGTCGGCCGGAGCCCTCGCGTGCTGTGCAGCGGGAGTTCTGGCGCCTGATTGCCCAGGGCCTGACCAGTGAGGACGCTGGTGCGCAGGTCGGCGTGTCGATGCCGGTGGCGTCGAGGTGGTTTCGCCACGCTGGCGGGATGGCCCCGATCAGCCTGACCGAACCGACCGGCCGCTTCCTGTCCTTCGCTGAGCGGGAGGAGATCGCGCTGCTCAAGGCCCAAGATCACGGGGTGCGCGAGATCGCGCGGCGGATCGGACGCGACCCTTCGACGATCTCTCGCGAACTGCGCCGCAACGCGGCCACCCGGGCCAGCCAGCGGGGCTATCGCGCGGTGGTGGCGCAGTGGAAGGCGCAGCAGGCTGCGAAGCGCCCGAAGGACGCGAAGCTCGCGACCAACCCGCGGCTGCGGGAGTACGTGGAACGCAAGCTCGCCGGTGAGGTCACCGATGCTGAGGGCCGCCCGATCGTGGGCCCGAACGTGCCCTGGGCGGGCAGGCGTCACGGGCGTCGGAAGGACCGTCGTTGGGGCGTGGCCTGGAGTCCGGAGCAGATCAGCAACCGGCTCAAGATCGAGTTCCCCGATGATGAGTCGATGAGGGTGTCCCACGAGACGATCTACCAGTCGCTCTACGTGCAGGGGCGAGGCGCGCTGAAGCGTGAGCTGACCGCGTGCCTGAGGACCGGTCGAGCGCTACGTGAGCCTCGTACCCGCACTCAGCGCAGCGGGCGGAGCTATGTCACCGACGATGTCAGGATCAGCGAGCGGCCTCCTGAGGCTGCCGACCGTGCTGTCCCAGGTCACTGGGAGGGCGATCTGATCATCGGACTGGAGAGGTCCTCTATCGGCACCCTGGTGGAACGGAAGAGCCGGTACACGATGCTGCTCCACCTGCCACCCATGGACGGCTTCGGCGATGCCACGTACGTGAAGAACGGACCGCCGTTGGCCGGCCGTGGCGCCGCGGCTGTCCGGGACGCGATCACCGCGCACCTCGGCTCTCTTCCTGAGCAGCTGCGGCGGTCGCTGACCTGGGACCAAGGCAGCGAGATGGCTCAGCACGTCCAGCTCAAGATCGATGCCGGGGTCGCGGTCTACTTCTGTGATCCCCATTCGCCGTGGCAGCGGCCCACAACGAGAACACCAACGGGCTCTTGCGCCAGTACTTCCCGAAGGGCACCGACCTGACCCGCTGGGCCGCCACCGACCTCGACGCCATCGCGGTGACGCTCAACGGACGACCTCGGAAGGCACTCGGGTGGCGCACTCCCGCAGAGGTCTTCGCCGAGCAGCTATCGTCGCTGCCACAGGCTGGTGTTGCGTCGACCCCCTGAACCTGCCCAATACACCTCCTTCGCCTTCACCAGCAGGCTCTTGGAGGCCGGCGTCGACGGCTCGGTCGGGTCAGTCGGAGACGCCTACGACAACGCGATGGCCGAGTCCCAGATCGGGCTCTTCAAGACCGAACTGATCCGTCCCGAAGGTCCCTTGGCGCAACCTCGAGCACGTCGAGCTCGCGACCCTGGACTGGGTCGACTGGTTCAACACCGAACGACCCCACGAGGCAGTCGACGATCTCACCCCAGTCGAGGTTGAGGCCGCCCACTACGCTGCACGAAACCGTCTCGTCCCGACCGGGTAGAGACACACCACCAAGTCTCCGGAATCACCGGGGCGGTTCAGGATCGGGCTTATCAAAGGTCAGGTCCTCGGCCTCCCGGCCCCGCCATACCAATAGGGGCTGGACACAGACCAGCACCAGGCCGCGCTCGGTAGCGAGCTGATCCAGCACCCGCCAGCGATGCACGGTCGGTTCACACGCTACGGTCACCGATGCGAACTCGGCCGCCTGCGCATGGCCGGGCTCGTAGGCGGCGGAATCATGCGGCCCGCGCAAGTCCCCTAGCGCCGGTCCAGGTCCTGAACCATCGAGGCCAAACGCTGGGCGATCGACCTCAAGGTGAGTGCTTGGAGGGACTCCCAGTGGCCGGGCTTCAACTTTGCTGCCAATTCGGCCGCCTGATCCGCAGGGTCCTGGGGCGTCATGAAGGCGCGCCACTTGGGAGAGAGAACGTCGGCCATATCAGGACGCGCACATCGGCTGTCCGGCCGCTCGAGGCCAACCCCCGGTGCAGCGCCATCTGTCACTGAAAGCCAGGCCGGATGCCGCGGGCTGTGCCCCTGATGATCCGCCTTGGGTCCGCGTTCAGCCGGCGTCGTCCGGGGAGCCCGCGGGCAGGTTCGCAAGGCTCTTTCCCTCAGGCTCCTCGGCCTCTTCGAAGCGCACGTCCGCCGCGTCCTTTGCGCTTCGCGGTCACCCGGTAGCTGAACTCGCACTCGGCATCTGGGCGCGACGAACGGACGGCGAAGCCGGACGCGTCCCGCTCGGTCACGTACAGGCCGCAGTCGCTGTCGTACTGCGTCAGGAAGACGTGGTACGGCACACCGGCGATTACGGTGGTGAACGTCTCGTCGAGCTCGACCCGGGAGTAGCCCTCCGTGATGCGACCGAAGCCGAAGTCCTCGAACCAATTCTCTGGGCTCTCAATGGCGTAGAGGAGACGAAGAGAGCCGTCCGCAACGCGGACCGCGGCTGACTTCGTACCAGTCACTGTCAGGTTGCCGTTGACATTTACTCTCCCGTCGAAGAACCCGGCGAAGCCCTCGGCGGATGCGCCCCAGACGCCATAGGCTGCCGGGCCTATGTGCGCCGCTCCGATGATGCCGTTGCCATTGAACGTCTCGCTTTGTCCGTGGACTGCGGCCCCTCCGGTGCCGAGCGCGTCACCGCAGCGTGCCTGAACGCCGAACTCGGCTCCCACCATGTTCCCGCCGACGCCGATGTTCGCGCCGTGGCACTGAAACCCGATCTGCGTCGGGCCGAGCGCGGTGAACTGCGTGTCAGAGCTCATGAGGTACTCCTCTTCTTGAAGCCGAGAGTGTGTTGGCCGGTGCCCGTCGTTGAGCAGGCTCCCGCGTGTTCCGATGCCGCCCTGACCCGACATTGCCGCTCTTGCCGCAGGCCGCCAGTGACCTCTTGGGCTTCTCGTCGCGCACTCCGTCTGCCCGATCAGGCAAGAGGCAAAGTCGCCGCACCGTCGAACGGGGGTAAACGATGAGCCGGCTTCCGTAAGGTTGGAACGGTCAAGCACCAGACGCTTCCACAACCGCAGGGCGGTAGTAGCGTGCAACTGCCGCGTACACGTGTCGCGGCAGTGGTAGCCCTGTGTCAAGCGGTCGAGGCGAGGACTCGTTGTAGGGCGTGGTGGTTGGCGGGTTCGTAGGGGACGCCGTGTTGCCAGCAGCGCCAGATGACGTGGAGCCATGCTCGGGCCAGGATCCGCACGGCGTGGGAGTGGTCGTGGTTGCGGACGCGGGCGCGTTGGTAGAGGTCGGCGGCCCAGGGGTTTTCGTGGTGACTGTCGCCGGCGAAGTCAATGACAGCGCCGCGGAGTTGTTTGTCCACCGCCCAGCAGAAGGTGACGACTTTGACCTTGCCTGATTGCTTAGTTGAGGGTGCGGCGCCGGCCACGCAGAGTGGCCCAACTCCAAGAGTGCAACACCCGCTCCTGCCGCGTGCCGCGCGGTCGTGCCGATGTGAGGGCGTCCGCTCATCAGCGCTATGCCGGTGATCGACCTTGCCGACGAGGGTTCAACCAGGCCGTCCTGTCAGATGAACAGAGCGGCCGGACAAATGGCCCCAGCGGGCCATTGACCGGCGAGATTGGTGAGGGAATGCTGAGGGCGTTGGTTTCGGTCCTCCACCTTCTCTGGACCGGAGCAGTTGTTTTCGTCCCAGGCGGGGGCGGACAACGCGCGGGATGGAGGTCGGACGTGGGACGTTTGCGTATATGGATCGGCGCGCTCGCGTGTTCGGTAGCGACGATCGCCTGGTTCGGCGAAGCCCAGGCTGCCACTCCCGTCGACGTCGCGATCACCGCCCACACCGAGCGGGGCTGCCCGGATGCGACGTCGTGCACGTTCACGGCGACAGAAGCGATCATCGACTCTGGCACTGTGAGCGGGGTGCTCGTCCGCGCCGGCGCGGCCAACTCACCCGTCACCGGAGTGGCTCAGTACGAGATTACGTTCAACGGCCAGCTTGGCTCGCTCACGATCCGGATGCAGACCCGCCTGTCGCTCACCGACGTGCCGTGGCTCTTGCACGAGGACGGGCTGTGGACGGTCATCGGCGGAACCGGTGAATACGCCGGCGCAAATGGTCAGGGCATGGCATCAGGGACCCGCGATTTCCTGCACCAGTCACTCGACCTGAGTTACTCCGGTCGCCTTCAACTGTCCTGAGCGTCGAGCCGCTCGCTCACAAGCGCCGCTGTCCGTCGGAAAGGTGCGCCTGTCTGGCGACCACCTCCTGGACGCCCGATCGCGGCCGGGGCGGGACGCACTCATCTGCCGCTTTCCGCGCGGGCGCTGTCCGCCAGCGGATCCCCAAGCGGCGCACGAGATTGTTCCGCTCCCCCGTTTGGGCACGTCACTTCGGCCGCCTGTGAGCGCAGGCACCGCGATCCCACCACCTTGCGGCGGTCCCTGCTGCTCGACTTCGGGCCACTCCGTCCGACTGAGAGCGTCGGCAGCTTCCTCGACGCCGTTGAGCGGGCAGGTCATGCGGGGTTCGACGAGGTCGTCGTCTACTGGCCCGACGGAGAGCCCGGGGACCGGTTCTGGTCCGACACCGAGGTCCACGCCGAGGCCCTGTCCCGGCTCGCGAAGCGCTGACCCTCAGTGCGCTGCGCATGACCGGATGGCCGCAGCGCACGCTGTCTGCGGCATGAGGCGATGTGGAGTCCCTAGCTGAGTCGTCTCACGGGGAAGGGCTGGGCGCTGCTTCCGGCGCACGCGACGTTGAGAAGCGGTCCGTCGAGGCGCAGGGGGATGAGCAACCTTCCCGCACCGAGGATGGCTCCTCCGCGTCGAGGCGCGTCGGGTTCAGCGTGCCCGTCGACCTTGGTGGAAGACTGCGAGGGGGTTGCTGACGCCGGCGACGTCCCGCTCGAGATCACCAGCGGCTATCAGGACGTCAGCGTCGAAGCCCGGCGCAAGGCGACCTTTGCTGCTCTCCAACGCGCAGGCCTGGGCGGCACGGCTTGTCGCTGCAGCCAAGATGTCGCGGTTGGGCATCACTTCGCTCAGCATGATGACGGACTGAGGCAACACGTCGTGGGGTTTGTGCGGACCTATTCCTCCGTCCGGTCCGGGGATCACCCGCACACCCGCCTCGACCATCTGGCGACGTACCCGCTGAATCTTGTCAATGATGCGAGCTATCTCCGGAGGCATGACCGTGCCAGGCCGCACCCCGGCGAGCACGCTCACCATGATGCCGCTGGCGGCCAGACGCTCGAGCACGGCCGGGTCAGCCCGTGGACCGTCCGGCTCTGCGAAGCTGGCGTGCTCGATTCCGTCGAAGCCCGCCTCGAGGGCAGCAACGATCCCCGCTACACCGTGAGCATGACCGGTGATGGGCAAGCCTTGACGGTGTGCCTCGTCTGCCGCCGCCCGCAGAGCCGGCAACGAGAACTGGCACGACCGTGTGTCAGTTCCCGGCGTCATCTCGCCTCCGGTGACCATCACCTTGATCACGGCGACGCCCCGCCGGGCATGCTCACGTACCGCCACCCGGATGTCAGCCTCTTCCACCACCCCACCCAACGACCAACAGTGGCCTCGCGGCGTGGTCAGAGGCGGCCCCGCGGGGACGACGTCAGCGCCCAGCAGCGGATCCGCAGACGTCATTTCCTTGACCCTCACCCCAAGGAAGCCGCGGTCGCCCAGGTCACGCACCGTGGTGACCCCCGCCTGTAGCGCCTGTCGAGCCGCTGACTGCATCTCGTCGAGCAGCCGCTCGTCATCGACACCAGGCAGCCGACCCAATGGATCCGGACCAGCGTCAAAGGCGAGATGGATGTGGGCATCGACGAGCCCCGGCATGATCGTGGCGTCTCCGAAGTCCAGCACCTCAGCGCCCTCAGGTGCCCCGGCCGCGCTGGCGTCCACAGCCACCACCCGGCCCCGGTCAACCAAGATCATTGCCCGATCCTTGAACCGTTCACCATCAAAGACACGGTCCGCAACGAGCGCCAGCACGTGTCCTCCAGACGTCGGGCGGGTCAATCGTTAGAAACGCTACGGCGAACCTGTCGACCCCGTCCACAGCGCACAACTCCCCACATCCGTCTCCGGCTTGGGTGGGAGCCTCTCGATGATGAGGCCGGAATCCGCTATCAGCATGGCAGCGAGCGGACAGCGGCAATAGCGTGCGTTCCGCGGTCGGGGAGTGTAGGTAGACGTGGGCGAGGCTGGTCGCAGCGTCCCGCTCGTGACCCTCTCGACGGCCGGGTCACCTTGGTCTGACGACACTGGTCTAGCCCGGTTCGGGACTGGACCCACCCAAATGCCGCACTCCTCGCGTTATTGATGAGTAATGCTTTCGGATTGGGAGGGACCCATGAACACATCTTCGCTTTTACGTCGAGCCGTCGCATCGGCCGGAGCAGTCACGGCATCACTCGCCTTGGCGGTGCCTCCCGCGAGTGCGGCGCAACCGACCCGGGACAACAATTGCGAAGTCGTGAAGCGCCTTGTAACCCTTGTCTTTGCCCTGGCGTTGATGGCCGTGGTCTTGGTGAGCCCAGCCTCTGCGACGCAGGCCAAGCCCTGCTCGACGGGTGACGCCCAGATAATCGCCAACGCGGGAATTCAGGCAGTTCTGGAGCGATCTGGAGTGACGCACGGACCAGGCTCGACCTGGGGGAACTGCCAGTTCCGGTTCTACGACGACAACGACGAAGACGACCCTGAGGTGCCACACGTCTTCTCGGACACGGACTACTTCATCGGGGCCATCGCGCAGTTCGAGTTCTATGACACGTTCCAGCGACCGGACTACGACCGGGCCGCAGCCATCGCGTTCCTGGAAACCGTAACCAACAGAGTGTTCTTCGGACCGGCCAGTACCCCGGATGCGGCTCTTCCGGAGCTTGCTTTGACCGAAACGCACTACAGGGACGGTGTCTTCGTCGAGACCGGGGAACATGTTGTGATCGGCTATCGCTATCACATCTTCACGCCGGGTTCACTGGCTCCTGGCGAGTACAAGTGGCGCTTCGAGGAAGCAGGACCCTTCGGAGAAGGTACCAACCGCGGAACCATCATCATCGTCGATGAGTGATGCCTGCCGACGACCCGTTTCCTCACGGAATGCGCGGTGAAGTCTGACATCCGCACATCGGCAGATCCGGGCGGTTCCCGTAAGAGGAACCGTCTACGACTACGCCGCCGGCCAGCGCCACGCGCGGCGCGAATGACCGTAAGCGGATCGGCTTGCGGGACGCCGGACAGCCCGGACTCTGAAGGCTCGCGTCAGCCGTCGATCCGACCATCCGTGTCGGCTGTTGCGCTCGCAAGCCCA
The DNA here is from genome assembly GCA_963724275.1 of uncultured Actinomycetota bacterium. Classification (GTDB taxonomy): domain Bacteria; phylum Actinomycetota; class Actinomycetes; order Propionibacteriales; family Nocardioidaceae; genus Nocardioides. The sequence goes on along the minus strand of CAVRUB010000005.1, from coordinate 19,683 downwards.
CCAGCTCGCTGATCCTGACTCGCCCAAATTTCTTGCCCCGGATTGATCGCTCGGCGCGCACCACCGGACTTAGGTGACCGAACACAACCCACACGTCGTCGAGGAGGGCGACGCCGCAGCAATGGCGACAACCGAACGACGCGCGCTGACCCCGCACGGCGAAGACACGATCCGAAGACCCGGGGCCTGTCTCACCTGCGCGAGGGGGAGTTGAACCGTGAGACTCACGCATGATCAGGCTCACTTCGGTCCTGAGCGTGGATCCGGTCCCGCTGCCTCCCGTTGGCCACCGTTCCTCGGCCGGTCGTGCACCCGGGGGTGCACCAGCCAGCGTTGTTCAGCTATCGTAGCGAGGGCGGATGCGTCCGCCTCGGGCACTACTTGCCGTCCTCGCCCCTGTTGTCGCACGCTCTCTACCCGTTCGGAATCTTTGCTCATCGGCCCCCACCCGTGGTGGGTCATCCTGCGTTTATAGGGATGACAGCGGCCCGAGCGAGGAGAGTGGCCCCATGGACCGGGAGGTCGAGCTCAGGGAGTTCGTCTCGGCACGCGGTCGCGCGCTCTCCAGGGCGGCGTACCTGCTGACCGGCGACCACCAGGCCGCCGAGGACCTGGTGCAGGAGACCTACGTCGTCCTGGTCCGGCGCTGGCAGAAGTCCGGCACGGTGGACCCGGAGGCCTACGTCCGCCGGATCCTGTACAGCCGGTTCGTCGACGGCTGGCGACGGCGGCGGCTGTGGGAGCTGCCCTGGGCCTCACCCCCGGACGTCCGCTGGCGGCGACGAGGCGGGCACCGCCACCGATCGGCTCACGCTCCACGACGCGTTGGCCCGGCTCACGCCCAGCAGCGCGCCGTCCTGGTGCTGCGGTTCTACGAGGACCTCACCGAGGCGCAGGCCGCGGCCGCGCTCGGCATCAGCCCGAACACGGTCAAGTCGCAGACCCGGGTCGCGCTGCAGCGGCTGCGGGAGCTGGTCCCAGACGCGGTGGCCATCATTCGAAGGAGTGGAGTCATGAGCGGCCTGCACGAGGCGTTCGACGAGATCGTCGCGGACGTCCCGGTCTACGGCGACCTCGACCGGGCGATCGAGCAGGCCGACCGGGAGCGGCGGCGCCGCCACGGAGTGGTCGCTGGCCTTGCCGCGGCGGCAGCCGTGGTCGCGGTGATCGTCGGCGCGCTCGCGGTCACCCGCGACGGCAACGACTCGCCGCAGCCGATCGGCCCGGTGACGACACCGACCCCGACGCCGACCGAAAGCACGTCCGCTGCCGCCATGTGGGAGCCGCCGGCGCCACTCCGTCCCGCCGCGTCCCGCGTCCTAAGGCCGGACCACGACAGCTATGGCAACGCGCTGCCCGTCGGCGACCAGGGCGACACGCCGATCGCCGAGATCGACATCGTTTCGATCGGCGAGGGTTCGGACTTCCACGGCGGTAGTTCCTGGCGCCTCCCACTCGCCGCGAGGCCTCCCCGCGATCCGGCCGGTCGCGTCATCGCCTACGGCGTCGTAGTCGACGGCGACGGCGATCACAGGGCGGACTGCCAGATCGGGATCAACAACGACGCCCCTGAGCACGGCGACTTCCACGTGTGGGTGACCAACCTGCGAACCCACGAGACCGCGGTCCGGGACGGGGCGCCGTACGGCATGCCGGTCGAGTTCGCGCACCCAGCGGAGGAGGGCATGCAGGAATTCGATCCGGTCATGAACTTCGGGTTCCTGCGCGGCCTGAAGCGCCCAGACCCCTGCGACCCGTTCGATGACTCATCGAGCTTCTACGCGTGGTCGTCGGTCAGCGAAGGCGAGCACGTCGTCGCACGGGACTCCGCACCGGACGCCGCCTGGCTGCCGATCAGCTTTGACGATCACTCTTGACGAGCTAGGACGGCCATGAGGACATCGCGATCGAACGCTCCAGGAACCCTCATCCTCCTGGTCGCCCTGCTTCTGGCCGGCTGCGGGGGCGACCCTGAGTCCGCCGCGGCTCCCGAGGCCACGACGTCGATGACCAGCGCCACGCCGAGCGCGACCGCCGCCCAACCGTCTCCGGGCGGACCTGTCGCGCTCCCTGACGGCTACCTCGAACCCGGGCGCTACCGCTTCGTGGTCCGTGTGGACTGCAAAGGGGTGACGGACGATCCGATCGCCTGCCCCGAGGGAGTGGCAGATCCCCCGCCGATTCCCCTCGACCTCACGGTGCCAGACGGCTGGGAGCACCCGTCGGGCTTCCCCGTCATCTGGCCCGTCGGCGAGGCAAACGAGGAGGGCGCGCTCGTCCTGGGCTGGACCAGCAACACGGTCGGCGTTCAGTCCGATCCGTGCTCATCTGAGTCGCACGAGCTTCCCGACGTCGCGGTCGGGCCCGGCGTCGACGACTTTGTGGACGCCGTCGTATCCCAGGAGTGGTTCCAGGGCCCCGCACCGGTCGACACGAGAGTGGGAGGCGCCCCAGGGCGGTACTTCACCCTGACGGGGCCCGCCGATCTCAGTGGGTGCGAAGAGTGGCGCCCCTGGGATCCCGGGTTCTTCGCCCAGGGGCCGAGCAACATCTGGGAGGTGTGGGTCCTCGACGTTGGGGGTCACCGGGTCGTGATCGTCGCCGACTACTTCCCTGGTACGCCGGCAAGGACGATCGCCGAACTCAAACAGATGGTGAAGTCCATCCGCTTCACGTCGAACAAGCGGGGTCAGTGAAGTGATGAAGCGATCTGGCGAATTGAGATCCCACGCGATCAGGACCGTCGCTGCCGCCGTCCTCGCCATGGTCGTTGCGGCATGCACCGAGTCCTCCGGGACTACCTCCGATGACAGCGGAGGGCAGAGCCCAGCAGTTCGCCCAGCAGTTCGCCCAGCGCTTCCGTCCCGGTCCCAGCGCTTTCCGGACCCGTCCCCTTCCCGGTGGATGCGACGATTCGAGAGCTTCAGCGGGCGATGAGGACCGGGCGGATCACCGCGGTCGAGCTGGTGGATTTCTACCTGGCGAGGATCGCGGCGTACGACGACGCCGGGCCCGAGCTGAGCGCACTGATCACGATCAACCCGCGGGCGCGCGCGGAGGCCGCGGCCCTCGATGCCGAACGCGCAGAATCAGGGCCACGCGGGCCGCTGCACGGGATCCCACTGGTGGTGAAGGACAACATCGACACGGCCGAGATGCCGACGACGGCAGGCACCCCGGTTCTCGAGCACTTCCGACCCGCGCGGGATGCGTTCCAGGTCCGCCGTCTCCGCCAGGCCGGCGCGATCATCATCGCCAAGGCCAACCTCGCCGAACTGGCCCAGAGCTCGAACTCCTACTCGCCGGTCGGCGGCCAGACGCTCATGCCGTACAACACCTCCTTCGAGCCGGGCGGGTCGAGCGGCGGCACGGCCGTCGCCGTAACGGCGAACTTCGCGGTTGCCGGACTCGGGACCGACACCTGCGGATCCATCCGCCTCCCCGCGGGTTTGAACAACGTCTACGGGCTGCGTCCGACGTACGGCCTGTCGTCGCGATCGGGGGTCGTTCCCTGGTCGTCGTCCTTGGACGAGGTGGGTCCGATGGCACGCACCATCGGGGATCTGGCGATCCTGATGGACGTCACCGCCGGCGAGGATCCTGACGACCCGATCACGGTGCCGACGCAGACGTCCCTCGTCGACGCGCTCGATCCCGACGGGCTGAAGGGGCGGCGGATCGGCATCCTGGACTTCGACTACCGCACCGAACTGGACGGCACCCTTCAGGACGCGCTCGACGTGATGGTCGAGTACGGGGCTGAGCTGGTCCCAGTCGACCTACCCGAGCCGGAGCGGGAAATGTATCCGAACTTTGACGAGTTCCCGTCGAGCCTCGCCGCGTACCTCGCGGAAGAACCCACCGCGCCCAGTGGGGCATGGGCCCGGATCGTCGGGTCGGGAGCCAGCCCGAAGGGGCCCAGCACCCGGGCCTACCAGAGGGCGGTCGCCGCCCGGATGGCGTACCGGCGGGATCTTGCGGCGTTCATGGATGAGCGCGATCTCGACGCCGTCGCCTACCCGGTGAGCTCGACGACGGCGAGCGCGGGTCGGCTCTTCGGCCAGGATGACGAGCTCGGGTCCTTCAACTGCGCCCCGGCGGCTATCGCGGGCCTACCTGCGCTGGCGATCCCCGCCGGCTTCGCGTCCGACGGCCTGCCGGTCGGGCTGGAGCTGCTCGGCCGCGCGTTCGACGAGCCGACGCTGATCGCGATCGCTTCCGGCTTCGAGGCGCATACCGACCACCGTCGGCTTCCTTCAACAACTCCGCCACTCGACGTCGCACCCTAAGCAGACTGCGGAGACCCATGTCGGGCGTCGGCGACGAAACCCCTCAGGGCTCGTGCAAAGGGTGTGTGGTGGTGCTGATCGAGAACGCTGTAAGAGCGACGATGCCCTTCTTCGCCGTGGTCACCGTCAGTCCTTCCGCTGGAACCTCGTCCAGCTCGTCGCCTCTGTCGAGTTGTGCCCGGATGGCGCCGGGGGTGCCCATGGTGAAGATCGTGCGGATCCAGGTGGCGACCATGTCGGCGTCGGCCTTGGGGACCTTGGTGAGCACGTTGCGCATGAAGTGGACCCGGCAGCGTTGCCAGGCGGCGCCCTGCAGCACGGCACCCACGGCGGCGACGAGGCCGCCGTGGGCATCGGAATGACCAGCTGGACACCGGCCAGGCCACGACCGCGGAGGTCTCGGAGGAACTCGGTCCAGAACTCTTCGGTCTCACTGTCGCCGACCTGGCAGCCGAGGACCTCGCGGTGACCCTCAGCAGATACTCCGGTGGCGATCACGACCGCTTGGGACACGACCCGGCCGTTGATCCTGGCCTTGCAATAGGTCGCGTCGAGGAACACGTAGGGGAACGGCTGCTCATCGAGGGGGCGGGCCCGCCAGGCGGCGACCGCGGCATCGAGCTGGGCGCAGATCCGGGAGACCTCGGACTTGGAGACCCCGGTGCCACCCATGGCGATCACCAGGTCATCGACCCAGGCGAGGGCTAATGCCCAAGGATCTGAACCACTCTTGCCAGGCATCGTTGTGCGCCCGATGGTGAGCACCAGGTTTCGTATGGCATCAAAATTCTCAAGGATGGCTCTCTTGCTGGCACGACCCCGCTCGCTCCTCCCTGTGTTGTGCCACACATCGGGTTGGGCCGCCACTGCGTGAAGAATCGACCCCCGCGGCCGGGGATGGACCGAGCGCGCTCATGCCCTAGGCGGATCAGGACAGTCGACCCGAAACGCGATACGGTGCCACGATCCGGCGCCCTGATCGAGTCCCAAATGTGACCCGGCGCCGGGGAGGCTAGGGCGCCATCCCGTCGGGAGCTCGGGTGGCGCTGATCTCGGGCTAGCCGCCCCAGAACAAGCCAGGGACCGCCCCACCCCGTTAGCCCAGCCTGGTTCGGGGCGGGGCGGCTTCCCTCGGTGGAGTGGATACCCCGTCGAGTCGCTTCCATGCTGCGGGGCATTGGCCTCAACGCCACGTCTGGGTGCGCCCCGAGCACAGCCCGACCGAGTGCCCCGGCCTGGTCCTCGAGTGGCGCCAGAACCCGGACTGGGAAGCCCTCGTGACCTACGTCGAGCCCCGCGGCCGCGCTGTCACGGAGTGGATGCCGGCCGAGCAGCTGCGGCCGGCACGAGGCGACTAGCGACTCCGTTCCGCGCTAGCTCCGATCCTCTTGTGCAACCGCCGCGCTAGCAGACTGCCGCGAGCACGCAGGGCGGCAGCGTGCAGCTCCGCGAGCACGCGGGGCGGCAGAGGGATCTTCCGCCCGGCCTAGGGAGTTCGCAGACGGGCATATCCCAGGCTGGTCACGCCGCGCGGGAGGTTCGGGCTAGCGCGCCTGGTCTAGTCGGGTCTACATTCGTCTGTTGGCATTTTTACCCCCTAGACCCGTGGCCGGGCGATGCATTCCACAGGAAGCCGCCTTGGGCGGACGTACTAGGGGCGGGAAAGCCATGACTGTTCGACACCTTGACATCGACCCGGACGACTTCAGCACGAACCCCTCCGGAGGTCCCAGCTTCGAGGAGGTCGTGGCACTTCGCGCGTCGCGTCGTTCGGTCCTGGCCGGGGGTATGGCCGGGGCCGCGGCGTTCCTCACCACCAACGCTTTCGCCGGTGCGGCGGCCGTGGCGGCTTCCACCTCGCGCGGGCGTGCCGCCCGGCTTCTTGGCTTCACGCCCATTCCGCTCGGCTTCGCCGACGAGGTCGTCGTCCCTCCGGGTTACACCGCCCGGGCGTTCATCCCGTGGGGCACGCCGATCACCGGTTCCTACCCCGCCTTTGTGCCGGGTGGCAACACGGCCGCCGAACAGGAGCAGCAGACTGGCATGCACCACGACGGCATGCACTTCTTCCCGGCCGAGCGCGGGCCGGGTGGCAGCCGCCACGGGCTTCTCGCGGTGAACCACGAGTTCACCGAGGAGAACTACCTGCAGACCGGCACCACCACGCTACCGCCGAAGGACTCATGGACCCTCGAGATGGTCCGCAAGTCACAAGCGGCCCATGGCGTCTCTGTTGTCGAGGTCGTCGAGGAGTCCCACGGGCACTGGTCGGTGGTCCGCTCGGACCTGAATCGCCGGATCACTGCCAATACGCCCATGTCCTTCAGCGGTCCCGCCGCCGGGCATCGGCTGCTCCGCACGTCGGCTGACCCGCTCGGCAGGACGCCGCTGGGCACCTTCAACAACTGCTCGCACGGGGTGACGGCCTGGAACACGTACCTGACCTGCGAGGAGAACTTCAACGGCTGCTTCCGAGTGGACCCCGGCGCCTACACCCCCGAGCAGCAAGCGCTTAACGAGAGGTACGGCGTCGGCGGGGACCGCAACAACTGGGCCGCCCACGACAGCCGATTCGTCGTCACGCCCGCGGAACCGAACGAGCCCAACCGGTGCGGCGGGTGGTCGAGATCGACCCGTTCGACCCCGACTCGACACCGATCAAGCGCACCGCGCTCGGCCGGGTCAAGCATGAGGGCGCTTACGTCAAGGTCACCGTGGACAACCGGATCGTCGTCTACACCGGCGATGACCAGGTCAACGAGCACGTCTACAAGTACGTCAGCACCGAGGGCTGGAATGCCGCCCGTGCCAAGGGCCGAAGCCCGCTCGATGACGGCGTGCTCTACGTAGCGCGGTTCAACGACGACGGGACCGGCGACTGGCTCCCGCTGGTCCACGGCAACACCGGCCTGACGGCCCGAACGGCTTCGCCGACCAGGGCGACGTACTCGTCAAGACCAGGCTCGCGGCCAGCGCGGTCGGTGCAACCCGGATGGACCGGCCGGAGTGGGTGGCCTGCGACCCCCGCACCGGTGCCGTCTACGTCACGCTGACCAACAACACCAGCCCGGCCAAGGTGTTGAGCGCCGCGAACCCGCGCAAGCCGAACACCTGGGGCCACATCGTCCGATGGCACGAGACCGACGGGAACCACACCTCGACGACGTTCGAGTGGGACCTGTTCCTCATTGCCGGCCAGGGTCGCGGCAGCGGGGACGGATCCACGATCGCGGCCGAGGACGGGTTCGGATCCCCCGACGGGATCTGGTCCGACCCGGACGGACGGGTCTGGATCCAGACCGACGGAACACAACCCCTCGGCGCCAACGACCAGATGCTGGCGGCGAACCCCTACGTCAGCGACGCCGAGGGCACACCAGAGCTTCGTCGGTTCCTCACCGGTCCGGTGGCTTGTGAGGTGACCGGCGTCGTGACCACACCCGACCAGCGCACGATGTTCGTCAACATCCAGCACCCAGGAGAGGCAAGTGCGCCCAGCCAGTGGCCGCACGAGGACGGCTTCACGACCCCACGAGCGGCAACCGTCGTGATCACCAAGGACGACGGCGACGTCATCGGGACCTGAAAGGTACGGGTGCGAACCTCGTCCTGCTGAGAGCGCGCTCATCGGCACGACCGCGCGCCCGGCGCGGCAGTAGAGCGTGCTGCTCCGCGAGCACGCAGGGCGGCATGAGCGGTCACGCTATGCCCTACTGACAGCGCTGGATCACCGTGACCGGTGAACGTCACAGACGATTGTTGCAGCGGCTGAAGAAGTTCTCCGCGCCGTCGGGTCGCGCGTTGTAGTGGATCATCTCGTTCTCGGCGTACCTCGAGCCGTCCGACCCCCTCAGGGTCAAACTGAACGTAAAGACGGAGATGAGGGTGGCTCGGTTGCCGCTGAACGTGCCCCCAAGGGTCCAACGCCCGGTGTAACTGGGCTGGCTCGGGTCCAGCGGAACGGCGACGACCTTCGCAACCTGGCGGCTCGTGCCGTGGAAGGTACCGTCATCCTTCAAGGTCTCCTTCTCGACCTGATTGCCCGTAAGGGTGACCGCGTACAGAGGTCCAGCCTCGTCGCACCCATTGATGACGCCGACAAAGGCCTCGACGAAGTCTTTCTCGTGAGTGATGACGGTGACGGGTGCGGCGGATGCCGGTCCGGCCATGCCCAGCAATACGGCGAGTCCAGCGAGCAGTACAACAGACACGCGATGCATCAGAGAGCCCCCTCTGGTGAAACCGAGATCAGCCCTTCAAAGTTACGCTCCCTTACCATCGATGCACAGAGCGCACCTTCAAATCGTCTAGCCGTCCTCACATCGGCAGCGGCGCGCACGTCGGGCGGCATAGCGTGCAGCTGCCGCGAGCACGCCAGGGCGCTTGCTGACGGCTCCCGGCGCACCCCGCTCAATGCACGACGCGAGTTGCCACCCGAGCAAGTCGAACGGCTCGTTCCACCAGTGGCGTCGACTGCTCTTTCGACACTGCGGTCCGGCCCAGAAAGCGACCGTTGGCGGTCCACAGATAGCGCGCACAATCAACGAACGCGTCGCCACCGGAATACTGCTCGCGGAAGAACTCCGACCAGGCCAACGGGCGAGACGTACCGATCTTCGGGACATCGATCAAGGAACGTCTGACGGAGCAGGCTGCCATCCTGCTTCGTGGCGAGACATCGCACGACGTCGCGCCGGAGCCTCCGCATGGCCCGCCGGGCCGTTTAGCATCGAACGCCGACCGGCCAGGCAGAGTCGCGGCTAGATGCGGCGTTCGCGGCCCGGGAGCACGTGAACGCTGACGTGACAATCTGACGATGGGAGAAAGGACTTCCGCATTCCCTTGCTAGTTCGGGCGATCAGGGGGACTGTTCTTGGAAGCGTCAGTTCCCGTCCGGTCTCCTGGCCCCCGAGCACGACAGTACGTGGCGAGGGGAGGCGCATGACGACTCTCGGCTCATGCCTGGTCCGGCGCGACGGCCAGCGCGGCGGTGGCAAATCGCCTCGGGCATGGGCGCCTGAACACGTCACTTGGATGCATCGGAGATGGATATGCTCACCGTCGTATCGAGAACTCGGCGCTTGCTCGCGTTTGCCCTGGGCGGTGCGCTTGTGGTCGCCTCTCAGGTTGCGGCGGCGCCGGAGGTCCATGCGCAAGCGACCCTGGCGGCAACAACCCGGCCCCAGCCACTCCGATGCACCTTTCTGGATCCGCCGGGCCCGGCGCGGACAAGGCCCGGCGGGCTTTTTCAGCGATGCCGTTGGCATTCGAAGCCAATCAAGGGCAGAGCGACCCCCGGGTCAGGTACCTCGCCCGAGGGGAGGACTTCACCCTCTACCTGACCCACGGGGCGCCGTCTTCGACCTCGGGGGCGCCGCAGTCGCCCTCGACCCGGTCGGCACCGACCGAACCCCCGCGCCCGTCGGCAGGTTCCGTCAGTCCGCGACCACCAGCTACTTCCGCGGCGACGACCCGAGCAAGTGGCAGCGCGGCGTGCCGACGTACGGCCGGGTCCGCTACCAGGGCCTCTACCGGGGCATCGACATGGTCGTGCGGGGCAACCGCTCCGGGGCGGAGTACGACTTCCTGGTGGCCCCGGAGGCCGACCCGTCGCGGATCGGCTACCGCCTCAGGGGTGCGGAGGGGCTGCGGCTGCGGGGCGGGGATCTGGTCGCCTCGACGGCGGCTGGCGACTTCGTGCACCACGCCCCGGTGGCCTACCAGCGGGTCGACGGGCAGCGCCGCCGCGTCGAGGCGCACTTCCGCGTCCGGCACGGCGTGATCGGCTTCGCACTGGGCTCCTACGACGCGCGCCTGCCGTTGGTGATCGACCCGGAGACCGACCTGAAGTACTCCACCTACCTCGGCGGTGACAGCTAGACTCCAGCGCGGCGATCGTGGTGCGCGACGGCGATGCCCCATCGCGGGATCGACGTGGAGCGCCGGATTCCCCACCACGACGGGGGCCTACGACACCACGCCGTCAAACATCGACGCGTTTGTCAGCCGCATCTCGCTCGACGGCACGGGGACGGCCGACCTCGTCTACTCGACGGTCATCGGCGGGAGCGGCTCCGACCACGGCAGTGACCTGGCCGTGGTCGACGGCGACTTCTACCTCTCCGGCTACACGGAGTCCTCGGACCTCCCGACGACCACCGGCGCCTTCGACCGCCACCCCAACTCGCCTTACGTCGGGTCCGACACGTTCTTCGCGAAGATCTCGCCCGACGGGGCCGGCGCCGCCGACCTCGCGTACTCGACCTACCTCGGCGGCAACGACTACGGGAGCGGCTACGCAGCGATCGCCGTACGCGACGGCGACGTCTACCTCGCCGGTGGCACCGACGGCCCGGCCTATTACCCCACCACGCCCGGCGCGATCCACCACCAGTACGACGGCAGCGAAGACATCTTCCTCACCCGGCTCTCGCCCGACGGGAACAGAGCCGCGGACCTGGTCTACGGAGCGGTGTTCGGCGGACCCGGCTCCGACGGCGCGACCGACATCGCCGTCAGCGGTGGCGACGTCTACCTCACCGGCTGGACCTACGACGCCGGCTTTCCGACGACCCGCGGGTCCTACGACCGCACCTACAACGGGGATTACGACATCTTCGTCGCGAGGGTCTCGCCGGACGGCCAGCGCAGGGCCGACCTCAAGTATGCCACGGTCCTCGGCACACCCGCATACGACCGTGCTGGGGCGCTCTCGGTCAGGGACGGCATGGTCTACCTGACCGGCTCTACCAGCTCACCGAGGTTCCCCACCACGAGGGGGGCGTTCGACCGGTCGTACAACGGGCGCGGCGACGCGTTCGTCGCGGCCCTGAGCACGAAGCGGTCGGTCCGGCACGACCTTAGGTACTCGACGTACTTCGGCGGCGGCAGAAGGGACGTCGGAGCCGACATCGGGGTGAGCGACGGCGAGGCGTACGTCGTCGGCTCGACCAGTTCCCCGGGGTTGCCCACCACGAGGAACGCCTACGACCGGTCGCACAACGGCACGTCCGACGTTTTCGTCGCGATGTTCGCGCCGGACGGAGCCCGCCGCAACGACCTGGACTACTCCACGTTCCTCGGGGGCCCCAATGGCGACGGGGCCGCAGGACTCGCGGTGGACGGCACTGCCGTCTACGTCACCGGATCGACCGGCAACAACTTTCCCACCACGACCGGTGCATTCGACACGACCTTCAACGCGGAGGAGGAAGCCTTCCTCGCACGGATACGGCTGCCCGCGCCCGGGTGAGCGAGCGATCAGCGTTCGGCGCGGGACACCGCCATCCCTGAGGTGAGGACGCGGACACATGGGGCATCGCGGCTGCACTCGGTAGCGCGCTGGCGGTCTTTGTGCTGTTACAGCTCTGGGCGCTTTCCTCGAACACAAGCGCCCGTCGCCCCGCCCGCTGCTCGTCATCAGCGCGCACGCCGAGCGCCAGTAGAAGCCCTGTGTCAAGCCGTCGAGGCGAGGACTCGTTGTAGAGCGTGGTGTTTGGCGGGGTCGTAGGGGGTGTTGGTCTGCCAGCACTTCCAGAGCACGTGCAGCCAGGCACGGGCGAGGATCCGCACGGCGTGGGGGTGTCGTGGCCGCGGGCACGGGCTCGGGGTAGAGGTCGGCGGCCCAGGGGTTGGCGTGTCGGCTGTCACCGGCGAAGTCGCAGACCGCGTCGCGGAGTTGCTTGTCCGCGGCCCAGCGGAACCCGACGGTGCAGCTCTTCCCGGACTGCCTGGTGGCGGGTGCGACCCCGGCCAGGCAGGTCAGGGCCTCGGGGCTGGGGAAACGGCCGCGGGCATCGCCGATCTCGGCGAGCAGCCTGGCGGCGCGGAGCTGCCCGGAGCGAGGCAGGCTGGTGAACACGGCCTGGTCGGGGTGAGCGGCGAGTTGTTCTTCGATGCGGTCGACGAGCTCGGCGATCTGGGTGTTGATCGCGGTAATCGCTGCGACCAGGGCCAGGGTGATCGCGGCGCGGGCGCCGCCGTCGCCGCTGACGCCGCGGGGTGCGCCGCTCAGGCGGGCGTGGAAGGTCTCGGCGGGCGTGCGTCCGCAGTAACCGATCGAGGTCAGCCAGTGCTGCCAGCGGCGCACCGAGAGCCAGTCGGCGCGGTCCTGCTCGGGGAAGCGGGTCAGGAACTGAAGGCTGGTCGGTGAGTCGATGTCGGCGAAGAGCCCGACCGCGCCGGGGAAGGCGGTCTTGAGGTGGGCGCGGAGCTGGTTGGCCAGCCCGACGCGGTGCTCGACGAGGTCGCGCCGTGCCCGACACGTCGCGCGCAAGGTGATCGTGGCTTCGGTATCGGGGCGCAGCGCACGCAGCCGCCGGCGATCCGTGCGCAGCACATCGGCCAGGACATAGGCGTCGAAGCGGTCGTCCTGGGCCGTCCAGGGCTTCGCATAACTACTGCAGGACCTCTCGCGGTCTTGCGTGCACGGCGATGACCCGACGGGAACCAGGGATGCGCCGGCGACCTCCTGCCACCGACACCACAACGTGCCCGACAACAGCCACCGACGAGAAGACCTTCGCCCAGTGAGCGTGCTGCTCCGCGAGCACGCCGTGCGGCAATAGCGTGCGAGTCTGCGAGCACGCAGGGCGGCATTAGCGTGCTGCCCGCTGGCGATCGAGCCTGTGGCGTGCGGCGAACGATCCCCGGCCCTTGACTGGGTCGGGGGTCGCTTTGCGCCCGAGCGCTTGGCCGTTGTCTCTCGACGTCGAGCCGAGCGCGTCTCTTCTCGGGAGACGGGCAGCAGGCTACTCGGCCAGACCGTGGCTGCGCAGCAACTCGTGGTACGCCTGCCGCTTGGCGCGAGCGTCAACAGACAGTTGCTCGAGCTTCCGAATCGCATACTCGGTCTCAGTCAGCGGCGCGGCTGTATGCGGCAGCCGCCCCTCAGCCCACGACACGTCGTCGACGTGCTTGCCGGCCTGGTCACGGAACGCAGCCTCGGCCGCAGTCCAGGCTTCGTAAGAGGCGATCAGTTCGGTACTGGTGGTCTCGTCCATCGCTAAGGCCTGCCTGTTCGCCGGGTCGGGCCTCGGCCCGAGCTGCCCTCTCAGCCCGGCCCGAGGCCGTTCCGCGCCGCGGAAGTGGGGGTCTCACGGCATTTATGGGGACACCACCAGGTGCGGGCTCCAACGCACGGAGATGATGTAGCCGGGCGGTCTCGCTGTAAAACGAGCCTTCGTCGACGCGGCTGGACTGTGCCAGGACTGAGCGGGGACTGGGCTCTAAGACCTTGCGGCGGCATCAAGGTTACCGCCCGATCGGCGCGACGGTCCGTTAAATTGTTTCCATTTATGCGAACGGCGTACGGTGAGGGACGCCCGTATGTCCCGTGCCGTTTCGCGAGTAGAGGCTGTCCATCTCGAGAGGGGACCGGGCGGTCCCGCACGGCTTTCCGATGCCGGGCTCCAGGCGGGGCCGCCCTTCCCCACGCATCCCTTCCCGGGAGACGGTGCGGGCGCGTTATCCCCCTAAACGATTCAGGACAGTTGACCCAAAACGCGATACGGTGCCACGATCCGGCGCCGACCGAAGTCCCCCAATGACGGCAGCGCCGGGAGGCTAGGGTGGCCGGTCTGTTAGGGAGCCGGGTGGAGCTGATCGGGCGAGCGGCTCGCTCCGAACAAGCCAACGACCCCCTGGCCCTTGATTGGGTCGGGGGTCGCTTTGCGTTTGCATATAGGGGCGATTCCCGGGACGACCGCCGACCACAGACTTAGGCTCGATCGACATGACTCGCTTCCGCGCCGGCATCGTGCTGGCCGCTCTTCTCGTCGCCGTATTCACCGTCGGCCGTGCCACCGCAGATGACCCGACTGCCGATCGCGCTGTCGGGTCGGTCCGGTACGTCGACGTCAAGCTCGACGGCCCGGGTGGTGTTGGGACCTACGTTGACGAGTGGCGGACTGTGCGGTGCCCCGACTGGCAAGCCAGCGAACCATCAGCTTGGCTTCCGTGATCTGACCTGCGGATAGCGCGCACAGGCCTACGCGACTAGGCCGCCCCACCCGGGTAAGGACGAGATCGGGTGGGGCGGCTTTCTGTCCCCGCACATCCTCGGCCGCGGGGACACGAGCGGTCGGGGGTGGCGCCTATGGGGTCAGATTTTCGACAGTAGGCCTGCCCAGTACGCGGGTGCCCACCGATCGCGGACGTGCGATCCCACTTGTGCGAACAGCGTCGCGACCCCCGGCCCGCGGAAACGGGGTCGGGGGTCCAGGGGTCGCCTTGTCGGTCTGCGAGTTAACAAGTCCTCCCCCGCGGGTTAACAAGTCGGCCACGTACGCCGCCCATACTCACTCGCAGCGACCCTCTCGGTCTGTACCTCCCAACACGCCGAGGGTCGCTGCGCGTGAGAGACCCCCGGCCCTTGTGGGGACGGCCGGGGGTCCTCCTTAGCGTCCAGGACCGGCCCCGCCTGGTGATCCCCACCCGGCGCGCCCTCAAAGCGGATGGCAAACCGGGTACCGGGCGGGGCCAACTCACAGGGATCTGACGAAACAGCCCCGCCCACCCGCAAACGGGTGAGCGGGGCTGCCGTGCGCCCGAGCGCAAGCCGTTGTCTCTCGACGTCGAGCCGAGCGCGTCTCTTCTCGGGAGACGGGGAGCACGCTAGAGGCCCAGCGGCGAGCGTGTCGAGCACCCGTTCACGGTCGCTCGTTCCTGTAAACGTGCGACCCGAGGACCACACCGAACGCCACCAGCCCAACCAGCATCAGTGACGACCCGACGCTGATAACCAGCCAGCCAATCAACGCCAGGGACGTCTCGTCGTCCGCGGCAGCTGCGCCCACCAGCAGGGCACTCAGTATCTGATCACCGACGCCGCCGATGATCAGCGACCAGAGTGTGCCGCGGGTAGCCGGAGGAGCCACGTTGATTGCGACCACGACGGCCTCGTGTTGAGCCGAGGTCCCGGGCGCCGACCTCGGCTGCTCCAAAGGCAACCCGCAAATCGTGCAGTGTTCGACGCCGTCGATGACCTTCAGTCCGGCATTATGCGCCTTGATTAAGCCGCACGAACATATGGCCGACGCCATCAGCACAGGCCCCAGATGCCGCGATTCGCGCGGTTGGCGTCGGCTTGGGTGCGCCGGTAGGACTCAACGCGCTTGAACGAGCTTGTTGACCACGAACACCTTCGCCCAGCCGCGGCGCAGTTGCCCGCGGCCGACGTCGTATCCGCTGCGCTTGTGGACGTACCGCAGCAGGCGGTTGCAGCGGTCCTCACGAGGCATGTGTGGTGTCGGAGATCAGCAACACGAGCGAGCCGCGTGGCATGAACTCGCGGGCCGACCGCGTCGCGAAGAGGGATCCGCACTCGCCGCTACCGGACATCTCCGGGGTGTCGATGCCGAGGATCCGGACGTGGCGCCGCGGGCCACCCTTGAGCTTGACCTTCACGGTGTCGCCGTCGATGACGCGGATGACGAAGGCCTTCTGGCGCAGCGTCTTGGGCGGGTTGTCGCCACCGCCGCCACCGCCGCCACCGCCACCGCCGGTGTCGTAGCTGCACGGGCACGGGTTGGACTCGCACGCGATGCCGTCGCCGTCGGCGTCGAGCGCGTGCGGGTCGCTGTCCGGACCGCCGTGGTCGAGGAAGACGTTCTGCGCGGCGGCTTGGGTGTTGAAGTCGCCGCAGTCCCGGTCACCGCCGCGCTGTTGCGCGGAGTGAGCGGATTGAGCGGTAGGCCCAGGATCGAGCGCAACAGCGCCACCGAACGTCAGGACGGCAGAGAAGAGAAGAATGAGGAGTCGTTTATACAGGGGCGCGACCGTAGGTCTAGCCCAGCCGGCTTGTTCGCGGAATGAGTAAAGAACCGCGCTCGTTCTCGGATTTGGGATAGAACGCGTTCTCGAGTTGACGTTCTGGCGCGCTCCGACCCCCGGCCAATGTGGGGCGGCCGGGGGTCGGGCGGGCCCATTCTCACCCAACCACCCGCCGCCGTACTCCGAACGTCGAAAGACCGACGACAAGGACGCGGTCCTGATCGCCCGACTGACCGCGCAGTTGCGGTGCTACCTGCCCGAGGCGCTTGATGAGACCTGGAGCCGACTGCGGCACCTGGGGCTCGCCGCGAGCAGCTCCTTGAGGAGCACGTCGCCTGCGTTCAACAGATCCGTGACCTCCTCGAGTGCGTCTGGCCGGCGGTTCTCGAGACCGCTGCGCAGCCCTTCAAGTCCAGCACCTGGGTCGCCGCGTTGAGCGTGGTGGTGGGACGCGACGGTGGCGACCTGGGTCGGACCCGACGGCTCGGTGCGGCCCGGTTCGAGCATGCGGTCCGCAGGGAGATCATCCGCCGCGGCGGGATCAAGCCACGCCTGCGGATCGTGCGCAACCTGTACGCGGCACTGGTCGACCCGGCCGGGGTCCTGGTCCATCGGCGGGGCGCATTTCGAGCGGATTGCCTGGCTGATCGAGGACTGGGACACCGCCCGGAGGAAGCTTCGCCGACGGTGTTCGCCGCAACAGATCGCCGGTTGGCTGAAGTTGACCTACGCCGATGACCCGACGGGAACCAGGGAATGCACCGGCGGCCTATACGCCGGCACCACTCAACGTGCCCGACGGCACCCGCCGACGGATAGACCTTCGCCCAGTGAGCGGGCGTGGTGTCAGTCGATGCACTGGCTCCACGCGCTAGCACCTTGCTCGACCACCATCGATCGGGTTCTGCTGGCGCAGCCCCGATCAGCTGCAGCTGATGGGTGCGGGGTCGAGGCCGACGTCGATGATAGCGGGATTGTCGGGGTCGGCGCCGCAGCTGATGACGAGATCGGCGACGCCGTCGTTGGCGATCAGGGTGTCGAGGCCGGTCCGGCCGAACAGGGAGTCGGCGCCGGGTCCGCCGGTGAGGGCCTGGAGAAGCTCGGGGATGGCCGCATCGAGTGCACCGAGACGCCCGAGGAGCCTGTCGCGGGCGTGCTGCGGTCCGCTCAGCCATGGCTCGACGACCTCCTCCTCAAGCATTTCCTCCGGCCTCAAGGTCGAGAGCGCCTGACGAGGCGAGGAGGTCGGAGGCAGTGAGGCCGGCGACGCCCCGGCTGGCGCGGATCGCGAATCTGAGTTCATCGTCGTCGGGGGAGGGCGGCATCGCAGACAGGAAGGATCGCAACTCGCGGGTCGGGCGGACGCTCACCGAGGGGCCGAGCATGCGCGCCTTGTTCAACTCCGCGAAGCGGCCGACAACACGAGCTGTCATCGGACGAGGTGGCAGCTGGCCTGCTTGTGGTCGAGACGGCCGTTTTTCCGACACACAGGGCCCGCCAAAGGTCTAGCGTCGTGAGTCCGTCCCACTGTTCTGACAGGGACCCGCCGTAGGCAACAGGTGCCAGAGAGGTCCCACCAATGCAGAAACTCAAGTCAGGAGTCACCGCCCTCGCCGTCGGCATCGTGCTGCTAGCGGCGCTCGACTGGGCGGCGGCCGCCGCCACCGGCAACCCGATTATCCTCGGTCAGTTCAACCAAGCCGGCCACACCACCACGATCAAGAACAACGGAGACGGTGCCGCGCTAGACCTGCGTGCGACGAACGGTCCACCGCTGAAAGTCCACAGCGACAAGCGGATTACGAACCTCAATGCCGACCAGCTCGACGGGCTGGATGCCAGCGACCTTCGAGCCAACCGCAACATCACCCACCAGTGGAGCGCGAACAGCCACCCCGGAAACCTTGCCCAGGCCATCCCCGACCAGCGGGCCGGCAGCTACCTGGTGTCCTGGTCGATCCAGATGAGTGGGGCGGGTGGAACTCTGGACAACCCGAACATCCTCAGTTGCCGGATCGTCCAGTCCGGCACCTCAGGGTCCATCACTTTCTCAGAAGGCCGTGCTGGGCGAGGCGCAGCTGACATCGATGGGGTCTAATCCGGCGCTCAACGGCACCAGCCCATTGGTGCTCGCTAAGGGTGACACACTGGAGCTGGTCTGCACGATGAGCGTCGAAAAGGCTTGGTCGACCGCGACCACACAGCCGATCGTGGTCAACCTGCTTCGCCTCGACGGCACCAACCTCACCGTCGCCCCGTGGGGAGGACCGTGCGCTGACGCATTTCGCCAGCAGTTATGCCCGCCACCGGCACTCGGCCAGTGGCGAGCATGTACTGCCGCATTGAATGCGCGCCCCTGCCGAGAATAATCGCCTTGTCCCCGGACCCGCGGACGAACCAAAAGTATCGCCCCGTGACCCGAGTCGAAGCCCGGGAACGGCGCACCGAGATACCTCTGCTGCTGCTCGCCGTCGCTTTTCTCGTCGCCTATGTATGGCCGGGTTCTCGATCCGAACATCCACCCGACGTCGCGACCACGCTCAACGTCCTGTCGTGGACAGTGTGGGCGGCGGCGCTCGTGGCCATCATCCGCAGCTGGCGTCCTGATCTGCTCTAGGAGTTCGGCGTCGGACCGATCGTCGCAGCGGCGGTGTTGTGCGCGTGGTCCCATCCGGCGGCATCCACTCCGAAGCGGCGTTCGCGATGCTCGCCGGCGTGGCACCGATCCCGGCGAACAGTGGCCAAGTCACCACCCGGTACCGACTCAACCGTTACGGCGACCGGAACCTCAACAACGCACTGCACACCGTGGTGCAGAGCCGGATCCAATACCAGCAAGCCACCCGCGACTACGTCGACCGCCGCACCGCCGAGGGAAAGACCCCCGAGGTGAAACGCTTCCTCGCCCGCTACGTCGTCCGAGACCTCTACCGCCTACTCGAAGACGGGGCCGCAACGGCTTGACGAAGCATAGGAGCGTCGCGACGTAAACCACTCACGGGAGATCAGGCCTCGGACCGCGCTGACGGGGGCATCGGGCCCGGGCTCGACACAGGGTTCCCAAGGCCCTTCGATCATGAGGGCCTCGTCGTCGCCGGGCCACGGCGGCAGGGCAGTGCACGTGAAGAAAGGGGAGTCTCCGCCCGTGCACCGGTACTGGAAGGCCTTGCCGAGCGGGACGTCTATACACACACCCGGCACGAGTCGGGTGACGCTCTCTTGACCACCATCCGCCCGGCGCTAGACGCTCTCCCTCACCCGAGAGGACGAACCAGTACCCGTCGATGCTCTGAAAGCGGCAAGCGCGACCCACCATCCCCGAGGGTACGGTCGAATGGATCATGTTGCCGTGCGGCCCGTCCATCAGGAAACGAATGTGAGCTCCCAGGGGCGAGCGGCCCCGCTCGGCGGTGTCGACGGTTGCGGTCTTCACACGATCAATTGAGCATCGACGCGCGCACGCGTCCAGCGCGGCGGCGGGGCAGCAGTGGTGGTCGGACATCACGCCCTCTGCGGCGAAAGGACGCATGTCCAGCGACCGGGGCGAATCATCGGGGCTTGCTCGGCTTGATGTTCTGGTTCGATCTGGAACACGTTGCCTGGGTTGTAACGGTCCTTGAGT
>CAVRUB010000004.1:0-118716 GCA_963724275.1 uncultured Actinomycetota bacterium | reverse complement strand
AAGGCCCGGGTGGACCTTCGTGCTGGCCTGGAGATCGAGTCGCGTCGTCGCGGGGGTGGTCTTGGGTCACCTGGCTTGGCCGGGGTCTTGCCCGGGCGCAGCGTCGCTTGGATGCGGCGGTCGCCCGGGTCACGGTCGCCCCTCTCGGTCGAGTAGCCCGAGCCGACGTCGTTGGTCGAGTAACCCGAGCGCTCTGCGCGAGGGCGTATCGAGACCCCGCGCCTACCCGAGGGCATGCCGGCAGCCCCGCCGGTAGGACGGGGTGCGAGGCAGGGTCGCTAATGGTCGGGTGGGTCGGTCCAAAGATGGAACTGCTCGGCGGCCGGGGGTCGAGGCGCGAGCGTTCGAGCCTCGGAACCACCGCCGGTGGCGGGACACGGATTGATCAGCGGGTTGTCCCAGTCGTGGTCCCGGTCGGGTGCGGGCCAGCCAGGGTCGGCCCAGTCCGGCGGATCTGGATCCGGCAGGAAGGAGCGTGGTGGGTCGACGGCATGGGTCCCGTGAGCGTCCACGAGCCACATCCGGCCGCTCGGTCGGCCGCACAGGTAGGTGCCGGGTCGGATGATCGCGTACGACCATCGCGAGGAGGTCTTGGCCCGATGATGGCGTCTGCACAAGGGCACCAACTGGCACGGACATGTGGCACCGCCCTGCGCGTAGGGCTGGTGGTGGTCCAGGTCGCAGGCGACGGCCTTCTTGGTGCAGTGCGGGTGGGCGCAGTGGTGGTCGCGCAGCCGGACCCGCAGCTTGAGCCGGTCGGGGATCTCGTAGGAGTCCACCGGCACGTGATCCTTGAGGTCGATCACCGGCCGTACCACCACCGATGTGCCGGGCAGGCCGCACCACTCCCGGATCTGCTCCGCGTGGACCGGCAGTTGCTGGCGGTGCTCCCACCGCCCCACGCTGCCGGTTCCTTGGATGGCGGCGTCGGTGAGGTGCACGAACAGCTCGACCTTCCGGCCCGGCACCGTCCGGGTGATCTCTCCGGTCTCGGGGTCGGCGACCTGCAGGTCCAGGGCGAGGTCGTGGCGGGCCAGCTCCCCGACCGCGATCGAACGCCGCACATCCAGCGACTCCTCACACCCGAGCTCGCCGAGCGCCTTCGCGCGGCGGGCGACCGCGGCGTCCAAGTCGGCGGCGTCCGCGGCATCCAGCAGCCCCGAGGTCGGGATCAACCCGCTCGCGGTGGTCTGCTCGGTGTAGACCGTGAAGTACCGCCCGTCCGCCGCGGCCTCCCGGTCGGCCTCGGCCCCGTCCGGGTCGAACCGGATCACCGCCTCGGCCACCAGCCGCTCGACCTGGGCCCAGGTGCAGGACCCGACCACCGGCGCCAGCTGCCGGTCCACGAAGCCCGACACGGCGACGTCGAAGGGGCGGGTGTGCTCGGCGACCCGCAGCGCCCGCCACAACGCGCACCGACCGGCCCGCACCGCTGCCCAGATCGTGGGCAGCCGCCAGGCGGTCTCGATGATCCGCCCGACATGGTCCCGCGCGGAGTCGTGGGAGCGGCCCAGCACCGCGGCCAGCTCCATGAACGCGAACTCCGAGACCAGCGGCGCACCCGCGCCGGCCAGCGGCATCCCGGTGTCCACAAACCCTGCATAGATGGTCGCCGCATCCTCCGCACAGTCCACCACGTTCGCATCCGCCCAGGCCACGATCTCGACCGCCGCCTCGACCTCGGCCCGACGCTGCACACCGAGCACACCGGCGAGGTCGTTAAGCCGCTCCGCGTTCGACCGGCCATCCGGCTGGCCGAAACAGACGCTGCTGCGGTTATCCATGGGACATATTGAAACAGCCACCGCCGACACTTCGAAGTGCTCAGAACCAGCCTGACGCTCCTATAGTTCGTCAAGCCACATCGGCGAATTTTAGGGGTGTTTCGGGCTCGAGCGCCTCGCGGATCAGGGGCAGGAACTCACGAATCAGGTAGTGCCCAGACAGCGCATGACCTCGCGTTTGGTGAGTCCTTCGGCGATGCGTCGGGTGACATAGACGCGGGTGGGTGCGTGGAAACGCATGCGAAGCATGACCACGGTGTAGAGGACCCTGTTCGCAGCTCGGTCCCTGCCGCGGTTGAGCCGGTGACGATCGGTGCGACCAGAAGATGCCGGCAGCGGGCTGACGCCGCACAGAGCCGCGAAGGATGCCTCGGACCGGAGCCGTTCGGGGTTGTCGCCAGCAGTGATCAGGAACTGTCCGGCGACCTCGGGTCCGACGCCGAACTGGTCGACCAGCTGGGTGCGGTGCGGGCTACGAGTGCTTTGAGTTCGACATCGGCCTTGGTGATCTCCTCGGCCAGCAACTGACAGCGCCGCGCCATCCGGCGTAGGGCCTGCTTGGTCGCCTGGACCGGGTCGGACAGGTCGGGACCGGGCCGCAGCTTCGCGCAGGCCGGCATCAGCTTCTTCGATGACAGCCCAGACATCTGCTCGCGCAGGTGCTCGGGTGCGGTGACGACCATCTGCTGCAACGTGTGACCGCGGCGGTGTGCGCCTTCACTGCGCTCCTACGGGCAACCCGCAGCGCACGAATCGACTCGACCACGCCGTCCCTGCTCTTCGGGGTCCCAGTTGCTGCGCCGGCCTGCACAGCCCGCGCGGCGGCGATCGCGTCAACAGGGTCGGACTTGCCACGCAGCCGGAGGGTTGTCGCCGTCGGCCGGCGCGCCGGAGAGTTCGATCCCCCAGATGATCGATTTCAAGGGGTCTCAGTGGTCGTAGGCGGTCAGGGAGCGTAGGACCGGTGGGGGAAGCCTGAGCATCCCCCTGCTCGGGATCCAACATGGCGCCGGCAACCGAGCGGTGGCCGGGCTGGTCGCGATGCAGCGTCAGGTGCCCGCCGCGGGCGCGGTGGCGGCGCCGCGTCGGGTGCTGCAGGTCGGCGCGCACGGCGAAGAAGTGAAGCAGGCGCAGCGCAAGCTGAGTCGGGTGCGGGCATCGGCGGTCCCCCTGGTCGAGGACGGCGAGTACGGCGGATGGACCCTCGACCTGCCCCGCTGGACCCGCCACCCGGCAACGACACCACCACGCACGTCACGGTCGACTTCGCGATCGTGGCCGGCGACAATCTTGTGCCGGTGCAGGTGCAGCAGCTGCCAGCGATCGCGGAGCCCGGTTAGTCGGCGACCGGACTACCCCCGATCTCTTCCCTCATCCGCTTGACCCAGTCGCGAAGCGTCTCCCTGGGTTGGCCGATCTCGCGCGCCACCACGGCGACCGGCAGTTTTTCGTCGATGACCTTGCGCGCAGCGTTCCGTAGGAGCTCTGCGCGAGCAGCCTTCTCGGCGCTGTCGACGGGCGAGCTCGCGGGCCATCGCCGGTCGCGCTCCTCGACCAACCTTGAGTGCATGGACGCGACCTGCGCCCTGGTCGGGGCGGGAGCGCTGGCCGAGTGGTTGCGCAACCAGACCGAGAGGTCCCCCATCATGTCGCTCAGTCGGGACCTGAGCTTCGGGTCGGTGTCGGCACCATCTAGCAGTGCCTGGGCCTTCGACAACACCTTCGCCGATCCCTCGAAGTCTCCGCCGGGGCCGACGACTGGGTCGGAGTTCTCGCGAACAAAGCGAACTACCTCGCCCATCTGGATCGATGCCGCTTCCGACACCGCCGCCCTCGTCGGCATCTGTGGCGTCGAGCGGCCGCTCGCCGCGTGCTCCGCCTTGATCGCATCCATCGTGATGTCGACCCGGTTAATCAGTGCGGCCGTGGCGTCTCCGGCCCTTGCCTTGCCGGTGAGCAGCTCCCTGAAACTCGTGTTGTCACCCATGTCCGCGTTGGTCTTGAGGTGCGCGGCGCCCTTGTGCACGAGGATCGTCGTCATCTGGTCGTACTGCCGGTTGGTAAGCGGTTTCAGGCCCGCGATGTGCTGGAAGATGTTGGACAGCCAAGCGTCTGGCAGAACATGCTCGGATCTCAGTCCTTCACGCGGACGCTTCTGGCGCCAGTGAGGCGCGATGTTCCCGAGACCGTCGATCGGTGTCTCCGTCACCACGCCCGGCTTCCCCGAATAGTGGACGGAGGTCCAGAGCGCCCGGGCCATCTTGACAATCGCATCGAGCGCCGCGAAGTAGCGCTGGTTCTTGGGATCGTTCCGGTCGAGAGACGCGACTTCCTGGTCCTTGATCTGCGCGAACTCGGCCTCGTGGGTGGCCGCCAGGGCGAGCAGTGCGTCGTTCTCCGCGTACACGTCGGCCCGGCCGGTGGCCTGGGCGACCTGTAGAACTCCCCGGTGGTGCTGGGGCATGGTGATGCCGTCGTCCGAGGCGATGAGGATCTTGCCGGCCTTGTTCACCGAAAGCGTGTGTGACTTGCCGTCGGCTGTGAACGGCTTGCGGAAGAGGCGGAGCAGTTTTCCTTGCCGGCCTGGATCTTGCCTGCGACGTACTTCTTGCCGGCGTCGACCTTGCCCTTCACGTACTTCTTGCCCGCCTCGACCTTGCCCTTCACGTACGCCTTGCCGGAGGCGATCTTCGCCTTCGCCTTGGCGCCGATCCCCTTGAGCCCACGAATGACCGGGCCGGCGAGCTTCAGGCCCTGCTTGATCACGAAGTCGAGGGCCTTGTTCACCGGCTTCTGCAGCGCCTGGACGATCGACTTGATCTTCTCGCCGATGCCGCCGATACCGAGGACGCTGGCGATGAAGCCGATCAGGATCGGCACCATCTGGCTGAGCGCATCCTCGATCCGGTCGACCACTGCGGAGACGTTGCCCTTGGCGATGTCGACGACGCCGTCGATGACGGTGTTGACGAACTTCATGATCCGCTCGGCGTTGGTCACGAAGAACATGACGACGTCGTAGATCAGCTTGCAGGCCTTGATGAAGGCGGCCGCGGGGTTGAGGAGCGAGATCAGCCAGGTGATGCCGGCGGTGATGATCTTGGTGAGGACGAAGTCCTCGATCTGCTCCATGATCATGTTCTTGATGTCGCCGAGCTTCTCCATCAGCATCTCCCAGACGGCGCCGAGGCCACCGCTGGCGATCTTCTGGAAGATGTCGACACCCGCCTCGACGGCCGCCATCGCCTTCTCGCCGATCTGCTTGACGATCCGGTTGCGGATGTTGGCCCAGGTGAGGCCGAAGATCGAGGCGAGGAGCTTGATGATCCCCTTGATGTCGAAGGTGTCGGGGATCTCGATGCCGGCGTCGCCGAGCTGACCGAATAACCACCCCATCAGGCCCTTCTTGAGGTGGGCGCCGATGTTGGAGAAGAACTTGTTGATGCCGCCCTTGACGGCGCCGATCAGGTTGCCGAGGAACCCGATCGGGTCCTTGATGATGTCGCCGATCGCTGCGGCCGCCCGAGCGAGCGTGTTCTTCAGCATCTCCACCAGGTTGCGGATTGTGTTGATGACCGCCTTGATGGCACCGATCGCCTTGTCGACCAGTCCCTTGTTCTCGGCTTGGAGCGCCTCGATCCGCTCGTCGAGCCCCTTCCGGGCTTCGACGTACTTCGACGCCAGCGTCTCGACCAGCGCGTTCTGCTTGTCGTCGACGTCGGACTCGAGCTGGTCGAACTTGTCGCCGATGTCCTTGGCCGCCTCGTTGCCGACCTTCTGCAGGTCGGGCGAGAGCGTCTTGACGTACGCCGCGATGTCGGCGCGGCCCTTGGCGATGCGCTGCTTGGCGGCGTTGAGGTCGCCGCCGACGATGTCCGCGACCCGGGAGATGACGCCGTCCATCTCCTTGAGATAGAGCTCCCGGCCGGCCGTGTAGAACTCGTTGACCTTGTCGGGCATGCCCAAGAGCTTGTCCTTCGCCCACCGCAGGCCGCCGAGCCAGCCGCCGTACCGGTCCCGCTTGTACGCCGACATCTTGGCGCTGACGAAGGCCTCGAACTTGGCGCGGGCCGCGGCCTCCCCGTGCTCGAACTCGGTCTCGACCTTGGGGTCGATGGCGTCGAGGATCTTCTTGACGTCGGCCTCGGTGGCGGTGAAGATCTCCTGGATCTTGGCCGTGACCTCGGCCCGCTTGGTCTCGTCCTTCGACTTGGTCTGTCCCTTCGCGGCCACCAGCTTCGCGAGGGCGGCACCCTTGGCGCCCTGCATGCCGGTGACGCCGGCGGTTGTCTGCGCGTTCGCCTCCTCCTTGCTCTGCGCGAGGGTCGCCTTCTCCTGTTCGCGGTACTCGCCCGGGGCCTTGTCCGCGTGCTCGGCGGCCTTCTGCTTGTCGGCGAGCGCGCCCTGGAACTCCGGCTCGTTCGACTTGGCCAGCTGCTCGTCCGTGACCTGGGCGTCAGCCATCTCCTGGTTGGCCTCGTGCTTGCCCGCCTCGAGGTTCACCTGCTCGGCCGCAACCGGCTTGGGAGCGGCGCCGGTCGCTGGGATCGGAGCCGTCTTGCCGGGGTCCTCGGCCTGAAGCGGGGTGACCTCCTTGGGCACCGCCTTCGACTGGTCGGGCGCCGCCTCCGTCGCGGCCTCGATGTCCTTGGCGGAGCCCTCCTTGCCCTGGGTGACCATGCCCTTGACGTCGTCCTTGACCTCGCCTGCCTTTCCGGACTCCTTGTAGTTGTCGGCCTCCTTGAGCGTCTTCGGCGACTTGGCCTCGATGGCGGTCTTGACTGCGGCGATGAACGCCTTCTTGTCGAACGTGCCGGCCTGCTGCGCGTCCATCGCGTCGACCTTCGCGGCCTTCGCCTGGCCGGAGACGTCGTCGGTCGGCGCGAGAGCAGCGTCCTGTGCCTCCTTCGCCTTCGAAGCAGCCGGCGGGTGCGCCTTCTTGGCGTTCGCGAAACCCTTGACGTTGCCCTTCACCTGCGCGAACGCCGGATCCTCCGACGGCTTGACCCCAGAGGGCGCGACCGGCGGTTGCAGGAGCTTCTCCTTCGACAAGGGCGCGGGCGCGACCGGAGCCGCAGCGGCGCCACCCCCGCCGCCGATCGCCGGCACCTTGCCCGCCGTGCCGCCCTTCGCGCCAGCCTTGCCTGCACCGGCCGGCTTCGGTGCTTTGGCACCCGCCTTGCCGAGTGGAGAGACCGGCTTTATCGGCTTGGTCGGGGGCACCGGCTTCTTGGGCGCCACGGCACCCGGACCGAACCCGGTCGTGACGACGGCGAGCGCCGAGGCCGGAGGCTTGTTGGCCTCGCCCTCGAGGTCGACCTGGACGCCGGCCGCTTTCGTGGCCTTCAGACCCTTCTCCACGATCCCGATGTCCGGTTCGCTGCCGCGGACCTCGCTCAGGGCTTTGTCGATGTCGGCGACGGAGTCGCCGGAGGACTTCAGCTTCCCGGCGAGCAGTGCACTCACGGCTGAGTTGCCGGCTGCTCGCTGCAGCGCGAACAGACCGCGGGCGCCACCGGGTCGGGTCTGCTTCCGGACGCGCTCCCGGCCCTCGGCGAGACGCTCGCCGATCGGACCCGCAGAGTGCTCCCGGGCGTTCATGTCAGCTCACGACGCCGACGGTCGCCCTACGCCTGCTCCTCTTCCTCCTCGGACTCCTGGCGCTGGACCGGGCCGAGCGAGTCGTCGTGGGCAGCCTGCATCTCCTCTTCTTCCTCGCCCTCGCGCTGCACGACGGGGAGCGAGGAGTCGTGAACGGCCTGTACGGCGGTCTCCTCACCGTGGTCGGCGTGTCGCTGGACTGCGGGCGCTGCTGGCGCCGCGGCGGCGGTCGAGGTCTGCACGGCCGGCGTCGGCTGGCTCATCACCCGCTCGGCGTTCCGCGACGCCTCGACCTCGAACCGGTCCGACGGATCGCTGACGGACACGCCCCCCATGGCGGGAGTGCCGTCGACCGGCCCGCTGCGTTGCTGGACGACGTGGGTCAGCTCGTGCGCGAGGAGGGTCCGGCCCTGCGTCGACCCTGGGTCGTAGGTGCCGCGCTGGAAGACGATGTTGGAGCCGACCGTGTAGGCGTGGGCGCTGACCGACCGCGCCGACGTGTCGGCGGCGTCACCGGTGTGCACCCGGACGTCGCTGAAGTCCTGCCCCATCCGACCCTCCATGTCGGTGCGCACCTCCTCGTCGAGAGGTGCGCCGCCGCTCGAGACGACGTCGTGGACGGGCGAGCGCTCCATCATGCTCGTCGCGGCGGCGTTTCCGGCGGCTCGCTGGACGCCGAGCATGCCGGACCGGCCGACCACATCGGTCCGTCCGGCAGCGGCAGCCGCCGCGATCGTTGGGTCCAGGCTGTCCCCGCGCTGGCGCGTGCCGGCCTCGGCCTCGAGTTCGGGGTGGTCGTGGTCGTGGTGGCGCATGCCGACCTCCAGAGTCGTGGTGTCCCTACGCTGCTCCCGCGCCCCGCCGTACGCCAGACTCGCGGGCGCAGTCGGAAGGACCGCGCGGCTGCCCGATCGGGCAGGTATACCTCGATGCACGCCCGCACCTGATGGCCGCCTGCCGCTACGTCTGCGGTGTGGGTCCTCGGGCGGGGTAGTAGATTTCGCCGACGATCCCACCGGGGCCTTGGATCGGCTGGAACCGCCGGGTGCCGGACGGTGTCACGAGTCGGCCGAGTCCGTGAGGAGTAACCCAGCGGTAGGCATCGAGGGCGAGCTGCCGTAGCTGGTAACCGGGTTCGTGCGTCTTGACTCGGTGATGAATGCGGGTGAGCGGGGCGTCGTTATGGTCCCCGGTCTGACCAGGTGCTCCGCCTCGGTCGCGTGGGACGTACCGCGTCGCGTGATCGTGGTCGAGCCGCCGATAGCCGACGCTCGTCGAATGCGGGAACACGTCGCCGAGCATCCGGAGGACGGAGCGGTGCTTGACCACGGTGGGGTGCTCATAACCGCTGACCGAATGCGTCTGGTTGAGGTCGATCACCGGTTGCACCGTCACGTCGCGATGTTGCAGCAGGTCGGTGACCTGCTCGAGCAGCATCGGACCGATGCTCTCGACCCGAGCCACCCCGTCGACCATTCCGTCGAGCACGAGCTCACTCAGATGGACATATAGGGTCGCGGGACGCTTCTTCTGTTTGGGCAGGTCGAATGCAGACTCACCCGATTTCGTGGGGTCATGAACGACGTCGAGGAAGGCAGCCGCAGCGTGCGGGTTGCTGAGCAGCTCCACGGCCTTGGCCTCCAGCTCACCGCGGGTGATCTGGTCGCGCTCGAGCTCCCGGAGCTGGTCGTGCAGGGCGTCAGCGACCTCCGCCACCGTGGCGTCGAACCCCAGCGCGGTCCCGGTCGGCAGCTTCAACGTCAGTCGGCGAGTCGCGGGCTGCCCATCGAGCAGGTCGACCGCGTCGCCGGGACGGGCGTGGGAGAGGCGGACCCCGACCTCGGCGGCGTCCGCGGCGAGGCGTGCTCGGTGCGCCTCGACGTCGGCCTCGATCACCTTGGCCTCCGTGATCGCCAGCACTCTTCCCGGTGCTTGGTCGACCGCTGCCGCGGCCGCAACGTCGACCAACCCGATCGCGTCCTTGCCCAGTGCCCGGGACATCGAGGCGATCTTCCGGGCGACCCATGCAGGCAGCCGCAGGTCCTGGACCGCCTGCCACACCAGTGGCAGCCGGTGCCGCAGGTCTAGCGCATCGGCCGCCAAGCGCTTGGTTGCGACCAGTCCGCTGTGCCGGGCAATAGCCAGCTCGGCCCAGCACAGCTCGCGCACCGCGGGCGTGCCCTCGCCGCCGAACTCCACCAGCTGGTCCGCGCCCGGCGCCCGCCCCTCGCCTGGATCGTCAGCGTGCAGGTCCGCCCACTGCAAGACCAGCCGAATATCCTCGACCGCTTGCCGGCGCTGCTCGAGCGTCAGCTCCTCCGCTGCAGCCAACACCGCCGCGGGATCGAGGTCGAGGATGTTCGAGATCATGACCTGAGTATAATCGAACATAGTTACGAATCACAAGTCTGGAGACGTCCGCGAGGCATGACGCTGTCGCACGGATGTCGATGACGTCTTGGGCAGAGGGCACTTCTGGGTACGCGAAGGCTTGCAAGGCCACCTCGAGAAGACCGCAGTCGGCTCCTCGATGAGGTGGTGGCGGTGACCGGGTGGTCGCGTGACAACACGCGGCGCCGTTGGCGGAGTGAAGCCGTCCCCTGCTCAGACGCTCTCGCGGATCAGCGACCAGTACGGGCCGAACTCCGACTCCCGGCAGAGGCGCCCGAGCTTGCGGTACTCGCGGTGGATGGCACCGACCAGGTGCCGCATGCCGATCACCCCTGAGTCGGCCGCGGCGAGATAGGCGGCCGTGACCGCCGAGGACCGGATCGAACCTCCGGCCAGCTCGAAGGAGTCGGCGAGGAAGCGGAGGTCGACGTCGGGCGAGCGTCGTACCGTCGTCCCGAGGCAGGTGTCCCACAGCGCGTGCCGGTGGTGGGCGTCGGGCATCGGGAAGTCGACCATCATGTCGAGCCGCCGGGTGAACGCCTCGTCGATGTTGGCACGGAGGTTGGTCGCCAGCAGAGCCAGGCCGTCGAACGACTCCATCCTCTGCAGCAGGTAGGCGCTCTCGACGTTGGCGTAGCGGTCGTGGGCGTCGCGCACCTCCGACCGCTTGCCGAAGACGGCGTCCGCCTCGTCGAAGAGGAGCACGGCGTTGACGCCCGCGGCCGCGACGAACACCCGCTCGAGGTTCTTCTCGGTCTCGCCGACGTACTTGTCGACAAGGGTCGCTAGGTCCACGACGTACAGCTCCAGCCCGAGGTCGTGGGCGATCACCTCGGCCGACATCGTCTTGCCCGTGCCGGAGTCGCCGGCGAACAGCGCTGCCACACCGCACCCGCGACCGCCACCCGGCCGCATCCGCCAGTCGCCCAGCACCTGTTCGCGATGCCGCGCCCTGAGCGCCACCTCCTGCAGCGACGTCAGCACGGCCGGCGGCAGCACCAGGTCGGCCCATGAGACCGCCGGCTCGACCCGGCGCGCCAGCCGCTCGAGCGCCGACCCGTTGCCCGACCGGGCACCCACCCGCAGGTGACCGGCCGTGATCCGTCCGTCGGGGTCGACCAGCGCCTGCACGCGAGCGGCCTCCGCGGCGCGGGCCACCTCGTCCGGTCGCATCCGGAACTGCGCCGTCGCGTCGAAGGCGTCCGACCCCGTCACGGTCCCGGCCAGCGCGAACCGCCACACGGCGTTGCGCTCCTCGTGGGTGCTGGCCGCCACCTGCACGATCAGCGGCGGGTGCGGCATCCAGGTGGGATCCCATGACACGTCTCCGAAGAGCAGCAGGGGGCGCGGGTCCGCTAGGAGGCACTCGAGCAGCTCGGGCCGGTCCTTCACCGCCGACACCGGGCCCGCCACGATGCCGCAGCCGGACAACCGGGCCTCCCGGGAGGCGAGCCGGGCGATCCGCGCCGCATCGGGCTGTCGCACCAGTCGGTCGAGATCGATCACGAGCGGCCGGTGACCAGTGAGGCGGAGGGCCTCGACTGCCAGCACGCGGCCCGACCCGGTCGCCGGCTCGCGGAGGTAGGCGAGCGTCGCGCCGGCTCCCAGCGCGCGGGCAAGGGGCGACGGGTCTCCCCACGGCACGTCGGGGACGCTGCCGATCACGGGGACCAGCTCGGCGTCGGGGGTGTCGACGCCCAGGAGATACGCCGCGACGCGTTCGGACACCCGCATCGCGCGTCCGGGGAACGGACGGTCCGGCTCGTCGAGCTCCACCAGCCCGAGGCGGATCAGCGGGCCGTGGAGCAGGTGCGTGTAGCCACCGGCGGACGCCAGTGGTACGCCGGCAAGCTCGAGGGCGACCGCCACCGAGGGTCGGCGTCGGCTGACGTCGTCGTTGAGGTAGCCGAAGAACGCCTCGAACCGTGGGTCGGCGTCGGCCGCGATCCCGACGAGGAGCAGGTCGACGTCGACCGGGTCCAGGCCGAACGTCGCGCTCAGGTCCCGCAACCGGAGCGTCACCCCGGCATCCTCGGCCGCGTCCGCGGCAGCCTCGCACATCTCGAGCCGCTGCGACGTCTCCGGCCAGCTCACGGGCGTCCGCGGACCTAGGAGCAGCTGGTCCACGGCGTCGTCACTGAGGTAGAGCCCACGGAACGGGTCGTCCGGCGCCGGGTCGCAGGCACGTCGTACGGCGACGAGGTGGCGGATCCGCTCCTCGAGCACACCGA
Organism: uncultured Actinomycetota bacterium; assembly: GCA_963724275.1. Classification (GTDB taxonomy): domain Bacteria; phylum Actinomycetota; class Actinomycetes; order Propionibacteriales; family Nocardioidaceae; genus Nocardioides. The sequence continues at coordinate 106,709 of CAVRUB010000004.1, read as the reverse complement.
GCCGGCCGAGCACGTGCGCAAGGCTCGGCGAGGTCACCGCGACCTCCGGCGCCTGGCCGGGCCCACGGGCTGCGGCTCTGACTTCGGCGGCGGCTCGTGCTGATGGCGCCGCGTGTCCATGCCACCGTCAACCGTGTCCTGGACGTCGAGGTAGACGCCTTCCTCCGCCGGCGGACCGGCCGGGTACTCGCGTCCGGTCCACATCGGTGCAGTGACGACGAGGTCCAGCGACGGCTTGAGCTCGCCGCCCAGCGCGGACCAGACGTCGGCGAACGCACGATCCTCCGGGGGCGGCAGGCCGATCGTCATCTTCACGCCCTCCCGCGGCTCGGCCAGCTGGCCCACCACGAGGTGGTCGGGCAGTGCGTCGTACTTCAGGAAGGCCCGGAGCAGGTTGTCGAGCAGTTGGTGCTCGTCCTCGGAGCGCTGGGTCCAGGCGGTCACCAGGTAGGAGAGCTTGTAGAACCGCGGCGCGGGACGTCGAACGGTCACGTGACCGTCGTCGTTCCGCTCCTCCAGATAGCCCGCCGGGCGGCGCCGTACGTCCTCGCGGATGTCGTAGAGGTAGAGGTTGATGGTCGGAGCGTTGCGGCGGGCCGCCCAGTCCTTGGTCGGCGCGTCGAAGACCACCTCGAGGTCCGCCCCCTCGAGCGCCTCGGCGGTCACGATCTCCCGGAGCGCGGTGTCCACCTGCGCGATCACCTGGTCACCCCCTCTCCGTGAAGTTGGGCGGGCCCAGCGTCCGTTGCACGACGAGCAGCGTGGTCTCGAGGTCCGCGAACTCGGCGGTGAGGCTGACAGCGGTGAGGAACCGGGTGCCCAGGTCGTCGCGCCGCAGCACCAGCAGCGGGATCCGGACAGTGCCCTCCTCGGAGACCTCGAACGGCCCTCGGTTGATGGTGATCGGACTTCCGAAGTCCTCGCCGGAGGGGGTGCGCGCCGACCAGGCGACCTCGACCTCTGTCCCGGGCGGCATGTCCTCGCCGTACGCGAGGACCACCTGCCCCGGACGGGCCACGGCAGGCAGCAGCCGCAGCTCCGGCTGCAGGATGTCGACCAGCGCATCGTCGGAGTTGTTGTCCGCCGTGAGGTCGGGCGTAGGAGTCGTGGCAGTCGCGGTGACCGGCAGTGCTTCACCCGCGGCGTCGTACTGAATCGATACCGGCAGCTCCATCCGGTCCCCGGCGTCTGAGAGTCCCGAGGCTGCAGGTGACGCCCAGCAAGAGGCACAGCTCCGGCATCGGGTCGGGCAGTCGGGTCACGGCCGCGGGCCAGGTAACGTCGAGCTGGACGTCCTCGACGGGATCCGGCCCGCGGTTGCTGACCACGACGGTGACGACGCCGGTGCCGCCGACGTAGCCGAGCTGCTCGTCAGGGAGGACCCGCACCCTCAGGTCCCCGTGGGCCACCACGCGCTCGACGAACTCGTACGGCGCGTCGGCGGTGTTGTTGGTGAGATCGGGGTCGTCCGTGTCGGCCGTCGCGTCCGCAAGAGCGACCGCCACCACCGGCGTCTGGTGCACGACCTGGAGGTTGTAGATCGCGCTCGCGCCGGACGCCAGAGTGGCGAGTTCGCACCCGGACCCGTCGTCGTGGCAGCCGGCAGGCACCGGCACGACCGCGGCCACCTCCGCGCCGGTAGGGAAGGTCGTAGTGAGGGCGACGTCGACGGCGGGGTCCGGACCGTTGTTGGTCAGCGTGAACGTGACCATCACCGACCCGCCGACCACGCTCGGGCTCCCCATGACGGAGGCGGAGACGTCGAGGTCGGCCTCGTTGTCGACGGCGTAGGTGGGCTCGGTCTCCGGGCCGCTGTCGTCGGTGATCGTGCGCAGGCCGGTGCCGTCGGGTCTGATGGCGTAGATGCCCCGGTTGTCAGGCTGTCCGGTCGGCTGTCCCGAGAACGCGATCTCGGTGCCGTCGTCGGACCAGGCGGGGTCCTCGGCGGTCTCGATGACGCCCCTGCTCTCGGTCGGGATGAACTCGTCCGCTCCCCGGTCGTAACGGAAGCCGGTGACCGCGACCGAGTCCTCGGCCGGCCACCCGAAATCTCCAGGAGCCGTACCGACCTCCACGGTGTAGAGCGTCCCGCGGTGGATGTAGGCGACGGTGCTCGGGTCGGCGGGCGACCAGGCCGGCGACCGACCCTCGACGTCACAGCCGTCGCCGCAGGTGTCGAGCGGCACGCCGGGCCCACCGGGATCGTCGGTGTCGAGCACCCACAGCTCAGGGCCGACGTCGCGTCCCGGGAACGGACAGACGTCGGGCTCCGTCCCTAGGTATCCCGTCGTCCGACCCGCGGAGCGTGCGGCCGACCATGATCCATCGGCCGTCCGGGGACCAGGTCGGGTGCAAGTCGATGTGCTCCGGCTCCGACATCGGGAGTGCGGTCTCGGTGTCCAAGTCGTACACCCACACGCCGGTTCCGCGCGGTCCGCGAACGGACGAATGCGACCTGAGTGCCGTCGGGCGACCACGCCGGGTCGGTGTCGCTCGCCGCGGGGTCTCGCTCGCTCTCCGCCAGCAGCAGCTGCTCCCCGGTCCCGTCGGCGGCCGCCCGCATCAGCATCCGCTCACCCAGAAGCGCGCGGCTGAACGCGATCTGCTCACCGTCGGGCGAGTACGCCGGCCCCGCCTCGTCGAACGGCATCGCCAGCTCGCCACCGCCGACCGCATCCACGATCACCCGCCGGTCGCTACCGTCCTGCGCGAGCACGTCGCCGATGTCAGCGTCGTGCGGACCGCTTTCAGAACTCGAGGTCCTCGGGATAACCGCTCTTCGAACGCCGCGTGAAGACGATGCTCCGGACCGGGTCGCCTTCGTTCGGCAACGCCGTCGGTCCACGTCGGGTGGTGCTCCGCGACGCCTGGTCCGGGGCCGGTGAGGTTTCCGAAGCATCCACCGTCTGGCGGGTCGGTCGAGCCCGGGCTGCTCAGCTCCGCGACGAAGACATCGTTGTAGGGATCGTCCGTCGTCGACGTGAAGGCGACCGCGTCGGGGTTCCTCGATCGACGACCACGCTGCCTCGCTGCTCTGGCAGAGGTCCTCGGCCGTCGAACAGGTCGACGCCAAGGCGCTCCGGCTTCGGGCTGCCATCACCGCGATCGAGCCGTCGGTGCGGAAGCTAGGTCGTGGTGAACGCGATCCACCCTCCACCCCTCCGTCCGGCTCGGTCGCGACCATCGCGTCGGGCTGGGTCTCGGCGACGTCGGGGGTGGTGGTCAGCGCTCCCGCGGATCGCCGGTCATGAGCACGGTTTCGGAGGCGTCGGCAGATCGTCGACGCCCCAGCCCAGGTCCATGATCGCCGAGGTCCGGCAGCAGGTGCAGACCCTCGTTGGTCGGATCCGGAGCCGCGGTGCTGTAGGCGACCTCCCATTGCCCGCGAACGTCGGCCACAGCTCGTCGGTCTCGTCGGTGTCCGTCACGTTCACCGTGCGCCAGTGTCCTCGCAGGTCGCCGGCGCCCGCGACAGCTTGCCGGTCCGTTCAACGCGGTGCCGCACGCTTGCGCCCCCGCCCGGCGCGGCCCTGTTGACGATCAGCCCCGAGGGTCGGCGTGGAGAAGGTGACGTAGATGTCCCAGTCTCCGTCGCCGTCGGACGCGAACGCCATCGCCTCCGCTGCCCGAGAAGTTCCCGCGATGTCGGTCCGCTGGCCGATGAAGATCGAGTTCCCGACGGGGTGGGTCTCGACCGCGGTGTCGGACACGGTGTCACAGGTGACCCGCGGTCGGGGCTGTCGACGGGAGTCGCAGGTAGACGTCGCCGCTCCGGGCGGCCGGGTGCTGACGAACACCGAGCCCAGATTGACCGTCGCGACGCCTCGCCCTCGTGCTCGATCTCGAGGAACCCCGCCGAACCGAGGGCTCTGGGTCGCCGGTCGCCGGAGTCGGGGCATCCGTCGAATTGCCGTCGTCGTCGAAGGCTGATCTCGAGAGCGCGTCCCGCTCGTCGGTGAACGCCAGCCGGGCGGTCGTCCGTCAGCGGTGCCGGCACGGCGCGCCCAGCCGGGGACGGCGGTGCTCCGGCATACGTCTCCGGGACGAGGGCGACAAGGGCACCGCGACGACCATGCCGATCGTCGCTTCGACCACACGGGCGGTGCGCCTCACTCGTCCTCCTTGCCTCACCCAGCGGGGCGTCTCCACCCTCGCCGGTGCACTGCGATGGCCGTAGCGGTCGGCAGACCGTTGATGGGGCAGGCCGCCGGTGCCGATCGGGCACCTCAGATCAGGCCGTGGCGCATCGCGAAGGCCACCGCGTGGGATCGGTTGCGCAGCTGCAGCCGGGTGGTCACGTCGTGCAGCACGTTCTTCACCGTCCGCTCGGAGTAGGCGAGCCGCCCGGCGATCTCGCCGGTGTCGCAGCCGTCGGCCACCAGCCGCAGGACCTCGATCTCACGGGTCGCGAGGCCGTTGAACGCCAACCCGCGCGGCGCCAGGACGCCGCGCTGGAGCGCACCGACCTGGCCGAGCAGCTGGCCGAGCAGGTCGGCGGGCACCGTGCCTTCGTCGCAGGAGGCCCTGGTGATCGCGCCGACCAGTCGGTCTGCGCTTGCCTCGTGCCGGCGCAGCAGCCCGACGACCCCGGCTTCTGCAGCGGCGACGACGTCGCCGTCCGCGAACTCGCCTGCGACCAGCACCAGCCGGGTCTCCGACGTACGTTGATAGCACTTGAGCATCCTCATGGTCCGCTCGTCGACACGGTCGACGACCACCACGGCGACGTCGGCGGCCTCGCGCTCGGTCTCGGTGAGGATCTTGACCTCCGGGCGCGGCCGCAGGTGGCTGACGACACCTGCCTGGAGGATCGGGTCGAATGCGTCGACATAGACGCTCACGCGTTGCAGCGGTGCTGGTCATGATCACTTCCCACCTCGGTGTCGCCCGGGGGATCGGGCGACCGGCAAGACTCAAGCAGGCGTCCCTAACAGTCCACTCAACGACGACTCAACGGGCAGGACCCGTTGCCCGGACGGCCACCCGATAGCCGCTGCACCACGCTTCCGCCGTCCGTACCGTCAGGCTCATGTCGACGACTGCGACTCTGGAGTCCACCGAGGTCCGCCTGGACCCCGGGAGCGAGGCCGTCGTCCCGATCCAGATCCGTAACAACGGCACGGTCGTCGAGGGCTACGCGCTGTCTGTGATCGGCGTTCCCGGTGAGTGGGCGGCGGTCGAGCCACCCACCGTGTCGCTGTACCCGGGTACGACGACGACGGCGACGATCACCTTCCGACCGCCCCGGTCGGCGCGCACGGTTGCAGGCCAGCAGCGGTTCGGCGTCTCGGTGCTGCCGACCGAGCACCCGGAGCTGGCTGTCGTGCCGGAGGGTGTCGTCGAGGTGCTGCCGTTCCTGGAGACGACCGCCGAGCTGGTCCCACGGACCTCGCAGGGTCGCAGGGGCCGGCACCAGATCGCGGTCGACAACCGCGGCAACGTGCCGGTGAATGTGCTGATTGAACCCCAGTCCGACGGCGAGCAGCTGCAGTTCAAGCTGGACCAGGTCGGCCTGGCCGTCCAGCCCGGCGAGGCGAGGTTCGTGCGGCTGCAGGCCAAGGCGCGCAAGAGCGTGTGGCGAGGCGAGCCGGTCACCCACCCGTTCGTCGTCCAGGTGTCTCCGCAGGACAGCACCCCGGTCGAGCTGCCGGGCAGCTACGTGCAGACGCTGGTCGTCCCGAAGTGGCTGTGGTGGCTGGTCCCGTTGCTGCTCGCCCTGGTCGCGCTGTTGCTGGCCCTGTGGTTCCTCGTGTTGAAGCCCACCGTCGAGTCGCAGGCCAAGGAGGCGGCCGCGGAGGAGGCCGAGAAGGCCGAGGAGGCCGCCGCGCAGGCCGCGAAGGACGCTGAGGACGCGGGCGTCGCCGCGAACGATGCGAAGAAGGCCGCCGACACGAGCGAGAATCCCCCACCCGATCCGCGGCAGGGGCCGCGGGTGCTGGTCACGGACATCAGTCCCCGTCTGCACGGCACCCCTGCTGACAATGCCACGACGACGGTCCCGTTCTTGCTGGAGGACGCGAGCGACACGTTCGGTCTCACCGACGTCGTGCTCAGCAACCCGCAGGGCGACTTCGGCCGGGTGGAGCTGCTCGTCGACGGCGAGGTGCTTCTTTCGCATGCACTGGAGAACTTCCGCGACCTCGACTTCCACTTCGTGTCGCCGATCCAGGTGACCGAGGGGATCACCATGCAGGTGGACTGCCGGACGCCGGGCGAGCCCCCGGACGCCGACCCGACCACGAACTGCGACGTCGCTGCCCTGCTCGGCGGCGTGCTGACCCATCCCGTGCCGCGGGAGTGAGCCGGAGACGGCTCAGCGTGGGCCGGAGACCGAGGTGGCGGCAGTCGCCGCGACGCCCAGTGAGGCGAGAACCTCGGCGTAGGAACGACGGGCGCCGGCGGCGCCGGCATGGTTGCCGGCAGCCTGGTGGGCGGCGATCAGCAGCCGCCACGATGCGTCACGAAAAGCGTCGATGTCGATGCTGCGGCGCGCCGCCGCGGCGGCCTGCTCGGGTCGGCGCAGCTCGAGGTGCAGACGGCCGAGCCGCGCCGCCGCCTCTGCGGCCATTGCCTTGTAGTGCTCGCGGTGCGGGAGGACCCACTCGGTCGGCCCGTCCTCGGGAAGGACCTCGCCGACGTACAGGGCCAGCGCCAGCTCGAGCTCCTCGATCGCATGCTCGGGGTCGCCGCCCGCGTACGCGACGTCCGCAGCTGCCGTGCCCGCATCGAACTCGCGCAGGTCCGACACTGACGAGCCGGGAAGGGCGAGGAGGTAACGGTCGCCGTCCCGGACGATGAGCCGACTGGCGCCCCGCGCCACTCCGGGCTCGAGGGCGGTCCGCAGACCTGAGACGCAGACGTGGAGGTTGTGCAGTGCCGCCGTCAGGTCCAGCTGGGGCCACATCGCCTCGGCGATCACCTCGCGGTGGACCGGATGCCCGGCGTGCAACGCGAGCAGCCGGAGCAGCGCGCGCGCCCGGGGCCGGACACCTCCGAGGTCGGGCTCCGCGCCGTCGATCAGGATCTCGAAGCCGGCGAAGCAGCGGACCTCGAGCGGGACGACGTCGGCGACAACAGTGGCTGCGGAGGCGGCGGCACGGGCAGGGTTCTCCCCGGTCCACACACCCAAGCCCAGCCGGTCGACCTCGTCCTCGGCTGCGGTCAACCGGTCTCTGTCGGCGCAGCAGCGGGCCGACGCCAGCCGCGCGAGCGCCAACGGACCAGGCACCTGGGCGCTGTGGGCGAACCCGACGGCCGAATCAGCATCCCTCGCCGCGTCGGGAAGTCCGGCGGCGACGGCTGCCAGCGCCTGGCCGCTGCGAGCCCAGGCCTCCAGCGCGGGAGCGTCGAGCTGGCGGCACCGACATGCGGCGTCCTCGAAGGCCTGGAGCGCGGGTCGGCCCGCCCGGAGATCGGCCATGCCGCCGGCGGCAACGAGTAGTAGCGCGGCCCAGGCGTCGCCACGCTCGTCGGCTTCGTGTACCTGTGCGGCGACGGCGTCGGGGTCGTCCGCCCGGGCCAGACCACCTGCTATCGCCGCCAACCACGGCAGACCGAGATCTTCTGCCTGGAGCGCAACGTCTTCGGCCAGTGCCGGGCGGTCAGGGCGCAGCGCCGCCGCGAGGAGATCTGCCGCGCACGAGAGTCCCGGGTCGGAGACGCGGCCGGTGATCCGTTCGAGCATGGCCTGCGCGGAGTCGAGCGCGCCGGCAACCATCAGTTCAGCAGCGGCCAGCACCGTCTGCTGTTGCCACGGCAGCGAGGGCCGCCGGTCGGGGTTCGGGCGTCTCACGGCCGTTCTCAGGAACTCGCTCCAGCGGTCTGCTGGCTGGAGGTCGCCCACGGTCCACGTGCGACAGGAGCGCTCGATCTGCTCCGCGCTGGTCGCCGCCGGGGCGGGCTCGGGCTTGGGGCCGGCGGCGAGGAGGGCGCGGGCGACGTCCAGCCGCCCGTTCCTCCGGGCTAGCTCGGCGCGCGCCGCGCGCACCAGCGGGTGGACGACGAATTCTCGGGGGACGCTGTCGAGCCAGCTCGAGGTCGCGGTCGGCGACCACGTCGTCCCAGGACTCCGCCAGCAACGTCAGCGCGTCCGGCCAGGCCCCTGCAGCGGCCCATGTGCGCATGGCGGAAGGCGCTGTCGACGGCACTGAGCGGCCGACCTCCTCGGTGAGGATCTCCGCCGCCGCACGGAACCGCTGGTCGACGGCACGCTGGCCGCATTCGATGAGCAGCTCCCCCACCAAGTGGTCGCGGACGACCCGCGGCAGGGTGAATCCCGCACCGTGGTCGGCTGAGATCAGCAGTCCCCGGCGGGCCAGCCGGTCGAGTGCGTCGTCGCTGCCCGTTCGACCGAGGAGCTGGTCACACCGGCTGCCGACCAGCACCTCGAACGGAGCTGTGTCGCGGAGCAGGCGGAGCTCCTCGGGGTCGAGGTCGGCAAGATAGGTGCGCCCGAGATACTCCCGCGCGTAGCGGGGATGGCTCCCGGCGGTGATGACTGCGCGGCGCCGCGCGGTCACTGCGCGGCCCGCCGTGCCCTGGTGGAACAGCTGGAGCGCAGCCGCCCAGCCCTCGGTGCGGTCCGCGAGGCGACGGGCGTCCTCGCCGCCGAGCGGGACGCGGTACTGGCTGCGGAAGAGGTCAGCGATCTCGGAGCTGCGGAACCGGAGCTGCGATGGTCCGACGACGGTGCTCGCCAGCTCCGAGCGTGCCAGGTTGAGCGGCGGCGGCACCCGGCTGCCGATCGCCAGGTGCACGTGGGCGGACGTCGCCATCAGCAGCCGCTCGAGAAGCGCTCCCACCCGTCCGGACGCGATCTGCTCGAACCCGTCGATCACGACGACGACAGGGTCTGTCCGCGCGTCGAGTGCCACCATCAGGTCGTCGACGGCGGGGGTCAGGGGAAGTCTGGGCACGCGTGGACGCAAGGCCGCGGACAACCCCGTGAGCGTGTCCCTGAGCGGATCGTCGGTCAGCCGATCGGCCCGCCACCACAGCACGTCGACCGAGGCACGGCGAGCCCAGTGGCCGAGCGCCGTGGTCTTGCCCCAACCGGGTGGCGCGACGACCGCGCACACCTGGACATCGAGCACTCGGTCGAGAACCCCGTTCAGGCGTTCCCTCACCAGTCCGTTGCACGCGGGCAGCCTCACGTCCGGCGACGGGGAAGGCCGTAGCGCGGACGCGGCAGGAAGGGAGATCCGGTCGGCCCTTGCCAGGACCGCTGGTTGTTCGCCCCTGCGGACAGACCCCGCCAGCGTCTGTGCCACTTCAGGATCCGACACGATCCCTCCGTCTTCGCCTCCCGAGCGGGCGACTGAGGTCCCGGACCTCAGCGGAGCACACCCACGTTCTGCCCCCACCAGCATGGTCACGCTACCGAGAGGTCAATGTGGCGGAATACAGGGTTTTCCCTCGGAAATCCTGTGGGTGCCCCTCGTGGCGCCGAGTCAGCCGAGCTCGACCACGATGTCGAGGTGCCCGGCGTGTCGCGCATACTCGGCGAGCACGTGGAAGCAGATCCACTCGAGGGTCGGCGGATCGTCGCCGAACCGACCCTCCGTCGAACCCGCCGCGTCGAGGGGGTACGACGCCAGCACCTCCCGGGTCCGCGCGCCCATCGCGTCCAGCCGGTCGGCGAGCTGCTCGGCGGTGACGCCGTCGGAGACCTGCCAGCGCCCCTCGACGCCCTCCTGCCAGGGCTCGTCGACGTCCCAGTCGCCCCACGGCTCCGCGACGCGCTCGCCGAGAAAGCCCCATACGAACCACCGCTGCTCCATGTGAAGCACGTGGTTGAGCAGCTCGATCGGCGTCCATCCGGACGGGACGCGGGTCGTGCGCTGCTGCTCGGGAGTCAGTCCGAGCACGCCACGGATCAGCTCGGCCCGCACCCAGTCGAGGTACCCGGACCAGCGTGCGGCGCCGGGATCCCCGCTCGTGGGCGGCTCCTCGCTGTTGCGCGCCATCCGCCTGTCGTTCTCCTGAGGAGCCGAGGGACGAGGCGTCTCGAAGGGCTCAGTCACGGCGCTCCGGTCCGATCCAGTTGCCGTCGTCGTCCCAGTGCTCGGCGACCTTCTTGCTCGGCTGCACGCGGGGCGGCTCGCCCGGCATCTTCGGGTAGTCGGGCGGGAAGTTGAGCTCGCCGCCAGGGAGCTCCTCCCACAGCTCGAGCAACGGCTCGAGCGAGAACGCCTCGTCGTCGATGCTCGCCCACGGGTCACCGTCGGCCACCCGCTCCGGCACCGTGAAGAGGTTGTAGTCGCGCGGATCCGTCACGTCCGCGAGCTCCTCCCAGGTCATCGGGGTCGACACCGGCGCACCGGGGATCGGCCGCAGCGAGTAGGCCGAGGCGATGGTCCGGTCGCGGTTGTTCTGGTTGTAGTCGACGAAGATCCGCTCTCCGCGCTCCTCCTTCCACCACGCCGTGGTCACGCCGTCGTCGCGCCGCTCGAGCTCACGCCCGAAGCCGATCGCGGCGTGCCGGACGTCCTCGAACGTCCACCGCGGCTCGACCCGGACGTAGATGTGGATCCCGCGGTTGCCCGAGGTCTTGGGGTAGCCGCGGATGCCGAGCTCCTCCAGCACCTCGCGAGCCACACCGGCGACGCGGACCGCATCTGCGAACGTGGTGCCCGGCTGCGGGTCGAGGTCGATGCGCAGCTCGTCGGGGCGGTCGACGTCCTCGCGGCGTACCGGCCAGGGGTGGAACGTCAGCGCACCCATCTGCGCGCACCAGACCGGCACCGCGATCTCGGTCGGACAGATCTCGTCGGCGGTCCGGCCCGACGGGAACGTGATCTCCACGGACTCGAGGTAGTCGGGAGCCCCCTTGGGCACCCGCTTCTGGTAGAACGCCTCGGCGTCCTTGTCCCACGGACCGGTGGCGAGCTTGAAGCCTTCTCGTACGCCGTTGGGCCACCGCTCCAGTGCGGTGGGCCGGTCCTGCAGCGCCCGCATCAGGCCGTCGGCCACGCTGACGACGTACTCCGCCACCATCAGCTTGGTGACCTCGGGCGTGCGATCGGTGGCTTCGTAGATCACCCGGTCCGGACTCGAGATCCGTACTGCGCGGTCGCCTGCCTGCACCTCGACGGCAGTGGTCTTCGCCATGCGGCGACCCTAGGGGGTGTGATCGACCGAGAGCGGCAGTGACTCTGAAGTTCGTCCGCCTTCGAAGGGCCCCCGCCCGGATCCGCCGCTCGTTCAGGTCTCGTCAGCCGGTTCGAGGGTCAGGCTGATCGAGTTGATGCAGTAGCGGTCACCCGTCGGGGTGCCGTAGCCGTCGGGGAAGACGTGCCCGAGGTGCGAGCCGCAGTTGGAGCAGCGGACCTCGGTGCGCTTCATCCCGTGGGAGCTGTCCTCGATGTACTCGACCGTGTCGCTGATCGGCTGGTAGAAGCTGGGCCACCCGCACCCGGAGTGGAACTTCGTGTCCGACTCGAAGAGGGTGGCCTGGCAGGCCTTGCACCGGTAGACGCCCTTGGTCTCGGTGTCGGTGTACTCGCCCTTGAACGCCCGCTCGGTCCCGGCCTGGCGGAGCACGGCGTACTCCTCGGGAGAGAGCTCGGCCCGCCACTCCGCGTCGGTCTTGTCAACGTTGTACGTCATGCCTCCGAGGCTACCCAGCGGCCGTACAGGTCACGCCGGCCGTGGGTAAAGATTCAGCCCGCGACCGGCCCGGATCAGCAGCGCGGCGGCGGACGCGACGCCGTACGTCGTCCGCCATCAGGGCAGCCGGTCGACCAGTTCCGCGACCTCCACCCGGGCACCGGTGTAGAACGGCACCTCCTCGCGGACGTGGCGGCGGGTCTCGGAGCCGCGCAGGTGCCGCATCAGGTCGACGATGCGGGTCAGGTCGTCGGCCTCGAACGCGAGGATCCACTCGTAGTCGCCGAGTGCGAACGACGGGACCGTGTTGGCCCGGACATCGGGGTAGTCGCGCGCCATCTGGCCGTGCTCGGCCAGCAGCCGGCGGCGCTCGGTGTCGTCGAGGAGGTACCACTCGTAGGAGCGGACGAACGGGTAGACCGCGACGTAGGCGTGGGCTCGCTCGTCGGCCAGGAAGGCCGGCAGGTGGCTGCGGTTGAACTCCGCCGGCCGGTGCAGCGCCATCTGGGACCAGACCGGCGCCAGCCGGGTGCCGAACGCCGTACGTCGCAGCCGGTGGTAGGCCTGCTGGAGCTGGTCGCTGGACGCGGCGTGCCACCAGACCATGAGGTCGGCGTCGGCGCGGAGGCCGGCGACGTCGTACACGCCACGGACGACGACGTCGTCGCCGGCGAGCTCCGCGAGCAACGCCTCGATCTCGGCCGCCTCGCTCTTGCGGACGACGTCGTCGCCTCCGATGGGTCGCTCCAGCCTGAACACCGACCACATCGTGAAGCGGACGGTGTCGTTGAGCTCGTTGATCTTGGCGGCGTTGGACTTGATGTCCGCCTGGGGGTCGCTCATGCCCTCCATTGTGCTCGGTCTCGATACGCCCTCGCCTAGCGGCTCGGGCTACTCGACCACCGAAGCCGCCGGCCGACCCGTACCGAGACCCCCCGCCTCGGTGGTCGACCCGTTACCGAGACCCGCGCCGGCCCCGGTGGTCGAGGCCGTCTGCCACTTTCGACGGCCCTCTCGAACCCCGCCGCCCTCGGTGGTCGAGGAGGTCGCTCTGGCGACCGTCTCGAGACCTAGCGCCCGTAGCCCGCCTCGAGCGCCCTCAGGATCGCGTCCGCGCGGCCCGTGACCCCGAGCTTGGCGTAGATCGCGGAGACCGTGTTGCGGACCGTCTTGTTGGAGACGTAGAGCTCGCCGGCGATGTCGTCGTTCGAGCGGCCGGCGGCGACCATCCGCAGCACGGACCGCTCGCGCTCGGTCAGGTCCGGGAACGGCTCGTCGTCGACCTGCCGGGCCGTGCCGCTCGCGAGCAGCGTCGCCACCTGCTGCGCCATCGATGCCCCGAAGACCATCCCGCCACCCGCGGCGGTGCGGATCGCGTTGTGCACCTCCTCGGCACCGGACCCCTTGAGCAGGTAGCCGCAGGCACCGGCGCGGATCGCGCTGAGGATGGTGTCGTCGTCCTCGTTCATGGTGAGCATCAGGATCCGCAGGCCCGGGTCGCGGCCGACCAGGAACCGGGTCGCCTCGATCCCGTCGAGCTGCGGCATCTGGATGTCCATCACCACGACGTCCGGGCTCGACTCCCCCACTACGTGCAGCGCCTCGCGCCCGTCCGCGGCCGAGCCGACGACCTCGACGCCGTCGAGCGCGCCGAGCAAGGAGGTGAGGCCGTCGCGGACGATCTGGTGGTCGTCGACGACGACGACACGGATCGGGCTGGCCGGGGTGGTCATGCGGTGCTCCGTCCTGGGGTGGGATTCAGGGGCAGCCGGGCGGTGACGACGGTGCCACCGCCGTCGGGGCAGGTGATGTCGGCGCGGCCGCCGAGCTCGGCGGCCCGCTCGCGCAGGCTGACCAACCCCACGCCTGCCTGACGGTCCGGGTCGATGCCGACGCCGTCGTCGGCGAGCTCGACCAGCAGTGCTTCGTCGGTCAGCTCCAGGGTCAGGGTGGCGGTGGTGGCGCCGGCATGGCGGGCCACGTTGGTGAGCGCCTCTCCCGCGATCCGGTAGGCGGCCACCTCGACCGCAGCCGGGAGCCGGCCGTCGAGGTCGGGCGCCGTGACGGCGAGCGGGACCTCGAGCCGGTCCGCCTGCTGACGGATCGCGCCGAGGAGTCCCCGGTCGTCGAGGGCCGGCGGTCGCAGGTCGTGCACGAGTCGGCGTACGTCGGCGACGACGGCCTGCACGTGCCGGCTGATCCCCTCGACCTGCCGCTTCGCGGCGGCAGGGTCGGCGTCGACCGTCATCCGCGCGGCCTCGAGCTGGAAGACGATGCCGCTGAGCGAGGGGCCGAGACCGTCGTGGAGGTCGCGTCGGATCCTGCGTCGCTCCTCCTCGCGCGCGGTGACGAGCCGTTCCCTGCTCTGCTGCACCTCCTCGGCGAGCTGGCTGGTGCGGACCGCGGTGGCAGCCTGCCGGACGAGGTCGCCGAGCAGCTGCTCGTCGCGGGTGGTCAGCCGGCTCCGCACGCCCGCGCGCCGGGAGCACGAGCCGGCCGATGTCCGCACCGCGGTAGGTGATGGGGAGCGTGCGTACGGCGGCCGGCCGCTCGCCGTGGGTCGTCACCATCCGCTCACCGCTGCTCCAGTCGACCTCCAGGCTCACGAACCGCACCCCGAAGGCGGTGGCCACAGCGCGGGCGACCTCTGCGAGCTGCTCGGCCGCATCATCGGTGTTCTCGAGCGTGGAGGACAGGCCGGCCAGCGCGTCGTAGCGGTTGCCGCGCTCGCCGAGCATGCGTCGTCGTACGACAGCGGCGAGACGCTGCCGGAGCGGACCGTAGAGCGCCACCGCGACGACGAGCACGACCGCGACCACCTGGGCCTCGGTGAGGTCGTCGTCGAGCACCAGGGTGAGCAGCGCGAGCAGCGCGACGTCCGCTGCGACCAGGACGACCAGCAGCGCCGCGAGCACGAGGGTGCGACCCAGCAGGTCGCGGATCGACACCAGCTGGGGCCGGACCACCGCGACGGTCATCGCGGCGCCGGGGAGGATCATCGCCACCAGGATGGACACGAAGTCGGTGCCCTCGACCTCGACGAGGAACGTGGTCACGAACTCGTAGGCCGCGATCACCACCACGCTCCATGCGAGCCAGCGCATCCGGTCGCGGGTGAGTCCCTCCGACCGGTGGTAGCGGACGACGACGAGGACCAGGGTGGTGACGAAGGAGGCGAGGAGGACGCCGAGGATCGCCGGCCGGACCACGTCCACGGTGCCCGCCAGGGCCGTCACCGTGATCGGGTCGACATTGATCTCCGCGGGGAGCATCCGCATGCTGTCCGCGAGCTCCTGCTCCAGCGGCATCACCAGGATCGCCAGCCCGCAGGCCACCGCGACACCGAGCGCGACCCGTCCGACGACGCCCCAGACGCCGGGGAGGAAGCGTCCGTTCGGGAAGACGAGCAGCAGGACCATGATCGAGATCGGGAGGAACACCCCGAACCGCTCGAGGAACCACACCGCGAAGGTCATCCCCGGCCACAGCCGCTCGTCGGTGACGCCGGCGCGGATGTAGGACTGGGAGAGGCCGTCGAGGGCCCAGAAGACGCCGAGCAGGCCGAGCAGCCAGCCGAACAACCGCGCTTCGCGACCGAACAGGATGGGCGCCGCGAGCAGCCCCAGGATCACGCCGTTGAGGGCGAACGGCCAGCCGGGATCACCGGCGTACCGCACGCCGGCGCCGGTCGCCGGCGCCATGATGTCGAGGATCACCGCAACGGTGAACAGCGCGCCGCAGACGACCGGGACCACGACGGCCGCGACGAGCGACCGGGGTTCCTGTTCTCGCAGCACCGGGACAGTGTGCAGCCGACCCGGCCCCTCGGGGGCCGGATCGGCTGCGGTCTCATGGCGCACCTTGCGGGTCACCGGCTTCGGAAGGCCCTGTCGCCGACGAGGAAGCCGAGCGCGACGACGACCAGGCCGATCGGACCGGTGAAGCCGGCCATGTACTGCAGCGGCGAGATGCCGAGCAGCAGGGTCAGGCCGCCCCCGACCAGGCCGACGATGCCGAGCCAGCGCGCAACGCCGCCGGAGCGGGAGATCGCGAACAGCGCGATCCCGGACAGCCCGATCAGTCCCCAGCACCACGGGATGGTGGCGACCCAGTGGTTGTAGAACGCGGCGTTGTCCGGCGAGACGATCTTCTCGTCCCCGAGACCGAAGACGAACTCGGTGTCGAGGCCGGTGCCCATCACGAGCACGAACGCGGTGCCGAGCAGACCGAAGGTCGCGACGGTCGGGGCGATGCTGTCCGCCGGAGCGGTCGCCCGCAGCCGTCGGTAGAGACCGGCGGCGAAGATGATCATCAGCACTGCACTGACCATGCCGAGGACGTGGAAGGCGATCAGGTTCGGGACGTACTCGCTGAGCTTGTCGGCGATCTTGGCGGTGTCGCCGCCGAGGCTCTCGTCGTAGACGGCGCTCAACGACAGCGACGCGCCGATCGCGCCGATGCCGGCGATCCCGGCGCCGAGCCCGGCCAGCGCCCACGCGGTCGGCGCAGCAGCCGGACGGGACTGGTCCGGGGCCGGGACGTCCGAACGGACCGGGTGGTCGGTGATCGTGTGGATGGTGGTCATCGCGGTCTCACTCTCAGGTTTCTCGGGGGTGTGCGATGACCCGACGGTGCCGGTCCTGGTGTCCCGCCTCCCAGGGACAGGAGGGCAGACCTCCCGGGACCGGCGGTCGTCCGAGCCACGGTGACCTATGCGTCACGCTGGCCAGGACGACACGAGCTCGGCAGCGGCCCGGTGACCCGAGGCGATGCAGGCGGCGATGCCGACACCGTCGTACGCCGCGCCGCAGACGGCCAGCCCGGGGACCTCGGCGACAGCGGCCCGGATCCTGGACGACCCGGTCGAGGTGGCCGACGGCGTACTGCGGCAGACCGCCGCCCCACCGCTGGACGACGGCGTCGACGGGAGCTGCGAGGAGCCCCGTCGCCTCGGCGAGGTCGGCGAGGGACAGGCGGACGAGGTCGTCGTCGGGGACCTGGAGGGCCCGCTCCTCGCCGTACCGGCCGAGGGAGGTGCGCAGGATCAGCAGGTCGTCGGCGGCGCCGGCCGCGCGCACCCAGTCCCACTTGGCGAAGGAGAAGGTCGCGGCCTTGACGGCGCGCCCGTCGACCGGAGGCACCAGGAAGCCGGACGCGCCGATGTCGACCGCCGCGGCCACCGCCGGATCCGCCCTGAAGGCGAAGGTCACGACGGCAGAAGACGCGTAGCCGATCGCAGCCAGCTCGTCGGCGGCCGCAGGTGCCGTCTCGAGGAGCAGACGGGCGCTCGGTGTCGCGGGGGTCGCGAGGACGACACCGTCCGCGGTCTCCACGGTCGGGATGCCGAGCTGGTCGGTGACCACCTCGAGGCCGCTAGGGGTACGACGCAGCTCCCGCACCATCGCGTCGGTGCGGACCTCGACCCGCTCGCTCGCGGCCAGCTCGCCGGCGATCGCGTCCGGGAGCTGCCACATCCCGCCCGGGATCCCGGCGAACACCGGAGCTGCCGCGGACGTCGGGCCGGCCGGTACCCCGACAACTTGCCGGGACAGCTGGTCCACCAGCTGCGGGACCGCCGCCCGCGCGGAGATGCCCCTGGCCTGCCCGGCGTAGACCCCGCCGAGCAACGGCTCGACGAGTCGATCGACCACCTCGTCGCCGTACCGCTGTGCGACGAGCTCGCCGACGGACACGTCGCCCTCGGGACGGGGGACGACCTGCTGGCGCGCGCGTCGCACGCCCTCGGGCGAGAGGATGCCGCTCCGCTCGAGCTCGTCGAGGTCGAGGGGCGCGCCCATCAGGGTGCGGGGCAGCGGTCGGAGCGCACCGCGGGTCCAGACCCGCGACGTGGCGCCGGTCGGGTGCGTCACCGGCAGGCCGGTCGCGGCCGCCAGCGCGACGCCCTCAGGCCGCCGGTTGATCATCGCCTCGGCCCCGACGTCGACGGCTGTCCCTGCGACCTCACCGCGCCGCAGCTTGCCGCCGAGCCGGTCCGATCCTTCCAGGACCAGCACCTCGTGGCCGGCGGCGGCCAGGTCCCGGGCAGCCGTCAGTCCGCTGATCCCGCCCCCCACCACGATGAACCGCCGCACGGGTCCAGCGTGTCAGACGCCGACAGGACATGATGGGGCGCATGTCGACCCCCAACGAGCGCCTCGCCGTCCTGATCGACGCCGACAACGCCTCGCCGAAGTACGCGGCGGCGCTCTTCGACGAGCTGGCGAAGTATGGCGTCGCGTCGGTGAAGCGCGCGTACGGGGACTGGAGCTGTCCTCACCTCGGCGGTTGGCGGACCGAGCTCAACCGGCTCGCGATCGTGCCCGTGCAGCAACCGGCGTACACGACCGGCAAGAACTCGAGCGATGTCGCGCTCGTGATCGACGCGATGGACCTGCTTCACACCGGTCACGTCGACGGCTTCGCCCTGGTTTCCAGCGACAGCGACTTCACCCGTCTCGCCACCCGGTTGCGCGAGTCGGGCAAGGCCGTCTACGGCCTCGGCATGCGGAAGACGCCCGCGTCGCTGGTCGCGGCGGTCGACCAGTTCATCTACCTCGAGGTGCTCGGAGACGAACCGGTCGCCGAGCCGGACGACCCGGAGGACCCGGCGTCCGAGCGGGCCCCGCTGCCGAACCTCCAGAGCCTGCTCACGCGGGCCATCAACGCGTCGTCCGGCGACGACGGCACCGTCCACCTCGGCGCCCTGGGCACCTACCTGCGGTCGTCGAGCACCGCCTTCGACCCGCGCCTGTACGGCTTCCCCAAGCTCTCCTCCTTGGTGCAGGCACAGCCCTACCTGACGGTGACCGGCAGCGGCAGCGGGATGCAGGTGAGCCTGAAGGGTGCGGCCCGGAAGGCGCCTCCCAAGAAGGCCGCGGTCGAGAAGTCCGCGGCCAGGAAGTCACCCGCCAAGGGGGCACCGGCGAAGAAGCAGGGTCAGCCCAGCGAGTAGCCCTGGACGAACTCGGTCAGCCTCGCCAGCTGATCAGGGTCGGTCGATGGGATCACGCCGTGGCCGAGGTTGAAGACGTGGCCCCGGGCCGCGCGGCCGGCGTCGATGATCTCGGCGGCGCGGGCGGTCATCACGTCGGTCGGCGCGAACACCAGCGTCGGGTCGAGGTTGCCCTGGACGGTCCGGTCCCCCACCAGCGGGATCGCGGACGCGAGCGGCGTGCGCCAGTCGACACCGACCACGTCGGCACCGGCCTCGGCCATCTGGGACAGCAGGTTCGTCGTACCGACACCGAAGTGGATGCGCGGGACGTCGAGAGCGCCGACGCGCGCGAGCACTGAGGCGGAGTACGGCATGACGTACTTCTCGTAGTCACCGGGCGTCAGCGCACCGGCCCACGAGTCGAACAGCTGTACGGCGGACGCGCCGGCCGCGGCCTGCACCTCGAGGAACGCCGCGGAGATGCCCGCGATCTTGCGCATCAACGCGTCCCAGACCTCGGGCGCGCTGAACATGAGCGCCTTGGTCTTCGCGTGCTCCTTGGACGGCCCGCCCTCGACGAGGTACGACGCCACCGTGAAAGGGGCTCCCGCGAACCCGATCAGCGGCGTGCCTCCGTTGATCCCGGCGAGCTCGCCGACCAGGGCGCGGACCGCCTCGGTGATGAACGGGACGTGCTCGGGCGTCAGGTCGGGGATCGCGGCGACATCGGCAAGGGTCCGCACCGGCTGCGCCACGACCGGTCCCACCCCCGGCTTGATGTCGAGATCGACGCCGACCGCTTTGAGGGGCAGCACGATGTCGGAGAAGAAGATGGCGGCGTCGACGCCGTACCGCCGCACCGGCTGGAGGGTGATCTCGGTGACCATCTCGGCGTTCATGCAGGACTCGAGCATGTTGGTGCCCTCGCGCAGCGAGAGGTACTCCGGGAGCGAGCGACCGGCCTGCCGCATGAACCACACCGGGGTGTGCGGCACCGGCTCACCGCGCACTGCCTTGAGGAATGCGCTGTCGCTGAGATCGTGTGGCTCACCCATGTCGGGGCCAGCGTCTCAGGCGACCCCGGTCGGGTGCACATCGGCGGGGCGGCGTGCCGCCGGTCCGAAGTCCCCGGCGTCTCCTATGGTGGCTCTATGGTCGCCCGCCAGGAGTCGCACCAGGGGTCCGGCGCGGCCGGGGAGCCCCCGGAATTCAGCGCTGCCGTCGCGGCCATGCGCGCGGCCGTGCTGCGACCGGAGGTCTTCTGCGAGGAGATGCCGGCGCCGCAGCGGATCGCGCCGTTCGCGACGGCCCTGTCGGCCGACGTCACCCTCGACGACGACGAGGTGGCCACCGGCCGGATCGTGCTGCTGCACGACCCGGCGGGCAACGAGGCCTGGGACGGCACCTTCCGGTGCGTGGCCTACTGCCGCGCCGAGATCGATCACGCGCTCGCGACCGACCCGATGCTGACCGACGTCGGCTGGACGTGGCTGACCGACGCGCTGGGGGCGCACGGCGCGGCGTACTCCGCGCTGTCGGGAACCGTGACGCGGGTCGCGACCGAGAGCTACGGGACCATGGCCGGCGACGGCGGCTCCGCGCAGCTCGAGCTGCGCGCGTCCTGGACGCCCACCGACGCTCCCGAGCTGGCCGCGCACGTCGAGGCGTGGGGCGAGCTCCTCTGCACCGCGGGCGGGCTGGAGCCGGTGCCCGACGGAGTCGCGGTGATGCCGTCGCGGCGTGGCCAGCGGGGCTCCACGCTCTGATGCCAGACACTCCCCTCGTTGACGCGCCGGAGGACGACCTGCCTGCGCCGGGTCCCGGACCCGAGCCCGAGCCGCCCGAGCCCGAACGGCCCGAGCCCGAGGTCGCACTGCTCACCCTCGCCGACGGCCTGCCGCCGATCATCGACACCGACGAGGCACTGGCCGAGTACGTCGCCCTCCTCGCCGCAGGCAGTGGACCGGTCGCCATCGACGCCGAGCGCGCCTCCGGCTACCGCTACTCGAACCGCGCCTACCTGATCCAGGTCCGGCGCGAGGGCGCCGGGACCGCCCTGGTCGACCCGATCCCCCTGTCGACCCTCGCGCCGTTGCAGGACGCGATCGACGACGCGGAGTGGATCCTGCACGCCGCGACGCAGGACCTCCCGTGCCTGGCCGAGGTCGGTCTGACACCGGCGGCGCTGTTCGACACCGAGCTGGCCGGCCGGCTGCTCAACTACCCCCGGGTCGGCCTCGCCACGCTCGTCGAGACCCTGATCGGCGCGCGGATGAAGAAGGAGCACTCCGCCGTCGATTGGTCGACCCGGCCGCTGCCGGAGCCGTGGCTGGAGTACGCCGCGCTCGACGTCGAGGTGCTGGTCGAGCTCCGGCAGGTGCTGGCCGACCAGCTGGTCGAGGTCGGCAAGGACGACTGGGCGCGTCAGGAGTTCGACAACCTGCGCTCGTTCGAGCCCGCCGTCCGCACCGAGGCCTGGCGTCGTACGTCGGGACTGCACCGGGTGCGCGGCCGCCGGGCCCTCGGCGCGGTCCGGGCGCTGTGGGAGGCACGCGACGAGATCGCCCGTGAGCGGGACGTCACCCCCGGACGACTGATCCCGGACTCCGCGATCGTCGCCGCAGCCACCGCGATGCCCACCACCCGCGGCGCACTGATGTCGACCCAGGGATTCCACGGCCGCGGTGCCTCGCGGTTCGCACCTACCTGGCTGCAGGCGATCCGGTCGGTCGTCGAGATGGACGAGGCCGACCTGCCGAGCCGGACGCCGCGCGGCGACGGTCCTCCGGCACCCCGGGCATGGGCGGAGAAGAGCCCGGTCGCGGCGCGGCGGCTCGAGCTCGCCCGCGCAGCGGTCGCCGCGCTCGCCGTGCAGCACGACCTGCCTGCCGAGAACCTGCTCACGCCTGATCACCTGCGCCGCGTGATGTGGGAGCCGCCGTCCACCCGCGATCCCGTGGAGCTGCTCGAGAGGCTGGTCGACCAGCTGCGCGCGCTCGGATCGAGGAGCTGGCAGATCGGGCTGACGGCATCGGCACTCGCCCAGGCCGTGCTCGGCGCCGACGCCTGGGCCAAGGACAGGTCGAAGGGCGGCGCCAAGGAGCCTGAGGAGACCGCGGGATCCGACCGGCCCCCGGACCAGGAGACGAACGACTAGGACGGCCCGTCGGACGGGCTGTCCGACTCGCCGGGCGCCTCGGACTCCTCCGGCTCCTCCGGGTCGAGCACCGTCCGCGACTTCTCGTCGATCGCGTCGAGCTCCGCCTCGAGGTCCTCGAGCACCGGCTGGGTCAGGAGCCGCTCGAGATCGGGGTCGACGGCCGCCTCGAGACCTGGCCACACCGCGAGCAACGGCGGCAGCACGATCGAACGCAGCGAGCTGACGAACGCGCGCGAGTTGGCCGGCTGGAGCTCCGGCTGCAGGAAGGCATCGGAGAAGCTGACGTCGAGCTTGGTCGGCATCAGGTATCCGGTGGAGGCCATCGTCGTCACGGCGTCGTCGCTCAGCAGGTTGACGAGGAAGTCGGCCGATTGCTCGACCCGCTCTTGCGACCCCTCAGCGACGCAGACTCCGGTGAGGTCGCCGATGGTCGCACCTTCGTCGAGCTCGGGCATCGGCATCACGTCGAAGTTCAGGCCAGGGACCTCGCGCAGGCGCGGCGTGAGGTCACGGAAGCCGGCGATCATGCCGAGCCGGCCGTCCTCGAAATACTCCAGAGCCGACTGGTCGCGCAGTTGCCGGTTGCTCAAGGTGATCGTCGGGTCGCGCAGCACCTCGAGCGTCTCGCGGATCGAGTCGAGGTTCTCCCCGTCGGACAGCGTGAGCGACGTCGGATCGACGTCGTCGTCGAAGGGGCTGCCGCCCCCCGCGTAGACGAAGGGCGCCAGTCCCCGCAACGTCGGCTCGATGTAGACGCCCTTGGAGTCCTTCCGCGGCCGGCTCGCGAACTCGGCGGCGGCGCGGAACATGTCGAGCGTCCAGTACTCCCGTTCCTCCGGCGGCACCGGCAGCTCGCGCGCCTCCATCCGTCCGAAGTCGATCAGGTCGGTGTTGTAGTAGATCACCATCGGCGAGCTGGTGTAGGGCATGCACTGCAGGTCGTCATCGGCCGTGAACGCCGACAGCGCCTCGCGCGGGAACTCGTCGCCGAACGCGACGCCGCGAGCGTCGAGCAGATCGAGCACAGGTCGGTTGCGTCCGGCCTCGAGCGTCTCGGCGAGCTCTTCGCGCGGCAGCATGTAGAGGTCGGGCGTGACGGCGCCCGAGCGGATGGCGGCCATCATCGAAGCCGCGCCCGGCCACGCCTCGACGTGGACGTCGACGACGGTCGAGTGCTGGTTGTAGGCGGCGACGATCTCGCGGTAGGCGTCGACCTCGGTCTCGTTGCCCCAGACCGCAAAGACCAGGCGGGCCATTCCGGACGACTGCTGCGTCGGACCGTCGCCGCTGTTGCGGACCGGACCGTCGTCGTCGGAGTAGAGAACCATTGCCACCACGACGCTCACCGCCACCACGACGACGGCGACAGACGTGCGCCAGTCGAAACGCGCCAAGCTGAACATCGGTTGCGTTCTCCCCTGTCGAGTGCCAGCCGCCCACCCTACCCAGCGGTAGAGACAGGCCACGCCCAGATTCCGAGCGCTGCCGAGCAGCGTGTGACGATTCACACGCTTGTTGGCGCGCCTACGTCGGCGCTTGGCAAGGCGCGATCGGCAGCAGCGCCCGTAGCGACGCTGGCGGGACGCCGCCAAGCAGCCGTAGCGACACCTGCGACAACCGCGTGCGCGGCCAATCCCATCAAGTGCACCGGGCCGGGAGCGCCTCACGGCGCGTGGCCGCTCGTAGCGGCTGATCTTGGGACCCGGGGCTGCCGCGGCCCGGCGCACTCGAAGAAGAGTTTAGAGCAGGGTGGGTGATCTGCCGGGCATTCAGCCCAGTCCGCGCTCCAGCTCGATGTGGGCGGCCGCCTCGAGCTGCTCGGCGAGGACCAGCATGCGTCGTACGCCCTCGTCACTGGTGCCGGGCAGGACGGCCCGTCCGGTGGCGACCACCCGCGCGAACCCGGCGGCCCGGAAGAGCACGTCGGCGAAGTCGCCGCCGGCGATGCCGCGCAGGACCGAGTCGATCATCGAGCGGAGCTCGTCGGGTCCGGGCGGGTCCGCGACTCCTGCGACGACCCGTGCGACCTGTGCAGCCCCGCGCCCGGCTTCGAACTCACGGGCGACGGCGGACGGGTCGGCGTACACCCACGACCGCAGCAGGTAGAGCCGCCAAAGGCAGCCGGCGAGGGAGTCGGGTGCGGAGCCGGACCACACCTCCGCGATCGCCTCGATGCCCTCGGTGTCGGCAAGGTGGACGAGTCGCTCGGCGACGGCGCCGTCGGTGCTCTCCTGCGCGCCCCGGACCAGCAGGGTCGCGGCGCGGTCAGCGGCTTCACGCAGCTGTTCGGGGTCGGTGCCCGAGGAGAACGCGTCGAAGAAGTCCGCGGTCCTTGCGACCGGTCGGTGGTGGCGTGCTCCCTCAGACACCTCGTCAGACTAGATGACAGAGTCGAGCAGCTTGCGGATGCGCACGTCGCTGACCTTGCCGGCGGTACCGAGCTGGGGCGCCCACAGGGACACCCGGAACTCCTCGAGCTGCCAGCGCACCTGCCGGAGTGCGGCACCGGGAGGGCGGCCCTCGGGAAGGGCCTCGACGCGGTGGAGGTAGGCCTCCTGCAGCGGCTGAACGCGGTCGAGTCGCTCGCGGTCGCGGACCACGGCCATCCCGCCCTCGCCGAGCTGCTCCCGCCGTCGGCGGATCGCGGCGAGGTAGACGGGGTAGCGGCGCAGCCGCGCGGCGCCGGCATCGCCGACGAACCAGACCGACACCAGCCGGGAGAGCTGCGCCTGCATGTCCGACAGCGCCGGCAGCAGCGCGAGCTCCGCACGACCGCTGAGCAGCCGGTCGGTCGCGCGGTGCGCGTCGAGCACGCGGAACAGGTCGGGCAGCAGCGCCCGTACGGCGTCCGCTGCCTCGGCGCGGAGAGAGGTCAGCAGGGCGTCGTGCTGCTGCTGCGTGCGGACGATCTCCGTCTCCTGCGCGGCGTCGACCGCATCGGTGACCACTGCGCGAAGGCAGTCGGCGAGCAGCGCTTGCACCGAGGGGTACGACGTGCCCGCGAGCCGCAGCTTCTCCTCGTTGGGGAGCCCGGTCACGAGGCCCGCAGCCGGGGCGTCGCCGAGACCGAGGAGCAGCAGCCGGATCAGCCCGAGCCGATGCCGGGCATCGCGCTCGGCGGCGGATCCGAAGACCTGGAGCCCGACTGTCTGCCCCTCGTCGACGAGGCCGGGGAACGCCTCCACCTCGTGGCCCGCGCGGGTCCACGTGGCCGTGGCATCGATCTCGCCGAACGTCCAGGACGTCTCGCCGCTGCGGGACACGCCGCTGTCGGCGGCCACCTCCGCCATGGCCCGCTCGAACCGCGGCCGCAACGGCGCCTTCAGTGCGGTCAGGTCCTTGCCCCGGGCCTGCTCGTGCCCCTGCTCGTCGACCACCCGGTAGGTGGGACGCAGGTGCGGCGCGAGTGCCGCGAGCCCCCAGGCCTCGCGCGGGACGTGGACACCGGTCGTCGAGCGCAGGTGGCGCTCGAGAGCGTCCAGCAGCGGCTCCTCCCCCGCAGGCACCGCCGCCAGGAACTCGCGCGCGGTGTTGGGCGCCGGGACGAAGTTGACCCGGAGCTGCTTGGGAAGGCTGCGGAGCAGCTCGGTCACCAGCTCCTCGCGCAGTCCGGGGACGTTCCACGAGAAGTCCTCGTCGTCGATCCGGTTGAGCACCGTCACCGGGACGTCGATCGTGATGCCGTCGTCGGCTGCGCCCGGCTCGAAGTGGTAGGCGAGGTCGAACGTCAGCCCGCCGTCGGCGACCCATCGTTCGGGATAGTCCTGCTCGGTCACCTCGGCCGCGGCATCGTGGGTGAGCATCGCGGGGTCGAAGGTCAGCAGATCGGGGTGCTCACGCCGTACTCCCTTCCACCACTGGTCGAAATGGGCACCGCTCACCACGTCCGGGCCGACGCGTTCGTCGTAGAAGTCGAACAGCGTGTGCTCGTCGACGACGAGGTCGCGGCGCCGGGCGCGGTGCTCGAGCTCCTCGGCCTGCTCGAGCTGCTTGCGGTTGTGGTGGAAGAACTGGTGCCGGGTCGACCACTCGCCGTAGACGAGCGCGTGCCGGATGAAGATCTCGCGGGCGAGCTCTCGGTCGACCTTGCCGTAGGAGATGAGCCGGTCGGTCGCGAGCGGTACGCCGTACAGGGTCACCCGCTCGCGGGCCATGACCGACTGTCGCTTCTGCGACCAGTGCGGCTCGGAGTAGGTGCGTTTGACCAGGTGCCCGCCGAGCCGTTCGGCCCACTCCGGCTCGATCGCAGCGTTCTGCCTCGCCCAGAGGCGGCCGGTCTCGACCAGCTCGAACGCCATGAGGTACGGCGGGTTCTTCCGCGCGAGTCCGCTGCCGGGGAAGATCGCGAACCTGGCGTTGCGAGCACCGAGGTACTCGCGGGGACCGGGCCGTCGCTGCTGCTTCTGGCCCGGCCGCGGCTTCTCCCGCTCCTCGAGCACCCCGATGTGGCTCAGCAGTCCGGACAACAGCGCCTGGTGGATCCCGTCGGCATCGGGCTCGGCGCCGTCCGGCTCGATCCGGATCTTCATCTCCTTTGCGACCTGGCGGAGCTGGCTCTGGAACTCCTGCCACTCGCGGACGCGGAGGTAGTGGAGGTACTCCCGCTTGCACATCCGCCGGAACGCACTGCCCGACAGCTCGCGCTGCTGCTCGCGCAGGTAGCGCCACAGATTGAGCAAGGTGAGGAAGTCCGAGCCCTCGGCCTTGAACCGCGCATGTGCCTGGTCGGCGCGCGCCTGTTCTGCCGGCTGGTCGGCACCGGGTCGCTCCCGTGGGTCCTGCAGCGACAGCGCCGCAACGATCACGAGGACGTCGCGCACGCAGCCGAGGCGCTCGGCCTCGAGGAGCATCCGTCCCAGCCGCGGGTCGATCGGCAGCCTCGCCAGCCGCTGCCCGGTCTTGGTGAGTCGCCGAATCGGCCCTTTTGGCGCACCGAATCGGGGTTCTTGGCTCGTCGAATCGGACGTTGTGGTGGTCGTGATCGCGCCGAGCTCCTCGAGCAGCTGCTCCCCGGCCTGGACATTGCGGCGGTCCGGCGGCTCCAGGAACGGGAACCGGCCGACATCACCGAGACCGAGCGCGGTCATCTGCAGGATCACCGAGGCCAGGTTGGTGCGGAGGATCTCGGGGTCGGTGAACTCCGGCCGGCCGTCGAAGTCCTCCTCGCTGTAGAGCCGGATCGCGACGCCCGCCGCCACCCGGCCGCAGCGACCGGACCGCTGGTTCGCCGAGGCCTGGCTGATCGCCTCGATCGGCAGCCGCTGCACCTTCGTCCGCGAGGAGTACCGCGAGATGCGCGCGACGCCGGTGTCGACGACGTACCGGATGCCCGGCACGGTCAGCGACGTCTCCGCGACGTTGGTCGCCAGCACCACGCGCCGCCGTGAGCTGCGCGCGGGCGCGAACACCCGGTGCTGCTCGGCGGCGGAGAGCCGCGAGAAGAGCGGCAGTACGTCGATGCCGCGGGGCCCGTCCCCGAGCGGTTGGAGCGCCTCGGCCGTGTCGCGGATCTCGCGCTCGCCGGGAAGGAAGACGAGTACGTCGCCCGGCCCCTCGGCCGAGAGCTCCTTGATCGCTTCGACGATGGCCTCGGTCTGGTCGCGGACGATCGGCTCGCCCTCGTCGTCCTCCTCGGGGAACGCCATCAGCGGCCGGTACCGGAGCTCCACCGGGTAGGTGCGGCCCGAGACCTCGATGATCGGGGCCGGCTTCCCGTCCTGGTCGGAGAAGTGCTCGGCGAACCGCTGTGGGTCGATCGTCGCCGACGTGATGATCAGCTTCAGGTCGGGTCGGCGGGGCAACAGCTGCCTGAGATAGCCGAGGAGGAAGTCGATGTTGAGGCTGCGCTCGTGCGCCTCGTCGATGATGATCGTGTCGTAGCGCTTGAGCGTCCGGTCGCGCTGCAGCTCTGCGAGCAGGATGCCGTCGGTCATCACCTTGACCCGGCTGCGCTTGGACGTCCGGTCGGTGAACCGGACCTGGTAGCCGACCAGGTCGCCGAGCTCGATGCCGAGCTCCTCGGCGATCCGCTCCGACACGGCCCGGGCGGCGATCCGGCGAGGCTGGGTGTGACCGATCATCCGTGGCCGGCCGTCGTCGCCGGGCGCTCCCCGGCCGAGCTCGAGACAGATCTTCGGGAGCTGCGTGGTCTTGCCCGAGCCGGTCTCCCCGGCCACGATCACGACCTGGTGCTCACGGATCGCCTGCGCGATGTCGGCACGGCGGGCGCTGACCGGCAGCTCCGGCGGGTAGGTGATGTCCACGGCAGGGGCATTCTCCCCGAGGCACGAAGGACAAGCCACCGACTTGTGCGACCGCTTGGTCGAGCAGTGAGGATGGTGGTCCAGGGGCGGTGGACGTACGGCAGACCGCCCTCCGCCGCCTCGACCTCGCCCCCGCCCCTCCGTGCCACCCGCCGGACCCACTCCGCCCGTGCGCGCCCTTTTCAGATTGTCTGACAATCCGTGATAGACAGGCGCCAAGCAATGCAGCGAGGGAGGCGACCATGACCATCATCACCGGTACCGCGGCGAGCACGCCGTCAGAGATCGAACGCGCCGAGGCGCGGACGGCTCACAACTACCACCCGCTGCCGGTCGTGCTCTCGCACGGCGAGGGCGCCTGGATGACCGATGTCGAAGGACGCCGCTACCTCGACCTGCTCGCCGGCTACTCCGCGCTGAACTTCGGCCACAGCCACCCGCGCCTGGTCGGAGCAGCCCACGCCCAGCTCGACAAGCTGACCCTCACCAGCCGCGCGTTCATCCACGACGCGTTCGCCGACTTCTGCGCCGCGCTCGGCGACCTGTGCGGCAAGGAGCTGGTGCTGCCGATGAACACCGGCGCCGAGGCCGTCGAGACCGCGATCAAGGTCAGCCGCAAGTGGGGCTACGAGGTCAAGGGCGTTCCTGCCGACCAGGCCCGGATCATCGTGGCCGGCGGCAACTTCCACGGCCGGACGACCACGATCGTCGGGTTCTCCGACGACCCCGACGCGCGCGACGGGTTCGGCCCGTTCACGCCCGGCTTCGACGTCGTCCCGTACGGCGACCTCGCCGCCCTCGAGGCGGCCATCACCCCCCACACCGTGGCTGTCCTCATCGAGCCGATCCAGGGCGAGGGCGGCGTGATCATCCCGCCCGAGGGCTACCTGCGCGATGTCCGCGACGTCTGCACCCGCGAGAACGTCCTCCTCGCCGCCGACGAGATCCAGGCCGGGCTCGGCCGCACCGGCCGCACCTTCGCGTGCGACCACGAGGGTGTCGTGCCCGACCTCTACCTGCTCGGCAAGGCCCTCGGCGGCGGCATCGTGCCGGTCTCGGCGGTCGTCGGCGACCGGTCGGTGCTGGGCGTGCTCAAGCCCGGCCAGCACGGCTCCACCTTCGGCGGCAACCCGCTGGCCTGCGCGGTCGGCAGCGAGGTCGTCGGGATGCTGGCCACCGGCGAGTTCCAGACGCGGGCGACCGAGCTCGGTCTGGTGCTGCGCGAGCGGCTCGACGCGCTCGTCGGGCACGGCGTGATCGCCGTACGCTCCCGTGGCCTGTGGGCCGGCGTCGACATCGACCCCGACCTCGGCACCGGTCGCCAGGTCTGCGAGCGACTGATGGAGCGCGGCGTCCTCGCCAAGGACACGCACGGCTCCACGGTCCGGTTCGCGCCTCCGCTCGTCATCACCGACGAGGACCTGCACTGGGGCATCGACCAGCTGGCCGCCGTTCTCGGCTGACGCTGCGGCGGCGGCTTGAACGCCGTGGCCGTGGGTACCTTCCTTGTCTCCAAGGGAGGCAGTCATGAGGCGAGGCAGTGGAGTCATCGGCCTGATCCTGGTGATCTGGCTGATCATCGGAGTGGTCGCCGCGTTCCAGCGCGGGTACTTCAACCCGGACAAGGACGTGGACTGCCGCGACTTCGCCGACACGGCCCTCACCATCGTGGCGGGTCCGCTGAACTACATGGGCGTCAACCCCAAGGTCGACTGCAAGACCCCCCAGCCCTCGAAGTAGCTCACACGCTCGGCGTCAGGCGAGGGTGTCGACGAGGGCCGGCAGCGCGTCGGTCACGACCTGCGTGAGCTGTTCGCGCGTGACGCCGTCCGGTGCGTCGCACCAGGTGAGGACGGTGTCCTCGACGAAGGCGACCCAGCCGCGCACGACCAAGCGGGTGACGGGGGTGTCGTCGAGCAGGGACTCGACTCCCGGGGTCTCGGGAAGGTCCGTTCGATCATCGCGGCTCGGGCGCGTTCGTAGATCCCGCGCAACGCCTCGTTGCCGCCGGCAGCGGCGCGGACGAGCGAGCGGTAGCCCTCGTGGTTGGCGATGACGTAGTCGACGTACGCGGTCAGCGAAGCCAGCAGCTTCGCGATCGGGTCCTCACCCTCCGGAGGCGCGGTCTGGGCGACCAGGTCGTCGGCCGCCCGCTGGATCACCGCCTCGTGGAAGCCCTGCTTGCTGCCGAAGTAGTGGTAGAGCAGCCCGCGCGAGATGCCGGCCTCCTCGCTGAGCCGATCGATGGAGATGCTCCTCGATGGTGTGGCCGGAGAACAACGCCAGTCCCGAGCTCGAGCAGCTGCTCGCGACGCTGGTCGGGCGCTAGCCGGGTGCGGGTGGTGACGGTCACGTGGTCACTCTATTGACACAATATTCAATAGCGCCAGTACGCGTCGAGGCATGGCCATGACGACCAGCCCGACGACCAGCCCTGAGACCAGTGCCACGCTCGTCGACCACCTGATCATCGGCGCCGGGTTCGCCGGGCTCGCCGCCGCGATCAAGCTCGACGAGGCGGGCGAGCGTGACTTCGTCGTCATCGAGAAGGACAGCGACGTCGGCGGCACCTGGCACGTCAACACCTATCCCGGCGCGGAGTGTGACGTCCCGAGCCAGCTCTACTGCTACTCCTTCGCGCTCAACCCCGACTGGTCGAAGGTCTACTCCCCCCAGCGAGAGATCCGGGAGTACATGCAAGCGGGTCGCAGAGGACGCCGGCGTCCTCGACCGGTTCGTCTTCGACACCGCCGTCGTCGACGCGACGTGGGACGACGGCTGCGCAGCGGTGGCGGGTGACGACCACGGGCGGTGACGTACGCCGCGCGCACCGTCGTCTCCGGCTCCGGCGGCCTCTCCGAGCCGCGAGCTCCCGGAGATCGACGGGATCGAGACCTTCCAGGGCGAGATCTTCCACTCCGCCCGGTGGGACCACGACGTCGACCTCACGGGCAAGCGGGTCGCGGTCATCGGCACCGGCGCCTCGGCGGTGCAGCTCGTCCCCGAGCTCCAGAAGGTCGTCGACCACCTCGACGTCTACCAGCGCACCGCGACCTGGGTCATCCCGCGCAACGAGCGGCGGTTCTCACGGCATCGAGCAGGCCGCGCTTCGGCACGTGCCCGGCCTCCAGCGCTCTACCGCACGGGCCGCTCTACTGGGCCCAGCCGAGGGCTAGGGCGCCGGCGTTCACCCGGTTCGCCGGCAGCTCGCTGCACCCGCGTCGAGAACCAGTGCAGGAAGAACATCGCCGAGGGCGATCAAGGACCCCGAGCTGATCGCCAAGGTCACGCCCGACCTACCGCTTCGGCTGCAAGCGGATCCTGATCTCCAACGCTGCTACCCGGCACTGGCTGCCGAGAACGTCGACCTGGTCACCGACCCGGTCGCCAAGGTCACCGGCGACGCGGTCGTCACGGCCGACGGCGTCGAGCGGCCGATCGACGTGCTCGTCGTCGCAACCGGCTTCTACATCGACCGAGCCGCCGATCGCGCAGCACATCACCGGCCGCGACGGCCGGACGCTGGCCGATGCGTGGCGACGAGGCCGGGCATGGCCGCCTACAAGGGCACCACCGTCCGCGGCTTCCCCAACCTGTTCCAGATCGTCGGCCCCAACACCGCGCTCGGGCACTCGTCATGATCTTCATCATCGAGTCGCAGGTGCGCTACATCGTCGACGCGGTCCGCACGATGCGACGCCACGGCCTCGGCGCGTCGAGCCGACCGCGACGGACAGGAACGGTGGACTGCGGCCGTGCAGGAGCGGATGAGGCCCACCGTCTGGACGACGGGCGGCTGCGCGAGCTGGTACCTCGACAACACGGCCACAACACCACACTCTGGCCCGGACAGACCTTCGCCTTCCGGAGCCACCTCTCGCCGTTCGACGCCGACACCTACGACGTCTCCCCCATGGTCGAGCTCACCGTTGCCGAGGAGGCACTCGCATGAAGTCGCTGAAGGACAAGGTCGTCGTCATCACCGGGGCGGGCTCCGGCATCGGCCGGGCGCTCGCGCTCGACCTCGCGCGGAGGGGTGCCCTGCTCGCGCTGTCCGACGTCGACGAGGAGGGACTCGCCGAGACCGTCGCGCTGGCGGAGAAGGCGGGTGCGCCGGAGGTGCGCAGCGACCGTCTCGACGTCGCCGACCGCGACGCGTTCGCGGCGTACGCCGACGCGTGGTCGCAGGAGTTCGGCCGGGTCAACGTGGTCGTCAACAACGCCGGGGTCGCGCTCGCCGGCAACTTCGTGGACCTGGAGATGAAGGACATCGACTGGATCATCGGCGTGAACTTCTGGGGAGTCGTGCACGGCACGAAGGAGTTCCTGCCGCACCTGATCGACTCCGGCGACGGCCACCTGGTCAACATCTCCTCGCTCTTCGGGCTGATCTCGATGCCGGGCCAGTGCATGTACAACGCGTCGAAGTACGCCGTCCGCGGCATGACCGAGGCGATCCGCGAGGAGATGCTCGTCGCCGGCCACCAGGTCGGCGTGACCGCCGTCCATCCCGGCGGCATCAAGACCGCGATCGCTCGCAACGCGCGGGTCTCCGACCAAGGAGGACAAGGCGGCGACCGCCAAGCTCTTCGACGAGAAGCTCGCCCGGATGACGCCGGAGAGGGCGGCCGCGATCATCGTCAAGGGCATCCTCAAGAACCAGGCCCGGGTGCTCGTCGGCGCTCGACGCGCACGCTCGTCCACCACCTTCGGCAAGCTCGCCGGGTCGCGCTACCAGGACGTCATCGCGATGGGCGCCAAGCGGGTCCTCCCCGACAAGGCCAAGGTCGTCTGACGCGGTCAGGGACCCTCCGCGGGTCCACGACGCACGCGGCGCCGCATCCTCCGGACCCGGGTCACGCCGACCAGCCGCGGCCCCGCCAGCCGGCCCTCCACGCGGCGGGCCTCCCGCTTGACCGGCTGAGCGACGTACTCCCCCAGGATCACGCCGGCCGCGAGCGCGATCGCCACCGACGCCGCGGTCACCATGGCCAGCAGACCGCCGGCGACGAAACCGCGCTCGGCCTCGCCGAGCAGTGACAGACCGCGGTAGATCGAGAGACCGGGCAGCATCGGCACCACCGCGGGCACCACGATGACCAGGGGCGGCACGTGCATCCGGCCGGAGAGCGTGTAGCTCACCAGTCCGACGACGAACGCAGCGAGCCCGGTCGCCCACGGACGACCGAAGTCCTGCACGTCGATCGTCTGGCTGATCGCCATCGCGACAGCGGCCAGCAGGCCGATCGGAGCCAGGATCCGCTTCGGTGCATAGGAGCCGTAGGCGAAGGCCGCGGCGGCGATCCCCGCACCAACGGCGGCGACGCTCAGCGAGACCAGGTCGAAGCGGGCCGGCTCGAGCGGCGGCAGCTCGAAGCTGATCGCCGCCGCGAGGCTGATGCCGCCGCTGACGCCGGCGATGATCCCGGCCGTCGCGAGGATCGCCTCGAGGATCCGCGCCCCTCCGGTGACGTAGAAGCCGGACAGGGCGTCCTGGATGGCGCCCATGAAGCCGATGCCCGCCAGCAGCATGATGATGTTCGCGGTCACGATCAGCGATGCGTCGACCGGCACGAGCGGCTCGAACGCCGAGGTCACGACGGCGGCGAGGGAGGTCGCGATCGCCCCACCGGCGACCTGTTGGTAGAAGTACGGCATCCGCCGGCGGGACATCGCGTGCTGGAGCCGGACGATCGTCACAGCGGCGACGAAGGCGACCGCGATCACGAGCGCGTCGCCCCCGAGCATCAGCGCGAACCCGGCGCAGCTCACCCCGGACCCGAGGATCGCGGCCCACCGCGGCCGGGCGTGTCCGGAGCTGGCGATCCGCGCGATCTTGGCGCGTGCGTCCTTGAGCTCGATGCGCCCCGCGACCACCTCCCGGACGAGGTGGTCGGCGTGAGTGAGGTCCTCGTAGTCGATCTCGCGCTGCGTGACCTGCCGGATCTGGATGAGCGGCGCCTCGTCCGGCCCTTGCTGTGCGCTCATCGCCAGCGACGTGAAGGTAACGTCGACCTGCGGCGTGCGGACCCCGTAGGCATGGGCGACCGAGCGCATGGTCGCGGTCACGTCGGCAGCACCCGCACCAGAGGACAGCAGCAGCTCGCCCAGCCGCAGGCACAGGTCGAGGACCTGCGCGAGCCGCCTGGTTTCTGCCATGCAGGTGATGTTGGCAGACGTCTGATAGACAACCACGGTGACCCCTGGCCTGCCGATCCGTGTGGTGATGACCAAATGGGGACACCGACCGCACTGGCAGTACGACGCAACCTTTCTCGGGTCGGATGAGCACGGTGACTGGCTCGGATGTCCAGTCGGGACCTTCTACTCCCGCCCGGGGATGCAATTCGTCGCGACGTTCGCGGGCGTGGTGCTCGTCCCCGTCGGTGGTGCGGCACACCTGGCGGCGTTCAACGACCACCGCGCGCAGGCGGCGATCTACGTCGACATGACCACTCGACCGGTCTGGGACGGCGCGGCGCTGCGCGCCGTCGACCTGGACCTCGACGTCGTGAAGCGGCAGGACGGCACCGTCTACCTCGACGACGAGGACGAGTTCGCCGAGCACCAGGTGTCCTTCGGCTATCCCCCGGACGTGGTCACCATGGCGGAGCGGACGGCCGCCGAGGTGCTGGCCGCCGTGCAGGAAGGTGCTGCGCCGTACGACGGCACCGCGGACGCCTGGCTGGCTTCGCTGGCATCGCTGGTCGAGTAGCCGCCGTCGCTGGTCGAGTAGCCGCCGTCGCTGGTCGAGTAGCCGCGGCCTGTCTGGCTCCGCTGGTCGAGTAGCCGCGGTGGTGCGCGAGGAACGAGCGCACCGCCGCGGCGTATCGAGACCCCGTAAGCCGACCACCCAACGACCGGCGGCCACGTTGCGGCGTCTCGATACGCCCTCGCGCCAGGGCGCTCGGGCTACTCGACGACCGAAGGCTCCGCTGGTCGAGTAGCCGCGGGGGTGAGCGAGGAACGAGCGCACCACCGCGGCGTATCGAGACCCCGTGAGCCGACCACCCAACGGGAGGATCCCGATCGCGGCGTCTCGATACGCCCTCGCGCCAGGGCGCTCGGCCTACTCGACGACCCCAGCCGACCACGGTTGCCGCGTCTCGATACGCCCTCGCGCCAGGGCGCTCGGGCTACTCGACGACCGAAGGCTCCGCTGGGCGTATCGAGACCCCGTAAGCCAACCCCCAACCGCAGCCGATCACGTTGCGGCGTCTCGATACGCCCTCGCGCCAGGGCGCTCGGGCTACTCGACGAACGAAGGCGACCGGACGGGGCTCTCGACGATCGAAGGCGACCGGGGGGCTACTCGGCCACCGACGAGTCGCTCAGCAGCGAGTTCGGCTGGAACGTCGGGCGTCGGTCGGCGTCCTCGCGGGCCGGCCGGACGAACTCGAAGCCCGCGGTCGTCACCACCTCCCACTCTGGGTCGGCGCCGGGGTCTCGGAGCAGGGCCTCGGCGCAGGCGCTGTGCAGCGGCGGCGCGTGGAATGCGTTGCGACCGATCTCCTCCGGCGTGCCGACGAAGACCACCGGCCGGCCGAGCGACTCCGCACAGACGCCGCAGATCCGGCTCAACGCACATTGCGTCACCCGACGCCCGACCAGCTCGCCGAGCCCGCCTTCGGGCGACGGCTCCCAGGCGAACGGCCCGGTCATCCCGTGCGGCGTCCTCATCCGCGCGCCTTCGACGACGAGCGGGACCACCCACCGAGCTCGGACCGGCGCGAGGGCCGCTCGTTGTCGCTGCGGCGCTTGCGGTCGTGCGGTGGGGTCGGCGGCTCGGGCTGGTCGCTCTTGGTCCAGGAGTTCGGCAGCGACAGCTTCATGATGGTGCGCAGCGCCTGGCCGTACTGCCGGTGGAGCGGACCGGTCGTGTAGGGGATGTCGTACTTGGCGGCCAGTGCCCGGACCTTCTCCGAGATCTCGGGATACCGGTTGCTCGGCAGGTCCGGGAAGATGTGGTGCTCGATCTGGAAGCCGAGGCTGCCGGAGAGGATGTGCAGCATCCGGCCGCCTTCGAAGTTGGCCGACCCGAGGATCTGCCGGAGGTACCACTCCGACCGGGTCTCGTCCTCGATCTCCTCCTCGGTGAAGTGCACCGCGCCGTCGGGGAAGTGACCGCAGAAGATGATCATGTAGGACCACAGGTTCCGCGTGATGTTCGCCGCGACGTTGGCGGTCAGCACGGTCCTCCACTGCTTGCCGGCCAGCGCCGGGTAGACGACGTAGTCCTTGAGGACCTGGTTGCGACCCTTGCGGAAGATCTGCTTGAGCTGCCGCTTCATCTCCTTCGGGTCCTTCTCGCCCTTGCGGATCCGCTCGATGTCGAGGTCGTGGAGCGCGACACCCCACTCGAAGAGGGTTGCGAGCAGGCTGTTGTAGATCGGCTGCCCGAGGTTGTACGGCGACCACTTCTGCTCGCGCGCCATCCGCAGGATGCCGTAGCCGATGTCGTTGTCGTAGCCGAGCACGTTGGTGAACTGGTGGTGGATGTAGTTGTGCGAGTGCTTCCACTGCTCAGCGGGCTGTGCGGTGTCCCACTCCCAGTTCGACGAGTGGATCTCCGGATCGTTCATCCAGTCCCACTGGCCGTGCATGACGTTGTGGCCGATCTCCATGTTCTCGAGGATCTTGGCGAGCCCGAGCAGGCCGGCGCCCAGCACCCACGCGGGCTTCCGCGTCTCCTTGACCTGGGTTCCCGCAAGCAGGGTGACCCGCCCGGCGGCGGCCAGGCCGCGCTGGATCCGGATCAGCCGGTTGATGTACGCCGCGTCGGCCGCCCCGCGCGACTCCTCGACGTCGCTGCGGAGCTGGTCGAGCTCTCGTCCGATCTGGTCCACCTCGTCCTCGGTGAGGTGGGTGTACTCCTTGACGTCCGCAATAGCCATGGGTGGCTCCCTTCTGGGTCAGATGTCGAGCGTGCAGTCGCCGACGGCGGCGGTGATGCAGGTCTGGACGGGCTCGTTGGGGCTGCCGTACTCGTCGCCGTTGCGCAGGTCGCGCACCTTGCCCGAGATGAGGGTCAGCGTGCAGGTGTGGCAGATGCCCATCCGGCAGCCGTAGGGCATCCCGACGCCGGCCTCCTCGCCGGCTTCCAGGACGGTGGTGGCGCCGTCGGCCTCGACGGTCTTGCCCGAGTTCTGGAACGTGATCGTGCCGCCCTCGCCCCCCTCGCCGCCGAGCTCGAGGGAGAAGCGCTCGAGGTGCAGGTGGTCGTCGACGTCCTGCTGCTCGTAGTGCTCGGTGATCGCGTCGAGCATCGGGGACGGGCCGCAGGCGTAGGTCTCGCGCTCTCGCCAGTCAGGACAGATCTGGTCGAGGTCGGCGAGGTCGAGCAGGCCGTCGGTGTCGGTGTGGAGCCGGTGCAGCGTCAGCCCCTCGTGCTTCTGCGCGAGCCGGTCGAGCTCCTCGCGGAAGATCATCCGCTCCTCGGTCGGCGAGGAGTAGTGCATGACGACCTCGGGCATCGTCCCGCGTCGGTCGAGCGTGCGGAGCATCGCCATCACCGGCGTCACGCCGCTGCCGCCGACCAGGAACAGCATCCGCTGCGGTGGCGGGTCCGGCAGCACGAAGTCGCCGTCCGGCAGCGCGAGCCGGACGATCGTCCCTGGCTCGAGACCGCTCACGAGGTGGCTCGACAGCTGGCCCTCGGGCATCGCGCGGACGGTGATCGTGATCGTGCCGCGCCGGCGCTCGGGAGGCGAGCTCACGGAGTAGGACCGCCACTGGAAGCGGCCCTCGACCTGGACGCCGATGCCGACGTACTGCCCCGGGCGGTGGTCGTAGTGCCAACCCCAGCCCGGACGGATCACCAGGGTCGCGGCGTCCTCGGTCTCCGGGACCACCTTCTCGATCCGCCCGCGGAGCTCACGAGCGCTCCACAGCGGGTTCAGCAGCCGGAGGTAGTCATCGGGATGGAGCGGGGTCGTCAGCTTGGACGCGGATCGCCGCACGCGCTCCCACGGAATGGTGCTGGCCATCGGACCAGAGAACAAGTGTTCACCGAAAACGTCAAGACGGATGTTCACGAACGGGGTGGGTAGAGCCCCTGATCAGCGACGCGGCGGGGGCAGCGCATCGGTGGCCTCGAGCTGGCCCATCCCGGTCACGAGCAGCAGGTCGACCACGATGGACCGCAGCTGCGCCAGGATCGCGTCGCCGGAGAGCGACGCGCTGCGCTCCAGCAGCCCGGTCGCCTCGCCCACCGCCAGCACCCGAGGGCGGGCCGCCTCGGGCATCCGGTCGGCCGCCAGCTCGTCGGCCACCGCTTCCACGGCCAGCGCGAGATCGGCGGCCACGTCGGCGTACGACGACGGCACCGGGCGGTCCCGGTAGGCCGCGACCGCGGCCTGCCGGACCAGCACCCGGGTGCTGCGCAGCGACCGGTCGAGCGGGTCGACGAGCTCCACCATCCGGCGCAGTCCCTGTCGATGTCGCACGCGGAACGGCGAGGACGCGACGACCGACATCCCCTCGTCGGCCGCTCCCTGGAGCTCGCGGATCATCCGGTCCGTCGCGCGCGCGTCGGCCAAGAGGTCGAGCGCCGGATCGGGTTCGCGGTCGATCATCACGTGACTGGCCGCACGGAGCAGCTCTGCGATCTTGCGGGCGACGGCCGCCGCCTGCTCGCGCGGCCTGCGCAGCGGCGCGGCGGGTACGACGGTTGCCGCGACCAGCGCCACGGCCCCGCCGATGAGTGCGTCGGTCCATCGGGTCAGGGCTGCGTCGGGGTCAGGCAGCAGGGTCGCGACCACGATCGACTGCACGGCTGCCTGCGTCACGAACAGGTTGCCGGCGTCCAGCAGCAGCGCCGACGACATCGCGAGGCCCACGATGAGGGCCAGCTGCCATGCGCCGGTACCGATCCACACCACGAGCAGGTCGGCGACGAACACGCCGATCGCGACCCCGAAGGTGACCTCGACGACGCGGCGCAGGCGCTGGCCGTAGGACGTCCCGAGCGACACGACCGCCGCGATCGGTGCGAAGAAGGGGGTCTGGTGGTCGAACACGTCTGCCGCCAGCCACCAGGCGACGCCGGCGGCGATCGAGCACTGCACGACGGCGAACAGCTTGCTCCGCCACCGCTGCACCCGGCCGCGGACCGAGAGCCGGCTGCGCTCCCACATCCGATCGAGGGGCGTGTCCACGGCCCGATCGTCCCACGGCGACCAGGTGTGGAACGCTGGCCGCGTGCGGATCGACTTCCACGGTTCCCCGGAGCCAACGCTCGGCGTGGAGTGGGAGTTCGCGCTTGTCGACCGCCGTTCTCGCGACCTGCGCAACGATGCGGCCCATCTCTTCGCGCGGGCCAAGGCGCGGATGCCCGATCCCGGTCGGCTGCACAAGGAGCTGCTGCGCAACACGGTCGAGGTCGTGACCGGCATCTGCCACACCGTCCCGGAGGCGATGGCCGACCTGCGGCGCACGCTGGAGTACGTCGTGCCGGCGTGCGACGAGCTCGACCTCGACCTGTACGGCGCCGGCACCCACCCGTTCGCGTCCTGGACCGGACAGCAGCTGACCGAGGGGCACCGCTACGAGGAGCTGATCAACCGCACCCAGTGGTGGGGCCGGCAGATGCTGATCTGGGGCGTGCACGTGCACGTCGGGATGCCCGAGAAGGAGCGGGTGATGCCGGTGCTGTCAGCGCTGCTCAACTGGTATCCCCACCTCCAGGCGCTGTCCGCCTCCTCCCCCATCTGGGCCGGCATCGACACCGGCTACGCCTCCAACCGGGCGCTGATGTTCCAGCAGCTGCCGACGGCGGGGCTGCCGTTCCAGTTCGAGCGGTGGGAGGAGTACGAGGCGTTCGTGCACGACCAGAAGGTCACCGGCGTGATCGAGGAGCTGACCGAGATCCGCTGGGACGTGCGGCCGGCGGCCAACCACGGGACCTTGGAGAACCGGGTCTGCGACGGCGTCTCCACCTTCGCCGAGATGAGCGCGCTGGTCGCGCTCATGCACTGCCTGGTCGTCTGGCTCGACGAGC
The DNA here is from genome assembly GCA_963724275.1 of uncultured Actinomycetota bacterium. Classification (GTDB taxonomy): domain Bacteria; phylum Actinomycetota; class Actinomycetes; order Propionibacteriales; family Nocardioidaceae; genus Nocardioides. The sequence goes on along the minus strand of CAVRUB010000004.1, from coordinate 66,747 downwards.
GTTGCGCTGCGGGCGAGGAGCTGCCGACGATGCCGCCGTGGCACGTCCAGGAGAACAAGTGGCGGGCCGCACGCTACGGCGTCGACGCCATCGTGATCCTCGACGCCGAGTCGCACGAGCGCCTGGTCACCGAGGACCTCGCCGAGCTGGTCGTGGCGCTCGAACCCGTCGCCGACCGGCTCGGCTGCTCGGCCGAGCTCGCCGCTGTCGCTGGACATCCCCGAGCGCGGTGCGTCGTACCAGCGCCAGCGCGCGGTCGCCCAGCGCACCGACGGCGACCTGGTCGCCGTCGTCGACTCCGTCGTCCAGGAACTGCGCCAGTCGCTCGTCGAGTAATCCGCGCGCCCCGCCGTCGAGTAGCCCGAGCCCCCGGGCGAGGGCTATCGAGAGCCCGCACCCACCTCACCGCGTCTCGATACGCCGTCGCTCGTCCCTCGCAACGGCTACTCGAGCAGCCCCCGCTCGTCGAGTAGCCCGAGCCCCTGGGCGAGGGCGTATCGAGACGCCCGCAGCCACCTCACCGCGTCTCGATACGCCGTCGCTCGTCCCTCGCAACGGCTACTCGACGACCTCCACACCCGCTCGTCGAGTAGCCCGAGCCCCTGGGCGAGGGCGTATCGAGACGCCCGCACCCGACCACGACCCACCTCACCGCGTCTCGATACGCCGTCGCTCGTCCCTCGCAACGGCTACTCGACCACCGAGTCGTCCCCAACGGCTACCGACGACCACCGCTCGTCGAGTAGCCCGAGCCCCTGGGCGAGGGCGTATCGAGACGCCCGCACCCGACCACGACCCAAGCCCCCCACCCCTTACCCGCGCCCGCTACTCGACGACCGGAACCGCCGGGTCGGCCATCTCGAGGCGGACGCCGAGCAACCTGACCGCCCGGTCCTTCTCGACCCGGTCGAGCAGGGCGACTGCCTCGGCCGCGAGCACGTCGGGGTTGCTGGTGGGTTCCGACAGCTTGTGGCTGCGGGTCAGGGTGAAGAACGGGCGGTAGCGCAGCTTCAGCTCGACCCGGACGGCCGGGCGGCCTTCGGCGACGATGTCGGCCACCACCCGGCGGGCGATCCGCTCGGTCTCGCGTTCGACGTCTGCCCAGTCGGTCAGGTCCTCCTGGAAGGTCTCCTCGCGGCCGTGCCCGCGGGCGACGTACGGCGTCGCGTCGACCTCGCTCGACCCGACGCCGCGGCCCAGCCGTCGCAGCCACGGGCCGGTGGTCGGCCCGATCCGCTCGGCCAGCATCGCGGCGTCGGCGCGGGCGAGGTCCTCGACCGTGACGATCCCGAGCAGGGCCAGCTTGTCGGCGGTCTTCTTGCCGATGCCCCACAGGGCGCTGGTCGGGCGGGCGCCCATCTCGTCGTACCAGCTCTCGTCACTGATGACGTAGGTCCCGCGGCCGCGCACCTGACCGCCGGGCCCGGATTCCTCGCCGATGCCCGCGCCGGCCTCCCGCGCGAGCGCGCCCTCGACCCGCTGCTTGGCGAAGCCGGTCGCGAGCTTGGCCTGGAGCTTGTTGTCGCCGATGCCGACTCCGCTTCGCAGCCGGGTGTGCTCGAGGACCGCCGAGCGGATCCGCTCCGCGAACTCGACCGGGTCGCCGAGGTCGCCGTGCTCGGGCCCGGGGCCGACGAAGGCCTCGTCCCAGCCGAGCACCTCGACCAGTACCGGCACGCCGCCCCACTCCAGCCCGCGGAGCACGTCCATCACGGTGGCCGACGCCGCGTCGTACGCCGCCGCGTCGACCGGCAGGAAGACGGCCTCCTTGCACTTGCGGGCCGCGAGCCGCAGCGGCATCCCCGAGCCGACGCCGAACCGGCGCGCTTCGTAGGACGCCGTCGCCACGACGCCACGCTCGGTCGGGTCGCCGCGGCCGCCGACGATCACCGGGAGCCCGGCCAGCTCGGGCCGCCGCAGCACCTCGACCGCAGCGATGAACTGGTCGAGGTCGACGTGCAGCACCCAGCCGGCCGGTCCGGTCATGCGTCGATGGTGCCAGTGACGGCCGACGGGTCTCGATACGCCCTCGCCTAGCGGCTCGGGCTACTCGACCACCGGGAGGACGCCTCACCCGTAGCGGCTCGGGCCACTCGACCACCGGGAGGGAACGCCTCGCGGAGCGGCTCGGGCTACTGGCGCGAGCGGTAGTAGCGGGTCGTGTGCTTGAAGCCCGCGAGCGCGCGGAACCAGGTGCGGTTGCGCACCTTGCAGCGGATCTGGCGGATCTTCCGGTCGTACTCCTCGCACTCGGCCATCGTCTCGGAGTCGGTCGGCGGGTAGTGCCACGTGCCGTTGTAGAGCCGGATCGCGAAACCGTTGGCGGCGTCGCCCTCGACCTGGACGATGGTGTCGCCCGGCGGGACGTAGGGGTCGGGATGGATGGCGGACGGACCGGCTGACGCGGAGGCGGCGAGCCCGCCGACGGCCAGCACTGCCAGCAGGAAGGCGGCGAGGCGCCGCAGGACGAGGTCGGACATGAGTGCTCCCGAGGGGGTCACGCGCCGGCGAGTTCCGGCGTCGCGACGGGACGTTAGGAGCGCCGTACGACGGGCGGGCGGCGCCGGCGCCTCGACTGTGGACAGCCGGCCGCCGGCGCTTCCCTTGTGGACGGTTTCGGGTCCACCTGCCCGCTCAGCGGGCTTCGAAGTAGTCGACCTCGCAGTAGTCGCCCGAGCAGCTGGGCAGGTCCGCCCACTTGGTCGGCGTGTCCATCCCACCCTCGGCGTCCGCGGTGGCGACCCAGACACCGTAGAAGCTGTAGTCGTCGATGTTCACGCTGGTGAAGACGAGGTCGTCGACCTTGTCGCCGTTGAGGTCCACCGCGGTGACCGCGTCCATCACGCCGTCGCCGGCCACGCCGTAGGCCACGTCTGCCCCGGTCGGCCGCAAGGTGGTGCCGTCGTACTCGTAGAGGAGGAAGGAGTCCTCGTAGTAGTTGTCCGCGACCAGCGTCTCCTTGCCGTCGCCGTCGAAGTCACCGACGGCGTACTCCTGGTCGAAGAGCTCGGTCTCGATCGGCGCGATGGTGCCGCGGGCGAAGGAACCGTTCGTGGCGATGAGGGGCACCACCCCGAAGTCGCCGTACCAGTACAGGCTGGCGAAGTCGCCACGGACCAACGGCTCGTCCGGCGCGACCGCCATCATGTCATCACTGCCGTCGCCGTTGAAGTCTCCGACGATGAGCTCGGTCGACCCGTACGTCGCGTTGGGCAGCGCCGCCCACTTCACCGGCTGCTCGAACCCCTCGCCGGTGTTGCGCAGCACCCACACCGCCACCTGGCTGCGGTGCTGCTGGCCGTAGGCCGCGATGTCGGTGAGGCCGTCGCCGTCGAAGTCACCGAACGCGGCGTTGATCGCCTCGACCTTGAACCAGAGGTCGAACTCCTGGGTGAGCGACGCCAGGTCGCTGTCCTCGATCTCGAACTGCAGGGTGCCGCCGGCGTCGAACCAGGACCCGACGTCGCTGCCGCCGTCGCCGTCGAAGTCGGCGACGATCAGGTTCTCCTCCTGCTGCACCGGCTCCTGCTCGAGCTGGAACGACCCGTCGGCGTTGGTGAGCGTCAGCCGGCTCTCCGTCGTGTCGTAGTAGCGGCCGAGCACGTCACCCCGCCCGTCGCCGTCGAGGTCGCCGCGGACCGTCGCGGCGGTCGTCCCGGTCTCTGTCGGCTCGGTGGTCTCCGTGCCGCCCGCCGTGTCGCCCCCGTCGTCCGACCACGGCTGCACGACGACCAGGGCCACCACCGTCGCGATGACGACGATCAGCACGACGGCGAGCGCGACCCACAGCCACAGCAGGCTCTTCTTCTGCCGCGGCGGCGCGGGGTACGACGACCCGCCAGGTGTGGCGAACGGCGGCCCGTGCGGCGGTCCCTCGCGCTGCGGCGGTGACCCGGGCGGGAAGCCCGGTCCGGGCTGACCCGCCGGCGGCTGGGCAGGGTGCCCCGGCTGGCCGGGGCGTTGCGTCATCGGTGCCGAGCCTGCGGCCTGAGGTCCGCCCGAAGGGGGCGCCCACGGCCGATCCCTGCCCCTGCGCTGGCGGCAGCCCCTGGACTTGCCCATGGTGTCCCTGGTCCGTGCCCCGGAGGCTGGGCCGGCGGCACCGACCTGCGGTCCGCCGTCCACGCCCTGCCGTCCCACCACCGTTCCCAGCCCGGTCCTTCCGGATACCAACCTGGCGGCGCTGCCGAGCCACCGTCACCGATCGTCATGGCGGGAATCGTGCCACGCCCGGCGGTCCCACAAACTCTCCAGGTCCGTGGTCGGTCCCGGCGACCAGCCCGAACCCGGGCCCCTTGTGGGGACCGTCAGCAGACGGGAGGATCGGCCGTCACGACGAAAGGTGCTTCTGTGGTCTCTCTCCCCAAGTCGCGTCCGATCGATCCCTCATCGGCGGCGTTCCTGCTCGCGGAGAGCAAGAACCAGCCGATGCACGTCGGCGGGTTGCAGCTGTTCGAGAAGCCTGACGACGCGGGCCCCGAGTTCGTGCGTGAGCTCTTCGAGCTCGCTACCTCGAGCCCCGAGCAGGTGATGCCACTCTTCCTCAAGCATCCCTACCGCTCGGTCAAGACGGCCGGCCAGCTGTTCTGGCGCGAGGACGACCAGTTCGACATCGAGCACCACGTCCGCCACAACGCGCTGCCGACCCCCGGGAGGGTCCGCGAGCTCCTCGAGTTGTGCTCGCGACTGCACAGCACCCGGCTCGACTGGGAGCGCCCGCTGTGGGAGGCGCACCTGATCGAAGGTCTCGCTGACGGCCGGGTCGCGATGTACACCAAGATCCACCACGGCCTGGTCGACGGGATCTCCGCGATGCGGCTGCTGCAGAGCACCCTGACGACCGACCCCGACGAGCGCGGCATGGCAGCGCCGTGGGCGAACCGGGCCGTCCGCAGTGGCTCGAAGACCGGGTCGACGGCGGAGGTGAAGGGCAGCGCCGCGGAGGCGCCGGTGACCGAGGCCGCGAGGACCCTCGCCAGCCTCCCGTCCGACGCCCTGCGCACGGCGATGGGCGTCACCGCCGAGGCCGCCGGGATGCCGGGCGCCCTGGTGAAGACGCTGTCGAAGGGGATGCGCAACGAGGCGTCGACCGTGTCGTTCCACGCGCCGCGCACGATGTTCAACCGCTCGATCACCGGCGCCCGACGGTTCGCGGCCCAGGACTGGCCGGTCGAGCGAATCCGCGGCATCGGCAAGGCGACCGGGGCGACGATCAACGACGTCGTCCTCGCCATGTGCGGTGGCGCCATTCGCGCCTACCTCATCGAGAACGACGCACTCCCGGACACCCCGCTCGTCGCGATGGTCCCGGTCGGGCTGAAGGCCAAGGAGTCCCACCTGCCCTCGGCCGAGGGCGGCAACGCGGTGGGCGCGGTGATGGCCCGGCTCGGCACCGACCTGGCCGACCCCGGCGACCGGCTCCAGGCCGTCCATAAGTCGATGAAGGACGGCAAGGACGCCCTCAAGTCGCTCACCCCGGTGCAGGTGCTGGCGATGAGCGCCATCGGCCAGGCCCCGGCCATCCTCGGACCGGCGTTGAAGATGCAGGGGATCATCCGATCGCCGTACAACCTGATCATCAGCAACGTGCCCGGCCCGCGCACCACCCACTACTGGAACGGCGCCAAGCTGCTCGGCAACTACCCGCTGTCGATCCCGATCCACGGCATGGCGCTCAACATCACCTGCACGTCGTACGACGGCAGCATGTGCTTCGGCCTGACCGGCTGCCGCCGTACCGTCCCGCGCCTCCAGCGGCTGCTCACCTTCCTCGACGACGAGCTCACCGCTCTCGAAGAGGCCGCAGACGTCGCCTGACCGCTCAGCGATCTACTCGACGAGCGGCGCGGCCCGGCTGCTCGACAGGCCGCGGAAGCCCGCTGGTCGAGTAGCGCGCACGACCGAGGAACGAGGTCGTGACCGCGCGTATCGAGACCCAGCAAGATGAACGAACACCCCGGCCACCGACGGTCACCGCGTCTCGATACGCCCTCGCGCCAGGGCGCTCGGACTACTCGACGAGCGGCGCGGCCCCGGCTACTCGACGAGCGGCGCGGGTCCGGCTACTCGACGAGCGGCGCGGCTCCGGCTACTCGACGAGCGGTGCGGCTCCGGCTACTCGACGAGCGGCGCGGCTCCGGCTACTCGACGAGCGGGCCTGGCTTGGGCTGCTCGGCGTATCCCCCGCCGACCCGCTCCGCCACCGCGCGCAGCCGGGCGCGGGTGACGTCGGCGACGGTCCGGTAGCCGGCGAGGTCGGCGTTGGAGCCCGGCCGGACCGGTTCGGGATGGTTGACCGAGAGGCACGTACGACGCCCGCCGTCGGCCGCGTTGGCCAGCGCGACCGCGTGGCCGGTGGTCCCGCTGCCTGCGAAGTAGTCGAGCACGCGCACGTCCTCGGGCATCGTGTCGAGGATCCGCCGCACGAGACCGGTCGGCTTCGGCGACTCGAAGACGTGGCCAAGGATCTCCTTGAGCTCCGCGACCGCCGTGTCCGTCGAGCCGATCTCCTCGGCCAGCCAGATGGTGCGCAGCTTCTTGCGCCGCGCGCCACCGGTCGGGTGCCGCCAGTCGCGCTGGAAGACGTCGATCCGGTCGCCGGCCGTCCCGCGCACCCAACGGCAGACCAGGTCGTCAGGACGATCGTCGATCCGCGGCCGCGACCACCGCCAGACCGCGGGCGACCCGTCGCCGAAGACCGGCTTGATCTCCACTGCACCGTCGAACGGCGCGGTCCGCACCTCACCGGTCTCGGCGTCGCCCCAGATCGCGAAGTGCAGCGTCGGCGCGGTCAGCGGGTTGAACTTCTTGTTGGTGTTGCGCAGCGGCAGCCGCCGGTAGCGCCGGCCGTCCTCGGCCACCAACGGGAAGTCCGTCTCGACGACCAGGTCCGCGCTGGAGGCGTCGAGCACGCACTGCCGAGCATCCCTGGCGTAGGCGAGGACGTACTCGTGCGACGTCGCAAACCCCATCCCGAGCTGACGACCCTTGGGATTGAGGTTGACCACGACCTGCGCGAGGAAGTTCGACTCGCCGTAGACCTCGTCGAGGAGCAGGCGGAGGTGAGCGGCCTCGTGGTCGTCGATGCTGACGAAGATCGCGCCGGTGTCGGCGAGCACCCGCCGACCGGCCTCGAGGCGCGGTCGCATCATCGCCGTCCACGCCTGGTGACCGGCGAAGCTGTCGCGGTAGGCGAACGCGCTCCCGGTGTTGTAGGGCGGGTCGATGTAGATCAGGTCGTACGACGCCGCGGACAGGCCCGCGAGCACCGCGAGGTTGTCGCCCTCGGCGAAGGTGTTGCACGGCCCGACCGACACGCGACCATCATCCCGGACCGGGCCGCTGAATTTCTTAACCTGGAGCCCATGCGTCGCCTGCTACCGGAACTCGTCGTCGTCTCTCTCCTGGCGACGGCCGGCGCGCTCGTCTTCCTCGACGACGACCCGAAGCCCTCGAAGCCGCCGGCGGCCGAGCAGGCGGGCGCCTCCAACGTCGCGCCGGCTGCCGACCCTGACGACCCGCTGACCTGGCAGACCTCCGACCAGGTGCCGGGCGAGATCGCGGCGCCGCTGGAGCCCGGGCAGCGGGCGATGGTGTCGCGGACGCGTCGGTTCAGCTACCAGCCGGCGCCCGGGGTACGCGTGACCGCGTGGGACGTCCGGACCCGGCGCGGGCCGGTGCGCTACTTCGTGACGCGCGTCCGGTGGAGGGCGCCGGGCATCACCGTCGACTACGCGAACGGCCCGCGGGTCAGCCGCCGGCAGACCGTCACGTCGATGCTGTCGCGGACCCCCCGAGCGGTCGCGGGGGTCAACGGCGACTTCTTCGACATCTACGACACGGGCGCGCCGTTGGGCATCGGCCGCGACCGCGACCGGCTCTGGAACGGCATCGACTCCGGCTGGAACAACGCGCTCTCGGTCGACACCGAGGACAAGGTGCACGTGGGAGAGCTCCCCTTGGTCGCCGAGGTCGCGCGGCACCCCGAGATCGTCGTCACCAACTACAACTCCCCGCGGGTCAAGATCGGCGGAACCGGCATCTACAACCGGCGGTTCGGCCGGGCGGTCGGCTACGGCTGGACCGACGAGCAGCGGCGGCAGGTGCGGTGGGTGCAGGTCGTCAACGGCAAGGTCGTCGCCAACCGCACCTCGCTGCCCGACAAGGGTCGCATCGTCGGCACCTACCTGATCGCGCGGGGCGACCGCGCCGAGGACAAGCTCGAGGCGCTGACAGTCGGCACCCGGGTCCGCGTCCGACGCCACCTCGACGGCCAGGTCGCGATGGCGATCACCGGCAACGCCATCTTGCTCAAGAAGCGGCAGGTGCTGGCGTCCGACGACAGCCAGATGCACCCGCGCACGGCGGTCGGGGTCGACCGCGACCGCAAGGCGCTGATCATCCTCGTCGTCGAGGGCCGGCAGTCGTTCAGTCGCGGCTACACGATGGTCGAGCTCGCCAAGACGTTCAAGCGGCTCGGGGCCGAGGACGCCCTCAACCTCGACGGCGGCGGCTCCACCACGCTCGCCGCGGTCCGCCGCGGCACCCTCCGCGTCCTCAACTCGCCGTCGGACGGCGTGCAGCGCCCGGTGCCCAACGGGCTCGAGGTCATCTACAACCCGTGACCCCTCTGCCCGCAGGGGCGGTGTCACTGAAGGCTCGCTCGCAGACGCACAGGCAGACTGGACGACGTGCGCCGTACGTTCTCCAGGGCCGAGCTCGACTCCTATCGTGACGCGGTCGTCCCCGACCTGCTGCCCACAGCGCCCGAGCACGACCTGAAGCTGCTCTTCGTCGGGATCAACCCGGGGCTCTGGACGGCGGCCACGCAGACCCACTTCGCGCACCCGGGCAACCGCTTCTACCCGGCCCTCCTGCTGGGCGGGGTGATCACCGAGCCGATCGACCCGTCGGGCGGGATGACGGATGCGCAGCGCGACGTCCTGCGGGCGCGGGGCATCGGCATCACCAACCTGGCACCGCGCGCGACCGCGAAGGCGTCCGAGCTCGGTGCTGCGGAGCTGAAGGAAGGCGGCGCCGCGCTCGTGGCCCTGGTCGAGCGGCTCCGGCCGAACGTGGTCGCGGTCGCCGGGATCACGGCCTACCGGACCGCGTTCGCCCTCCCGAGGGCGGTCCTGGGCCGTCAGCCCGAGCAGATCGCCGGTGCCGAGCTCTGGGTGGTGCCGAACCCGAGCGGCCTGAACGCCCACGAGACGGTGGCGAGCCTGGCGAGCGGCGTACGCCGAGGTCGCTCGCGCGGCCGGCATCCTCGCCTAGGCGGAGGAGCTCGCTAGGACGAGCGTGGACCGGCTGTGGAGAACCGACCGAGCCCCTCCCGCCGCCTACCGATCGCGCGCAGGGTGTCCGGCATGACCGATCACCCGATCAACAGCCAGGCCGACCTCGAGCAGGTCTGGCGAGAACTCATGGAGCCGCTCGGCTTCAGCCGCACCAGCCTCTGGATCGTCTTCCTCCATCCCGACGGCCGGCCCCAGAAGACGTTGATCGAGGTGCCGGTCCCGGAGAGCCGGCTGGTGCCCGATCCGACCGCCCCGGAGCTGCTCGACCTACTCGCGGAGTGGACGACCGAGCACGTGCCCGGTGGTCGGGTCGCCTTCCTGCGGACCCGACCCGGACGTGGCGGGCTGGACCGGACCGACCGGCTGTGGGCCGCGGCCCTGTACGCCGCAGCGCGGGTCGCCGGCGTGCCCTGCGAGGTCGTGCATGCGGCCAACGACGACCGGTTGGTGCCGGTGCCGCTCGACGAGATCGACAGCGTCAGCGCCTGACCGGTGGGCTCAGGGGCCCCCGCCGACCTCGACGCCCGACTTGTCGTACTCCACCCAGACAGACCGTCCGAAGTCGTCGCTCGCCGAAGCCCGGAACCATGTCTGGCTACCTTCCGAAGGCTTCCTCAGGAAGACGTAGCAGTCGTCAGGCACGGCCCCGTCGGCCTTCGCGAGCACCGGCTCGCACATGCCGTCGATGACGTCGGGGTCGATCTCACCCAGGTCGAACCGCGCGTCGGTCGAAGTGCCCCTCGTCCATTCCTCCAGGTCGCCGCCACGCCAGGTGTAGCTGATCTGGCGGTCGTCGGTCGGGTCGTCGGAGAACGGCACGTAGACGATGATGTAGTCGGTGTAGAACCCGACCTGCTGGACCTCGGTGGTGCCCTTCTCCTCCTCGAGCTTGTCGATCAGGTCGGCGAAGTCGTCGGGGTCCTTGGCATCGATGCCGCCGATCCCGGCCACCCCGCCGCCGACCGCGGCGAAGATCGCGATCGCTCCGGCGGCGACCGCACCGAGGACCGCGACGGCTACCACCAGGAGGACCAGCTTCGGCGTCGCGCTCGAGGTCCTCTTCGTGACGAAGACCGTGTCGTGGTCCTGCTGCGCGTTGCCGTAGGGCACGTGGGGTGGCGCGTCGCCGTACGGGACCTGGGGAGGTCCCGACGGAGGTTCCGGGTCGGGGGTCTTGTCCTCTTCGTAGACGCGCCACTTCTCCGGCGGGTCCGGCTGGTCTGCCATGGTCGGAAACCTAGAGCACGACGACCCCGTCGCACCTCGCTTGCGGCTGGTCTTTCTACCTTCTGAGACCGATCTGCGACGAGCCGGTGGTTGAGACGACGTTGAGACGTGGGTGGCTGTCGGCGCTCTTCCTCGGGCCCTACGTTCACGGGTGGGGGTCCAGCCGGGGCCGCACGTCGGCCGAGAAGGGGACGACAATGGGATTCTTCTCAGGGAAGCCGTCATCGTTCTTCGGCCAGATCGCGGACATCCCCAACCCGATGAAGGAAGCGGCCGACAGCACCGACCTCGGCCTGCGGATGTCGCGGCACCTCCAGCTCACCAACGGCGAGGGGTTGCCGGCGGTGGCGATCGTGGACGGGTCGTGGCAGGTGGGCACCTACGCCGACACCTCCCCGGTCGTCCGCATCACCGCCCGGGTCGAGCGCGCCGACGGCACCGAGCCCTATGTGGTCACCTGCGACCACGTCGCCGCCGCCCTCCACATGAGCCGGATGCAGCCGGGCGGCAGACTGGGCGTGATGGTCGACCCGCTCAACCCGCACGACTTCGCCATCGACTGGATCCGCACCGCGCAGCTCGGGCCACCACCCGCCGGCTCGGTGCCGGGTCCGGGTGCGCCCGGCGCCCGGCGCGAGATCTGACCCGCGCCGTAATGCGTTAGGCCGGAGCGGATCCGGCGCCCTACCCTCGAAGAACCGTTCGTGCGGGCCGGGACCTGTCCGGGCACGCCACGAGCGACATAACCAGCAGCACCACCAGCAAGGAGCATGGCGTGGGCACTTGTCGCACCTTCTACGACGCGAACCGCAGTGCGGTCCGCTCGTCGGGTGCTGCCCACCGGTACCCGGAGCTCGGCGGCTCCGCCCTCGGGACGTCCGCGCGACGGATCGAAGCGCAAGGAGCTGCCCGTCGCCACGCTGGAGCCACTCCCACAGGTGCCCTGACCCCAGAGCACCCCGCACCCGGGCCGCTGCAGCGAGAGCTGCAGCGGCCCTTCTCGCATTTTTCACCGACCCATCGGCCCCATCCACCGCCCCGACCAGAAGGAGGTGACAGGCGATGACTGCACCGAAGATCACCCTCCGCGAGGACCGGCTCGACACGAAGGGCGTGACCATCGCCTTCACCGCACCGACCCCGCACGACCCGACGCTCAGCTGGGCGTGTGCGGAACATCCGGACCCCGACCTGTTCCACCCGACGGACGACGAGAGCCTCGCCGCGGCCCAGGCGTTCTGCGCCGACTGCCCGGTGCGGGAGCTCTGCCTCGACCTCGGTCGGGCACGGGACGAGTTCGGCGTCTGGGGCGGCGTGCTGCTCGAGAACGGCAAGCCGCAGTCCGCCGTACCGCGTCGGGGCCGGCCGCCGAAGGTCGGCTCCGCGGCCTGACGTGGGCGTCAGACGAGTCCGGTGGCGGTCCAGGCACTCGCCCGGATCGTCATCGGGCCGGCGCCGTACTCCTCGCGCAGCGCGGCGACCAGCCCGGCCCGCTCGATCTGGTTGAGGCTGCGGACGTAGGCCCCGGCCGGCCCGACGCCGAGGGTGAACGGCTCCCACCAGTCCTCGAACGTGGCGAGCTCGAGATGCACGGTCAGCAGGGTCTCCTCGACCTCCTGCAGACCCGCGTCGGTGAACATCCTGGTCAGGTCCCCCTCCCACGACCCCGGCAGCGCCTCTTCACCGACGGCGTGGGGATCGCAGCGCTGCACCACGCGCCAGAAGTCCGACAGCGCGCCGCTCCCGCCGGCGTGGTCCCACACGCAGGCGGAGACCCGCCCACCGGGGACGGTGACCCGTCTCATCTCGGCCACCCCGGCGACCGGGTCGCTCATGAAGTGCACGACGAGCTGGGCGAGCGTCGCGCCGAACGTGTCGTCGGGGTACGGCAGGTCCTCGGCGGAGGCGATCCGGGCGTCGACGGTGGGGTACGACGCTGCCGTCGCCTGCACGAAGCCCGCCACCGGGTCGACGGCGCTGACGTGGGGCTCGCCCTGGCGCTTCACCAGCTCGCTGGTCAGGACCCCTGGGCCGCAGCCGACGTCGAGCACCCGTGCCGACGGGTCGACACCCGTCAGCCCGATCTCGGCGAACGGCGCGGACAGGAGCGCCGAGAAGCGGCCCATGAAGCGCACATAGGCGTCGGCAGCGACATCGAAGAGCGCCATGGATCAATCGTGGCACCGACGCGGTGACCGGACCATGGCCCGTTCAGGGTGGTCCCCTCTGGCCCGTTCAGGACCGTCGGTCTGGCCCGTTCAGGGCTGTCCGCTGGCTCGTTCAGGCCAACCAGGATGACTGGCGCGCAGCGGGCGCTGCTCGCCGGAGCCCGTCCCCTCGGTACCGTCTCGGCGTGGAGACTCCGCGCCGCGCCTGGCTGGTCTGGGGCATCGCGCTCGCGATCTACGTGGTCGCGGTCTTCCACCGCACGAGCCTCGCCGTCGCCGGACTCGCGGCGACCGAGCGGTTCGACCTGTCGGCGAGCCAGCTCGGGGCGTTCACGATGCTGCAGCTGCTGGTGTATGCCGGCATGCAGGTGCCGGTGGGACTGCTCATCGATCGTTTCGGGCCTCGCACGGTGCTGACCGCGGGCGTGGTGACGATCAGCCTGGCGCAGGCGGGGTTCGCGCTGGCGACGTCGTACCCGGAGGCGCTGACGGCCCGGGTGCTCGTCGGCCTGGGCGACGCGTTGACCTTCATCTGCGTGCTACGGCTGGTGAGCACCTGGTTCGGTCCGCGGCAGATCCCGCTGGTCACCCAGCTCACCGGCAGCACCGGTCAGATCGGGTCGATCGCCGCTGCGGTACCCATGACCTGGGCGCTCTCCGAGCTCGGCTGGACCACCGCCTACCTGGTCTCCGCGGCAGTGGGGCCGCTGCTCCTGATCGGCCTGTTGCTCTTCGTCTACGACTCGCCGGCGGCGCGCCACGTCCGCGGGCATCCGATGTCGCGGCGGACGCTGGTGACGAGCCTGCGGGCATCGTGGGCGCAGCCGGGGACCCGGCTCGGCTTCTGGGTGCACTTCTCGACGCCGTTCAGCGCGCACGTGCTGGTGCTGCTGTGGGGCTTTCCTTTCCTGGTGCTGAGCGAGGGTGTGTCGGAGACTGTCGCCGGGGCGCTGTTGAGCCTGATCATCGTCGCTGTCGTCGCGTCCGGCCCGATCCTGGGTTGGGTGGTCGGCAACCACCCGTGGCACCGGTCCACCGTCGCGCTCGGCACGATCGTCGCGATGGTGCTGACCTGGACCGCGGTGCTCGCGTGGCCGGGCGAGGCACCGCTGTGGATGCTCGTGCTGCTGGTCGTGGCGTGCGGCTGCGGCGGACCGGCGTCGATGATCGGCTTCGACGTCGGCCGTACCTCCAACCCCGCGGCACGGATGGCCAGCGTGAGCGGCATCATCAACGTCGGTGGCTTCTTCTCCGCCCTCGTTGCCGTCTTCGCCGTCGGCGCGGTGCTCGACCTGATGACCTCGGGGTCGTCGACCGACTACACGCCGGAGGCGTTCCGGGCGGCGATGAGCGTGCAGTACGTCCTCTGGGCGGTCGGCGTCGCCCAGATCTGGCGCTACCGCAACCAGGTGCGACGGACGGTCGGCCGGGAGGTCGTCGAGCAGGGCTCGACGATGATCGGGCCGGAGTGTTGAGCGCAGCGCTACGGTCGGTCGCATGACACGGCCGATCCTCGAGCCCGGCCTGCTCCACCCGATCACGGTCGACCCCACCCCGCACCGGGTGACCGTCAGCGCCGGCGGCCGGACGATCGTCGACACGACCCGGGCGCTCACGCTGAAGGAGTCGGTCTACCCGGCCGTCATCTACGTCCCGCGCGAGGACACCGACATGAGCGCACTCGAGCCGAGCGACAAGCAGAGCTACTGCCCCTACAAGGGCGAGGCGTCGTACTTCAGCGTCCGCACGGACGAAGGCTCGTTGACCGATGCGGTGTGGACCTACGAGAACCCGCACGACGCCGTGCCCGAGATCGCCGGGCGGCTCGCCTTCTACCGCAACCGGGTGCAGATCACCGAGCACTGACGGGCGTCACGGGCAGGTCAGTCCTCGTCCTCCTCGCCGTCGAGGACCCCTTCGCGGCGCGCCTCGGCCACGATGCGCCGTACGTTGTCGGCGGCACCACAGTGTGCGTCGATCAAGGCATTGCGGCGAGCCGCCCACTTCTCGCCCAGGTCGGCGCGCACCTGCGGCTCGACCTCCTCACGAGCCGGGCTGAGGATGGTGATCTCCTCCTCGGCGATGTGGTGCGCGACCAGGTTGCTGAGCTTCTCGACCGCGTCGGCGAAGGCCTCGGTGTCGGTGCCCTCGAGCTCGAGGACCTCCAGCAGAGCCTGGTTGCCCTCGGCGTGCTCCTCGTGGCCGTGCTCGATGTCGTGCTCGTCGACCTCGGTGCTCTTGCGGTTCAGCACCGGGTAGACGAGCTCCTCCTCGGCCTCGCCGTGCGCGATGAGCACGTCGGCGAACGCCTTCCGGACCGCGTCGAGGTCCTTGGTCGTGTCCCGCAGCTGCGCCAGCAGCCGCTCGAACAAGCGGTGGTCGTCGGTGATGAGGTCGATGACGTCACCGGTGGTCGGTCGGCCGAGGTCGGTCGGTTGGTTCATTCGCCGGAGGTACCCGCAGGTGCCGCGGGGCATCCGGGCGGGTCGCTCAGCCCCACTCGCAGGCGACGCCGTCGCCGTCGGCGTCGAGTCCGTGGGGATCCGGCCCGGTGACGCTGACCGGACCGTTCACCCCGGCGCAGTCGACGTCCGGCGGGTACGCCGGCACGCACGGGGAGTAGCCGGGCGAGCAGCTCGACGGCTGTTGGGGAGTGAACCGTCGGGGCTGCTGGGCACAGGTGAGGTCCGGAGCGCCGCGGTCGGCCCGGACGTACTCGGGTTCGCGAGGATGGAAGCCGTAGCCGTCTCGCGAGTCGTAGCGCGCGATCGCCAGGCCCGCTTGGAGCAGCGTCAAGCCGGCGTCGACCGGACCAGCGTCGACGTACCGGAGCAGCCGCCCGTACTGGTCACGGTCCTCATCGGACTCGCCGAGGCTGACCCGGGCACCCCCGACAAGGGCGACCAGCCGGGCCCGCGCCTTCTCGTAGCCGCACTCCCCGATCTCAGGAGTGTCGATGCCGACCAGCCGCACGCGTTCCCCGTTCGCGAGGTCGAGGGTGTCGCCGTCGATGACCGAGGAGACCAGGTACGTCGGGCTGGGTGGCTCCGGCGCGACCTCACGTCGTTCGTGGTTCTTGCGCGGTGGGCGGTCGCCCGCCTTGTTGCGCTGCTCCGACGCCGAGCCGCTCGACCGGGACCCGTCAGGACCGTCAGCACTGTCCGCACCACGAGCGACGGTGTTGAGGAGCCCGAACGCGACCACGACGCCGATCAGGGTCACCAACAGCTTGTGACCGTCGACCCAGCTCAGAAATCCCATCATGACGTCTGCGAAGGTAGGCCGGGATCCCTCTCGTTGGAGGCAGAACCGGCCGAAAATGCCTCCGAATGACTAGTGGCCGTGACTGCCCGGTCCCGCAGTCGCGTGGGAGGCTCGGTGCCGTGACCGAACGCAACGTCCTCGGTGGCGAGCTCGAGCCGTGCGGCACCGACCCGATGACCGGCTTCTACCGCGACGGCACCTGCTCCTGCGGGCCGGAGGACATCGGTGCGCACGCGGTCTGCGCGGTGATGACCGAGGAGTTCCTCGCGCACCAGCAGGCGGTCGGCAACGACCTGTCGACACCGAGACCGGAGTGGAGCTTCCCTGGTCTGAAGCCCGGCGACCGTTGGTGCGTGGTGGCGCTCCGCTGGCTCCAGGCGTACGGCGACGGCGTCCCGGCTCCCGTGGTGCTGGCCTCCACCAACGAGCGCGCCCTGGAGGCGATCCCGCTCGAGGCGCTACGAGAGAACGCCGTCGACGTGCCCGACGACCCAGGGGCTCTTGCCTGAAGTTCCGGCCCGGCTACCCCTGGGCCGCCTCGCCGGGATACCTTGCGAAGCGCAATGGACATGTCCCCGGAATCGACCGAAAACCTCCTGGCCGACGCGACGTACTCGCTGCGCGAGGACGGGTACGACGTCACGCAGCCGCTGCCATCCGTCCTGCTCGTCGAGGGACGCTTCGTCAATCCCGAGCGGATCGCGCTGCGCGCCGCCGCGGAGACGGGTGACGGGGAAGCAGGCGTCTGGGCGGTCGGGCGCGAGAACGACTGGACGCTCGTCGGCTGGTGCCGTCCCGACCTGGTGACGATCACCCAGCGCGGTGCGGCCCCGCCCCGGTGGCGACACCGGCGGCTCCCGCCGGCGATGCGGCCGGACGCGCAGACCTTCCTCGAGGGTGGGGCGTCGCCGCACGACATCGTGACCACGCCCAAGCACCGGCCCACCGATGCGGCTCGCGAGGTGCTGGCCAGGCTCGGGATCGACACCCCGGAGCCGCCCGGCTGGGAGCCCCCTCCCCCGCCGCCGGCCCCGGTCGCGCCCGTCGTACCGCCGAAGCCGAGGCGGGTCCGGGCGACCCCGGTGAAGCCGGTCGCACCGCGCAAGCCCGAGCCGGTGACGAAGGTCTGTCCGACCTGCTTCATGGCGTTGCCCGCCACCGGCATCTGCGACAACTGCGGCTGACCCCTGCGATCATCGGGGCATGGCCGAGCAGGTGCCTGCCGTGGAGACGATGACGATGCGGATCGTCGTCAACGTCGTCCTCACCGTCTTCATGATCGTGCCGTTCGTCCTGGTCGGCGCCGGCGGGTGGCTGCTGTGGCAACGGCAGACCGGCGAGACCGTGCAGGCCGAGGTGCTCACCTGCGACTTCGACATCAGGTACAAGACGTCGTCGCAGCACTGCACCGCCCGCTGGACCGAGGACGGGGTGGAGAAGATCGGCCCGATCCAGGGCTCCGGCGACCAGGAGGTCGGCGAGACCGTCAGCGCCACCCTGCGCGGTGACGAGCTCTACAGCCGCTCGCTCACCCTGCCACTGGTCCTGCTGGGCCTCGGCCTGCCGCTGCTCGTCCTCCCGTTCCTCTGGGTCCGCCGGCTCGTCTCCCGCCGCTCGGAGTCGTCCGCGCCAGCGTGACCTGTGGGTCACTCTCACTCGGACGACCTCAGCGATAGCGTCACCCTCGTGCCCCAGACCGTCGTCGGCGCGATCCTCGTCGACTCGCTCGAGCGACCGTCGTACGTCGTCGCGGCCCGCCGGACGAAGCCGACCGAGCTGGCGGGCCGGTGGGAGTTCCCCGGCGGCAAGGTCGAAGCCGCCGAGACGCCGGAAGCCGCGCTGGTGCGGGAGGTCCGCGAGGAGCTGGGCGTCGGGATCGCAGTGGGTCAGGAGCTGGCCGGGCCGGGCGGCGGTTGGCCGATCTCGGAGGACTACGTCCTGCGCCTCTACTTCGCAGTGGTCACCAGCGGTGCGGTCCACCGCAGCGAGGACCACGACGAGCTGCGCCGGCTCACGGTCGCCGACCTCGACTCCGTCGCCTGGCTTCCCTCCGACCTGCAGGCGATCCCCGCGCTGCGCGCGGTGATGGTCGCCCCTACTGGACGCGGTAAGGCGGCTCGGGCGAGCGTCCCTGGAAGGCGAGGATCGCCGGGTTGACGACGTGGCCCTCCCTGATCTCGATCGCCCGGTTCAGCGTCTCGTCCGCATCCCACGCGGCGGCACCCTCGAGCACCGGTCGCAGGAACGGGATCAGTGCGTTGCTGTTCTCCCAGGTCGCTGAGTTCCAGAGGTACGACGGGCTGTGGTCGACCGCGTAGTAGAGGACGTTGTCGCCCACCACGAATGCCGGCTCCTCGAAGGTCGTCGGGCGCGCCCAGCTGAACCCCATCCCCAGGTCGCAGGAGACGTCGACGATCACGCTGCCGGACCGGAACGCGTCGAGGTCCGCGGTCTGGAGGTAGATCTGCGGGTCGTTGGGGTCCTGGAGCGTGCAGTTGACGACGACGTCGGCCTGGGCGAGGTACGCCGCCAGCGGCTCGCGCCCCCGCTCGGTGATCACGTGGCTGGGTTGGAGGCCGTCCGGGTCGTGCTCGAACTGACGGATCCGGACCGAGTGGATCGGCGCGCCGACGGCGGCGACGGCGCGGCTGGTCAGCACCGCCACGTCGTGCACGCCGTGGGCGTTGAGAGCCGTGACGGCCCCGCGGGCCGTCGCCCCGAACCCGATCACCACGGCGACCAGGCGGCGGCCGTAGTCGCCGGTCAGGCCGGCGAGCTCGAGGGCGTGGATGACCGAGCAGTAGCCGGCCAGCTCGTTGTTCTTGTGGAACACGTGCAGCCCGACCGACCCGTCGCGAGTCCAGTGGTTCATCGCCTCGAAGGCGATCAAGGTGAGCTGGCGGTCGATGGCGAGCTGGGTCATCTCGGAGTCCTGCACGCAGTGCGGCCAGCCCCACAGGACCTGCCCGCGCCGCATCGCAGCGACGTCGGCGTGCTGCGGCTTCGGCAGCAGCACGACGTCGGAGTCCGCCACGATCTGGTCGCGGGAGGCGAAGCCAGCCACGTGACATGCCAGCGCCTCGTCGGCGACGCCGAAGCGGGCGCCGTACCCGTGCTCGAGGGTGATCTGCTCGCGCAGGTCGGCGTCCAGGTGCGGGATGTGGTCCGGGTGCAAGGGCAGTCGGTGCTCGTTCTCCTTGGCGGAGGAGCCGATGACTCCGAGTGTCAGTAGTGTCATTTCTTCTTCGTGGGGTGGATCTTGTCCGAGAAGGTCTCTTCGACCCCCTTGCTGCGCTTGTCGGCGCGCTTCTCCTTGATCGACTTCCCGGACTTCTTGGACATGTGCTGGCGCGGCGACTTGTCGCTCATGGGGATCTTTCTGAAGGGGAAGCCTGGATGGCTCCGTGCCCCGAGGGTACGCCTCGCCCGCCGGCCGACCTCGGGCGAGGCCGGGTGGCGGGCGGGCGTCCCGACGTCCTACTGGGGAGGAACGATCCGCACCGAGTCGCACCCGAAGAAGGTGTAGGTCAGACCACCGCCGGCGTCGTACTTGCCCTTCAGGCAGCCCTCGGTGACGCCCTCCTGCAGTCCGCTGCCCGGCGGCTCGAAGTGCATGACCCCGTCCTTGTCAGCGTCCCGGGTCCGCTCGTCGAGCTCGTAGGAGCGCTCGAGGTGGAGCCTCGCGTGCCGCTCCGGTACACCGCCGGTGGTGCCGACGTTGAAGAGCAGCTCCCGCACGCCGAAGCGGACGGTGTCGATCTCGATCGTGGCCGCGTCGAAGTCCAGCGGCAGCCCGTACTCGCCGGCCTCTGTGGTCAGCGCCGCCAAGGTGGCGTCCGTGTTGAGGTTGATGGAGTTCGGGAAGCCGTGGGGACGGATGTTGATCGCGATCGGGACGACGCAGTCGACGTCGAACGACGCAGACGCGGTGTTGTCGCTCAGGTCGGGATCGGTGTCCTCGGCGTTCTTGAGCGCGAGCTCGTAGTCCAACGTCACCGTCTTCACCCCGGGCGTCGTGCAAGTGAGCTGATAGTCGTCGTCGACCGTCTGGGGACTGCCGATCTCGAGCCGGGTCACCGCGTGCGTGCTGTCGGCAGGAGTCACCGTGAGCCCGGCCGAAGCGGACGAGGTCCGGGACAGCACGGCGTCGATCGGCGACGACGGACCCGCGTTGGAGACCTCGACGTTCGCGGTGACGTCCGCCGGCTCCCCGATGAGGACCTCGAGCGGTCCGTTCGCCGTGACACCGTCGATCGAGACGTCGGCCTCGGCGACGATCAGCGTCGGCTCGGTGTCGGAGTTGTTGGTGTTGTCGGGGTCGTTGCCGGCCGTGTTGGAGACGGTGGCGGTGTTCTCGACCGTGACCGGGGCGCCGGCGTCGTACACCAGTGACGCCGGGATGTCCGCGGTGATGCTGCGGGTCCGACTCTCACCGGCGGGGATAGCGCCGAGCTCGCAGGTGACCTGCTGCCCGACCGCCGTGCAGCCGCTGCTCGCGGAGGCGAAGGTCAGGTCGGCGGGCAGCTCGTCGACGATCCGAGCGGCCTGCGCCGGGTTTGGCCCGTTGTTGGTGACGGTGAGCGTGTAGGTCACGCTCTCCCCCGCCACTGCGGGGTCGGGGCTGTCGGACTTCGTGAGCGACAGGTCCGTCGTGCAGTCCGGGTCGCTGGGGTTGTCCGTGCAGAACTCCAGGATCGCCGGGGCCAGGTCGTAGCTGCCCACGAAGACACCAGCGTCCTCGTTGGTGACCCGGAAGTCGCGCAGGTCGGGCTCGAACGGGAAGATGATCGACCCCGTCGCTGCGTCCACGACCTCGGTGGAGAACGTGCCCGGGGTTCCGCCCTCGAGCTCGACCCAGCGCGGGTCCCACTCGTCGAAGTGCTGGGCCTGAATCCCCTTGTCGTCCAAGATGCTGATGTCCAGGAGCGGCGGGTTGCCGGCCGTCCCCTTGGCGGTCCCGTAGAACACCTCCGCGTCCTGCATGGTGGCGGAGCCGTCGCCGGTCATCCGCAGCTTGACCACGATCGCCTTCTCGTCGAGGCCGTAGTCGATGACGGGCAGCGGGTGCGCGTTCGGGTCCGCGTTGTGGTCGGCGTCGGCGGCGTTGATGCCGGCCACGGCCAGTCCGGTCGCGGCGACAACGACGGCGGAGCGCTTGAGGTACTTGGTGTTCATCGTCTGCCCCTCTCAACAGTTCCCGGAGGCGCACTGGGTGTTGAGCATCCAGTCGATCCGTCTGATGTCGGCAGCCTGTGGGGTGGTGTTGTCGACCATCAGGTCGCCGTTCACGGGCTCGGATGTCTCGAAGAAGTCCATGTCACCGGTGTCCTGCTGCCAGCGATCGCAGCTGCCACCACTCCGGCCCAGGTTGCCGAGGTCGGCCTCGCAGTCGCCGCCGTCCTCGTAGACGTTGGGGAAGGTGTCGGTCTGGAAGTAGCCACCGTCGCAGACCGTCGAGCTGGAGCCGGGGCGCTTGTTGCAGTACTCGTCGGCCAGGCCGAACGGGCGGTGGCCCTGCTCGTGCCGGAACACCCGGAAGTCGAAGTTCTCGGCCGAGAACGTGTTGCCGCTGGCGCAGTCGCGGAACGAGTTGGTGTGGATGATCGCGCCCACGTCTGCGAACGAGTGGAGGGTGTCCCAGCTGCCGGGTGGATCCTTCTCGCACTTGCCGCTCACCACGCCGCGGGCATCCCCCGTGCCGCCGGCGAGCCAGAAGTTGAAGGTGTCCTGGTTGGTCAGCAGGAGGGATGCGTCCGCCGTACCGTCACCCTGCGCGAAGTAGGCCTGGTCGATCAGGCTCCGCATGTCGGTCAGGAACGTCGGGTCGTTGGGACCGGTGTAGTTGTCCTTGTCCGGGATCAGCACCACGTCGACCCGGCTGCGCATCGGGCCCGTCAGCAGCACGGGTACGGCGCCGCCGGCCACGGGCGGTGGCCCGACGTTGACCGTGCGCCAGCCGGTCCAGATCGGACTGCCGTCGTCCACGAGCCGACAGGCGTAGCTGAGGTTCGGAGCGCCGACCGCAGGGGTCGTGAACGTGAACTCCTCGGCTCCCAGGACCTCACCGGCGGGCGTGGCCATGTTGTTGCCGGTGAACACCTGGATCCTGTCGGCGATCTTGACGTCGGGCTGCAGGTTGCCGTCCAGGTATTCCGCGCGGATCGTCACCGTGTCGCCGGGCTGCGGCCACAACGGCGAGTGCAGACAGCGGATGTTCTGTCCGGGCGCCGACGGCGGTTCGCCGACGGCCACCTGGAAGACGATGCTGGCGATGTCGTCGTCGGCCGTACCGGCCGACTGGATGTTGGTCATGCAGTTGCCGTTGACCCCGCCGGAGACCGCGCACGGCGCGAGGTCGACCTCGAAGGTCAGCGTGCGACCGGCGGTGGGCGTGATGTCGCCCTGGTCGTCGTCGCCGCGGAAGGAGAACGGCTCGTCGCACGGGTCGTCGTCGTCCCAGATCTCGATCGACACCGTGACCGAGTCCTCGGTGAGGTCGATGCCTTCCTTCTTGAACTCCCAGTTGGGCGTGATGTGGTCGTCGTCCTCGAACTGGCACTGGTCCGACGTCCGCTCCGTGCCGTCGATCGTGGTGACGGCGTAGAAGTCGGCGTCACCGGGCTCCTCGAACGAGTCGAGCGCGTCGACCTGCGAGATGGTGACGCGTACGTCGACGTCGAGCGCCTGCGCCGGCGTCGCGGTGAGCGGCACCAGGCCGGTCAGGGCGACGGCCATCGCCGCGAGCACCACCAGCCGCGAACGACGCGGCCGCCGGGGCCGCCACCGCCGTGTGGGCGCGGAAGACTGAGTGTTGGGGGTCGGGGCCATGACGCACCTCTGCGAACCGAGACCGGGCGCCGATCCATGGGGACCTACAGGGGTTGCCGACGCTCCAGCCATCGAAGCGTGACACCGTTCGCGCCCCACCGAATCGCCCAAACGAATGAATCTGACCGCCAACCCCGGCGGCCGAGGAGGTGCCGCGCCAACCCCCGGAGGTCGAGGAGGTCGCGCCAACCCCCGCCGGTCGAGGAGGTCGCGCCAGCCGACCGGTCGAGGAGGTCGCGCAGCGACCCGTCTCGAGACCCCTCGGCGGTCGAGGAGGTCGCGCCAGCCGACCGCCGGTCGAGAGCCGCGCCAACCCTCGGCGGTCGAGGAGGTCGCGCAGCGACCGTCTCGAGACCCCCGACGCCCCGGGCCCCCGTCCCACCGAGCTCAGGGTCTCCCCTGGCCCGACCCGGAATCATCCTAAAGTCGGTAGCCGAGCGGCTCCCAGAGTGCCTACTCTCATGCCATGGCCACCCGCGAGCGCACCCGCCGCACGGACCGCACCGCGGTCCACGCACTGCGGCCTGCCCGGGTGGCGTTGATCCTCGAGGTGGAGTACCGCCGGGCGAGGCGCGACCTGCAGCAACGAGCTGCGACTCGCGTACACACCGCCCCGTAGACCCGGTCGTTCAGCTCACGCCGTCCGCCAGCCGAGGCGCAGCGCGGCCGGCGTGCTCCAGGAGCACCCGCAGCCGGGCCGCGAGCTCCTGGTCGAACGCGCCCTCGGGTGCCTGCCAGGCCCAGTTCCCCTCGTCGGTGCCGGGCGTGTTCATCCGGCTCTCGCTGCCGAGCGCGAGCAGGTCCTGGGCGGGTACGACGGCGAGCCGTGCGGTCGACTCCATCGCCAGCCGGATCAGCGCGCCGGGCATCAGCTCCGCCGGGTCGAGCAGGTGTGACTCGGCTTGGGCGCGGGTGCGGTCGTCGATGCTCGCCCACCAGCCGACGGTGGTGTCGTTGTCGTGGGTACCGGTGTAGACGACGCTCAGCTCTTCATGGTTCGCCGGCAGGTAGGGGTTGTCGAGCGTGCCGTCGAACGCGAACTGCAGGACCTTCATCCCGGGCAGTCCGTTGCGGGTCCGCAGCTCCTCGACCGCCGGCGTGATCACACCGAGATCCTCGGCGACCAACGTCCCCGGCCCCGCGGTGTCGATGAGGGCGGCGAGGATCTCCGCTCCGGGCCCTTCGACCCAACGACCGTCCCTGGCAGTGGGGGCTTCGACCGGCACATGCCACGCCGCTTCGAACCCGCGGAAGTGGTCGATCCGGACCAGGTCGAAGAGCTCGCGTTGCCGGGCGACCCGGCGGCGCCACCACGCGTAGCCGTCGGCAGCCATCGCCTGCCAGTCGTAGTGCGGGTTGTTCCAGCGCTGCCCGTCCTTCGCGAAGTAGTCCGGCGGGCAACCGGTCACGGTCGTCGGCCGGCCACTGTCGTCCAGCTCGAACAGCTCGCGGTGCGCCCACACGTCGGCGCTGTCGAGGGAGACGAAGATCGGGAGGTCACCGAAGAAGAGAACTCCTTTCGCTGCTGCGTACTCCCGCAGCCGGCGCCACTGCCCGGCGAAGACCCACTGCTCGACCCGCAGCTGCTGCACGCGGTCGGCGTGCGGAGCAAGTGCGTCCGCGACGGCCTGCGGGTCTCGGTCGCGCAGCGCCGGCGGCCAGGCGTGCCACGGGGTGCGGTGGAGCTCACGGAGGGCGGTGTACTCGACGTACGGCTCCAGCCAGTCGCCCTGCTCGATGCACCACGCCGCCAAGGCCGCGTCGTCCATCGGCTCCCGGAGGGTGGGGCTGATCAGGTCGGGGTTGCCGGCCATCGCCGATGGTGCGTTGTACGGCGACCCGTCGTCGTCGTGGGTCGGCACGAGCGGCAGCACCTGCCAGACGGTGAACCCGGCGTCGGCCAGGAAGTCGACGAAGCGGTAGGCCTCGTCACCGAGATCCCCCGCACCCGGCAGCGACGTCACGTGCAGCATCACCCCAGCCCGCCGTACGTCGAACGGCCTGCTCTGCTCACTCATCCGATCAACCTAATCCCACGGCGGTCGAGGAGGTCGCGCCAGCCGACGTCCCCCCGCTGGTCGAGGAGGTCGCGCAGCGACGTCCCCCCGCTGGTCGAGGAGGTCGCGCAGCGACGTCCCCCCGCTGGTCGAGGAGGTCGCGCAGCGACGTCCCCCCGCTGGTCGAGGAGGTCGCGCAGCGACCGTCTCGAGACCCGGCTGCCCGGCTGCCGTCGGGGCGATCTGTGTGTTCGGATCCAAGATCCGCCCCGACGTCGCAGGATGAGAGAAGGTCGGGCGCACGATCAAGGACAAAGGGAGGCGCGATGTCTGGTGCCGTGGTCACCGGCGCTGCCAGCGGCATCGGACGAGCCCTCGCGGTCAAGCTTGCCGATCAGGGCTACAGGGTGCACCTGGCCGACATCGCGCCGACGGACGACCTGGCCGAGGCAATCGGCGGCGTCAGTGCACCAACCGACGTGACGTCGTCCGACCAGATGTCTCGCCTCGCCGACCAGGTGGGGGACGTCGACCTCGTCTGCCTCAACGCCGGCACGGTCGGAGCCTCTCTCGGTGCTCCGTGGGAGGTGACGCCCGAGGAGTGGGCGGCCGTGCTGGACGTGAACCTCCACGGCGTCGTCAACGGTCTGCGGGCCTTCGTCCCTCGGCTGCTCGCGGCAGGGAGGCCGGGCCACGTGCTGATCACCGCCTCCTTGGCCGGACTGGTCACCTTCCCCGCCGGTGGCGCCTACGCAGCGACGAAGCACGCGGTGGTGGCGGTAGCCGAACAGGCCGCCCTCGCTCTCGCCGACACCCAGGTCTCGGTCACCCTGTTGTGCCCGGCGCTGGTCCGCACGGCCATGTCGCCCGTCGGGGCGGATCCGGCAGAGGTAGCCGAGCAGGCGCTCGATGCGGTCCGTGGCGGACGGTTCCTGGTTGTTCCTGCCGAGTGGACGGGCGCGATCGTCGAGCGCAGCAAGCGCCTCGCGGACGGAGCAGAGCCCACGGTCCCGGCTCCTGGACCTGCCCACGGGTGACCGGGGCGGCCTCAGCCCGGCGGGCCGTCATGGAGCAGCCGTTGGTAGAGCCGGTGATCCTGCCAGCGGCCGGCGATGAACAGGTAGTCCGACGCCGTGCCGATCGGCGTGAACCCGCACTTCGCCAGCACGGCCTGCGAGGCGACGTTTCGGAGCACCGTCGCCGCCTCGACCCTGTGCAGCTCCCAGGACCTCGCGGTCTCGCACGCCACCTCGAGAAGCGCCGAGCCCAGCCCCCGTCCGGTGTGTTCGCCGTCGACCCAGTAGCCGACGCTGCAGCTCTGGAACACACCCCGAACGACGTTGCTCAGGGTCACCTGCCCCACGATGGCCTCACCATCAGCCAGGACCCAGGACCCTCCTCGCCCCTGGCGTTGGTCCTCCAGCCGTTGCCTGATGACGTCACGCTGCCCGGATACGGTGTAGAAGCCGGCGGGACGGATCGGCTCCCACGGCGCCAGGTGTTCGGAGTTCCGCCGGTACGCCTCGGCCATCATCTCGGCGTCGTTTGCGGAAAGCTCCCTGACCTCGTACCCGGCGGGGACCATGGAAGGGACACTAGCCAGCACGGTCTTCGGCAGTCGAGCGCTCACAGGGCCTCCTCGAAGTGCGCGACGACCCGTTGTTCATACTCCGCCGCCTCGTCCCGGATGGCTAGCGTGTGCCTGGCCTCGGGCAGTATCCACAGCTCAGTGGTGGGTCCGGCGACCTCGGCGTACCGCCGGTTCACGCGTGATCTCGCCTGCCATGGATCCGGCCGCCACCAGAAGGAGCGGCGTCGGTGACACCTCTGCCACCAGGTCGATCAGCGGTTCCCCGGGCGACTCACCCGACAGCAGCTGGACCGTGGCCAGCACCGGCGCCATCATCACGAACGTTGCTCGGCTGACCCGACGGGATGTCGGACAGCGACCGGATCGTGGCGCCGTCAGACACCACGGCGGACAACCGACGGTCCCGGGCGGCCACCTCGATGAGGACGTCGGCCCCGGTCGAGAGCCCCAGTCCCCCGATGCGGGACGGATCGACGTCCGGGCGCTGGGCGAGGAAGTCGAGCGCCCCGCTGACATCACGCTGCCATCCCCAGCCGTAGCCGTTCGGCGTGCCTTCGCTCCGACCGGTGCCGCGTGCGTCGTACAGCAAGACGCCGTACCCGTGGTCAGCCAGCAGCACGGCGTGGTCGACGGTGGCGCTCCGGTCGCCGCGCGCGCTGCTCACCAGGAGGACGGCCGCCCGGTTCTCCGAGGGCGCGTACCAGCCGGAAAGCGCGAGGCCGTCGGAGGAAGAGAAGGTGACGGACTCGAAGCGGCCGTCCGGAGGGTCCCCGACAGGAGACCGGAAGAGATGCGTCTGTCCGATGCCGACCCCCACGGGTAGCAGGACGAAGGTGACACCGAGGCCGACGGCGGCCGTGACGACCACCCGGACGGTCCACGTCCGGCGGCGGGTGGTGCGGCGCTCCCCCCGGTGGAGGAAGGGCAGCAGTGCCGACATGCCCAGCAGCACCACGGCGAACGCGGCCGCTGCCACCCCGGTGACGTCGCTCCCTGAGATCCCGCCGCTCACCGCGACGTGCAGCACGTGCATCGCTCCGTTGGCCACGGTGACGGCGCCCACGACGAGGGCCAGGGCGGCTCGGACTCCGGTGCCGGCGCGGCGAAACCACCACAGGGCGGCGCCCGCTGCCGCGGACACCACGGCCAGCGCGAGCAGGTGCTGGTCACCCGGTACGCCGGGCTGGCGGTGCAGCACGGCGTCGTCGAGTGCATGCACGAGCCCCGCCACGGTGCCGGCCAGGAATACGTAGAAGGGGCGGTCGGTCCCCGGCCGGAGCTTCATCGAGGTCATCTGACTCTCCTGGGCTGAGTGAGCCGGGAGTGTCCTCGGCTCGACCCAAACGCTAGGTATCGACGCAGTCCCGGGGGGACCGTGGTGACCGCCCGCCGGAGCGTCACGGTCCGCCCTTTGTGGGCGGGAACCCGCCCCGAGGCAGTGCGGGAAACACCCTGCATCCGCTGCCCGCGACCCGGCAGGCTGGGCCCAGGAGGTTCGAATGGCAGACGTGCGCGTGGTGGTCGTCGACGACCAAGAATCCTTTCGTCGCGCCGCCGGTGCAGTCGTCACCGCCAGCGAAGGGTTCGTGCTGGTCGGGTACGCCGTGGACGGCGAGGAGTCGCTTGTCAGCGTGGCCCGCCACCACCCTGACCTGGTGCTCATGGACGTCAACCTTCCCGGCATCGACGGGCTCGAGGCCACCCGCCGGATCCGGGCCCTGAACGGGTCACCGGTCGTGGTGCTGCTCTCGACGTACGAGTTGAACGAGCTCGGCGACGATGCCCTCGGCTGTGGGGCCCACGCCTACATCCCCAAGGCGGAGTTCGACTCTGCTCGGCTGCGTCAGGTCTGGAGCGCAGCAGCGGACTGAGCGACGGGCAGATCCAGGGTGAGGGTGGTCGCGCCACCCTCGTCGGCAGTCGAGAGGTGTCCGGCCAGCGCTGCGGCGCGGTCACGCAGGTGCAACAGCTCGAGCGGGGCAGGAGCAGGACCTCGTAGGCGGACCGTCAGCGTCAGGTGCCCCGCGTCCTCCCGCAGCCGCACCTCCACACCGGAATCGACGAGACGCACCAGCTCCGCCACGCAGAAGTAGACGGCGCTCTCCACCCGAGGGTCGAACCGCTCTCCCGGCGCCAGATCCGCCTCCATCGGGTCGTTGCCCGTCCGTGCGAGCAGGTCGGCCAGGGCGGCGGGGAGGCCCTGCCTCGCCAACTGGGCCGGGAAGACGCCACGGGTCAGGGTGCGCAGCGCGTCCAGGGCGCGCCGGACCTCGTGGTGCAGCTCCTCCAGGCGCGAATCCCACGCGGAGAAGTCGTCGCCGGTGTCCGGGATGTGCCCGAGCTGATGCTCCACCGTCCGCAGGTGCGGGACGACTCGCCGTGCGAGATCGGATTCGAACCGTTGCCGCTCCGCATCTTGGGCGAGGTCGAGCCGACGGAAGGAGGCTTCGAGTGCTTCCGTGCTGGCGTGCAGGTCCGTCAAACGCTGGGCCAGGGTGGACTCGAGCCTGATGTTGCGGAATGCGCGTCCGAGCTGGACGGTGAAGTCGGACAGCAGACGCCGCTCCTCCGCTCTGAGCGACCTGCCGGGCGCCATGGTCACCGACAGCTCACCGAGGAGCTCGCCCTGATCGACGACCGGGAGCGTGTAGACGGGTCCGGTCGCCCCCGCTGGCGTCTCCGGCCAAGTCACCACGCTCGGCGATCCGCCGGGACCGTCCGCCCGGATCCTCGTGCTGCGGGCGCCGACCGCCCGGCCCACAGCCTCCCCGACACGGCGGAGCAGCTCCTGCGTGCTCGGCGCCTCCTGGAGCCGTCGGCTGAAGTTCGCGAGCTCGAGATAGGGAGCAGCGCGGGCGCCGTACACGATCCGCCCGGCCAGCCGTGCGGCGCGTTCGCGCATCGGCTGGATGGCCACGGCCACGAGCGCGGTTGCCAGCAGCGACGGCCAGAACTTGCCGTCAGCTATGGGGAAGATCCGACTGATCAAGACCACGAGTCCGACATAACTTGCAGTGACGAACCCGGTCAGCACGGCGAGGACGATGGCTCGGTTGAGGAAGATGTCGATCTCATAGAGCCGGTAGCGCAGGATGGCGACCCCCATGAGGACAGGGACGCAGACGTAGCCCACCATCACGGGAAGAGGCTGGATCCAGAGCGGCGCATCCAGGACGAACAGAGCGACGTTGATCACGACCCCAGCCGCGAGGGCGAGCGCGGCGAGCGCCACCCATCGGAGCTGTTGTCGTTCGTCGCCGCGCGCGCGTCGCAGCCGTGACCACAGGGAGACCGCCGCCGCGAGCACGCCGGCGCAGACCAGCAGGAACGCTGCGATCAGGACCGTTTCGAGCAGGGGGCTGGGTTCACCCTTCAACTGACCGTCGGCATCGAGCTGGCCTGGTGAGATGGTGGCGACCGTAACCACGTTCATGACCAAGCCGGTCACCGGAAGGGCCAGCGCGAGACGCCAGCGGGGAGAGGCGGGCCTTCCGTCCGGCGCCAGCAGGAACAGCACGGCCAGGAGCGCGACGACGAAGAGTCCGCCGGACTGGATCGACAGCCAGATCGCGACCCCACCACCTGGCGCGTCGCCGAGCTCGCCGGTCAGCGTGCTGTGACCGTAGGCCCGCAGCGCCAGCCCCAGCTCGCTCACCAGCTGCCCCACGACCAACAGCCAGCCGACCATGTGACCGGGGTACCGCGAGACGATCGCGGCGCCGACTCCCGCCCCGGCGACGGCGCCGATGGTGACGAGCGGGAAGCCGTCGCCGATCACGGTGGTGTGGAACATCGACCGATCGGAGACCGCCAGCAGCACGACGTGGGCGATGCTCACGAGCACCGTCAGGGCCAACAGCGCCCACGCCAGCCGTACCCGCATCATCGGGTCACCTCGGTCCCGGCGAGCGTCGCGCTGGGTACCCACACCCGAACCACGGTCCCGTCACCTGGCGTCCCCTCGAGGTTGAGCTCGCCTCCCGAGGGCGGCGACCCGTTCCCTCAGGTTGGCGAGGCCGCTGCCGGTCCCTTCACCAGCCTCCATGCCACGCCCGTCGTCGTGGACGTCCACCGTTATCCGGTCAGGCTCCTCGACGATCCGGACGTCGATCCGGCCTGCCTCGGCGTGCTTCGTGGCGTTCTGCACTGCCTCCAGCGCACAGAAGTACAGCGTCGCCTCCACCGCCGGGGAGTGCCGACTGAGCGTCGGGGCATGGACCTGGACCGGGACCGGATTGTTGGCGGTGGCGGCCCGGACGGCCGCGGCCAGACCCTGCTGCCCCAGCGACTCGGGCAGCAGTCCGCTCGAGAGGTCGGACAGCGTACGGATCGCATCCGCCGTGGCGGCTGCCTGCTCGTCAAGGACCAGACGAGCCTGATCGGGGTCGCTCTCGAGCAGGGCCCGCGCCAGCTTGAGGTTGATCGCCAGTGCGACCAGCTGTTGTTGAGCACCGTCGTGGATGTCCCGCTCGAGCTGACGACGTTCGCGGTCCTGGATGCTCACGAGCTCGCCGCGCGCACGACGCAGCTGTCGTTCGCGGAGCGTGAGCTCCTCGAGCCTTTGGGAGATCTCCGCCCGCAGCTGCGCGGTCTCCAGGACCATGCCTGCCTGTGCGGCAAGACCGCCCAGGAGCCTTTCCTCGACCGGCGTCATTCGTCGGGCTCGGTTCTCTCCCACCCGGAGGACCCCGAGGGGTCGGCTCGCGTGGGCCACGGTGACCGAACGCACGCCATCGCGGGGCGCGTTCGTCGTAGAGCATTGGCTCCGGCTCGTCCGCGGCGGCGCCCGCGGGGTAGGTCGCCACCAGTCGAAGTCGCTCGTCGACCAGGACCCAGACCTGGGCCCACTCGACCCCCGTGCCGACCGCCAGCATGCGAGCGATCACCGCCGGAGCCTGTTCGCCGCTGTCGGGGCGCGCCAGCTGGCGGGGGAAGTCGGCCAGCCGGTCGTACGCCGTGCCCTGCGCTCGTTTCAGCCAGCGGGCCGTGATCGACTCTGCGCGCGACCGAACGGGCTCCAGCACGCTGGCGACCACCGCCGTCGCCAGCACGGACAGAGCCAGGTCGGGCGCATCGCTGCGACCCAGCAGGAGACCGCCCCCGACGACGACGGTCACATAGATCACGAAGACCGCGACAGCGGCGGCACCCCAACCGGCGAGCGACTCCCAACGCGCCACGCCGGCACGGACGTCGCCGGGGTTTCTCATGGCTCCAGTCTGTCCGTCACTCGGCCGTCCGGTCAGGCGAATTCCCGTCCCACCGTGGGTCGGGAACCCGCACCGCGAGGTGCGGAGAGCCGCCGCACGGCGCGGGCACAGCATGCGGCTGACCGTCAGAGCTGTGCGAAGGACCCCCTGCCCCGGCGCCACGCCCAGCCCTGCAATAGGACGAGCACCGGTCGAGTGGCCGGTCCTTCGAATCAGGAGTGAGATGATGACCACAACCGCCACCACCAGCCCGGCCATGACTGCGACCGCGGCGCGGGCCACCGGTGTCACCAAGGCGTACGGCATGGGCGACGCGCGTGTCCTGGCCCTCGACAACGTGGACGTCGCCATCGAGGCGGGCCGGTTCACCGCGATCATGGGCCCCTCGGGGTCGGGCAAGTCGACGCTGCTGCACGTGCTGGCAGGGCTCGACCGCCCCAGCGAGGGGCAGATCACCATCGGTGACGCCGACATCACGAAGATGAACGACAAGCAGCTCACGCTGCTCCGCAGGGACCGGATCGGCTTCATCTTCCAGTCCTTCAACCTGCTGCCCACGCTGACGGCCGCGGAGAACATCGCGCTGCCCTCCAAGATCGCGGGCCGCAGCCAGATCCCCTCTGGGTGCAGTCCGTCGTCGAGACCGTCGGCCTCGGGAACCGCCTCTCGCACCGGCCGGCGGAGCTGTCCGGTGGCCAGCAACAGCGCGTCGCTGCGGCGCGGGCTCTCGCGGGCAAGCCGGACATCGTGTTCGCCGACGAGCCGACCGGTGCGCTCGACTCGCGGTCGGGCGAGGAGCTGTTGCGATTCCTGCAGCACGCCGTTCGCGAGATGAACCAGACCGTCGTCATGGTCACCCACGACCCGGTCGCAGCAGCCTACGCCGACCGGGTGCTGTTCCTCAAGCGACGGCGACATCGTCGACGAGATGCCGAACCCGACCTCCGACGAGGTCCTCGAGTACATGAAGAAGCTAGGAGCCTGAGCCATGTTGAGCGCAACGATCAAGGGGATGCTGGCGCACAAGCTCCGGCTCGTCCTCACCGCCACCTCCATCGCACTGGGGGTGGCCTTCCTGGCGGGCACGCTGATGCTGAGTCAGCAGCATGCAGACCGCGTTCGACAACCTGTTCGCAGAGCGTCAACTCGGGGACGGACGCCGTCGTGCGCAGCGAGATCGACGGGTGAGGCAACCGGGGCCCGGCAGCCGACGACGCGCCGATGCCCGGCCTCTGTGCTCGACGAGGTTCGTCGCGTCGAGGGAGTCGCGGTCGCGGAGGGCAGGGTCGAGGGATACGCCCTCCTCACCGACTCCGACGGCAAGCCGATGCAGCCCAGCGGCGCACCGGCTGCTCGGCACCAACCTCGCCGACGAGCACGCAGCTCCGAGGAGTCAGCGAGCTCCGTTCCGGCCGAGCACCCCGGCGACGCGCTGACGAAGTCGCCATCGACGCCAGCTCTCCGCAGCCGAGGGCAACCTGGACGTCGGGTCGACAGGTCCGCATCCTCTTCCAGGGCCCCGCGCAGGACGTTCACCGTGGTGGGCATCGTCGGCTACGGCGACGCCGACGATCTCGGCGGTGCCACCGATGGCCTACTTCGAGCTCGGACACCGCCCAGCGGCTCATGGACCGTAGGGCGAGCTTCGACACCATCGTCGCCGCGGCGGCCGACGGCGTCTCGGACGAGGAGCTGGCGGACCAGGTCGGCGCAGTCGCTGCCCGAGGAGCTCGAGGCGGTGACCGGTGAGGCGATCGCCGAGGAGCGTGCCGAGGCAGCCAAGGAGGGGCTCGGGTTCTTCACCTATGCGCTGATGGCCTTTGCCGGCATCGCGCTGTTCGTGGGCTCCTTCATCATCTGGAACACCTTCTCCATGCAGGTTGCCCAGCGCACCCGTGAGCTCGCCCTGCTCCGCGCCATCGGCGCTACCCGGAGGCAGGTGATGCGTACCATCCTGGCCGAGGCAGTAATCCTCGGGTTGGCCGCGTCAGCCCTGGGCATCGCCCTCGGGGTCGGGATGGCGCGAGCGCTCACCGCCCTGATGGAGGGGCTCGGGTTCTCGTTGCCTGCCGCACCGCTCGAGATCCGTCCCACGACGATCATTGCCGGCCTCGTGGTCGGCACCGTGATCACCGTGGTGGCTGCCCTCGCGCCGGCCCGACGGGCGACCACGGTCCTGCCGGTGGAGGCCCTGCGGGACGCAGCACCGTCGGCGCCGCGGTTCTCGGGTCTCCGGCTAGCCATCGGTGGAGTGCTCACCCTGGCCGGCGTCGCCGGCCTGTTGCTGGCCCTGCTTCGGTCCCGCGCACCCGGCCTTCATCGGGATCGGCGTGCTCGGAGCGGTCCTGGGCATCACGACGTTGGCGCCGCTCTTCATGCGGACGCTGGCCGGGGCGGTCGGGTGGCCGATCCGCGCGCGGGGTGTGTCCGGTGACCTGGCTCGACAGAACGCCATGCGCAACCCCAAGCGCACCGCTTCCACCGCCATGGCGTTGGTGATCGGGTTGACCATGGTGGCGACGGTGTCGGTCTTCGCAGCCTCGTTGAAGGCGTCGTTCACCGACGTGCTGGCGAACTCCACCAAGGCCGACCTCTACGTCCTGACGCCGAACAGCGACGCGAAGGGATACAGCCCGGAGGTCGTGGACATCGTGCGCGCGGTGGACGGGGTCGACGTGATCTCCCCGACGTCGTTCGGGAAGGGACGGTTCGACGGCAAGGACGTCGACTTCACCGCCATCGACCCCGGGACTGTCGAGCAGACGCTCGAGCTGGGGATGGTCGAGGGTGAGGCTTCGGCCCTGACCGATACCGGTGTCCTCGTCAAGGACGATCTCGCTGAGGAGCACGGCTGGGAGCTCGGTGACACGATCCCCGGCGCCTTCCCGGGAGATCGGGCGGCGACGCTCGAGGTGGAAGGAATCTACGACGGCGAGGGGTTCGTCAACACCGACTACGTCATCTCCGGCCCCGCGCACACGGCGTACTTCCCCGACCGTCTCGAAGGCACTGCCATGGTCCTTGTCGAACCTGGCGAGACCGTCGTCGGTGGTCGAGGACCGCATCGCCGACGCCTTGGCGGACCAGCCCGACGCGACGGTGATGGACCAAGAGGAGTTCCAGGGCGCCATGGGGCTCTCATCGACCAGCTGGTGACCTTCGTGACCGCGCTGCTTCTCCTCGCCGTGGTCATCGCTCTCCTGGGCATCGTCAACACCCTGGCGCTCTCGGTCTTCGAGCGGACTCGTGAGCTCGGGCTGCTGCGCGCGGTCGGCATGAGCCGCGGACAGGTCCGCGCGATGGTCCGCTGGGAGTCGGTGATCATCTCCGTCATCGGAGCCCTCGTCGGCGCCGTCCTCGGGATCGGTCTCGGCGTGGCGCTGAGCAGAGCGCTGGCCGACATGGGGATCGACCAGGTCGCCGTGCCCGTCCCGCAGCTCGGCCTGTACGTCGTCGCGGCAGCCGTCGCGGGGATCCTTGCGGCGATCGGACCGGCACGCAGGGCATCCAACGTGGACGTCCTCCGTGCGGTGGTCAGCGAGTGACACGTGATCGAGGGCCTTCCCGGTGACACTCCGGGGAGGCCCTCCTCGACGTTCGCTGCGGCCCCGGCGCCGCCGCCGGCTTCGAGGTAGGTGAGCACGGCGGTCACCCGACGGTTCACCTCGGACTCCTCGCTCAGCTGGAGCTTCTGGAAGACCGCGGTGATCTGTTTTTCCACTGCGCGCTCGCTCATGAACAGGGTCTTCGCGATCGCCGCGTTGCTCCGCCCCATCGCCATCTGCTGCAGGACCTCGGACTCTCGCTCGGTCAGGCCCAGCAGTGGGGACATGGCCTGGGAGGAGCTGCGCATGAGCAGCCCCTCCACCACCTTCGGATCCAGCGCCGAACCTCCGCGCGACACCTCGTGCAGCGCTCGCACCAGTTCCTCGACCTCGGACACCCGCTCCTTGAGCAGGTACCCCAGACCTGCGACGCCCTCCTTCAACAGCTCGAACGCGTAGTCCTCCTCGACGTACTGGGACAGCAGCGACCACGCCGGTACCCGGGTGTCGGGCACGGATCTCTCGCGCCGCGTCGATGCCCTCGGTGGTGAAGGTAGGGGGCATCCGGATGTCCGTCAGCACCGCATCCGGTCGGTGCTGGTTGACCGAAGCCAGCAAGGACGAGGTGTCCGCGACAGCCTCGACGAGCTCGACCTCCTCAGAGATGCCCAACAAAGCGGCTGTGCCTTGGCGCACCAAGTAGTTGTCGTCAGCGAACACCACCCGCAGCCGCATGCGCCGACGGTATCCCGGCCGGGTACGTCCCGCAGGCCAATGCGGCTCACCATCGTGCTACCGCTGGCGCCGTACGACTCTGGGTGCGGTCAGGCGCCCCGGCCGGTGCGCTCCTGCAACCGCTCGATGTGCTCGGACGCCTCGGCCTTGGTGAGGTCGGCGGACAGCGTCTCGCCGGCTTCGCGCGCGAGCGTGTCGAGGTAGGAGCGCTGGGCGCCGGTCATCGGCTCGTCGCCGGTGACCCACTCGTCGGGGTCCTTCTCGGTGCCGGTCGGGTCGGGCGCCTCCGCGCCGATCAGGTCCTGGTCATTCGTACGTGTGTTCGAATCGCTCATGGTCGCGTTGATACCCCGGTCCTTCCGAACTCATGCACGTGTGCGTGCGGAAATTTTGGCTACCGTGGCGGCATGGCGGCCGAGGGGGCGTGACGTCGCATGCACGCCGTCCTGCTCACCTGGAACCCTGGTCACGGCAACGACTACGTGTGGACTCCCGACGCATGGGACCGCCAGGTCGTTGCCGCCTGCCAGCAGGACCGGCCGGTGCGGACGACCTGGGGCGTGGCACACCACTTCAACGGCATCGAGCCGGGTGTCGACGCGTTCCTCTACCGGCAAGGCCCCCACGGTCGCGGGATCGTCGCTCGCGGGACAATCCGCAGCCATCCCGGCCCGGCTCCGCACTGGGACGAGACCAGGGCGCGGCGGGGCGTGACAACGAAGATCGTGGACGTGGAGCTCCACCAAGCCGTACCGGTCGAGCATGCCCTCCGCGTCGACCAGATGGAGGCGCTGATGCCCGAGTTCGCGTGGCGCAAGGTCTACAGCTCAGGCCGGCTCACTTCCCCGTCCGTGGCGGAGCAGCTGCGGCGGCTCTGGGAGTGGCACGCCGCCGAGGCGTGATCAGTCCACCAGCAGGCTCGACCTGGTCAGACATACGTCGTGAGCACGCACTTGTTCGAGACCTGGCGTCCCTCCACCCCGGCGAGGGTCGTCAGGCCGGCCGGAACGTGTCGTGTGCCTCTCGCTGCGCGTGCTTCAGCATCACGTGCTGGGTGGCGGTGTACTCCAGGATCGCCTCGTGGCTCATGTCCTTGCCGAAGCCGCTGGCCTTGACGCCACCGTGCGGCGCCTCGGAGGCGATCGGCAGGTGGTCGTTGACCCAGCTGACGCCGACCTCGAGCCGGTGGCAGGTGCGGAGGGCACGGCCCACGTCGCGGGTCCACACCGACGAGGCGAGACCGTAGGCGCTGTCGTTGGCCAGCCGCACCGCCTCGTCCTCGTCCTCGAAGGTCCGGAGGACGAGCACCGGGCCGAACACCTCCTGCTGGACGATCTCGGAGTCCTGAGCGGCACCGGTGACCAGGGTCGGCGGGTAGTAGGCGCCGGGACCGTCGGGCACCACGCCGCCGGCCATCACGGTCGCACCGGCAGCGCAGGCTCGTTCGACGAAACCGTGCACCCGCTCCCGGTGCTCGACCGAGACCAGCGGTCCGATGTCGGTGCTCGGGTCGTGCGGGTCGCCGACCCGCACGCGGCCCATGTTCGCGGCGAGCATCTCGGCGAAGCGGTCGGCCACCGACCGCTGGACGTAGACCCGGGTGGCGGCAGTGCAGTCCTGCCCGGAGTTGTACGTCGCGGCGAGGGTGATCGCCGCCGCGGTGGCGTCGAGGTCGGCGTCGTCGTAGACGATGGCCGGTGCCTTGCCGCCCAGCTCGAGGTGCACCCGCGTCGTCGACGACGCCGCGGCCTCCATGACCGCTTGCCCCGCTCCCGGGGAGCCGGTGATCGACACCATCGCCACCTGGGGGTGCCGCACGAGCGCCTGGCCGACAGCGGCGTCGCCCGTCACGACGTTCAGCACACCCGGCGGCAGACCGGCGTCGACCGCCAGCTCGGCGATCCGGAGGCTGGTCCCGGGAGTCTGCGGGGACGGCTTGAGCACCATCGTGTTGCCGGCCGCGAGAGCGGGGCCGAGCTTCCAGATCGCCATCACCAGCGGGAAGTTCCACGGCGCGATCCCGGCGACGACGCCGAGCGGGCGACGGATCAGCATCGACGTGAAGCCGCGGCTGAGCTCGCCGGCGCCCGAGCCTTCGAGCGAGCGCGCGGCTCCGGCGAAGAACCGCAGGTTGTCGATGGCGAAAGGCAGCTCGCCGTCGCGGAACACCGCGACCGGCTTGCCCGTCTCTGCCACCTCCAGCGCGGTGAGGGTGTCGGCATCGGCCTCGATCCGGTCGGCGAGCGCGAACAGCGCACGCGCCCGCTCCCCCGCGGTGAGTGCCGACCACTCGGCGAACGCGCCCGCGGCGGCACCGACGGCGGCCTCGACGTCGGTCTCGTCCGATGCCCGGTAGGAACCGGCGACGGTGCCGGTGCTGGGGTCGACGAGCGAGTGCTCGGCGCCCGACCCGTCGCGCGCGACGCCACCGACGTACATGCCTTGCCTCATCGCAACTCCCTCAGCTGTTGAAGCCGACACCGAACCGGTCCATGGTCCGCAGCAGTACGCCGCGACGCCCTGTCTTGTCCTCGCGGGCGAGCGCCCGCCGCGTCGCCTGCACCGTCGGCCACCGCAGCGGCTCCGGCGGGAACGGCACCGGGTGGCGGCGCACCATCTCCAGTCGGGTGCGTTCGGTGTCCTTGCCGGCGAGCAGGTCGAGCGCGACCCGCGCCCCGAACCGTGACGACGCGACCCCGAGCCCGGTGTAGCCGACGGCGTAACCGACCCGGTTGCCGAGGGCGGTCCCGAAGACGGGCGTGAAGCGGGAGGTGGTGTCGATGATCCCCGCCCAGCGGTGGGTCAGCGCGACGTCCATCAGCTGCGGGAAGGTCTCCCGGAACTGCCGGGCCAGCAGCTCGTGCGAGGCGTCGCGCTGCTCCCGCGCTGCGTCGGTGCGGTTGCCGAAGTAGTAGATCGCGTCGTAGCCGCCCCAGACGATCCGGTCGTCCGCGGTGCGACGGTAGTAGTGGAACTGGTTCCCTGCGTCGGTGAGGCCCTGGTTGCCTGCCCACCCGAGCCGGCTGACCTGCTCCGCGGTCAGCGGCTCGGTGGCCAGCACGTGGTCCCAGACCGGCAGCACGTAGGACCTGATCCGGCGCAGCGCGGGCCGGAAGGCGTTGGTGGCCAGCAGCACCTGGTCGGCGTGTACGACGCCGCGGTCGGTGCGGCAGCGGAGCCCGCTGCCGTCGCGACTGATCTGGCGCAGCGGGGTGTTCTCGTGGAGGACGACGCCCCGGCTCAACGCAGCGTCGCGGAGCCCGATCGCGAGCGCGACCGGGTCGACCAGCCCGCCGGCCGGCAACGTGAGCCCCCCGAGGTAGGTAGGCGAGTGCACCTCGGCGCGCGCCTGGTCAGCGGGGAGGAACACCGACTCCTCGCCGTACCGTTGGTGCAGCTCGTGGCTCTCCCGCAACGCGGCGACCTCGTGCGGCCGGGTCGCGAACATGGTCTTCCCGCAGAGTCGCAGGTCGGCCGCGATCCCCTCCTTCGCCACGAGCTCCTCGATCTCGACGAGGTTCTCGCGGCCGAGTCGGAGCAGCTCGGGCATCTCGTCGCGCCAGTGCGCGTCCCCGTGGGCGAGTCCGTGGGTGAGGGACGGGGAGACGAACCCGCCGTTGCGACCGGACGCACCGGCAGCCACGTGCTGGGCCTCGATCACGACCACCGTCCGGCCGGGATCCTCCTCGACCGCCTGGATGGCGGCCCACAGGCCGGTGAAGCCGCCGCCGACGACGAGCAGGTCGGCGCGGGCCGTGCCGCGCAGCGGTTCGCCCACTGCTGCTTCGTCTCGCCCCTCCCACCAGACAGGCCGCGGTCGCGCGTCGGCAAGCGCCGATCGTCGCTCGGTCACGCCAGCTCCTCGGAGACGACGATGCCGGTCGACCAGTCGAGCGCGACGTCGTCGCCGCGGTCCACGTCGGCGGTGCCGGGCACCGACACCAGCAGCGGGGTCAGAGCTCCGGCGACGTCGACGGCGACGTGGCTCGACCCGCCCTTGAACTGGACGTCGATCACCCGTCCCTGCAACGTGCCACCGCCCTCGGAGGGTGACATCAGCCGCACGTCCTCGGGTCGTACGACGAGGTGGGCCCGCTCCATCGCGACGGCATCCGCGGCGCCGGGCAGCTTGCCGAGCAGCTCGGAGACGAAGACGCCGCCGTCGACCCGCCCCGCGAACCGGTTGCTGGAGCCGATGAAGTCGGCGACGAAGAGGTTGGCCGGCCGCCGGTAGAGGTCGACGGGCGTGGCGATCTGCTGCACGCGCCCGGAGGCCATCACCGCGATCCGGTCGGCCATCGACATCGCCTCCTCCTGGTCGTGGGTGACCACGACGAAGGTGATGCCCACCTCGTGCTGGAGCCGCTTCAGCTCCAGCTGCATCTCCAGCCGGACCTTGCGGTCCAGCGCGGACAGCGGCTCGTCGAGGAGCAGCAGCCGGGGCCGCTTCACGATCGCGCGGGCGAGGGCGACCCGCTGCTTCTGCCCGCCGGAGAGCAGTCGGGGGCGTCGCTTGGCCAGCGCGGTCAGGCCCACGGTCTCGAGCACCTCGTCGACCCGGGACCGCACCTCCGCGCGTCCCAGCCGGTCCCGCTCGAGGCCGTAGGCGACGTTGCGCTCCACCGTCATGTGGGGGAAGAGCGCGTAGGACTGGAACATCAGGTTGACCGGTCGCCGGTTCGGCGGCAGCCCGAGCAGGTCGCGGCCGCCGAGCAGGATCGCTCCGCTGTCGGGCTCCTCGAACCCGGCGATCGCCCGCAGCAGCGTCGTCTTGCCGCACCCGGACGGGCCGAGCAGCGCGAAGAACTCGTTCTCCGCGATCGTCAGCGACACGTCGTCGAGCGCGGCCACGTCGCCGAACCGGCGGTTGACGTCGACGACCTCCAGCAGCGGCGCCTGCTCGGCGGGGCGGTCGGTGGTGTCGGTCATGACTCGTCGCTCCTTCGGACGGTGCGCGCCGCGATCACGACGACGGCGATGCTCATGACGACGAGGACGGTCGCCAGCGCGTTGATCTCAGGGGTGACGCCGACCCGCACCAACGAGTAGACGGTGATCGGCAGCGTCTGCGTGGTCGGCCCGGCGGTGAAGAACGCGATCACGAACTCGTCGAGGGACAGCGTGAACACCAGCAGCGCGCCGGCAACGATCGCGGGGGCGATGCTCGGGATGGTGATCCGCAGGAACGTCGAGGCTGCGCCGGCACCGAGGTCCCGGGACGCCTCCTCGGCGCTGAGGTCCATGCCGGTGAGCCGGGCACGTACGACGGCGACGACGAACGCGGTGCCGAACGCCGCGTGCCCGAGCAGCACGGTCGTCGCGGACTTCGGGATCTCCGCGACGTAGTAGAACGACAGGAGCCCGATCGCCAGCAACAGGTCGGGAAGGATCGCCGGCGCCATCGCGGAGGCCTCGAGCAACTTGGAACGGGTGTGCCGCGCGAGCCCGACCGCCAGCAGCGTGCCGAGCACGGTGGCGATCACCGTGGCTCCGGCCGCGATCAACAGGGAGGTGCGGAGCGAGGCGAGGATCCGGTCGTCGGCCGCGAGCTCGCCGTACCACCGGAAGCTGAAGCCGTCCCAGGAGTACGCCGACCCGCCGCCGTTGAACGACATGGCCACCAGCACCGCGATCGGGATGTAGAGGAACGCTCCACAGATGACGAGCGGGACCCAGGCCCAGCCCAGGCCGCGGCGGGCGGTGCGCTCAGGCATGCCGGCCACCGCCTTCGACCCGGCGGGTCACCACCGCCTGGAGCAGGAACATCACGAACAGGGCGATCACGACGACGAACGCCAGCACCGACCCGAACGGCCAGTCCTGCACCTTGAGGAACTGGTCGCGGATCAGGTTGCCGACCATCACGGTCTTGCCGCCGCCGAGCAGCTCGGGGACGACGAAGTTCCCGAGGCTGGGGACGAAGACCAGGATCGACCCGGTGATCGCGCCGGGGAGGGTGAGCGGCAGCAGCACGCTCCAGAAGGTCCGGCCCTTGCTGGCGCCGAGGTCGGAGGAGGCCTCCATCAGCTCACCTTCGACCCGCTCGATGGCGGCGTAGAGCGG
Organism: uncultured Actinomycetota bacterium; assembly: GCA_963724275.1. GTDB lineage: Bacteria > Actinomycetota > Actinomycetes > Propionibacteriales > Nocardioidaceae > Nocardioides. The sequence continues at coordinate 24,820 of CAVRUB010000004.1, read as the reverse complement.
GAGGATCATCAGCGGGAGGTAGGCGTAGACCAGGCCGATCACGACCGCCCCGTCGGTGTAGAGGAAGCTCGTGCGACTGTCGGTCACCCCGCTCGCCACCAGGGTGTCGTTGACGACGCCCTGGGAGTTGAGCAGGACGATCCACGCATACATCCGGATCAGGAAGCTGGTCCAGAACGGCACCACGACGAGCACCAGCGCGACGGTGCGCCAGCGTCCGGGCAGCCTGGTGATGGCGTACGCCGTCGGGTAGCCGATCACCAGCGCGACCGCGGTCGCCGTACCCGCGATCCCGATCGAGCTCCACAGCACGTCGAGGTAGAGCGGGTCGATCGCGCGCCGGAAGTTCTCCAGGGTGAACGTCCACTCGACGCCGCCGAACCGGCCTCGCTCCGCGAACATGTACGCGAGGACGAGCAGGACCGGTACGCCGACGAAGATCGCCGTGAACAGCAGTCCTGGGGTCAGCAGCACCGCCGGTTCGGCGAGCCGCCCGAGTCGGCGCCGCCGCACCCGGAGGTCACTCATCAGAAGCAGTGACCTCGGTGATGATCCGGTTGTAGAGCGTGGATGCCTCGCCGATGTCGACCATGTTCTCGCCCTGCAGCATCTCCTCGCGACGGGCGCCGAGCGTCTCGTACTGCTCGGTGAGCTTCTCGGGGAGCAGGCTGATCGCCTCGTCGTTCGGCACGTTGTAGAGGATGTTCTCCGACGCCCAGGCGTGGTTCTTCGGGTCGAGGATGGTGTCGACGAAGGCGTACGCCGCCTCCTTGTTCTCCGAGGACTTCAGGATGCCGATGCCGTCGACCCAGAGGTCCGACCCTTCCTCGGGCACCACGAAGTCGATGTCCGGGTTCTCGGCGATGCCGTAGTTGCACCATCCGTCCCAGGCCTCCACCATCACGGCCTCGCCGCTGACCAGTCGCTCGTAGAACGTGGTGTCGTCGTAGGCCAGCAGGTTGGGCTTGGCCTCGAGCATCAGCTCCTTGACGTCCTCCATCTCGCCCTCGTCGGTGGTGTTGACCGAGTAGCCGAGAGCCTTCTGCGCAGGGAGCACCGCCCACCGCTCGGTGCCCATCATCGTGACCTTGCCGCGGTACTTCTCCTCCGGCTGGAGCAGGTCGTACCAGCTGGTGGGTGCCTCGTCGACGAGGTCGGAGCGGTAGCAGATGCCGGTGGTGCCCCAGGTGTACGGCGCGAAGAAGGGCTGGTCGTCGACCTCGGCGAGACCCTGGGCCTCGGGGTCGAGCGAGTCCCAGTTCTCCAGGTACTCGGTGTCGAGCGGCTCCAGCAGGCCCTCCTCGGCGAACGCCTGCAGGTAGGGCTGCGAGCCGAAGACCACGTCGAGGCCCTCGCCCCCGGAGCCGACCACCTTCGCGACCATGTCCTCGTTGGTGGCGTGGTTGGTGATCTCGACCTTCGCGCCGGTCTCCTTCTGGACGATCTCGGCGATGTCGGGCGGCATGTAGTCGGCCCAGTTGGACACGACGACCGTCTGCTCGCTCAGGTCGGCGTCCGGGTCCAGCTCGGACGGCTCCGCCGCGTCGTCGTCGCCACCACCGCACGCCGCGAAGGTGAGAGCGACCAGCGAGAGAAGGGCGGTGGCCGCGGTGCCGCGGCTGCGCAGGGTTCGAGTGGTCATGGTCTTCGGTTCCCCTCGGTGAGGCCCGCACCGCCATACGATGCCGGTTCCTGCGAAACATTCCACGGTCGTTCAAAAAGACAAGACCCTTTTCCGCCCTGCCCAAGCGGCAATCGGCAAAATTATGAAGGGGTCTTCAAAGACGGGCGGCGGTGTGTCAAGGTGGGCGCCGGGATTCCGGAGCACCCGTCGGGTGGTGCGGCCGAAGTCCGAGACGATGGAGGAATCGATGGCGACGTCACGTCAGCGGCAGCGCCGGGACCTGCTGTTCACGGCCGCCCAGCAGGCGGTGGTGATGCGCGGTGCCGACGTACGGCTCAAGGACATCGCCGACATGGCGGGGCTGACGTCGGGGGCGATCCTCTACCACTACCCCGACGTGCAGTCGTTGCTGCTGGAGGCCAACCAGGCCGTCATCGAGCGCTTCCTGGACAACCGGGTCAAGGCGATCCGCGGCCTGGCGTCGCCGGCGGAGAAGCTGGTGGTGACCGTCGCCGGCGGGCTCCCGGTCAACGCCGAGGACACCGACGTGAAGCTGCTCTGCGCGCTCGGAGGCGCGGCCTCGCGCTACCCGGCGTACGCCGCGATGCTCACCTCGCTCTTCGACCGCCAGGTAGCGATGTACCAGGTGATCCTCGAGTCCGGGTCCGCCACCGGCGATTTCCACCTGCAGGGCGACTCGGAGACGATCGGTCGCAACATCGTCGCCCTGGAGGACGCCTACGGCTACCGGATGGTGGCCCGCCACGGCTCGATCAACTACGCAGCCGCCGTCGAGCTGATCTTGTCCTACGCCCGGATCGCGACCGGGCATCCGCTCGACCTCCCCGCCGCCACACCAAGTTGAGGAGCCACGCATGTCAGAGCAGCTGACCATCCTGTTCCTGCCCGAGTCGGCCTACGGGCCCACCAACCAGTGCATCGGGCTCGGTGACCTGCTGCTCAAGCGCGGCCACCGGGTGGTGTTCGCGTCCGAGGCGTCGTGGGCCGGGAAGCTGTCGGCGCTCGGCTTCGAGGAGCGGCTCGTCGACCTCGCACCGCCCTCTCCGGACGGGGGCGAGGAGGACGCGGGGCAGTTCTGGACCGACTTCATCGCCGAGACGGCGCCGGAGTTCCGCAAGTCGACCACCGAGCAGCTGACGACCTTCATCCAGCCGACCTACCAGGCGCTCATCGACGGCGCCATGTACTGCGAGCCGGCGCTGCGGGCGATCGTCGAGGAGGTCCGCCCGGACGTGCTCGTCGAGGACAACGTCGTGCTCTTCCCGGCGCTGGCGACGAGCGGGGCGCCGTTCGTGCGGATCGTGTCGTGCAACCCGCTCGAGGTGCCCGGTCCGGGGATCCCGCCGGGGCTCTCCGGTCTGCCGATGGACGCTCCCGAGACGTGGCCGGCCTTCTTCGCCGAGTTCGACCGCACGCACCGACCGATGTGGGAGGCGTTCAACGCCTGGGTGCAGGAGCAGGGGGCGGACGCGCTGCCCGACCTGGAGTTCATGCCGCGCGACAACGCGGCGAACATCTACGTCTACCCCGAGGAGGCCGACTACACCGACGCCCGGCCGCTCGGCGACACCTGGCACCGGATCGACTCGAGCGTGCGCCTCACCGACGAGGAGTACGTCGTACCTCCCGAGGTCGCCGACCGTCCCGAGGACAGCGCGCTGGTCTACCTCTCGTTGGGATCGCTCGGCGGTGCCGATGTCGGGCTGATGCAGCGGCTGGTGGACTCGCTGGCCGGCAGCCGGCACCGGTTCATCGTCAGCAAGGGCCCGCAGGCCGACCAGATCACGCTGCCCGCCAACATGGTCGGCGAAGCGACGCTGCCGCAGACCAAGGTGATCCCGCAGGTCGACCTGGTGATCACCCACGGGGGCAACAACACGACCACCGAGGCGCTGCACTTCGGCAAGCCGATGGTGCTGCTGCCGCTCTTCTGGGACCAGTACGACAACGCCCAGCGCATGCACGAGCTCGGGTTCGGCATCCGGCTCGCCACCTACGAGTTCACTCCTGAGGAGCTCGAGGGGGCAGTCGAGTCGCTGCTCGCCGACCACGACCTGCGGGCGCGGCTGGACCTGATCGGCAAGCGGATCCGGGCCAGCGACGGCCTCACCCGGGGCGCCGACATCATCGAGCGCGTGGGCCTGGAGCACGTCAGCCGCCGGGCGTGACGCCTCTCGACACGCTCGACCTCGGTGCCGGACGGGCGCTCGCGGTCGTCGCCGACGACAGCGGTGGCCTGCGTGCCGTACCGGTCGTGTCGGACGGGGGTTCGGTGCGCCGCGCAGCTCCGGGCGACGGCGTCGCCGAGGGTCTGCTCACGCTCCTTGCCGGCGGCGATCGGGTGGAGGGTCGATACCGGGTCCGCCGCTGGCGCGGCTCGGAGGCTTCCGGGGAGCGCGGGGTCGGCGTCGACCAGACCAACGAGTCGGTGATCGTCGGGGCAGCAGCGGTCGTGAAGTGGGTGACCGACGTGTCTGTCGGCCCGCACCCCGCGCCATCGCTGCTGGAGCTGCTCGAGGCCGCCGGCTTCACCGGGATGCCGCAGCCGTGGGGCGTGGTCGAGTGGTCACCGTCGCCGGAGGAGCAGCCGCGTCTGCTCGCGATCGTCGCGGAGTACGTCGACGGCGCCGTCGACGGCTGGACCTGGGCGGTGGAGGACGTCCGGGCAGGGCGGTTGGTCGAGGCAGGCCAGGCGGTCGGAGCGCTGGTCGCGGACTTCCACCGGGCGCTGGCGCGGACCGCGCGACCGGCGACCGCGGACGAGGTCACCGCTTGGCGCGCGGGCGCCCTCGCCGACCTGGAGCGAGCGCTCGAGGTCACAGAGGGTGCGGCGCACGATGTCCTGGTCCGCCACGCTGATGCCGTGCGTGCTGCGTTCGACGAGATCCCCGAGGGTGGTCCGGTGCTGCGCGTGCACGGTGACCTGCACGTGGGTCAGGTGCTGCGTGCGGGCGGCAGCGCCGTACGACTACCGGCTGACCGACTTCGACGGCAACCCCGTGGTCCCGCCTGCCGAGCGGATCCGGGAGCAGCCGGCCGCGCTGGACGTCGCCGGGATGGCCCAGTCGTTCACCCACGCCGGCATCGTCACGCGGAAGCACAACCCGGATCTCGATCCTGAGGCGCTGCTGGCGACGGCGGCAGCAGGCCGCGCGGCGTTCCTGGACGCCTACCGCGCGGGGCTCGGCGACGCGCCTGACTCTGCTGGACGAACGGCTGCTCCGGCCGTTCGCGCTGCGGCAGGTCTGCCGCGAGTTCACCTACGCCGCGACCCACCTCCCGCGCTGGTCCTACGTGCCCGAGGCCGCGCTCCCGATGGCGCTCGAGGAGAGCTGACATGGACCCCGCCCTGTTCCTCGCCGACCTGCACCGCAAGCCTGCCGTCGTTGCGGGAGCTGGCCGAGCGGCTGCGCAGCGAGGACCCGTGGGCGTTCCTCTCCCCCGACGTCGAGGGCGTGGTGCTGCTCGGGATGGGCTCGTCGGCGTACGCCGGCGGCGTGGCCGCCGCCCGACTACGCGCCCGCGGTGTGCGCGCGGTGTGCGAGCTCGCCAGCAGCGACCTCCAGCCGCAGTGGGGCTCGGACACGACAGTCGTCGCGATCTCGGCGACGGGCGGCTCGCGGGAGACGCTCGCCGCCCTGGACGCTCACGCCGATGCGACGGTGGTCGCGCTGACCAACACCGCTGCTTCGCCTCTCGCGGAGCGGGCGGCGCACGTCGTGGACATGGCGGCCGGCGTCGAGGAGGGCGGCGTCGCCTGCCGCACCTTCCAGCACACGCTGATCCTGCTCGCCGCGCTCGAGGCACGGTTGACCGGTGGGTCGCTCTCGTCGCTCGCCGATGTCGTCGAGAAGTCCGCCGACGCGACGGAGCACCTGCTGTCGACTAGCGACGACTGGCTGCCGGAGGTGACTGACCTCGTCGCCGGCCCCGACGGCACCCACCTCGCCGCCCCCGCCCGCCGCCTCTCGTCCGCCCAGCAGGGCGCCCTGATGCTGCGCGAGGGCCCCCGCCGACCCGCCGTCGCCTGCGAAGCCGGCGACTGGGCCCACGTCGACGTCTACCTGACCAAGAACACCGACTACCGCCTGCTCCTCTTCGCCGGCTCGAGCTGGGACGACGGCATCCTCGAGTGGACCCGCCCCCGCGGCACGAAGGTCGTCGCCGTAGGCGGTGAGTTCCCCGACGCCACCCTGACGGTCCGCTACCCCCACGACGACCTCGACGACGTCCGCCTCCTGACCGAGACCCTCGTCCCCGAGCTGGTAGCCGCCCGTTTGTGGTCCGTCCGCCGGTCGTCGAGTAGCCCGAGCGCCGCCGGTCGTCGAGTAGCCCGAGCGCCCTGGCGCGAGGGCGTATCGAGACGCCACAACTACGACAACCGCCGTCCCCACCGCCGGTCGAGGAGGTCGCCCAGCGACCGTCTCGAGACCCCACCCGCCCGCTCGTCGAGTAGCCCGAGCGCCCCGGCGCGAGGGCATATCGAGACGCCGCAACCACGACAACCGCCGTCCCCACCGCCGGTCGAGGAGGTCGCCCAGCGACCGTCTCGAGACCCCACCCGCCCGCTCGTCGAGTAGCCCGAGCGCCCCAGCGCGAGGGCATATCGAGACGCCGCAACCACGACAACCGCCGTCCCCACCGCCGGTCGAGGAGGTCGCCCAGCGACCGTCTCGAGACCCCACCCGCCCGCTCGTCGAGTAGCCCGAGCGCCCCGGCGCGAGGGCATATCGAGACGCCGCAACGACGACGACCGCCGCCCCCACCGCCGGTCGAGGAGGTCGCGCAGCGACCGTCTCGAGACCCTCGATGCGTCGCCCAGGCGCTGAAGGGAGCACACTGGCAGTGACGGCCCGGACCCCACCGTCCGCCCCCGCACGACCTCGACACCTCCGGCGCGGCCCCACAGCCGCGACCAGAGCACCACCAAAGGACAAACGCACATGACCGATCGCGAAGCTTGGGCCGACAGTGCGCACGACATCCTGGTCGGGGTCGCCGGGCGCTACCACGCCGTCGTCGAGCACACCCAGCTCGGCGAGGAGATCCAGCAACGCAGCGGTGTTGCCACCACCAAGGCTGTCAGGAACTGGATCCCTGGGGTACTAGGGCTGGTCGCAGACCGTTGCGTCAGCGAGGGCATCCCGCCCCTGACGTCGCTCGTCGTACGCAAGGACTCAGGCATGGTCGGCGACGGGTACGACGCAGTCCTGACCGCCCAGGGTGTCGCCCTGCTCGACGACCCGATGCAGCGGGAGAACCACGCCGCACAGTCGCGACTCGAGTGCTACCGCTGGGCTCAGGCCGCGGACCTTCCGGCAGACGGCGGCCGGGCCGCCCTCACGCCCAAGCTCGCAGCATCGGCCTCGCGCAAGCGCAAGGCCAATCCTCCCGCCGCGAAGGTGTGCCCGACCTGCAACATGGCGCTGCTTCCGATCGGCATCTGCGACACCTGCGACTGACCATCTGCTCCGGATGAACCGGCGTACCCCTGGTGCGCGTCTCGCCCTCGTGCTGGGCCTGACCGGCTGCGACGGGTCGACCCCTACACCGGCGCCACCCGGATCTCGCACATCGACGCCCGCAGCGGCGAGCTGCCGCTGATCGGGTCGCTGGGCGTCTGGCTCAGCACCAGGTTGAGGTTGGCGCTGCCTTCGCCGTACGGCGGATAGCCCGGCAGGTCCAGCTCCTCGCAGGCCTCCCACCAGCCGTGCTGGCCGAAGACGACTCCCGGATCGAGATGGGCGTTGAGCTTCGCGCGAGCCCGGACGCTGCCCTTCGGGGTGTCGATCGAGACCCAGTCGCCTGCCGCGATGCCGCGTGCCGCCGCGGCGTCCGGGTGCAGCTCGACCTGCGGGTCGTGCTGGCTCTTGCGAAGCGCAGCGACCTGGCGGTGCTGGGTCTCGCAGAAGAACAGCGACTTCGCGCAGCTGAGCACCAGCGGGTAGCGCTCGGCGAGGTCCGGCCGCGACCGCGGGCTGGTGAGCGGCTCGTCGTACGTCGGCAGCGGCGAGTAGCCGTGCTCCGCGAGGGTGGCGGAGTAGAGCTCGACCTTGCGCGACGGCGTGGCGAAGCCGGTGTCGACGTACTTGCGATGTCTGGTGGTCAGCGGCACCCGCACGCCCTCGGGGTGGTCTCGCAGCTGCTCGAGGGTGAGGCCGCTCGGCTCGAGCTGGTGGCGCCAGGCAGCGTCGATGTCGCCGTCCCAGAAGTGCTCGCCGAGTCCGAGCCGGACGGCGAGGTCGAAGACGATCTGGAGGTCGGAGCGGGTCTCGCCGCGCGGCGGGACGAGCGGCCGGCGGAGCTGGACGAGCGACAGTGCGTCCTGGTTGAGCTCGAAGCCGATCTTCAGTGCCTCGGACTCCCACGGGAAGGTCACCGGGAGCACGATGTCGGCGAGCTCCGCGGTAGGCGTCATGAACAGGTCGCAGACCGCGAAGAACTCCAGGCTGCGGAGCGCATCCCGGCCGCGCGCGCTGTCGCCGTGCGCCATGACCGGGTTGCCGCCGAAGCCGACCGCGGCCTTGATCCGCCCGTCGAGCGCGGCGGTGTAGACGTCCTCGCCAGTGGCGAAGCCGAAGCGAGCGGGGCCGAGCGGCCGGTCGTCGACACCCACGGTCTTGGGACCATCGCGCGCCACCAGCTCGATGCCGTCGATCCGGTTGGCCGGCACCGTCTCGAACAGCACGTTTCCGCCAGGTACGTCGAGGCTCCCGGTCAACGCGTAGAGCACGTTGATCGCGCGCGTCGTCTGCGTCGTACTGCTGTGCTGCTCGAGCCCGCTCCACGAGTAGAACGCGAGCGGGCGGGACTCCCAGAGGGTCCGGGTCGCGGCGACGATGTCCGCGGCCGGTACGCCGGTGATCCCCTCGGCGATCTCGGGCCGGTAGCCCGCGGCCTGTGCTGCGAGCAGGTCCCAGACCGTCTTGCCGTCGACCTCGTCGTCGGCGTTGGTCCAGTCCCGGACGAAGTCCGCGTCGTACCACCCGTTCTCGATCATCACGTGGATCATCGACAGCGCCAGGGCGCCGTCCGTGCCCGGCCGCACCCGCAGCCAGTGGTCGGCCTTGGCGGCGAGCCCGACCTTCCGCGGGTCGATCACGATCAGCTTCGCGCCGCGGGCGACCGCGGCCGCCGTACTCGTGGCGTGCACGAGCCGGGCGACGGACGGGTTGTAGCCCCAGAACAGGATGCAGCCGGCGTTGTCGAGGTCGGGGTGGTAGGTGCCGGGCACCGGCGCGCCGAACGTGTAGAGCGGCGCGAGGTAGCGCCCCCACCCGCACAGCTCCATGTAGGTCGAGAAGTTCGGGCTGCCGAACGCCCGCACCAGTCGCTGGACCCAGTCGATCGCGTCACTGATCGCCGACGTCGACGGCGAGCTGGAGCTGAACGCGACCGCCTCCGGCCCGTGCTCGGCCTTGATCGCGAGCAGCCGCGTGGCGATGGTGTCGAGCGCCTCGTCCCAGCCGATCTCCTCCCAGCCGGGGTCCGCGGCGTCCTTCGGATTGGTACGTCGAAGCGGGTGCAGCAGCCGCTTGTCGTGGTCGATGATCTGCGGCGCGGCCTTGCCCTTCACGCACAGCGCTTTGCCGGTGGGGTGGCTCGGGTCCGGGTGGAGCGCGAGGAGCCTGCCGTCCTCGACGGTGGCGAGGGCGCCGCACCGCGAGACACACAGCGGGCAGTACGTCGGGATCGGTTCCCCGCTCATGCGCCGAATTGTGGCCCCGCAGACTCGCGCCGTCCATCCCACCAGTGGCGCACCCGACCGACCCTGTGCCCCTTCGGGGCGGATCCTGACCCCCGGTCCGAGGTGTCTAGACCCTTTTGACCTAATGTGCTGACGAGGCCCGCGAGATTTCTTAACCTTGCGGCGTTCCACGCTACGCGGACATCGGGTCCGCGTGGGAGAGGAGCACCCAGACAGAGGGAGCAGTATGCGTTTCAACAAGATCAGCCACCTGGTGGGAGTGCTGGCCGCTGGCGGCGCCATGGTCGTCGCCACGTCATCGTCGGCGAGCGCCGCGGACGCGACCGTGTTCGTGCCGGAGGACTTCATCCCGGCGCTCTCGGACACCCGGGCCAACGGCCACTACGAGGTGGAGGGCACCGGCCTGCACGTGTGGACCGACAACCCGGTGTCGTCGTCGAGCCTCAACAAGGTCGCCGAGTACTGGGAGGCCTCAGGCGGCGCGCTCCCGACGTCCGCGTCGATGGACTACACGAACAACTCCGGCGTCGAGCCGGGCATGCAGATCGTGTTCGACGTCGACGACATCGACGGCAACGGGAACGACTACAACGTCCTGGTCGGCGAGTCCGTCTACGGCGACAACTGGTGGCTGACGAACTCGTCGTCGGCCGACGCGAAGGCCGCGGACCCCTCCGGCGCCGACAACGGCGGCAACGGATCTGAGTGGTTCGGGACCCTCGCCGAGTGGGAGGCCGCGTTCGCCAGCGAGCGGGTGTACGCCTACGGCTTCTCCCTCGGGTCCGGCGTGCTGGGCGACGGCGTCATCAACTCGATGACGTTCGGCGACACGACGTACACCTTCGCCGAGCACGCGGCGCTGGCGGGCAAGGAAGACTGCAAGAAGGGCGGCTGGGCGACCAGCACCATGCCGGTCTTCAAGAACCAGGGCGACTGCGTCAGCTTCTTCGCCGCAGGCAAGTAGCCAACGCGCGTGCGGTGGGCCGGCGACCGGCCCACCGCACGGCACGTCCTGTGCGCGCCGCTCGGCTTCCAAGACTTGATCACCCCACCGCCTGCGGTGATCCGCGCGATGAGCCGGCCCTTCCTCGACGGCGGGGTTTCCGAGCACGTCCTTGTAGGCAGCAACCTCCGCGCAGAAGGTCAGGAGCAGCTCAATGCGATCGGCGGTGTCAGCCATCCTGGCGCGGTCTTCGCCAGCTTCTGAGTGCCGCTGAATCCGAAGAGCGCATCGGCATTCTGCCGAGGCTGCGGCGTTATGAGAGCCCGGATCGGATTCCCGCTGTTCGAGCCGGCGTCCAAGTTGAATGGCACCATGACGCGTCCGCCGTTGAAGATCGCCACCACCGTGGGCTAGGCGGCGGCAACACATGTCCCACCTCCGTGATTGCATTGGCTCGGTGAGCGACTACTGCCATTTGTGTGATGCCGACCCCTGTCGACTGCCCTCGGCCAGCGCCGGGTTTGTCACTCCGGCGCCCCCGAAGAAGACCACGAGCCATGGCGGACCCCGCGGTTTGGACGACGCGATCCGCAGTTTCGTTCTTGACCTCGAACGAAGCCGGTGTGGCGAGAACTGGAATGGCTGGTTGGACCGTCTCACAGAGAGGTTCGGTCCCGACCGTGACGCGGTGCGAGGCGCTTGGAGCCGGGGTGAACAACCAGCTTCAGCGCGACTGGTTGTTGATCGACGATCCGAACGGCGACGGCCCAAGATGCCGCCGTCCCACTATCCGCAGGTTCGCCACCTCCCGACGGTCGACGCAATCGCGGAGATTGAGCGGTTGATCGAAGGTGGCGGCTGGCGCGTCGGCGGGCCCGGGCTTCGGCTGTGGCAGGTTTGGCGACGCATCCCGATACCGTCTACATCTCCATCTACGATGCTCTGCACGACATGAACGGTCGAGATTATCTGGTGACGACTCGCGCAGCGGCGGCAGGAAGTGGCGAGCCGATCACGACGCGGTCCTCGGCGGCTGTCCACGGGCGCCTGATATTCCGTCCGTCCAGCCTTCTCTGGATCAGGCCGCGACGACGCAAGGCGACGGGCCATCGCACGCTTCCGCTCGATGCCTAGGTCGTCCGGGCACACGACGCCAAGCGGCGAACTCGGTGGCGGCGATGTTCGTCACCATGACGTTGTAGATGCCGTCCCGGTGCTCGGGTTGCTGGTCCGGCGGACACCGCACACGTCGTGAATCATCGCGCACAGATACGCAGCGATCGCGGCCTGACCGTAACCATGCTGATGATTGGCAGACCTCGACTGGTGAACCCGATCGATCCGTCACCATCGAGCGGCCGTCGAACGTAGTCGCACTTCGAGTTGGACCGTCGGGCGGCCGGTTCGACGCTGACTTGGCACCGACCGGACCGCCGGCTGTAGCCAGTGCTCGACGCGTCGCCTGATCGAAAACCCCACCGTCGGTCGTGTAGTCCTTGCTGATGTTGGTGGTGCGCGTGCGATAACGAGCCGAGGAATAGCACTGCTGTGGGCCGCTGATCTCTTCGAGCACCCCAGCCTCCCGCTCCGCCAAATTCGAGCACGACCTCTCCCCATTCTGTCGAGGTCCCGTCGTGGTGACCGTCGATCTGCAACAGGTCGACGATGTACGCTGCGTCAGGCTTGGTCAGGTCATCGAATAGGAGCGCCTCCCGAGGGGCACAGCTATGGCAACCAGTGGTTCGACGGCCCCGACACTTCGCCGCCCAGGCTCGAGGTGATCAAACGCTTGTCGTCGCGTCCATTTGCTCGCCATAAGGAGCAGGCGGCGCGCTTACTGCGCCTCGCCGAGCCCCTCGGCTGCTCGACGGGACCTACTCTCGGGCACCTTTCCGCGCCCTAGGTCTTCGACCATTTCTGCAATATCAATATCCCCCCGGGCTTTGAGCACATCGACTATTTGTCGACTGACGTGCCAATGGCCTTCGCAAGCCGGCCGGGGCTCATCACGGTGGCTGGAGGCAGCCCGGTCGCGTTTTGCAATTCAGCTTCTGCTCGCAGGCACCAAGCGCACTCGGACGTCAAACGACCCGCGCTCAAAACTGAAGAGGAGCCAATCGCCCAGATCACCGCCGAGAGCCTCAGCCACCGCGCGGAGCGAACCAACCTGTGGACCCGAGTTGCTCGACTCGGACCAGCCGAACGGCACTCGCTCACCACCCATTGCGGAGCTCGGCCAATCGCCAGGTGAAACGCCGACCAGACTCGCGATCTCTTGCGGCAGCGATCTGCCACTGCCACGCGCGCATGTCGGCGTCGACAGGCACTCGTAGGTCCATCCTGTCCTGCTCGACGAAAAGGCCTTTGACCTTATCGGGCCGGCACCGAGGCACGAAGGGGTCGTTCCTGCTTCGGAGGGCGACTACATCGCCAGTCATCTTGAACATCGGTGCACCCGAGGCGTACATGGACACAGATGCTCAGGCGAGATCTCGTACGTCCGCTCGAGCTCATCAGCTAGCTCGCGGATCTCCCGCCGGGGCCGCTGCTTTAACGTTCCTTCATCAGCTCAACGACGGGGTGTATTGGGTCCCGCCCCAAGCACGAAGCCCCACCTTCGTCTTCGTGACCCTTACGACACGAGGATCGTTGAACATGCGATCGCGGAACAGGCCCATGACCCAGCGTTCCCGATCGACGCGAACAAGTTCTCGAGCGCTTGAGGCTCGTCTCGCAGCTCGAGCACCGCGATCGCCTTGTCGACCATCGACCCGCCCAGAGCACCAGCTGCCCATCGATTCGGCGAACATACTCCGACGGTTTCGATCGCCCTGTCGACATATCGGGAGACGATTCCGAGAGTTGCAAGCAGGTCGTGGAGTTCGAACTTCGTCAACGACAGCTTTGGTACCTGCGATTCTCGGGAGATCCGACATCGCGGGCATCTTGAATCCTTCGCGTGCAACGACAGCGTCATCCGCCGATATTCCGCGAGCCAGCAAAGGAAGGCGAGGTGGCGCTGGTCGAGCCCTGGGATGGCGAAGTGCAGTGCGTCTATCGGGGCCCACACACCCATCCGGTGCTGCATCGCATCGACAAGCCATCGGAGGGGCCGCCATCGATCGTCCTCGGCGGCCGCGGCGCGCAGGCGGGTCAACAGGCGCGCCTCGATCTGTCGAATTCGCTCGCGGGTTACACCAAACTGGCTCGCTACCTCCTGCAGGGTGAACTTGTCGCTTGCGAGATCCGTCCTTCGAGAAGGACTCGGTCGCGCGGCTCAGTGAGTCCAGATAGGTGTCAAGAACCCCTCAGCAGTCAGTTCCCGGTCGACCGGAAGGGGCGCCGCTACGATCGCGTCCATGCTGCAGCTACCTCCGGCGGCATCGGGTCGCCGGCAACCGGGAGGAGATCGCCGACGGTTTGCGCGTCGGACACCGTCGCGGCCCAAACCGCGACGTTTCGAATGCCGATCTCAGCTCCGCCCGTCCTACCGAAAGACCGCCTTTTCATTGTCCAAGTCCTGCGGCTCGGGGTCGTCCGGCATCGATCCGTCAATGATGAGCGGCGCGTCCGCGCTGATGCGGGCGAGAAGCGCGAGGATGCCGGCCTGCTTGGTCGGCCCAATCCCGGGCCACCCGAGAATGTCGCCCCGCCGGACCGTAAGAAGGTCGCCCACTTGGCGGGCACCGGAGCGGACGTCCGAGCAAACACCAAGCTGTCTTCGTGTCCGTGTCGGTACGGTTCGAGTTCGTCTCCAAGAAGATCAAGGTCCTTCAACAAGCGAAGCGGCGGAAGGAGCTCGCCTAACGTGTCGCCGATCCTGCGGGCCGCGATCGCAACCGAGCCATCACGCTGTGCCGACGAGTGTTGTCCCGCGTCTCGCTCAGCCGTTTCAGTAAGTCGAAGATCTGATCCCGTTTGAGGGGACCGATCATCCACCAATCGAGGATCTCCTCCGATCGCACATCAAGAAGATCGCCGACTTGAACGCACCTTGCCCCTCCTCAACCAGCCGACCACCTGCCTGTCCGACAGGTCGCTCAGGTGTGACTCAATCAACGAATTCAGTTCAACATGCTCAAGTTGCACCAGACCAGGAAACAACTCACGCACCTTGGGACTCAGCGCTTGACCTTCTCGTCCGCGGCAGTCCAACGGTGCCTGGTTCCGCGAAGGCCGCACTGGGTGTGACCGACAGCTCGCCATTATCGCGCCCACCGGCTCGGCCACTGGTGGTCTGTCGGTCTGGTTGGAAGCAGCTCCGGCGATCCGCCGTCACCCGACGACCCGTTGCCTTGAGCGCCATCTGGGGCGCTGTCCACGCTGATCCTTCGCAGAAGCGCGATGATCTGTGCTTGGTGCGAGCGCTCCAACCGCCACCTCGACACGACATCTTCTGTACGAATAGTTAGGAGATCGCCACGGTCTGCGCCCCATACGATGGCGAATTAGGTCGAAGATCGGCCCGTCTATGTGGCTCCGTCGATATAACCGAAATCGGCTCGACGTGAGCAGCTCCTGGCCCAAATATGTTGAGCGACGGAATCAACTCGCCAAATGTGACGTCAGGCAGTGGATGGTCCGTCCGGCGGTGAGCCGACCGCGCATCTCGCCGGAGTTGCACCTGACCCCGAGATCCTGAACCGTGCCCCATCGCCGAGCGGTGCCAGTGTCGACCCGTTCGCGGGCGTCGGCCGGTGAGTGCGAGTCGTCTGCTGGCGGACGCCCGTTCGTCCCTTTCGGTGACGGCATATCCGCTAACCCAGCTGCGAGCTCTCGAGATTGAATCCATTTGCCACAACATGCGCACTGATTCCTTCTGATTCGAACGAAGGGGATCGATGGGTTCGCCTGCAGGTCCGCCGCTGTGAGGGTCATCAATCATTGACCGTCGCTACGCCGACCTCTCGGAGCCAAGTGTAAGCAAACCAGTTTCGGGTGCGGTTCTTCTGAAGCTCTGGAGCATCGAGCCTAAGATTCGCGATCGCGGATAGGTTTGGGAATCTGATTCGCCGAACGGGGGTCGTCTTCACCGGAATTCACTCATTCATCCGATCGAGAATCCTTCAAGCGGCGCGCCTCGGCCAGTAATCTTCTCGGCCTTGAATCGCCTGCTTTTGGGAGGGGGACCCACCGCCTGACACAATCCGGCCGAGGGAGAACGCCAGGCTCCGTTGCCAGCTCTGGAGGTTGGACGTCTGCTTCGCCCATTGGGCGAGCTCGAACCAGCGATCGCCCGAAGTCAAGCATCTGCATGGAGCGCGGCGCGCTCTTCGTCGGTGAGCTGCTCGCCGACGCTGGACTCGTCCGAGCGCTGGGTCCGTTGGACTCCGGTGACCAGCTCGTCTCTCAGCGCGTCGGAAGGTGACCACTGATCAGGAAGAATGGCGGTCTTCCAGCAGTCCTCCTTCTTGGCCCACTCGCTGATGTTCCTCGCGCCGGCGGTCTCCAGGAGCTTGCGTGCACCCTCGGGCCCAGGTCCTCGATGGCCGCTCGCGACGGGCGGGCGAGAGCTCCTGGCTGCGCCAGATCGCGCGGAGATCGATCCGCTGGCCCGTGGCGTTCAGCAGTTTCGCGATCGTGTAGGTGACGGTCTGCGCGCGGTAGCCGCCGAGCTGTTGGGCCGCCGATGAGCTTCTCCGCACTGCGGAACAGGATCGCCTTGGCGATCAGCTGCTCGAAGTAGGTCTGGTCCGGCTTGAAGGACGTTCCGCGCCTCTCGAGTCGGAGCATGAACTCGCGGAAGTTCTTCTCCGCCCCCGAGCGACACGTCCAGGCAGCTGGTCCCAGGTGTTCTCGAACTTCGCGAGGTCGGTCTTGGTGAACTTCTGGGCGAGCGGGTGGACGAGCTTGAACGCCGCTGGCGGGCGGGCGTGCGCTCGCGCGCATGCGCGTCGGCGTACTGGCCGCGGGCGCGCTCGTAGAACCAGCGGGTCATGTGCGCCGGTGCCGTCCTTGCCCGGGGCCCAGACCGTCCGGGAGAGCTTCTCGACCTCGACGTGGAACGGGTCGTTGGCGCTGAAGTCCGCCATGTTGACCTTGTTCTGGCTGTTGGCGAACTCGCTGATCCGCGGGACGAGGTCCATGAGCAGCGGTCGGCTCGACGACCGTGATCTTGGCCTGGACGAAGATGCCCTGACAGATCCGCCTTGTCCTTGACCTTCGCGTAGTGGAGGGAGGCGGTGGTCTGGCCGCCGTTGACGATCTGCAGGTCGGAGATCGCGGCGATGCCCGTGCCCGCCGCTCGGGAGGTCGACGACCTCGACGGCTGCGGCGGTCATCGAGATGCCGTTGTTGTAGGCGAGGAAGCGACGCGGTGCGCCTTGATCGTCTCCTGGATGCCGCGGTTCACCTTCCCGCGGGACTGGAGGAAGGAGCGGACGTTGAGCTCGAGCAGCCGGGCCCGTAGTCTCGTAGATGCTGGCGATGAACTCGCCGGGGACATCATCAGGTAGGCGTCGTAGGCGCCCGGCTCGCCTGCGGACCGAGGCACGGGATGGGCTCGCCCAGATTCGACGACGTCGACGGAGATGGGTTCTTGGGCTCGGCCACTGAAGGCGAGCTGATGGAGCCGGGTCAGGTCCCATACGCGAGTAGTGGACGGGTCGGCCGTCGAGCTTGGTCGGCGACCTACCGGTGCGCGGAGCGTGGCGTTGGTGAGCACGACCAGCCGGATCTCGGCGACCTGGTCCCAGACTTCGGCGATGCCGGTGGGCCATGTCCCAGCTCGGGGCGGACTCCTCGAGCTTCTTCCAGAGCCCGTCGCGTGCACGCTCTAAGAATCCGGTCATCCGCTTGAAATGCGTGTCGAGCTCGGTCTTGCCGAGGCCCTGGACGGTCAGATCACCGCGGTAATCGGTGAGGAAGAGCCAGAGTGTGCTCTCGTCCTCGCTGAGGCTGAACGCCGAGGCCCGGCTCCCGTCGACTGGTACGACGCGACCTGGGCGTCGTCGATCTCTCCGGCTTCGGTGAGGACGTCGATACATGTAGTGCGTGAACGCCTCGGGCATGCCCGTTCGTTGCCCTCCTCCGAGGCGGCGAGAGCGATCTCCTGTTGGAGGTCGTGGAGGTAGTCCTCGAGCTCGTCACTCATGCGAGCTCCTTCAGCATCTCGGCGAGGTCCTCCCAGGGGACCAGGAAGGCCTCGATGGCGCTTCGGTCGACGCTGGTAGGTGACACCCTCCGACACCGTTGGGGAGCGATCGCGGGGACGATCCGCGGGAAGCCTCGTCACGTGAAAGGACTCGACTGGCTCGAACGTCGTACTTCTCCGTCCGGATACTCGGCGAACGAGTCGAGCCAGCCGTAGCTGAGCAGCCGTTGCTCGAACAGGTCGAGCGCTGGCGCGGACTCGGCCAGCTCGCTCGCGAACCGTGTTGATCGAATCCAAGAGGGTCGGCCCGTTCCGTCCTGGCGCTGATCGAGCTCGCACGTAGGCGACGAACAGGCTCTCGACGCCGGCGAGGTCGAGCTGCCGCTCGGAACTGATCAGCAGTCCGGCCCGGTGCCGGTGCCACGGAACGACTTCACCTCGAGGGCCAGGTTAGCGAGCTGGAAGTCCTGGACGGCGGGGTCGGGTCCGCTCCATGCCGCCACGGCACGGCCCGCTCCCGAGCGCCGGGAGGAATGCCGCGTCGCAGGACCTGCAGTTCGGCGAACAGGCCAGCGGCGAGCTCCAGGCTGAAGTCGGTCGCGTCTTGTCGGCGAAGAAGTTCTGCCACGCAGACCACCCGGTTCGAGTACGCGCGTCGCGGCACCGTCGCCCGGGATCGGCCAACAGGGCTGGCCGCGACGTCGTTGGCCACCTCGGCGAACAGGCTCGCGTCGGCGCGCGTCGTCGACGTCAGCCGGATCCGGACCAGGTCAGGGTTCCGCGTCCTCGACCTCGACCTTGAGGCCCTTCGAGGAGGGCCGCCGGGGAGGCAGCCCGGTGTGCTCCCCGCCGATCTCCAGATCGAGGACCCGTTCCCGCCCGGGTCGGAGCTCTCGCCGATGAAGACGTCGTGGGCGAGTGCGGGGAGCACCCGCCTGCGGATCAAGCCGTCCGGGACCGGGTCCTCGGCCAACTCGCGCCACAGGGCTCGGTCGAAGGCGTCAGTCATCGAAGTCCTCGTCGTCCCAACCGAACTCCTGCTTGAGAATCACGATGTTCACTTGGTACTCGACGGGCTTGGCCCGGTCGGAGGCCGGGAAGGATGCGGCGAAGCCGACGAACGGGGTCGTGTCGCCGTCGTAGGCCTCTCCAACTCTCGCGGGTCCAAGGGGTAGAGGAGGAGAGACCCCTTGACACGGTCACGGAAGTGCCGCTCCCACAGGCCCGAGGGCCGGTCGGGGGCCTTGTCTCCGCTCCTTGCGTCGGGGGTTCAGTTCCCACGACTCGATGGTGTCCGCCAAGGCCCGGTCCCAAGTCTTCGGAGTCCTTGGACAAGCTCGACGAGCTCGTGCGCTGGGCTGACGACGCGGCGGACGGTGTATCGCAGCGGACTCCGTGGTCGAGCTGTGGTCGGTCCGCTTGGTCAGGCCGACGATCAGCCCTCCGATCTCGCGCTCGGAGCCTCCCCGCACGTCCGCCAGGACGACGGTCCAGTCGTAGAGCTCGCCGTCTGCGTCCCGGGCCGGATGTAGTCGGAGAGGGCCTTGGGCTGGGTCTTGAATGCCGCGCGGTCGGCACGGTACCGGATCGAAGAACTGCAAGGATCTGCGCTCGCGTCCACATCCCTCCAGACCCGCATGCCTGTCGGGTTGTCGTCCTCGGGCCGAGGTCAGTCGACGAACGCCTGCAGCGCGCTTGAAGTTGCTGGCTCGGTCGGCTGCGCGGAAGGTGACCGTCTCGGAGATCGAGCCGCTGAAGGAGATGCTGATCTTCTGGGCGTGTCCGGAGCTTGGCGGGTGAGGTGACGAGCAGGCCGTCGGGATGCTGCCTGACCCGCAGCCCGAAGTCGGCCGGTGTCCGTCCGACCGCCGCCATCGCCTCGAACTCCCTCTGCAGTTCCGCGGAGGCCGCGGTGATCCGCTCGTACCAACCGATCAGCGTGTTCGTGGTGTACAGGCGGCAGAGGTCCAGATAGCCGGGTCGGTAGCCGAACCAGCGACCCATCTGCATCAGCGTGTCGTACATCTTGCTCGCGCGCAGGTAGTAGGAGACGCACAGGCCCTCGAGGGTCAGGCCGCGCGAGAGCTTGTCGCCGCCGATGGCGATCACGCTGATCCCGTCGGGATGGTCGACGTACTCCAGCGCGTCGGCGGAGGTGCCGTTGACGACGTGGATCCGCGTCTTGGCCGCTGCCTGGTGCAGTTCCTGCCATAGCTCGTCGAAGGTCGGGACGGGTCCCACTAGACCTTCAAGGTCCGGCGCCGTCCGCATCGTCTCGGTCGTCGGCAGCAGGTCGTCGCTGTACAGCCGCTCGACCTGCTCGGCGAGGATCGGATCATTGCCCTCGCCGAACGCAAGCCGGTTCTTGATGTCCTCGAGGTACTCCTCGACCTGGTCGGCCACCTGTCGCTGCATCGCGGTGAACCGCGTGACGTGCACGAGCATCGAGTGGTGCTTCGACTCTTGGCCGCGGAGTCGGCGCACCGCTCCGGCCATGAGGAAGAAGACGATCGCATCCCGCAGGCTGTCGGGCAGGTCGGCGCCGAGTCGATCGCTTGACTTGTGCTTGTCGGGAAGCCACGTGTCGTAGTCGTCGACCGCCCGAACGATGGGGAGCGCCTCCACCTCGTCGATCGCGTTCGCCGACGTCCTCCTTCAGACCGAAAACCCGCTCGGGACCCATGTACGTGCTGGGCGCGGGCAGGTTGACGATGAAGCTGCGCGGGAACAGGTCCTCGCCGGCGGCGAGGTGGTCGGAGTCGGGGTCGATGAAGATGTTCGCGAACGGCGTCGCGGTATAGGCGACGTAGGCGGTCCGGTCGAACGTGTTGAGGAACTGACGGATGAGGCCGTTGATGACCGACGGGTCGGTCTCCTCGTCGGCCTGCGCCTTGGGCTTTGGTGTTGACCGATGCGTGGTCGGCCTCGTCGTCGATCACGAGGACGGGCACGCCTCGGACCCTGAACTCGCCCGTGTTCGGGTCGCGTTCCTTGGTCAGCTCCGTCGCCCACTTGTAGAGGTTCGTCAGGATCGACTTGTTCTTCTTCACGACCAGAACGATCGGGTCGGCACCTCCGGGCGCGACGCCCATGTTCTGAGCCACGTTGAGCCGGAAGTCGCCACGCTGCCCCGAGGACGTGAACGAGTTCACGTAGAGCCTTGGCCCGGCAAGCTTCCCGACGCCGATGCGGCTCGAGCCCTCCGCCTGGTCGCCAAGCGGAAGCTCGGGTGTCGAACCCGAGGATGCCCTCGTCGATCCGGGCCTGCGTCTGGCTGCGGAGACTGTTGTGCACGCCAGCGAGCACGACGACCAACTTGTAGCCGTTGTCGATCGCCTTCGCGATCAGGCCGGTGTAGTTGCCGGTCTTGCCCGACTGGACTTGGCCGGCGACGAGCCCTCGGCGGTCCCAAGGCCCTTCGCGTTGCGGCTCCTCCAAGCGGCCAAGGATGTCGTCGGTGATCTCGTCGAGGCGGACGCACTGCTGCGGTCGGCAGGCCTTGGTCCTGCCTCAGGTAGCGCTCGTACCGGTCCCAGAACCTCCAGCCACTCGTTCGTCGACGCTCCTCCAAGCCACGGAACGTGGTCGGTGTCGTCGGACAGCGAGTTCCATGTTCCGACGTGGACGTTGTAGTCGGCCTCGATGTCGCGTATGAGCTGCTCAGTATCGACGGGGTCACTGGAATCTTGAGCCACCACCATCTCGGCCGTGTCCTCGACCCACTCCCTGAGCAGTTCGGTCGTCACCGGTGTCCGATTGGCGACAGCGAAGTCCAAGCGAGGAACCACCATCTGGCGCACGAGGTCCGAGTTGCTTCATGCAAGTCGCCTCCCTGAACGCGGCGATCACCTCGGGATACTCGGAGAACGGCTCCGCGGCGGCGATGCGGTCGAGCGCCTCGGTCGGCGTCATTCCGTCCTTACATAGCTCGCGAACGCGAAGTCGACGAGCGGTCTGATCTCGCGCTTCGAGTCGCCGAAGGGTGTGAGCTGGTTGTCGACTGAGTCGGCGATCGAGACGCCGATCATCGACGTCGGAATCGTCTCCTCGATGAAGCGGAGCGCCCGCTCGAAGACCTGTCTTGTCCTTCCCGAGCGCGTCTAGGACTGCAAGGATCACGGGGTGATCGCGGTTGACGCGGTAGCGGATTTCGCCATTCCGTCCCTTGTGCTCCTGCCAAGCGAACACGAACGACTGACTGTTCTGGCGATGCCAAGACCTTGCCCTTGTGGCGGTACACCTCCTCCGCCTTCGATCGTGTCGCACGAGCGATCCGGCGCAGTGCTTCGACAAGTTCGCCAGGCGGGCGAGCGGTCGACTTCTTCACGTCGACCTGCCACTCGTGGTCGAGCGACGACGGGAACTCGACGGCGATCCGGGCCAGCTTCGTGTGCTCGTCCTTGGCGAGGCCGAGTCCGAGCCAGTCGCCCTGCACGAGCAGGCGGCCCGAGCGGTAGACGTAGAAGCCCTGTTGCTGGTTCCAGCCCTGCAGCACCCGCGCCGCGAGCCATCTCGCTCTTCATCGAGCTTGCTTCGGTGGGGGAGAACGTAAGGGGTGACCTTGATGAGGGAACCCCTGAGGGCAGCTCCTCGGCGTCAAGCTGTTGGGTGGCGGGGTGATGGACCATGAACGGATCCCAGGGATCGATCTCTTGGCCGTTGACTGAGATCCATAGACGCGCCCCGACCGCTCAGGAAACGGTGGAATGTCGCCTCGAGGTGGCGCTGGACGCGCGCGGTGACGTCGAGAAACCGCTTGTGTGCCTTGGCGTCGTCAGCCTCGACGTCGCCGACGAGGCGATCGAGCTTGGACCAGTCACGGTCGTCCCGCCTGTGATGCGTGGGCTCGAGGACGGCGACGCCGGCTGGTGCCGTGCGGAGCAAGCGCCACTCCCCTGAGGCGGCGACGGTGTCGAGATCCCAGCGGCGGATCGTGGCCGCGCTCGGTACTTGGCAGTCTTCGAGACGACCGTGAGTTCGCGCGCCTGAGAGAAGGACGCGGTCTTGAGCCCGAGGCCGAATCTGCCCAGGTCGGAGGCATGCCGGTCCTCGAGAGGGCTGGTACTGCCGGGACGCATCGCGGCCACCAAGTGCGTTCTCAGACATTCCGCCGCCGTCATCGGAAACGGTCACGTCGAGACTTCGCGCCGGACCATGCGAAGTCGACTGCGATCTGCTCTTGCGCCAGCCGAGACGCTGTTGTCGACTAGGTCGGCGATCGCAGCTTCGGGGGTGTACCCGAAGGCACGCAGCGACTCGACGAAGGCTCCGCGCGCGGCTCAGCGATGTCCCAACCCGATTCCACTTGATCGCCCCCCGAGTCCATCTTTGAGTCACCGACTGTAGGCGGACCCTCGACGCGTTGGGCCGAAATCCGCATACTGCCACGGCGACGGAGCGCCTCGCCGTTCGCGTCGGTAGGTCTCCTTACACTCCTATCCGAAGGAGCCATCTATGTCGACCACCACTGACCAGGGGCCGTGAAGTTCGAGAGAGGCGAGGCTCTTAGGCTGGCGCCGCATCGTCAGCACTGCGCCGACGCGTCCGAGCTGATGACGCTCTGCCGACAGCTGAGGAGCGAGAGTCCCGACCGCCTGCTGGCGGCCGATCTGTTCTCGGGCGCTGGCGGAATGAGTCTTGGCCTTGAAGATGCCGGGATGCGGGTCGTCTTCGGTGCCGACTTCGACCCCGAAGCGCTGGAGACCCATGCGCACCACTTCGCTGGTATGTCGGTCGAGTGGGACCTCGGCGAACCGGACGACGTCGACGAGGTCGGGCAGATCCTCCGGGCCATCAATATCGACGTCCTCGCCGGCGGGCCGCCCTGTCAGCCGTTCTCCAAGGCCGGCCGCTCCGGCATGCGCCACCTCGTCCGAGAAGGCATCCGCGATCCGCACGACAAGCGGCGCGACCTCTGGCAGTCGTACCTGGAGATCGTGCGGCTCGCCAGCCCGCGGCCGTCATCATGGAGAACGTGCCCGACATGGCACTCGATCGCGAGATGTTCATCCTGCGCAGCATTGTTCGCCGACTTGAGGACTGGGGTTACTCCGTCCAGGAACGTGTCGTCGACACCTACGGTATGGGGTTCCGCAGTTCCGCCAGCGGCTGATCCTGGTCGCGTGTCCAAGGGGTCTCGAGTTCAGTTGGCCGCCGGAGCCGTCGCGAAGGTCACCCTTGGCAACGCGATCTCGGACCTTCCTCCGGTCGATCCGAAGGCGGCTGGCTGGCTCGACGGAGGCCGCGCAGGTCGGGCGGAAGTACGACGGGCCGAGGACCGAGTTCCAGCGAGAGATGCGGCGCCGGTGTCCGAACCGACGAGGCTGAGCCGCGTCTACGACCACATCACCCGGCGCGTCCGCGACGACGACGCGGAGGCGTTCGAGCATCTCGACACCAAGACCAAGTATTCGGAGCTCCCGGACGACCTCAAGCGCTACCGCGACGACATCTTCGACGACAAGTACAAGCGGCTCGACGCCGACTACTGTCACGAACGATCACCGCGCACATCGCGAAGGACGGCTACTGGTACATCCATCCCGGAGCAGAACCGCACCCTGACGATTCGCGAAGCCGCTCGGATTCAGACCTTCCCTGATGACTTCAGGTTCGCCGGTCCGCCGACCGCAGCCTTCCGACAGATCGGCAACGCCGTTCCTCCTCGCCTCGCCCGAGCGATTGGCGCCGAGTTCAACGCTGCTCGCATCAGGCTCTCCTGCAGTCAGCTCGCGGACGACCGGCGATGCTGTTGGAATTGGTTCAACGGACATGAGGACTGGCTCAGCCCTTGGCTGCGCGCTGGTTCGCGTTGGATGACCATCGTCGGCGAGACATTCTGGGCCGTGAGTCTGAAACGAACGTCCGAGCTCTATGGCCACATGTTCAGACCTGGTCGAGCCCGTCCGACCTCCTCGCCCGAGGTGACGTCGTTGAAGAGTCGCCGGTTGGATCGGCCGTTCCGACGACGAGCGCGCGATCTCATCAAGCTGGCTGAGCACCTGGTGGCATCCGAACAGGAGGCGATCCACGATAGCGAGCTGGAGTCCCTACTCGATCAGGGCTTGTGCGACGCCCGATCGCGGAGCTTGCGATGGTTGCTGACTCGGAGGGTGAAGAGCCGGTGATCGCCACGGCGGGCGCGCTGCGCGTCGCGGGACGCTATATCCAGGGCGACGATCGGTGGCTAACGAACCGAAACAGCGACGGGCGCATCGCGGTCGCGAGATTGATCGGGTTTGCTAGGAACGGCCGGGAGGCTCAGCTGGGTCTGATCGAGATGGGGAGCCGGCTCTGCACCCCGAAGCGACCCGATTGCGCGCATTGCCCTCTGTCGTCGCTGGGCTGCACAGCGTTTTGGAACGGTGACCGCGGCGCGGACTACAGCCCGAGCCGGTCGGCTAGATCAGGGTCCCGCTTCTTGATGAGATC
>CAVRUB010000003.1:0-591205 GCA_963724275.1 uncultured Actinomycetota bacterium | reverse complement strand
GCTGACCGTCCACGACGATCTTGGCCGCCGGGTGGTCGAGGCCGGCTTCGGGACCAAGTGGGAGGCGGCGCTGGCACCGGACGCTGTCGACAGTCCGGTGCTCCTCGGCGGTTACCACGGCACGTGGGCGGACGCAGGTCAGCTGCGCGACCTGACCGTGTCCCGGTCCGGTCTGGCCGAGGCGGGGCTGACCCTCGGCGCCGGTGTCGTGCTCGTGCCGGACGGCTGTCCGCTCGACTTCGCCACCTCGATCACCTCCTACCTGGCCGCTGAGAGCGCGGGCCGTTGCGGGCCCTGCTTCAACGGTCTTCCGGCACTGGCCCGGGCGTTGGAGCGCGTGGCGTCGGGCCTTGCCGGGATCGGCCGAGACCGAGCGGCTGTGCGCCCTGGTCGAGCGGCGCGGGGCGTGCGCGCACCCCGACGGCACCGCCAGGATGGTCCGCTCGGTGCTCGCCCGCTTTCCCGACGAGGTCTACCCGGCACGCCCGCGGCGGCTGCTCCTACCGGCCCGACCGCAACGTGAGGTCGGCATGACGACCCAACAGCTGCGCGTCGACTGGCCGTCCTGCCGGGCCCGGGGACTGTGCTTCGAGCTGCTCCCCGAGGTGATCGAGCTCGACGACTGGGGATACCCGGTGATCACGGGCGAGGTCACCGCGGAGCACGTGGCCGCGGCCCGGGCTGCGGTCCGGGGATGTCCGAGGATGGCGCTCCACCTGCGCCCGCGCTGACCGGAGCACGACGACGCCCGCGTGGAGCCGTCGTACGGCGTCCGCCAGCGCCAACCGCGCCGCGCCGGGGGCGTCCATCCCTATGCTCGACCCGTGACCGCGGACACCTCGTTGTACGACGACCTCGGCGGGCTGCCGTCCCTCCGCCTGCTCAGCAACGCGTTCTACGAGCGGGTGCTCGCCGACGAGCTGCTGGCCCCGGTCTTCGCCGGCTTCGACCAGCGCCACGTCGAGCACGTCGCAGTCTGGTTGGGCGAGGTGTTCGGCGGACCCGCCGACTTCACCGCCGAGCTGGGCGGCCACCCGTCCCTCCTGCGCAGCCATCTCGGCCTCCGGATCCGCGACGAGCACCGCGCTCGCTGGCTGGAGCTGATGGGTGCCGCGATCGACGACACGCTTCCCGGCCAGGCAGACCTCCGCGCCACGCTGATGGCCTACTTCGACTGGGGCACGGCGATCGCACAGGAGGTCTCGCAGGCCCCGCCGGGCACCGACCTCGGCGACCCGGGACCCACGCCGCGGTGGGGCCGGGACGGCCTGGCCTGACCTCCGCGCGAGCCCGCGAACGTGTCGCAAGCCGCGCTCCCACGGACGTACCAAAGTGCGTCTCGGCGAGATCCCGCCCGCTCGGCGTGCCACCTGGGCCCGACTTTGCTACGTCCGTACGTCGTGCCTCCGCCCATGGTCGATCGACGTCGCCTGTCACCGTTCGGCGCGTGACTACCGCCAGAATGGCGGCATGGCCCACGGTTCTTCGGAAGTCGTCGCGTTCCGGCTCTGGCCACCGGTGGCGATCGGAGCGCCGTTGGTCGCAGGCTGGTTGGCCACGTTGCTGTGGGGCGACCCGGTCGACCTCGGTGGATGGCGCGTCCCTCTCGGCTTGCTGCTGGCCCTGATGTTCGTCGGATGGAACGGCTGGTCGCTGTGGCTGTTCAGCCGGCATGAGACCGGGCTGCTACCGGGCCAGACGACGCGCACGTTGATCGAGGAGGGGCCGTACCGCCTTTCCCGCAACCCGCTGTACGTCGGCATGCTCGTGCTCTACGTCGGCCTGGCGTTGCTGGCGCCCACGTTCTGGGGGCTCGTCCTGTTCCCGCTCGCGGTGCTGCTCGTCCTCTGGGGCGCGATCCTTCCCGAGGAGAAGTTCCTGCACGAGCGGATCGGTGCGCCGTACGACGAGTACCGCGAGCGAGTGCGTCGCTGGCTCTGAACCTCTGGGCCCGGGTCCGGTCAGGACGGCGCGGCTAGCGTGGATGCGTGGCCAACCGACTCCGGGACGCGACGTCGCCGTACCTCCTCCAGCACGCCGACAACCCGGTCGACTGGTGGGAGTGGGGACCGGACGCGTTCGCCGAGGCGCGCGAGCGCAACGTCCCGGTGCTGCTGTGCGTCGGCTACGCCGCCTGCCACTGGTGCCACGTGATGGCGCACGAGTCGTTCGAGGACGACGCGACGGCGGCGTACATGAACGAGCACTTCGTCAACATCAAGGTCGACCGTGAGGAGCGACCCGACGTCGACGCCGTCTACATGCAGGCCACGACGGCGATGACCGGGCACGGCGGCTGGCCGATGACCGTCATGCTCGACCACGACGGTGCCCCGTTCTTCGCCGGCACCTACTTCCCGGACCGGCCGCGGCACGGACAGCCCGCGTTCGTCCAGGTGCTCCAGGCGCTGGCGGAGGCCTGGCGGGACCGTGGCGAGGACGTACGGCGCGTCGCCGGTCAGCTGCGCGAGCACCTCGCCGTCGCTGCCGAGCTGCCTTCGGGCGTCGATGACGGCCGAGGCTGCTCGACGGTGCGGTGGCGAAGCTGGCGGAGGAGTTCGACCCGATGGCGGGCGGCTTCGGAGACGCACCGAAGTTCCCGCCCACGATGGTGCTCGAGTTCCTGCGGCGGTACGTCGCGTCCCCGGGCCGTGACGCGCCGTCCAGCGGCTCGGTCCGCTCGACCGACGCCAGGGACCAGGCGCGGCACATGCTGGCCCGGACCGCAGCGGCGATGGCGGGCGGTGGGATGTACGACCAGCTCGGCGGCGGCTTCGCGCGGTACTCCGTCGACGCGCGGCTGGGTGGTCCCGCACTTCGAGAAGATGCTCTACGACAACGCCCAGCTGCTCGGCCTCTACGCCCGGCTGGGCACCGAGCCGGGCGACCGGGTCGCGCGCGAGACCGCGGACTTCCTGCTCCGCGGAGCTGCGCACGCGCCGAAGGCGGGTTCGCGTCCGCTCTCGACGCCGACAGCCTCGATCCGGCCACCGGTCAGAGCGTCGAGGGTGCCTTCTACGCCTGGACACCGGCCCAGCTGGTCGAGGTGCTCGGCGAGGAGCTGACGGCGCGTGGGCGGCCGGGGTCTTCGGGGTCACCGCCGGAGGGCACCTTCGAGCACGGCACCTCCATGCTGCAGCTGCGGCACTATCCGTCGGACGGGCCGGAGCGCGACCGGATCGCGGTTGCGCGCCGGCTCCTGCTCGCAGCCCGCGACCAGCGTCCGCGCCCCGGTCGCGACGACAAGGTGGTCGCGGCCTGGAACGGGCTGGCCATCAGCGGTCTCGTGCGACACCGGCCTGCTCCTCGGTGAGCAGGAGTACGTCGACGCCGCCGTCGCGGCGGGCGACCTGCTCGCCCGTCTGCACGTCTCCGACGGCACGACTCCTGCGGGTCTCCCGGGACGGTGTCGTCGGTCCGCACGCCGGTGTGCTGGAGGACTACGGGTGCGTGGCAGCCGGCTTCCTGTCGCTCGTGCAGGCGACCGGCGACTCGAGGTGGCTGACCCTCGCGACCGCGCTGCTCGACCACGCTCTTGCCGGCTTCCGTGCGCCCGACGGCGGGTTCTTCGACACCCACGCCGACGCGGAGGCGCTGGTCGCACGGCCGCGGGACCCGGGCGACAACGCCTCGCCGAGCGGTACCAGCAGCATGGTCCACGCCCTCGCGACGGCTCATGCGCTCACCGGAGAGGGGCGCTACCGCGACGCTGCCGAGGAGGCTGTCGCCACGATCGCAGGGCTCGTCGAGCGGGCGCCCCGCTTCGCCGGCTGGTCCCTCGCGGCTGCCCACACGATGCTCGACGGGCCGCTCGAGGTCGCGGTCGTGGGCCCGGCCGGCCCCGACCGCGACGCCCTCGCCGCTCGGGCGCGCCGGATCCCGGGCGCGGTCGTGGTGGTGGCCGACGGGCCGCGCGACGACGTACCCCTGCTGGCCGGGCGCGCGCCCGTCGACGGCCGACCGGCCGCCTACGTGTGCCGCGGCTTCGTCTGCGAGCGCCCGGTGACCGCACCAGAATTGCTCCCATGACCCGACCGATGAGCGAGCGGTGGCGGTCGGGCCTGGCGCTGCTGATCAGCGTGGTGGTGCTCGGCGGGATCGTCCTGTTCGCCCCGGCCGACGGACCGGCAGCGCTGCGGCGGGTGCTCGGGATCGGCGAGGAACGGCTGCGTGACCCCGCCGACGTCCCGCCCGGCGGCAGCTACGCGTTCCTCGAGAACCAGCCCGACAACCCGAATGAGCCCGTGGCCTGGGACCCGTGCGACGAGATCCACTACGAGATCAACCCCGAGGGCGCACCGGACGACGCCGACGACACCGAGGAGTTCGTCGAGGAGGCGATCGAGGTCGTCGCGCACTACACCGGGCTCGAGTTCGTGTACGACGGCCGCACCGACCGCCGGCCCGAGTGGAACCGGCAGTTCGCGCCCACGATCGGCCGGCACGAGCCGGTGCTCATCGCCTGGGCGACCGAGGACGAGGTGCCGGAGCTCGAGGACGAGGTCGCCGGCATCGGCGGGGCGGTCGCCGTCCAGGTCGACCCTGGAGGGTGGCTGCGCTACGTCACGGGCGGCGTCACCCTCGACAGCGACGCCTTCGAGGACATGGGTGACGTCTTCGGTGACGGCGGTGAGCGGCGCGCGATCCTGCTGCACGAGCTCGGTCACCTGGTGGGCCTCGACCACGTCGACTCCGCCGACGAGCTGATGTATCCCGACAACGTGGGCAGGCGCGACTTCGCCACCGGTGACCTCAACGGCCTCAACGCCGTCGGCAACGGCAGGTGCGCCTGACCTCCGTGCCGCCGCGGCAGCGCCACAATCGGCTCATGGACCTCGTGCCCACGACACCCCACCCGGCGGCTTTCTACGACGGCGGCCTGCCGCCGGGCGGCTCGCGTCCCGATCTCCCCGCCAAGGTGATGCTCGAACGGGTCGAGGAGATGTCCGGCGGCAGGGCCCGCGAGTCGTTCCGCATGCTGCGGAGGATCGCCTACGAGGACGAGGAGTACGGCGAGCTGCTCGTGCCGGCCGACCTCACCTCGTTCCGCACCGACTTCGCCTCGGTCCCGACCCCGCTCACCTGGCTGGTGCCCAGGACTGGTGCCCACCTACCGGCCGCCCTGGTCCACGACGGGCTGGTGGGTGGCAACGACTACGTCGCCACCCGGTACCCGCCGGGCGCAGACCCGATCGACCGGGTGGCTGCCGACCTGGTCTTCCGCCGGGGGATGCGTGACAGCCACATCCCACTGATCCGGCGTTGGCTGGTGTGGTCGGCGGTGACGCTCGGGACCATCTGGGAAGGCTCGGAGACCTGGTCCCGCCGGCGCCACCTGCGCTACCTGGTCGCCGCCCTCGGGAGCCTGTTGCTCGTCGCCGCCCTCGGCGTCGTCGCGACGCTCGACCTGTTCGACGTCGTCGCCTGGCTGCCGTGGATGGGGGCCGGTCGTGGGTTCGTCCTCGAGCTGGCCGGCGGGCTGGCGGGCGCGGTCGTGATCCCCCTGCTGCTCAGCCTGACCTGGGGGCGGTTCGCGATCGCCGGTGCGGTGACGGGCGTCGCGCTCGCCGTGCTCCTCCACGTCACCGCGCTCCTCCTCGGCCTGACCGCGCTCTACCAGCTGGCGGAGCGGGTGGCCCGCCGGACGCCGATCGCCGGGCTGGTCGTGACCGCAGTGGTGCTGGCGGCCAGCCTGCTGCTCACCTTGCTGCTGGTCGGCACCTCAGGCTGACGCGTTCAGCGTCGGGCCCGTCTCTCTCCGACTAACGGTCGGATCCGTCAATTGGGCGGCGGGCAGTACTTTTCGGGCCATGACCACTGTTGTGCCCTCTCCCGCCACGACTGCTGCCACCTTCGACTCGCTCGACCCTGCGACCGGCGAGGTCGTCAGCACCCACCCGATCCACGACGCCGACCACGTCGAGGCAGTGGTCGACCGCGCCCGGATCGAGGCGAGCTGGTGGGAGGGTCTGGGATTCGACGGCCGCAAGGAGCGGCTGATCCGCTGGCAGAAGCACCTCGTCCAGCACATGGACGAGCTGGTCGAGCTGATGCAGCGCGAGAACGGCAAGCCGTCCGGTGACGCCGCGATCGAGGTCACGCTCGCGATCGACCACCTGCACTGGGCGGCCACGCATGCGGCGAAGGTCCTCAAGCGACGCAGCGTCGCTCCCGGCTTGTTGATGGCCAACAACGCGGCGACGGTCGCCTACCGCCCGTTCGGCGTCGTCGCGGTGATCGGGCCGTGGAACTACCCGGTCTTCACCCCGATGGGCTCGATCGTCTACGCCCTGGCCGCCGGCAACGCGGTCGTGTTCAAGCCCAGCGAGCACACCCCCGGCATCGGCGAGTGGCTCGCGCGGTCGTTCCTCGAGGCGATCGGCCGCCCGGTGCTCCAGGTCGTGACCGGGTTCGGCCAGACCGGCAGCGCCCTGTGCGCGGCCGGCGTCGGCAAGGTCGCGTTCACCGGGTCACCGACCACGGCCCGCCGGGTGATGGCGGCGTGCGCCGAGACGCTCACGCCCGTGCTGATCGAGGCAGGCGGCAAGGACGCGCTGATCGTCGACGAGGACGCCGACCTCGACGCTGCCGCAGATGCGGCGATCTGGGGAGCAGCGTCCAACGCCGGCCAGACCTGTGCCGGCGTCGAGCGGGTCTACGTCCACGAGCGGGTCTACGACGACTTCGTCCGTGAGCTGACCGACGAGGGCGAAGGACCTGGCCGCCGAGCCCGGCGGGCAGCTCGGCCCGATCACGATGCCATCGCAGATCGACATCATCCGGCGCCACATCGACGACGCCCTCGCTCGCGGCGCCCGTGCCGTGGTGGGTGGCCCGGACTCGGTGGGGGAGCGCTACGTCCAGCCCACCGTCCTGGTCGACGTCCCCGATGATGCCGCGGCGATCACCGAGGAGACGTTCGGGCCGACGGTCACGGTGACCAAGGTGCGCGACATGGACGAGGCGGTCGCCAAGGCCAACTCCACCGCCTACGGCCTGGGCTCGACGGTCTTCGGCAAGGCCCGGGCCGTCCAGACCGCCGAGCGGCTGCGCGCCGGAATGACCGCGATCAACGGCGTGCTCACCTTCGCCGGCGTGCCGGGGCTCCCGTTCGGTGGGATCGGCGAGTCGGGCTTCGGGCGGATCCACGGACCGGACGGACTCAAGGAGTTCACCTACTCCCACGCGATCACCCGGCAGCGGTTCAAGCCGGCGCTGGCGATGACGACATTCCGCCGTACGCCGAAGGACGAGGAGCGGGCCGGCAAGCTCGTCGCCGCCCTCTACGGACGGAGCGGCAAGAAGCGGTAGGCAGGTCAGTTGCTTGCCGAGCGGCGTACCTCGTTGAGGATCGAGATCTTCTGCCAGATCTTCCTCGACATGCTGGTGGTGAGGGTCTCGATCGTGGACACGGTGTCGAGCACGACGGCATCGCGTGACTCCTCGGCGCACAGGGCCGCGGTCTTGCCGACGAGGCTGAGCAGCTCGGAGCAGTAGTCGAGGTAGTGCTCGAGCTCCTCGTAGGTGAGATCCATGGCCGGGCTCATTGGCGTCGGCGTGAACGACGGGCGCAGGCGCTCGGGGTCCTTGTTGAGCTGGTGCATGTCGATCACGTGCGCGAGCGAGCGCAGCTCGTGGAGCAACGCGAGGGTGTCGGCGCGACGCATCCGCTCGGGCACCGTGAAGAGGAACCAGATCGCGATCGCCGCGAACACGAGGTCGTTGACACCGCTCTCCAGCAGCGTCAGCCATTCCACGTCGTGCGCCGGACCGCCGTCGACCACTGCCGCGCGCACGGCGAAGCCCAGGGCGAGGGCGGCGAGGACGACCACGAGCACCACCAGCGCCCGCGAGCCGATGCGCACCAGGCGGAGGCGATCCCGGTTGCGCGCGGAGCTCGTCGCCACCCGGTCGGCCAGCTCCAGCAGCTCACGGGACACCGCGTAGAGGCCACGCTGGGGGAACCTCGCCTCGATCCGGGCGCGCAGGCGGCCGATCGTGGTGAGGACCGGGTCGGCCTCGAGCCGCTCCAGCGCGCCTGCCATGGCCACACCCTAGGGCGGTGCGGCGATGATCGCGCCCGCTTCGGGTACTGGGGCGGCGTGGCGGCACGCAGCTACGTCGGGGCAGACCAGTGGGTGCCGCAGGACCCGAGCCTGCAGGTCCTGCGGGAGGCGGTGCAGGCCTGCGAAGGGTGCGACCTGTTCCGCGGGGCGACCCAGGGCGTGATGGGTGACGGCCGGTCGGGTGCCTCCCTGGTCCTGCTCGGCGAGCAGCCGGGTGACCAGGAGGACCGCGCGGGCGAGCCCTTCGTCGGACCGGCCGGCAAGCTGCTGGACCGGGCGCTCGCCGAGGCCGGGATCGAGCCCGACGGCGTGTTCCGCACCAACGTCGTCAAGCACTTCCGGTGGTCCGGCACCCGCGGGAAGCAGCGCATCCACAAGTCGCCCGGGCGCGGGCACGTCGAGGCCTGCCGGCCGTGGCTCGAGGCAGAGCTGGCCCTGGTGCGGCCGGAGGGCGTGGTGGTGCTCGGGGGCACCGCCGGCAAGGCTTTGTTCGGTTCGTCCTTCAGGGTCGGCGAGGCGCGTGGCCGGACGACCGACTGGCCCGACTCCTACCCGCTGGCCCGCCCGCCCCGGTGGGTGCTCCCGACGACGCATCCCTCCGCGGTGCTGCGGACCGACGACCGCGAGGCGGCGTACGACGCACTGGTCTCCGACCTGAGGGTGGCCGCCGACCTTCTCTGACGGCGTGCCCCCCGGCGGGATCCGGCCGCGGACCGTCTCGGCTGACACCTACGATTGGGGCCATGTCAGGGCCGGTCGCTCCGCTTCCCGGGGCGACCGGACCTCTGCTCCTCGAGTGTGCGCACTACGACCGGTTCGAGTGCCGGTCGTGCACCTGGCTGGAGCGTCCGTACGACGACCAGCTCGCCGCCAAGCACACAGCCACCCGGGAGCTCGTCCGCGCCGCGCTCGGCGACCGGCCGGAGCCGGAGTGGCTGGCGCCGGCGCCGAGCGTCCCCGAAGGCTTCCGGACCAAGGCCAAGATGGTCGTCGGCGGGACGGCCACCGAGCCGACCCTGGGGCTGTGGGACCAGCGTCGGGGCGCGGTCGACCTGCGTGACTGCGCGCTCCACACCCGGGGGATCCGCATGACGCTGCCGGTCCTGGCAGAGTTCGTGACCCGCGCCGGGCTGGCGCCGTACGACATCTCGGCACGGAGCGGCGAGCTCAAGCACGTGCTCGTCACCGAATCGCCCGCCGGCGAGCTGATGGTGCGCTGGGTGCTCCGGTCCACAGAGGCCGAAGCCCGGATCCGCAAGCACCTGCCGTGGCTGCTGGAGGCGGTGGCGGGGCTGCGGGTGGTGACGCTGAACATCCAGCCGGTTCACGCCGCGCTCCTGGAGGGGGAGCGGGAGGTGGTGCTGACCGCGCAGGGCACGCTGCAGATGCAGGTCAACGGGCTCACCCTCCACCTCGGCCCGCGCAGCTTCTTCCAGACCAACACCGACGTCGCGGCTTCGCTGTACCGCGCGGCGCGGGCCTGGGTGGACGAGCTCGCCCCGGCATCGGTGCACGACCTCTACTGCGGGGTCGGCGGGTTCGCACTTCACCTGGCTGCTCCCGGCCGGACGGTCACCGGGATCGAGATCAGCCCCGAGGCCGTCGCCGCCGCAGTTCGCGGCCGCGACGACGCGGGCCTGTCTCCGGACCAGGTGCGGTTCATCGCGGGGGACGCGACGTCGTACCTCCTCGACGACAGCGCCGACCTCGTCGTCGTCAACCCGCCGCGGCGCGGGCTCGGCGCCGACCTGGCCGCGCGGCTCGAGGAAGCGGGACCGGCCGCGGTGCTCTACTCCAGCTGCTACCCGGAGACGCTGGCGCGCGACCTCGGGGTGATGCGCTCCTACGGCCCGGTACGGGCCCAGGTGCTCGACATGTTCCCCCAGACCGCGCACCTGGAGGTGCTGCTCCTGCTGAAGCGTCAGCCGAGGAAGTCGCGCTAGCGCTGTTCCCCCCGCTGGTCGAGGAAGTCGCTCCGGCGCCTGCTGAAGCGTCAGCCGAGGAAGTCGCGCTAGCGCTGTTCCCCCGCTGGTCGAGGAAGTCGCTCCGGCGCCTCGCCGGTCCCGGTGGTCGAGGAAGTCGCTCTGTTCCCCGTGGTCGAGGAGGTCGCGCACGCTGTTCCCTTCGGTGGTCGAGGAGGTCGCTCTGGCGACCGTCTCGAGACCTCAGCGCAGCGAGTAGGTCGCCATCGAGACGCCCACGTAGTGCGCCACGAAGGCGACGATCGTGAAGCTGTGGAAGACCTCGTGGAACCCGAACCAGCGCGGCGACGGGTCGGGCCACTGGAACCCGTAGACCAGGCCACCGACGGTGTAGAGCGCGCCGCCGACCGCGATCATCACGAAGATCGCGACGCCGATGCCGAGGCCGAGCGCGACCGCGCCGTCGAAGAACGCGGGGATGAAGAAGACCGCCGCCCAGCCCATGGCGATGTAGATGGGAGCCGACAGCCACCGGGGAGCGGACGGCCAGAAGATCTTGAACGCGATGCCGAGGACGGCCGAGGTCCACACGACCGTCAGCAGCAGGGTCTGCTGCACGCCGTCGAGCAGGATCAGGCTGAACGGCGTGTAGGAGCCGGCGATCAGCAAGAAGATGTTGGCGTGGTCGAACCGGTTGAGGAACCGCCACACCTTCGGTGACCACGTGCCGCGGTGATAGATCGCCGACACGCCGAACAGCAGCAGCGCGGTGAAGACGAAGAGCGCGGACCCGATCCTGGTGGTCGCCGTCGGTGACAGGCAGATCAGGACGATCCCCGCTGCCAGGATCAGCGGCACCGACCCGGCGTGCAGCCAGCCTCGCAGCTTCGGCTTGACGTCGGCGATGGTCTCGCGGATCTCGTCGCCGATCTGCTCCAAGCCTGCACGAGCGCGTTCGCTCGCTTGATGGATGGCCTGGTTCATGAATGCAGGCTAACCGTCGCACCTAGCGGCGAGCGCGTTTCCGTCGACGTGACGGTGAACACGACGCCGCCCAGCGAGGCGTGAGTGCTCCTCTAGTGCGTGTGCGGCGGGACGATCGCCCCCTCCGACGGCTGCACGATCACGAAGCCCTGACCACCGAACGCGACCTGGAACGCCTCGCCCGAGCCGCGGCCGATCAGCGCACCGGCGGTGAAGGACTTGTTGATCGACGTCTGGAGGTCGATCGACCACGCGACGACGGCGTCGGTGTCGGCGAAGGTCGGCGCCTCGGCGGCGTTGAGTACCACGGGATCGCCGTCGGTCGTGATCGCGACCCAGCCGGAGCCCCGCAGGGTCGTGTTGAACAGGCCGCCGGCGGCGATGCTGCCGCCCTTGACCCGCTCGACGTTCCAGTCCAGCGAGGCCGAGAACGCGAGGACGTGCGCGCCGTTGATCGAGATGCCGCTGTTGGTGAGATGCATGATGTGGACGTGCTCGGCCCCGTTGGCCAGGAACACGTCGCCCGCACCCTCCACCCGCATCAGGGAGAGACCCTCGCCGGTGAGCGCCTTCTTGAGGAACTTCCCGGCGCCGCCGCCCTGGTGGGCGAAGCTGACCTGGCCCTGGTAGGCGACCATCGACCCCTGCCGCGCCATGAACGGCTCGGCGACCCGGACCCGGAGCAGCTTGCTGTTCTGCAGCGACGGGCCGACGCCGGTCTCCTTCTCGGAGAACCTCCCGTCGACGAGGTCGCCGGTGATGCCGGGCATCGCCGAGTACCCGGACTGCACCGCGGGCGCGGCCGCGGGACCCGCGGCGTACGGCTGTCCCGCGTAGGGGTCCACCGGTCCCGAAGCGGCCGACGGCGGCGCCCCAGCCATCGGAGCCTCCGGCATGGGAGCGTCGACGCTCGACATGTCCGGGGCGGACGACTCCTCGGCCGGCGTCGCAGCCGTCTGCTCGGTCGCGGGCGGCGACCCGACCACGCGGGTCTCCATCATGAACGCGTCCTCGGTGGGGGACTCGTCCATCTGGCCTTCAGGGCGGTCCGTGGCTGTCTCCTCGACCGCCGGCGTCTCCGCGCTGTGTGCGCCGCCACTACCGTAGTCGGGCTCCTCAGGCGGAGTGAGAGGTGATGTCGACTGCACGCCACCGTCGGAGACGTGCTCGGTCCACTGGGTGCCGTCCCAGTAGCGGAGCTCGTGGTGGCCAGTGGGGTCCGGGTGCCAAGCTGCGGCAGTCATTCGTCGTCCTCTCGCGGTTCAGGTCTACGTCCTCGCGCCCCCATCGTGTCAGCCTCCGCAACTAGGGCGGAAGACGCTCGACCTGGTCGCCGGATGGCTACGATCGTCGGGTGGTCGACTGGAAGCAGGGCTTGCGCCGAGTGCTCTACCCCGCCTACGAGAACCGCGTCCTGCGTCGGATGCCCGACAACCTCCCCAAGCACGTCGGAGTGATGCTGGACGGCAACCGCCGGTGGGCGAAGGCGGTCGGCCGCGACACCGAGCAGGGCCACCGCGCCGGTGCGGCCAACATCGAACCGCTGCTCAGCTGGTGCGAGGAGATCGGAATCGAGGTGGTCACCCTCTGGCTGCTGTCGACCGACAACCTCAACCGCCCCGCCCAGGAGGTCGCCCGCCTGCTCGAGATCATCGAGGAGGCGGTCGACAGCCTCGCCGACCAGCGCCGGTGGCGCCTCAACCCGGTTGGTGCGTTGGACCTGCTGCCCGACGAGACCGCCGCCCGGTTGAAGGCCGCGGCCGAGCTCACTGCCGACGTCGACGGGATGATCGTCAACGTCGCCGTCGGGTACGGCGGGCGCCGGGAGATCGCCGACGCCGTACGTTCGCTGCTCCAGGAGCACGCCGCGAAGGGCACCTCCTTGGAGGAACTCGCGGGGATCATCGACGTTGAGCACATCGCCGACCACCTCTACACGAAGGGGCAGCCCGATCCCGACCTGGTGATCCGCACCTCGGGCGAGCAGAGACTCGGCGGATTCCTGCTCTGGCAGAGCGCGAAGTCCGAGTTCTACTTCTGCGAGGCCTACTGGCCGGACTTCCGCCGGGTCGACTTCTTGCGGGCGATCCGTGCCTATGCGATGAGGGAACGCCGCTTCGGGGCGTGAACGAGGGCGCGTCTAGGCTCGATCGCGTGTCCAAGCCGATCACCGTCCTGACCGTCACCGCGAACGAGCAGCTCAGCCCTGGCATGGTGCGGCTCCACTTCCGCAGCGACGATCTTTCGGCGTTCCTGGGCAGCGACCACACGGACCGCTACGTCAAGCTGATCTTCGGTGACCCTGAGCTCCTGGCGCAGGGTGAGCGGCCGACGATGCGCACCTACACGGTGATCGATCCTGACCCGGTGGCCGGCACTCTCGCGATCGACTTCGTCGTGCACGGCACCCAGGGCATCGCTGGTCCGTGGGCGTCGACCGCACTGCCCGGAGACACGATCTCGGTCCGTGGCCCCAGCGGCGCCTACGCGCCGGACCCTGACGCCGACTGGCACCTGTTCGCCGGCGACGAAGCCGCCATCCCTGCGATCCGACAGTCGCTCGCGGCGCTGCCTGATGACGCAGAAGGCTACGTGGTGATCGAGGTCGAGGCCCCGACGTACGTCCACCCGCTGGCGGCACCCGACAAGATCGACGTCACCTGGCTCTACCGGTCCGACCCCGGCCAGCCCGGTCTGGCCGATGCCGTGCGCGCACTTCCGTGGCGCGAGGGCCGGGTGCATGCGTTCGTGCACGGAGAGGCGCAGGTGGTGATGCACCAGATCCGGCCCTACCTGCTCCGCGAGCGCGGCCTGCCGCGCGACGACGTGTCGATCTCCGGGTACTGGAGGAGGGGCCGTTCCGAGGAGTCGTTCCGCGAGTGGAAGGCCGAGCTGGCCGCCTCCGAAGCGGGCTAACTCGCGGACGTAGACTGGCCCCCCGTGACCCTCGCCGGACTCGCCGACCTCGTCCTCGCCGATCCGGCGCTCGCCGCCGCGATGGCCGACGCGGCCGACGGGCGGCTCCCTGCGCACGAGCTGACCGGCCCCGAACCCCTCCGTCCGTTCATCGTTGCGGGACTGGCGCGCACCGGGCGCCCGGTGCTCGCGGTCACCGCGACCACGCGGGAGGCCGAGCAGCTGGTCGCCGAGGTGGGCGACATGCTCGACCCCGAGACGATCGGCTACTTCCCGAGCTGGGAGACCCTGCCGCACGAGCGGCTCAGCCCCCGCAGCGACACCGTCGGGCGCCGGCTCGCCGTGCTGCGCCGGATCTGCCACCCCGGGGCCGAGGCGGGCACCGGGCCGTTGAAGGTCGTCGTGGCACCCGTCCGCTCGCTGCTGCAGCCCCAGGTGAAGGGCCTCGGCGACCTGACGCCCGTCGAGCTGGCTGTCGGGGAGTCCGCCGACCTCGAGGACGTCGTCGCCGGCCTGGCCGGGGCGGCGTACTCCCGGGTCGACCTGGTCGAGCGACGCGGCGAGTTCGCCGTGCGCGGCGGCATCGTCGACGTCTTCCCGCCGACCGAGGAGCACCCGCTGCGCGTGGAGTTCTGGGGGGACGAGGTCGAGGAGATCCGTTCGTTCGCCGTCGCCGACCAGCGGACGATCGCGACCCAGGCGCGGCTGTGGGCGCCGCCCTGCCGCGAGCTGCTGCTGACCGACGAGGTGCGGGCCCGGGCAGCCGAGCTCGGCCGCGAGCACCCCGAGCTGCGGGAGTTCACCGACAAGCTGGCCCAGGGCATCGCGGTCGAAGGCATGGAGGCGCTGATTCCGGCCCTCGTCGACGAGCTCGAGCTGCTCGTCGACCTCCTGCCGGCCGACACGCAGGTGCTGGTGCTCGACCCCGAGCGGGCCCGTGCCCGCGCCCACGACCTGGTTGCGACGAGCGAGGAGTTCCTCGGCGCGTCCTGGGCGGCCGCCGCCGGCGGCGGTCAGGCCCCGATCGACCTCCAGGCGGCGTCCTACCGCGAGCTCGCCGACGTACGCTCCCACGCGCTCGAGCAGCAACAGGCCTGGTGGACGTTCTCGCCGTTCGGGCTCGACGAGGGCGACCCGGCCGACGACGGCGCACGGACGATCGCGGCACGTCCGACCGAGCCCTACCGGGGCGACGTGGAGAAGGCGTTCACCGACATCGCGCGATGGCGGACCGAGGGGCACGCCGTCGTGGTCGTCCACACCGGTCACGGTCCCGCGCAGCGGATGGTCGAGGCGCTGGGGGAGCGCGACGTACCGGCCCGCCTCGTCGAGGACCTGTCGGCGGGCTCCCGACCGGATGCCGCCGTCGTCACGGTGACCTGTGGCAACCTGGCGCACGGCCTGGTCGACGCGAGCCTGCGCCTCGTCGTCCTCACCGGTGAGGACATCGTCGGCCAGAAGGCGTCGACCCGCGACATGCGCGCGATGCCGACCCGGCGCAAGCGACAGATCGACCCGCTCGAGCTGAAGTCCGGCGACTACGTCGTGCACGAGCAGCACGGCGTCGGGCGGTTCGTCGAGATGAAGCAGCGCGAGGTCAACGGCGCGACGAGGGAGTACCTCGTCCTCGAGTACGGCGCCAGCAAGCGCGGCGCTCCGCCCGACCGGCTCTTCGTCCCTGCCGATGCCCTCGACCAGGTGACCAGGTACGTCGGCGGAGAGCAGCCCAGCCTCGACCGGCTCGGGGGCGGCGATTGGACCAAGCGCAAGAACCGCGCCCGCAAGGCGGTCCGCGAGATCGCGGCGGAGCTGATCAAGCTCTACGCGGCGCGGCAGGCGACCAAGGGTCACGCGTTCGGGCCCGACAGCCCGTGGCAGCGCGAGCTCGAGGACGCCTTCCCGTTCCACGAGACGCCCGACCAGCTGACGACCGTCGACGAGGTCAAGGCCGACATGGAGCGGACGATGCCGATGGACCGGCTGATCTGCGGCGACGTCGGCTACGGCAAGACCGAGATCGCGGTGCGGGCGGCGTTCAAAGCGGTGCAGGACGGCAAGCAGGTCGCGGTGCTGGTGCCCACGACGTTGCTCGTGAGCCAGCACCTGTCGACGTTCACGGAGCGGATGAGCGGCTTCCCGATCTTGGTCAAGGGACTCAGTCGGTTCCAGACCGACAAGGAGGCTGCCGAGGTGTCGGCCGGCATGATCGACGGCACCGTCGACATCGTCGTGGGAACCCACCGGCTGCTCAACCCGGACGTCCGGTTCAAGGACCTCGGCCTGATCATCGTCGACGAGGAGCAGCGGTTCGGCGTCGAGCACAAGGAGCAGATGAAGCGGCTCCGCACCAGCGTCGACGTGCTGAGCATGAGCGCGACACCGATCCCGCGGACCCTCGAGATGGCGATCACCGGCATCCGGGAGATGTCGACGATCACCACGCCGCCCGAGGAACGGCATCCCGTGCTCACCTACGTCGGTGCCTACGAGGACCGCCAGGCCGTCGCCGCCGTACGACGCGAGCTCCTGCGCGACGGGCAGGTCTTCTACATCCACAACCGGGTGCAGTCGATCGAGAAGGCCGCCGCCAAGCTCCGGGAGCTGGTTCCCGACGCGCGGGTCGCCACCGCGCACGGGCAGATGGGCGAGCACCAGCTCGAGCAGGTGATGCTCGACTTCTGGGAGAAGCGGTTCGACGTTCTTGTGTGCACCACCATCGTGGAGTCCGGTCTCGACGTGTCCAACGCCAACACGATGATCATCGAGCGGGCCGACACCCTGGGCCTCAGCCAGCTGCACCAGCTGCGAGGCCGGGTCGGCCGGAGCCGCGAGCGGGCATACGCCTACTTTCTCTACCCGAGCGAGAAGCCCCTCACCGAGACCGCCCACGAGCGGCTCGCGACTCTTGCCCAGCACTCCGACCTCGGCGGCGGCATGGCGATCGCGATGAAGGACCTGGAGATTCGCGGTGCCGGCAACCTGCTCGGCGGCGAGCAGTCGGGGCACATCGCCGACGTGGGCTTCGACCTCTACGTGCGGCTCGTGGGGGAGGCGGTCCGCGACTTCCGGGACGACGCTCCCGAGCAGCTCGACGAGGTCCGGATCGAGCTGCCGGTCGACGCGCACCTGCCGCACGACTACATCCCGAGCGAGCGCCTCCGGCTGGAGATGTACAAGCGGCTGGCCGAGGTCCGCACCGACGCCGACGTCGACGAGATCAACGAGGAGCTCGACGACCGGTATGGCGAGCCACCGACGCCCGTCGTGGCGCTGATGCTGGTCGCACGGTT
Organism: uncultured Actinomycetota bacterium; assembly: GCA_963724275.1. Classification (GTDB taxonomy): domain Bacteria; phylum Actinomycetota; class Actinomycetes; order Propionibacteriales; family Nocardioidaceae; genus Nocardioides. The sequence goes on along the minus strand of CAVRUB010000003.1, from coordinate 574,027 downwards.
CCGTGCCCGGGCCCGGCAGGCAGGCCTCAAGGAGATCACGGTGCTCGGCAAGAACGTGCGGTTCGCGACGGTCACCCTTCCCGACTCCCGGGTGGTACGCCTGCAGCGGATGTATCCCAAGTCGATCGTCAAGACCCAGGCCGAGTCGATCCTGGTCCCGCGCCCCGGCACCCCGGGAGCCACCGGGCGTCCGCTGGAGGGGATCGCCCTGCTTGAATGGGCTCGCGTTGTCATCGACACCGTGATCGACCCGAGCAGCTAGTGGAAGGGAACCGAGCGTGAAGTACGTCGGACGGAACAGCGTCGGACGGACCGTGGCCGCCACGGTCACGACCATCGGCCTCGCGCTCGTTGCCACCGGCTGTGCGAGCAACGTCATCGGCGGCGACGGACCGCAGCCGGGCGTCGCGGCCCAGGTCGAGGACACCGAGATCCCGCTCGAGGACCTGACCGCCGTGGTAGACGGACTGTGCACGCTCCAGGCCGCCGATCCCAACGCCGCGGCCACCAGCCGCGAGTTCGCGCAGGCCCAGATCCTGCAGGTGTGGGTCACCTCCCTCGTCGACGCCGAGTACGCCGACGACAACCAGATCGAGCCGACTGCGCCGGACCCCGGCCTGGAGAACGCACCCGGCTGGGAGGACGTCGACGAGGACGACCAGGAAGCGCTGCGGTCCTACGTCGATGCCTTTGTCTACTCGTCAGCCATCCGGCAGGAGGCCCCGGACCAGACGCCCGACCCGGCCGACTACGACATCACGATCAACCCCCGGTTCGACGTCAGGCTCGAGGGTGCCGAGTTCGTCGCCGCCGGTGAGCAGCTCTCGGTGCCAGTGAGCGACGAGGCGGCGACCGAGATCGAGGCGCCGACGGCGGAGGAGCTGGAGGACCTTCCCGACGACGAGCTGTGCGGCACCCGACCGGAGCCCGCAGCCGAGCAGCCCCCGATCCCGCTGGGCTGACACGCGTCCACGCCATGGAGAAACCTGCGGACGACGCGCTCGCGGAGTTCGTCTCTGTCATGCGCCGGCTGCGGGCCGAGTGTCCGTGGAAGCAGCAGCAGACCCACCAGTCGTTGGCGCGCTACCTCCTCGAGGAGACCCACGAGACGCTCGAGGCGATCGACTCCGGCGATGTCGCCCATCTTCGTGAGGAGCTCGGGGACCTGCTGCTCCAGGTCGTCTTCCACGCGGTGATCGCCGAGCAGGCGGGCGAGTTCGACCTCGACGATGTGGCGCGTGACATCACCGACAAGATGCGGCGCCGCAACCCGCACGTCTACGGGCCCACCGCCGGTGCACCCGTGGACGCCGCATCGGTCACCGAGGCCTGGGAAGCGGTCAAGGCGACCGAGAAGACACGAGACCGGGTCACCGACGGACTGCCCCCGGGCCTGCCGGCGCTGCTCTACGCCGACAAGGTCCTCGACCGGCTCGACCGGGCCGGGCGTCCCACGGAGGCGCCCGCCACCGACGACCTCGGCGACCGGCTGCTCGCCCTCGTCGCCGAGTCCCGCCAGGCTGGTGTCGACCCCGAGCAGGCGCTGCGCGAGGCCGTACGGCGCCTGCTCTGAACACCTGCACGCCCGGGATCGGGCGACGGACTCCTCCAGGCGTCCCCCCAACGCCGTACGACGGGTTGCCGAGGGGTGCTACTTCGCCGGTGAGACGTGCATGTCATCGCCTTCGGCTGAGTCTTCGGTCTGCTAGCGCTGGGGGAACGTGATGGATTCAGCCATGGCCGACATGGTGTCCAGGTCGAGCTCGCTGCAGGTGTCGTAGCAGCGGGCCATGACGACGAGACGCTGCCCGGCGACCTCGAGGATCCACCACCGACCCCGGTACGACTGGGTGGTCGTCAGCCCGTCGCGACCGGACTCGTACTCCGACACGGCTCCGCCGACGCAGCTAGCAGGGTTGACCGACGGCGGGAGCTCGACCTCGAGATACATCCCGTGGTTGCCGTCGAGGGTCACGGGTCGCGGGGTGCTCACCCTCCACACGGGCTGCTCGCGCATCGCGCGCGTGAAGTCGCGCACGGTCGGCCCGACCCGCCACAGGCTGTGGTCCCGGCAGGGGTGGACGGCAAGATCGGTCCGCTCCTTCGGCAGCGAGGCGACCAAGAAGATGCCGTGGCCGTCCGTGGGCGCGTTCAGGTAGGTGCCGGCCAGCACCCGCCATCCGTCCGGCACGTCGACCTCGTAGTGGTCCGGGCTGCCGATGCGCCGCACCTCGTAGCGCCCCGCGCCCATGGGCACGAAGTCGCTGTCCTTCGGCAGCAGGAACACCTCCCCAGGCCCTGACGTGTACGTCGGCTCGCTCGGTAGCGGCGTGGTGGTGGTGCTGCTCGTCTCTTCGATGACGGTCAGAACGTCGTCGCTGGTGGGTGGGGGAGTCGGTGCAGGCGCTGACCAGCACCATTGTCATCAGGGCGCAGCAGGTCACAGCGAGGTGGTTCGGGTTCATGGCGAGTTCCCTTGGGTAATGGCGAGAGATTGTGAGCGAGGACGGGCGGGCATCGGCCTAGTGATCACCGCCAGATCTGGATGGCATTCCAACGTCAGTCCTCCGAACCGATGCCGCCGTTGGGCCCGGGCAGCAGCCAGTACTGCTCGCCGGAGGCGATGGTGCGGCACTGGGCGGTCGAGATGCGGCACAGGAGCAGATCGCCGGTTGGCGTGTTCTTCACGCCGCCTTCTGCCACGAGGGCGAACCGGTCGTCGTCCAGCCACTGGAACACGCCGAGGGACTGGCCGTCGTGCCCTGCCGGGACGCTGATCCGCAGGCGTTCGCCGGTCGCTGCGACGAAGGCAGGGCCTGGCGCTTCCGAACCGGTGTCGACCACGAGGCTGTGAGTCGACGACGGTGAAGTCCTCGGCGGGACGGGTCGAGTCGGCCGAGCCTGCGACGATAACTGGTGGTGCGGTTCGCGTCTCGGCCTGGAAGTCGGCCTGCGACGCGCGAGTCCGAGCACCGGTCGACACGTCGTAGCGAACGAAGTGGTCACGGCCTTCCGTCGTTGCCGTGTCCCCGACGTACTCGTGCCAGTACGCCGCGTTCTCGAGCACCGTGATGGGATTCGTGAGCCCTCGGCCGTTCAACGGAAGGCGGTCGAGCACGTTGCGTGTGTGGGTGTCGTAGACAACGACGTCGTCTCCGTCGAGCCACACCAGGAGTGAACCGGTTTCGCCGTTCGCGACCATCCCAACCCCACGTGCGATCTCGACCGGATCGGAGTCCACCGTCGGTGAGGAACAGGCGGCTCTCATTCGAGCTGCCGTCGTCATCGATGAAGATCGCGAGGCCGCCGTCGACCAGGAACAACCCGTCGGCATCCTCGGCGGCCTCGATGACGCGGTCGCCGTAGTGGATGGTCCCTCCCACGCCGTAGGTGAGCGGCTGCGAGCCGTCGGTGGCGTCGTCGGGGACGTCCACGTTGCTCGGACTGGGCGAGGTGGTCGTCGGCGGAACATCCGGCGACGTCGTCCGGTCGCCGGCCTGGAGAAGCGCGAAGCTGCGCCCACCGTCAGGGCCACAGCGGCTGCCGTACCGCCCAGGACCACGCGACGACGGCGCCTGACGCGCTGCTGTCCTTGAGCGATGAGGTCGCCGAGGTCGAGGTCGGGGTGCCAGCAACGTCAACGGGCTCGTTGAGCTGGGCCTGGAGCATCCCTTCATGGCGCCATCCTCTGGCTCGGTCGTGGTGAAGCGGGCGACATCGGGACCCATCGCCCGCGGCGCCTGCCGAGGTCGAGCGCGAGATCTGGCTCTTGACCGCACCGAGCGGGCACCCCATGGCTTCGGCGTCTGGCCTCGGAGAGGGCGAGGCACGCCGGCGAGACGTGCCGGGGTCCTTCGGCTGAGCCTTGGCTATGCCCGTCCACGAACCCCCGCGGTGCGTTCTGCGCCGCGGGGGTTCGTGACTCCGTGAAGAGGCCGGCCGAGGGATGGTCTACGGCCGTCGGTCGAGTTCGGGACCGCCCGAGTCCCATCCCGAGGCTGCGCGCCGGGCGGTGACCCAGGTGGCGTCGGGTGGCGTGGGCCAACTGAGTCCGGCGATGTGCTCGGCGTACTGGTTGTGCTCGATGTCTGCCAGCCGCGTGACCAACGGCCGCACTCGTTTCCGGTGCTGGCTTAGCCAGCGCCTACTCGGATCGCAGGGAGCGGGGCAGCCCGAAGTGAGGCAGCACGCTGGTTTCGAAGCGGGTCATGGCGCAGATCTTGGTGTCCCTAACAGTCAGCACGATCAGGCCGTTGCCGTGGCTCACTCCGTCCGGTCCGCGCAGGTAGGCACCGAACGCCGGCTGGCCGTTGGCGTAAGTCGGAACAAGCTGGAGCGTCCGGCCGCTGCCGAAGACGGCTGCAAAAAAGCCGGCGACGGCATCGAGGCCCTCATATTCGAACGGCAGCGGGGGCATCGAGATGAAGACGTCGTCGGTGAGTAGTGCGACGAGCCCGTCGACATCAGCCGAGCCATAGGCCCGCACGAATCGCTCGATGAGCTTCTGCTCGGCTGGCGTCGTGATGGGCGCAGGGTCGTCGCGCCGCTCTGCCAACGTCGCTCGCGCCCGCTTGAGGGCACTGTTGACTGCGCTGACCGTCGTCTCGAGCATCTCGGCCACGTCCTGGGCCGGGAAGCCGAGTACGTCACGCAGGATCAGCACCGCTACCTGTCGCGGTGGCAGGGCCTGCAATGCGGTGACGAACGCCAAGGACATGGACTCGGACTGCTCGTACCGGGCCTCCGGGCCGAGCGGGATGGTCAGCCCGTCGAGGGCGACGTCCGGGTACGGCTCCAGCCACGGCACCTCGCCGAGGCGCGTGGGCTCGGGCGGTTGAACGTATGGCACGTCCCACTCCTTTGCTGGCCGCCGGCTCTCGGCCCGGCGCGCGTTGAGGCAAGAGTTGGTGGCGATCCGGTAGAGCCAGGTCCGGAGCGACGCGCGCCCCTCGTAACCGGCCAGGCCGGTCCATGCCGCGAGCAGCGTCTCCTGCAGCACGTCCTCGGCGTCCTGGTACGACCCGAGCATCCGGTAGCAGTGCACGTGCAGCTCGCGCCGGAACGGCTCGACCAGTTCCCGGAACGCTGCGCCGTCGCCGGCCTTCGCCTTCTCCAGCAGTGCAGTGGTCATTGGCGCCTTTTTCTTCGGACTCATCTTCTCCCGGTACTGACACCGCCGCAGCCGAAAACTGGGCGCTCGGTCACCGCCCGCTTTCCCGGCGGTCCGGTGTCCATCCCTATGACAGCCAGTGAAAGAAGGCGAGAGCATGGGCAAGATCGTGGTCAGCGAACAGATTTCGCTCGACGGGGTCGTCGACGACCCATCCGGGGTGGAGGGCTCCGGCCGCGGTGGCTGGGTCAACGAGATGGCGCAGGCCGACCGTGAGGCGTGGACCGAGCATGAGTTCGCCGAGTCGGTCACAGCCGAGGCGTTGCTGCTCGGCCGCCGCAGCGACGCTTGGTTCGCAGCGCGCTGGTGCGAGCGCACCGGTGAGTGGGCCGACCGGCTGAACACGATGCCGAAGTACGTCGTCTCCTCGACGGTCGACGAGGCGCAGTGGGGGAACGCGACGGTTCTCAGCGGTGACGTCGTGGAGCAGGTCGGCAAGCTGCGCGCCGAGACGGACGGCGAGATCGTCGTCTACGCCAGCGCCCTGCTGGTGCGGACGCTTGTCGACAACGATCTGGTCGACGAGCTGCGGCTGACCGTCCACCCGTTTGTTGTCGGCGCGGGCCCACGGCTGTGGGGCGAGACGGCGGACCGCAAGGCCTTCCGCCTCACCGACAGCCGGCGGCTGGGCAGCCTTCCCCACCTGGTCTTCGAGGTGGTGGCGGCGTGACTTCCGTGACCATCGCGCCGCCGAAGACCGGGTTGATACTGCTGCTCCTGTGCGCGGCGCAGTTCATGGTCGTCCTGGACGTCGCGATCGTGAACGTCGCACTCCCCTCGATCCAGGCCGACCTCGCCATGAGCCAGGAATCGCTGCAATGGGTCGTGATCGCCTACGGGCTGATGCTGGGTGGCTTCTTGATGCTCGGCGGGCGGCTGGCCGACCTCGTCGGGCGCAAGCGCGTGCTGATCTCCGGCCTGGCGATCTTCACCGCGGCGTCCATGTTGGCGGGACTGGCCCAGAGCGCCGAGCTGCTGATCGCGTCCCGCGCGCTCCAGGGATTCGGCGCGGCGATGATCCCCCCTGCCGCGCTGTCGATCCTTGCGGTCACCTTCGAGGAAGGCGCCGCGCGCAATCGCGCCCTCGGTCTCTACGGCGCCGTCGCGGGGATCTCGGCGACGGTCGGTGTGATCGCCAGTGGGCTACTGACCGACGGGCCGGGTTGGCGGGCGATCTTCCTGCTGAACGTGCCGATCGGCATCGCCCTGATCGCGATGGCGGCGCGGTTGCCCAGAGGTAAGGCGCGGGAGGTCACCGGCGAACCGTTCGACGTCGCCGGCGCGGTGACACTGACCGGGAGCCTCCTACTGGTCGTCTATGCACTGAGCCAGGGACCGGCCGACGGCTGGGCGGCGTGGTCGACACTGAGCCTCTTCGCCGGCGCGGCCGCGCTGATGGTCGCGTTTCTCGCGATCGAGTCGACCTCGCGAGAGCCGCTCGTCCCGGGCATCGCGGTGCGCAACCGCATGCTGGTGGCCGCCAACCTGAGCGCCCTGTTCACGTTCGGCACGTTCTTCGCGCTGATCTTCCTCGGCACGCTGCTGATGCAGCAGGAGCTGGGCTACTCCGCAACCAAGACCGGCGTCGCATGGGTGGCCACCTCGGGCATCTCGTTCTTCGCCGCCGGTCTCACCGGCAGCAAGCTCGCCGCCGTGCTCGGCCCTAGGAAGCTGCTGATCGGCGGCCAGGCACTGCTCGCGGTCGCCATGCTGCTGATGGCCCGAGTTCCAGCAGACGCCAACTACTGGACCGACCTGCTGCCGGCATTCCTGCTCGCCGGGATCGCGGTGGGGGCAGCCGCGCCAGCAATCCAGATCGCCGCCCTCGCCGGCGTCGAGGAACGGCTGACCGGCCTCGCCTCCGGGCTGGTCGAGACATCGCGCGAGATCGGTGGGGCGATCGGCGTGGCCGTTGTGGCGACGGTACTCACATCACTGACCGGCATCGACGGGTTCCAAAGCGCGTTCGTCGCCCTCGCTGTCATCGCCGCGCTAGGAGCAGTCAACTCAACGGCGAGATTCCCTCGCCACGATCACGAAAGGATCGACGCATGAGCGACCTGACCCACACCATCACCGTGGACGCGACGCCGCAGGAAGCCTACGAGGCCATCATCGACGTCCGCTCCTGGTGGGGCGCGACCAACATCGTCGGCCCGACCGACCAACAGGGCGCCGACTGGTTCTACCTGGTGCCAGACATCCACTACTCCAAGCAGCACACCGCCGAGCTCGTCCCCGGCGAGAGGGTGGTGTGGGAGTTCACCGACGGCTACCTCGACTTCATCGAGGAGAAGGGCGAATGGATCGGTACGACGGGCCGTTTCGACATCGCCTCCGACGGCGGCCAGACGCAAGTGACCTTCACACACGAGGGCCTCGCGTCAGCCGACGAGTGCTTCGACGTCTGCTATGACGCCTGGCGGCACTACATCACCGAGAGCTTGCGGGAGCGGATCGAGACCGGCCACGGCACCATGCGGACCCGCGAGGAGGACGAGGCCGCCGTCAGGCAACACGCCGAGTCTCGGCAATCCGGGTAGGCCCCTCGCGTTCCGGTTCGCCAATCGAGAAGGCGACTCATCGGCAGTACGCGATCAGCGGCTACTTTCTGCGGGCAGATTGGTCGAGGAGGGCTGCCCGAACTGCGGTCGCTGTGCGGCGAACCGGCGGGACCGCCGCAGTTGCCGCTCACCGGTAGCGGCGGCTTGACTCACTCGCGCAGGCGGCCGTTGGACTTACCGCCGTTGGACCGGACTCGGAGAGCACACGATCACGCCGCGCTCGAGACCTAGGATTCTGCCCAACATCGACCCAGTCGTCAGCCCAGGAGGAGCAACATGCCACGCCAGGTCATCGCTACCGCGGACGCGCCCAGTTCGCCTCTCTTCAGCCAAGCAGTCAAGGCAGGACCGTTCGTATTCGTCTCCGGCACCGTCGGCATCGACCCCAGCACCGGCAGCCTCGCCGGCGGAACGATCCAGGAGCAAACGCGACAGGCGCTGACCAACTGCCAGGCGATCCTCCGGGCCAGTGGCGCCAGTCTGGACGACGTTGTGGAGGTCGGGATCCTGCTCACCAACCCTGCAGACTTCGACGGCTTCAACGAGGAGTGGGCGCGCTGGTTCCCGTCCGATCCGCCGACCCGTTACGGAGTGAAGCTTGGCGTTAACCTGCCTGGGCTTCTGGTCTCGATCCGTATGACGGCCTACACCGCGTGACCGAACCGGCCACGCGCCAAGTGTCGCCGTGTACGCGCGTCAGGCGCCTGGCTGCCCTGCTGGCGGGGGCATCCGGCTGAGACGCGGTCACCTCGACCGTGTTGCGACCCTCGGACAGTTGACCGTCGCAGCGGGCCGACAGAAACGAAACCCAGCCCTGCCGCGTCTCTGGCAGTTCAAGTGGTGCCATTCCGGCACTGAACCCCGAGACAACGCCATACGTCATCGGGTGAGGGTCAGGGTGTACATGTCGGACGCCGACCGGACGTCGAACCCAGCAGCGAGGTAGACAGCTGGTGCGGAGTGGGAGTTCTCGCTGTCGACGTGAAGGGCCGCGTGGTCGTACCCCTCCGCGCTTGCAATGTCCGGTGGACTCACCTCCGGCGGAACCGGGCGACGTATTCGGTCGCCGTTGCTGGTGTGGTGATGTCGTGCTGACGTGCCCGATCGTCGGACCAGCGAGCGAACACGTGGGGCACACCGTCGATCTCTTGATCTGGTGCGCGGACGAGGAACACGTAGCCGACCCAGGACTGCACGGTGAGAGGAGTCGCGCGGCGTTGTCCTTGGATCACCAGGCGCCCACCGGTGGGCAGGGTGCGGAACGTGAGGTCGACGACTCGCGGTATCAGGGCACGCCTGACCGTGGTGGTCAGCCCGCGGGAGTCCACAGCCCTCGCGGTGACGACCAACCGGCTCGTCCGCGCGGCAACGAGGTCCTCGGGCGCTGGATAGGTGGTCGTCACGGATCCGCCCGCCACTGGGCCGAGGTAAGGGTGGAAGTGGTTCCCGTGGCGAAGTCTGAGGGTCCAGGTGATCGCAGATCCGGGTAGCGGCCCGTCCTCGGCGTCAGACGCCTCGGCGGTGAGCTGGACCGTCTGTCCGACTGCGAACCTGGCGTCCGCGTCAGGCTCGGTGATCACAAGGCTTGGTGGGTGCTCGCCTGGGTGGACCGTCTTACTGATCTCGGCCGACGCGCGGCCGTGAGAGTCAACCACCCTCAGTGTGACCTGGGCGGGCTCCTGCGCTGCGTAGGTGTGGGTGGTCGTCGGTGTCGACCTCTCGGCGGTGGTGCCGTCACCGAAGTCCCACACCCAGCGGGTGACGCGGTCGCCCGCGTCCGGGTCGTAGCTGGCGGCCCCGGAGAAGGAGAGAGTGAGTCCGTCGGGTCGGTAGGTGAAGTCGGCCACCGGGGCCGCATTGGCTGTCGAGCGCGTGACGCGGTGCACCGCGCCGGTGAAGTAGCTCAAGTAGTAGAGCGCGGTCCGGTCGCGGTAGGGACCGAACCGCAGATGGACCGGGCCCCCGGCTCCCGACACGAAGGTGCTCCGGCGGAAGCCGCCGTCGGTCGTGCGCCGTAGTCGGAAGATCTTGCGGCACGTGAAATCGGAGTAGAGGTACGAACCTCTCCATCCTGGCCATACCCCTGCAGGAACGAACGCGCCGCCGGTGATGGAGGTGCAGTCACCGTGGCGGTAGTCGTGGATAGGGTTGGTGAAGCCAGGCGCGGGTCCGCAGTTGGTGGTGGAGTCGCGGCGGCAGTGTCCTTCGCGGACGTTCCACCCGTAGTTGCGGCCCTTGCGGAGTCGGTCCACCTCTTCCCAGGTGTGCTGGCCCACGTCGTTGACGTAGAAGAGGTTGGTTCCCGGCTTGCGGGCGAAGCGGAACGGGTTACGGAAGCCGGAGGCGAAGATCTCCTTGCACGGTCCGGTCCCTGACGGTATCCCGGCGGGTCGCGTGCATCGGCGCGCTCCGCGTGCGTCGGCGTACGGATTGGACGCCGGCGGTCTGCCGGTCCGTGTGACCCGGAGGATCTTGCCGTGGGGCAGCCGACGGCGTTGCGAGTTGTCGTTCGTCCGCCCGCAGTGGGTCGGGTGGACCAGCGAACACACCCCGTCCCCGACGGAGATGTACAGGTATCCGTCCGTGCCGAACTCCAGATCTCCGGCGATGTGGTGTGCCTGCGGGGAGACGATGTGGTCCACCAGGACTCTCTCGCTCCGGCGCGCGATCGTGTCGTTTGGTCTGAGGACGAAGCGACTCACTCTGTTGGCCGGGTCCGGTCCGGCGCCTCCGCAGGAGCCGCGGACCTTGTGGGTGTAGTAGAGGTAGAGAAACCGGTTGGTGTCGAAGTCGGGATCGACCGCGACGCCGACCAGACCGCGTTCGATCTGCGCGCAGACTCTGGCCGAGATGTCCAGGGCGGTGGTCCGGGTGCCGTCCTCGTGCCGGATGATCACCCGGCCACGCTTGCTGGTAATCACCATCCGACCGTCAGGAGTCCAGGTCAGCGCCGTCGGCGCCGCGACCCTCGTCACCACGGTGTCCCGAAATCCAGGAGGTAGTTGCGGCGCCACGACACGGACAGCCGACCGGCTGGCAGGCTCGGCAGGGGTGGCGGCGAGGTGCGGCAGGCTGAGCGCCGCAATCAGGACGATGAGGAGAACACGCAGATGGCCCATGACAGTCCCTAAGTTCGTCCAGCCCTGCACGCTGCACGACGGCCGTCGCAAACTGCGACGCAAGTTGCGCAGTCAACAGTGCGCCTATCTCGGCGCGATGACAACACTCCAGGTTGTTCGGCACGTACTACCTAGAGAGACGCGCCAGAGAGCAAGAGGTTGCGTCCGACTTCTGGCGGGTCCATCGACGAGACGGACACGCTTCTGTTCGGCCGGATCACCCACCCCGGAATGGCCGCACTGGCCCACGGCAGCAGCGCGAAAAAATGCGCCAACCCATCGCGGACCGGATGAACAGATACGCGAAGCTGGTAATCCTGCACGCTCAACCGTGCCGGCTGGCCGCTCACCCAGATCGTCCGCGACCCCGCGGACCTGGCCGTTCTGAAGGGCCGCCCGGGGAAGGCCATCGCAGTGCTCCGCAGTTCGGGCACTAACCACTGTCGTGCTCGGGAGCCGGGAGACGCGGCGGAATATTACGCTTCCAAGAAGGTCCCACGCGTCGCCGCATTGTCGTCTCTCCGATCACCCACTCGCCGTGCCCGCAGATGCAGTGTCCATCGACGAGCCCGTCCGCTTGTCACTGGGCGGCGGCCGGCCCGTAGGGAGGCGCCCGGGGTCACGCGGTCGCCCTCGCCCCTTGATACGAGTCCAGCCAGTCCGGCCCGACGTGGCTCGCCCGACCGACTTTTCCACAGCTCGGGCGCCGTACCTCTCGCCAACCGGGCCTTCGGTCCTCTACGGTTTCTCTGCCGCCGGATCTCGTTCTCGGGAGAGTCGTCTTGGCCATGTTGCAACCCACCCAGCCTTCAGTCGCTGGCGCGCCCGAGCGCAGGGTCGCGGTCCTGCGCACGCAGGACGCCGTGGTCGGCCACCTCGACGAGGCCCTGCGCGCCGCCGTACGACGTGACGGCCTCGACCCGCAGCGGGAGGTAGCTGCCGTCCGGCGCCTCGCGGAAACCTTGGTCCACGACCACGACGACCGCAGCCTGACCGGGATCGTCGCGCCGGTGGCCGACGTCGACGGCACAGTGGCCGAGCTGGTCGCCCGGGTGTCGGGCTTCGGTCCGCTGCAACCGCTGCTCGACGACCCGACCGTCGAGGAAGTCTGGATCAACAGTCCCGACCGTGTGTTCGTGGCGCGCAACGGCCGGCACGAGCTGACCAACCTGATGCTCACCGACGCCCTGGTGGCTGAGCTGGTCGAGCGGATGCTGAAGACCACGGGTCGCCGGGTCGACTTGAGTCGGCCCTTCGTCGACGCGATGCTCCCGCAGGGGCACCGGCTCCACGTCGTGCTCCAGGGCATCAGCCGGGGCTTCTCGGCCGTCAACATCCGCAAGTTCGTGGTCCGCGCGTCGCGGTTGGCGGAGCTCGTGGATCTCCAGAGCCTCACGCCGTCGGCCGCGCTGTTCCTCGAGGCGTCAGTCCGGGCGGGTCTGAACATCCTGGTGAGCGGTGCAACTCAGGCTGGAAAGACCACGATGTTGAACTGCCTGGCGGCGGCGATCCCCGGTGGCGAGCGGGTGATCTCGGTCGAGGAGGTCTTCGAGATCCGCTTTCCCCACCCTGATTGGGTGGCTCTCCAGACCCGGCAGGAGGGCCTCGAGGGCACTGGTGAGATCAGGTTGCGCGACCTGATCAAGGAATCCCTGCGGATGCGGCCGAGCCGCATCATTGTGGGTGAGGTCCGCGCGGAAGAGGCGCTCGACCTGCTGCTTGCGCTCAACAGCGGACTGCCCGGGCTCTGCACGATCCACGCCAACAGCGCACGGGAGGCGCTGACCAAGGCATGCACCCTGCCCCTCCTCGCGGGCGAGAACATCTCGGCTCGGTTCGTGGTGCCGACGGTCGCCTCGTCCATCGATCTCGTTGTCCACCTCGAGGTCGACCACCGCGGGGCGCGCCGGGTCACCGAGATCGTCGCGGTACCCGGCCGGATCGAGCAGGACATCATCGAGTCCGAGCCGGTGTTCGAGCTCCGCGACGGACAGCTCCGGCGGAGCATCGGGATGCCGCCGCGGGCCGAGCAGTACGAGCGCGTCGGCATCGACGTACGACGCCTCCTCCACGAGGCAGAGTGACATGGGTGCGCTGGTCGGACTGGGAGTCGGGCTCGGGGCCCTGCTGATCTGGTCCGCGTTCGCGACGCCACGCGCACCGCGGGCCGACGTGCGCAAGGAAGGTCGGCTCGCTCGGATGCTCGCAGAGGCCGGAATGCCCGACGCTTCCCCGCGGTCGGTGCTGCTCCTGTGCTGCGCGGTCGGTGCGGTCCTCTGCGTGGTCGTCCTCGTGGTCTCACGCACGGCGCCGCTCGCAGTCGTGGTGGGTGTGCTCGCGTCGTACCTCCCCATCGCGATGATCGCCGGCCGGGCGCGGCGCCGGCGCCGCGAGCTCGCCGAGGTGTGGCCCGAAGCCGTCGACGACCTGACCTCGGCGGTGCGCGCAGGCATGTCTCTGCCGGATGCGGTCGCGGCGCTGGCAGTCCGGGGTCCGGAACCGCTGCGCCCGGCGTTCGACTCGTTCGCCCTCGACTACCAGGTGTCGGGTCGGTTCGGTGAATCCCTCGATCGGCTCAAGGACCGGCTCGCCGATCCGGTCGGTGACCGGGTCATCGAGGGGCTGCGGGTCGCGCGTGAGGTCGGCGGTGGTGAGCTGGGGCGGCTGCTGCGCAACCTGTCCGCCTACCTCCGTGACGACCTGCGTACCCGTTCCGAGCTCGAGGCACGCCAGTCCTGGACGATCAACGGAGCGCGGCTCGCCGTCGCCGCGCCATGGGTGGTTCTCCTGCTGATGGCGTTCCAGACCGAGGTGATCACGCGCTACCGGTCGGCGACCGGCGCGATCGTGCTGGTCACGGGAGCGGCGGCGTGCGTGTTCGCCTACCGGCTGATGATGCGCATCGGCCGGCTGCCCACGGAACGGCGGATCCTGACGACCACGCCGCGGAGTTCTTCGAATGCCCTGCTCCGGTCCTCCTCCGAACGACGCCGCGTCGCCCCGGGACGATGACGATGGCAGTGTGGGGCGGGGTGCTGGGCGCGACGGCCGCGCTGGGACTGCTGTTCTCGGTCGCGCGGGTGGTCGCGCTCCGCCGGCCGTTGCTCGAGGCGAGGGTGCTGCCCTACGTCCGCGATCTGACCACCGCTTATCCGGCAGGGGCCGGGCGCGCTGGCGAACCGCGGTCTCCGCTCGCCGCGCTGGCCGGTCCGTTCCTCCGGTCCGCAGCCGACCTGGTCGAGCGGATGCTCGGCGGGGCACCGTCCGTACGACGCCGCCTTTCCCGGGCCGGACTCGACCGGACCGTCCACGACTTCCGGGTCGAGCAGGTCATGTGGGGACTGGCGGGTTTCGCCGTGACAGCGGCTTACGGCGTCCTCAGCACCCTTTCCCGTCCAGCCAACCCGGTCCCGCTGGCGGTCCTGTGTGCGATGGGGATCGTCGGCGGCGTGCTCGTCCGCGACCAGCACCTGACGGCACAGGTACGCAAGCGCGAGCGGGCGATCGTCGCGGAGTTCCCGACCGTCGCGGAGCTGTTGGCGCTGGCCGTGGCAGCGGGAGAGGGACCGGTGTCCGCCCTCGACCGCGTGGTCCGCCGGTCCCAGGGCGCGTTGTCCGCTGACCTGGCTGCAGTGCTGGCCGCGATCCGCACCGGGCAGCCGGTTGCCGATGCGTTCGACCAGCTCGCGGCAACGACCGGGGTGCCGATCGTCGCGCGGTTCGCGCACGGCGTCGCCGTCGCAGTCGAGCGCGGCACTCCGCTGACCGAGGTGCTCCACGCGCAGGCCGGTGACGTCCGCGAGGCCGGCCGGCGCGAGCTCATCGAGCAGGCCTCGCGCCGGGAGATCCTGATGATGGTGCCGGTCGTCTTCATCGTGCTGCCGGTGACCGTCGTCTTCGCCTTCTGGCCCGGCTTGGTCGGTCTCTCCCTGACCGCGCCCTGACCCCACTTTCATCGGACCCCTCTCGGGAAGGAAAGATCATGGACCCACTGCTCACCGTCTGGGTGTGGTGCTCGGTGCGGCTAAGGCCGCGCGACGATCGCGGTGACGTGCCCGGCTGGGTGCTCATCACCGTCATGTCGGTCGGGCTGGTCACCGCGTTGCTCACCTTCGCCCGCCCGGCGCTGGTCGGGATGCTTCGTACCGCCCTCAACTCGGTGCAATGACCCACGGGCCGCGGCCCGGCCAGCGCGGCTCCGCAGTCGTCGACTTCGTCCTCGTGGTCGTCGTCCTGGCGCCGCTCGTGGCCGGGCTGATGCAGGTCGCCCTGGTGCTGCACGTGCGGGCGACGCTCGCCGCCGCTGCGTCGGACGGGGCTCGCTACGCGGCGACCGCTGACCGGGGACCGGCCGATGGCGTCGCGCGTACCCGGGCCCAGATCGACACGGCGATCGCCGGTCGTTTCGCGCAGGACGTCAGGGTCGAGCAGGCCGCGGTCGACGGCCTGCCTGGCGTGGTCATCGTCGTCACCGCCGAGGTGCCGGCGTTCGGGATCGGTGGGCCGGCGGTCCGGTTCTCGGTGTCGGGGCGGGCTGTCGAGGAGACGCCGACGTGAGGCCCCGGCCGGAGAGAGGAGATCGCGGTAGCGCGATCGTCGAGCTGGTCTGGCTCGGCATCCTGCTGCTCGTGCCGCTGCTGTGGATCGTCCTGTCGGTCTCGGAGGTGCAGCAGGGCGCGTTCGGCGTCACGGCCGCTGCCCGCTCCGCGGGCCGGGCCTACGCCCTCGCCCCGGACGACGTGTCCGGTCAGCAGGCAGCGGAGGAAGTCGCTCGGCGAGCGCTGGCCGACCAGGGCCTCGAGGACGCGCCGATGAAGGTGACCGTGACGTGTGCGCCGTACCCCCACGATTGTCACAACGGGACCTCGATGATCACCGTCCGCATCCGGTCCAGCGTCGAGCTCCCGTTGCTGCCCGATGCGCTCGGTGGCGGGCGGCCGCGGTTCGCACTCACTGCCACCCACACGGTGCCGGTCGGCCGCTACCAGGAGGTCGGCGGTGGCTAGGCAGTCGTGCAGGCGCAGGGACCAGCGCGGCCAGGCCAGCGTGCTCATCATCGGCTTCGCGGTCATCGTCCTGCTGCTGGTCGTGGTGGTGGTCGACGCGGGCGCTGCCTACCTCAAGCGTCAGAGCCTCGACTCGCTCGCCGACGGCGCAGCGCTGTACGGCGCGGACGCTGCTGCCGAAGGGCACGACGTCTACTCAGGAGGGCTCGGTCACGACGATCTCGACCTGAGCGCCGACGTCGCCCGCGCGGCCGTGCACGACTACCTCCGCTCCGCCGGGGCGTACGGCGCCCATCCCGGCCTGCGGGTCTCCGTCGCGGTCCGTGGCGACCGGCTGGTCGTCGAGATCGCTGCTCCCGTCGACCTGCCTCTCGACCTGCCCGGCGGCCCCGAGCGCCCGACCGTGGCTGCGACGGGCTCGGCGGTCGTAAGACCTGAGCTGTGGTGAGGTGCGCTCAGGTCACTGACGACTATC
The DNA here is from genome assembly GCA_963724275.1 of uncultured Actinomycetota bacterium. Classification (GTDB taxonomy): domain Bacteria; phylum Actinomycetota; class Actinomycetes; order Propionibacteriales; family Nocardioidaceae; genus Nocardioides. Next base: position 557,693 of record CAVRUB010000003.1, on the reverse strand, counting down.
GACGGCACCTGCGTTCGTCCGCCGGCCTGCGGCCATCGGTGCGGTATCGGTGCCGGTAACGACGTCGGAAAGGCGGTCCCCGTCGCCGGGATCGCGGCGTATGTTCCGAACATGCGCAATCGTCGTGTTTTCCTGGCTGCGCTCACCGGGGGATTGCTTGCGGCCGCAGCGATCGCCACCGTCAGCGCACCCACCACAGGTGCGGCGCCTGTCGCCGATACAGCGGCATCCGCTGCTGCGGTGACGACGACCACCTTCGAGCCGGTCGCCGACACGTTCGTGGCCGAGTACAACGCAGGCGGCAACTTCGGCGCCCGCACGACCTTCGCCGTCGACGCAGCCGCGATCCAGCGCGCGTTCGTCAAGTTCTCCGTCGCCGGACTGACCGCGCCGGTCGCCAGCGCCAAGCTCCGGCTGCACGTCGCCGACGTGACCGGCTCCGCCAGCGACGTCGGTGGCAGGTGGTCGTTGATGTCGAACACGGCCTGGTCCGAGTCCCTGGTCACTTTCAAGAACCAGCCGGCGATCGACGGCGCCCTGCTCGGGACCGTCGGCCGTGTCGTCCGCAACACGTGGGTCGAGATCGACGTCACCGGCCAGATCACGGGCAACGGCACCTACAGCCTCGGTGGTACCTCGACGAGCTCGGACGGTGCGGAGTACGACTCGCGCGAGGCAGGTGCTACCGCCCCGCAGCTGGTCATCACGACCGGTTCGGCGCCCCCGTCAGACCCTGTGATCGTCGGTGCGGGCGACATCGCCAACGAGACCCCTGGGAAGTTCCAGACGGCTGCTCTGATCGAGGCCCTCCCCGACGCGACGGTCTTCACGACCGGTGACAACGTCCAGAGGGACGGTACGGCGGCGGAGTTCACCAACTGGTACGACCCGTCCTGGGGGGCGTTCAAGTCCCGGACCAACCCGGTCCCCGGCAACCACGACTACAAGACGGCCAGCGCCGCGCCCTACTACAACTACTTCGGAGCGCGAGCCGGTCCGTCGGGGCTGGGCTACTACTCCTACAACATCGGCGACTGGCACCTCGTCGCGCTCAACTCCGAGATCAGCATGGTCGCTGGCTCTCCCCAGGAGGTCTGGCTGCGCAACGACCTCGCCGCCGACACCAAGCAGTGCACGCTGGCCTACTGGCACAAGCCGCTGTACTCGTCCAGCTCCCACCACAGCGGGGTCACCGCCACCCGACCGCTGTTCCGCGCGCTCTACGACGACAACGCCGAAGTGGTCCTGAACGGGCACAACCACCACTACGAGCGCTACGCGCCGATGGACCCGTTCGGCGTGCTGGCACCCACCCGCGGCATCCGCCAGTTCACCGTCGGCACCGGCGGCGCGAGCCATGTCGCCTTCGGCACCATCCACCCCAACAGCCAGGTCCGCAACAGCACGGCGTACGGCGTCCTCAAGCTCACGCTGCACAGCAACAGCTACGACTGGCAGTTCATCCCGGTCGCCGGCCAGACCTTCACCGACAGCGGCACCACGGCCTGCCACTGATGGCGTGCCCTGGCCTGGCGATGTTGCCCAGTCGACCTCGGCGACGGGCCGACGCGTATCTCGTAGACGGGGAAGCTGACTGACGTCCGCCGGTAGTAGGGCGTAGCTGTCCTGCAACGGCACCGCCGCGGACTGGAAGGTCGCCACCACCTGCTCGGCGGCACTGTCGCTCAGCCGACGGAGTGGTCAAGCTCCGGTCAGGAGGGGCACCCGGGCTTGCCGACGACATCGTCGTCGGCCGGGTCGTCGGCCGGGACGTCGCTGGGTACGTCGGACGGAGCCTCGGTGGCCACGTCGGTGGGCTCGAGGGCAGCCTCGTCGGTGGACTCGGATGCCGGATCCGTCGGCTCGGGCTCGGTCGGCTCGGGCTCGGTCGGCTCGGGCTCGGTCGGCTCCGGCTCGGTCGTGCACAGGTCCGGTTGGTCGATGGGGTCTCGCGGCGGCTGCGTAGGGCTCGGGGGCTCCGGGGTGGGCACCACCACGACCGGGCCGTTCGACGGGCCGCTCGGCGTCTGGGTCGGAGGTGGCTCCTCCGACGAGTCCGACGAGGGCGGGTCGCTCGGTGCGTCGGGCGAGGCGCCGACCCGGGCATCGATCGGCAGGTCCTGCGGCAGCACGACAGGCGGCGGGACGCTGGGCATCGCGAACTGGGTCACGGCGGACGGCGCGCTCGCCTGGGCGCGGAAGGCACGATTGACGGCGAGCACGGTCTTGACGAAGGTGCGGTCGTCGTTGATCCGTCGTACGGCGTCGACACGTCCGGCCTCGCGGCGGAGGTCACCGCCGCCCGAGCACAGCAGCACCGACACCGCCAACGAGGCGTCGTCGATGTCGTGCGGGTTGCGCCGGCCGTCGCCGTCGCTGTCGACGCCGACCACGGCCCAGGTCGCCGGCGAGAGCTGCATCGGGCCCACCGGTCGGTCGAAGCGGGCGTCGCTGTCCAGGCGCCCGGCGTCGCTGTCGGGGATCCGTTTGCCGTCCTCCGTCCGCACCGGCTTGCCGGTGAGCGTCGGGCGCATGACGCCGCGCTGGTTGAGCCGGCTTCCGTCCGTGGTGCCGTGGCCGCTGACCACGTGACCCACCGCGGCGAGCAACGTCCACTCGAGGTGACACTGCTTGTCGGCGCCGCTGAGGACGGCGGCCGCCCGTTGGTAGGCAGCCAGTGCCTCATCCGGTACGGCGTCCAGCCGTGGTCCGTCAGCAGCGACCAGGACGATGTCCGGGATGCCGATCGGCACGTCCGCCACCTCCACCGGCGGGGCCGGCAGCTCGGCATCGACCTCGGTCGGTGGCGTCAAGGTCGTCTGGGGCACCGTGGCGGCGGCCGGCGAGTCTGGGCGCGGGGAAGAGTTCGAGACCGTCACCCCTGCGGCGGTGATGGCGGCCGCGGTGAGGACCAGCGCTGACAGCACAGACGTCAGGACGGCGCGCCGAACACCGATACCGGTCTTCGCCGGGTGTTTGCCGTGGTGCGCTGTCATGGTGTCCCCCTGGTTCCTCTCTCAAGGATGCAACGAGATCCACGTCCGGCATATACAAAACGTCACAATTCATTCCAGAGGCGGGGGCCGAGCCGGGGGCGTCAGGCCTGATCGCTTAGGAGTTTGAGCGCGATCAGGTCGCTCAACGGGTCCAGGACGCTGCAAGAGCCGTAGGACGTGAACCAGCGGCGGACACCCGCGAGGTCGAGGTTCTCGGCCTGCGCGACGAGAACCGCAGGGTCTCGCTCGCCCAACGTCGAGGCGGCGTCGGCAACCGGTGTGCCGTCGAACAGGAGTCTCGTCGCGACCATGACGTTGAGGAAGCCGTGGTGGTCGAAACCGGTGTCGTCGGCGGTGTGGCAGACCGCATGGTGCAGGCCGGCGGTGCACTTGAAGGCCGTCTCGCGGTCGAGAGCAGCGTCGATCCACTGCACCAGGTCGTTCGCGGACGGGAACGCGTCAGCGCTGAGTCCGCCGGTCCGGAACTTCAGCCGGAAGCCGCTCTCGGCGACCATGTCGGCGGCCGCGAGCCACGACCGGGTCGAGGCTCGGGAGGGCAGCTCGACATACACCGGGACCTCTTCGTCGAGCACGCCTGCAGCGCGCGCAGCATCCACGGCGACCGCGACCCGGTGCGCGTTGCCCGACAGGTCGTCGATGTCGGCCAGGGCGACCTCCAGACCGGCCAGCGTCACCGGCGACCTCCCACAGATGGTGGCTGCGCCGGCGACGGCTCCGCCGCCACCGGTCAGCACGACCGACACCGCGACGGCGGCATCCACCCGGGGGACGTCGACGTCCTTGACGACCAGGGGGCCGACGAGGTCGGCGTACCACTCCTCCCGCCGTGCGACGTGGGCCGCAACGGCCTCGGGGAGCGGGAGATCACCGGGCGGGAAGATCGCCGCGTCATCGACGAGTCCGCGCCAGGGAGCAGGCATGGTGGGCACCCGTCCACCATAGAAGCCCGTTGCGGCCACCACGAATGGCCGTGAGGTGGACCCGGCCCGTAACCTTGACCCTTGTGGCAGGCCCCGAGTACGACACCGAGATCAAGCAGCTCAGCGCGACGATGCACACCGTCGAGCAGGTGCTCGACATCCCTGCGATGCAGCGGGAGATCGCGGACCTCGGCGTCCAGGTGGCCGCTCCGGACCTGTGGGACGACCAGGCCAACGCGACCCGCGTGACCGGGAGGCTGTCGTTGCTGCAGGGAGAGGTCGACCGGTTCCAGGCGCTCAAGACCCGCATCGAGGACCTTGCGCTGATGGTGGAGCTCGCCAACGAGGAGGGTGACGAGGAGTCGCTCGCCGAGTCCGAGGCGGAGCTGGGCAAGATCAAGAAGGCAGTCGAGGCGCTCGAGATCCGCACTCTGCTCTCCGGGGAGTACGACGAGCGCGAGGCGATCGTGACCATCCGGTCCGGCGCGGGCGGGGTCGACGCCGCCGACTTCGCCGAGATGCTGATGCGGATGTACACCCGCTGGGCCGAGCGCAACAAGTACCCGGTGGAGGTCTACGACGTCTCCTACGCGGAGGAGGCGGGCATCAAGTCCGCCGAGTTCGCGATCCACGCGCCGTACGGCTACGGAACCCTCTCCGTCGAGGCCGGCACCCACCGCCTGGTGCGGATCAGCCCGTTCGACAACCAGGGCCGCCGGCAGACCTCGTTCGCGGCGGTCGAGGTCGTGCCGTTCCTCGAGCAGACCGACGAGATCGAGGTCGACGAGAACGACCTCCGGGTCGACGTGTTCCGCTCGGGCGGCCCCGGCGGACAGTCGGTCAACACCACCGACTCGGCGGTGCGGCTGACCCACATCCCGACCGGCATCGTCGTCAGCTGCCAGAACGAGAAGTCGCAGCTGCAGAACAAGGCCTCGGCCATGGTCGTGCTCAAGGCGAAGCTGCTCGCGGTCAAGAAGGCCGAGGAGGCAGCGCTCAAGAAGGACCTCAAGGGCGACGTCGCGGCGAGCTGGGGCGACCAGATGCGCAACTACGTGCTGAACCCCTACCAGATCGTCAAGGACCTGCGCACCGGCTACGAGAGCGGCAACCCGCAGGCAGTGTTCGACGGCGACCTCGACGACTTCCTCGAAGCCGGCATCCGCTGGCGTCGCGGTGCCGAGAAGGCGGACGCCTGATCTGGCTGGTCTAGCCGGCGCGGTCGGCGGCGTCGTAGACGACCTCGGCCACCGCGAAGGCGACCAGGACCGCGATCGCACCCACCAGGTCACGGGCGGCGAACAGACCGAAGGCCAACAGCGCTCCTGTTGCCCGCCAGGCTCCGCGGGGTGGGAACCGGTCGTGCCACCGGTGCGCCCGATGGTGCTGGGTGACGCTCATTGCTGCCTCCAACTCGTTGACCACTAACTATAGTCAATAAGTAGACAAAAGGCGAGATGCGTTCTAGACCGGTCAGCGGTAGGTGAGCAGCCGGTGGTCGTGCTCGACGTGGCTGTGGTCGTTGTACGAGGACAGGGTGAGACCGCTCCGGCCGCTGATCACCTTCGTGACCGCCGAGTTGACCGCGACCTTGTTGAGCGCCATCCACAGCGACGTGTCGCCGACGAGCAGGTGGGAGGCGGCCAGCCCGATCGGGCCCCCGGAGGTGACCACGACCGCGGTGCCCCTCTCGGGCGTGTGGGCAGCCGCCGCGAGCAGCGCGGCCCGGATCCGGTCGGCGAACGCGGGGAAGGACTCCCGGTAGTCCCCGTCAGCCCCGCCCGCGGTCCAGCGCGCGGTCGCGTCCTCGAAGATCTCCTGGAACCTCTGCCTCGGTGCGCGGCTCCGGGCCAGGTCGGCCATCATCACCGTCCGGGAGCGGTAGCTCGGCTTGTGGACCTCGACCACGTGCTGGAAGTCGAACTCGTCCCATCCGGCGTCGACCTCGATCGGAACCGCCCGGTCGCCGCCCTCCTCTACGAGACCGGCAACGATGCCGTCCGCAGTCTCGCGGTGCCGTCGGAGCTCTCCGCGGATCACGACGTCCGGCACGGTTCCTCGGACCGCGAGCGCGCGGCCGAGCATCCGGGACTGCTCGTGCCCCAGGTCGGACAGCGCGTCGTAGTCGCGCTTGCCGAAGGACGCCTGACCGTGGCGCACCAGGTAGAGCAGCCTCATGCCCCAACCTGTCGCATCAGCGCGCGTGCCCTCCGGTGCAGCACGTGCGACCCGAGCCAGTAGTTCTTGAACTTCGGGTTGGTGGTCTGCTTGTGGTGGTAGCGGTAGTAGATCTGCTGGAGGATCACCGCCAGCCGGAACAGCCCGAAGACCTCGTAGAACGCCCACTCCTCGTCGGTGAGCGAGATCCCGGTCCGCGCGGAGTAGTAGTCGACGACCTCGTGGCGGGTCAGCATCCCGGGCTCGTTGGACGGCTGCATCCGGAAGCGTTGGTAGAGGCGCGCGTCGTCGGCCTCGACCCAGTAGGAGACTGCGGAGCCAAGATCCATCAGCGGGTCGCCCAGGGTGGCCATCTCCCAGTCCAGCAGGGCGATCGGCCTGGTCGGGTCCTCGTTGGCGAGGACCACGTTGTCGAGCCGGAAGTCGTTGTGGATCAGACAAGTACGGCGGTCCGCCGGCTGGGTCTCGTCGAGCCACTTCATGACCCGCCCCCACGAAGGCACGTTCCAGGTCTTCACCTTGGCGAACCTGGAGATCCAGCCACCAACCTGGCGCGCGACGTACCCCTCGCCCTTGCCGAGCGACTCGAGCCCGGCCTCGGCCGGGTCCACCGAGTGCAGGTCGACCAGCAGGTCGAGCACGTTGGTGCAGAGCTCGCGGACCTGCTCGGGCGACAGGTCCAGCCCCAGCTCGCGACGGGGGATGTGCCCCTCTACCCGGTCCATGACGTAGAACTCGGACCCGATCACCGACAGGTCGTCGCAGTAGCCGACCATCGTCGCGACGTAGGGGAAGACCGCCGCCAGCGAGTCCTGGATCCGGTGCTCGCGGGCCATGTCGTGCGCGCCCTTGGCCTTGGTGCCGCCCGGCGGCCGACGCAGGATGAGGTCGCGCGTGCCGCTACCGCCGCCGGCTGAGCCGGTCGGCGCCACCCGCAGCAGGTAGGTCAGGTTCGAGGCCCCGCCGCTGAACTGCCGCACCTCCGCGATCTCCCCGGGGACCTTGTCCTGCAGCCACGCCTCGACGGCGGGGATGTCGAACGCGTCCTCCTCGCGGACGTCCTGTGCGCCGGCGACGGAGGATCCGGTCACATGAGCCTCCGGACTACGGGCATCGGCAGGCTCTTCAGGGCGAAGCCGAACGGCACCCACGGCCAAGCCGGGACGAGCGCCTTCTCCTTCCGCTTCTCGATCGCACTGACCATCGCGCTGACCCCGGTCTCGGTGTCGACCATGAACTTGGTCCTCTGCGCGACCTTCTCGTTCATCTCCGAGCGGATGTAGCCCGGGTAGATGATCGAGACGTCGATGCCCTTGGCCTTCACGTTCTCGTTGAGGAGGCCCTCGGCGAGGGCGGCGACGCCGGCCTTGGTCGCGGCGTACGTCGTGAGCGTCTTGCGCATCCCGCGCAGCGCGGTGACCGACGAGATCATCACCAGGTGTCCCCTCGTCCCCGCGGCGGCTTGGGCACGGAGGATCTCCATCGCGGCCTCTGTCTGGGCTAACGCCGCGACGAAGTTGGTCATGGCGGTCGCCTTGTTGGCGTCGTACCGCCCGGTCCCGAGCGGCGCGCCCTTGCCCAGGCCGGCGTTGATGATCACCCGGTCGATGGTGCCGAGCTCGGCGGCGAACTCCTTGAACACCGCGAAGACGGCGTCGTCGTCGTTGACGTCGAGCGTCTTGATCGCGACCGTCACGCCGGGGTGTGTCGCCGCGATCTCGGACCGCAGCGCCTCGAGCCGGTCGGTGCGCCGCGCGCACAGTGCGAGGTCGTAGCCCAGCGCCGCGAACTGTCGCGACATCTCCTCGCCCAAGCCCGAGCTCGCGCCCGTGATCAGGATCGTTCCCTTGCTCATCGTCTGCCTTTCGTCGGTCGAGGAAGCGCTCAGCTCCGGTCTCGAGATCCCTCGGTCATTGCGAAGATCCGCGCGGCGAAGCCGCGCTGCTGGCGGTCGTAGAGCGGGCGCATCGTCCGCTTCGTGAGTACGGCGATCCGTGCGGTGCGGTCGGGCACGATCACCATCTGTCTCTTGTCGATGCCGGCCATGACCGCGGTCGCGATCTGGTCGGCGGTGTAAGGCGACTTCTCGATCAGCCGTGCCGCGATCTCGTTGGCGACGGTGTCGCTGCCGGTGATCGACGACCCGAGCGGCGTGCGGACGAAACCGGGGCACACCGCAGAGACCAGGATGCCGAACGGGTCGAGCTCGTAGGAGAGTGTCTCGCTGAGTGCGACGACCCCGGCCTTGACAGCGGTGTAGGAGCCCATCGCCGGAGGATGCACCAGTCCCGCCAGCGAGGCGGTGTTGACGATGTGGCCACTGCCCTGGGCCTTCATCGTCGGGACGAAGGTGCGGCACCCTCGGACCACGCCGAGCAGGTTGATGTCGATCACCCGCTGCCACTCGTCGATGCCGACGACGTCGATCCGGCCGCCGGCGGCGATGCCGGCGTTGTTGACGAGCACGTCGAGACCGCCCCAGTGCTCCTCGGCCCACGCGAGCGCAGCGGCCCAGTCCTCGTCCGACGTCACGTCGAGCCCGATCCGGTCGGCGCCGTCGACGAGGGCGGCATCGACCGGCGGCTGCACGTCGCCGATGAGGACCCGGTCGCCACGCGCCAGGAACTCGGCGACGAAGGCCGCGCCCAGCCCGGACGCGCCCCCGGTGACGAGGACCCGGCGGCCTACGGGCTGCGTCATCGGGACACGCCGTACTTCATCAGCTCCAGCCGGGCGATCAGCCCCAGGTGCACCTCGTCGGGGCCGTCGGCGAAGCGCAGCGAGCGGGCACCGGTCCAGGCAGCGGCCAGCGGGAAGTCGTCGGTCAGGCCGCCGCCCCCGTGGATCTGCATCGCGAAGTCGATGGTGTCGAGGGCCATCCGCGGCGCGGCCACCTTGATCTGGGAGACCTCGCTGATCGCGTTCATCGGACCCCCGACGTCGAGCTTCCAGGCGGCGTTGAGCACGAGCAGCCGGGTCGACTCGATCGCGATCCGCGCCTGTGCGATCCGCTCCCGGTTGCCGCCGAGGTTGACCAGCGGCTTGCCGAACGCGACCCGGTCGGTGCCGCGCTGGCAGGCCAGCTCGAGCGCCTTCTCGGCCAGGCCGATCAGTCGCATGCAGTGGTGGACGCGGCCGGGGCCCAGGCGGCCCTGAGCGATCGCGAAGGCCTCGCCCGGGCCGGAGACAAAGCTCCCGATCGGCACCCGGACGTCGGTCAGCGACACCTCGCCGTGCCCGTGCGGCTCGTCGAAGAAGCCCATCGTGTTGAGCATCCGCTCGACCTCCACGCCGGGGGTGCTGCGGGGGACCAGCACCATCGAGTGCCGGTGGTGGCGGTCGGCCTCGGGGTCGGTCAGCCCCATCACGATGAAGATCTCGCAGTCGGGATGGCCGACGCCGGTGGAGAACCACTTGCGGCCGTTGAGCACGATCTCGTCGCCGTCGACGACCGCGCTGAGCTCCATGTTGGTGGCGTCGGAGGACGCGACCGCCGGCTCGGTCATCAGGAACGCGCTGCGGATCCGGCCGTCGAGCAGCGGGTCGAGCCACTCGTCCTTCTGGGCCTGGCTGCCGTACTTGAGCAGCACCTCCATGTTGCCGGTGTCGGGCGCGTTGCAGTTGAAGACGTACGGCGCGATGAACGACCGGCCGGTGAGCTCGGCGATCGGCGCGTAGTCGACGTTGCTGAGCCCGGCGCCGCCGAGCGTGCCGTACTTCTCGGCGTACGGACCCTCGTGGCCGGAGGGGAGGAAGAGGTTCCACAATCCGCGCTTGCGCGCCTTGGCCTGCAGCTCCGCCATCACCGGCAGCTCCTGCCACTGCTCGCCCCGGCCCGCGTCGCGCCGGCGCTTGATCTCGCGGTGGTAGTCCGCCTCGACCGGCTCGATCTCGGTCTCGATGAACTCCTTGACGAGTCCGGTCAGCTCAGCGGCCCGAGGAGAGGGTGCGAAGTCCATGGGTTGACCCTTGCACATTGTTGAGCAATGCTCAATAACGTGGATTCGGATCACAGTGCGCCAGCGGTCAGTGCGCCAGCGGTCACAGGGAAGGTGCGTACCCGGCTCAGCCAGGACGAACGACGCCGCCAGCTCCTCGGCATCGGCCTGCGGATGCTGGTCGAGAAGCCGATCCAGGACCTCTCGCTCGATGCAGTCGCCGCCGAGGCCGGGATCTCCCGCGGTCTGCTCTTCCACTACTTCCCGACCAAGACCGACTACTACGACGCGGTCGTCGGTGCGGCGCTGCGCCGGGTGCTGCGCAACGTCTCCCCGGATCCCGACGTCGACCCCGAGACCGCGTTGCGCCACTTCGTGGAGCGGTTCTACGCCCAGATCGAGCGGCGCCGGGAGTTCTACCTCGCCCTGGTGTTCGGCAGCGGCGTGATCTCGGTCGGGGGAGAGGGCATCGAGTCGCACCGGATGACCGTCGCTCGGCGGGTCGTCGACGCAGTGGGGCTGGACGCTTCGACGACCCCGGTCGTGCACGGGTGGACGGCCTACGTCGAGGACCGCGCACTGCTCTGGTCCGGCGTGCCCGAGCCTGAGCGCGCGCCCCTCGAGGACGAGGTCCGGCACTGCTGCCGGGCGCTGGACGCGATCCTCGGGGTCTCGTGACGGTCGCCAGAGCGACCTCCTCGACCACCGTCACCACCGCGACCCCCGGTGGTCGAGGAGGTCGCGCAGTCAACCGTCTCGAGACCCTGGTAACGGTCAGTCGGGCGCGGCGGCCGCCTCAGCGACCGCGACGCACCAGCGTCCGGCGCGGTCGAGCAGCTCGCTCTCGCTGACCGTCGCCGGCACCGCCAGGCTGCAGGCGAGCCAGGCGTCGCCGAACAGGCCGCGGAACGACGCCCACCGGCGGTCGCCCGCAGGGCAGACCAGCGCAACGCTCGGCGAGCCGTACGCCGGCGCTCCGTTCGGCTGCGTGCACGCGGGCCGGTCGGCCGCCTCGTCGACCAGTTCGCCTGCCCGCGACCGGGTGACCGGCGGCGCGAACAGCCAGGCGCGGACCTCTTCGCGCCCGCTGCCCTCGATCCGACAGCCGTACTCGTGCGCGACGTCGTCGAGCCCGGGCGCGATCTCGGCCGAGTCGCCGTTGACGTACGTCGTGATCGCGTCGGCCTCGCCGTCGAGGGCCTCGGTCACCGCCTCCTCCGGCAGCCGGTCGCAGAACGGTGCCCGGCTCAGCCCGACGACGGACGTGTCGTAGTCGGTCAGGGCGGTCGACGTGTACTGAGGTGGCTCCGGCGGCGTGGGCGTCGTCGTGTCCTCTTCGAGCACGAGGACACCCACGGCCACGGGGACGGCGGTCACGAGGACGGCGAGCAAACCCCATCGCACGAACCCCGGCACGCGGTCACGATAGACCTCCGTCCGACCCTCCGAGGCGGTGGCCGTCCTGCACCGGGTTGGCGTTCTGGCGTACCGTCTGGTCAGTGATTCGCTTCGAGAAGGTCACCAAGAACTACCCCGGCCCCGGCAAGCCGGCGCTCGACCAGGTGACGGTCGACATCGACAAGGGCGAGTTCGTCTACCTCGTCGGGCAGTCGGGTTCGGGCAAGTCGACGGCGCTGCGGCTCGTGCTGCGTGAGCTGCGCCCGACCACCGGCCGGGTCTACGTCGCGGGCAAGGAGATCAACCGGATGGCGGGGTGGAAGGTGCCCCGGCTGCGCCGCCAGGTCGGCACCGTCTTCCAGGACTTCCGCCTGCTCCCCAACAAGACCGTCACCGAGAACGTCGCGTTCGCGCTGCAGGTGATCGGCAAGTCCCGCCGCGAGATCAACCGGGTCGTGCCTGAGACGCTCGAGGTCGTCGGGCTCACGGACAAGGGCGCCCGGATGCCCGACGAGCTATCCGGCGGTGAGCAGCAGCGGGTGGCGATCGCCCGCGCGTTCGTCAACCGGCCGATGATCATCATCGCCGACGAGCCGACCGGCAACCTCGACCCCGCCACGTCGGTCGGGATCATGGGCCTGCTCGAGGACATCAACAAGCGCGGCACGACCGTGGTGATGGCCACCCACGACCACGGTCTCGTCGACCAGTTCCGCAAGCGGGTGGTCGAGCTCGAGAACGGCAAGGTCGTGCGCGACGAGGCGGCCGGGAGCTACGGCTTCCAGCACTAGCCGGACCGGCACCGCCGTACGCGCACTTCGTGATCCCGGACCACCAGGAGAGCCCACCCCACCATGCAGCTTCGCTACGTCTTCACCGAGCTCCGCTCCGGCCTGCGACGCAACCTGTCGATGCACGTCGCCGTCGTGCTCACCCTCTTCGTGTCACTGACGCTCGCCGGCATCGGCATGCTGCTGCAGCGCCAGGCCGACAAGACCGCCGAGGCGCTCGGCAACGAGCTCCAGATCTTGGTCAACCTATGTGTCGTCGACGACCCCTCCAAGAGCGCCAACTGCGGCAGCGGCGCGGTCACCGACGAGCAGCGCAGGGAGGTGGAGCGTGCGCTCAACACGAGCCCCGAGGTCGAGTCGTTCGACTACCAGACCCAGGAGGAGGGCTTCGACGAGGCGCAGGACATCCCGCAGTACGAGCCCTACTTCGACGGACCGGACCCGATCATCACCGAGGAGGACTGGCCCCCGCAGTACTGGATCACGCTCAACGACCCCCAGGAGGCGGAAGGAATCCGGAGCGCGATCGAGGGTCTCGACGGCGTGGCGGCGATCCAGGACCAGCGCGAGCAGCTCGAACCGGTCTTCGGAGTCATCGACGCGCTGAAGTACGGCTCGTGGATCGGCGCCGGCCTCCTGCTCCTCGCCTCCCTGCTCCTGGTCGCGAACACCATCCGGCTGGCAGCGATGGCTCGTCGGCGTGAGATCGCCATCATGCGCCTGGTCGGCGCATCGACGCTCTACATCGCGCTGCCGTTCCTCCTCGAGTCGCTGGTCACGGCGATCATCGGCGTCGGGCTGACCGCAGGGGCACTGGCTGCGTTCATGAAATTCGCGATCATGGACGGGCTGGAGAACGTGATCGAGTTCGTGCCCTGGATCGGGTGGGACGACTACCTCGAGGCCCTGTTCGGCACCGTGCCGCCTGGCATCCTCATCCTGGGGCCGGCGCTGACGCTGATTCCGACACTCCTGCTGACGCGCAAATACATCAAAGTCTGATCCTGCGCGGATACGGTCGAGGCGTTCACTTCCCCGAACACAGATTGGCTGTATCTGTGCGCTCCTTCCCCGGCGCCCCGTCCGACCGTCCTTCTCGACTCCCGCTCCGCCCGTCCCGTAGCCAGCGCTTCGCCGCGCTGCTCGTGGGCGCCGTGGCGATCGGGACCTTCGCCGTCCCTCAAGCGTCCGCCGACGACGAGGACGACCTGCGCGAGAAGCGAGAACAGGTCCAGGACCAGATCCACCAGGCGCACAACGAGCTCGAGCACGCCAGCCGAGCCGTCGCCCGCACGTCCCGCCGGCTCGACCAGGCCACTACCCGGCTCGGTCAGGCGCGACGGCACCTGCAGCGTGTGCGCTCGGACCTGTGGGACGCGCGTGCCGAGCGGCTCCGCCTTGCTCGCGCGCTGGTGCGGGCCGAGGCCAAGCTCGACCGGGTCGCGACCCAGCTGCGCGCTGCTCGCGCCGAGGTGGCCGCGCAGCGTGAGCTGCTCCGCAACACCGTCCTCGGGATGGAGACGCGCGGCAACCCCGACCTGGCCGTGATGGACGCGATCACGACGTCGGGCTCGATCAAGGAGCTCCTGGTCGCCCGCACCGCCGGCACCATGATCCTGGGCCGCGAGGACCAGGCACTCACCTCGTACGAGACTGCCGAGGCCGAGCTCGCGGACTGGAAGGACGAGGTCCGCGACGCCCGCGACGCCGTCGCGGCGCAGAAGGAAGCGGCCCGACAGAACCTGCTCACCATTCGCGGACTCTTCCGTGACGCCCGCGACACCCGCGCAGACGTGGCCCGCCTGGTCGACCGTTCGCGAGACGCCCGACGTGCAGCCGTGCAGGCCCGCCAGCGGGACCGGGCCGCTCTCCAGCGGTTGAAGCAGCGCGAGGCTCGGATCAAGAGGGAGATCCTCCGGCTCGCCGCTCGGGCCGCGCAGCAGAACGACGCGCCGACGTACAGCGGCACCACCAGCGGCCTCCTCCAGACTCCGGTCGGCGGGTCGGTGACCTCGCCGTTCGGCTGGCGGACGCACCCGATCTACGGCTACTGGGGCCTGCACGACGGCACCGACTTCGGCGCCGGGTGTGGCGCGCAGCTGCTGGGCGGGGGAGTCCGGCACCGTCATCAACACCTACTACGACGAGGTCTACGGCAACCGGCTCTACCTCTCCGTCGGCACCGTCAACGGCGCCAACCTGACGCTGGTCTACAACCACCTGTCCGGCTATCAGGTCTCCGAGGGGGCGAGTGTCGGCCGCGGCGACGTCGTCGGGTACGTCGGCTCCACCGGCTGGTCCACCGGCTGCCACCTGCACTTCACGGTGCTGCGCAACGGCGAGCCGGTCGACCCGATGAACTACCTGTAGGCCACCGGTCGGCGCCCGAACCGCTGGGGTGGGTCGAACAGCGTGTGTCCAGGGACGTTCCCAAGGCCTTGGGGACGTTGCGGCGTCTCGATACGGCGCCGCTCGTTCCTCGCGGCGCCTACTCGACGAGCGGGGCCGTCGACCGGGGCGCTCGGTCGACGAGCGTGTGGGGGTTCCTGCGAGAATGGGGGGATGGCCAAGCAGGGGAAGGGCGCACCGAAGACGGACGCGGAGCCGCGCACGGTCGTGGCGTCCAACAGGAAGGCGCGCCACGACTACCACGTCGAGGACGTGTTCGAGGCCGGCCTGGTCCTGCAGGGCACCGAGGTGAAGTCGCTGCGGCTGGGACGGGCCACCCTCACCGACGGGTTCGTCGACATCGACGGCGGCGAGGCCTGGCTGCACGGCGTCCACATCCCCGAGTACTCCCAGGGGTCCTGGACCAACCACGCCGCCCGGCGCAAGCGCAAGCTCCTGCTCAACCGCGCCGAGATCGACAAGATCGAACGCAAGGTCAGTGAGAAGGGGCACACGGTCATCCCGCTGTCGCTCTACTTCGTGAAGGGCAAGGCGAAGATCGAGATCGGCCTCGCGAAGGGCAAGAAGTCCTGGGACAAGCGGCAGGCGCTCTCAGAGCGTGAGTTCGACCGAGAGAAGCAGGTGGAGCTCGGCCGTCGGCTGAAGGGGATGAGTGACTGACGGCGAGGTCGAGCCGGTCCAGGCGTGCAGGCCGGCGGGGGGCCGTCTGCCGGGGCAACGGATTGCGGGTGCTGGGAATCCCATGAGCGTTCTGACGGTTGCCCCAGTAACATGGCGGTTGCCGAGGAAGTTGCGCAGCAATCGTCGCGGCACACAACTCAAGAGGGGCTGATCGGTTTCGACTTGGGACGTTAGTTCCAGGGGAAGCGGGTCGAGGAGCCAGCGTCATCTCGTAAACGATCGCTGGAAACCAATAACTGCCGATAACAAGCAGTCCTTCGCTCTCGCCGCCTGAGCGGTGATCGAAGCGTCAGTCAGGGCATCCGTCTCCGTCCCTGAACCTGGCGTCGTCTAGGAGACTTGCTGGCCAGACCTCCGTCGGGAGGGTCGGCCGGGACTCAATCCCGACTAGGCCTGTCGGCGACGTGTCTGTGCGAGCGCCGGGGCCGATAAGAACGCCACCACGGACTGCACCCGGAGAAGACCTGGTTCGACGCTCGAGGACGCGGGTTCGATTCCCGCCAGCTCCACCATCACCCAGAGGTCGGAGCGGGTCGCGTGGACGTCGTCCACGGATCCGCTCCGTCATCGTCTCCTATCGGCTTGCGGCCCGGTTGATCGCCTCGGCGATCGGGACCTCGCCCGACACCAGGTTCCACTGGTGCCCGATCGTGGCCGGACGGTCGAGCACCGCGGCCACGACCTCCGCGACGTCGGCGCGCGGCACCGAGTCCCGCGCGACATCGGGGCCGAGTGCCACCAGTCCCCTCGGCGGTTCGTCGGTGAGCCGTCCAGGCCGGATGATCGTCCAGTCGAGGTCGGACGCCCGGAGGGCGGCGTCGGCATCACGCTTCGCCTCGACATAGGCCTGCCAGACCTCCCCGGCGTCCACTGCGACCGGGCCGTCGACGTCGATCGCGGACACCTGCACGAACCGCCGGATCCGGGCCCGGTGTGCGCCGTCGATCGACTTCAGCGACCCTTCCAGGTCGACAGTCCGCTTGCGCTCCTTGTTGCCGTCCGGACCGCCGCCTGCGGCGAACACCACGGCCTCGCAGCCGTCGAACGCTCTACCGAACGCCTCGGCGTCCTCCTGCTCGATGTCGAGCAGCCGGACCTCGGCCCCGACCCTCTCGAGATCGCCCCGGTGGCCCTCGTTGCGCACCAGTGCTACGGGGTGGTGCCCGGCCGCCACGAGGAGCGGGTGCAGCTGACGGGCGATCTGCCCATGGCCTCCAACGATCGCGACACGCATGGCACCAACGTACGTCGTGCCGGCTGGACGCCCGCACCGACGTCCTAAGGTTCGAGCATGGCCGGCTGCGTCTTCTGCGAGATCGTGGCGGGGGAGGCCCCGGCGGACGTCGTCCTCGACGAGCCGGACCTGATGGCCTTCCTCGACCGCCGTCCGGTGTTCAAGGGGCACGTCCTGCTGGTGACGCGCGTCCACGTGGTGACGCTGCCCGACCTGCCGGCGGAGCTCCGCGACGGCTTCTTCGCGGCCGCGCAGCGGCTGGCGACGGCCATGGTGGACGGGCTGGGAGCGCAGGGCAGCTTCGTCGCGATGAACAACGTGGTCAGCCAGTCCGTGCCCCACCTGCACTGTCACGTCGTACCCCGGACCAAGGGTGACGGGCTGCGTGGGTTCTTCTGGCCCCGCACCAAGTACGCCGCCGGCGAAGCCGCCTCGTACGCCGACCGGATCCGCCGGACCCTGGCGATCGGCTGACCCGCCCGGGCCGTAAGGTGTCGGGCGCCAAGCGAGGAGAGGAACATCCATGGGTCGTTTCGACGGGCGGGTCGCCGTCATCACCGGAGCAGCGCGCGGGATCGGTTTCGGGACCGCCACCCGGTTCGCCGAAGAGGGCGCATCGGTCGCGGTCGTCGACCTCGACGAGGCTGCTGCGAGCGACGCGGCCGCTCGGCTGCCCGTGACCGGGGGTGCGAAGGCGATCGGCGTCGGGGCCAACGTCTCCGACTCGGCCTCCGTCGACGCTGCGGTCGAACAGGTCGTCGCCGAGCTCGGCGGGATCCACATCCTCGTCAACAACGCCGGCGTCACCCGCGACAACCTGCTCTTCAAGATGACCGAGGACGACTGGGACCTGGTGATGGGCGTGCACCTCAAGGGCGCCTTCCTGATGGCCAAGGCCGCCCAGAAGCACTTCGTGGAGCAGAAGTACGGCAAGATCGTGAACATCTCGAGCATCTCCGCGCTCGGCAACCGCGGTCAGGCCAACTACTCGGCCGCCAAGATGGGCGTGCAGGGCTTCACCCGCACCCTCGGCATCGAGCTGGGTCCGTTCGGCATCAACACCAACGCGGTCGCGCCCGGCTTCGTCGCGACCGATATGACCGACGCCACCGCGGCCCGGCTCAAGCTCGACGTCGACGAGTTCCGCAAGCTCAACGCGGAGGCCAACCCGGTCCGTCGGGTCGGCTTTCCCGAGGACATCGCGGCAGCCGTCTGCTTCCTCGCCAGCGACGAGGCGTCCTACATCACCGGACAGACGCTGTATGTCGACGGCGGCATCAGCCTCGGCACCTGATCTAGTTCAATGGAGCCGACCCATCCACCGACGAGGGGAATCGCGACGTGCGTGACGCGCGCCATCTCATCCGCATCACTGCCATCCTGACCGCTCTCAGCCTCGGGTTCGCCGCCTGCGGTGGCGGCGATGACAACGAAGGGGACGACGGCAGCGACGAGCCCAAGTCGGTCGCCACCGAGAAGGACGTCCCGGCGACCTGGCCGTTGACGGGGCTCCCGGTCAACGGCGGCGGGTCCGCGGAGCAGGACCACCCGGTCCTGGCCCTGAAGCTGGACAACACCGAGGCGAGCGCGCCCCAGCAGGGGCTGTCGCACGCCGACCTCGTGGTCGAGGAGCTGGTCGAGGGCGGCATCACAAGGCTCGCGGCGCTCTACTACTCCGACATCCCCTCCGACGTCGGCCCGGTGCGCTCCATGCGCGCGAGCGACATCGGCATCGTGACGCCGGTCGACGGGGCGATGGTCACCAGCGGTGGCGCGCCGCAGACCGTCAAGCGGGTCACCGATGCCGGGGTCCAGATCTTCAACGAGGGCAGCCCGGGCTTCTACCGGGAGAGCACCCGGAGCGCGCCGTACAACCTGTTCACCGACATGGGCACGGTCGCGAAGACGGCCGAGAACGGCAAGGACGCACTGCCGGCCGACTACCTGCCGTGGGGCGCCGAGGGCGACCTTCCTCCCGGCAAGCCTGCCAACACGCTGACCGCCGACTTCGGTTCGCACGCCACCAACTGGACCTTCCAGAACGGCAGCTACGTCAACCAGAACTCGTTCGCCGCGGACGGCGACGAGTTCCCCGCCGACAGTGTGTTGGTGCTCCGGGTCGACGTGGGTGACGCGGGCTACAAGGACCCGGCCGGCAACCCGGTGCCCGAGACCATCTTCGAGGGCACCGGCAACGCGTTGCTCTTCCACGCCGGCAAGGTCGTGGAAGGCAGCTGGTCCAAGGACGAGCTCAGCTCCGCACTGGAGCTCGAGACCAAGGACGGCAAGCTGAAGGTTCCCGCCGGCCGGGTGTGGATCGAGCTGGTCCCTGTCGATGCCAAGGGCGGCAGCGTCACCTTCGGTAAGTAGGTCTCGGGACGGTCGCCCAGTGCGACCTGCCCGACCCTTACTCGTCGGTGCCGCGCCGGGGAGCGGCTGTGAGCGCCGTCGGGGGCTCGACCCCGCTCTCGACCATCATCTGGACGCCGGACAGCAGGAAGGCGATCGCGCCCTCCACGAGCTCGGCGGCCTCCTCCGGGTCCGCGGCGGTCGCGACGGACTCGCCCGCCGACGACATGGCGCCGAAGAAGATCCGGGCGTAGGTCTGCAGCATCGGCTCGTCGAGCTGCCACCTGCCGGACTCGAGCACCGAACGCACGATGTCGAGCACGTTCGCGAAGGTCGAGCGTTCCTCCTGCTCGCGGAACCGCTCGTAGCCGAGCACCGCCGGTCCCTCCTGGATGACGATCCGGCGGTAGCCCGGCTCCTGCACCACGGCGAGGAACGCCCGCAGCCCGGCCAGTGCCTTCGCCCACGGGTCCTTCTGCCCTTTCAGGGCCTGCTGGATCCGTCTCGAGGCGTCGTCCTCGACCCGCTCGAAGACCGCCTCGAAGAGTGCCTGCTTGCCTGAGAAGTGGTGGTACAGCGCACCCTTGGTCACCCCTGCGCCGGCGACGATGGCATCGAGAGAAGCAGCGGTGTAGCCGGACTCGGTGAAGCGCACCTCGGCCACGTCGATCAACGCGCGCTTGGTGGAGGCGGAGTACGCCGCCCTGCGCGTCGCCCCCGGGACGTTCGGCGCCTTCGGCACCTTGGGGACCAGTTTCGACACCGAAGCCGTGGCCACCGCGCCAGCATATGTCGTACGTCACGTCGGTCGGCCTTGGTCGTGACGCTCGTCAGCATGAGCCGCGCCGCCCGCCGATCGAGCGTCTGCGCGCGGCCATCGCCGCCTGACCACCCACGACCCGCCCTCGCCGGGTTGCCTTCTCCGACGCGTAAGAGCACCGGGATCGGGAACAATGGAATTCGTGAACAACAAGGTCGGCGACCTCGAGGCCGGGATGCTGCTCCTGGCCAGCCCGGAGCTGCTCGACCCGAACTTCGTCGACACCGTCGTGCTCCTCCTCGACGTCAACGACGAGGGTGCGCTCGGCGTGGTGCTCAACCGTCCGAGCGCGCTGCCGGTCTCCGAGGTGCTCGCGGCCTGGGGCGACGTCGTGGAGGAGCCAGAGGTGCTCTTCCAGGGCGGGCCGGTGTCCACCGACGGCGCTCTGGCCGTTGCCTTGGCCAGCCCCGGCGGCGAGGACGCGGTCGGGTTCCGATCGGTGACCGATCGCCTCGGGCTGCTCGACCTCGACACGCCGACTGAGCTCGTCACCGGCACCGTCGAGCGGCTGCGGATCTTCGCAGGCTACGCAGGCTGGGGCGTCGGCCAGCTCGAGGACGAGATCGAGGAGGGCAGTTGGTACGTCGTGCCCGGCCAGGCCGAGGACGTGTTCCGGCTCGACACCCACGATCTCTGGCGCGACGTGATGCGTCGTCAGCCGGGTGATCTCGCATTCCACGCCACCCGCCCCGCCGACCCCGAGCTGAACTGATTGGCGCGAGCGGGTCGCAGACGCAGTCGACGTAGTCACGGGTTGCGGCCGCTTGGCGTCTCGCCGCAGTCGACTCATCTAGACTGTGACGCGTGACCACGATCGGCTTCTCGACAGAAACGGACGTCCGCGAGGATCGCCGTACCGTCCCGACCGACGAGGGTGACCACGAGCGCTTCTCGCACTACGTGGAGAAGGACAAGCTCAC
Organism: uncultured Actinomycetota bacterium; assembly: GCA_963724275.1. GTDB lineage: Bacteria > Actinomycetota > Actinomycetes > Propionibacteriales > Nocardioidaceae > Nocardioides. The sequence continues at coordinate 537,038 of CAVRUB010000003.1, read as the reverse complement.
CGAGGCGATGGTGATGGGCACGCCGGTGCGCGCGCTCTGCGGGAAGATCTGGGTGCCGAGCCGGGCCCCGGAGAAGTTCCCCGTCTGCCCGGACTGCAAGGAGATCTGGGAGGGCCTCAAGGACGGCCCGTCGGGTTCCGACGAGTGAGCGGCGGCGACCTCCAGTCGTCGGTCGCCCCGCGCAACGCTCTCCCTCCGGCCTGGCCGGAACGAGCGGCCTGGGGCACGGCGCCCTCGCTCCGCGCGTGGCAGACGGCCGCGGTGGGCGACTACCTCGAGCGGTCCCCCCGGGACTTCCTCGCGGTGGCGACGCCGGGTGCCGGCAAGACGACGTTCGCGCTTTCCGTCGCCGCCGAGCTGCTGGGGCGCCGTCAGGTCGACCGGCTGATCATCGTGGCGCCGACCGAGCATCTCAAGCTGCAGTGGGCAGAGGCCGCGGCCAGGGCCGGGCTCCCGATCGACCCGACGTACTCCGCCGGGAAGGGCAAGATCAGCAGCGACTACGTCGGCGTTGCCGTCACCTACGCGGGCGTGGGGGTCAACCCGCTGGCGCTGCGGATCCGCACCGAGCGGTTCAAGACCCTGGTGATCCTCGACGAGATCCACCACGCCGGCGATGCGTTGAGCTGGGGCGAAGGCGTCCGTGAGGCCTTCGAGCCGGCGACCCGGCGGTTGGCGCTGACCGGCACTCCGTTCCGCTCCGACATCAACCCGATCCCCTTTGTCACCTACGCGCCCGGTCCGGACGGCGTACCGCGGTCGGTCGCCGACTACACCTACGGCTATGCCCAAGCGCTCGCCGACCACGTGGTCCGACCGGTGCTGTTCCTGGCCTACTCCGGCGAGATGCAGTGGCGCACCCGCGCCGGCGACGAGATCGCGGCCAGTCTGGGCGAACCACTGACCAAGGACATGACCGCGCACGCGCTGCGGACCGCCCTCGATCCCGAGGGGTCCTGGATGCCGGCCGTGCTCGAGGCAGCCGACAAACGGCTGTCGGAGGTACGGCGCCACGTCCCCGATGCCGGCGGGCTCGTGATCGCGACCGACCAGGACTCTGCGCGGGCCTACGCGAAGCTGCTGAAGGCGATCACCGGTGAGCCCGCCACGCTCGTGCTCTCGGACGAGAACGCGGCGTCGAAGCGGATCGCGGAGTTCGGCGGCAGCGACAGTCGCTGGCTGGTCGCGGTCCGGATGGTGTCGGAGGGGGTCGACGTACCGCGGTTGGCGGTCGGCGTCTATGCGACGACGACGTCCACGCCCCTGTTCTTCGCCCAGGCCGTCGGTCGCTTCGTGCGGGCCCGGAACCGCGGCGAGATCGCCTCCGTGTTCCTGCCCTCGGTGCCTCGGCTGCTCGGGTTCGCCTCCGAGCTCGAGCTGGAGCGGGACCACGTGCTCGGTCGACCGGCTGACGCAGACAGCAGCTTCGATCCCTTCGCCGCGGAGGAGGACCTGCTCGCCCGGTTGCAGGCGGCGGAGTCCGCTTCCGCCGACGAGCAGGCGGTACCGTTCGAGGCGCTCGGCTCGCAGGCCCGATTCGACCACGCGTTGTACGACGGCGCGGCGTTCGGGCACGAGGGCGAGGTCCAGGTGGGCTCGGACGAGGAGATGGACTTCCTCGGGATCCCGGGCCTGCTCGAGCCCGACCAGATGAAGGACCTGCTCCGGCAGCGCCAGTCCGACCGGGCGAAGAGACGCAGACCCGCAGCGGCGCCCGCCCCCGACAGTGTCGAGCAGGTGGCAACGCACGAGCAGCTCGCGGTGCTGCGCAGGGAGCTCAACGGACTGGTCTCCGCCTGGAACCACCGCACCGGCCAGGCGCACGGCATCACCCACGCGGCCCTCCGCAAGGAGTGCGGGGGACCGGCAGCGGCGATCGCCAACGCCGAGCAGCTGCGTGCCCGGATCGTGCGGATCCGCGAGTGGGCGGTCCGCAAGTCGTCCTGAGGGCTCCCCGCCCAGACCGCGAGGAGTGAGCCACCCCACAGGCAAGGCTTGCCTAACTTAGGTTAGGCTCACTTCTCGTGGACACGACAATGACGGATGCGGGCGCGCCCTGGCCGGGCACGACCTCGTGCTCGGGTACCAGCGCACGACCGTCGTGCACGGCGTCTCCCTCCGGCTCGAAGCCGGCCTGGTGACCGCGCTGATCGGCCCCAACGGCAGCGGGAAGTCGACCGTGCTCCGGTCGCTGGCCCGCCTGCAGCCGGTCACGTGCGGACGGGTCACCCTGGGCGACGACGATGCCTCCCCCCTGAGCGCCAAGGACTTCGCACGTCGGGTCACCCTGCTCTCCCAGTCGCGGCCCCATCCGTCAGGACTGTCCGTGCGCGACGTCGTCGCCTTCGGCCGTCACCCGCACCGGAGCCGGTTCGCGGGGCTGTCGGACGACGACCGGCACGCGATCGACCACGCGCTGAGCGTGACCGGGGTGACGACGATGGCGGACCGCTCGGTCGACCAGCTCTCCGGCGGTGAGCTGCAGCGGGTGTGGTTGGCGACCTGCCTGGCCCAGGACACCGGCGTGCTGCTGCTCGACGAGCCGACGAACCACCTGGACCTGCGCTACCAGGTCGAGACCCTCGACCTGGTCCGCGACCTCGCGGACCGCCACCGGACGGCGCTCGGGGTCGTTCTCCACGACCTGAACCACGCCGCCTCCGTGGCGGACCAGGTCGTGCTGCTGCACCAGGGCAGGGTGCACGCCGTCGGCGCGCCCGTCGACGTACTGACGCCCGCGAACCTGTCGACGGTCTATGGACTGCCGATCCGCGTCCTGGTCGACCCCGAGACGGGCGCCGTGCGGGTCGAGCCGCAGGGCACCCACCACCAGCGGCGTCGCTGACCGAGCGCCCGCACACCACTAGTGAGGAACCGATGAAGACACGATCCATCGCCGCTGCTCTGACGGCGCCGCTGGCCGCACTGCTCCTGGTCGGCTGCGGCACGACCGAGGCCTCGACCGGAGGCGCCGACGCGCCGGAGGCAAACGACTCCGCCGACTGTGCCGACGACACCACCTCGACCAGCGACGGTCCGGTGAGCCTCACCGACTCCTACGGCCGCGAGGTCGAGCTCGACGAGCCGGCCGAGCGGGTGGCGGTGCTGGAGTGGCAACAGGTCGAGGACGTGCTGACCCTGTGCCTCACCCCGGTGGCCGTCGCCGATCCCGAGGGCTACGCGACCTGGGACACCGCCGAGGAGCTCCCTGAGGACGTCACCGACGTGGGCACCCGGGGCGAGCCCAACCTGGAGACCCTCTTCGGCACGGACCCCGACCTGGTGATCGTCGAGGCCTACACGGCCGAGGACGAGATCATCAAGCAGCTCGAGGAGTACGGCGTGCCCGTGCTCGCCACGAAGGGCGCCGACGCGGCAGGACCCGATCCAGAACATGCTCGACACCTTCGAGCTGATCGCGACGGCGACCGGCCGCGAGGAGCGTGCCGACGTCGTGGTCGACGACTTCAACGCCTCGCTCGAGGAGTCCAAGCAGGCGATCGCCGACGCCGACGTCGCCACGGACTCCTTCGTCTACTTCGACGGCTGGATCCAGGGCGGCAACGTCGCGATCCGCCCGTTCGGCCAGGGCTCGCTGATGGGCGAGCTCGGCGAGGCGCTCGGCCTGACCAACGCCTGGGAGGGCGAGGTCGACCCGGCGTACGGCCTCGGCCAGACCGACATCGAGGGCATGAGCGAGATCGGCGACGCCACGTTCTTCTACACCGGCACGACCGACCCGGCCGGCGACATCAACGCCGAGCTCGCGAAGAACCCGGTCTGGAAGCAGATCCCGGCGGTCGAGGAAGGCCGGTGCGTACGCGTTCCCCGAGGGCATCTGGACCTTCGGCGGTCCGCGCTCGGCCCAGCAGGCGCTCGACGCGTACGTCGACCTGCTGACCCAGTAGCGGCAGGGGCGGGGGATGGTGGTCGAGCAGCAGCTGCCGGAGGCCGGGAAGGTCCGGTCCCCGGCGGAGGACCAGGTAGGGCTGGGCCGCGCCAGCGTCCTCACGGGGACCAGTGCCCTGGTCCTGCTCGTCATCGCCCTCGTCCTCGCCTCCGGGTGGCACCTGACCCAGGGCACGTCTGCGGTCGGTGCCGGCGACCTGCTCCGGTGGGCGCGTCGGTCAGGGGCTGTCGGAGTCGGGCGACATCCTGCTCGGGTCCCGCGTCCCGCGGCTGGCTGCCGGCATCGCGGTCGGGTTCGCCCTGGGTGTCGCCGGTGCGCTCTTCCAGTCCCTGGCGCGCAACGCGCTGGCGTCACCCGACACCCTGGCCGTCACCGGCGGTTCCTACCTGGCCGTCGCCACGGTGGCGGCGTTCGGCCTGGCGGTGCCGCTGTGGGCGTCGGGCCTGACCGCGTTCGCGGGCGGGATCGCTGCCGCCGCGCTGGTGCTCGGGCTCGCGGGCGGAGCCGGCACCTCCACGACCCGGCTGGTGCTGGCCGGCTCCGCGGTGGCGCTGGCCTTGCAGGCGGCCACCTCCACCCTTCTCATCCTCTTCGACGAGGAGACCACCAGCCTCTTCGCGTGGGGCAGCGGGTCGCTCAGCCAGCTCGGGCTCGACGCCTTCTGGCAGGCCGCGCCGGTGGTGGTCGTCGCTACCGGCTGCGCACTGCTGTTGGGCCGGCGGCTCGACCTGCTCGGGCTGGGGGACGACAGTGCCGCGGTGCTCGGCGTCCCGGTCCGCAGCACGCGCGCCATCGGGACCGTCCTCGCCGTGCTGCTGACCGCCGCGAGCGTGACCCTCGCCGGACCCATCGGTTTCGTCGGCCTGTTCGCACCGGTCATCGTGCGGCTGATCGGGAGCGTCGTACCGGCGCTGAACCGTCACGTCGTGCTGATCCCGGCGTCCGGTCTGATGGGCGCGTTCGTGGTGGTGCTCGCGGATGCGCTGCTGCGGGCGTTCCTGGGCGCGGACGAGGCGATCTCGATCCCCACCGGCATCACGACCACCATCGCCGGTGCGCTGGTGATGATCGTCCTCGCTCGGCGCAGCCGCGACTCCGGCCCGGCCAAGCAGCCGGCCGCTGCGCGGGTCGGGGTGGGGAGCCGGTCGCGGTTCGTCGTCGTGCTCGTCCTGGTCGCTGTCGCTGCTCTCGGGCTGACCCTGCTCGGGCTGCTCGGGGGTGACACCTGGCTCCGCACCGGCGACATCGCGCTCTGGCTCGACGGCGAGGGTGCACCGCTGGTCCGGTTCGCGCTCGACGAGCGCGCGCCGCGGGTCGCGGCCGCCGTGCTCGCGGGCGCCGCGCTGGCGTTGTCCGGGTCGATGGTGCAGGCGACCTGCCGCAACCCGCTGGCCGAGCCGGGCATCCTCGGCATCACGGGCGGCGCCGGCGTCGGCGCGGTCTTCGTCGTGACCGGCAGCGTGACGGCGGCGCCGTCCAACAACGCGGTGCTGGTCGGTGCCGTGGTCGGGGCGCTGGTCTCGTTCGTCCTCGTCTACGGGCTGGCCTGGCGCCACGGCCTCGACGCCGACCGGCTCCTGCTCATCGGCATCGGCACCTGGTACGGCTCGACCGCGCTGACGACGTTCCTCCTGGTCCGCTCCAACCCGTGGGACACCCCGCGCATCTACACCTGGCTGTCGGGCACGACGTACGGGCGCACCTTCGACCAGGTGCTGCCGGTCGCCGTGGTGCTGGCAGTCGCGCTCCCGCTCGCCTGGGTCGTCCGGCGCGAGCTCGACCTGCTCGCCCTCGACGAGGACACCCCGCGCCTGGTCGGCGTCGGTCTCGAGCGGGTGCGGCTTGTCGTCCTGGTGGTGGCGGCGCTGCTGGCCGCGACCAGTGTCGCCGCCGTGGGCGTGGTCGCCTTCGTCGGCCTGGTGGCGCCGCACATGGCGCGGGCGCTCGTCGGTGGCCGGCACGCCCGCTCGGTGCCGGTGGCCCTGCTCCTCGGCGCGGTCCTGCTGGGCGCGGCGGACCTGATCGGCCGGACGGTGATCGCGCCCGCCCAGGTGCCGGCGGGTCTGGTGGTGGCGATGATCGGGGCGCCGTACTTCGTCTACCTCCTGGCGCGTTCGCGCGCGTGACGGTCCCAACCGGTCGCGCGGCGGAGCGCTGTCGCCGACCGCTGACAGACTGAGGGCATGCCGACCTACGTTGCGTTCCTCCGCGCGATCAACCTCGGACCGAAGCGCAAGTTCCCGAAGGCCGACATCGTGGCGGCGACGGAGGCGGCGGGCGCTACCGACGTGGAGACCTACATCAACACCGGCAACGTCCGCCTGACCACACCCTTGCGATCACGGGCCCGGGTCGAGTCCGCGCTCGAGGAGGCATACCTCGCACAGACCGGCTTCGCCGTACCGACCATCGTCTTCACTCCTGCCGAGCTCGCGGCTGTCGCGGCGGACGCGGAGGAGCTCACCCGGCCCGATCTGGAGCGGCACTACCTCTACCTGTTGAAGGACCAGCCGGACGCCGACCGCGTGGCAGCGCTGCTCGCGCGCGAGGGAGTCACGGACCGGGTCGTCGTGCGCGGCCGTGCGGCGCACCTGCTGCACGGCGCCGAATACCAGGCCGGCGGGGTCGACCCCTGGGGCATCGAGAAGGCGCTCGGTGTGGTCGCCACCAACCGCAACCTCAACGTGGTCACGACACTGGCGCAGAAGTGGTGCTCTCGACCGGGCTGACGGGGGCGCGCCGCATCGTGCGCACCGACCGCGAGGTCAGGGTCAGCAGCGAGATCACGAAGTAGGCGACGCCGGCCACCAGGATCATGGTCTGCAGACCGAACGCAGCGCCCAGCGGGCCGAACGCGAGCTGGCCCACCGGGATGGCGATGAACGAGCCGAGCATGTCGTAGGAGTAGACCCGCGACAGCATGTCGGGTGGCACGTGCTCCTGCATGGCGAGCTCCCAGCCGAGAGCGAAGATCTCGATGCCGGCCCCGGCGACGAAGGCCGCCAGCAGCAGCACCCAGAGCTGGGAGGTCGTGCCGAGGGCGATCAGCTGCAGGGAGAAGAGCGCGCAGCCGAGCATGCCCAGTAGCAGCGGTCGCTGAAGTGGGACCCGCAGGAACAGCAGGGACGTCAGCACCAGTCCGGCAGCGCCCGCGCTGAGGATCAGCGCCCACCCGTGGACCCCGAGCTCGGAGGTCTTCGCGTGCGCCGGCCCGAGGGTGTTGAAGCCGCCGCTCTGGAGGGCGTTGAGGCCGCTGAACGCGAGCACGATGATCCAGAGCCACGTCGTACGCCGGAAGAAGCCCCACCCGGTGCGCAGGTCCTTGAGGATGCTGTCGCCGTCGTGACGCGGGGGCGGCGCCGGCAGCTTGATCGGGAGCAGCAGGAGAGCGGAGACGAGGTACGTCGCGCCGTTGATCGCGATCGCCCAACCCGCGCCGACGCCGACGACGAGGGCGCCGGCCGCGGCGGGCGCGAGCACGAGGGCGATGTTGCGGAGCAGACCGTTCAGCGCATTGGCCTGCTGGAGCGCGCCCTTGGGAGCGAGCTGGGGGAGGAGCCCCGCCAGGGCAGGCTGGTTGGCCGCCGCAGCCACGCCGTTGACGGCGGTGAGAGCGGCGAGCTGCCAGATCTCGGCAGTCCCGCTCAGCACCAGCGCTGCGATCGCCAGTGCGGTGAGGCCGGCGGTGACGTTGCTGATCTGGATGATCAGGGTCCGCCCGAACCGGTCGGCGAGCACGCCGCCGACGAGCAGGAACGCGACCATCGGGATGCTGTGGGCTGCCAGCACGATGCCCAGGGCGCTGGGGGAGTCGCTGACCTCGAGCACGGCGAAGACCAGTGCGACGCTGCCCATGATGTCGCCGAGCAGGTCGACGGCGCGCGAGGCGAAGTACCACCGGAACCGGCGGTCGCGCAGCGGCGCGAGAGCCAGGCCCTTCACTGGTCTCCCTCCATCCGGAAGCCGGCGATGGTCAGGTTGACCGGGACGGCCCCGGCAGCGTGGGGCGGCCTCGCCTCCCGGTGCACCAGCATCGACGCCTCCACGAGCATCTCGACCGCCTGTTCCCACGTCTCGGGCGCGACCCAGAGCTCGGCGTCGGTGAACGTCCCCTTGCCCTGCTGGCGGTGGGGGAACCGGCGGAGGAGCTCGCTGCACATCGCCTGCACCTGACCCGCCATGTCCTCGTCGGTCCACTTCGACTCGGGCCGGTCGAAGAGGTGTCGGTAGCGCTTGGCCATGCCGCCCCGGATCCGCTCCTCGCCCTCGACCACGACCAGGTCGGCGTCGTGCAGCTGGCGCAGGTGGTAGGACGCGTTCGCGTGGGTGATGCCCAGCTCGCGCGCGACCTCCGCTGCGCTCATCGCGCTGCTGGTGAGCAGCGACAGCATCCGCAGTCGTAACGGGTGCGCAGTCGCCCGGAGCGAGGAGATACGTTCGTCGGTCATGATCACTGCCAAAGGCTCGTTGGGGAGTCTGTCGAAGCCAGTGGACCACACGCGTCGCCGTACTGTCAAACGTTCATTGGGGGGTATGCCGATCAATCAGTTGCGGGACTGCCGCCTGCGGAACGCCCGGGCGAATCGGTTGCCCGCGACCCGGCTCATCTCTGCATCCCGGGGCTGCCGACCCGGCTCATCTCTTCAGCCAGGAGGCGCCGACCCGGCTCATGTCGACACGCGACGGGTCGGCAGCTCCCGACGAACACTCATCGCCACGCTCCTATCCACAGGCCGGAAAGTGCTAGGTGTGAGGACCGGCTGCCGGTGGGCACCCGCGAGTCATGAACAAGACAGTCCTAATGGGCGAGCTCCGGCTGCCGGCGTCGTTCTCTCTGCCGCTGGATAGACCCTTCAGCTACCGGGACGCGATGACCGAAGCGGGCTTGGACAGCCGGGACCTTCAGTGGCTGGTCACTCAGGGGTTTCTCCGGCGTCCGATCAAGGGCGTGTACGTCGTCGCGTCGATCCCCGACTCCATCGAGCTGCGCTGCGCCTGCTTGCGCCTGGTCGTGCCCCCGGATGCCGTGATCGTCGACCGTCATGCCGGATGGCTCCACGGGGCGGAGATGGTGCTCGCACCGAACGAGCACCTCGACCTCGCGCCGATCACGGCGTTCCTGCCTCCCGGACGGCGCTTGCGCAACGTGCTCGCCGACAGCGGGGAGCGCCAGCTGCGAGTTGACGACATCGTCGAGGTCAACGGTCTGCGGGTGACGACTCCGATCCGCACTGCGTGGGACCTCGGCCGCAACCGATGGACAGAGCGTTCGCTGTCGTCGATGGACCAGATGCTCCGGCTCGGAGCCTTCAGCAAGGAGGAGCTGATTGCAGGTGTCCCCCGGTTTCGGGGCATGCGGTGGGTGACTGTCCTGCGCACGATGGTCACCTACGTCGACGGTCGGGCGGAATCGCCTCCCGAGAGCGTGCTCAGGCTGCGTTGGATCGAGGTCAACCTGCCCGCGCCGACGCCGCAGTTCGAGGTCCGGGCAGGCGGGGACTTCCTCGCCCGCCTCGACCTCGCCAACGAGGACATGCGGATGGGCGCGGAGTACGACGGCGCCGAGTGGCACTCCTCCCCGGAGCAGCAGGCACATGATCGGCAGCGCCGCCAGTTGTGCGAGGACCGCGCGGGCTGGCTGATCCAGGCGTTCCTGAAGGAGAACCTCTACGGACCGCGGCAGAACGCCGAGGCCCTGTTGCGAGCGACAGCCGCGGAGGCGCGGAGGCGGTTGGGATCGCGATCGGCCTGACCTGCACCCTCGCCGAGCCGTCGCGTGTCGACATGAGCCGGGTCGGCACCTTCTGAGCGCAGAGATGAGCCGGGTCGGCACCTTCTGAGCGCAGAGACGGGCCGGGTCGGCGGGGGACAGGTGCTGTGCCACCATGGGTGGTGTGACGACCGCGAGCCCTGTCGAGGTGGATCCGGGAGTCGAAGAGGACCTGACCCCGGACGAGATCACGCTCACCGACACACCCTGGGTGACGGTGGTGTGGAACGACCCGGTCAACCTGATGTCGTACGTCGCGTACGTGTTCCAGAAGTACTTCGGCTACTCGAAGAAGAAGTCGGAGAAGCTGATGCTCGAGGTGCACCGCGACGGCAAGTCGGTGGTGAGCAGCGGGACGCGCGAGGAGATGGAGCGGGACGTCCAGGCCATGCACGAGTACGGCCTCTGGGCCACGCTGTCCAAGAGCGAGTGACGGGAGCCTGAGCGACATGGCGGGATTCGTCCGGCACCGCCGGAGCAAGCGCGTCATCGCGACCCTGTCGGGGTTCGAGGCCGACCTGCTGCGGTCGCTCGCCGCACAGCTGGTCGAGCTGCTGCGCAACGAGGCTGCGGTGCCGAGCGAGACCGCGGACCCGATGGAGGCGCTGTTCGCGGGCGGGGGCTTCTCCGGCCCGACGACGGAGCCGGAGGACCCGGTCCTCGCCCGGCTGTTCCCCAGCGCCTACCGCGACGACGGGGAGTCGGCCGCCGAGTTCCGGCGGTTCACCGAGGGCGGGCTCCGCGACGGCAAGGCACGGGCGGCCGCGACGATCATCGACACCCTCGAGGAGGCCGGGCTGCCCGACGACCCCGGTTCCGACGAGCTGACCATCGACGTCGAGCTCGACCCGCAGACCGCGGAGGTCTGGATGCGGGCTCTCACCGACCTGCGGCTCGCGCTCGGCACCCGGCTGGAGGTCGAGGAAGGCGACGAGGACTACTGGTACTCACTGCCTGACGACGACCCTCGAGGCCAGGCCCATCACATCTACGAGTGGCTCGGCTACCTCCAGGAGACGCTCGTCCACGCCGTCACCGGCTGAGGTCAGCGGTCGGGCTTGACCGCCAGCACCGGGCACGGCGCGTCCAGGATCACCCGCTGCGCGACGCTCCCGAGCAGCAGCTTGCCGACGGGCGTGCGGTGCCGGACACCGACCACGATCAGGGTGGCCTGCTCTTCCTCGGCGGCTGTGAGCACCGCGGCGGCGATGTCGGGCACGATGTCGTGCCGCACCGCGACGTCCAGGCCTTCCCCAGCCAGCTTGTCGCGGACCGCCTCGACCTCCTCGTCGCCCGCGAAGTGCGTGTCGACGTAGCTGTCACCACGGGTGGCGTTGACGATGATCAACCGGCTCCCTGCGGCGCGGGCGGCGGCAGCTGCGTGGTCGAGCGCGGCCCGGCCGTACTTGTCGGGTGTGTAAGCGGCGACGATGCTCATCGGCTGACCAGCTCCTCGGATTCCTCGGTGGTTCCCCTGGTTGCCGCCCGCTGCCGGCGGAGCGCGCTCAAGACGATCCCGACCATGAGCAGCGTCATGACGACGTAGACCACGACCGCGACCGGCTCACCCCACAGGGTGCTCGCGTCGCCCTGCGAGATGGCGAGGGCCTCGGTGAGCTGCTGCTCCAGCTTCGGGCCGAGGATGACGCCGACGATGAGAGGAAGCACGGGGACCCCGAACCTGCGCATCGCCAGCCCGAGCGCACCGAACACGAGCAGGAGGGCGACGTCGAAGGCCTGGAAGTTGACGGTGTAGGCGCCCAGCGTGGCGAAGAACAAGATGCCGGCGTAGAGGTAGGGCCGTGGGATCTGCAGCACCTTGGCCCACAGCGGTGCCATCGGCAGGTTGATCACGAGCAGCAGCAGGTTGGCGATGACCAGGCTGGCCAGCAGGCCCCAGACCAGCTCCGGCTCGTTCGTGAGCAGCTGCGGGCCGGGCTGGATGCCGAAGCTCTGGATCGCGACCAGGATGATCGCGGCCGTCGCGGTGGTCGGCAGCCCCAGCGTGAGCAGCGGCACGAGGGTGCCGGCGGCGGAGGCGTTGTTGGCGGCCTCCGGGCCCGCAACGCCCTCGATGGCGCCCTTGCCGAACTCCTCCGGGTGCTTGGCCAGCTTCTTCTCCGTCGCGTAGGAGAGGAACGTCGGCAGCTCGGCGCCGCCGGCCGGCAGCGCGCCGAAGGGGAAGCCGTACGCCGTCCCGCGCAGCCACGGCTTCCAGGAACGGCCCCAGTCCTCCTTGCTCATCCACGGCTGTCCGACGGGGATGATCTCGAGCGGCTTGCGGCGCAGGTGCGCGGCGACCCAGAGCGCCTCGCCGATGGCGAAGATCGCGACCGCGACCACGACGATGTCGATGCCGTCGGCCAGCAGCGGCTGTCCGAACGTGAGTCGTGCCTGGCCCGTGGTGGTGCCGATCAGGCCGATCGCAAGGCCTAGGAACAGGGAGATGAAGCCGCGGAGCTTCGACGTGCCGAGCACGGCGGTCACCGCGAACAGTGCGAGCACCATGATCGCGAAGTACGACGGGGCGCCGAGCTTGACGACGACGTCGGCGACCGTGGGGACGAGCACCCACAGCAGCACGGTCCCGATCGTGCCGGCCACGAACGAGCCGATCGCCGCGGTCGCCAGCGCCTGGGCCGCGCGGCCCGACTTCGCCATCTTGTTGCCCTCGATGGCGGTGACGACCGACGATGACTCGCCCGGGGTGTTGAGCAGGATCGAGGTGGTCGACCCGCCGTACATCCCGCCGTAGTAGATGCCGGCGAACATGATGATCGCGCTGTCCGGGCCCATGGTGAGGGCGACCGGGAGCAGCAGGGCGAGCGTCATCGCGGGCCCGATGCCCGGCAGCACGCCGACAGCAGTTCCGAGCAGCACGCCGAGCGTGGCGAAGAGCAGGTTCTCCGGGGTCAGAGCGGTCTGGAACCCCTCGAGCAGCATGTCCATCAGAGCACCCCGTCCAGGATGCCGGCCGGGATCGGGATCCCCAGGCCGACGTAGAAGCCGTACCAGCTGCCGACCGACAGCGCGGCGCCGAGAGCGAGGTCGCGGATGTGGGAGCGGCTGCCCAGCACGCCGGCGCAGCCGGCGAAGAGCAGCGCCCCCGTGATCGCCCAGCCCAGCCAGTCGATCAGCACGATGTTGACGATCAGGACCGCTGCCAGCAGGCCGACCGTCCGGAAGTCGGCGCCCTGCGTCAGGTCGATGTCCTCGCCCTCCTCGGCCTCAGCGCGGTCACCGCGGGCGGTGGCGACGGCCAGCAGGACGCCGAGAGCGACCAGGACGGCGCCGACGACGTACGGGATCGCGTAGGGCTGGACGGGCTGGTCGGCGAAGCCGTCCTCGAGGCCGACGGCGTCGTAGAGGACGACAGCGCCGACCACGACGAGGAACGCCGCGAAGCCGTACTGCGCCTTGTCGACGAGCGGGCTGTTGCCCGGCTCGCTGCCCGATGCGCGATCGGGTTCGGTGGTGGTGCTCATGCCAGTCCCAGCTCCTCGAGGGTCTCCGCCACGCGGGCGTCCTGCTCGACGAGGAAGTCCTCGAACTCCTCGCCGGTCGCGAAGTTGTCGGCCCAGCCGTTGGTCTCCAGAGCGGCCTGCCACTCGTCGGTCTCGTGCATCTCCGTGAACAGGTCGACGAGGTAGTCGCGCTGCTCCTCGGAGATCCCGGGGGGCGCGAGCACGCCCCGCCAGTTGGTGAAGACCAGGTCGACACCGGCCTCGCTCAGGGTGGGAGCGTCGACGTCGTCGAGGCGCTCGTCCCCGGAGACTGCGAGCACGCGCAGCGAGCCGTCCTCGATCTGGGCCTCGAACTCACCGAGCCCGGACATGCCGACGTCGATCTTCTCGCCGAGCAGGGCGGTCGTCAGCGGACCGCCGCCGTCGTAGGAGATGTAGTTGACCTCCTTCGGGTCGATGCCGACCTCGGCCGCGAGCTGCATGGGGAACAGGTGGTCCGGCCCCCCTGCGCTCGAGCCCCCGCCGACCGAGACCGCCCCAGGGTCCTTCTGCCAGGCAGCCACGAGGTCGTCGACGGTCTGGAACGGCGAGTCGGCCGGCACCAGGATCCCCTCCTGCTCCTCGACCAGGCGAGCGATCGGCGTCATCTCCCGGGGCTTGGCCTCGGACTTGTTGGTGTAGACGGCGCCCACCACGCCGAGGCCGATCACCATGACCAGGTCATCGGCGCCCTCCTCGTTGAGGAGGCGCTGCATCGCGACGGTGCCGCTGGCTCCGAGGACGTTGGTGATCTCGAAGCGCCCGGTGAGCTCGTTGTCCTCCATCGAGACGGCAGCGGCGCGACCGGTGAGGTCGTACCCGCCGCCGGGGCTGTTGGGGATCATCATCCGCAGCCGGCGGTTGTTCGGGTCGTCGGAGCCGCGCGTGACACCGCAGCCGCTGACGAGTCCGACCAGGGCCAGCGCAGTGACGAGCACGACCAGGACGCGGCGGGCGCGTGCCGGGCGACTCGGGTGCATGGAGAACCTCCAGGGGAGTGGTCGTGACGGGCGTCACGCTCGATCCGTGCCAGCATGAGTGCAGGCTGTGGCGGCCGTCACTCTTGCGGACGCAAAGGAGGTTGTGGACGTTGTGGTCGCACCGATGAGCAACCTCCGGAACCGCCTGCGCTGGCGGCGCGGCGAGCTGACCCTGGCCGCCAAGGTGCTGCTCCTGCAGCTGGTGGTGATCGCGGTCCTGCTCATCACCGTCGGGGTGCTGAGCATCCGGCAGTCCAACGCGGACTTCGCCGAGGACCAGGGCGCGCAGATGCGCTCGGTGGCCGAGTACGTCGCCACCCTCCCGGAGGTGCGTGGCGCGATCGAGCGGGTGCGGACCGGGGAGGATCCGGCGACCGGCCTGCCGCGAGGGCTGGCGCCGTACGCCGACCGTGGGGCCAGTCTCTCGAGCGCGACCGACGTGATGATGGTGTCGCCGGAGGGCGTCGTGCTGGCTGCGACCGACCCGAGCCGCGTCGGTGAGCGTGCTGACCTCGGGACGAGCGACGGGCTCGAGGGCCGGGGCTGGACCGGCGACGTCGAGCCCGACGGCGAACGGGCAGTCGCCCACCACGCGCCGATCATCTCGGAGGAGGACGGCACGCTCCTGGGGATCGTGGCGGCCGAGGAGACCTACCCCTCGGTGCCGGACCAGGTCGCGACCGCCGCGCCCGACCTGGCGCTGTTCCTCGGTCTCGGGGCGCTCCTCGGTCTGGGGGGTACCTGGGTGGTCTCCCGCATGGTGCGCCGCTCCACCCGAGGCCTCGGCACCACCGAGCTGGCCAACCTCGCCGACCAGCGCGAGGCGCTCCTGCACGCGATCAGGGAAGGGGTCGTCGGCGTCGGCACCGACGGCCGGGTGACGGTGATGAACGACGCCGCCCGCACCACGCTCGGTCTCGACGGCAGACCCGATCCCGTCGGCCGCCCCGTCGACGAGCTAGGCCTCGACCCGCACGTCGTGGCACTCCTCACCGGCGACGGTACCGACCTGGAGGACGCGGTAGCACTGGTCGGTACCGGCGTCGTCGTGTTCAACCGGGGCCGCGCGTCGACCGGCGGCCGCGGCATCGGCACCGTGACCACGCTGCGCGACCGCACCGAGCTGGTGTCGCTGCAGAGCCAGCTCAGCTCGAACCTGTCGATCACCGACACGCTGCGCGCGCAGACGCACGAGTTCGACAACCGGCTGCACACGATCTCGGGTCTCGTGCAGCTGGGGGAGTACGACGAGGTCGCGACCCTGGTCGGTGCGCTGACCCAGCACCGCGCGGACGTGAGCGAGCGGGTCTCCAAGCGGCTGCACGACCCAGGTGTCGCCGCGCTGGTCGTGGCCAAGCACGCGGTGGCCGAGGAGCGCGGCGTCACCCTCGAGCTCGACCCGGGCTCGCGGCTACCTGCCCTCGCGCCTGACGAGGTCGCGGACCTGACCACGGTCCTCGGCAACCTGGTCGACAACGCGGTCGACGCCGCGGCCGGGGCCGCCGAGCCACTGGTCGAGCTGTGGATCCTCGTCGACCGCGACATCGTGCACGTGCGGGTCCGCGACAACGGACCGGGCGTGCCGGAGGAGCTGCGCGAGGCGGTCTTCGTCCGCGGCTTCTCCACCAAGCCCGAGGTGCTGGGCGGTCGCGGCATCGGGTTGCCGCTGGTGCGGTTGATCTGCACCCAGCGGGGCGGGACGGTCACGGTCGACGCCGCCGACACCGGGGGAGCGGAGTTCCTGGTGGAGCTCCCCCTCGACGCCCCTGTCGGCCAGGATGAGGACCCATGATCCGGGTCCTCGTCGTCGATGACGACTTCATGGTGGCGCGGATCCACACCGCCTTCGTCGAACGCACCGAGGGGTTCGAGGTCGTCGGTACGGCGCACAGCGGCGCGGACGCGGTCGACCTGGTCTCGTCGCTCGCGCCCGACCTGGTGCTCCTCGACGTGCACCTGCCCGACCTGTCGGGACTCGAGGTGCTCGAGCGGCTCCGAGCCCAGGGACACGGCGTTGCGGTGGTGATGGTGACCGCGGAGCGAGGTGCTGGCGCGGTCCGGGCCGCGCTGCACGGCGGCGCGATGCAGTACCTCGTCAAGCCGTTCGAGTACGACGACCTTGCCGATCGGCTGCGGCGGGTCGCCGCGGCACTGGCCAGCCTCCCGGTCGACGACGGCGGGCGCAGCGTCGACCAGGCCGCGATCGACCAGGCCTTCGGAGCGGGCCGCGCCGGTGGCGACGTACTCCCCGTGCTGCCGAAGGGCCTCAGCCCGGAGACCGCCGACCTCGTGCTCGCCGCCGCGCGGGCTGCCGAGGAGATCTCCGCGTCCGAAGCCGCGGAGGCGGTCGGCCTGTCCCGCGTCACCGCTCGCCGATACCTGGAGCACTTCGTGGACGCCGGTACGGCTGAGGTCCGGCTGCAGTACGGCGGCACCGGTCGCCCGGAGCGGCGATACCGTGTCGTGGTGAAGACACCATGACGACACCGGGTGACGCGCGCAGCATGAAGGAACGCATGCTCGCAGGGGATCTCTACATCACCGACGCAGAGATCCTGGGCGACCAGGCGAGGTCGCAGGACCTGATGGCGGCCTACAACATCACGACGGCACGGCAGGTGGAGCTTCGCCGCCAGCTGCTCGGGGAGCTGGTCGAGTCGATCGGCGAGGAGACGGAGATCCGACCGCCGTTCTACGTCGACTACGGCACCAACATCACGATCGGCGCCCGATGCTTCGCCAACTTCGGCCTGACCGCTCTCGACGTCGCGCGGATCACGATCGGCGACGACGTCCAGATCGGGCCGTACGTCCAGCTGCTCACGCCGACCCACCCGGTCGAGCCTGGCCCCCGCCGGGACAAGTGGGAGTCCGCCCAGCCGATCACGATCGGCGACAACGTCTGGCTGGGCGGCGGGGTGATCGTGCTCGCCGGTGTGACGATCGGGGCCGACACCGTGGTCGGCGCCGGATCGGTCGTCACCAAGGACCTACCGGCCGGTGCGCTGGCGGTCGGCAGCCCGGCGCGCGTCGTCCGCAGTTTGGAGGCATGATCTTCGGGCACCACGCCGGAGCCCTACCCTGGACCGGTGCTGACCATCGCCCAGGCGACGTACGACGCCATCGTCGCCCACGCCAAGCGGGACCATCCCGTCGAGGCATGCGGCATCGTCGCCGGACCCGAGGGCAGCGACCGCCCGGAGCGGTTCATCGAGATGGTCAACGCAGCCGGCAGCCCGACCTTCTACGAGTACGACTCGACGGACCTACTCGCGCTCTACAAGGACCTGGACCGGCGGCACGAGGAACCGGTGGTGATCTACCACTCACACTCCGCCACCGAGGCCTATCCGAGCGTCACCGACATCAACCTCGCCAGCGAGCCGGGCGCTCACTACGTGCTCGTCGGCACCCGTGAGCACGGGAATAACGAGGGCCCTGTGGAGTTCAGGTCTTATCGAATCGTCGACGGTTCCGTGACCGAAGAAGAGGTCGCCGTCGTACCCAGTCTCACGACGAGCACTGACTAGATGAGGAGAACTGGCTGACATGGCCATCGAGGTCCGGATCCCGACCATCCTGCGCACCTACACCGGGGGCGAGAAGGCCGTCAGTGCCGACGGTGCGAGCCTGAGCTCCCTGATCGACTCGCTCGATTCCGACCACCCGGGCATCAAGGACCGGCTGGTCGAGGACGGTGATCTCCGCCGCTTCATCAACATCTACGTCAACGACGAGGACGTGCGGTTCATGGGCGGCCTCGAGACCGAGCTCAGCGACGGCGACCAGGTCGTCGTACTTCCTGCCGTAGCCGGCGGCTGAGCTGCCTGTGAGCGAGCGGCGCACGTTCGTCCTGGTCGACGGGGAGAACATCGATGCGACCCTCGGCAACTCCTTGCACGGACGTCGACCGACGCCCGAGGAGCGTCCTCGCTGGGAGCGGGTGACGTCCTACGCCAGCGAGCTCTGGGGTCAGCCTGCCACCGGGTTGTTCTTCCTCAACGCATCCAGCGGTCAGCTGCACACCCCGTTCGTACAGGCGCTCCTCGCGATGGACTACCGCCCCGTCCCGCTGTCCGGGAGCTCCGACCAGAAAGTCGTCGACCTCGGCATCCAGCGGACGCTGGAGGCCCTCGTCGGTCGTGGAGACGACGTCTTGCTGTGCAGCCACGACGGGGACTTCGCACCGCAGCTCGACAGGCTGATCGGTGCCGGCGTGCGGGTCGGTCTGGTCGGCCTGCGCGAGTACATGAGCACCCAGCTCACCGGACTCGGCCTCGAGGTCCACGACCTCGAGGACGACGTCGACGCGTTCCTCGCACCCCTTCCGCGGGTGCGCATCATCCCGATCGCCGACTTCGACCCCGAACGATTCCTGCGCTGATGAGAGCCTGAGGACATGCGCTACGACAACCTGCTCGCCTCGGTCGGCAACACGCCGCTCGTCGGGTTGCCGAGGCTGTCGCCGACCCCTGACGTCCGGCTGTGGGCCAAGCTCGAGGACCGCAACCCGACCGGATCGATCAAGGACCGCCCGGCGCTGCGCATGGTCGAGGACGCTGAGAAGGATGGCACCCTGCGCCCCGGCTGCACGATCCTCGAGCCGACCTCCGGCAACACCGGTATCTCGATCGCGATGGCGGCCAAGCTGAAGGGCTACCGCTGCGTGTTCGTGATGCCCGAGAACACCAGCGACGAACGGCGCCAGCTGCTGCGGATGTGGGGCGCCGAGATCGTGTCGAGCCCCGCCGCCGGCGGCTCAAACGAGGCGGTCCGGGTCGCCAAGCAGATCTCGGCGGAGCACCCCGACTGGGTGATGCTCTACCAGTACGGCAACGAGGCCAACGCGCTCGCCCACGAGAAGGGGACCGGGCCCGAGCTGCTCGCCGACCTTCCCTCGATCACCCACTTCGTCGCCGGTCTCGGCACCACCGGCACCCTGATGGGCGTCTCCCGCTTCTTCCGCAAGACCAAGCCCGAGGTCAAGATCGTCGCCGCCGAGCCGCGCTACGGCGAGCTGGTCTACGGCCTTCGCAACCTCGACGAGGGCTTCGTGCCCGAGCTGTACGACGAGACGCTCATCGACTCCCGCTTCTCCGTCGGCCCGCGCGACGCCGTACGACGGGTGCGCGAGCTGCTCGAGCTCGAAGGCATCTTCGCCGGCATCTCGACCGGCGCGATCCTGCACGCCGCGCTCGGCCAGGCGGCCAAGGCGGTCAAGGCAGGCGAGCCCGCCGACATCGCGTTCGTGGTCGCCGACGGTGGCTGGAAGTACCTCTCCACCGGCGCCTACGAAGGCACCATCGACGACGCCGAGGACCGCCTCGAAGGTCAGCTCTGGGCGTAGCTCGCGCCGGTGTGCAGTGGTGAGGAGTCAGTCGCCCCCGTTGGTCGAGGAGCACGTCGACCCCGGGGGTCTCGAGACGGTCGCTAGAGCGACCTCCTCGACCATCGGTGGTTGGGGCGGCCTCTTCGACCGTCGGTGGTCGCGGCGGGCTTCCCGACCACCGGCGGTGGGCCCGGTGCGCGCCGGTCAGTTGTGCCAGGTCAGGGTCTGGTCGTGGCCCCAGAGGCTCCCCGGCACCGGACCGAGACCGAGCAGGTCGGCGCTGAGGTTGGCGAGGTCGCCGTTACGAATCGGCTGGGGGTCCGCGGCGAACAACGGGCGGCTCCGGCCGGGATCGTCGTACGTCGGGTTCATCGCGTAGAGGTCGCCGCGGTCCACGACACCGGGTCGCCAGATCACGAACGGGATGCGGTAGTTCGCGTACTTCGTGCTGTCGTCGTGGGTGTCGGCCCCGGCGGGGCCGCCGTGGTCGGCCGTCAGCACGATGACGACGTCCTGAGCCGCTCGTGCTCACGGATCGCCTGAGCAGGGTGCCGAGCTGGGCGTCGACCAGCCGGGCCGCCCGCTGGTAGGCGCGGGAGGTGAGCCAACCGCGCGCGTGGCCGGCCTCGTCCATGGCACCGAGGTGGAGGAACGTGAAGGCCCGGTGGTGGCGCAGCAGGTCGCGGCGAGCGGCGCGGGTCACGGCACGGTCGCCGTCCTTCACGATCGTCGACCGGTCGACCGAAGCGGGCCAGGAGCGCTTGAAGAGCGAGAACTTCGGCTCGGTGGAGAACAGCGCGGTCGTGCGGCCGGCCTCGTGCACGTGGGTGAAGATCGATTCGATGTCGCCGGCCCCGTGGTTCTGGATCGTGTGTCCGGCGAGGTCGGTGTTCCAGGTGACTCCGTGGCCACGTTCGCGGACGTCGATCCGCCGGCCCGTGACCTGGCTGGTGTGGTTGGGCAGGGTCACCGTCATCTCGACCTGGGTGCGCGCGTTCTTGGTGCTGGCGCCGGTCCGGAAGAGGCGGTGCAGATTCGGGGCGCCTGCCCTGCCGAGCTTCTTGAGCACCCTGACGTTGAAGCCGTCGAGCGAGATCGCCAGGACCTGGGGTCGGGCGAGACGTGGGGACGTAGCCGCTCCACCAGGGGGGCGAGTGCCCGTCGCCGGGGAGGGCATCGGAGCGAACGTGGCAGTGAGGGCGAGTGCGACCGAGACGACGGCGAGGCGGCGGCCACCCCGGCGGCGGGAGGAGGAGGTCACGGCGGCACGGTACCGGCGCACGTGACCTGGATCGCGAATCCGGCGCGATGGCGCGGCGAACGCCTACCCTGTCACTCGTGCCACCCCTGCCCATCCGCGACTCGGACCTGATGGACTCGCCGATCGGCATCTTCGACTCGGGATTCGGAGGCCTGACGGTGGCCAGGTCCGTGATCGACCAGCTGCCGCACGAGTCGCTGCTCTACGTCGGCGACACCGCCCGCCAGCCCTACGGACCCAAGCCGATCGGCGAGGTCCGGGAGTACGCCCTCGAGTGCCTCGACCACCTGGTCGAGCAGGGTGTGAAGGCGCTGGTCATCGCCTGCAACTCCGCCAGCGCGGCCATGCTCCGCGACGCGCGGGAGCGGTACGACGTACCAGTGGTCGAGGTGATCTATCCGGCGACCAGGCGTGCGGTGGCTGCGACGAAGAACGGCCGGATCGGTGTCATCTGCACCCGGTCCACCGCCGAGTCGCTGGCCTACGACGACGCGTTCGCCGCGGCCCCGCACCTCGAGCTGACTACCCGCGCCTGCCCCCGGTTCGTCGACTTCGTCGAGGAGGGCGTGACCGGTGGCGACGAGCTGTTGGGGGTCGCCCACGAGTACCTCGACCCGCTGACCGCGATCGGTGTGGACACGCTGATCCTGGGCTGTACCCACTACCCGCTGCTTACCGGCGTCATCTCCTACGTCATGGGGGGCGCGGTGACCCTGGTCAGCAGTGCGGAGGAGTGCGCCAAGGACGTCTACCGGATGCTCGCCGACACCGGGCTCATGCGTGAGGGCGGCGTGCCGTCGTACTCCTTCGTGACCACGGGTTCCCCGGCGGAGTTCGAGACCATCGGGCGCCGCTTCCTCGGACCTGAGCTCGCCGCTGCTGACCAGTTCGCCGGTGGGCTGGCATGATCAGCCAGATGGGGACGACGTCGTTCCGGATGACGGTGGTCGGGTGCTCGGGGTCCTACCCGGGTCCCGACTCGGCCGCGAGCTGCTACCTGGTCCAGGCCGAGGTAGGCGACCGGACCTGGAACCTGGTCGTCGACCTGGGCAACGGTGCGCTCGGCGCGCTGCAGAGGTACGTCGACCCGCTCGACGTCGACGCCGTGCTGATCAGCCACCTGCACGCCGACCACTGCGTCGACATGACCAGCTACTACGTGCTGCGGAAGTACCACCCGGCCGGCACCCAGCCACAGATCCCGGTGTGGGGCCCCAGCGGCACCAGTGAGCGGCTGGCCAACGCCTACGACCTGCCCACCACTCCGGGCATGCGGGAAGAGTTCGAGTTCCACACCTACGACGGTCCGTTCTCGGTCGGTCCGTTCGAGATCGAGCCGTTCGCCGTTGACCACCCGGTCGAGGCCTACGGCATGCGGATCTCGGCCGAGACCGAGAACGGTCGTCGGACCCTGGCCTACAGCGGGGACACCGGCCCGACGGCGGCACTGCTCGACATCGCCGCCGACGCCGACCTGTTCCTGTGCGAGGCGGCCTTCCGGCACGGGGACGACAACCCACCGAGCCTGCACCTCACCGGCACCGAGAGCGGCGAGACGGCGGCGAAGAGCAAGTCGAAGCGGCTGGTGCTCACCCACGTGCCGCCCTGGCACGACTCGCAGGTGATGCTCGCGGAGGCGCTCGCGGTCTACGACGGGCCCACCGAGCTCGCGGCCGCCGGCGCCATCTACGCCGTCTGAGGGGGCCTCGTCCCTCATGGTTGGCGGATCGGGCAGGCTGTGCCCATGATCACGGTCGATCGCCTCACCAAGGCGTACGGAGGATTCCGCGCCGTCGACGACGTCAGCTTCGTCTGCCGACAGGGCCGGGTGACCGGCTTCCTCGGTCCCAACGGCGCCGGCAAGACGACGACGATGCGCGTCATGGTCGGCCTGACGACAGCGACCAGCGGCCGGGTGACCATAGGCGGCCTCGAGTACGCCGCCATCCCCAACCCGGCGCGGCATGTCGGCGTCCTGCTCGACGCATCTGCGCAGCACGGCGGCCGGACCGGTCGCGAGATCCTCTCGCTCGGAGCGCTGGCGATGGCCCTGCCGCCGTCTCGCGTCGACGAGATGCTCGACCTCGTCGGTCTCACCGACGTCGAAGCGAAGCGGCGGATGCGCAACTACTCGCTCGGCATGAAGCAACGACTCGGGCTCGCGCACGCCCTGCTCGGTGACCCCGAGGTGCTGATCCTGGACGAGCCGGCGAACGGTCTCGACCCGGCCGGGATCCGCTGGATGCGTGGCCTGCTGAAGTCCTACGCCGACGGCGGCGGCACCGTGTTGCTCTCGAGCCACCTGCTCAACGAGGTCGAGCTGATCGCCGACGAGATGATCCTCATCGGGCACGGCCGGATCGTCGCTCAAGGGGACAAGAAGTCGCTCCTCGCCGGCGCGCAGGGAGCGGCGACGTCGATGGTGATGTCGCTCGACAACTCCGGACTCGCGACCGCGCTCACCCAGCGCGGCCATGTCGCCGAACCGATGGGCGACGGGCTCAAGGTGAACGCCTCGACCGAGGAGGTCGGACGCGCGGCGCTCGCCGCTGGGATCGTGCTGACCGACCTCCGCACCGGCGGCGTGGGACTGGAGGACCTGTTCCTCGAGCTGACCTCGACCACCGCCCGGGACGGCGCGGGCGCCGTACCACCTCCGCCACCGACTCCACACGGCGCGCACGTGCCGACGATCGTGTCGATGCCGCCCGTCGACTCGCCTCTCACGCCTCCAGGAGGACCGCAGCGATGAACGACCCACGACGCTCCTCGCTACCCCGCGATTGCTCCTCCGCGAACGCGGACGGGACGCTCGACGCATGAGCGCCACAGCCAGTGCCCCTGCCCTCGACATCTCCGGGACCCGGCCGACCCCGTTCTGGCGGCTCGTGCTCGTCGAGCTGCGCAAGTCCTACGACACTCGTGCCGGCTTCTGGCTGCTGTTCACCATCGGGCTGCTGATCGCCCTGCTGCAGGTGGCGTCACTCCTGGCGTTCCTCCTGCAGGACTACTTCGTGAGCTTCACCGACTTCACCGGCAACGTGTGGCTGGTGTCGCTCGTCCTGATCCCGATGCTTCCCATCCTGCTGGTGACGACGGAATGGAGCCAGCGGACCGGGATGGTGACCTTCGCTATCGAGCCGCAACGGCTACGAGTGATCCTCGCGAAGCTCGCCGTGGCGGTGCTGCTCGCCCTCGCTGCGGTGGTGCTGATGTTCGCGGTGGCGATTCTCTGCACCGCGGTCGCCGACCTGCTGCAGCCTGACCGAACGGAGTGGCGGGTCGAAGCCGAGTTCGTCTTCCTCGGCGCCCCGCTCACCGTCTTGGTGACGACGGTCTTCGGCTTCGCCGTGGCATGCATGCTCCTCAACACGCCGGCGGCGATCGTCCTTTTCCTGCTTGCCTGGTATGCCTCGGTCGGGATCTTTGCCGCAATCGCAGGTTTGATCCCTGCCTTCGCCGACGTCTTCCCCTGGATCACGCTCCAGATCAACGTGCTGCTGCTGGCCGACGGACTGCCGGAGGACGCCGAGGCCTGGGGCCAGCTGGTCGTGAGCCTCGGGTTCTGGATCGTGCTGCCGCTCGGCGTCGGGTTGTGGCGGATCGTCAACGCGGAAGTGAAGTAGGTCCGCCCGAGCGTCGGTCGAGCGCCAGGGGACGGCTAGGTTGGGCCACCATGAGCACCCGTGAGGACGGCCGCGCCGACGACGAGCTGCGCCCCATCAAGATCACGCGCGACTGGCTGGACCACCCGGCCGGATCGGTGCTGATCGAGTTCGGCAGGACCCGTGTGCTGTGCGCTGCCTCGGCCTCCGAAGGAGTCCCGCGGTGGCGCAAGGGCAGTGGCCTTGGCTGGGTCACGGCGGAGTACGCCATGCTCCCCGCCTCCACCAACACCCGCTCCGACCGCGAGTCGGTCAAGGGTCGGATCGGCGGCCGGACCCACGAGATCAGCCGCCTGATCGGTCGCTCCCTGAGGGCGGTGATCGACTACAAGGCGCTCGGTGAGAACACCATCCAGCTCGACTGCGACGTGCTCCAGGCCGACGGCGGCACCCGCACCGCTGCGATCACCGGGGCGTACGTCGCGCTCGCGGACGCCTGCGCCCATCTCGGCGTCTCGAAGGCCTTGACCGACTCGGTCGCTGCCGTCAGCGTCGGCATCATCGACGGCAGCCCGCGGCTCGATCTTCCGTACGTCGAGGACGTGCGCGCCGAGACCGACATGAACGTCGTGATGACCGGTGCAGGCAGCTTCGTCGAGGTCCAGGGAACGGCCGAGGGAGCGGCGTTCTCCCGCGCCGAGCTCGACGCGCTCCTCGGCCTCGCCGAGCGCGGCTGCGCCGACCTCACCCGGATGCAGCAGCAGGCCCTCGCCGGTGGGTGAGGCGGGGCCCCGGGCCTCCAGACCGGTCCTGGTCGCGTCCCGCAACGCGAAGAAGCTCGAGGAGATGCGGCGGATCCTCCGCGAGCACCTCACCGAGGTGGAGGTGCTCGGACTCGATGACATCGCGGCCTACGACGAGCCGGTCGAGGACCAGCCAACGTTCGAGGGCAATGCCCTGCTCAAGGCCCGAGCCGGCGTCGCGAGCTCCGGGCTGCCGACGCTCGCCGACGACTCCGGCCTGTGCGTCGACGCGCTCAACGGGATGCCCGGCGTGCTCTCCGCGCGCTGGAGCGGCGCGCCGGGTGATTCGAAGGCCCGAGCTGACGACCGCAACAACGAGCTGCTCCTGGCGCAGCTCGCGGACGTGCCTGACGAGCGGCGTACGGCGTACTTCGTCTGCGCCGTCGCGCTCGTCCTGCCTGACGGCACCGTGCGGGTCGTCCAGGGTCGGATGGACGGCCGGATCACCCGCGAGGTGCAGGGCAGCGGCGGCTTCGGCTACGACGTGCTGTTCGAGGCCGACGACCGGCCGGGTGTCACGACGGCCGAGCTGGCGCCGGCAGACAAGGACGCCATCTCCCACCGCGGCAAGGCGCTGCGGGAGATTGCGCCGATCGTGGCCGACCTGCTCCGATGAGCCGCGGAGCGGGGTGCGCCCGGTGAGACTCGAACTCACACTGGCACGGACCTAAACCGTGTGCCTCTGCCAATTTGGGCTACGGGCGCGCGGGTCGGAGTCTAGGCGTCCGCGTCATTCCTCCCAGGCCCACGTGTCCAGGACGGAGTAGAAGGTGTCCTGAAACCCCGAGTCGCCCTGCGAGAAGCTGCCGGTGATCGAGTACTGCTCGTCGCCCGAGATCACCAGGTAGGCGATCTGGTGGACGGCGAAGTCGTTGGCGTTGGTCCACTTGATCTCGACGCCCACGGCTTCCTTGCCGCCGATCGTCCTCGGCTCGAGATCGACCGGGGTGCCGCCCGTCGAATCCTGGAGGACGTTCTTCCACTGGTCCTTGAGGTTGTTGACGTCCGTCTCGCCGTAGGCGGAGGAGGTCTCGACCAGGATGTTGCCGCGCGCCGTCGTGATCGAGTTGCCCGGTGCGGCGATCGTGTCGATCGTGCCCGAGGTGTCGGGGGTGTCGGCGGTCAGGTCCTTCCAGTCCTCGTTGGGGAACTGGTAGGAGTAGCCGCTGCCCTGCAGTGTCAGCGCGGGGTCGGTCGTGACCGGCGTCGTGCTGCCCGGGTCGGTGGTGCCGCCGGTGTTGTCCGTCGACTCGCTGGAGTCGTCGGTCGCGGTCGGGTCGTCGTCGCCGGACAGCGCGACGATGGCGATGATCGCGATCACGCCGAGCAGGACGACTGCAGCGATCGCCCCGATGATCAGGCCGATCGACGACTTCTTCCGCGGCGGCGGCGTCCCGTAACCGGCGCCGGCGTAGCCGTACGGCGACGCGGACGCGCCGTACTGCCCGCTGGACTGGGAGTGCGCTGCTGGTGCGGCGGACGGTGCCGGAGGGTGCTGCGTCGCGGCGGGCGCGCTCGGTGCCGGCCAGTGCTGGGCGGGCGACTGCTGCGGCGGCGACCCCAGCTCGGTCGGCGGGCTCGGGGCATGGGCGGGTGAGACCGACGGCCGAGCGGCCGTGCTGCCGCTCGCGCCGGAGGGCGGCTCGGCGGTGTGGGCGTCCGGACGAAGCTGGGTCGCGAGCCTGACGGGCACCTTGCCCAGCGCGTAGCCGAGCACCGCGCACGCCCACTGGGACCCGGCGACGTCGGCACTGCCGCGGTCGCGCGACAACCGTTGCCCAGCGGACTCGACCGCGTCCTCGACGCTGGCGCCGCTGTCGAGCATGGTCACCATGCCCTGCAGCGCACCCAGCCGCACTGCATCGGTCAGCAGGTTGATCGTGCCGGTCGACGCGCTGCCCTCGTCGAGGTAGTCGTCGAGCGCCCCGCGGAACGCATCCGCGTCGGTGAACAGCGACTCACCGTGGTCGCGCGCCAGCTGGGCCAGGCTCTCGTGCAGCTCCATCGGTGTCCCCCTTCGTCGCGAGCCCCGCCAGTCAGGCGAGGCTCAGCTCCTTGCGCAGCTTCGCGACGTGGCCCGTCGCCTTGACGTTGTACTGCGCGACCTCAATCTTGCCTTCCGGGCCCACCACGAACGTCGACCGGATCACGCCTTCCACGATCTTTCCGTACAGCTTCTTCTCGCCGAACGTCCCGTATGCGTCGTGGACGGTCAGCTCGGGGTCCGACAGCAGGGGAATGGTGAGCCCGTCGCGCTCGCGGAACTTCGCCAGCTTGGACGGGGTGTCCTTGGAGATGCCGAGCACCGTGTAGCCGGCGGCCTGCAACGAGTCGAGCGAGTCGCTGAAGTCGCAAGCCTGCGTCGTGCAGCCCGGAGTCATCGCGGCCGGGTAGAAGTACACGATCACCTTGCGTCCCTCCTCGAGGAGGTCGTAGAGGTTGATGTCGTCCGCGGTGTCGGTGGCGAGGGTGAAGTCGGGGGCGGCGTCGCCGACGGCGAGACGCTTGGCTTCGGGCACGCTGGTTCTCCTGGTTCTGACCTGGTTCGCTATCGCAAACTACTTGCAATAAGGTACGGCGAGTGCCCCACCATCACATCACCCCCCGGACCTCCGCGGTGCAGCCGGTTGGTGGAAAGGCGGGAGATCGACGGGCGCTGATCGGCCTCGTGGCCGCAGTGGTCGGGCTCAACGTCGCCGGATGGGGCGTCCTGCTCCTCGTTGTGGCACCGCAGCAACTCAGTCTCGGCGACTCCCGCGTCTTCGGCGTCGGAGTCGGCCTGACCGCGTTCCTCCTGGGCGCGCGCCACGCCTTCGACGCCGACCACATCGCGATCATCGACAACACCACGCGCAAGCTCGTCGGTGAGGGCACCCGCTCGCTCGGCACCGGGTTCTGGTTCGCGCTCGGCCACTCGAGCGTGGTCTTCGGCTTGTCCCTCCTGCTCGCGCTCGGTGTGCGTGCCCTGGCCGACCCCGTCCAGGACGAGGGCTCGGCCCTGCAACAGTCGCTCGGTCTGGTCGGGTCCCTGGCGGCCGGAACCTTCCTCATCCTGATCGGGTTGATGAACATCAGCGCGCTGGTGGGCATCGCCCACGTCTACCGCCACCTCAAGGCGGGCACGTTCGACGAGGACGAGCTCAACCACCACCTCCACAACCGCGGCTTCTTCGCCCGGCTGTTCAAGGGCGCGATCTCCCGGGTGACCAAGCCGTGGCACCTCTACCCGGTTGGTCTGTTGATGGGTCTCGGCTTCGACACGGCCACCCAGGTAGCGCTGCTCGTGCTCGCAGGCGGTACCGCCGCCTACGCGCTGCCCTGGTACGCCGTTCTCGTGCTGCCGGTCCTGTTCACCGCGGGCATGACGCTCTTCGACACCATCGACGGCCTGTTCATGACCCGCGCCTATCGCTGGGCGGTGCTCGACCCGGCCCGCAAGCTCTTCTACAACTTCAGCGTCACCGCGCTCTCCGTCGCGATCGCCTTGTCGATCGGCGGGATCGTGCTGCTCCAGCTGATCGCCGAGGAGTTCGACCCCGCGTCCTTGCGCTGGGTCGCCGGACTCGACCTCAACTACGTCGGCTTCCTCCTGGTCGCGGTGTTCGTCGTGGCGTGGGTCGCCAGCATCGGCGCGTTCCAGCTCCTCGGCAGGCGGCGGGGCGCGGCAGCCGCGGTCGGCATTGATAACCTGCCCCGGTGAGCCAGCAGCCGTCTGACATCGAGCGCGAGATCGAGGAGGCGCGTGAGCGCCTTGCCGGCACGATCGACCAGCTTCTCTACCGCTCGAGCCCCAAGACGATCATCAGTCGGGAGATCGCCCAAGTGAAGGCGCACTACGTCGACGTCGGGACGGGACAGCCGCGCAGAGACAACATCGTCAAGACCGCCGGAATCGTCGCCGGCGTGATCGCGGTGTTCGTCGCGCTCCGCAAGCTCGTCCGATGAGCAAGGGGTCCGACAAGACCCCGATCAAGATGCTCCACGACCGCATCCTCTGCGAGTCGGACACCGAGGCGGGGGAGCGGCGCTCGTCGGGCGGGATCGTGATCCCGGCGACGGCGGCGATGGGTGCGCGTCGGCTCGCATGGTCGAAGGTCGTCGCCGTCGGGCCGCACGCCCGGTCGGTCGAGGCCGGCGACCGGGTGCTCTACGACCCGGAGGACAAGGCCGAGATCGAGGTCTCGGGTGAGCTCTACGTCGTGATGCGCGAGCGGGACGTGCACGCCGTCGCTGCCGGTCGCCTCGGCGACGAGGCCACCGGGCTCTACCTCTAGGTCGCGTCACGAGCGCAGGACCTGGGTCTGTTGAATTTCCGCCGATTCGTGGGCGGTACCGTCCCGGGCGCGGGAAACTGTTGCAGAGACGCTCGACCATCGGGGGAGGAGGGCTCGTGGCCAAGACACCGGGGCGGGACCAGCGGGCCCCCATGGAGCGTCTGGTGCGGATCGCGGCGACCCTTCGTGAGCGTGGCACGGTCGGTGAGACCGGGGATCGGCTCGCCGAGATCGCCGGGTTCGACGGCGAGCGTCCGATGGACCAGCTCAAGCGCGACATCCGCTCGTTGACCGACCAGGGCTGGCAGATCGACAACATCGCAGGTCCGGGCGAGCCCGCCCGCTACCGGATGCGCACCGTCGACAACCGGCTGCGGGTCCGACTGACGCCGCCCCAGCAGCGGGCGCTGCAACGGGCCGTGCTCCTTGCCGACCGCAACGACCTGATCGACCGTCTCGGACTGGGCGAGCCTGGCTCGCCCCACGAAGCCGGCGTCGTGGCCGGTGTCCCCACCACCGGCCACGACGCCCTCCTCGCCACCGTGCTCCAGGCCGTGCGGATGGGGAGCCTGTTGCGGTTCACCTACAAGGGCACGCCGCGCGTGGTCCATCCCGAGTCGGTGCGCTCCCAGAACGGCACCTGGTACCTCCGCGGTCAGGAGGACGGCGCTGAGGGCTCGGGTGGCGAGGCGGCACCGGTCAAGGCGTTCGTCGTCGCGCGGATGAGCGACGTGACCGCCGACCCGCCCCGCTCCGCCCGGCCGGTGCGGGCAGCCCGGCACCGCGGCCTGCACCCCATGAGCTGGGAGATCGACCCGCCCGTGGAGGTGACGCTCCGCACCACGACCGAGCACCAGCCCGACGTACGACGCTGGCTCGGGGACCCGGCCGGGGAGGACGTCGACGGCGACCGGGTGACGATGCGCTACGTCGTCACGCACCGCGCTGCGCTCCGTGCCCGCCTCTACGAGCTCGGCCGTCGAGTGGTGCTCGTCGGCCCGGACGACGTACGCCGCGAGCTGCTCGCCGAGCTCAGCGAGCTGAAAGGGGGCGGCTGACCGTGACCGGCAAGGCCACCCCCAGGTACGCCGCCCGCTTCGGACGTCTGCCGGCGGTGTTCGAGATGCTGCTCGCCCATCCCGACGGCGTGCCGCTGGCGACGCTGGCCGAGGAGGTCGGCGTCCCCGCGGGCGAGCTGCGGGAGGACCTGCTGGCGTTCTACACCGCCGACCCGCTCGAGAACGACCGGATGCTCGGTCTGTGGCGGCCGCCGGTGCTGGAGTTCCTCGGGCCTGACGGCGACGGCGACATCGACCCGCTCGAGGCCGAGGTCGTCCGTGCCGTCAACGACCGCCCGACCGAGGAGCTCGGCGTCGAGTACGTCGACGCGTCCGAGCTCGCGCTGGTGCACACCGCTGCCGTCGCGCTCCACGACGTCGAGCCCGACGAGGACCTCGCCGCCGCGATCGACGTGCTGACCGAGACCATGGTCGGGACCCCGGGCGGCCAGCCCGAGCTGCCGGCGTGGAACCAGCCGCTGCGACCTCTCCAGGAAGCCCAGCGTCACCGGCGTGCCGTGAGGATCGTCTACTCCCGCACCTGGCAGCACGGGGTCTCGACCCGGGTGATCCACCCCTACCGTCTGGTCCAGACCCGTCGCGGCTGGGAGGTCGATGCCGGGCCTCCGGACTCGGCCGGCCGGTTGCGGACCTACCTGCTCTCCGGCATCCGCGACGTCGAGAGCCTCGACCAGACCTTCGAGCCGCCCGAGGGTCATGGCCGCCATGCTCGACGCGCAGCGCGTCACGACCCCTGTGCGGATGGTGCTGCCGCACGGATCCCGTTGGGCCGCCGACATGTACGCCGAGACCGTCGTCGTCCTGAGCGCCGACGAGGACGACGTCGAGGTAGAGCTCGCCCTCCTGCCCCCTCTGGCCGACCGGGTCGGGATGCTGCTGCTCGCGGCCGGATCCGGCGCTTTCGTGACCGACCCGCCCGAGCTCGCGAGCGCCGGTGCTGTCCTGGCCGAGGAGCTGCTCGTGCACCACGGCACGCAGTCCTAGCGCAGCGGCCTATTCTCGAGGCATGACCGCCCCGCACCTCGTCGCCACCGACCCCGCCGCCGACCCCGCCACTACCGTGCAGGCGTTC
The DNA here is from genome assembly GCA_963724275.1 of uncultured Actinomycetota bacterium. GTDB lineage: Bacteria > Actinomycetota > Actinomycetes > Propionibacteriales > Nocardioidaceae > Nocardioides. The sequence continues at coordinate 505,452 of CAVRUB010000003.1, read as the reverse complement.
TTCGCCGCCATGGAGGACCGCGCGTTCAAGCAGGCACTGGCGCTGACCGATCCCAAGATCGTGTGGCGCAACTCCTCGTTGCCGACCGTGAAGGGCAGGCTGGTCGGTCGGCTGATCAAGGGGCTGGACCGCGACTGGATGGGCTTCCGGGCGGACTTCCACCACGTCGCCGCCAATGGCCGTACGGTGCTGACCGAGCGCACCGACTACCTTCGGATCGGCCCGCTGGAGATCGACTTCTGGGTCTGCGGCACCTTCGAGCTCACCCCCGACGGCAAGATCGCGCTCTGGCACGACTACTTCAGCTGGACCAACGTGCTCGGAGGCACCTTCCGAGGGCTCTTCCGGATGGCCCGCGGTCGCTGAGCGGCTCAGCCCGCCTCGCCCAGCACCTTCTCGTCGGTGAGCCTGGCCCGATCGGCGGCGCGCAGACCCTCCTCGGCCGCTCGCGGGGCGTCGTTCGCCTTGGTACGGCGGTCGGCGGCCCAGGTGCCGCGGATGTTGTTGCGGCGCAGCGCCTCGGCGAAGAAGTCGTGGACGTCGAGCTCCTTCTGGCGCAGGGCGAGGGCGGTCTCGCCGGACTGTGCAGGTGTGACCCGGACCGCTGCTGCCAGCTCGGACTCGCGGGCGTCGTCGAGCCGCTCACCGATCCGCCAGGCGTAGGCCTCGTAGAAGGCCAGGCGGGCGGTGATGGTTGCGACCGGGCGGGGCACGTAGCGGCGCCGGGACGGGTCCCAGACGGAGCGCTCGTCACGCACGCCCGAGCGCAGGTGACGCTCGCAGTCGGCCACCATCTGCACCAGGAGCGACTCGTAGATGGCCTTGGTCACCGCGATGTCGGACGGGAAGCCGTGCATGGTCAGCGCAGTCGAGTCGTGGCTGATGGTGCACCGGATGTCGTTGGCATGGGCGATGTTGAGCAGCAGGCGGACGTAGCGCGCGAGCCCCCTCTTGCCGCGGGCGCCGATCCGGTAGTTCTCGGCGACCGGCTCCTCGCGGCCCTCCTCCTTCGCGGTGTGCGCGCGGGCGACCGCCAGCGCGACGGAGTGCCGGGTGGCGAGTGCCTGCGCCTTCGACAGGAAGGCCGCGCGCTCGTGCTCGTTGGTTGCACGCTCGGCCTGGCGCAGCAGCTTGGCCAACCGGGCGAGGGTGCCGTCATCGACCGAGTGCGTCACCTGGTCGAGCCCTTCCGCGGCATAGGCGAGCTGCATCAGCTGGGCAGTCACCGGGAGGCCGGCGTCCTCGAGCAGCCGGAGGAACGTCGCGCGCCACGACGCCGTGTGGTGCTGCTCGCCGGAGAGATGGTGCGTGAGCTCGTGCAGGACGACCGTCGCGCGCAGCGCCCAGCGGCCGCCGACCTCGAAGGACGGCAGCGCGATGGTCTGGCTCTCCGCGTCGTAGGTCGCCATCCGGGCGCCGGCCCGCGGACGGACGGTCACCTGCTGTTGCTCGCGGCCGTCGTAGTCCTTGCCGGCGGAGTGGAGCCGGGCGAGGACGGCCTCGGCGTAAGACGCTGCGGCTGCCGGCTCGGTGAACCGCAGGTCGGGGCCCGGCTCGTAGGTCTGCCCGTCGACCGTCACTGTCGGTCGGTCCGGCGTGGTGGAGTCGAGCCACGCCGCGAGCCGGTCCTCGGCGGCGTAGACCGCGCGCTGGTCGGGATCCCTCGTCGGTGCGGGCATGACGACGAGTCTGCCCGACGGCCCCGACAGTTCGCGGAACAGGGCGCCGGCCTGTGAACACGGCGTGTCGCGCGGTCACACTTCGCCCGGCGCCGGACCGCAGGCGGAAGTGCTGGGGCCTGGTTCCTTGGGACTAGGACGGCGAACTTCCGGCTCAACCTCCTCTTCCAGCGCTGACCTGCAGGTCCGGAGGCGCTACGTTCTCACCACGTCAGGTTGGGGAAAGGCATGGCTTTGGGGACTTGGGGAGAGGCGTATCTCACGCGCCTGCGTGGTTGCGCGGTGCGGATGGGACGCGAGCTCGTGGAGATCACTGACCGCGATCGGGCGGTGCGTCTCGTCGAGGCCGACGCCCACACGGTGGAGCAGGGATTCGCTGACGGGCTGTTGGCGATGGAGGCGGCCGGCCGGGTCCGGACCCTCGACCCCTGTCAGGGGTCGGCCTGGCTGGTGGCGGGCGACCCGGCGCGTGCCCGGTGGGAGTCACTGCCACAGCTGGCCGCGTACGTCGAGCTCCTGCAGGTCGGCTATCCCGAGACCGCCGTGCGGTTCCAGACACCAGAGAGCGAGCTGGCGCTCGACCTCGCCGCGGTCAATGACGACGGCCAGGTGCTGCTGCTCGGATTCGCCCGCGCGGAGCCCTTGGAGCTGGCGAAGCTCGAGGCGCTGGTGTCGACGTTCGAGGCGAAGAGGGAGGGCGTGAGGTCAGTGCGGGACATCCCGGGCAGGGAGGCGCAGCGGCTCGCCTACCAGCTGTGGAGCACGCGTGCGCCGTACCTGTGGTTGGTCGCGGCCGGCGCCCGGCGGCTGTTCCGGGTGCGGTACGACCGCACCATCAAGCTCAGGCGGGTCCGGGTGCTGCCGATGGCCGAAGATCTTTGGCCGTTCGGGTTCGACGGCCCCGCGCCGCAGATCGCCGTCGTCGAGCCCGCCGCGGTTCCCGGCTGATCGCCTGCTGATCGGCAAAAAGTAGGACGCCCGCAAGTGTCTCGGGTCACCTGCGGGCGTTCTGGGAATTATGCACCGATCAAGACCGATTTCCAGTCCCTTTGCCTAGATTTTGCCGGCCCGGGTCGGCGGCCTGGCTGCCTGATTCGCAGCTCCAGCCCGACGGGTTGTGAACGCTCGGAGAGCATCGGGACGATCGGCCGCGGCCCGGCTGCGCAAGCCTGCCTCAGCCTTGCTCAGAGCGATGCCGTTCTTGATGGCGAACCAGATGCCGAGGATGACGGCACCCCAGAGGACGACGGAAGTGAGCCCAAGGTCATCGAAGCCCGCTGCGACGAGGGTCGCAAGACTCAGCCAGAAACCACCGAGCGCCACCGCGATGTTGATCCACATCAAGCGTGTTGCCCGCTGGGCCGCGGCCTCGATTGACGCCGCTTGATCGAAGACGGCTCGCTCTTGGCGCTGCGGTTCATGCGGTGCTCCTTCTCGGTACGGTCGGGCCGGCATGACAGCAGCCCGCTCCCCCCGTCCGGAGCGGGCTGCTGTGGCCGGTATTGCAAGCGAAACGCTAACAGTGTTTTGACGGATCGCCAATTCCTGGCACACTCGTCGGGTGAGCACCAAGAGGAAGTACAGCCGCCTTGACCCCGCGCAGCGGCGCGAACAGATGCTGGACGCGGCCAACGAGCTGTTCGCCGAGCGTGGCTACGAAGAGGTCTCGGTCGAGGACATCGCGCGCTCGGCCGGTGTCGCGCGCGGTCTCGTGCACCACTACTTCGGCGGTCGCAAGGAGGTCTACCTCGCGCTGCTGGAGCGGCTCGCGGCAGTGCGCGAGGACAAGCTGCCGCCCTCCGTCGGTCGCAGCGCCCGCGCGCGAGTGGAGAACTCGGTCTCCCGTTGGCTGGACTGGACCGAGGCGAACCGCATCATCTATCTCGGCACCATCGCGCCCGGTGAGGACCTGGCCGACCCCGAGGTGAGACAGGTCGTCGCGGGCCTCCGAGGCCGCGCCGTCGCGCTGCTGGCAACCTTCCACGCCGACATCGCCCAGGACACGCCCAGGCTGCGCTACGCGCTGGAGTGCTGGACCGGCCTGAACCGCGCCGCGACCCGGCGGTGGCTGCGCGGCGAGGCCACCCGCGAGGCGACACAGGAGGTACTCGTCTCCACGCTCGAACACGTCCTGCGCACGTTCGGAGCGCCGCCCTCGGCAACCGCGCGGACATCTCCGCCGAAGCGGTCCCGCAAGCCGTAAGGTCGTGCCCAGCCTGCCGTGGGTGAGGGTCAACGGGTAGCCGCTGAGCGCTCGGATGGAAGACACTGTGACGATGAAGGGCGAGACCTCGCGTTGGCGGACATGTAGTCGGACAGTGGCTCGGCGTCTGAAGGCCTGCCCACCCTGCGCCTCCGCCACCAACACTGGAGGTCTCTGAACGTGGCAGCAGACGGCGTGTTCCACATCGGCCCCGATGGAGAACTGATCTCGATGACGGTCACGCCGTGCGACGCCGAAATCCTGCTCCAAGCGCTCCTGGAGACGCATCCCGACCTCTTGGCTGGTGGCGAGATGACACCCGAGTCTCCACGGCGCTGGGCGCTGGTTCGGCGGGAAGCTGGTGCGCCTCACCGCGACGACTCCGGCGGCTGTTGGAGTGTGAATCACCTGTTCGTCGACCAGGACGCAGTGCCGACGCTGGTGGAGGTGAAGCGGTCCGCAGACCCTCGGATCCGGCGCGAGGTGGTCGGTCAGATGCTCGACTACGCAGCCAACGGCCTGGGCTACTGGCCCGTCGAGAGCCTTCGCGCCGCGTACGAAACCACTCAGCACGACCTGGGGCGAGATCCCCGTGAACGCCTCGTGGAGCTCTGCGGTGGTGAGCCGGTCGAGGTCGGGGAGTTCTTCGAACGGGTTGGAGACAACCTCCTCGCCGGTCGCATTCGGATGGTGTTCGTAGCCGATGTGATCCCGGACGAGCTGAGGAGGATCGCCGAGTTCCTCAACGAGCAGATGAGCCCTGCGGAGGTCTTTGCTGTCGAGGTGACGCAGTACCGTGCCGAGGGTTATGACGGGACGGTCATCGTGCCTGCCGTATACGGCAGAACTGCTGCCGCGAGGAAGAAGCGTTCCGGAAGTGGTTCTCACGCCCACGTCGCTGCAACGGCCGCGTCCAAGTCCAGCACCCAAACGGCGCTGACGTTGGTGGCAGACTGGGTCGAGAGCTGGAATCGCGATGTCGTTGAGACGGTCGCTGGGGCTATGGGAACGGCCAGTGATCGGACCGTCGCCAGCGTCTACCTCGCCGCTTGGGACGGTAGTGGCGAGCCACGCGAACCTCCCCGCCATCGCGGACATCCTGCCGAGTCAGAGGCACTTCTGACCGCACTGAGCCGCACGGCAAGCACTCGTGTGACCTCGAGCTCCCGAACCTGCCGAGCGAGGATGCTCTCGAGCGGTGGGACGAGCTGCGACCGATCGTGGTCGAGATCGCCCGGCTCTATCAGCAGAATGACCGACCGAGGATGATGGATACAAGGATCGGGCTGAGGCCGGGACGGGCCGGGGACGGTGCAGATCGCTCCCCCACAGCGCGAGCGCTGTGCCACAGCTACCGGATCAGGTCATCGATCGCTGGGCACAGGCGATCCCGCGGCGTCGCTTTCGGTAGCGACGTGGCGCCGGGGAGCAAAGGTTCATACGGTCGGCCTCCGTCGCCCGCAGGGGAGCGTACGTTCGAGGACGTCCGACACCTCTGACACCTGAGCGACTGAAGAGGTCACGATCAGCCGTTTCGTCGTCAGGCCGGACGGCCTGAGCGCGGACCCGGCTACCGAGACCGTCCTCTACGAGATGCCCCCCGACGGCGACCATCACTTCCCCCGGAGCCACGCTGAAATCCCATCCGAGGCTCGCACCTTCACGACCTGAGAGGGTCCTATCCTATGTGTGATTCGCACAGCCAGGTCAGCTCCGAAGAGGACCTGGCGTACTTCGCGCCCGAGCCGCACAAGCACCCTGTCTCGCGACGGGGCATCCTGCAGTTGCTCGGCGGCATGTCGGGCATGGCACTGGCGCCTTCGGGCCTGGTCACCCCGGCCTTCGCCAACAGCTTCAACGGCCTCCGGCCCATCCGGACCGCGATGCACGTTCACGGCGCCTGGAGCGAGGGCGGCGGCAGCTGGGCGGCGGTCGGACCGGTGGCGAACGCCAGCAACACTGACGTCGTCATGATGACCGACCACGGCTACCGGGCCGAGGGCACGATCCTGGCAGACAACCTCGGCCCGCTCACCTTCGCCCGGACGACGACCGGCTCCCTGGTCGGCATGATCGGTGGGAAGGCCGCCGACACGCTGCACGTGCGTGCCGAGAGCACCACGGCCTCTGAGGCCACGGTCAAGATGGGCGGCATCGATGCCAACCTGCGCCCGAACCTGCGCTCGTCGATCGCCGGCACCACCCTCAACCTGACGCTCAAGTCGGGCACCAGCCTGACGGGTGGCGCCAAGCTGGAGATCGTGGTGACGCTGTCCAAGCACCCCGCCACTGGCGGTCGGGCGGCTGGTGTCTACCGGCTGGACTACCGCTACTTCGCCGGAGCGGTGACGGCCAAGTGGACCGAGAACAACGGTCTGACCGGTGTCTACCGCCGACCGCTGCCGGCCGTCGGCTCGGTGTTCCAGATCAACCTGGAGACCGACGTGGCGAACATGTGGCCCGGCCTGGAGGCGGTCGACAACGGCTTCTACAACCTGGAGGTCGTGGCCCGCAGCATGAACAGCTACTCGGTGGCCGACGTCATCCTGACCTGTTCGTTCACGCGGACCCGTCACGACATCGCGTCGATCAAGGCGCAGCAGCGTCAGCTGGCCAACCTCTACACGACTCGCTACGGCGTGGTCTACCACCCTGCCGTCGAGGCATTCCGGGTCGACCACTTCAACTTCTTCAGTAACCCGCAGTACATCCCGGAATCGACGGGCGAGATCGGGCAGACGCGGCAGGAGCAGCTGGCGTTCTACAGGCAGTCCATCGCTGCGGTGCACGGGCTTGGAGGGACCGTGTCCTGGAACCACCCGTTCGGGGCCGACGAGAACGCAGAGCTCACGCCAACCGGGCAGGACGCCGAACGGCGCCGCGTGGCGCAGTTCGCGCTCAATAACGGCATGTTCGGGGGGTTCGACATCATGGAGACCGGCTACGTGACACGCGGGCAAGCCTCGTTCCGGACACACCAGGAGCTGGCGGACGTCTTCGCCCGCGTGGGCTTCTTCATCACCGCCAACGGGGTGAACGACGACCACGACGCCGCTAACTGGGTGAGGAAGCGCAACGGCTTCCTGACGGGCATCTACGCCGCTTCGACGGCGATGGGTGACCTGAGGGGAGCGCTCCGGGCGGGACGTGCCTTCATGGCCCATCCCGGTACCTACCCCGGCGGCGAGCTGGACCTGCTGGTCGACGACACCGTGCTCATGGGCAAGGCGTCCGTCTCCAGCAAGCTCTCGCGCACGCTGGACATCCTGGCCACCAACCTGCCGACCGGCAGCACGGTGGAGCTGATCACCGGCGTGATCGACTACGACAGAGCGAATCTGGACCCGATCACGACCACCCGGACGTTCGCCAAGTCCGCCTTCAGCGCAGCCGGCGTACTGAGCGTCCAGGTCGACACCAGCCGTCCGGTGTTCTGCCGGACCCAGGTGTTCGATACAACGGGTCGACCCATCGGTGCGAGCAACCCGGTCTACCTGCTCCGGCAGTCCCCGACCGGTGGCATCCCGGCGACACGCGTGGCCTGAGTCCTGCTCCAAGCAGCACTCGGCGCTCAACGATGCAGTCGCAGGCATCCAGGATGGTCTGCATCGCCATGACCGCTAGCTGACGGTGAACACCTACATGGGTCGCTGGACGTTGGGCAGGAGCTCGAACTTAGACCGAGAACGGTTCGGGACTACCGGCGGCTCATCGACGCGCACATCAAGCCAGCCCTCGGGAGCGTCCGCCTACGGGACATCCGCATCGCGGTTGTCACGGCGATGTTGAGGGAAGCTCACGCCAACGGGCTCGGCGCAGAGCCGGTCCGTGCACATTCCGTGCACACTCGGCCCGAAAAACAGTCGAAGCCCCTTCCGACCTGAATCGGAAAGGGCTCCTGACCTGCTGCAGCTCTGTACACCCCCTCGGACTCGAACCGAGAACCCGCTGATTAAGAGTCAGCTGCTCTGCCAATTGAGCTAGGGGTGCTAGCGGTGAAGCGAGGGCAAACGTTACCAGCGGCCGACGGTGGCGGAAAAATCGCAAAGCCCCGACCGGCAAGTGGTCAGCGCGACTCGAGCACGGCCTGCGCGGCGTTGTGTCCGCCGATGCCTGACACCGCGCCGCCGCGGCGTGCGCCGGAGCCGCACAGCAGCACCGACGGGTAGTCGGTCTGGACGCCCCACCGCTCCGCCGGCGTCTCCAGCCGTGCCCGATCGGGCGCCCACGGCCACTCCAGGTCGCCGTGGAAGATGTGGCCTCCCGGCATCGCGAGGTCGCGCTCGATGTCCTGGGGGATCTGCGCCTCGATGCACGGCTGACCACCTGCGTCACGGGCCACGCACGACTCGATCGGCTCGACCAGGTGGGCGTCGAGGGAGGCGATCGCCCGTCGTACGGCTTCCGCCTTCGTGCCCGTGGGGTCTTCCGCAAACACCGTTGGCGGCGTGTGCAGGCCGAAGTAGGTGAGCGTGTGGCTTCCGGTCGGCACGCCGCCGAGGATGCTCGGGTCGGTCAGCGAATGGCAACGGACCTCGCCCGGCAGCGGGTCGGGCAGCCGTCCGGCGACCGCGGCGCCGTACGCCGACAGCAGCTCTCCGTAGCCCTCGGAGAGGTGCAGCGTGCCCGCGAAGGCCACCCGGGGATCGACGCCCGACCTGAGCCGCGGCAGCCGGTCGAGCAGGAAGTTGATCTTGATCTGTGCGCCCTGCGGCTTCGTGGTCTCGTCGTACGCCTCGCCGAGAAGGAGCCCGAGCACCCAAGGAGCGACGTTGGCGAGGACTGCGTCTGCATGGAGCCCGCGGTCGGAGCTGCCGTCGTGCCAGCGCACCTCCGCACCGCTGTCGCCCGGCTGGATCGCACTGACGCCCGGCGCCGGTGACGATCTCGGTGCCCGCGTCCAGCGCGGCCTTCGTCAGCGCGTCGGTGACCGAGCCCATCCCGCCGACCGGGACCCGCCACTCACCGTTGCCGCTGCCGATCAGGTGGTAGAGGAAGCAGCGGTTCTGGATCAGCGAGGGGTCGTGCAGCGAGGCGAAGGTGCCGATCAGCGCGTCGGTTGCGATCACTCCGCGCACCGCGTCGTCCTGGAACCGGCGCTCGATCGCCTCGCCCAGCGGCGACCCGACGACGTCGTGCCAGGTCCCTGGGTCCACCTGGGACCGGATCGCACTCGCGCGCGGCAGCGGCCGGAGCAGCGTCGGCGCCACGGCCCGCGCGAGCCGGGCCACGTCGGCGTAGAAGGTGCTCCAGGCGTCGTAGTCCTCCTCGGAGCCCGTCAGCGTCCGGAACGAGTCCCGGGTCGCCTCGCCCTCGGAGCGCTCGACGAGCAGACCGAGCGGGCTGCCGTCACGGACGACGGGGGTGTACGACGCCGCCTCCCGCGTGACCAGCTCGACGTCCAGACCGAGGTCGCTCACGATCTCGTCCGGCAACGACACGAGGTCGGAGTAGCGGGAGACCCGGGTCGGGCGGCCGGGGAACGCCTCGGCGCTGACCGCCGCCCCGCCGACGTGACCGAGACGCTCGAGGACGACCACCGACAGTCCTGCCTTCGCGAGGTACGCCGCGGCGGTGAGGCCGTTGTGCCCGGCGCCGACGATCGCGACGTCGTAGGAGCTTTTCGAGGTCACTCGCCGACAGTAACGGTCGCTGTCGGGAATGCCGTCGGCCGGGATATAGTTGACTTGGCAACTACCGCTGCCGAATCCTCTGGAGGGCGACATGCCTGCGATCACCGTCGACGACCTCACCGTGCTCGAACGGGTCAAGGAGCCCGGGCTGGGCGACCAGCCGCGCCCGGTCTGGCAGGTCACCACGGCGCCCCAGGGTTACGAGGGAGAGGGTTTCCCGGTACGTCGCGCGTTCGCCGGCATCGACCTCCGCCAGCTCGACCCGTTCGTGATGATGGACCAGATGGGCGAGGTGGAGTACGCACCCGGCGAGCCCAAGGGCACCCCTTGGCACCCGCACCGCGGCTTCGAGACCGTCACCTACATCATCGACGGCGTCTTCGACCACCAGGACTCCCACGGCGGCGGCGGCACGATCACCGACGGCGACACCCAGTGGATGACGGCCGGCAGCGGACTCCTCCACATCGAGGCGCCCCCGGAGTGGCTGGTCGAGAAGGGTGGGCTCTTCCACGGCATCCAGCTGTGGGTCAACCTGCCCCGGGACGCCAAGATGAACGACCCGCGCTACCAGGACATCCGTTCCGGCCAGGTCGCCCTCCTGAGCACGCCGGACGCCGGCGCGCTGGTGAGGGTGATCGCAGGCTCGGTCGACGGCCACGACGGCCCGGGAGCGACCTTCACCCCGATGTCGCTCGTGCACGCGACGATCGAGCCCGGCGCCCGGCTGGACCTGCCGTGGGACGTCGACTTCAACGCGCTCGTCTACGTCCTCAACGGACGCGGCACGGTGGGCGTGGACGCGCGTCCGATCCAGGTGGGTCAGTCCGCTGTGCTCGGGGCCGGTGACTACCTGACGATCACCGCCGACGGCGCCCAGGAGACCCGCTCACCCAAGATGGACGTCATCGTCGTCGGCGGCCGCCCGATCAGGGAGCCCATCGCCTGGGCCGGGCCGTTCGTGATGAACACCAAGTCCGAGGTGATGGACGCCTACACCGACTTCCAGAAGGGTCGGTTCGGGCACATTCCTGCCTGAGGTCTCGAGACGGTCGCCAGGGCGACCTCCTCGACCAGCGGGGGTGCGGCGCCCAGGGCGACCTCCTCGACCAGCGGGGGTGCGGCGCCAGGGCGACCTCCTCGACCAGCGGGGGCCGCGGCTACGCTCCGCGGCATGGCCCGCCTCTACCGCGACACCTTCGGCATCCCGCACCTGAGGGCGGACTCGATCCACGACCTCGCGCACGCCCAGGGGCTCGTCACCGTCGCGGACCGCGCCTGGCAGCTCGAGTGGCTGCGTCGCCGGGCGACCGGCACGACGGCGGAGATCACGGGCGGGCCGGGGCTGTCGTGGGACCGGTTCTCCCGCCGGATGCGCACGGTCGAGACCGCGCAGCGGGCGTTCGCGGCGTGCAGCCAGGAGACGCAGCAGTTCGTGACGTCGTACGTCGACGGGGTCAACGAGGCGTTCGTGGAGCTGGACCCCACGACCGTGCCGGAGCTGAGCCGAACAGGTGTCGCGCCGGGGGAGTGGGAGCCGTGGATGCCGCTGGCGACGTTCCTCGCCCAGCACCTGCTCTTCGCCAACATCGGTGGTCTCCTCTGGAAGCGGCTCGCGAACGACGTGCTCGGCGACGACGTCCGCTTCCTGTCGCACCAGGACCCGACCGCCTCTGGCAGCAACGCCTGGGCGGCGGGCGGGCAGCGGACCGCGAGCGGGCTGCCGCTGATCGGCGGTGACCCGCACCGCATCATCGAGCAGCCCGGCGTCTACCAGCAGGTCCGCCTCGCGTGCGAGGACCCCGGCGACTCCTTCGACGTGCTCGGCTACACCTTCGTCGGGGTGCCTGGAGTGCAGCACTTCGCGCACGCCGGTGAGGTGGCGTGGGCGATCACGAACGCCTGCGCCGACTACCAGGACGTGGTCGCGGACGACGGATCGGACGTCGTCGAGCGGCACACGGAGACGATCCAGGTGCTCGGCGCGGACCCGGTCGACGTCGACGTCGTCGAGACCGCCCGCGGGCTGGTCTTCGAGGAGGGCCTCGCGGTGCGCACGAGCTCCTGGGAGCTGGGCGAGCTCGGCTTCGACGCCATCCTCGGGCTGCTGCGGGCGCGGACCGCCGATGACGTAGACCGGGCTCTCGACAGCTGGGTCGAGCCGGTCAACAACGCCGTCATCGCCGACCGCACGGGCACGGTGCGCTACCGGATCGCCGGGCGGGTGCCCGTGCGTGACGAGTCAGGAGCGTGGCTGGGCTGGCTGAGCGATCCCAACCGGGACGACGTCCCCGCGGAGGGCCACGTGGTCACGGCCAACGAGTGGCGAGGACCGGAGTCCGATGCGATCGGCACCGTCTTTGCGGCGCCGTACCGAGCCGACCGGCTGCACGCTCTCATGGGCACTCGCAGCGGGCTGACCCGCGAGGACTTCGTGGCGTTCCACAACGACGCGCTCCTGCAGACGGTGCCGATGGTGGCCGCGCTGGTGCCAGGGGCCTTCGACGACTTCGACGGCGTGATGGACGCCGGATCGGCCGAGGCCGCCCGCTACGCGTCCTTCCGCAGCGCCCTCGTCCTTCGGCTCGCCGAGGAGCCGGTGTTCGCGCAGCTCTTCCACCCGCCCGCGGACCACCAGCACGAGGAGATCTTCGCGCCGTGGCTCAACGCGACATACCGGATCGGACTCGCACTCCCTCGTCTTGCCAACGAGACGACGGCAGGGCACCGACCGCTCGGGATCGACCTCGTCGCGCACGCGCAGGCCGCTCTCGCCGAGGTCGATGCCGCCGGCGCTCCCACCACGTGGGGCGAGACGCACGTCACCGATCCGGTCCACTGGTTCGGCTCGCTGACCGACCACGACTATGACGCTCTCCCGCGACTGCCGCTGTCCGGTGACGCGGACTGCGTCCGGTGCTGCGTGTCCTACCCGGGGCTCTCCGACGCGTGCAGCCGCGGCTCGGTCGCTCGCTACGTCTGGGACCTCGCCGACCGCACCGCCGGTGGCTGGGTGGTCCCGACCGGTGCGCAGGCGGTGCCCGGTCGGCCCCCACCACCACGACCAGCTCCCGCTGTGGGCCGCCGGTGAGCTCGCGCCCATCGTCACCGACTGGGACGCGCTCACGGAGACGGGTCGTCCGGGCCGGAGTGACCTGACGGTCACGCTGGGTCGGACGACTGCACCTTCTCGAAGAAGTGGGTGGCGTGCGGGTCGCTGCCGGGGTAGCGCGGCACCGACCGGTAGCCCGATCGCTCGTACATCGCGATCGCCTCGGCGAGCACCCCGTTGGTGTCGAGCACCAGCCGGGAGCAGCCGCGATCCTCGGCGAGCGCCTCGAGGTGCCGCAGCATCCGGGAGCCGAGGCCGGCGCCGCGCCAGTCGGGGTGCACCCACATCCGTTTGATCTCGATGGCGTGCTCGTCGACCGCGGGCGCAGGACGGATGCCGCCGTATGCGACCGGCTCGCCGTCGCTGGTGGCGAGGACGTACGTCGACCCGGGCCCCGACGCTGCTGCCGCCAGACCTTCGACCCGGTAACCACTCGGGAACCGCTCGTCGATCTCGGCGAGATAGCGGCCCAGCGCGTGCTGGGCGTCGGGATCGTCGACCGCGACCTCGCGCAGGCGGACGGTCGCCGCCCGGACCAGGAGGTCGGCAGCTGCCAGGGCCTCGGTCAGGCGCTCCCGCTGACGATCGGTGAGCGGCGCGACGATCCGCGCGGCCAGCTCCTCGGACCGGTCGTCGAGCTCCTGGCGGGCGGCCCGCCCCGCGTCCGTGAGGAGTACGACGCGCCGGCGCTGGTCGGCCGGGTCGGGACGAGTGGCTGCCAACCCCTCCGCCTCCAGCCGACGCAGCATCCGCGACAGGTGGCCGCTGTCGAGGTCGAGCCGCTCCCGGAGGTCGCGGACGGTGACGCCGTCACCGGAGTCGGCAGCGCCGATCTCGAAGAGCAGCCGACTGACCGCGAGCGGCCGGCCGGTGCCCAGGAACGACTCCTCGAGCACCCCGATCCGTTGCGTGTAGGTGCGGTTGAAGCGGCGCAGGACTGCCGTGGTGCTCACAATGCCTGACTATAGTCAGAGAACTGGCGCCGCGGAACCCTGCCGGTGACCGACCTCGGCGAGCCCGGCGGTGATGGTCGCCAGGTAGCGATCGCCCGGCTGCGTCCGTTGATGACGCGGATGGGCGTGACGGGCGGTGAAGGTGACGACCGGCGTGCCGTCGAGACTGCGTGTGGTCACCAGCGTCTCGTAGCGCCCCATGCCGAGCGGGTGGGTGCCCACGTCCGGATGTCCGACGATGGCGCGGACCCGGTGCTCGAGATCGGGGCGGTGACCCGGCTCCTCGTGCATCTCCTGGGTGATCAGGTCCGCGAGCTGCTGCACGGTGATCAGCCAGCCGCGGGCGGGCACGAGCCCAGGGCTGGCGGGGTCGTAGAACGCCATGCCGCCGCCCCAGACGGTCGAGGTGCCTGCGAAGTAGACGCTGCCGGGCAGCCAGAGGGGCTTGCTGTCGATGGGCGGGCTGATGTCGCGGCAGCCGGGGTGGTCACGTGCGCCGCCGTCGGGACGGCCGCCGCGCAGGTAGCAGTAGAACCTGGCGGCGTTGGTGTTGGAGCCGTACGCGGCGTACCAGACGCTTCTGATCTGGGTCATGTCTATCCGTACGAGGTTAGCCGGAAGCTCGATCACTGAACCCGCGAAGACAAGGTCCGCAAGAGATCATGTCAACGACTGCCCGGCGTCGCGCGGGATCGCGACGGTGTCGGTCTCGTTGCTGTCGAGGTGGCCGCTCAGGCGACGGGCGATGATGATCGCAGCGGCGATCAGCCAGAACGGGAGCAGCAGGTAGTTGACCAGGCCGCCCGGTGGGATGCTGCAGGCTCCGAGCAGAGCGAGAACACCCATCACGATGGTCGCGACGGCGAACCACTTCGGCAGGACTGCATTGCGGAGGCCTCCGAGCCCCACGGCGATGAACGCGGTGGCGATGCCGATCCCCATCCCGAGCCAGCCGAAGTACTGGGCATAGCTCAACATCTGCGTCGCAGCCTCGTCGCCGTCCTCGGCTGCTGAGAGCAGCCCCTTGTTCCACACCGTCATCTGAGCGAGAGCGGCCGAGACAGTGATCCACCCGCCGTACGCGACACTCGAGTAGGTCGCCTCGCGTGCCTCCCCCGAGCGCAGCAGATTGCGGACCGCGGCTGCGAAGAACAGCAGGGCGACTCCCATCACCACCAGACAGGACAGGCTGCCGATGTTCATCCCGAGATGGTCGGTGATCTTGTCCACGGAGCCTCGGCCCGGCTCGTCGGAGGAGTACACCCGCGCGAGTGCCTCCTGGCCGATCCAAGCGAGGCCGGCGACGACCCCGCTCCAAGGAAGAAGCCTTTCGAATGTGCTGAGCGGCATGATCCCAGTCCTTCCGATCGTTGCCCGGCGCCTTGCCGGACCCCGACCGTCTCCTGCCGAGCGACCCGACCGCATGATCTTGGTGTCCCGACCCGTCGGGAACCGTTCCCGGGCGTGCTGACGCACGCGCTCGTTCACCGCAGACTGTCAGCATGCAGCTGTTCGTCGGTCTGACTGCTGGGCTGGCCTCCGTCGTCCTGGGCCTTCTCGTGTGGTTCCGGGGCGGCCAACGTCGGATCGGCCTGCTCCTGGTTGCGCACGGGTTGACCGTGGCAGTCTTCCTGAGCGTCCCAGAACGTGCGAGCACGAGCCGGGCAGGGATGACGGTCGATCAGGTAACCCAAGGCAGCTGGGTGTTCTTGTTCCTGTGGCTGGTCCTGGTGGCCTACATCCTTCCTGACGGGCAGACCGCCTCGAAGCGGTGGCGGAACTGGGTCGCGGCCGGGCTCGTCGGTGTGGTGCTCCTCCACGTCGGCGCGGCGGGCGATCGGACGGGATTCGCCGAGGCGCATGAGTCCCAGCCGCCTCCGCTTCCGTGGCTGCCGGAGGCAGTCAGCAACGTGCTCGGTCTGGCAGGCCTGCTGCTCACTGTGCTGCTCTTGTTCGGCTCGGTGGTGTCGCTCTCGCTCCGGGTGCACAGGTCGGTCGGCGAGGATCGCGTCCGCCTGCTGTGGCCGGTCTGGGGAGCCCTGTCGATCCCGGCTGTGCTCATGTTCGGCTGGGCGAACCACTTCGTTCTCGGGGACCATGACTTGCCCTTCGCCGTCGCCCTCGCGCTACTCGGGGTCGCGCTGCCGGCCACGATCGCAATTTCCGTGCTGCGGCACCGACTCTTCGACATCGAGCTCGTGCTCAGTCGGACTCTGGTCTACGCCGTTCTGACCCTGCTGGTCGTTGGCGCTTACGCCGGGCTGTTGACAGTCGCGGACCGCTGGTTCGACAACCGGTCAGCCGGGGCACTCGTCGCGGTAGGGCTGGTGGCAGTGCTGGTGCACCCGACGTACGCCTGGCTGCGGCGGAGCATCGAGCGGATCGTCTACGGCTACCGGTCAGATCCCGCCGTCGCGCTGCGCAGGCTCGGCGCCTCGGTGGAGTCGTCTGACTCCTTGGACGTGGTCGACACGATCACGACGTCGATTGCTGGAGCGCTGAAGGTCGAGAACGTCTGGGTTGAGATCACCGACCGACCTCGGCTCAGCAGTCGACAGACGATCCGGGTTCCATTGACCCACCGCGGCGAACGTGTGGGGGACCTAGCGGTGGAGATGGCCCCTGGCCGCAGATTCACGCCTGCCGACACCGCCTTGTTGCAGGATCTGGCTCGTCACGCCGCTCTCGTGGTGAAGACTGCTCAGCTCGCGGACGAGCTCCGCCTCTCGAGATCGCGGATCGTGTCGGCTCGCGAGGAGGAGCGCAAGCGCCTTAGACGGGACCTGCACGACGGTGTCGGGCCCTCCCTCGCGGCCATCGTTCTCAAGCTCGACGCGGCTCAGGCCCGCACCGACAAGAGCGAACGCAACTCGTTGCTGGCCGAGACGCGGGACGAGGCCAAGGAGACCATCCGGGAGGTACGGCGTCTGGTGGACGACCTGCGACCTCCGGCTATCGACGAGGTCGGCCTGGTCGCCGCGCTCCGGCAGCGTGCGCTGGCGCTGTCCACTGAGTTCCTGACGTTCGAGGTCACGGGGCCCGAAAGCTACCCCCGATACCAGCAGCCGTCGAGGTGGCCGCGTTCCGCATCGCCACGGAGGCCATGACCAACACCTCCAAGCACTCCGCTGCGAGCCGCTGCACCGTCGAGATCGCGCTCGACGGAACGTTGGCGGTGACGGTCACTGACAACGGCTGCGGTTCGGCCACACCCAAGGACACCGGACTCGGCTGGACGTCGATGACCGAGCGCGCCGCGGAGCTGGGCGGCTACTGCACCATCGCGAACCGCCTTGAGGGTGGGTTGGTCCTGCGCGCACTACTGCCCACGGAAATGGAGGACACTGGCGACGTGCAGGCCACCCCATGACCAGAGTCCTGATCGCGGACGACCACCCCGCGTTCCGTCGTGGCGTCGAGCTGATGCTCGGCGAGTTCGGCGACATCGTGGTCGTCGGTCACGCCGAGACCGGGCAGCGTGCCGTCGAGCTGACTGCCGAGGTCACCCCTGACGTCGTCCTCATGGACCTCCGGATGCCTGACATGGACGGCATCGAGGCCACCCGCCGGCTTGGCCTGACCGAGCAACCTCCTGCCGTGGTCGTCCTCACGATGTTCGAGGACGATGACTCTGTCTTCGCCGCCATGAGAGCCGGCGCGCGCGGCTATCTGCTCAAGGGTGCCGACCAGGAAGAGATCGTGCGGGCGATCCGCGCTGCTGCGGCCGGCGAGGCGATCTTCGGTCCGGAGATCGCAAACCGGGTGGTACGCCACTTTGCGAGCGGCACGGCCTCCACCACTTCCTCGGCGTTTCCCTCACTGACCGACCGGGAACGAGAGGTGCTGGAGCTGATCGCAGCGGGAAAGGGTAACGCCACCATCGCGCATGAGCTCGTCATCACGCTCAAGACGGTGCGGAACCACGTCTCGAACATCTACACGAAGCTTCAGGTTTCCGACCGTTCCGCCGCGATCGTGACGGCGAGGGAGGGTGGGCTCGGTGGAGTCTCGGCTCCGCGCGCATCTACTTGACGGCGACCTCCGGGCAGAAGCGTCGAGCCCCTGCCCGCCTCTCGGCAGGTCAGGGGCTCGATCACACTGGGGTGAGTAACGGGACTTGAACCCGCGACATCCGCGACCACAACGCGGCGCTCTACCAGCTGAGCTATACCCACCATGGGCCTGATGGCCGGGGACGAGTGTAGTGGTCTCAGCCCGTCCCGGCAGAATCGGTGCCGCCCAGCCCCGTGATCGACCCGCCGTGCCGCTCCGCGGCGACCTTGGCCGCGTCGCTGTCAGGACCGGGAAGAGGCACGAAGACCGTGTCTCGGTAGTAGCGGAGCTCCTCGATGCTCTCCTGGATGTCGGCGAGGGCGCGGTGGTTGCCGCGCTTGGTCGGGGCGCCGAAGTAGGCCCGCGGGTACCACCGCCGCGAGAGCTCCTTGATCGAGCTGACGTCGACGATCCGGTAGTGCAGGAAGGCGTCGAGCAGCGGCATGTCACGGGCGAGGAAGGCACGGTCGGTCGCGACGGAGTTGCCCGCGAGGGGCGGCCGGCTGTCCGGCGGGCAGTGCTCGCCCAGGTAGGCCATCACCCGCTCCTCGGCCTCGGCGAGGGTGACTCCACCGGCCAGCTCTTCGAGGAGGCCCGAGGTCTCGTGCATGGTGCGTACGAAGTCGATCATCTGGTCGAGAGCCTCGGCAGGTGGCTTGATGATGATGTCGATGCCCTCGCCGAGCACGTTGAGGTCGAAGTCGGTGACCAGGGCCGCCACCTCGATCAGCGCGTCGGCACCGAGGTCGAGCCCGGTCATCTCACAGTCGATCCAGACCAGTCGCTCGTTCACGAGGGGAACCCTACGCCGTGGAGCCGACCGTCTCCTCAGGGTTGGCTCAGGCCGGTGTCCTACGCTCAGGATCCATGGAAGGCAGGACGCACGCGTGGGTGGGGCTGGTCGCGAGGCTGCTCACCGGCGGGGTCTGGATCGTCGCCGGAGCGCTCAAGGTCACCAACCCGGTGGGCAGCATCGAAGCCGTCCGTGCCTACGACCTGCTCCCTTGGTCGGTCGTCGAACCGCTGGGGTACGCCCTCCCGGCCATCGAGATCGTCGTCGGCCTCGCCCTCGTCGTCGGCGTCTTCACCCGCGGGGCGGCGGTCGTCTCCGCGTTGCTGTTCGTCGCGTTCATCATCGGGATCGCCTCGGTGTGGGCGCGCGGCATCGAGATCGACTGCGGCTGCTTCGGCGGCGGCGGCCCCAAGGAGGACGCGGCGTCGTCGTACCCCTGGGAGATCGCGCGCGATGCCGTCTTGCTGATCGCCTCCTGCTACCTCGTCGTCGTACGGCGCACCAAGTTCGCCCTCGACAACGTGCTCTTCCCCTCCCGCGCCCCCGGCAGCCCAGACAGCCCAGACAGCCCAGACAGCCCAGAGCAGCAGCAGCCCCCGATCCCGACCCCGTCGAGCAAGGAACCTGATGTCCTCGAAGTCGTCGAACCCGTCCAAGTCAGCGGCGCGCGCCGCGAAGACCGCCGAGCTGCGAGCCCAGCAGGAGCGGGCCGAGAAGCGGCGCCGGATGCTGATGATCGGTGGCGTCGCCGGAGTCCTGATCGTCGTGCTCGGCGGCATCATCGGATTCTCGATATGGCAGCAGAGCGAGGACGACGAGCGGCTGGCCGCTGCGGCGAGCAAGAACAGCGACTACGGGATCACCATCGGGCCGGACGACGCCGATCACCAGGTGGTGGTCTACGAGGACTTCATCTGCTCCCACTGCGGCGACTTCGAGGCCGCGACGCACGAGGAGCTCGAAGACCTGGCGGAGGAGGGAACGGTGCAGGTCGAGTACCGCCCGTTCAACCTCCTCGGCAACGTCTCGATCCCGAACGCCTTCGCGGTCGTGCTGGAGGAGAGCGGGCCGACGGTCGCCAAGGCCTACCACGACCTGCTGTTCGAGGCGCAGGGCGAGTTCTTCGAGAGCGAGCCGGACAGCGACCGGCTCGTGGAGCTGGCGGTCGAGGCCGGGGCGGAGGAGTCCGCGGTGCGGCCGGGGATCGAGGACGGCGCCCAGCAGAGCTGGGTCGAGGGCGCGACTGAGGAAGCAGCGGATGCCGGCGTGACCTCGACGCCGACCGTGCTGCTCGACGGTGAGCGGTTCGACGGCGGCCCTCAAGACCTGCTCGACGCCGTCGGATGAGCCGGTTGCGCGACGGTTTCGTCGCAGGTCTGCCGAAGGCCGAGCTGCACGTCCACCACGTCGGGTCCGCCTCGCCGCGGATGGTGAGCGAGCTCGCTGCCCGGCACCCCCGCAAGGATGGCCGCGGCGTGCCGAGCGACCTGGAGGAGCTGCGCCAGTTCTTCGAGTTCCGCGACTTCGCCCACTTCATCGAGGTCTACCTGGCCGTCGTCGACCTGGTGCGGACGCCGGAGGACATCCGGTTCCTGACCTACGAGGTCGGTCGCGAGCTGGCGGAGGCACAGTCGGTCCGCTACGCGGAGCTGACGTGCACGCCGTACACCTCGGTGCTGCCGCTCGACCCCGACCGCGGGATGCCGATCGAGGCCTACACAGAGGCGATCGAGGACGCTCGGGTGGCTGCCGAGCGCGACTTCGGGCTGGTGCTGCGCTGGATCTACGACATCCCCGGCGAGTCCGGGCTACCGTCCGCCGATGCCACCCTGCGGTTCGCGCTCGACCACGCTCCCGACGGCCTGATCGGCTTCGGCCTCGGCGGTCCTGAGGTCGGCGTCGACCGGCCGCAGTTCAAGCCTCACTTCGACGCCGCGCGCGCCGCCGGGCTCCACTCGGTGCCCCACGCCGGCGAGACGACCGGCCCCGAGACCGTCTGGTCGGCGCTCCGGGACCTGGGCGCAGAGCGCATCGGTCACGGCACCTCTGCCGCGCAAGACCCCGCGCTGCTGGCGCACCTCGCGGCCGAGGGGATCCCGCTCGAGGTGTGCCCATCGTCCAACGTGGCCACTCGCGCCGTCCCGTCGCTCGCCGAGCACCCGTTGCCGACCTTCGTCGAGGCCGGCGTCGTGGTGACGATCAACTCCGACGACCCGCCGATGTTCGGGACCACCCTCAACAAGGAGTACGACGTCGCCGCCGACCTGCTCGGGCTCGACGAGGCTGGCGTCGCGGAGCTGGCCCGCGCCGCCGTCCGGGCGTCGTGGGCACCGGACGACGTCCAGCGAAGGGTCCTCGACGAGATCGACGCCTACGCTGGCGACTGAACGACCTGCCTGAAGGATCTCTGGGCCCCGGGGGCTCATACTCCCCGGGGCCGGTTCATTTCTAACGCGGCGTCGAGGTCGATCGCGGGAGGCGCGCCGCCTGGGCGCACATCACGCAAGGGAATGAGCGCCCCCGGCAGGACTCGAACCTGCGGCCAAGAGCTTAGAAGGCTCCTGCTCTATCCAGCTGAGCTACGGGGGCTCGCGCGCCGGAAAGTATCCCATCCAGACGCCGGCTCAGCCCCGCAGGCGGGCCATCCAGGCCTCGACGGCGTCGGGCTCTCTCGGCAGGGCTGCCGACAGGTTGCGGACGCCGTCCTCGGTGACGACGACGTCGTCCTCGATCCGGATACCGATGCCGCGCAGCTCCTCGGGGACGAGCAGGTCGTCCTCCTGGAAGTAGAGGCCGGGCTCGACGGTCAGCACCATGCCCTCGGCGAGGGTGCCGTCGCGGTAGGACTCGGGAGCGGCGCGGCCACAGTCGTGGACGTCCATGCCGAGCATGTGGCTGGTGCCGTGCAGGGTCCAGCGCGAGTAGACCTTGGAGGTCGGGTCGAGCGCTTCCTCGACTGGAACAGGCAGCAGCCCCAGGTCGTCGAGACCGTGTGCCAGCACGTTCATCGCCGCGTCGTGACCGGCGTGGAAGGGTACGTCGGGGCGAAGCGCCGCGATGCCGGCCTCCTGCGCCCGCAGCACCAGCGTGTAGAGGTCGCGCTGCAGGGGGCTGAACTTGCCGGTGACCGGCAAGGTCCGGGTGACATCGGCCGTGTAGAGGTTGTACCCCTCGACACCCATGTCGAGGAGCACCAGCTCGCCGGGGACGATCGGGCCGGAGTTCTCGATCCAGTGCAGTGTGGTGGCGTGCGCCCCACCGGCGACGATGGAGTCGTAGCCGAGGTCGTTGCCCATCGTGCGGGCGCGGCGGAAGAAGGTGCCCTCGAGCCAGCGCTCGCCGTACTCGACGACCCGGTCCCACTCGGTGACCGAGTCCTCGAAGCCCAGCGTCGTGACGTCGCACGCGGTCTGGAGCTCGTCGATCTCCCATGCGTCCTTGACCAGTCGCATCTCCGACACGACCCGTGCCAGGTCGGTGTCGAGGGAGTCGTCGGCCGGGACGAGCGCGTCAACCGCGTCGGAGACACCCCGGTGGACCCGGGTCTTGGCGCTCTTCGCAAGGGCGTCAGGGAGCTCGTCGACGTGCTTGACCGGCAGGCCGAGCGCTGCCTCGATCTCACCCAGCGACGGGCGACGACCCGCCCACAGCGCGCCGTACTGCCGGTCGCGGAAGAACTCGTCGCTCTCCCGCCCGGACCGCGGCCGGGCGTAGAGCACCGACGAGCCGTCCGGCTCCACCACGAGCACGGCGTCGGAGGTCTGGTTGCCGGAGAAGTAGCTGTGCGCGGTGTCGGACCGGAACCGGTAGTCGGTGTCGGCGGCGCGCACCTTGAACGTCCCGGCCGGCAGCACCAGCCGCTCGCCCGGGAACGTCGCTGCGAGCCGGGCTCGGCGCTCGGCGGCCCACGGCGCGATCGGGTGCGGGTCGACGTCGCGCTCGCGGTCGTCCCACCCGGTCCGCATGAAGGCGGCGTACGCCTCCGGGACGGTGGGGTCGTGTGACTCGGTCTTCGGCTCCTTGGCAGCGTGATTCACGTCTCCACTGTAACTTCTACGGGTTCGCGTCCGATCGGCCGCAAGGTTGCCGACCGATAGGCTTTCATCCATGCCCGCAGCCCGCCGCGACACCGTCGCGTTCACGGTCGTCGTGACCGTCGCGGTAGTCGTCGGCGCGCTGCTCATGCTCGTGATCCTTGCCCTCTCGGGTGCCCCCGACATCATGCTGCTGGCCACGGCGTTGGCCGCGCTGCCGGTCGGGCCCGTCCTCGCCGTCTACCTCTGGCTCGACCGCTACGAGCCGGAGCCGCGACTGCTGCTCGCCTACGCCCTTCTCTGGGGTGCGTTCGTCGCGACGATGGCGGCGCTCGCCGTGCAGGGTGTCGGCGGGGTCGTCGTCGGTCTCACCAACACGGCTTCGTTGGCTGTCGTGGCGCCGATCACCGAGGAGGCGAGCAAGGGCTTCTTCCTGCTCCTGCTGCTGTGGTGGCGACGCGCCGAACTCGACGGCGTGCTCGACGGCCTGGTCTATGCAGGCCTGGTCGGCGTCGGCTTCGCGTTCACCGAGAACATCCTCTACCTCGCCGCGGCCTACGGCGGGACGGACGGTACGGGCCCCGGCGGGGTCGCCGGCGTCACCACGATCTTCGTGGTCCGCTGCATCTTCAGTCCGTTCGCCCATCCTCTCTTCACCGCCTTCATCGGTGTGGGGCTCGGCATCGCCGTGATGTCGCGCAAGCGGTCGGTCCGGATCCTGGCACCCATCGGCGGGTACCTGTGCGCCGTGGCCGCTCACGCCCTCTGGAACGGGTCGACGGTCTTCGGCTTCGGCAGCTTCGTCCTCACCTACGTCGTCCTGATGGTCCCGGCGTTCGCCGGGATGGTCTGCCTCGGGGTGTGGGCGCGCACGAAGGAGCGGCAGATGTTGACCCTGTCGCTCGACGACGCCGCTTCGCGCGGCCTGATCCCGGCGACCGACATCGGCTGGATCGTCGACCTCCAGGCCCGCCGGATCGCGCGACGACACGCCCGGGCCGAGGGCGGTGAACAGGCCCTGAAGGCGATGCGGGACTATCAGCAGGCCGCGATCGAGCTCGGTTTCCTTCACCATCGCCTGCTGCGCGGCACGGCACCGAAGGACTGGCAGGCACGCGGTCAGGACTTCCTGGCGCGCATCCAGGCGTCCCGTCCGGGGATCGCCTTCCCCGGACAGGTGGTACCCCAACGATGAGCACGTCGCACAGGGGGCAGAGCGAGGAGATCACCGGCAGCCAGATGCTGACCGAGATGGTCCGGCTCCGCGGTGCCCTGCAGGCCGCGGCTCTGCCCCTCGACCTTCCCGGCGTCGCGGCGCTGCGCGAGCACCGCCAGCAGGTCATCGACCAGCTCGAGGACTACGTGATCCCGCGGCTGATGTCGCTCGAAGCGCCTCTGCTCACCGTCGTCGGCGGCTCGACCGGGGCCGGCAAGTCGACCCTTGTCAACACCCTCGTGGGTCACCGGGTGACGACGCCGGGGGTGCTCCGCCCGACGACGCGCTCTCCTGTCCTGGTGCACCACCCGGACGAGGGCAGGTGGTTCGGGCAGGACCGGCTGCTGCCGGACCTGAAGCGGGTCAGTCACTCCACCAACGACCACGACTGCATCCAGCTGGTGCCAGCCGAGTCGGTCCCCAAGGGAATCGCGATCCTCGATGCTCCGGACGTCGACTCGGTCGAGGGGCGGAACCGGATCCTGGCCGGACAGCTGCTCGCGGCCGCCGACCTGTGGCTGTTCGTGACCTCGGCCGCCCGCTACAGCGACCAGGTCCCGTGGGAGTACCTCAAGCAGGCCGCGGAGCGGTCCACGTCGGTGGCGCTCGTGCTCGACCGCACCCCGCCCGCGGTCGTCGGCACGGTCGCGGGCCACCTCGCTCGGATGATGGCCTCCCGCGGCCTCAAGGACTCGCCGCTGTTCGGCGTGGCCGAGGGACCCGTGACCGACGACGGACTGCTGCCGTTGGGCCATGTCGCCGAGATCCGCAGCTGGCTCGAGGCGCTCGCCGCCGACGCCGCCGCTCGCAACGCGATCGTGCAGCAGACCGTCGGCGGCTCGATCCGCATCCTGACCCGCCGCGTCTACCCGATCGCTGACGCCGCCGAGGAGCAGCTGGTCGCCATCCGCGACCTCGCCACCCTGGTCGAGCGGCAGCACGACCTCGTGAACAGGCAGCTGCTCACCGCAACGACCGACGGCACCCTGCTCCGCGGCGACCTGCTCACCCGGTGGCAGGAGTTCGTCGGCAGCGGCGAGCTGATCCGCTCCCTCGAGGCAAAGGTCGGCTTCGTCCGCGAGCGGCTCGTCAACGCGATCAAGGGCAAGCCGCAACAGGCCGAGCGCGTCGCGATCGCGATCGAGACCGGCCTCGAGACGCTCGTCGTCGAGCATGGCGAGCAGGCGGCCGCCCGGTCCGCGGCCGCCTGGCGGGCCACGCCGTACGGCGCTCAGCTGGTCGCAGTCGCGACCGAGGACCTCTCTCGCGCGTCGCGCGACCTGCGCCGTCGCGCAGACGCCGCGATCCAGGCATGGCAGGGCGAGCTCCAGGAGCTCGTCCGCAGTGAGAGCGGAGACGTGCGGACGTCTGCCCGGTTTCTCGCGGTCGGGGTCCGTGGGCTGGCCGTGACCCTGGCGGTCGTCGTGCTCGGCGGCGAGGAGCCGCCGGCCGCAGCTGCGGACTCCCTTCGACTGGGTACCCGACTGCTCGAGAGCGTGGTCGGACCGGGCACCGCCGGGATGCTGCGCCACCGCGCCCGCGAGTCGCTGGAGGACCGGATCCGCGCTTTGCTCGCCGGGGAGCGCAGCCGTTACGTTGCATCGGCGGACCAGTGGCAGCTGGAGCGGGATGCGGGGGAGCAGCTGCGAGCGGCCGCGAGGCGGGTCGACGACCTGCGCTATGCGGCCACGATGCAGAAGGGCTCTGGAGGACACCTGTGACACAACCGGATGGGGAGACGCGCGCCCCGCGCGACCTCGCCACCCGCGGCACCTCGATCGGCAGACGTCTGGAAGGACTCGACCAGGCGGTGGTGGCGGCGCGCGGGCGGCTCGACGACGCCCTCCTCGACGAGACCGAGGCGACCCTCGACCGAGCGACCGCGCGACTGAGGCTCTCGGCCCAGCACACCGTGGTCGCGATCGCGGGCGCAACCGGGTCCGGCAAGTCCTCGACGTTCAACGCGCTCACCGGGCTCGAGCTCTCCTCCACCGGGGTCCGTCGGCCCACGACGTCGTGGGCGACCGCATGTGTCTGGGGCAACGAGGGCGCCGCGGAGGTGCTCGAGTGGCTCGGCATCCCGCCGCGGCACCAGACGATGCGGGACTCACTGCTCGACACGAAGGTCGACGACAAGGCCCTCGAGGGCGTCGTGCTGCTGGACCTTCCTGACCACGACTCCACCGAGGTCTCCCACCACCTCGAGGTGGACCGGCTGGTCGAGCTGGCGGACCTGCTGGTGTGGGTGGTCGACCCGCAGAAGTACGCCGACGCCGCCCTCCATGACCGCTACCTGGCGCCCTATGCGACCCACGCGAGCGTGATGCTGGTCGTCCTCAACCACATCGACACCATCGCCCCCGACAAGCGGCAGAGCATGGTCGACGACGTCAGACGGCTGCTGGCGCTCGACGGCCTGGGGTCGGTGAAGGTGATCCCGATCAGCGCCCGGCAGGGCATCGGTGTCGAGGAGCTCCGTCAGGAGGTCGCCTCCCGCGTGGCGCACAAGCGCAGCACGACGGCCCGCGTCGAGGCCGACGTCGCCGCAGCCGCCGGTCGGCTGGACCTGGCGGGTGGTGACGCCCCGCCGCGTGTCGTCACCGAGCAACAGGTCCGCGCACTGGAGGAGCGGGTCGCCGAGGCTGCCGGTGTCCCTACGGTGGCTGATTCCGTCGAGCGCTCCATCCGCAGCCGGGCCGCCCGGGCGGTTGCCTGGCCGCCGGTCGCCCTGATCGCCCGCCTCGGGCGTCGGCGCAAGGACGACCTGCTCGCGGGCTACCGCGCGGGAGCGCAGCCGCAGGCCGTCGCCGTGCAGCGTGCTGCCGTCGACACCAGCATCCGTGAGGTCGCGGACGAGACCGCGCAGGGTCTCGGCGCTCCCTGGGCCGACGCCGTTCGTCACGCCGCGACCGCAAGGCTGGAGAAGACCGACGCCGGGCTCGACCGCGCACTGACCTCCGTCGACCTGCGCGCCGACCGGCTCCCCATTTGGGTGGGCGTGGTCCGCGTCCTGCAGTGGCTGCTCTTCCTCGGCGCCGTCGGCGGCGGCATCTGGTGGGCGGTGCTGGCCTTCCAGGGCACGATCGACGACGCACCCGAGGTGGCGGGCTACCCGTTGCCGGCGGTCGTGCTAGCCGGTGGCCTGGCGCTCGGGTTGCTGCTGTGGGTGGTCTTCCGGCCGCTGGTGGGCGGTGCGGCCCGGGGTCGCGGGGAGGCTGCGGACCAAGGACTGCGTGCCGTCGTCGCCGACGTGCTGGGCGAACAGGTCGTCACCCCCACGAACGCGGTGCTGGCGTCGTACTCCGACTTCCGCTCGGGCATCGCAGACGCCCAGCAGTAGATCTGCCCGGGAGCCCAGCCGCCAGGCACGTAGCGGTGGGCACTAGGCTCGGTCAACGTGGCTGAGTACGTCTTCACCCTGCGCAACGTCCGTAAGGCTCACGGCGACAAGGTCGTCCTCGACAACGTGACGTTGTCGTTCCTGCACGGGGCCAAGATCGGGGTCGTCGGCCCCAACGGGGCAGGCAAGTCGTCGCTGCTCAAGATCATGGCGGGGCTCGACCGCCCCAACAACGGCGACGCCATCCTCGATCCCGACGCGACCGTCGGCATGCTCCAGCAGGAGCCGCCGCTGACGGAGGGAAGGACGGTCCTCGAGAACGTCGAGGAGGCAGTGGGTGAGATCAAGCAGAAGCTCGACCGCTTCAACCAGATCTCGGAGGAGCTCGCCAACCCCGACGCCGACTACGACTCCCTGCTCGCCGAGATGGGCGACCTGCAGACCGACCTCGACCACGCGAGCGCGTGGGACCTCGACAGCCGGCTCGACCAGGCGATGGACGCGCTGCGCTGCCCTCCGCCGGACGCCATCGTCGACAACCTCTCCGGTGGCGAGCGTCGCCGGGTCGCCCTCTGCAAGCTGCTCCTGCAGCAACCCGACCTGCTGCTCCTCGACGAGCCGACCAACCACCTCGACGCCGAGTCGGTCCAGTGGCTCGAGGGTCACCTGAAGGCGTACCCCGGCGCCGTCCTCGCCGTCACCCACGACCGTTACTTCCTCGACAACGTCGCGGAGTGGATCGCCGAGGTCGACCGCGGGCAGATCCACGGTTACGAGGGCAACTACTCGACCTACCTGGAGACGAAGAAGGACCGGCTCAAGATCGAGGGCGCGAAGGACGCCAAGCGCGCGAAGATGCTCGAGAAGGAGCTGGAGTGGGTCCGGTCCAACGCCAAGGCGCGGCAGACCAAGAGCCGGTCCCGGCTCGCGCGCTATGAGGAGATGGCAGCGGCGGCCGAGCGCGACCGCAAGATCGACACGTCCGAGATCAACATCCCGGCCGGCCCTCGTCTCGGTGACGTCGTGCTCGAGACGAAGGGGCTCCAGAAGGGCTACGACGGCCGCGTCCTCATCGACGATCTGTCGTTCACGCTGCCCCGCGCGGGCATCGTCGGCGTGATCGGTCCCAACGGCGTCGGCAAGACGACGCTCTTCCGGATGATCACGGGCAGCGAGCAGCCCGACGCCGGCGACCTCACCGTCGGGCAGACGGTGAAGATCTCCTACGTCGACCAGAGCCGCGGCGGCATCGACCCCGGCAAGAACGTCTGGGAGGTCGTCTCCGACGGCCTCGACTTCATCAAGGTCGCCAACTTCGAGATGAACTCGCGCGCCTACGTGGCGTCGTTCGGATTCAAGGGCCCCGACCAGCAGAAGAAGGCCGGCGTGCTGTCCGGTGGCGAGCGCAACCGCCTCAACCTCGCGCTGACGCTGAAGATGGGCGGCAACCTGCTGCTCCTCGACGAGCCGACCAACGACCTCGACGTGGAGACCCTGTCCTCGCTGGAGGACGCGTTGCTCGACTTCCCCGGCTGCGCCGTGGTCACCTCGCACGACCGCTGGTTCCTCGACCGCGTCGCGACCCACATCCTTGCCTGGGAAGGCGACGACGAGGACCCCGCCAAGTGGTTCTGGTTCGAGGGCAACTTCGCGTCCTACGAGGACAACAAGGTCGAGCGCCTCGGTGTCGAGGCGGCCCGCCCTCACCGGGTCACCCACCGCCGCCTCACCAGGGACTGACGTTCCTGCGCGAGCCAGCCAGCGGTGTCCGTTCAGCGGTCGTCGCGGATCTCGCGCTCCGGGTGGTCGCTGATCAACCTGTCGGCAACCGCGTCCATCACCCGGCCGAGGCTCGCGAGGTCCTCGTCGGTGGCGACGTCGACCAGGTAGTCCCGCACGCCGGTGACATGGGTCGGCGCGACGTTGCGGAGCAGTAGGTCGCCGCGCTCGGTCATCTTGCACACGACACCGCGACCGTCGACCGTCGACCCGCAGCGCTCGACGAGACCCTCGCCCTCCATCCGCTTGACCGTATGGGTCACCCGGCTCCGGCTGTGAGCCAGCGAGTCGGCCAGTCGCGCCATCCGGAGCGCGCGACCCTCGGCCTCGGAAAGACGGACCAGGATCTCGTACTCCACCAGCGACAGCCCGTGCTGCTGGCGCAGGTCGTCGTCCAGGCGGTCGAACAGCAGGGTGGTGCCCAGCACGAGCGCCCGCCACGACCGCTGCTGGCGGTCGTCGAGCCACCGGGGCTCGCGTCGACGCCACGCCTCGCGGGTCGACTCCAGGTCGGACTCGGTCACCCCGCCAGTCTAAGTCCGCGCCGGCGAGCGGTGACCCGGCTCACCGAAGATCGCGACGCACCAGGACCCGCGGAAACCCGGCCAGCACCGACGTCGTCTCGGCTGCGACCCGGAACCCGGCGGCCTCGAAGTTCTTCAGCAGGCCCGGGTAAGCCATCGTGAGGTCGACCTTCGCGCCGCCGTTGTCGAGCGGATAGGCCTCGACCACCGGCGCCCGACGGCTGTGGGCGAACTCGACCGCCCCCTCGATCAGCGCGTGCGAGATGCCCTGCCCACGGTGACCGGGCCGGACCCGGACGCACCACAGCGACCACACCGGCAGGTCGTCGACGTGGGGGATCTTGCGGTTGCGCGCGAACGACGTGTCCGCCCGAGGCGCCACCGCCGCCCACCCGACCGGCTCATCGCCGACGTACGCCAGCACGCCGGGCGGCGGGTCGCCCTGCACCAGCTCCGCGACGTACTCTCCCCGGACCGGTCCGCGGAGCTCGTTGTTGAGCTTGGACGGGACCCGGTAGCTCAGGCACCAGCACACGTTGGCGTCGGGCCGCTTCGGCCCGATGAGCGCACGGACGTCGTCGAAGACGGTGGCCGGGCGGACGTCGACGCTCATGTCATCGAGGGCGCAGCGTCAGCCGAGCCGCTCGACGATCATCGCCATGCCCTGGCCGCCTCCCACGCACATCGTGATCAGACCGGTGGTCTTGTCGTGCCAGTCGAGCGAGTTCAGCATCGTGTTCTGGAGCCGGGCACCGGTCATGCCGAACGGGTGGCCGACCGCGATGGCGCCGCCGTTGACGTTGAGCCGGTCCAGGTCGATGCCGAGGTCCTGGTACGACGGCACCACCTGGGCCGCGAACGCCTCGTTGATCTCGACCAGATCGATGTCGCCGATGGTCATGTTCGCGTTGGCGAGCGCCTTCTTCGTGGCCTCGACCGGGCCGAGGCCCATGATCTCGGGGGAGAGACCGCTGACGCCTGTCGAGACGATCCGGGCGAGCGGGGTCACCCCGAGCTCCTGGGCCTTCGATTCGGACATGATGACGACAGCAGCGGCGCCGTCGTTGAGCGGGCAGCAGTTGCCTGCCGTGACCACACCGTCGGGACGAAAGACCGGGTCGAGCTGCGAGATGGCCTCGTAGGTCACCCCAGCGCGCGGACCGTCGTCCTTGGAGACGACGGTGCCGTCGGCGAGGGTGACCGGCGTGATCTCCCGCTCCCAGAAACCGTCGGCGATCGCCTTCTCTGCCAGGTTCTGCGAGCGTACGGCGAACTCGTCGAGCTCCTTGCGGTCGCAGACCCCGCATCCGGGCGACGTTCTCCGCTGTCTGGCCCATCGCGACGTAGATGTCGGGGAGCTGGCCGTCCTCACGAGGGTCGTGCCAGTCCTTCCCGCCCTGCGCGAGCTCCTCGGTGCGCTGCTGGGCATCCGCGAACAGCGGGTTCTTCGTGTTGGGGATGTGGTCCGACGTACCGAACTGGAAGCGAGACACCGCCTCCACACCGGCCGAGATGAAGACGTCGCCCTCGCCTGCCTTGATCGCGTGGAACGCCATCCGTGAGGTCTGCACCGAGGACGAGCAGTAACGGGTGATCGTCGCACCGGGGATCTCGTAGCCGAGCAGCGTGGTCACGATCCGCGCCATGTTGTTGCCGGCCTCGCCTCCGGGCAGCCCGCAGCCGAGGTAGAGGTCCTCGACCTCAGCGGGGTCGAGCGCCGGGATCTTGTCGAGTGCCGCCTTGATGATCAGTGCGGAGAGGTCGTCAGGGCGGAAGTCCTTCAGCGAACCCTTGTTGGCCCGCCCGATCGGCGTGCGGGCGGCAGAAACGATGACGGCCTCGGGCATGGGCACTCCTCGTGAGCATTGACGGAACCAGCCCAGACTAGTGGGGCTCGATTGGGACGTGTTGCGGTGGTGTCGCACGCCACATGAGCGACCTCCCACCCCTACCCGGTCCCCTCGCACGACGTTTCCGTGGAACGATGCGCAGCGTGCGGCACCGCTATGCCTGCCCGATCCGGTGGGCCGATCTCGACCTGCTCGGTCACGTCAACAACGTGCGTTACGTCGACTACCTCCAGGAGGCGCGCGTCGACATGCTGCGCGCCCACCGGTGGTCGGGCTCCGACGGCGACGCGACCGAAGAGCTGGTCGACGCGATCATCGTCAGCCGGCACGAGGTCACCTACCGGGCACCGCTCCTCTTCGGCGAGCGTCCGGTCCTGATCGAGTGCTGGGTCACCCAGCTGCGGGCCGGGTCGTTCACGCTCGCCTACGAGGTGTTCCACGAGGATGACGATGGCGCGCGGGTCGTCTACCTCGAGGCCAGCACCGTGCTGGCGCCGTACCGTTTCGACACCGAGAGCCCGCGTCGGCTGACCGCGGAGGAGCGCAGCGCGCTCGAGGTCTACCTCGAGCCGGTCAAGCGGGAGCGCCCGGCGCGCTCGGTCGTCGACCGTGGTCGCGCTGGCAACTACCCGATCCAGGTGCGGTTCAGCGACGTCGACGTCTATCGGCACGTCAACAACGTCGTGTACTTCGAGTACTTCCAGGAGGCACGGATCCGGCTGTTCATGGAGATGGGCCGCGACGTGCCGCGCGCCCGGTCGCTCCAGGTGGTGATCGCCCAGGCCGACGTCGACTACCTGGCACCGATCCTGCTGCGCGCCGAGCACTACGACTGCTGGACGCAGGTCGCCCACGTCGGACGTACTTCCGTGATCATCGAGTCCGAGATCGCCGACGGCGACCGCGCCCTCGCGCGGGCCCGGGTCGCACTGGTGTTCTTCGACCCGGAGACCCAGCGGCCGGCCGAACCGCCCGCCGCCTACGTGCAGCGGTTGCGCGCCGCCCTGGGTTGAGGTCGGGCTACTTCGAGGATCCGCGGCCCGGGCATCGACGGTGGCAGGGCGCCGCGGAGCTTCTTCAGGCCCCGGTGCCGCGCCACCCGTACGGCGACCGCACTGATGTCGAGCGCCTCCGCCGTCGCCGCGATGTCGAGGCCGAGCACCTCGAGGCAGGTCACGACGTCGCGCTCGCGGTCGGGCAGTCCCTGAAGAGCCTCCCTGACCCACTCGGCACCGGCGTAGGCCGACTCCGGTCCCGGGACGCTGTGCTCCCCCGTCAGCGCCGCGTTCACTGCATGCCGCCGACCGGTGCGCCGCCGGGAGTTCGCGGCGTGGTTGCGGGCGATACCGAACAGCCAGCCTGCGAACTCTGAGGAGCTGCCGTGGAAGTCGGCGATCTTCTGGGCAGCGACCAGCCACGACTCGGCCGCCAGGTCGTCCGCGCTCTCGTCGAGACCAGTCACGCGGGTCTCCAACCACAGGACCAAGCGCCCGGCGTGAGCTCGATAAAGCTCCCGCCAGGCATCAGGGTCACCGCTTTTGGCCGCGGCGACCAGGTTGTCGTCGGACCTCACCGAGCGTGATCAGCTCCCATATTCCCCGCGCGTCGCCATAGCCGCTGGTGCGGCCATCCTCCGGTTGCGCCGGTCCCATTGTGCAACCGGATGCTGCTGCGCGCGTCCCCATTTCGCGCACTGCTGTCACCCGATCTGGAGGAGCAGGAAGAAGCAGTGTCGAGCGGCTAGCGGCGTCGGTCCCGTACGGCTACTTGCCGTGGCCCTTGCCGTGGCCCTTGGACTTGCCGTGGCCCTTGGGCTTGCTGTCGCCCTTGGACTTACCGTGCCCGTTGCCGTGGCCCTCGGACTTGCCGTGGTCCTTGGACTTGCCGTGGTCCTGCTTGCCGGGCTTGCCGTGGCTCTTGCCCGTGACCTTGGCCTTCTCGCCGCCCTGACGCGACTTGTCGTGTCCGTAGGCGTGCCCGTTGCCGTTGCCCTGGCTGCGGTCGGTGCTGTCGCCCTTGCCGTTGCCGTTGCCGTTGCCGTTGCCTTGGCCGTTGCCTTGGCCGTTGCCTTGGCCGTTGCCGTTGCCTTGGCTGTTGCCGTTGCCGTCGCCCGGGTGCAGGTGGCCGTTGCCCTTCCCGTCGCCCTGGCTGTCCTTGGCCGGTCCGGGGCCGGACTCCTGGCGGGGCGGCGCGTCCTCAGGCGCGGCGATCGACTGCACGGAAGCCTCCGTGCCTGGCAGCCCGGGGGACCATGGGCTGCCAGGCAAGGCGGAACCGACGTCAGGTTGGGGGGTCCTGACGTCGTCCACAGCACTCGTCACACCGACCGCAACGGGGGCGGGGCGTTGCGCGGGTCCGGCCCGGAGGTCGGAACCCGGCGCAGCTCCCGCCACCCAGGTCGTGGCGCCGATGACGGCGATGGTCGCCGCACCGGCCAGCGCCCGAACGGCGGCGTAACGAGCAGTCCGAACGGCGGGTGACGAGCTCGCGCTGAGCTCCACGAGCTGGTGGAGCAACACAGGACCCGGCTCGAGGGTCGGTGGGGCGACCCGGAGCTGTGGGTGGGGCTGGCGCGTCATATCGTCTTTCCGCTCGAACTCGACTGGCACTAGTACACGTCGTGATAGGGCCCGAGTGTTACCTGATGTCGTAATTAGTTGAAAGTGGTCTGGACCACTGATGGGCCCGACGGTACGCGCTCAGCTTGGGGTGTTGATCATGAATGTCGCTGCGTGGGTGACGTACGCCCAGAATTGCGCGTCCTGCGCGGGGGTCAGCTGGACCGAGTCGAGCGCGGCTCGGAAGTGGGTCAGCCAGCGATCCCGCGCCCGCTCGTCAACGGGGAACGGTGCGTGCCGCATCCGCAGCCGTGGGTGTCCCCGCTGTTCGGAGTACGTCGTCGGACCGCCCCAGTACTGCACCAGGAAGTGGAGGAAGCGCTCCTCTGCCGGACCTAGGTCCTCCTCGGGGTACAGCGGTCGCAGCACGTCGTCGCCGGCCACCCCTTCGTAGAACTTGGCGACGATCCGACGAAAGGTGTCGAACCCGCCGATCTCCTCGTAGAACGTCTGCGCCTCGGTCACGACCACCATCATCCCGCGTCGGTCGAGGCGCTCGTACCCGGCCCTTCGTCCGAGCCGCCGCTGCGGCGTTCGTCGCGGTGCCAGATGACGCGTTGGGCGAAGGGGATCTCGATCCCCTCGTGGTCGAAGCGGGCCTTGATCCGCTGGCGGAGGGTGCGGGCGACCCCCCACTGCTGGAGGGGTGCGGTCTTCACGAGCACCCGGATGGTCACGGAGTCGGCGGCGAGCATCTCTACGCCCGTCACCTCGGGCTCCTCGATGATCACGCCCTTGTAGTCCTCGTCCTCCCACATGTCGTGCGCGACCTCCCGGAGCACCCGTTGGACGCGCGCCAGGTCCTCGCCGTACCCCACGCCGACGTCGACGACGGCGCGCGACCAGTTCTTGCTCTGGTTGCCGACCCGCAGGATCTCCCCGTTCGGCACGAACCACACCGTGCCGTTGACGTCGCGGAGACGGGTCACCCGCAGGGTCACCGCCTCGACCGATCCCACCGCTTCGCCGAGGTCGACGACGTCGCCGACGCCGTACTGGTCCTCCATGAAGATGAAGAGACCCGAGAGGAAGTCACGGACCAGCGACTGGGCGCCGAAGCCGAGCGCGATCCCGATGATCCCGGCACTCGCGATGATCGGGGCGATGTTCACACCGATCTCGCTGAGGATCATCGTCGCCACGACCGCGATGACGATGACGGTGATCACGCTCTGGAAGATGCCGGCCATCGTCTCCGCGCGTTGGGCGCGACGGGCGGCCGCCGCAGCGTCGAGCCGTTCAGGAAGGACTCCCTTCTGGGCGCGTCGGGCGATCCGCTCCACGACCTTGTAGAGCACCCAGCGCACGACGAGCCCGAACAGGATCAAGCCGGCGATCGCCAACGGCGTCCCGATCAGGACGTCGGCCCAGTCGGCAAAGCGCGGGTTCTCGGTCCAGTCGTAGACGAGGTCGCAGACCTGCTCACCGTCGGCGCACGGCTCGGCCGTCGAAGCAGCTAGGGGGAGGGGCGGCATCCCCCGAGTGTCGCAAAGACGCTTCTCCTGATCGAACTGGCACCACTGTCCGGGCCAGCACCGAAGCCGATATCCTCACGACCGTGACCAGCACTGCCGTACGTCGCCTGTTCGCCGCTGCCGCTCTCGCGTGGCTCGCCGTCGCTGCCGTCCTGGCTTCGGCCTCACCCGCGTCCGCCGACACCCCGGAGGGGTGGCCGGAGGAGGAGCCCGTCGACTTCGTCGAGATGCTGCTGGTGCTCGGCGGGATCCCGGTCCTGGTCTTCCTCGCCGTCGTGGCGATGATCTACGGTCCGCCGCTCGCTCGGGGCGAGTCGGTCAGACCGGGCGGGCAGGAGCTGGAGAGCCAGTGGCTCGGCGGCCCGCGCAAGTCGGCCGGCGAGCTCGCCGCGCCCGACACCGAGGACTCGAAAGCCGGCGGCGCCGGCGGTCGCTGGTAGTCCGCGGTGGCTGTCGGGTCCCTCACCAGCGCTGAGCAGGCCTCGCTCGACGCCACGATCCGGGCGGCCGAGCAGCAGTGCCGCGCCGAGATCTCGGTCTTCGTCGGTCCGACCGAGGGTCAGGACCCGCACCGGTTCGCGACCAGCCTCCACAACACGCTGGTACTGCCGTCCCGCAGCATCCTGGTGATGGTCGACCCCACGGTACGGGCGGTCGAGGTGGTCACCGGCGCTCAGGTCCGCCGTACCCTCACCGACGCCGAGGTCGCGCTCGCCGTCGAGGAGATGACCCGCTCGTTCGCCGACGGCGACCTCGCGGGCGGACTGACCCGCGGCATCCGGCTGCTCGCCGAGCACGCCCGGGCCTGAGGGGTCTCGATCACCGGTCCAAGTCGCGATACGGCGTGAGGGGTCTCGATACGGCCTCGCGCAGAGCGCTCGGCCTACTCGACCACCACCGGTATCGAGACCTCACCTCCCTGGACCTAGCTCGCGGAGGCGTCCTTTGCCTGGGCGGCGAGGGCACGTGCCATGTCGGCCCGGCCCTCCCGGACGAACCGGAGCGCACCGGGGTTGACGCTCTCGGCCTCGGACGCGAGCCAGGCGTCGACCTTGGCGAGCGCCGCGTCGGACGCCAGGACCCGCGGGAAGATGTACTCCAGCGAGACCGCCGCCCGGTGCGCACCGAGACGGTCCCACGCGAGCGGGGCGTCGGCGAGGTAGCGGTCGACGTACGGCGCGAGGACGTCCTGCTGTCCGTCACGCATGAACGACAGGACGACCTGCTTCGCGGTCTCGTTGGGGACCGAGCCGTCGACCATCGCCTGTTCCCAGGCTCGCTCCTTCGCCTTGGCCGTCGGCGCGGCGGCGCGCGCGGCAGCCGCGTGCTCCTTGCCGGAGATGGTGTTGTCCTCGGCCAGCTCCGCGTCGATCCGCGCATCGTCGACGCGACCGAGCCGGGAGAGGTTGTTGAGCAGCGTCCACCGCAGGTCCTGGTCGACGGTCAGACCGTCGAACGTCAGCGAACCGTCGAGCAGCGCCTCGAGGTCGGCGGCCGCCTGGTCGCTGTGCGCCGCGCCGGCGTAGGCGCGGACGAAGGTCAGCTGGTGGTCACTGGCCGGCTCTGCGCCCTCGAGGAGCGCACGCAGGCCCTCTCCCAACGGTTGCGCAGCGCGGCCTTGTTGGCGGGCGCGGCGTACTGCGTGACCGCCTGGGCGGCGAACGCAGGGAACGCGGTGAGGCCCCACGAGTCGGTCTCGGAGCCGAGGTTGCGGAGGACGAGCTCGACGAAGTCGGTCGCCGCCAGCTCCGCGTCGCGGGTCATGTCCCAGGCGGCGCTCCAGATCAACGCCCGGGTCAGCGAGTCGTTGCAGTCGCCCAGGCTGGCGACTGCCGTGGCCAGCGAACGCTCGTCGAGACGGACCTTCGCGAAGGTGAGATCGCCGTCGTTGAGGAGAAGGAGGTCGGGCTGGGCCTTGCCGACCAGCTCTTCGATCTCGGTGAGCTCGCCCACCACGTCGACCTCGACGTACTCGCTCCGCACCAGCTCGCCGTCTGCCCCGGAGTCGGACACGGTCTTGTTGTAGAGCCCGATGCCGAGCCGGTGCCGACGCAACGTCGGCTGCGCGTCGATCGCGGTCTGCCGGACGGAGAAGGAGGAGTACGAGCCGTCGTCGGCCAGTTCGAAGACCGGGGTGATCGTGTTGACGCCGGCGGTCTGCAGCCACTCCTGCGCCCAGCCGGAGAGCTCGCGGCCCGATGCCTTCTCGAGCGCGGTCAGCAGGTCGATGAACTCGGTGTTGTCGTAGGCGTGGTCCCGGAAGTACTCACGCAGGCCCTCGAGGAACGGCTCGAGCCCGACCCAGGCGACGAGCTGCTTGAGCACCGCCGCACCCTTGGCGTAGGTGATCATGTCGAAGTTCACCTCGACCGCGTGCAGGTCGACCATGTCGGTGGCGATCGGGTGCGTGCTCGGCAGCTGGTCGGCGCGGTAGCCGCGCTGCTTGCGCATGTTGGCGAAGCCCGTCCAGGCGTCTGTGTACGACGTCGCCTCGGCCTCGGCGTGGTAGCAGGCCCACTCGGCGAACGACTCGTTGAGCCAGAGGTCGTCCCACCAGCGCATGGTCACCAGGTTGCCGAACCACATGTGCGCCATCTCGTGGAGGATCACAGAGGCGCGGAACTCGTAGAACGAGCGTGGCTGGCGGGAGCGCGGGATGTACTCGTCGCGCAGGGTCACGCAACCGGCGTTCTCCATCGCGCCCATGTTGTACTCGGGCACGTAGAGCTGGTCGTACTTCTCGAACGGGTACTGGCAGCCGAAGGCCTCCTCGAAGAACTCGAAGCCCTGCTTGGTGAGGAGCACGATCTCGTCACGGTCGCGTTCGAGCTCGGCCTTCAGCGACTGGCGCGAGTAGTGGCCCAGCGGGATGACGCCGTACTTGCCCTCGTAGGAGTCCTGGACCTCGTAGTACTCACCCGCGACGACCGCGGTGATGTAGGTCGACATTCGCCGCGTCGTGGGGAAGCTCCACTCCGCGAAGCGGTCGTCGTCGCAGCGGACCGGCTCGGGTGTCGGAGCGTTGGAAACGACCTTCCAGTGCGCCGGTGCCGTGACGTTGAAGTTGAAGACCGACTTGAGGTCCGGCTGCTCGAAGCAGGCGAACACGCGGCGGGCGTCCGGCACCTCGAACTGCGAGTAGAGGTAGACCTTGTCGTCGGCGGGGTCGACGAAGTGGTGGAGACCCTCGCCGGTGTGCGAGTAGGTGCAGTCAGCACGCACCACCACGGTGTTGTCCTCCTGCAGGCCGACCAGCGGGATGCGGCTGTCGGCGTACGACGCGGGGTCGATCGGAGTCCCGTTGAGGACGATCTCGTGGACCCGGGCGTCCACCAGGTCGACCCAGGTCTCCGCTCCGGGCTCGCGACAGGTGAATGCGATGGTGGAGGTCGAGCCGAAGGTCTGGATACCGCTTTCCTCTGCCTTGGTGAGGTCGAGGTCGACGGTGTACGACGTGACGTCGATCAGCGCGGCACGGGCGGTGGCCTCGTCGCGCGTGAGGTTGGTTCCGGGCATGTCACTCATCCTCGCACCGGACCCCGAATCGGCCACATCCGGCTGCGAGCCACGTCACACTAGAGGCGAGCGCGCGCGTGGAACCACAACGGTGTAACTCCCGAAAGTCAAGCGCGACACGCCTGTGGCAGGTGAGTTTTTCGAGCATTTTGTTGCTTTCTGGGGCGAAAGTGACCGAGAGTGTCCTCTATGCGCCTCGGACAAAAGCTCTGGCGCGGGGGAACCGCGCTGCTCACGAGCACGCTCGTGGCGACCCTGCTCGTGGCGACGGGAGCGCAGCAACCCGTGGGCCGATCGGCCCCGGTCGAGAGCCCCCGGACCACCCCGGCCTCGGGATCGACGTACCTCTGCACCGGCTACACCGGCTGCCGCAGCGCCGGCTACTCCGACGCCGGCTACGGCGCCGTCAACAGCCGGATGTACTGGCGCATGTACAGCGGGCACAACTGCACCAACTACGCGGCGTACCGGATGATCAAGGCCGGCATGTCCAGCGAGCGGCCGTGGGACGGCTCGGGGATGGCCTACAACTGGGGCCACGCGATGTCGCGGATCACGAACACCCGCGCGAGCGTCGGTGCGATCGCCTGGTGGGACCGCTACGAGGGCGGCATCGGGTCGAGCGGCCACGTGGCCTATGTCGAGCGGGTGATCTCCGCCGACGAGATCGTCATCAGTGAGGACTCCTGGAGCGGCGACTTCCACTGGCGCAGGATCACCCGCGACAGCGGTCGGTGGCCCAGCGGCTTCATCCACTTCGTCGACAAGGCGATGTCGAACACCACGGCACCGGTCATCAACGGCACGCCGCAGGTCGGCGTCCAGCTCACGGCCTCGCGCGGCACCTGGTCACCCGGTCGCGGCACCACGATCACCCGGCAGTGGTACGCCGACGGCCGCCCGATCGCGGGCGCCACGGAGCGGACGTTCACCCCGACCGCGGCCGAGAAGGGGCTGCGGATCACCGTCACCACGCGGGCGACCCATGACGGGTAC
Organism: uncultured Actinomycetota bacterium; assembly: GCA_963724275.1. Taxonomy (GTDB): domain Bacteria; phylum Actinomycetota; class Actinomycetes; order Propionibacteriales; family Nocardioidaceae; genus Nocardioides. Next base: position 465,678 of record CAVRUB010000003.1, on the reverse strand, counting down.
GCCGCGGCCACGCTGACCACCCCTCCCACCGCCCCGGTCGCGCGCGGCGAGTTCGCCGTTCGGACGAAACCCACCATCTCCGGTGACCTGTCGGTCGACGAGGTGCTGACGGCTACCCCGGCGACCTGGTCGCCGGCGCCGCAGGACACCCTCTACCGCTGGTTCGCAGACGGCGTCCTCATCTCCGGCGCCACCGGGCGGAGGCTGACCCTGACCCGCGACCTCGTCGGCAAGAAGATCGCCGTGGGCACCGGTGCCCGCGCCCCGGGTTACAAGAACTCTCCGGTGCGTTCGGCACGCGTCGGTCCCGTCGTCATTGGTCAGATCGTCGCTGGCGCGCCGTCCACGGTGGCGGGTCGGCGGCGGGTCGGCCACGAGCTGACGGCGATGCCCGGCCCTGTGAGTCCGGCCGACGCGACCGTCGCCTACCAGTGGCTGCGCGAGGGAGTGCCGGTCGCCGGCGCCACTGGAGCGACGTACGCCCTCACGAGTGCGGACCTCGGCGCCAACATGTCGGTGGAGATCACCCGAACGCGCCCCAACTACGCCGACCTGGTCGAGACGATCGCGCTGGAGCGCGTGATCACGGCCAAGCCCACGATCACGCTGCGCGCCTCCGGCCGGTCGCGGAAGGCCGTGGTGTGGGTTCGCCTGACGGTGCCCGGCGTGATCGTGCCCGGGCAGGTCACGGTCCAGGTCGGCCGCCAGGTAGCCACGGGCACGCTGGTCGACGGCCGGGTGAGAGTGGTTGTCCGTGACGTCGCGCCGGGCGACCGGCTGGTCCGGGCGCGGTACGACGGCAGCGGCGCGATCCTGGGGGCGAAGGGCACCATCCCCGTGCGCGTCACCCCCTGACGAGGCCTGGGACGGAATACGGACCGCGGTCCGGGTTATTGACCATGTATGACCATCTCGGAAACGGTTCGCGACCGCGCGGACTTCTGGTTCGACCCTCTCTGCCCGTTCGCCTGGATCACCTCGCGCTGGATGCTCGAGGTGGAGCAGGTGCGCGAGGTGGACGTTTCCTGGCGCGTGATGAGCCTCGCCTACCTCAACCAGGACAAGGACATCCCGGAGGGTTACCGGACCCTCCTCGCCCCTGCGTGGGGCCCCGTGCGGGTCCTGGTCGCGGCAGAGGAGCGGCACGGCAGCGAAGCGCTGCTGCCGCTCTACAACGCGCTCGGCACCCGGATCCACCTGGATGGACGCAAGCTCCACGAGGAGGTGGACGACGGTCGCACCTTGGTCGCCGAGGCTCTCGCTGATGCTGGGCTGGACGCCGACCTGATCGACGCTTTCGCCGACTCGTCGTACGACCACGCGGTGGCCAAGTCCCACCGCGAGGGCATGGACCAGGTCGGGGACGAGGTCGGGACACCCACGATCTCGATCAACGGCGCTGCATTCTTCGGTCCGGTGCTCTCCAAGATCCCACGCGGCGAGGACGCCGGCCGCCTCTGGGACGGTTGCGTGGCGGTCGCCTCGTTCCCCTACTTCTACGAGCTCAAGCGCACCCGGACTGGCGACCTGGACTTCAGCTGACCTCAGGCGACCATGGGTGGTGGTCGGCTGGCTGGTCGGTAGGTGAAGCGGTCGCGGTCATCGACCAGGGGTGGTGGGGTCCAGACCGGTCGTCGGGTGTGCTGGGTCGAGGTCGACCTGCCAGGGGGTCTGGTGGGTGATGGTGTGGTGTTTCCTGCAGAGCAGGACCAGGTTGTCCAGGCTGGTAGGACCCCCGTCGGCCCAGTGCTGGATGTGGTGGGCGTCGCAGGCGATCGGGAGCCGGGTGCAGCCGGGGAAGGCGCAGTGCTGGTCGCGGAGCGACGAGGGCGGTCCAGATGCCGGGGGTGACCAGGCGTTGGGTGCGGCCGACGTCGAGGACCTGGACTGTGGCTGCCGAGGACGGCGGGGATGATCTCGGCGTCGCAGGCGAGCCGGCGGACCGCGGCCGCGGACAGGCTGTCACCGGAGGGCAGCAGACCGGGTGCGTCGAGGCCGGGTGCGTCGAGGCCGTGGGCGTCGAGCCGGTCGCGGAGGTCCTCGATGCCGATGGTGATGGTGATCCGGGCGGTGGTGGCGTGGGCGTGGGGGAGCTCGTCGGTGGCTTGGAGGCGGCGGCAGGCGGTGACCAGGGCGTCCCACATCCGCACCCCGGCGTCGCGGGGGTCGCGGCCGTCGTGGAGGCAGCGGGGTTGGGGGCAGCCGGGTCCGATCCGCCGGCCGTGCTGGTCGCGGTAGCCGGTGGGGGACGGGTCGCCGCCGCAGGCGCCGGGCTCGGAGACCACGGGTGCGGCCAGGGGCAGCAGGCAGGTCTTGACCAGCTCGGCTTCCTCCACGGTGGCGTAGCCCTTGATCCGCACCCCGCCGAGGGTGTCGGGGACCAGGGAGAGGAACCGGGCGTGGTGGGCGCCGCGTTCTTGACGGTCCTTGGACAAGTCGGTGCCCACCAGCAGCCCGTCGGTGTCCAGGTCCTTGACCACCCCGGGGAAGCAGCGGTCCAGGTCGGTGGCGTCATAGGCGTGGTCCTCCACCAGCGCCAGGAGCGCCTCGGCGCTGCGCTCGCGAAGCCCCGGGTCCCGGGGCAGGGTGGCGACCCGGCCGCCGATCACCCCGGCCTGGGCCAGCGAGATCCCACCGGCGGCCAACGCGGCCCGGACCGCCGGCAGCTCGGCGGTGTGGTCCGCGATCCGGACCAACCCGGCGCCGGATCCCTTGCGGCCGCCGGTGACGTGGGTGAGGAAGTCCTTGGCCGTCGCCCAGCCGACCGTCTCCGCGGCGCCGGTCTCCTCGAGCCGTGCCGCGACCGCGACCAGCGCCCCGTCCACCATCGCCTTCAACCGGCCCAGCTGCACCGCGGCCTCCAGCGCATCGAGACCCTCCAGGTCCTCCCAGCCGGCACCGGGGAGCCCGGCGGCGCCGGTGAGCGCGTCGGCTGTCGCGGTGAGCGCGGGGGCGGTGGGCATGCCCCTAGTGTATCGAACATGTGTTCGAATAGCCAGATTCAGCGCATTGTTTCTGCCTTGTTTTAGGTGGCGTTTGCCCTCCGTGTACCCGGCTTTGGAACCGTGAGCCGGCCGCGGCGCGTGACCCCGCAATGCCTGGCCCCGTAGCCAGCCTTTCGGTCGCGACCACCCACGGGCCCGCAGCAGGCGGACACGGCGGGGGTCTCGAGACGGTCGCCAGGGCGACCTCCTCGACCAACGGGGGCGCGCGGAGGGTCTCGAGACGGTCGCCAGGGCGACCTCCTCGACCAACGGGGACGTCGACCAACCAACGGGGTCTCGAGACGGTCGCCAGGGCGACCTCCTCGACCAGCGGCGGGGGCGGCGGGAGGGGTCTCGAGACGGTCGCCAAGGCGACCTCCTCGACCAACGGAGGAGCGACCTGTTCCACCAGCGGGGAGTGGTGGCCTCGGCAGATATGACGGGGGTAACGTCGCAGCATGGCCACGTCGACGACGACCAAAGCCCTTCGCGTGCTCGTCCACGCGCTCGACCAGGCCGGAGACGTGCTCGATCACGTCCATGCCGACGACGTCGACAACCCGACTCCTTGCGACGAGTGGGACGTCGGCGCGCTGGCGGACCACTTGGTCCAGGCGCCCCAGAACTTCCTCGTGATGATGCGAGGCGATCAGCCGGACTGGTCGGCGCCGACGCCGCACCTCACCGAGGGCTGGGGCGCGTCCTACCGGGTGCACGCCGACGACCTGATCCACGCCTGGCACATGCTGGACGGCGACCCGCCCGTACCCGCCTCCTGGCAGGTCGCCGAGCTCGCTGTCCACACGTGGGACCTCGCGACGGCGATCGGCTTTCCGCTCGACCGGCTCGACCCCGAGGTCGCGGAGGTCGGGATCGGGTTCATGCGCGAGAACATGACGCCCGAGCGGCGCGGCCACGCGTTCGGCGAGGAGGTCGAGGCACCCGCGGACGCCGGCCCGTACGAGGCGCTCGCTGCCTTCGCTGGCCGTCAGGTCTAGCCGGACGGCGAGCGTGGCGCAGTCAGTGCGCGGACACGCAGAGATTCGGTTGGTTCGCCAGTTTCGGGCTCGGATGCCGCATGCTCGATGTCCATGGATTTCTCGGACCTGACCCTTGGGCGCCGTGACCTGACCCGGCTCGCGACCGCGGCTGCGGCTGCCGTGGGGGCGGTGGGTGCGGCCGCGCGGCCGAGTGCCGGAGCACCCGTCGCCGGTCACCGTCATCGGCTCCGACGCGACTCCGGCGTCGACGCCCTGGACCTTAGTCTCGCCGCGCTGCCCGGTCTCGCGCGGCGTGCGGACGGTGTGCGGACTCCGGTGATCGAGACCGACCGGTTCACCGCACTGGGCGTGACCTGGCAACGCGGCGACGGTCAGGTGCGTGCCCGGTGGCGGCTCCGGTCGGGCGGCTGGACCGACTGGCGCCGAGCTCCCGCGGGTCGGCCACGGTCCGGACCCCGCCTCGCCCGAAGGAGCTGGTGCGCGCGCGGCGACCGACCTGGTGTGGACCGAGCCCAGCGACGCCGTCCAGGTCGAGCTCTCCGGCGACCACCGCGACCCGGTGCTCGCGCTGCTCCGTCCGCGGCGAGTCGCCGCGGACCTGGCGGCGGAGCGGCACACGTCGCCCGGGTCCGACCGCGACTCCGCACGGGGCGCCGGCGCCGTACCGACGCCCGTGATGCTCTACCGCAAGGCGTGGAGCCCGAACCCGCGGCTGCGCAACGGGAGGCCCGTTTACAACCGCCGGATCCGTCAGGTGCACATCCACCACACGGTGAACAGCAACGACTACCGGCGGGCCGACGTGCCCGGCATGATCCGCGCGATGTACCGCTACCACACGCGGAGCCTCGGCTGGTCCGACATCGGCTACAACTTCCTCGTCGACCGGTTCGGTCGGCTGTGGGTGGGTCGGGCCGGGGGACCCCGGCGGCCCGTGCGGGGCGCACACACCCTCGGCTTCAACCACGCATCGGTGGGCGTCGCGGCGATCGGCAGCTTCGAGACGAGCGACGTCCGCAAGCCGATGATCCGGGCCTTGGTCCGGATCGCGTCATGGAAGCTCGACGCCTACGACGGCCGCCCCCGCCGCAAGATCTGGATCCGGTCCGACGGGAGCGATCTCTACCCCGCCGGCGCGCTGGTCGAGCTCCCGACGATCGACGGCCACCGCGACACCAACGCTACCGCCTGTCCCGGCCGGCACCTGTACCGCGCGTTGCCGATGGTGCGGCGTCGTACTGCCCGCCGGATGCGCAAGTTCCGCGCGCAGTAACCGGTTCGTCGGGACCGGCAAGCGATCTCTACGATCAACCCATGAGCCGTGTCCTCTCCGCCGTCGCCTGGCCGTATGCCAACGGCCCGCGCCACATCGGTCACGTGGCCGGCTTCGGCGTGCCCTCCGACGTCTTCTCGCGTTACATGCGGATGGCCGGCCACGACGTGCTGATGGTCTCCGGCTCCGACGAGCACGGCACGCCGATCCTGATCGCCGCTGGCGAGGAGGGCGTGACCCCCCAGGAGCTGGCCGACAAGAACCATCGGCTGATCGTCGAGGACTTCGTGGCACTCGGGCTCGGCTACGACCTCTACACGCGGACGACGACGCGCAACCACGAAGCGGTCGTCCAAGAGCTGTTCACCGGTGTCCACGACAACGGCTACTTCCTCGAGCAGACGACCTTCGGCGCGATCTCCCCGTCGACCGGCCGCACCCTTCCGGACCGCTACATCGAGGGCACCTGCCCGATCTGCGGCTACGAAGGCGCGCGCGGCGACCAGTGCGACAACTGCGGCAACCAGCTCGACCCGAAGGACCTCAAGAACCCTCGGAGCCGGATCAACGGTGAGACGCCGGAGTTCGTCGAGACCCAGCACTTCTTCCTGGACCTGCCGGCGCTGGCGGACGCCCTCGGGGCGTGGCTGGACGAGCGCGAGGCGACCGGTCTCTGGCGGCCGAACGTGATCCGCTTCTCCAAGAACATCCTCGAAGAGATCCGGCCGCGCGCGATGACCCGCGACATCGACTGGGGCATCACCATCCCGCTCGACGGCTGGCGGGACAACCCGACCAAGAAGCTCTACGTCTGGTTCGACGCGGTGATCGGCTACCTCTCCGCGTCCATCGAGTGGGCCCGCCGCCTCGGCGAGCCGGAGCGTTGGCGCGAGTGGTGGGGCGACCCCGAGGCCGTCTCCTACTACTTCATGGGCAAGGACAACATCACCTTCCACAGCCAGATCTGGCCCGCCGAGCTGCTGGCCTACGGCGGCAGGGGGAGCAAGGGCGGCAGCCCCGGGAAGTACGGCGAGCTCAACCTGCCCACCGAGATCGTCAGCTCGGAGTTCCTCACCATGGAGGGCAAGAAGTTCTCCTCGTCCAAGAAGGTCGTGATCTACGTCCGCGACCTGCTCAGCCGCTACCAGCCCGACGCGTTCCGCTACTTCGTGGCTGCTGCCGGTCCGGAGAACCAGGACAGCGACTTCACCTGGGCGGAGTTCGTACGTCGTACCAACGACGAGCTGGTCGCGGGCTGGGGCAACCTCGTCAATCGCACGGCCAACCTGATCCACAAGAACTTCGGGGAGATCCCGGCCGCCGGCGAGCTGACCGGTGCCGACCAAGCCGCTCTCGACGCCACCGAGGCCGCGTTCCACACCGTGGGCGACCTGATCGGCCGCAACCGGATGCGCCAGGCGATCGGCGAGGCGATGCGGGCCGTCGGTGACGTCAACAAGTACGTCTCCGACCACGAGCCGTGGAAGCTCAAGGGGAGGACGAGCGCGAGCGGCTCGCGACGATCCTCAACGTCGCCGCCCAGTGCGTCTCCGACCTCAACCTGGTGCTGTCGCCGTTCCTGCCCTTCTCGGCCAACGAGGTCGACCGCGCCCTCGGTGGTCCAGGGGCGGTCGCTCCGATGCCGCGGATCGAGGAGGCCGAGGACATCGAGGGTGGTGCGTCGTACCCGATCATCACGGGGGAGTACTCCTCCGTCCCCGAGTGGCGCCGCCACCGGATCGAGCCGGGCACGCCGGTCGGCAAGCCGACGCCGATCTTCACCAAGCTGGACCCTTCGCTCGTCGACGAGGAGCTCGCCCGGCTCGAGGGCTGATCGCGACCGACGAATTCATGGGCACCGCCTAGTCTCAACAGCCATGACCGCCGCGTTCCTCCTCACGTCGCTGGTGATCGTCGCGACTCCCGGTACCGGCGCGCTCTACGCGATCGCCGCGGGGCTCACGCGCGGGGCGCGTGCCGGCGTGCTGGCCGCCTTCGCCGGCACGCTCGGGACGGTGCCGCACCTGCTGGCCGCGGTCACCGGGCTGGCCGCGCTCCTGCACGCCAGCGGACTCGCGTTCGCCGTCCTCAAGTACGCCGGTGTCGCCTACCTGCTCTACCTGGCTTGGGCGACCTGGCGCGACCACGGTGCGCTGTCCGTCGACGAGGACGTCGACGAGGGAGCCGCCCGGTCGGTCTGGGGCGTGCTCGGCGCCGGGATCACGCTGAACCTGCTCAACCCCAAGCTGACCATCTTCTTCTTCGCCTTCCTCCCGCAGTTCGTCCCGGCGGGCGAGGGCGCCGTCCCGGCCATGCTCGGGCTCAGTGCGGTCTTCATGGCGATGACCTTCGTCGTGTTCGCTGTCTACGGCGTCTTCGCCGCTGCGGTCCGCGACCAGGTGCTGCGCCGACCGCAGGTCCTCGACGTCGTGCGCAAGGTGTTCGCTGCCACTTTCGCCGCACTGGCCGGCCGGCTGGCCCTCGAGTCGCGCTGAGTGTCAGCCGACGATCACGTCGTAGGACGCCGGCTCGACCTCGAGCTCTGCCATCCGCGCGGTGTAGGTCCGCTGGGCACGCCGGGCCTCACCATGCCGACGGGCGTGGGCGAGCACCCGGATCAGCTCGTGGTGGGTCGGCTCGTCGTACGGGTCGTCGGCGATGACCGCCATCAACCAGCCGACGGCCTGCTCGGTCTCTCCGGCCTCGACCAGACGAGCGGCGAGGATGCGCTTGACCTCGACGGCGAGCCGCAGCAGCTCGTCGCGGGTGTCGTCGGCCCAGTCGTCGGCACCCTCGTCCGCGAGGAACGGAGCCGGGTGCAGGGAGGCCGCCGCCTGCAGCAGGGGTACGGCGTCGGCCGACCCGTCGCGCGCCGCGTCGAGCGCGGACCGGGCGATCCGCTCGAACTCGACGACGTCGATGCTGACCGTCGTCGGGTCCAGGCGGGCACGGTTGCGGTCCGACGCCAGGTAGCGGTCAGCGTCGTAGCGCCGACCGGGGTCGAGGACGGCGCGGGCCGTCGACAGGGCCACCGATAGCCGGCCGGAGGTGTCGCGCACCCCGGGCCACAGCAGCTCTGCCAGCGCCGACCGGCTCATCGCCCGTCCCCTCCGGCTCGCCAGGACCTGCACCAGCTGGCGGCTCTTCCTCGACGGCCATTCCGAGGCTGCGACGGGGGTGCCCGCGACCGACACGGCGAACGTGCCGAACGTGCGAATGGAGACCTCGGGCGCGGTGGCCGCACCCAGCACGTGGAGCGGTCCGGCGATCCGGTCGGCGTCGGCCCGCACCCCGATCGCCTGAAGTGCCTGGCGGCCGGCCTCCTCGGCGCCACGGTCGGAGGACAGGCGAGCGGTGACGACCCGGTTGACCGAGCTGCGGATCGCGCTCCCCACCTCGTGCCAGGCGTCCGCGGCCTCCGCGAGCTGACCCAGCGCGTCGCGCACATCGCCGGTGCTGGACCAGCGGATCAGCGCCCGCAGCTCGAGGGCGTCGGCTAGCTCGACGAGCTGGTCGCGGCGACCGGCCTCGGAGAGCGCGCGGTTCGCCCACATCTCCGCCGACTCCAGGTCCCCTTGTCCGAGAGCGATCCAGCCTGCGGCACGCAGCGCGATCACGTCACCGACGGTGTGGGGTTGATCGACGGCTCGTTTGGCGTGGGCGCGGGCGGCAGCAGGGTCGTCCGCCACGACCGTCTGGGCGAGGCCGGCGAACGCCGGGCCGAGCACCTGCGCGTTGCCCGATGCCTCGGCACGTTCGAGCGCCTCGCGGTACTTCGCGTGGGCGCGGGTCGCATTGCCGCGCACGCGGTGGGCGTCGGCCTCGAGCAGCAACGCGAAGGCGAGCAGGTGCTCGGCCTCGGCGCCGCGGAACTGTTCGGTCGCGATCGCGATCTCACCCACCGCCTCCTCCAGCCGACCCAGGCCGAGCAGCGCCTCGGCGCGGTTGACGCTGACCATCGCGCTGGCCAGGCCGACCGCGTGGTCCTCGCTGACGGCCACCGCGTGGTCGAGCTCGTCCAGCGCCAGCCGGAACCGGCCTGCCTCCACGTGCCGCGAACCGAGGTTGTTGCGCACCCGCACCACGGTGATCGCGTCGCCGGCCCGCTCGGCATGGGCCAGCGCCTTCTCGTAGGCCCGGAGGTTGGCGGTGCGGTCACCGGCATGCGCCTGCACCAACCCGTGCGCCACCCACGCGGCGCCGAGCGCGCCGTCGTCACCGCTGGCCAGGGCGGTAGCCATTGCCTCCTCAGCGACCCGGAGGCCGGCCTCCGAGTTCCCTTGCGCCCACAGCACGGAGGCGTGCCCGGCCAGGAACCGTGCTCGGTCGACCGGGTCGGGATCGGGGTCGCCGAGAGCAGCCTCGAAGTAGGCGAGAGCGGTCGGGTACTCACCGCGGTAGTGGTGGGCCGTCCCGATTCGCCAGCCCGCCGCCATCGCCAGCACCTCGCCAGCAGCCTGGATCTCGGCCAGCAGCACCGCGGCTCGGTCCAGGAGGTCCCGGCGGGTGCCCCCGACCAGCACGTCTCCATGAGTCAGCGCCAGCGCGGCAGCAGCGTTCGCCGCGGTCGCGGCGGTGCCATGAGAGCTGGCTTCGGACACAACACGTCCAAACTCGGTGGGGGAAACCTTAAGGAGACTAGACCTGGGGATCGCGCCCCGTGGGCGGAATCGGTTTGCTTTACTTTCGCGACGGTGTGACGCTCGCGCGCATGGGCAGCACTCTCGAGGTCGTCTTCTACGACCAGCCCGCGCATTTCCTCGACCGGGCCGGAGACTGGCTGGCCGCCGATCCGGTCGTCTCGACAGTGATCTCGACCGTCGCCGCTCGGATGGCGCGGAGCAGCTCCGCGGCCCCGATGACGCCGTACTCCTGGTTCGCGATGGTCACCGACCCCGCGGGTGGGATCGCCGGCGTCGCGATGCGGACGGCGCCGTTCGCGCCGTACCCGCCGTACCTGCTGACGATGCCGGACGCCGCCGCCGTCGCCCTCGCCGACGCGCTCGTCGACCGCGGGGAGGAGGTCGGTGGCGCCAACGGAGCGCTGCCGGCGAGCCGGGTGTTCGCGGAACGCATCGCGGAGCGGGTCGGCGGCGCGGTCGAGGTGAGCATGCACACCCGGCTGTTCGAGCTGGGCACGCTGGTTGACCCGGCACCGGCGCGCGGCCGGCTGCGCCGGGCGTACGACGACGAGGCGCCGCTCGTGCTCGAGTGGTTCCACCAGTTCCACGCCGATGCCGACGAGCAGGCCGGTCACGCCGGTCACGCCGACCGCGCCGACGGCACCACCCTCGAGGACGTCCGGGAGCGGATCCGACTCGGCCGGACCTGGATGTGGGTCGACGACAGCGACACCCCGCGACACCTGACCGGCGCCAACCCGCCGGCCTACGGCGTGGCCCGGATCGGTCCGGTCTTCACACCGCAGGAGCACCGCGGCCGCGGCTACGCCAGCGCCGCGGTGGCGGAGGTGTCCCAGTACCTGCGTGCGGAGGGCAGCCGGGTCACGCTGTTCACCGACCAGGCCAACCCGACGTCGAACCGGATCTACCTGGCGCTGGGATTCGAGCCGGTCGTGGACATGGTCGACCTGGCGATCCGTCAGGAGGACGCGCGCGCCCCTAGACTCGATCCTCGCCATGACCCACATCCCTGAGGACCCCGACACCGCGCCGCGCCCGGCCGAGACGTTCGCCGAGGCCGAGGACGCCCTTCTCAGCCGCTGGCCCGAGACCAGGCTCGAGCCGTCGCTCGACCGGATCCGCGCCTTCACCGAGCTGCTGGGCGACCCGCAGCGCGGCTACCGCTCCATCCACCTCACCGGCACCAACGGCAAGACGTCCACGGCACGGATGATCGACGCCCTGCTGCGCGCCTTCGAGCTGCGGACCGGCCGATTCACCAGCCCGCACGTGGAGCGGATGAGCGAGCGGATCAGCGTCGACGGCGAGCCGCTGGACGACGAGGCGTTCGTCCGGGCGTTCAACGATGTCGCGCCGTACACCCATCTGGTCGATGCGGCCGGGCCGATCCCGCTGTCGTTCTTCGAGACCGTCGTCGGGATGGCCTACGCGGCCTTCGCCGACGCGCCTGTGGACGTGGCGGTCGTCGAGGTCGGCATGGGCGGGTCGTGGGACGCGACCAACGTCATCGACGCCGATGTCGCCGTCGTCACGCCGATCGCCGTCGACCATGCCAGCTACCTCGGTACGACGGCGGCGGAGATCGCGCAGGAGAAGGCGGGGATCATCAAGCCCGGCGCGATCGCGGTGCTAGCGCAGCAGACCGTCGAGGTCGCCGAGGTGCTGCTGCGCCGCGCGGCCGAGGTCGGAGCGACCGCTGTCCGCGAGGGCATCGAGTTCGGTGTCGCGTCCCGGGTGCCGGCCGTCGGCGGACAGTCGGTGAACCTCCGTGGGCTGCGAGGGCAGTACGAGGAGGTCTTCCTTCCCCTCTACGGGGCGCACCAGGCACAGAACGCGGCGGCGGCGCTGGCCGCCGTCGAGGCCCTCATCGGCGGCGACGACCCGCTCTCCGACGAGGTGATCCGCGAGGCGTTCGCCGGGGTGACCTCGCCGGGCCGGCTGGAGATCGTACGGCGCAGCCCGACCGTCGTGCTCGACGCGGCGCACAACCCGGCCGGCGCGGAGGCAACCGTCGCCGCGATCGAGGACTCCTTCCGGTTCGACCCGCTCGTCGGCGTCGTCGGCGTGATGGCCGACAAGGACGCCGAGGGCCTCCTTGCGGCCTTCGAGCCGATCCTCGCCCACGTCGTGATCACCCAGAACTCCACCGGCCGGGCGATGCCGGCGGACCAGCTGGCCGAGACGGCCGTCGAGGTGTTCGGCGAGGACCGGGTCGTCGTGGTGCCGCGGCTCGCCGACGCGCTCGACCACGCTGCCGGGTTGGCAGAAGCCGATGCCGGCGACGCGCTCTCCTCGGGTGCGGTCCTGGTCACCGGCTCGGTGGTCACGGTCGGTGAGGCCCGGTTGCTGCTCGGCGGCCGGAAGTGACCTCCGCCCGACGCTCGCTGTGCGCGACGGTCCTCTCGGTCGAGGCGATCACCCTCGGCCTGACGACGCCGGTGATGATCACGCTCGCGGACGTCCCCGTCGGCACCGCGCTGGCGATCGGGCTCGGGCTCGCTGTCGCGTGCCTGGTCATCGCCGGACTGCTCCGTGCGGAGTGGGCCTACTGGTTGGGTCACGCGGTCCAGGTCGCCGCGGTCGGGCTCGGCTTCGTCGTACCCCTCATGTTCGTGCTGGGGCCGATCTTCGCACTCCTGTGGGCCACCGCCTACGGCGTCGGCCGCAAGATCGAGCGCGAGCGGGCAGAGGCATACGAGGCCTACGACGCCGGGCAGCCGCCCCCGGACTGAAAGCCCGAGGCGCTCGTCAGGCGCCGGCCGGCGCGCGGGTTACTGACATGAAATGCGGCCAGGATCGGCGCGAAGTCGGGATGATCACGCGGCCCAAGTAGAGTTGCGGCCGTGCCAGTGATCATCGACAAGCTCCTCCGTATCGGAGAGGGCAAGATCCTCCGTCAGCTCGAGTCGATCGCGAAGGCCGTCAACGCCATCGAGGACGACTTCGTGGCGATGTCCGACGACGAGCTCCGCGGGATGACCGACGAGTTCAAGAAGCGGCTCGAGGACGGGGAGACCCTCGACGACCTCATGCCCGAGGCGTTCGCCACCGTTCGCGAGGCAGCGAAGCGGGTCATCGGCCAGCGCCACTTCGACGTGCAGGTCATGGGCGGCGCGGCGCTCCACATGGGCAACATCGCCGAGATGAAGACCGGTGAGGGCAAGACCCTGGTCGCCACGCTGCCGTCGTACCTCAACGCGCTCGCGGGCGAGGGCGTCCACGTCGTCACCGTCAACGACTACCTGGCGAAGTACCACGCCGAGTGGATGGGCCGGATCCACCACTTCCTCGGCCTGACGACCGGCGTGATCCTGCCCCAGATGCGCCCGGCGGAGCGTCGCGAGGCCTACAGCTGCGACATCACCTACGGCACCAACAACGAGCTCGGCTTCGACTACCTCCGCGACAACATGGCGGGTTCGATCGAGGAGTGCGTCCAGCGCAAGCACTTCTTCGCCGTGGTCGACGAGGTCGACTCGATCCTCATCGACGAGGCGCGGACCCCGCTGATCATCAGCGGTCCGACCCAGGACGAGGTCAAGTGGTACGGCGAGTTCGCCAAGATCGCGCAGAAGCTCACCCGGGACACCGACTACGAGGTCGACGAGAAGAAGCGCACCATCTCGGTGCTGGAGCCGGGGATCACCGTGGTCGAGGACCACCTCGGCATCGACAACCTCTACGAGTCCGCGAACACGCCGCTCATCTCGTTCCTGCACAACTCGATCAAGGCCAAGGAGCTGTTCCGCAACGACAAGGAGTACGTCGTCATGAACGGCGAGGTGCTCATCGTCGACGAGCACACCGGCCGGATGCTCGCCGGCCGCCGCTACAACGACGGGCTCCACCAGGCCATCGAGGCCAAGGAGGGGGTGAAGGTCCGCGAGGAGTACCAGACCCTCGCCACCGTCACCCTCCAGAACTACTTCCGGCTCTACACCAAGCTCTCGGGCATGACCGGTACCGCGCTCACCGAGGCCTCGGAGTTCGACAAGATCTACGGCCTCGGAGTGGTCCCGATCCCGACAAACAAGGCGATGATCCGCCAGGACATGGCCGACCTCGTCTACCGGACGGAGGCGGCGAAGTACGACGCGGTCGTCGACGACATCGTCGAGCGCAACGAGAAGGGCCAGCCGGTCCTCGTCGGCACCGTCTCCGTCGAGAAGTCCGAGTACCTGCACCAGCAGCTCACCAAGCGCGGTGTCCCGCACTCGGTCCTCAACGCGAAGGTGCACGCGGAGGAGGCGAAGATCGTCGCCCTCGCCGGCCACAAGGGCTCGGTCACGGTCGCGACCAACATGGCCGGTCGCGGCACCGACATCATGCTCGGTGGGTCCATCGAGTTCCTCGCCGACCAGGAGCTGCGCAAGCAAGGCCTCGAGCCGACCGGTGAGACCGCCGACGAGTACGACGCCGGCTGGCCTGCGATGGTCGAGCAGATCAAGGAGCAGGTCGCGGCCGAGCACGACGCGGTCCGCGAGCTCGGCGGCCTCTACGTCATCGGCACCGAGCGGCACGAGTCCCGCCGCATCGACAACCAGCTGCGCGGTCGCTCCGGCCGCCAGGGAGACCCGGGCGAGTCCCGGTTCTACCTGTCGCTGGAGGACGAGCTGATGCGGCTCTTCAAGTCCGACTGGGTCGACCGGGTGCTCCTGATGCTGAAGATCCCCGACGACGTCCCGATCGAGAACAAGCGCGTCACCAACGCGATCGCCAACGCTCAGGGCCAGGTGGAGTCGCAGAACTTCGAGTCCCGCAAGAACGTCCTCAAGTACGACGACGTCATGGACCGGCAGCGCAAGGTCATCTACGGCGAGCGCCGCGAGGTGCTCGAGGGCGTCAACCTCGAGGAGCAGATCCGCACCTTCATCGACGACGTCGTGACCGGCTTCGTCGGTGGATCCCTCGACCAGTTCTCCGAGGAGTGGGACCTGGAGCAGCTGTGGACCGACCTCAAGCAGTTCTGGCCGGTCTCGCTGGACCTCGAGGCCACGAGGGACGAGATCGGCAATCACGCCGTCCTCCACAGGGACGACCTCATCGAGAAGCTCAAGGCCGACGCGCACGCCGCCTACGACCGCCGCGAGGAGGAGGTCGGCGAGGAGGTCATGCGCGAGCTCGAGCGCCGGGTCCTGCTGTCGGTGCTCGACCGCAAGTGGCGCGAGCACCTCTACGAGATGGACTACCTCCGCGAGGGCATCTACCTCCGCGCCTACTCGCAGCGCGACCCGCTGGTCGAGTACCAGCGCGAGGGCTACGACATGTTCGCCGCGATGATGGACGGCATCAAGGAGGAGACGGTCGGCTTCCTCTTCAACCTGGACGTCCAGGTCGAGGACGACGAGCCGGAGTTCCACTACCACGCCGACGGCAGCCGTCACGAGGGTCCGATGCACGAGGGCGCGCTCGCCGAGCCCCCGGTCGGCGCCAGGGTCGAGGGACCCGACCTCGGGCAGATCTCCGCCGCTCTCAAGGCCGCGTCGCAGGACGAGGAAGAGCCGATGCGCCGCGTGCTCCCGTCGCAGGCTCCGCAGATCAAGGCCAAGGGCCTCGAGGCGCCCAAGACGCCCCAGTTCCTGTCCTACTCCGCGCCGAGCGACGTGACCGGCGAGCCCGAGGTCCGCGGCGGCACCGCCTCCAACGTCGACGACGAGTTCGCCGACGTCGGTCGCAACCAGCTGTGCCCCTGTGGCTCCGGCAAGAAGTACAAGCGCTGCCACGGTGCGCCGGGAGGCCCCAGCGGCCTCACCGCTCGCGTGTCGTAACCCGAGCCGTCCGGTCGTCGAGCAGGCGTCCGGTCGTCGAGTAGCCCGAGCCGTCCGGTCGTCGAGTAGCCCACGCCGTGCGCTCGTTCCTCGCGCTCGGCTGCTCAGGCAAAGTCGAGGGCGGAGCAGACCCAGCGCTGCCCGATCCGCTCGAACCGGGCCGCCAGCGCGCGGGAGCGCTGGCCGTAGCGGACGTGCACGGCTGCCTCGACGACGTCCGCGCGGACGAAGCAGGTGTGCACGCTGAGCACCCGCGGTCGCACCGGCTGGACCCGGGCCAGGCCGGGCTGGTGACCGCCGGCGCGAGCCACCAGCATGGTGCGCCGGCGGAGGTCGTCGTAGACCTCCGGCAGCGTCCATCGCAGGAGCTGCGACATCGGCCGGTCGCCACCCACGATCTCGACCGCGGCCTGGATGAAGCGCCGCGCCCACTCCTCGACCACGGCCCGCTGGCGGCTGTCGATCTCGACGACGGCGGCGCCGGGATGAGCCTCACCAGCGCGTACCGGCGGGTCGCTGCGGGGGAGCAGGGCAAGAGCAAGCGTGCCCTGGGTGGTGGCGACCGGAACGGGTAGCCGGACGTCAGTGAACGGGTGCAGGGTGGTGCTCATCTGGGTCCTCCTCGAGCGGACTCTGCTGACGGGCGGGCGGGTTCAGCCGGTGGAAGGCAGCTCCAGGAGCTGGCCGGGGAGGATCAGGTCCGGATCGGGGCCGATCGCATCGGAGTTGCGGTCATAGATCCGGTGCCAGTAGTCGACGAGCTCGACGACGGACGGCCGGGGACCGATCCGGTCCTCGGCGATCGCCCACAGCGAGTCACCCGGGCCGACCCGGATCACAGTCCGGGGCCCGGGTTCGGCCGGGTGGGACACGAACCCGTCGCCGGTGGCGCGGTCCGGGAGCGGTAGGCCCGCGAGGGACTGTGGAGCGACCGGGCGGGTTTCGTCGGCGGCGGCCGGGGACGCAGCCGCACCGAGCACGACCGCGCCGCAAGCAGTCAGCAGGAGCAGCCGCACCGGCCCAGGGCGGCGCCGTACGACGACGCGGCCACCAGTCATCAGCACCCTGGCCACGACGTCCGTGGTGATCGCCCACAGCCAGCCCACCGCCAGGAGCGACGCCACGGCACAGCCCCTGACCAGTAGGTCGGTGAAGGCCGGACCGGATGCGAGGCCAGGCGTCGCGGCGACGGCGGGGAGCGTGACCAGCGCGATCGCCGCCCCGGCTGCCGTCGTCAGGCACCACAAGACCACGCTGCGGAGCCGAACCATGTGATGTGCAACCACGTCCATCCCGAGATCCTTGCGTTTGCTTCTGTTTGCCTCAGTCTGTACTCGTTCATCACGAGGGTCAACATGCTTTCCACAGCGGGCATGTGATGGGGTGGAGCCCATGGGCTGGGAGGACGAGCTGTTCGCGCTGTTCGACGATCTGGAGGGGCAGGCTGGTGCGCTGGCCGCCGCCGAACGGGGTGCCGAGCACGCCGACCGCAGCCGCGCCGAGTACCAGACCGTCACCCTCGCGAGCCGCCTGATGGCGTCGGCGGGGACCGACATCACGCTCGGGATCGTCGGGGTCGGCTCCATCTCCGGCACCGTCGACCGCGTCGCTGCCGACTGGGTGCTCCTCTCGGCCGGTCAGCACGACTGGGTCATCAACGTCGACGCCGTGACCACCGTCCAGCGGGCCTCGGTGCGGTCGATCCCCGAGGTCGCCTGGTCGCCGCTCACCCGGCTCGGTCTCGGCTCCGCCCTACGCCGGATCGCCGAAGCCGGCGAACGCTGCCTGCTGCACCTGCGCGACGGCTCACGTCACGAAGGCAGCCTGCGCCGGGTCGGCGCCGACTTCTGCGAGCTCCTCGAGGGGGACGAGCGGCGGACGCTCCTGGTGCCGTTCGCTGCCTTGGCAGCCGCTCAGTCGCGCGCCGGGAACTGAGGGACCCAGGGCCTGTTCCAGGACAGTCAGGTCGCCTCGACGTCGTACGGCGGTCGCTCGCCGGTCTCCAGCGTGCGCCGCACCGACCTCTCGCCGGCCATGGGGTGGTCGTCGTCATCGGCCATCGCCTCGGCGATGTGCTTGCGCACGATCGCCCGGGGGTCGAGGTCGGTCAGCTCGAGGTCGGCGTAGTCGGGACCGAGCTCGGAGCGCAGCTCGTCACGGGCGTTGTTGGCGAAGACGCGGAGCTTCCGCACGAACCCGCCGGCCTGCTTGGCCAGCTCCGGGAGCTTGTCGGGTCCGAAGACGAGGACCGCCAGGAACGCGATGACGACGAGCTCGCCGAAGCCGATCCCGAACACTGCCTGCCCCTGCCGGTCCTGAGTCCGTCGTCCCGGTCAGAACTTGTTGCTGGGGGTCAGGCCGAGCTGCAGGCCGGCGAGGCCACGGCCACGCCCGTCGATCCGGTCGGCGATCGCGCTCAGTGCCTCGGCCGAGGGCGACGTGGGATTGGCCTCGACGACCGGCTTGCCGTCGTCACCGCCCTCGCGGAGCGACAGGTCGATCGGGACGACGCCGAGCACGGGTACGTCGTAGCCGAACCGCTGGGACAGCGTCGCCGCGACCCGCTCACCGCCCCCGGAGCCGAAGATGTCGATCCGGTGGTCCTTGCCCTCCGCGGTGCAGTGGGGGCAGGGCAGATAGCTCATGTTCTCGATCACACCGACGACGCGCTGGTGCATCATCGAGGCCATCGTCCCCGCGCGCTCGGCGACCTCGGCCGCGGCTTCCTGCGGAGTGGTCACGACGACGACCTCAGCGCTGGGAAGGTGCTGGCCGAGCGAGATCGCGATGTCGCCGGTGCCCGGCGGAAGGTCGAGCAGCAGCACGTCCAGGTCGCCCCAGTAGACGTCGGACAGCATCTGCACCAGCGCCCGGTCGAGCATCGGTCCGCGCCAAGCGATCACCTGGTCGCGCCGTGGCTTGAGCATGCCGACCGAGATGACCGAGACGCCGCTCGCGGTCGGCACCGGCATGATCAGGTCGTCGACCTGGGTGGGCCGGGCGTCCGCCACGCCGAGCATGGCGGGCACCGAATGCCCGTAGATGTCGGCGTCGACGACGCCGACCTTGCGGCCCGCCGCGGCCAGTGCGATGGCGAGGTTGACGGTGACCGAGGACTTGCCGACTCCACCCTTGCCGCTGGCGATCGCGTAGACCTTCGTGAGCGAGCCCGGCTGCGCGAACTGGATCTCGCGCTGGGCCTGCCCGCCGCGGAGCTGCTCGTGGAGGGAGCCGCGCTGCTCGGAGGTCATCACGCCGAGGTCGAGGTCGACCCGGCTGACCCCCTCGACTGCGCTGACGGCAGCGGTCACGTCGCGGTTGATGGTGTCCTTGAGCGGACAGCCGGCGACGGTGAGGAGCACCCGCACCTTGACCAGCCCGCCGTCCTCGATCTCGACCGAGTCGACCATGCCGAGCTCGGTGATCGGTCGCTTGATCTCAGGGTCGTTGACTTCGGCCAGGGCTGCGGTCACCTGGTCGAGCGTGGGGAGGGCGGGCGTCGTACTCATCATGACGAGTCTACGTAGCGACGGGTGCCCGTCGTTACTCGCGGCTTCCGTGAGACGTCCCACCCTCGGGGTCAGCATCGGTGTCGCGGTCGTCGAGCTCAGCCAGCAGCGACCGGAGCTCCGACCTCAGGTAGTCGCGGGTGGCGACCTCGCCCATCGCCATCCGCAGCGATGCGACCTCGCGGGCGAGGAACTCCATGTCGGCGTGCGCCCGGGTGGCTGCGTCACGGTCCTGCGCGGCGATCACCCGGTCTCGGTCCTCCTGCCGGTTCTGGGCGAGCAGGATCAGGGGAGCGGCGTACGACGCCTGCAGGCTCAGGATCAGCGTCAGGAAGATCAACGGGTACTCGTCGAAACGCCACTCCTCGGGCGCCAGGAAGTTCCAGGAGACCCAGGCGATGACGAAGAGGGTCATCCACATCAGGAACTTGGCGGTGCCCATGAACCGGGCGAACCGCTCGGCGAAGATGCCGAACGCATCGGTGTCGTAGGACGGGCGCCGCACCAGCTGGCGGCGGAGAGCGCGCGGGGTGTCGAGCCGGTCCACGGGCCGGCGCGACTCAGGCACGGCGCTCCGGCGCCCGCTCGCGCCAGTTGGCCGGGAGCATGTGGTCGAGCAGGTCGTCGACGGTGACGGCGCCCAGCAGCCGCCGGTTCTCGTCGACGACCGGTGCGGCGACCAGGTTGTAGGTCGCCAGGTGGGCGGCGACCTCGTCGATGGTCGCTTCCGGACGCAGCACCTCCAGCTCGTCGTCGAGTGCCCCCGCGACCAGGGTGGACGGCGGCTCCCTCAGCAACCGCTGGATGTGCGCGATGCCGAGAAGCTTGCCGGTCGGGCACTCGAGCGGCTGACGGCACACGTAGACCAGGGCGGCCAGGGCCGGCGTGAGGTCGGGGTTGCGGACGTGGGCGAGCGCGTCGGCGACCGTGGCATCGGGACCCAGGATGACCGGCTCGGGCGTCATCATGGCGCCCGCGGTGTTCTCGACGTACTTCATCAGCCGACGGACGTCCTCGGCCTCCTCCGGCTCCATCAGCTGGAGGAGGATCTCAGCGGTCTCGGGCGGCAGGTCGGCGATCAGGTCGGCCGCGTCGTCGGCCGACATCTCCTCGAGCACGTCGGCGGCACGCTCGGAGTCGAGCCGCTCGAGGATGCGGACCTGGTCCTCCTCGGGCAGCTCCTCGAGGACGTCGGCGAGGCGTTCGTCGTCCAACGCCAGGGCGACCGCCGTACGACGCTCCATCGGCAGGTCGTGGAGGAGACTGGCTGCGTCGGCCGGGCGCATGTCGTTGATCGCCGCCACCAGGTGGGTCGCCCCCTGCCGGTCGTCCTCACTGGCGAGGCCGAGCACCTCGTCCCACTCCACCACGTAGGTCTGGCCGCGGCGGCGCAGCGCCTTGGACGGCTCGCGGATCGCGACCCGGCTCAGCACCCAGTCGCGGTTGCGGGTCCGCTCCATGGCGACGTCGTAGACCGTGCCGCTGACACCGCTGTTCTTGATGGTGACCGTGCGGTCCAGCATCTGTCCCATGACCAGGGTCTCGGTCGAGCGCTGCTCGAACCGGCGCATGTTGAGCAGACCGGTCGTGTAGACCTGGCCGCTGTCGATCGCGGTCACCCGGGTCATCGGCAGGAACACCCGGCGGCGCCCGAACACCTCGGCGACCATGCCCAGGACCCGGGGCTGCGCCCGCTCCACGCGCAGGGTCACGACGAGGTCGCGCACCTTGCCGACCTGGTCCCCCTGGGGGTCGAAGATCGGCAGGCCCACCAGCCGGGCGGCGTAGACACGGTGGGGCGCAACATTCACATCGTGAGGTTATCGGGCGGTTCGCGAGTTTTGCGTGCCGACAGGCGATGTGCCCGGATGTGCGCTACTGGCCAGCCGCTAGCAGCGAGCTGGTGCGCCCCTGGTCGGTCCCGACGTCCATCACATCCGTGCGAGTGCTTGGTCTGGCGGTTCCTTCTCGATCTGGGCCGCGATCACGCCCGCCAGGCCGGCGATCGCCGCAGACGAGACCAGTCGCGGGTCCGCGTCCTCGGGGCGGATCCCGGGGACGACGATCGGGTCGAGGTCGGACCAGTTGCCGACGTACCGAACTCCGGTAGCCTTCAGTCCCTCGACGGTGGCCGTCGTCTGCTCGCGGACCCAGTCCGGTGGATCGAGTGCCAGGCGCGGCTCCTGGTCGGCGCGCGCGGCCAGCACCTTCTTTGCCAGGAGTCGTTTGCGCAGCTGCACGCCAGACGGCCAGGGGTGGCCCAGTGCTTCCAGCAGTTCGTTGACCTCTCGGAGCGCGAGCACGGACGCCAACCCGAGGGACTCGTTCGGACGTGGAGACGGCGCGGCCGGATCGAGCGGGACGCCCGTCGCCTCGACGAACCGCGCTGGTAGCAAGGTCCGGTCGGCACTGCGCGGGGGGACGGCGATCACGGCGATGCGCTCCCGGCCGAGCCGATCGGCCCACATCTCTGCGATACGCACG
Organism: uncultured Actinomycetota bacterium; assembly: GCA_963724275.1. Classification (GTDB taxonomy): domain Bacteria; phylum Actinomycetota; class Actinomycetes; order Propionibacteriales; family Nocardioidaceae; genus Nocardioides. The sequence continues at coordinate 444,016 of CAVRUB010000003.1, read as the reverse complement.
ACGTCCTGCTGCTTCCAGAACCGTCCGCCGGCCGAGTCGGGGTCGACGTCACTGGTGCGGGCGTAGGGGGCGGCGTCCCTCGCCGAGGCGTAGTAGGAGTCCCAGGTCCACGTTCGGCCGTTCTGGATGGTCTCCTGCCACATCGACACGAGGGTTCGGTTGAGGTCCCGAACCGTGATGACCACGTCCACGACGGCCGGCTCCAGATCAGGCAGCAGGTTGCGCAAGACCTTGGCGCCTCCGGCGCCGAGCAGCTCGTGGGAGAGCACGACGTCGCCCGGGTGGGCGCGGATCTTGGCTGCCATCGCGGTCCAGGTGCTGCGATCGCGGCGCTTGGCGCGACCCTGCTGGAGGGCCTCGATCTGGTGCGAGCGAGAAGCTCCAGGCACCAGGACGCCGCGATGGGCGAGGTGCCGCCGCTGTGCGAACAGTTGACCCTGAACGTACGACGTGCCCGACTTCATCGTGCCGATGTGCAGCACTACACGTTGCGCCACTGATGGCCTCCAGCCCGTTCGCCCCGTCAGCGCTGCCTGTAGTCTTCCAGCATCCGCCGCCCGATGATCATCTTCTGAATGTCGGAGGTGCCTTCGCCGATGAGCATGAAGGCGGCCTCGCGGTAGAGGCGCTCGATCTCGTACTCCTTGGAGTAGCCGTAGCCGCCGTGGATGCGGAAGGAGGCGTCGACGACCTCGCTGCAGTACTCCGAGGCGAGCATCTTGGCCATGCCGGCCTCGACGTCGACCCGTTCGCCGCGGTCCTTCATGCGGGCGGCGCGGACCATCATCGCGTGCGCGGTCTCGACCTTGGTCGCCATCTCCGCGATCCGGAACAAGATGGCCTGGTGCTCGGCGATCTGCTTGCCGAAGGTGTGTCGCTGCTGGGCGTAGGCGGTGCCGAGCTCGAAGGCGCGCAGCGCGATGCCGCAGGCGCGGGCGGCGACGTTGACGCGGCCGACCTCGACGCCGTCCATCATCTGGTAGAAGCCCTGGCCCGGCTGCTCGCCGAGGACCTGGTCGGCGCGGACGAGGTGGCCTTCCAGGACCATCTCGGTGGTCTCCACGCCCTTGTAGCCCATCTTGTCGATCTTGCCCGGGATGCTCAGACCGGGCGCGGTCTCCCCGAACCCGGCTTCCTTCTCGATCAGGAAGGTGGTCATGTTCTTGTAGACCGACTCCGCGCCCTCCTCGGTCTTGCACAGCGTCGCGACCAGCCGCGACTCCGCGCCGTTGGTCAGCCACATCTTCGTGCCGGTGATCGCATAGCTGCCGTCGTCCTGCTTGACCGCCTTGGTCGAGACGGCGGAGACGTCGGAGCCCAGGCCCGGCTCAGACATCGAGAACGCGCCCCGCATCTGGCCGGTGGCCATCTGGGGCAGGTACGTTGCGCTTCTGCTCCTCGGTGCCGTGCTGCATCACCATGTAGGCCACGATGAAGTGGGTGTTGATCACCCCGGACACGCTCATCCAGCCCCGGGCGATCTCCTCCACGCACAGCGCGTAGGTCAGCAGCGACTCGCCGAGCCCGCCGTACTCCTCGGGGATCATCAGACCGAAGACGCCGAGCTCCTTTAGACCCTCCACGATCTCGGTGGGGTACTCATCGGCGTGCTCGAGCTCCTGGGCGACCGGGATGATCTGCTCCTCCACGAACACCCGGACGGCCTTCAGGATCTCGGTCTGGTCCTCGGTCAGGCCATCGGTCTCACACAGGCGGGGCATCGGTTCCTCTCGCGGCTGGACGATCGGACGCACTCTACCTTGAGCAAGGGGCCTGGTTTCGACGGCCGTACGGTGAGGAACGGCACAAAGATGCCGTACGACTGAGACCCGGACACAGAGCGCCGGAAGCCTGATGGAGGGGCACGCTCGGGGCCGCCGGGCAGGGGCCCAACCCTTCGGCAAGAGCCAGCGGCGGAAGAAGGATGCTTAATCGCTTCCGCCCTCGGGGTGTGCGTGTCAGGGTGGACGAACCACTCCGGACGCCGGCGAGGAGACACCTATGGCTGAGCAGGACCCCAACGAAGACCTCAAGGCGAAGATGCGGGCCGCGCTCGACCGCAAGAACCACGACGAGAAGGGCGTCCACGCGGACGGCCCCACCCGCGAGAAGGCGCACGGCTCCGAGGTCGTCGGCGGAGCTCCCAAGATGCACCGGCGAAAGGCGGGCGGCGGAGGCGCCTGACCGCACCTGCGACCGGACCGGCAGAATGTCGGCCCGTGAGCAAGACCAACCCGGGCAACTTCTTCGAGGACTTCACCGTCGGCCAGGTGATCGAGCACGCGACGCCGCGCACGGTCACCGAGGGTGACCGGGCTCTGTACGGCGCCCTCTACCCCACCCGGTTCGCGGTCCCGTCGTCTGCGGTCTTCGCGGCTTCCGTCGGTCTCGACCCGCACCCCGTCGAGGACCTGCTCGCCTTCCACATCGCCTTCGGCAAGACGGTCCCGGACGTCTCGCTCAATGCCGTCGCCAACCTCGGGTACGCCGAGCTCCGCTTCCACCAGCCGGTGCTCCCCGGCGACACCCTCGCGACCAGGTCCGAGGTCATCGGCCTGAAGCAGAACTCCAACGGCCGGTCCGGCGTCGTCTACGTCCGCTCGACCGCGACCAACCAGCGCGGCGAGGTCGCACTGGACTGGTGCCGCTGGGTGATGGTCCACAAGCGCAGCACCGAGGTCGAGCCTCCGGAGACCGTGGTTCCCGGGCTGAAGAAGGCGCTGGCTCCCGAGGACCTCGTGGTCCCCGCCGGCCTCGACTTCTCGTCGTACGACTTCACCGCGGCGGGGGAGCCGCACCGCTTCGACGACTATGCGTTCGGCGAGAAGATCGACCACGTGGACGGGGTCACCTTCACCGACTCCGAGCACATGATGGCCACCCGGCTGTGGCAGAACACCGCCAAGGTGCACTTCAACACCGAGGCCCGCCCCGACGGCACCCGCCTGATCTATGGAGGCCACGTCATCTCGATGGCGCGTGCCCTGTCGTTCAACGGCCTCGCCAACGCCCAGCTGATCGCAGCCGTCAACGCCGGCTCGCACGTTGCCCCGGCCTTCGCCGGTGACACCGTCTACGCCTGGTCGGAGGTCCTCGACAGCGCGGTGCTGCCAGGGACCGGCGACAGCGTCGGCGCTCTCCGGCTCCGGCTGGTGGCGACCAACGGCAGGGACGAGTCGATGACGCTGCGCGACGAGGAGGGCAAGTACGCCGACGGCGTGCTCCTCGACCTCGACTACTGGGCGCTGCTGCCCCGCTGAGCTCCTGGCGTCCGCTTCGCGCTCGGGGGCGTCAGTGCCGGTGGTCGAGGAAGTCGCTCTGGGGGCGGCCGTGCCGGTGGTCGAGGAAGTCGCTCTGGCGGCGGCAGTGCCGGTGGTCGAGGAAGTCGCTCTGGCGACTGTCACGAGACCTGCACGTCGCGGATCACGTAGCTGATCTCGTCGTCGGTGGCCAGTTCTACCTCGTCGACGGCCACGCTGTCCGGCCAGTCCTGCCCGTCGGGCCAGGACACCTCGACGCTGGCCGCCTCGGTGTCATTGGCCTCCGCGATCACGTCGTTGATGGTGATCCACAGGTACTCGGGCGCGTCGCTGCCCTTCTCCATCCCAGGACCGCCCTTGGTGACGACCGCGGACGTCACCTCGCCGTCCTCGACGGTGACCTTCACCGGCCCGGCGATCGGGCAGAAGCAGACCTGCTCCAGCACGAACGAGTAGTCCTCCGGCTCGAACTCCGGATAGGTCCCCACTGTGGGCTCGGGCGTCGGCTCGCTGGTCGTGGGCTCGTCGGAATGGCGGTGTCGGTGGCGGTGTCGCCGCCGTCGTCGTCGCTGCAGCCGGCCAGGGCGGTGAGCGCCATGACGGTGGCGGCGGCGCTGAGCAGGATCTTCATGGTGGTACGACGTTAACGGCGGGTCGGTGGTTCCGCTCGCGGCACGCGGGGCGGTGCGCCTTGACGAGTGGGCCGCGGCACAGCACGGTGTGACGCATGCCTCTCCGCGTCGGCTGCCCCCGTTGCTCGGCGCCCGTCGCCGAGACCGGCGACGGCGGCTGGTCCTGCCCCGAGCACGGGGTGGTGGTCCCGCTGTGGCGGCCGGAGGCCGCGTCGTACGACGAGTTCGCCGCCCACCTCGGTCGCGCCGGCGGGTTCCCGACGTACCTCCCGTGGCCGCTCGGGCCGGGTTGGACGGTCACCGACTTCGCTTCGGTCGCTGCCGACGGCCGCGACGGGCGGGCCACGATGACCTGCGTGTCCGGCACGAGTGCGCTCGACGGACCGGTCGACGTCATCGTCGTCAGCGAGGAGGCGGGCACCGGACTGGGCGCGCGGATCGCGGGGCGCGGGCCGCAGGGACGGGTCGACCCGGGCGAGGAGGTCGGGGACGGACCACCGACGGTGAAGGTGCGGATCGGCAGCTTCCCGGTGGGCCTCTGGCCGGTATCGGTGAGCGGATCGGACGGCGAGTGGGACCGCTCGGTCGTCGTCGGCGAGGCGGAGGGCCGCTGGCTGTGGATCATCCTGCGGCCGGCGTCGGCCATCCTGCTGCTGCGCGACGACTGGATCCTGCGCGACGTCTCCGGGTCGGGACCTCAGCTCGTCGCGCTGCCGTTCGGGGGGCCCGCCCCTCCCTGGTAGCTGCTCCAGCGCTGAGACGAGCCGGGTCGGCGCCGTACGAGAGCCGAGACGAGCCGGGTCGGCACTAGATTGCTCGGGTGCGGATCGACCTCCACACCCACTCCCGGGTCAGCGACGGCACCCAGGCGCCCGGAGAGCTGGTGCGGGCGGCCGCGGCGGCGGGCCTGGACGTGATGGCGCTGACCGACCACGACATCACCGCCGGATGGGACGAGGCGGCGGAGACGGCACACGCTGTGGGCATCGCCATGGTCCCGGGGATCGAGATCAGCACCCGCTTCCGTGGCTCCGGGGTGCACCTGCTCGCCTACCTGCCGGACCGGGCCAACCCCGCCCTGGTCGACGAGCTGGAGCGGATCCTCGAGGGGCGGGACGACCGGGTGCCGGCGATGCTGGCCCGACTGCGCGCGCTCGGGATCGACGGCGCGACCGAGGTCGCCCTGGCCGAGGTGACCGTCAACGCGGGCGCGACCGGCCGTCCGCACGTCGCCGACCTCCTGGTGCGACTCGGCGTCGTGGCCGACCGGGACCAGGCCTTCGAGGAGTACCTGTCGCAGGGGCGTCCGGCGTACGTCGACCGGTACGCCGCCGACCTCGTGCGCATGATCGGTGTCGTGACCGCCGCCGGCGGCGTGCCGGTCGTCGCCCACCCGTGGGGGCGGGGGAGCGCCGACGTGCTCGACGCGGCGGCGTTCGCCGTACTGGCGGAGGCAGGGCTGTTCGGGATCGAGGTCGACCACCTCGACCACGACGGGGGGCAGCGGGAGCAGCTGCGCGCGATCGCGGCCCGGCTCGGGCTGGTCGTCACCGGAGCCAGCGACCACCACGGCACCGGCAAGGTCGACCACGACCTCGGGGTGGAGACCACCGCGCCCGACCAGCTCGATCGGATCCTCGCGCGCGCAGCGGAGCTCGAGTCCCCGACGAAGATGGTGGGTGCGGCGTGAGCGTCATCGACGGGGTGCTGCTGGTCGAGGTCTTCGTGACCCTCTTCGTGATCATGGACCCGGTCGGCACGGTGCCGATCTTCCTGACGCTCACCAGTGGGCGGAGCCCTGCGACCGCACGGAAGTACGCGTGGCAGGCGGTCGGGGTGTCGTTCCTGGTGATCACGGCGTTCGCGTTCTTCGGGCAGCAGATCCTCAGCTACCTCCACATCTCCCTGCCCGCACTCCAGGGCGCCGGCGGCCTGCTGCTGCTGCTCGTCGCGCTCGAGCTGCTGACCGGCAACGAGAGCGAACCGACGGCCAGCCAGGACTCCAACGTCGCGCTCGTGCCGCTCGGCACCCCGTTGCTGGCCGGGCCGGGCGCGATCGTCGCCACGATGCTGTTCGTCGAGGAGATCGACGACACCAAGGAGCTCACGTCGGTCGCACTCGGCATCGTCGGCGTGCACCTCGCGCTGTGGGCCGCGATGCGCTTCTCGCTGCCGATCCTCAAGCTCATCCGTGAGGGCGGGGTGCTGCTGGTGACCCGGATCGCCGGTCTGCTGCTGTCGGCGATCGCCGTGCAGCTGATCGCCGACGCGGTCCGCGCGTTCATCGCCGGCGAGGGCTGACCTGCGCACGTCCGCGAGCGGGTCGTCAGTGTTGGACGGCGGTCGCCCGGTCCTGGGGTGACCGGACGCGACCTACTTGCGGCCCATGGACTGGAAGCGCTGCAGCGCGTTGCGCGGCACCAGCCGTGCCGCCGTCACGATCGCCTTGTAGCGCTTGCTCGGGATCGACGTCGCCCGGCCGCGCGCGAAGTCGGCGAGGGCGTCGCGGACCAGACGGTCGGCCTCCAGCCACAGCACCTTCGGTGCGGTCGACTCGCGATCGACGCCCAGCCGCTGGTGGAACTCGGTCTTCACGAAGCCGGGACACAGGGCCATCACCGTGACCCCGCGGTCGGCGTACTCGTTGTGGGCCCACGCGCTGAAGCTGTTGACCCACGCCTTGGCCGCGCTGTAGGTGCCGCGCGGCAGGAACGCCGCCACGCTGGAGACGTTGATGACGCCGCCACGACCGCGTTCGACCATCCCCCCGAGGGCAGCGTGGCTCAACCGCAGCACCGCGCGCACCAGGACGTCCTGCTGCCGCTGCTCGGTGTCGATGTCGTTGTCGAGGAACGCGCCCTTGAGCCCGAAGCCCGCGTTGTTGACGAGCAGGTCCACCGGGCGGTCCCGGTCGGCGAGCCGCGCCTCGACCGTCGCCAGCTGCTCGCGGTCGGTGAGGTCGGCGGCGAGCACCTCGGCCCGGACGCCGTACGTCGACCCGCAGGTCGGCCGCGACCTCTTCCAGCCGGGCGGTGTCGCGGGCGACCAGGACCAGGTCGTCGCCGCGGGCCGCGAGCTGGCGGGCGAACTCGTGGCCGATGCCGGCAGTCGCGCCGGTGACGAGGGAGGTCGACATGGTGCCAAGTAAACAGGTCAGGGAAGCAGGTCGGTCACCCACGGACACCACGGCGTCCGGCATGATGTCCCTCGATGAGCAAAAGGGACCCCCGCCCCCATGTCGTCGCTGTCGCCAACCAGAAGGGTGGCGTTGCGAAGACCACGAGCGTCGCATCGATCGGCGCAGCGCTGGCAGAGCTAGGGCAGTCGGTGCTGCTCGTCGACCTCGACCCGCAGGCCTGCCTGACGTTCTCCCTCGGCATCGATCCCGAGGACCTCGAGATCTCGATCCACCACGTGCTCACCAAGGGCGTCGACGCATCGGAGGTGATCCTCGAGACCGACGACGGGGTCGACCTGTTGCCGGCGACGATCGAGCTCGCGCGGGCCGAGGCCGACCTGCTGACCCGGACCGGGCGTGAGCACGTCATCCGCGGCGTGGTCGAGGATCTCGCGTCCTCGGACACCACCTACGACTGGATCATCCTCGACTGCCCGCCGTCGCTCGGCGTGCTGACCGTGGCGGCCCTCACTGCTGCTGACGGCGTCCTGGTGCCGCTGCAGTGCGAGACCCTGTCCCACCGCGGCGTCGGCCAGCTGCTCGACACCGTCCACGACGTACGGCGCTTCACCAACCGGGACCTGGAGGTGTGGGGCGTGCTCCCGACGTTGTACGACGGGCGCACCAACCACGCGCGCGCCGTGCTCGACACCATCTCGGACACCTATGACCTCGAGGTCATCGAGCCGCCCATCCCGAAGACGATCAAGTTCGCCGAGGCGCCGGCCGCCGGCCGATCGATCCTGGCCACGAGCCGCAGCAGCAAGGGCGCGCAGGCCTACCGCGAGGTGGCCGGCAACCTCATCAAGCGAGCGGCGCGCTGACCGTGAAGCACCTCCGAGAGCCCGGGCAGCACCGGGCCCCGGCACCCGGTCGACGGCGGGCCGAGCCGGTGGGCAGGTGGCGCGCAGAGGTTCGGCCCCGCTACGGCCGCCTCGCGATCCTCACCGCGGCCGCGACGGTCACTGCCATCGCGGTGCTCGGCGGATTCGGCCTGCTCCCGCCCGGCCCCGAGGACGCGAGTGCAGAGCCGGACGCCTACGTCCCGTCGGCCGCAGAGCGTCCCTCGCAGGCCCTCATCCCGGCGGACCAGGCTGAGCGTCGTCGGGACCTCGAGGTCGTGCCCGCCACCAAGGTCCGGCGGACTCCACCACGACGGCGACGCTCCCCACCCACTCCGGCAGCGGTCGGCGGATCGTGTTCAGCGAGAGCGAGCAGCGGGTCTGGCTGGTCGACGGGTCGGACCGGGTGACCCGCAGCTACCTCGTCTCGGGGAGCGTCACCGACAACCTCCATCCCGGCACCTATCAGGTGTTCTCGAAGTCGCGCCACGCCGTCGGCATCGACGACTCCGGGACGATGGAGTACTTCGTCCGCTTCACCCACGGCGACGCCGGTGGGGCGATCGGCTTCCACACCATCCCGGTCGACGACGGCGCTGCGGTGCAGACCACCGCCCAGCTCGGCACCCCGCTCTCGCACGGGTGCGTACGTCAGCGCACCGCCGACGCGATCGCGCTCTGGGCGTTCGCCCCGATCGGTACCACGGTCGTCGTCACCGCCTGAGGACCACCTCCCCAAAATCGCTCGTGTCGCGGGCCACCGGGTGTCATCGTTGCCCTTTGTGATCGAACGATGAGCTGGGCGGACCGGCTGCGTGGGCTGCGGATGGATCTCACTCCGTGGCGGACCTCGCGCGACTTCCGACTGCTCCTCGTCGCGGGCACGGTCTTCTACTTCGGGGCGATGGTCAGCTACGTCGCCATCCCGTTCCAGATCTACACGCTGACCGGTTCGAACTTCGCCGTCGGTGCGATCGGTCTCGTCGAGCTGGTGCCGCTCGTCGTCTTCGGGCTGTACGGCGGCGCCCTGGCAGACCACGTCGACCGGCGCAGGCTTCTCGTCGGACTGGGTGTCGCACAGGCGCTGCTGACCGGCGTACTGGCCTGGAACGCGTTCCGTGAGGACCCCAGCGTCTGGGTGATCTTCGTGGTCGCCGGCTTCCTGGTCAGCACCTCGGCGATGCAGCGTCCGTCCCGCGAGGCGCTGATGCCGCGCACGGTCGCCCACAACGAGCTCACCGCGGCGAACGCGCTCTTCAGCTTCGGGATGCAGATCGGCGTGCTCGCCGGACCGATGCTCGGTGGACTGCTCGTGGCGTACGTCGGGATCGGCTGGTGCTTCGTGGTCGACGTCGCGGGCCTGCTGGTGGCGACCGTCCTCTACCGGTTGATGCGCCACTACCCGCACCGGTCGGAGACCACTCCACCGAGCCTGCAGTCCATCCGCGAGGGGATGCGCTACGCGCTCGGTCGGCGGGACCTGCTCGGGACCTACCTCGTCGACATCGCGTCGATGCTGATGGCGCTGCCCGTGGTGCTGTTCCCCGCCCTGGCCGAGGAGGTCTTCGAGCGGCCCGAGCTTCTCGGGTTGCTCTACTCTGCCGAGACCATCGGCGCGGTCGTGGCGACCACGTTGTCGGGATGGACGGGTCGGGTCCACCACCACGGTCGGGCGATCGTGGTGGCGGCTGCGTCGTACGGCGCGTTCGTGGCGGTCGCCGGCCTGATGCCCTCGTTCTGGCTAGTGGTGGTGATGCTCGCCTTCGCCGGCGCCTCCGACATGATCTCGGGGATCTTCCGCGGCACGGTCTGGAGCCAGACCATCCCGGAGTCGATGCGCGGACGGCTGGCCGGCATCGAGATGCTGTCTTACTCCATCGGCCCGCTCGGCGGCCAGGTCCGGGCCGGCATCACCGCCGATCTCTGGTCGGTGCGGGGCGCGATCACCAGCGGTGGCATCGCCTGTGTGGGTAGCGTCGCGCTCACCGCGCTGTGGCTGCGCGACTTCTGGTCCTACGACGACCGAACCGACGTACACGCGATCGCCGAGCGCGAGGCCCGCGCTGCGGTGGGGGAGAGGTGACCATGGATGCCACCCGATGGACCGAGCCGGAGTTCCTAGACTCAGCGCGCCGGTGGATCGACGAACAGCTCGCGGATCACGGGCTAGCGGTCACCGGTGAGGCGGAGCAGCCGCACGTCATGAAGTGGTCGACCGTCCTCCGGTTGCCCACGGCGGACGGGCCGGTGTGGTTCAAGGCCAACGACGAGTCGCTGCGGCACGAGGCCGGCGTGACCGCGCTCCTCGGCGCCAGGCACCCCGCGAACGTACCGCCGCTGCTGGCTGCGGACGTCGACCGCGGCTGGATGCTGATGGCCGACGCCGGCGACCGGTTGCGTGAGGTGCTGCCCCAGGACGGGTCGCTCGATCGCTGGCGCGGGGTCCTCCGCGCGGTGCCGAGATCCAGCTCGCCTGCGAGGACTCGGTGGACGAGCTGCTGGCCCTCGGCGTTCCCGACATGCGGCTCGCGACACTCCCCGAGGCCTACGACCGGCTGGCGGCCGAGCTCGAGCTCGAACCGCGGTTCCGTGCCGCGACGTCGTACGTCCAGGAGCTCTGCGACCAGCTGGCTGCCTTCGGCATCCGGGAGACACTCCAGCACGACGACCTGCACGACGGCCAGGTCTTCGTGAAGGACGGCACCGACCTGGTCATGGACTGGGGCGACGCATGCATCTCGCACCCGTTCTTCACGCTGTCGGTCACCCTGGAGGGCGTGATCTCCTGGGGCCTCGACGACGTGGAGGACTCCGTCGACATCGCTCCCTTCCGCGACGCCTACCTGGCGCCGTACGCCGCGGCGTACCCGTCACTGTCCCGCGACGACCTGCTCGCCGCCGTCGACGTCGCACTACGCCTGGGCTGGGCCTCCCGCTTCATCAACGGCCTGGTGCCCGGCGACGACCCCGGCCCCCGACTCCGGATGTTCCTGGACGGACGCGCGTAGGGAGTCGGTCGTCGAGCAGCCTCGTCGCGAGACGTCGGTGAGGTGTCTCCGTCCGGGTGGGCGGTCGGGTGCGGGCGTCTCGATACGCCCTCGCCTGGCGGCTCGGGCTACTCGACGACCGGATGGTGCCGCGAACGACCACCCGGTCGTCGGAGTAGCCGTCGCGAGGGACGAGCGACGGCGTATCGAGACGCGGTGACTTGCCTTCGGCCTCAGGCCTCGGTGGTCGCTGCGGGCTTGGTGGCTCCACCGCCGGATCCGCCGGAGCGACTCCGGCGGCGACGCCGGTTGCGGTTACCGCTGCCGGCCGGGCGCTCACCTGAGCTGGAGGTGGACTCGGACGCAACGGCAGAGGTGGCCTTCGTCTCCACGGTCCCGCCTGCGGCGGGCTGGCCGCCACGGGTGCGGCTGCGGCTGCGGTCGCGGTTCGAGCTGCGCGGGGGTCGCTCGCGCTCCTCGCGCGGCTTGCGCTCGACCGGGGCAGGCGGAACGAGCCGGCCCTTGGTACCCGGCGGGATGCCCTGGTCGTGGAAGAGGTGCTCGGAGGTCGAGTAGGTCTCGACCGGCTCGTCGAACGGCAGGTCGAGCGCCTTGTTGATCATCTTCCAGCGATGCACGTCGGTCGCGTCGACGAGGGTGATCGCGATGCCGGACGCGCCCGCCCGGCCGGTGCGGCCGATCCGGTGCACGTAGGTCTTGTCGTCCTCGGGACAGGTGTAGTTGACGACGTGGCTCACGCCCGAGACGTCGATGCCGCGGGCGGCGACGTCGGTGGCGACCAGGACCTTGATCTTGTCCTCACGGAACTTGGTCAGCGCCTTCTCGCGCGCCACCTGCGCCATGTCGCCGTGCAACGGACTGGCCTTGAAGCCACGCTCGGCGAGGTCCTCGGCGATCCGCTGCGCCTGCCGCTTGGTGCGGGTGAAGACGATCATCTTGTCGGCGTCCTCGGCCTGCAGGATGCGGCCGATGATCTCCGGCTTGTCGAGGTCGTGGGCCTGGTAGATGAACTGGGCCGTCGCCGGCACCGTGGCGTTCTCGTATGACGACTCGGCACGGATGTTCATCGGGTGCCGCATGTGCATCCGGGCCAGCGCCACGATCGCGGCCGGCATGGTCGCCGAGAACAGCATCGTCTGCCGGGTCTCGGGCGTCATCCGGAGCAGCCGCTCCACATCGGGCAGGAACCCGAGGTCGAGCATCTCGTCGGCCTCGTCGAGGACCAGTGCGTGCACGTGGGAGAGGTCGAGGGCGCGGCGGTTGGCCAGGTCGAGCAGCCGGCCGGGCGTGCCGACCACGATGTCGACGCCGGTCTGGAGCGCCTCGAGCTGGGGCTCGTACCCGACGCCGCCGTAGATGGTGAGGACCCGCATGCCGCGACCGCGGGACGCGACCTCCAGGTCGCCGGAGACCTGGAGCGCCAGCTCGCGGGTGGGGGCGACGACGAGCGCCTGCGGCTTGCCCTGGGGGATCTCCACGTAGTCGGGGTCGCCCGGGGCGACGCTGCGCTGGATGATGGGGATGCCGAAGGCCAGCGTCTTGCCGGTGCCGGTGCGGGCCTGGCCGATGAGGTCGGTGCCGATGAGGGCGACGGAGAGGGTCATCTCCTGGATCGCGAAGGGGTGGACGATCCCGGCCTGCTCGAGGCTGTCGCAGATCTCCGGTTGCACGCCGAGGTCACGGAATGTGAGCGCGGCGGCAGTGTCAGGGGTGGTGTCGCTAGTCAGTGGTCTGTCGCTTTCGTGAGTGATTTCAGCCGGGGCCGAGTTCAGATCGGATGCGGCTGATTCACACTCAGCCGCGCACATACGTGGCGCCGTGTCGTTGCTGCGCCTGGAGCATTGGCTCCTGTTGAGACGAGCCCACCCCGAGGGTGTCTGCCCGTCGTCAGGCAGCGGCTCGCTGGGCCCATGGTATCGGTACCCTGCCCGCATGGCTGAATCCGACGTCGTGGCGACCGACGAGCTTCCCGTTGCGCTGACCGATCCGGCCTACCGCGAGGCCGTCGTCGACCTCCTCGCCGTGATCGCGTACGGCGAGCTCTCCGCGTTCGAGCGGCTCGTCGAGGACGCCAAGCTGGCGCCGTCCCTGGAGGACAAGCTCGCACTCGCCCAGATGGCCGGCGCCGAGCTGGCCAAGGTGCAGCCGCTCATCGACCGGATCACCCAGCTCGGCGGCGACGCCTTCGCCTCGATGGCCCCGTTCCACGAGGCGCTCGACCAGTTCCACGCGCACACCGCCCCTGCCGACTGGTACGAAGGTCTGGTCAAGGCCTACGTCGGGGACAGCCTGGCCCGGGACTTCTACCGCGAGATCGCCGCCTACCTCGACCCGGACACACGGGACCTCGTCGTGTCGTCGGTGGTCGAGGGTCAGCACGCCGCGCTGGCCGTCGAGCGGATCCGTACGGCGATCGCGGCGGAGCCGCCGCTCGGGGGCCGGCTCGCGCTCTGGGGCCGACGGATCATGGGCGAGGCGCTCATCCAGGCCCAGCGAGTGGCAGCGGAGCGTGACGCGCTCACCGCGTTCCTCGTCGGTGGGGTCGACCGCCCGGGCATGGACCTGGCCGCCCTCGGCCGGATGTTCACCCGGCTGACGGAGCGCCACTCGGAGCGGATGGCCGAGCTCGGCCTCGATGCGTGACCGTCGGGTGACGGGGCCGACCGCGAGACCGAGCACTTCACTTCGCCGCGACGCCGAGGTCATCGACGACGGCAGCTCCTGCGCCCGTGCTGGCAGGCGGCTCGCCCGGTGGGTTGTGCCCGAACCAACCCCCACGCGCGGCTAGGCTCAGACGACGTACGCACCGAACTACCCAGGAGCAGCACAGACGTGGCAGCGATCGAAGCCGTCGGAGCCCGCGAGATCCTCGACTCGCGCGGCAACCCCACTGTCGAGGTCGAGGTGCTCCTCGAGGACGGGTCCTTCGCCCGCGCGGCCGTCCCCAGTGGCGCGTCCACCGGCGCCTTCGAGGCGGTCGAGCTGCGGGACGGCGGTGAGCGCTACCTCGGCAAGGGCGTGCAGAACGCCGTCAGCGCCGTCATCAACTCCCTCGGTCCGGCGGTCGAGGGCCTCGACGCTGCCGACCAGCGGCTGGTCGACCAGACGATGCTCGAGGTCGACGGCACCCCCAACAAGGCGAAGGTGGGCGCCAACGCGATCCTCGGCGTCTCGCTCGCAGCTGCCCGCGCAGCGGCGGACTCCGCAGACCTCCCGCTCTACCGCTACGTCGGCGGCCCCAACGCCTACCTGCTGCCGGTGCCGATGATGAACATCCTCAACGGCGGTGCCCACGCGGACACCAACGTCGACGTCCAGGAGTTCATGATCGCGCCGATCGGCGCCGCGACCTTCCGCGACGCCCTCCGCACCGGTGCCGAGGTCTACCACGCGCTGAAGTCGGTGCTGAAGAGCCGCGGCCTGGCCACGGGCGTGGGGGACGAAGGCGGGTTCGCCCCCGACCTCGAGTCCAACCGCGCCGCGCTCGACCTGATCGCCGAGGCGATCGACAAGGCCGGCTACGAGCTCGGCAAGGACTTCGGCCTCGCGCTCGACGTCGCGGCGAGCGAGTTCCACACGGCCTCGGACTCCGGAGCGGGCTCCTACACCTTCGAGGGCGCCCAGAAGTCGGCGGACGAGATGATCGCCTACTACAGCGAGCTCGTCGCTGCCTACCCGATCGTCAGCATCGAGGACCCGCTCGACGAGGACGACTGGGACGGCTGGAAGGCGATCACCGACGCGCTCGGCAGCAAGACCCAGCTGGTCGGTGACGACCTGTTCGTCACCAACGTCGAGCGGCTGCAGCGTGGCATCTCCGGCGGCCAGGCCAACGCGCTGCTGGTGAAGGTCAACCAGATCGGGTCGCTGACCGAGACCCTCGACTCCGTCGACCTCGCGCACCGCAGCGGCTTCCGCTGCATGATGAGCCACCGGTCCGGCGAGACCGAGGACACCACCATCGCCGACCTCGCGGTCGCGACCAACTGCGGGCAGATCAAGACCGGTGCCCCGGCCCGGTCGGAGCGGGTGGCGAAGTACAACCAGCTGCTCCGGATCGAGGACGAGCTCGGCGACGCGGCGCGCTATGCCGGCGCCGGTGCCTTCCCGCGCTACTCGGGCTGACCGGGGCAGCCCAGCCCGAGAGCACCGCCGAACAACGAGGCCGAAGGGGGATCGCATGGCAGCCACACCCGGCGACCGTCGTACCCCCGCCCGCCGACCGAGCCGCTCCCGCCCGGGAGCTGCCGGACGTCCGGAGCGCAAGCGCGCCGAACGCGAGCGGGCCGCAACCGTCGCGCGGGAGCGGGCCGAGGAGAAGCAACGGTCCCGCCTCACCGGTCGCGCAGGCATCCTGGTGCTGGTGCTCGCGGTCCTCGCGGTCTCCTACGCCTCGTCGCTGCGGGCCTACCTGCAGCAGCGCGAGCAGATCGACGGCCTCGAGACGCTGATCGAGGAGAAGGAGTCCTCGATCAGCGACCTCAAGCGAGAGACGGATCGTCGGAAGGACCCGGCGTTCGTCATGCAGGAGGCCCGCAGGCTGGGCTATGTGCTGCCGGGCGAGACGCCGTTCGTCGTCGTCGAGGCCGACGGTGATCCGCTGACCGACACCGTGCTGGACGATCCGTCGGCGGTCGGTGACGAGGAGGCACCGGCGTGGTACGACGGTGTGTGGTCCTCGGTGAAGGTCGCCGGCAACCCACCGACCAAGATCCCGCCGCCGCCGCAGAAGCGGATCGTGGGGTCGGAGGACGAGTGACGTCCCCGAACGACGAGGCGGTGGTCGCGGCACAGCTCGGCCGGCCGCCGCGCGGCATCCATGCGGTCGGGCACCGGTGCCCGTGCGGCAATCCCGACGTGGTCACCACCGAGCCGCGGCTGCCGAACGGTACGCCGTTCCCGACCACCTACTACCTGACCTGCCCGCGCGTGAACTCGCGGATCGGCACGCTCGAGGCCTCGGGCCTGATGAGGACCATGCAAGAAAGGCTGACCTCCGACCCCGGGCTTGCGGAGGCATATCGCCTTGCGCACGTTGCCTACCTGGAGGACCGGGCCGCGATCGGCAGGTCGGCCCGGCTGGAGGTGCCAGAGATCGAGGGCGTCTCCGCAGGAGGCATGCCGGACCGGGTGAAGTGCCTCCACGTCCTCGCCGCCCATTCCCTGGCCGCGGGTCCGGGCGTCAACCCCTTCGGTGACGAGGTGCTCGAGGCGCTCGGTGACTGGTGGACGTCGGGTCCCTGCGTCACGCCGGAGCCCGACGGATGACTACGGTCGCCGCCATCGATTGCGGCACCAACACGATCAAGCTGCTCATCGGTGACCTGCCCGACGTGACGGTGCGGGAGAGCCGGATGGTCCGGCTGGGACAGGGGGTCGACGCGACCGGTCGGCTCGCCCCGGAGGCTCTGGACCGGGCGTTCGCGGCCATCGACGACTACGCCGCACTCATCAAGGACCACGGCGTCGAGCGGATCCGGTTCTGTGCGACGTCAGCGACCCGGGACGCCGACAACGCGGCCCTGTTCACGGACGGGGTCCGGGCCCGGCTCGGGATCGATCCGGAGGTCCTGTCCGGGGACGAGGAGGCCCGGCTCGCGTTCGACGGCGCCGTGCGCGGGACCAGCCCGCTCCCCGACCCGGTGCTCGTCGTCGACGTCGGCGGCGGCTCCACGGAGCTGATCCTCGGCGAACGCGCGACCGGCCCGCGATCGGCGTACTCGATGGACGTCGGGTCGGTCCGCCTGCACGAGCGCTGTCTCGGCGGTGACCCGCCGACTGCCGACCAGGTCGCGTCCTGCGTGGCTGCGATCGATGCCGCGCTCGACGCGTGCCCTGTCGATCCCGGGGCGGCTGCCGCGGTGATCGGCATCGCCGGCACGGTCACGACCGTCGCGGCGGGCGTGCTGGGCCTGCGGGCCTACGACCGCGACCTGATCCATGGGCAGGTGCTCGAGATCGATGCCTTCCAGCGCACCGTCGGCGACCTGGTCCGCGCCACCCGGGAGGAGCGCCTCGCGCTGGGCTATGTGCATCCCGGCCGCGCGGACGTGATCGACGCCGGTGCGCTGATCGTGTCGCGGGTCCTGCGGCGGGCGGGGGTGCCTACGGTCACCGTCGCGGAGACCGACATCCTCGACGGCATCGCCTGGTCGATGGCCGGCTGACGAAACTCCGCCAAATCGTCTGCGCAGAGTGTGCGGGCGCGCGTAGGTTCCGAGCCATGAGCGCACCCCGAGGCCTCACAGAGGCGCAGGTGCTGGTCGTGGGTCGTAGCCTGCTGACCGAGCTGGCCCGTCTGCACGAGACGGGCGCGGTGAACGGGGCGATCGGTCCTTCGACCGTCCTGGTCGACGGTCGAGGTGGCGTCCGCCTGGTCCCTGGACCGGCGGACCATGCCTACGCCAGCCCGGAGGTGCTCTCCGGACAACCGCCGACCATGCGCAGCGATCTCTACTCGGCCGGCGCGCTGCTGGCACACCTCTTCCGCGGTGAGCCCAGGTGGCCGCCGACGGCGGCCGACCTGGACCCGGGTGTCGCCCGGCTGCTCGGTCCAGTGCTGGCGGCCGAGCCGGAGGCGCGGCCGCGGTCTGCCTCAGCCATGGTCGCGGCCGTCGACCAGTTCGCGGAGCAGCGGCACGGGCCCGACTGGCGGGCTGCGGCCGGCATGGCCGGCGCAGCGGGCGTCGCTGGTGCGGTGCCGGTCCTGGTGCTGGCGACGGGGGGTACGGCGTCCGCGGCCGGCACGGTCGCCGGCGCCGGTGCCGGTGGCGCCTCCGCGTCGGGTGCGGTCGGAAGTGGCCAGGGCGTCGTCGGGGGCAGCGCTCCCCAAGCCGCCGGTCACGCCTCGCACGCGGTCGGTGGCGGGATCTCGAAGGGGCTCGCGGTCAAGATCGGTGCAGTCGTCGCTGCGAGCACCGTTGCCGTCGCCGGGACAGCAGCCGCGGTGATCCTGCTGACCGACAGCGAGACGACCAGCAGCGAGACGACCGGCGGCGAGACGACGGCGGCGAGACGACCGGCGGCGAGACGACGGGCGGCGAGACGACGGGCGGCGAGACGAAGACCCTCGAAGTGCCCGCGACGTCCGACATCTACCTGGCCGGAGCGAACGAGGAGGTGGAGGCCCAGCTGAGCGAGCCGGGGACCAGGCCGGTCTCCGTGAGCGTCGACGGCGCCGGAAAGGTCTCGTTCCCGTCCGTCGAAGGCGATCTGAGCGCGTGCAGCGCCTGCGAGCCCGAGTCTCCCGACGGCGGCAGCATCTCCTTCGGGTCCACCGGCATCACCGGGTTCAACGGCATCGCCGGTGTCACCTTCGCCAACCGGACTCTCTTCGTCGTCGGGGTGTTCGTGGGTGACGACCACCCGACGCATCCCGAGGACGCGGTGGTCGACCTCAGCGGCGCGGACGACGATGCTACGCAGCAACCGGAGCTCGGTGAGCCGTTCTTCATCGGCGACGGCGAGACCGGCGGCGGCAAGACCCAGGAGGTCGTCGTGCCCGAGGACGCGAGGACCCTCTACCTCGGGTTCGCCGACGCCTACGGGTTCATCGGCGTGCCCGGCGCGTACGGCGACAACACGGGTTCGGTCGACATCGAGGTCACCATCGACTGACCCCGGGGTGTTATGACTGACTTGTGGCCCAGACTTGCTGACGGCAGCGCCGTACCCGCCCCCGTATCCCAACCGGTAGAGGAAGTCGCCTTAAAAGCGATCCAGTCTGGGTTCGAACCCCAGCGGGGGCACGGGGTCTTGCCTTCATGTCGACATGAAGCGGCAGAGTGGTCGGCATGAAGCATGAGCACCACCACGATGACGCCACCCTCGAGGAGCTGCGGCAGGCGCTGACCCGCGAGTTCTGGGACGAGCGGTACGGCGCCAGCGAGCGGGTCTGGAGCGGCAGGCCCAACCAGCGGCTGGTCGAGCAGACCGCCGACCTGACGCCGGGCCTCGCCTGCGACATCGGTTGCGGCGAGGGCGCCGACGCGATCTGGCTGGCCGAGCAGGGCTGGGACGTCACCGCGCTCGACGTCTCCCGCGTCGCGCTCGAACGTACGGCGGCCCACGCGATCGAGCGCGGCGTCGACAGCCGGGTCAAGGTGGGGGAGTACGACGTGCTCGCCGACCGTCCGCCCCGCCGTCCTCGCCGGAGGAAGGGCTTCGACCTGGTCTCGGCCCAGTTCATGCACGTCCCGCGCGAGGACTTCGACGGTGTCTACCAGCGGCTTGCCAGCGCCGTGGCGCCTGGTGGCCGGTTGCTCGTCGTGGCCCACCACCCCGACGACGTCGACACCGGCGCTCGCCGACCGCACGGCCCTGGCCTGCTGTTCGGGCCCGAGCAGCTGCTCGCCGCGCTAGGGGTGGAGGGCGGATCGTCCGACGACTGGGAGGTCGAGGTCGTGGACACGCCGGTCCGCGAGCAGGAGACCGAGGACGGCACCATGCAGGTGCGCGACACCATCGTGCGGCTGCGCCGCCGCCAGTAGTCACCTTCACCGGACGCTGCGCGGGAACGTACAGGCCCTGCAGATCGTTTCCCTGTTATTCGACTGCCTAGACTGGGAGTCACCTACTCAGGAATCCCTTCGGAGGAGACCATGCAGAGCAACAACCCCGTGTTCCGTCGGTCGGAGGAGTTCAACCAATCCTCCCCGTACGGCCAGACGTCGTACCCGGGATACGCGCCGTCGCCGCAGGGCCACGGCGGCGAACCGGGGTACGCACCGCCCGCCCCGGCGACCACCCGTCGGATGACGATCGACTCCGTGGTCCAGTCGACCGCGATCTCGCTGGCTGTGGTCATCCTGACCGCCGCCGCGACGTGGATCCTCACCGGCGACATCACCAGCGACCCGGAGGGCGCGATCCCGGGGCTCACCGCCGCGATCCTGATCGGTAGCCTCGGCGCCTTCGGCCTGTCGATGGTCAACTCGTTCAAGCGGGTCATCAGCCCCCCGCTGGTGCTCGCGTTCGCAGCGTTGGAAGGCGTGGCCCTGGGCGCGCTGAGCAAGCTGTTCGACGCCGCCTACGGCGCCGACGCCGGCTATGGCGGCATCGTCACCCAGGCGGTCCTCGGCACCTTCGCGGCGTTCGCAGGCACGCTCGCGGCCTACAGGTTCTTCGAGATCAAGGTCGGCCAGAGGTTCCGCACGTTCGTCATCGCCGCGATGTTCGGGATGGTGGCGCTGAGCCTGATGGAGGTCGTGCTGAGCCTGTTCGGCGCCGGCCTCGGACTCTATGACAACGGCGCACTCGGTCTGATCTTCGCGATCGCCGGTCTGGTCCTCGGTGTGTTCATGCTGATCCTGGACTTCGACTTCATCGAGCAAGGCATCCGCAACGGCATCCCGGAGAGGGAGTCGTGGCGGGCTGCGTTCGCGCTCACCGTGAGCCTGGTCTGGATCTACACCAACCTGCTGCGGATCCTCGCGATCCTGCAGTCGGACTGAGGCTTCGACACTCGACCACCCGTGATGTTCGAGGGCCCCGGAGCGATCCGGGGTCCTCGGCTTTGCAAGCGTCAGTCCATGCTCTCGACCGGCGCGGCCTGGTCGCCGGTCACCTCGGTCGCCTGGTCGTCGGTCGCCTGGGCAGCGGCTTCGGACTCGGCGGGCGCCTCCGCCACGGTCTGCGGCCGGCGACGTCGGTGCCGGAGCTCGACCCAGAGGCCGCGGACCCCGGCCCGCTTGCCGGCCACCTCGGTGCCATCGAGCTCGGTCCCGGGCTGCTTGACCGCGCGGAACGCAGCGCGGGAGACCGGCAGGACGCCCTCTCCGCGGTAGCTCTCGAGGTCGCTCTCCTCTTCCGGCGCCTCGTCGAGGGCGGCGAGCACGGACGGGAGCAGCACGTTGGCCAGGGCGCGATAACCCTCTGCAGAGGGGTGGAACTGGTCCGGTCCGAAGAGCACCGCGGGCGCAGCGGCGAATTCCGGCCCCAGCACGTCGCCGAGCGACACGCTCCGGCCGCCGGTCTCGACAGTGGCGATCATCTGGGCAGCGGCCAGCCGACGTGACCACAGTCGGGCGACCTGGCGCAACGGGGGCGCGATCGGCTGGATCGTGCCGAGGTCGGGGCAGGTGCCGACGACGACCTTCGCGCCGGCAGCGGTGAGGCGTCGTACCGCCTCTGACAGGAAGCGCACGGACTGCCCCGGCAGCACCGTGTTGGTGACGTCGTTGCCGCCGATCAGGATCACGGCGACCTCGGGCTCGATCGGGAGGGCACGGTCGACCTGCGCCTTCAGGTCCGACGAGCGCGCCCCGACGACGCAGACCTCCTTGAGGTAGACGCGTCGGTCCGCGTGCCTCCCGACGCCGCTCGCGAGCAGGGCCCCCGGTGTCTCCTCGACCCGCTCGACGCCGTAGCCGGCGGCGCTCGAGTCACCGAGCAACGCGATCCGGATGGCAGGGCCCGGACGACCGCGGCCGTACCAGCCGGTCGAGTTGGGCGGCTTGTCGTTGGCCTCGCCGATGATCCGTCGCGCGATCTTCGCCTCGGCCACCATCACGCCGTAGAACCCGGCACTGAGCGACGCGATCCCGCCGCCGCCGTAGAGCACGGCGGCGCCGAGCTTCCTGGCTGCGGTGGCTTTGTTCACGCGCCCACCTTACGGAGCGGCTCGGGGGACTGCTGCCGGTGGTCACTCAGGTCAGCCGGTCGACGACCCGCTCGGCCCGGTCGCGTTGCGCGGGGGAGATCCCAGGGTCGAGCCGCAAGGCGTAGGCCAGGTGGCGTCGCGCGGGACCGGCGAGTCCAAGCGAGGCCTCGATCAGGCCGCGGTGGATCCAGAACCCGGCGTCCGGCGTCCCCAGCCGGGTGGCGAGTTTCGCGAACCGCAGGGCCGCGCGGCTCTGGCCGGTCCGGTGCAACGTCCAGCCGAGCGCGTCCGCGGCCGGGATGCCCTGTCGGCTGCGCCACTCCGCTCGCGCCGCCGCGAGGCCGATCTCGGGATCGCCGTGGTCAGCCATGAAGAGCGCGACATCGAGCTCGCGGCCGAGGGAGGTGCTGTCCTGCTCGGTGGCGTACTGCTCGAGCGGTTCGAACTGCTGCCCGGCGAGCCGCGGACGGCCGGTAGCCATGTAGAGCTCGCCGAGCTCTACATGGTGCTCGGGATGGTCGGCCCTCGCGACGACCCGCTCCCAGAGCCGGGTGGCGTGGCTGAGCCGGTCGGTCGCCACGGCCAGCCGGGCCCGCGAGATCAGCGCCGGCAGGTAGCCGCGATCGATGCGGCGGACCACGCCGAGCAGCCGGCCGGCCTCGGCCGTGCGGCCGCGGCGCCGCTCGAGGTCGGCGAGCAGCGTCAGCACGTGCGCCCGGTCACCGGCCGTGGCGGCGGCCGCGCTCCGGCGCAGGATCGCCGTCGCCCGAGGGAGGTCGCCCCGCAGCTCATAGGCGTACGCGTAACGGGCCGCGACCGGGACACCGGGCTGGCGCCGGTCCGCGGTGCGCAGGGCGGCGAGCTGCTCGTCGTACCGTCCTTGCTCGGTGAGAGCGTCGACGCGCAGACCGAGGCCGCTGGGTGGTAGCGGGTCGATCGCCAGCGCCTCGTCGGCGTACGCGAGTGCCTCCTGGAACTCGTGCTTCACCCCGTGAAGCGCGCTGGCAGCAGTCAGTGCCGCGACGTTGTCGTCGGGCTTGATCTCCAGGGAGCGGTCCACCGC
This sequence comes from uncultured Actinomycetota bacterium, assembly GCA_963724275.1. Classification (GTDB taxonomy): domain Bacteria; phylum Actinomycetota; class Actinomycetes; order Propionibacteriales; family Nocardioidaceae; genus Nocardioides. The sequence goes on along the minus strand of CAVRUB010000003.1, from coordinate 421,433 downwards.
GTCCTCGGCCTCGGTCGTAGAGGGTGACGTCTCCGCTGACCCGCACCTGCTCGACGTAGGCCAGGGCAAGGGTCGCCCAGGCCACGTGGTCGTCGGGGACCCGGCGCAGCGTCTCCTCGAGGTTGGCCACGACCGCGGTGAGGTCGCGACCGTCGCCGGGGTTGATCCGGATGCCGGTGCGCGACCGCGGATGCCGGCTTCGGGTCGGGCGCGATCGGCGATGCCGATGCCGCCGGAGACGGCTAGGGCGAGGGAGATACCAAGGACGAGGACGTACTTCTTCATGGGAGCCTCCAGTGGTCGGGGTCCGGCCGCGCGCGAGTCGCGCGCGGCCGGACGCGGATAGATCAGCTGGCCGGCAGCAGCTGGGGTCGGCGGTGCGCCCGCGACCAGGAGGCCGGCGCCCGCCAGGAGGCCGCCGCCTCCGAGCGCCCGTGAGGAGCAGCGGCAGGGCACCGTTGTCGAAGAACTCCTCGATCCCGCTGCGGTTGGCCCTTCGGCGCCGGCGCTGTCGCCGGGTGCGGGTCGGCGTCGCTGCCACTGGCCGGCAGGGCCAGGTAGGGGAACGTGCGCGGAAGTCGACGTCGTTGGCGTCCACGCCGTCACCCAGGTCGTTCGGGTTGACCGACGAGCTCACCCTCGACGACCTGCAGCGCGATGTCGATGACGTCGTCGGCCAGGCGCCGGCCGTTCGGGAAGCCCTGGTTGTCGCCGCCGATGACGCCGAGCCGGTCCGGGTTCGTCCGTGACCGGCGTGCGTCATGTTGAGGCGCAGCTGCTCGCTCGGGTCACGTTGCGGCGGGCTTGTTGAGCCCGTCGACACCGGTGAGGAAGACCGAGACCAGGTCGTTGCGCGGCTCCTCGGGTGCCGGGATGCCGTAGACCGCCTCGATCAGCTTCGGCAGCTCCGGGCTTGGTGACGTAGTCGAGGAACTGGCCGTCGTTGCGCGGGGCTTCGAGGCGTTGAACCTGTCCTTGTCCTTGATCGGGATGACGACCTCGTTGACCAGCGGCATGCCGAGGCGCGAGACCTGGCGGTACCGCCCGTCGACACCGCGACGGTCCGTGGTGGACCAGATGCCGACGATCGGGTTCTTGCTCGACGTTGCTGCCTCTTGGCGAGCACCGCGCGCGGCACCTGCAGCGCGACCGAGTTCACGTTGAACCCGGCGAGGGTGTCGTCGCCGGCCTCGGAGAAGTCGCCGCCGTAGAGCAGGTCGAAGACCCGCAGGTCGAGGAAGAACGGGTCCTCGGCCTGGCCGGCGAACGACTGTAGCGGCCGTCGGGCCCCGACGTCGGTCACTGCCTGCGGCCCGCAGGTGCGCCGTAGTCCGGCATCGAGGCCTCGCCGACGTCCGACGGGACCACCTGCGGTGCTTCACCAGCACCGTCTTGTCGACCGTTCGCGACCTGCTCGAGCCGGTAGGTCTGGTAGAAGTTCAGGTTCTCGTCGTTGAGCGACGTGACCGGGCCGGTGGCGTAGAGGAAGGTGTCCTTGCTGCGGTAGTGGTCCTTGAACGTCCAGCGGTAGGTCACGTCGGCTTGGCGTCGCCGTCGTTGTCGACCTTGATGTTGTAGCGCGCGTCGGTCGCGAACGAGTAGAAGTTCGGACCTCCCGCCGGCTCCTCGAACGGGATCCAGTTCGCGACGAGCGTGACGGTGTTGCTGCGCTCCGGGCTCCGGAACGCGTAGAGGTCGGTCGTGTCGTACTGCGGCAGCCCGCGATGAGCGGGGCCTCCCGGTGGCTGGAGCTGTTGGCAGCGGTGGGCCCCAGGCCGGCCACGCCTGTGACCAGGAGCGCGCCTCCAACTCCCGCCAGCGCGAGCGCGGCCTTCGACCGGCTGGCTGTGGTTCGAAGTCTCATGACTCTTCCTTCCCTCGGCTCCGGACCGTGTGACCGACGCCACATTTGGTTCGGAACCAACCCGGTCCCGGATTGGCTTTCCGCCCCGGAAGGCGGGTCGGGATACGTTGAGCGCATGGAGTACGCCGAGTCGCTGCTGGACCTGATCGGGAACACCCCGCTGGTCCGACTGAACCGTTCGCTCGACGGTGCCGGAGGGGGTGGCGGCGCCGGGCCGCTGGTGCTGGCCAAGGTCGAGTACCTCAACCCGGGCGGCTCGGTGAAGGACCGCATCGCGACCCGGATGATCGAGGCCGCGGAGGCATCCGGTGCGCTCCAGCCGGGCGGCACGATCGTCGAGCCGACCTCCGGCAACACCGGCGTCGGGCTGGCGATGGTGGCGCAGCAGAAGGGCTACCGCTGCACGTTCGTGTGTCCCGACAAGGTCAGCGAGGACAAGCGCAACGTGCTCAAGGCGTACGGCGCCGAGGTGGTCGTCTGCCCGACCGCCGTGCCGCCCGAGCACCCCGGCTCCTACTACAACGTGTCCGACCGGCTCGCGTCGCAACACCCGGGCGCCTGGAAGCCCGACCAGTACTCCAACCCGCACAACCCTCGCTCCCACTACGAGGAGACCGGTCCCGAGATCTGGCGGCAGACCGACGGCAAGATCACGCACTTCGTCACCGGCATGGGCACCGGCGGCACCATCAGCGGCGTCGGCCGCTACCTGAAGGAGCAGAACCCTTCGATCAAGGTGATCGGGGCAGACCCCGCCGGCTCGGTGTACTCCGGGGGATCCGGCAGGCCCTACCTGGTCGAAGGGGTCGGTGAGGACTTCTGGCCCGAGACCTACGACCGCTCCGTCGCCGACCGGGTGATCGAGGTGTCCGATGCCGACTCGTTCGCGTTCACACGGCGGCTGGCGCGGGAGGAGGCCATGCTCGTCGGCGGTTCCTCGGGCATGGCCGCATTCGCGGCCGTCCAGCTCGCGAAGGAGCTCGCCGGGACGCCCGAGGGTGAGGACGCGGTCATCGTCGTGCTCCTGCCGGACTCCGGTCGCGGCTACCTGACCAAGGTCTTCAACGACGAGTGGCTCGCGCAGTACGGCTTCCCCAACGGGCAGCCGCAGACCGCGCGCACGGTCGGCGAAGTGCTGCGAGGCAAGACCGGCGCGCTGCCGGACCTCGTGCACACGCACCCCAACGAGACCATCGCCGAGGCGGTCGCCATCCTGCAGGAGTACGGCGTCTCCCAGATGCCCGTCGTCCGCGCCGAACCGCCGATCGTGGCGGCCGAGGTGGCCGGATCGGTCTCGGACCGGGCACTGCTGGACGCGCTCTTCGCCGGCCACGCCCGGCTGACCGACTCGGTGGAGCAGCACATGTCCCCGCCGTTGCCGACCGTCGGCTCGACGGAGGACGCCAAGGACGCCGCGACGATGCTCGAGTCCGCGGACGCCGTGCTCGTGCAGGAGGACGGGAAGCCGGTCGGCGTGCTCACTCGCCAGGACCTGCTGGCGTTCCTCGCCCTCGGGTGACGGCCGTGGAGCTGCCGACGGGGATCCGGGTCGCCACGGTCGACGACGCCCCCGACATCCTGCGCCTGGTCCGCGAGCTCGCCACCTACGAGCGCGAACCCGACTCCGTTGCCAACACGACCGAGCTGGTGGAGCGCTGGCTGTTCGGCGACGACGCTGTCGCCTCCGCGTTGGTCGCCGAGCTCGACGGGCGGGTCGTCGGTGTGGCGGTCTGGTACCGCAGCTACTCCACGTGGACCGGCGTGCCGGGCATCTACCTCGAGGACCTCTTCGTCGAACCGGGGCACCGCGGCCACGGCTTCGGCAAGGCGTTCCTGGTCGCGCTCGCGCAGATCGCCCTCGACCGCGGCTACCAGCGGTTCGAGTGGGTGGTGCTCGACTGGAACACCCCGGCGATCGAGTTCTACGACGCGCTCGGCGGCCGGCCGATGCAGGAGTGGAAGACCTACCGGGTCGAGGGGGACCGGCTCGCGGCGCTCGCCGGTGGTCGAGCAGGTCGCTCGGCGACCGCCACGGGACCTACTTCGTGAGGTAGCGAACCGTGTGGTGCGGCGCGAGGCCGAGGGCGTCGTACCACGCGCGCGCCGGAGCGTTGTTGGTCTCGACGTGCAGCCAGACCGTGGTCGCGCCGCGTTCGGCACCCCACTCGAGCAGCTCGGCGAGCACGGCGGTCGCCAGCCCCTGTCGCCGGTGGGCCGGGTCGACCTCGATCGCGTGCACCCCGATCCAGTCGCCGTCGACGGCTGCTTGGCCGCGCGCCCACGTCGTACCGCCGTCGGAGATCGTCGCGACCGCCCGCGGCCCGTCGGCCGCCAGGACCGTCAGGTCGGGCGCTGCGCGGACGCGGCGTCGTACCTGGGTCAACGACGCCAGCCGGTGCTCTGCGTCGCCGGTCGGATCGACTTCCCAGCCGGCGCCGGCGAAGGCGTCCTCCTCGGCCGAACCGGCCTCGACCTGGACGTACGACGGCCGCCCGCGCTGGTCGTAGAACGCCCTGACTGCCCTTTCTGCCGTGTCGAACGGCAGACCCGGGTCGCCCATCGCCAGGCAGGAGTTGCCGCGCCGCCGCAGCCGGCCGACGGGAGCGGTGTCGCTGCGGAGCACCCACTCGCCGAGCGGTCTCGTCTCGACGGTCGCCCACAGCGAGGAGGTGTGGAGCTCGGCGTCCCGCGCTGACACCCGCATCCGGACCGAGGGCCGTGGCGGCACCGGCTTGCCCGAGACGATGTCGGCGATCGTGATCTCGACCGGCTCCCCGTCCTCGGGCTGCACCACGCACCTGCCTTCGCCCCAGGCGAGGCAGACCCCCAGCAGGTCGGTCATCGCGGGCCCACCGGACGGTCCGGTATCGCCGTGCAGCAGCCGCCGGATCACCACCCGCTTGCCGATGACGTGCGGACCGAGCAGGTGGTGTCCCGAATCACGTGGGTCGTGCGCCGTCGTCACTCCGGGGATGCAGGCTGGGCGTCTACACGAATGCGTTTCGTTTCGCATCCGCTCTGCCGTTCCCAGGAGGACCCGGTGACCTACGTCATCTCTCAGCCTTGCGTCGACCTCAAGGACCGCGCGTGCGTCGACGAGTGCCCGGTCGACTGCATCTACGAGGGCAAGCGGATGCTCTACATCCACCCCGACGAGTGCGTGGACTGCGGTGCGTGCGAGCCGGTCTGCCCGGTCGAGGCGATCTTCTACGAGGACGACACGCCGGAGGAGTGGAAGGAGTACTACGACGCCAACGTCCACTTCTTCGACGACCTCGGCTCGCCCGGTGGCGCGGCCAAGATGGGTGAGATCGACAAGGACCACCCGCTCATCGCTGCGCTCCCGCCGCAGAACACTGATCACTGACACCCGTCTCGGGGCGGCTCCCCGACTTCCCCTGGGACAAGCTGACGGAGTACGCCGCGAAGGCGCGCGGTCACGCCGACGGGATCGTCGACCTGTCCGTCGGCACCCCGGTCGACCCGACCCCCGAGGTCGCCCAGGTCGCTCTGCGTGAGGCAGCGAACTCGCCGGGCTACCCACTGACCGTCGGCCTGCCCGGCACCCGCCAGGCGGTGGTCGACTGGTTCGCCCGCTCCCACGGCGTCACCGGCGCTCGACATCGACCAGGTGCTGCCGGTGATCGGCTCGAAGGAGCTGATCGCGTCGCTCCCGCTCCACCTCGGCGTCGGTCCCGGCGACCTCGTCGTCCACCCCGAGCTCGCCTACCCGACCTACGAGGTCGGCGCCGCACTCGTCGGCGCGCGCACGATGGCGACGGACTCGCTCACCGCGCTGGGCCCGGAGACGCCCCGGCTGCTCTGGATCAACTCGCCCTCGAACCCCACTGGTCGGGTCCTCCCCAAGGAGCACCTCAAGAAGGTCGTCGACTGGTGCCGCGAGCGGGGGGTGCTGCTCGTCTCCGACGAGTGCTACATCGAGTGCAGCTGGGAGGGAGCGGCCTACTCGGTGCTGCACCCGGACGTCTGCGGCGGCAGCCATGAGGGGATCCTCGCCGTCCACTCGCTCTCGAAGCGCTCGAACCTCGCCGGCTACCGCTGCGCCTTCGTCGCTGGCGACCCGTCGGTCGTCGCCGAGCTGCTGGCTGTCCGCAAGAACCTCGGGTTGCAGATGCCCGGTCCGCAGCAGCGGGTGCTGGCCGCCGTCATCGCCGACGACCAGCACAGCGAGGAGCAGCACGAGCGTTACGCCGCGCCGCCGCGCCACGCTCCGGACCGCCCTCGAGGCCGCGGGGTTCACGATCGAACACTCCCAGGCATCGCTGTACCTCTGGGCCACTCGTGGGCGAACGGCCGGACTGCTGGGAGACCCTGGCCGCGCTCGCGGATCTCGGGATCCTGGTGGCTCCCGGCTCCTTCTACGGTGCCGCGGGCTCCCACCACGTGCGGGTGGCGTTCACCGCCACCGACGAGCGGGTCGCGGCCGCGGCGGCTCGACTCGCGGACATCTCCTAGGGCGATACGGTCGGCTGGCGGTGCTCGGGACCCCGCCTCCCCGCCCCGGTGGTCGAGGAGGTCGCCCTGGCGCCCCCGGTGGTCGAGGAGGTCGCTCCTGGCGACCGTCTCGAGACCCCGCCTTCCCGCCCCGGTGGTCGAGGAGGTCGGCGGCCGTGGGAGGAGGTCGCCCTGGCGACCTCGAGACCCTGCCCGCCCCGGTGGTCGAGGAGGTCGCCCTGGCGCCCCCGGTGGTCGAGGAGGTCGACTCTGGCGACCGTCTCGAGACCCCGCCTCCCGCCCCGGTGGTCGAGGAGGTCGCCCTGGGCGACCCCGGTGGTCGAGGAGGTCGCTCTGGCGACCGTCTCGAGACCCCGCTGCCGGCAGCCCCGCCTGCGCCGGCGGGCATGCGTCCACGTCGGTGCGGTAGGCCGGTTCGGGGCTTCACGGCATGGACGGCCCGGTCTTCGCCGGGCTCGAGACCGGCCAGGGCTGTCGGGTCGTCCGGCCGGGTCGACGCCACCGAGGGCGATGACCTATGCGGGCGGTCCCGGAGGCCTGGTCGTCCTCCGGGCCGCCGCGCCCGGACCGCTAACTGGTGGGTGCGCAGTGCGCAGACGGCGTACTCCTGTAGCCAGGCGTGCGCTGCTCGCGGAACGCAGAGGGACATCGTGATCCCCGACCTGGTTCGTGCGTGATCGCGCGACTCCCTGTGGGCGTTCTTCCCGATGGACCCGTAATCCGAATCCAGGGCGGGTGTGCCGGTGCCGGCAGTCCGAGCGGATGTGTCGGCGTTGACCCCTACGGCCCGCAGATAGCGGCATGTCAGGTTGCCTAGACAGACTTCTTGTTCGTGCGAGTCGGGGGCCTGACGCGGAATGATGATTCATGCAGCCGAGCGTGGAGGCAGATCTTGTCGAGATGGCCCATCGGGTCATCGAAACCAACCGGTACATGACACTCGGGACCGTCGAGCCCGACGGCACACCTCGCCTCTCGCCCGTTCGTTTTGTCGCCGACGGCATGCAAGATCTGTGCTGGGCGTCGGCGCATCTTGCGCAGCACAGTCGCAACCTCGCGCTCCGCCCAGCCATCCAAGTAGTGATCTACAACTCGGCTGCAGAGAATGATCAAGGCGAGGGGGTCTACCTCGGCGCGACGGCGAGTGAGGTCCCGTCTGACAGCATCGAGAGCACGCTCGCTCGCCTGGCTGCACGGCCGCGGAACGGCCCAGGGTCCAGCTCCGACCGACTTCCGCGGCGAGTCGCCCATGAGGCTGTACCACGCCGAAGTCTTGTCATGCGAGGTTCACGTTTCGCGGTTTCATCCCACCCTCGGTACGGGGGTAGACCTCCGACGTTCGGTGCAGCTCCCATCCCGGTGAGTGCGCCCGACGGGGCTGCCGGTGGTCACACGTCATGCAGCAGGTCGGCGGTGGAGCGGCCGTCAGGCCCGCTCCCGTGGGTATGCTCCCCAGATCCATAGGTGGATTCAACCAGGTGCCGCCGACACAACCCGGGGCTCAGAACCCGCCTGTGGACTCAGGGATTCTCCACCCAGTGCGGTGGACGACCAGTGGTCGAGAGGCTCCTGGTCCGCGACCGCAGCGAGCACCTCCGGGGACGTCCGGGGTCTCGAGACGGTCGCCAGGGCGACCTCCTCGACCACCGGTTCGTCGCCGAGGGCGACCTCCTCGACCACCGGTGGGCACCAGGGTCTCGAGACGGTCGCCAGGGCGACCTCCTCGACCAGCCCGGTTGCGTCGCCAGGGCGCACCTCCTCGACCACCGGTGGGCGCGGGCCGGTCTCAGCGGCTGGCGACGATGGTCGGGCTGAAGTCGGCCCGGCACTGGGAGTTCTTCTTGACCTTGGCGTAGAACTTGCCCTCGGTCCCGGTGTTGCCGGTGTTCCAGTCGCCGTCGGAGTCGGTGGTGTCCATGGCGAAGCGGATGTCGTTGCCGCCACCGCGGGCGCCGACCTGCTTGTAGACCACGACGTTGCGGTCGCTCTTGCAGACCGCCCGGGTGCTGTTGACCTTTCCGAAGAGGTCGGTGCCCTCGGCCTGGATGGTCACGGTCGACGGCGCCAGGGTGACTGCGGAGCTCGCAGGCCCGGTCAGGAGCAGGGCGCCGCCGGCGGCAGCCGCCGCGAGGCCGAGGAGGGAGGTCGTCCCGGTACGGAGGAGGTTCGACATGGGTTTCCTTTCGATGGTGAGCACGTCTTGTTGCCGTGTGGATGCGTGCCACCGATCGGAAAGTTCCCGGCGTCGTCGAAGGTTTCTTTCGGGCTCAGCCGAAGACGTCCACGTGGACGTGATCGCGGTGCTCGAGGATCTCCTGCGAGCCCGAGCTCTCCGGCGGGTCATAGTTCCGCCAGCCGTCGCGTCCGGCGGTCCAGACCCGGTCGTCGAAGATGACGGTGCGGATGTCGAGACGGGCAGCGTTGCCGACCAGGTAGTGCGCCACCGCCCAGCCCTTCGTCTGGTTCGTCTCGTTGACCGGCCGGAAGAAGATGTCGATCGCGCGGCCCTCGTAGTGCGCGGAACCCTCCATGTGACCCGTCGAGACCCCGCCCGGGGCGAAGCCGCCGAGCGGGAGGTCGCCGTACCGCGTCAGCAGGTCCTCGCGTACGGCGTCCGCGCGTGCGGTCAGGCCGGAGTCGACGAGGTCCTCGTCGGTCGAGGGTGCACCTCCGTCGAGGTCACAGCTGAAGGCCGCTGGGGAGTAGCCGGTGAGCGCCGAGGCGAGCGTGCGTGCGTCCTCCTCGTGGTCGGCGTAGGCGGAGGGGTACGCCGACCGCTGCACCTCCTGCGCCGCCTCGGTGATCGCCATGTTCTCGTAGCCGTCGATCTGGACCAGCGCGTCGTAGAACGCGTTGGTCGAGTAGACCGGGTCGAGGATCTCCTCCTCGGTGCCCCAGCCCTGGGACGGCCGCTGTTGAAAGAGCCCGAGCGAGTCCCGGTCGCCGTAGTCGATGTTGATCAGCTTCGACTCCTGGAACGCGGTCGCGATCGCGATCGACACGGCACGGGCGGGCAGACCGCGTTCGATCGCGATCGCGGCGATCAGGCTCGCGTTCTCCGCCTGCTCGCCCGAGATCTCGACCTCGTGCCCGGCCACCGCGGCCGTGCAGTCACCGTTCGCCCCCGAGACGATCTCGTCGACCGCGTTGAAGATCACGATGGCGACGACAGCGACGATCGCCGCGGCCGTCAGGCCCACGACGACGGCGACAACGCGGCCTTTCATGCTCTGATTCTCCGGGACAGGTGGTTGCGCAGGCGTCGTCAGTTGGCGTGCAGCGCCGCGTTGAGGGCGATGCCCTCGCCGTGCCACGGGACCGCCTCGACCGCGCCCGTCTGGCTGTTGCGTCGGAAGAGCACGTTGTCGGCGCCGGACAGCTCACGCGCCTTCATCACCCGCGGCTCGGCGCCGGGCAGGTGCACCAGCACCTTGGTGCCGGCAGTTACGTAGCACCCTGCCTCGACCACGCAGTCGTCCCCGAGCGAGATCCCGACACCGGCGTTCGCGCCGATCAGGCAGCGCCGGCCGACGGAGATGATCTCCTTGCCGCCTCCGGACAGGGTCCCCATGATCGAGGCCCCGCCACCGACGTCGGACCCGTCGCCGACGACCACGCCCGCCGAGATCCGCCCCTCGACCATCGACGCGCCGAGCGTGCCCGCGTTGAAGTTCACGAAGCCCTCGTGCATGACGGTCGTGCCCTCGGCCAGGTGCGCGCCGAGCCGGACCCGGTCCCCGTCCGCGATCCGGACGCCGGCCGGCAGCACGTAGTCGACCATCCGCGGGAACTTGTCGACGCCGTAGACCGCGACCGTCTCGCCGGCACCCTTCAGCCGGGCGCGGGTGGCCTCGAATCCCTCGACCGCGCACGGGCCGCACTGGTCCACACCACGTTGGTCAGGAGGCCGAACACGCCGTCGAGGTTGATCTCGTGAGGAGCGAAGAACCGGTGCGAGAGCAGGTGCAGCCGCAGCCACGCGTCGGTCGTGCTCGTGGGTGCGGCGGAGAGGTCGGCGATCTCGACGAGGACCACCCGCATGCTCGACGGAGCGGACCTTGTCGCTGCCCTGCAGCGTGACCAGCTCGTCCGGGGCGGCCACGTCTTCGGGCTTCGCGCCGAGTGCCGGGCTCGGGAACCAGGTGTCGAGAACTGAGTCGTCAGAGGCGTAGGTCGTCAGGCCGAAACCCCAAGCAGCAGTCACGTGGGGTGATTCTAGTAGCCGCCCCGTCTGTCCCCCTGGCCGGTGCGCGCCGTACGCTATGACCACAGGCGCTCGAGCCGTCATCAGCGGCGAGCCCCGGGAAGAAAGCCCGAGCCGACGGCGGAGGCAAGTAGAACCCGGCGGGTAGGCCCGTCACAGCCAAGATCGAGTGGCCCGCGAGGGGCAAACGAGGTGGTACCGCGGCGAGAGTCGTCCTCGTGCGAAGGACGACGACCACCGCAGGAGATGCCACCGATGACCTATCCGAAGGTCACCACCGACCCCGCCAACGCAGCCGCTGCCAGCAAGAGCGTGCCGTCCTCGCTCTCCCAGAACCCAAGATTTCCCGAGATCGAGGAGCGGGTGCTGGCCTACTGGGCCGAGGACGACACCTTCCGCGCGAGCGTCGAGCAGCGCGACCCCGGTGCCGACGGCTCCAACGAGTTCGTGTTCTACGACGGACCGCCGTTCGCCAACGGGCTGCCGCACTACGGCCACCTGCTGACCGGCTACGTCAAGGACATCGTGCCCCGTTACGAGACGATGCGCGGCAAGCGCGTCGAGCGCCGCTTCGGCTGGGACACGCACGGCCTGCCGGCCGAGCTCGAGGCGATGCGTCTCAACGGGATCAAGACGACCGACGAGATCGTCGAGATGGGCATCGACAAGTTCAACGACGCCTGCCGCGCGTCGGTGCTGAAGTACACGGGGGAGTGGCGCGACTACGTCACCCGCCAGGCCCGCTGGGTCGACTTCGACAACGACTACCGGACCATGAACCCGGAGTTCATGGAATCGGTGCTCTGGGCGTTCAAGAGCCTCTACGACAAGGGCCTCATCTACGAGGGGTTCCGGGTCCTGCCTTACTGCTGGAACGACGAGACGCCGCTCTCCAACCACGAGCTTCGGATGGACGACGACGTCTACCAGGACCGCCAGGACCCCTCGGTGACGGTCGGTTTCGAGGTCACCACGGCGGGTGAGTTCAAGGGTGCAAAGCTGCTGACCTGGACCACGACCCCGTGGACGCTGCCGAGCAACCTCGCCGTGATGGTCGGCTCCGGCATCGACTACGTGATGGTGGAGCCCACCGGGGCCACCGGCACCGACCGGTTCATCCTGGCGGAGGCCCGGCTCGCGTCGTACGCCCGCGAGCTGGGAGAGGAGCCGCACGTCGTCTGGCGGGGCACGGGCGCCGACCTGGTCGGCCTCGGCTACACACCGCCGTTCTCCTACTTCGCAGGTCACGAGAACGCGTTCCGCGTCGTCGCTGCCGACGAGGCCGTCACGACCACCGACGGCACCGGCCTCGTGCACAGCGCCGGCGCGTTCGGCGAGGTCGACAAGGAGGTCACCGACCGCGAGAAGATCGAGCCGGTGATGCCGGTCGGGAAGGACGGGCGCTTCACCGATCCGGTCGACGAGTACGCCGGGATGCTGGTGTTCGACGCCAACCTGCACATCATCGACCACCTCAAGACGCGCAGCGGGGCGGTCACGCCCGGCACGGTGCTGCTGCGTCGCGAGACCTACAACCACTCCTACCCGCACTGCTGGCGCTGCCGCGAGCCCCTGATCTACAAGGGCGTCGAGTCGTGGTTCGTCGAGGTCACCAGGTTCAAGCAGCGGATGCTGGAGCTCAACGAGCAGATCCGCTGGGTGCCCGAGCACATCAAGGACGGTCAGTTCGGCAGGTGGCTGGAGAACGCCCGCGACTGGTCGATCACCCGCAACCGGTTCTGGGGCAGTCCGGTGCCCGTGTGGAAGAGCGACGACCCGACGTACCCCCGGATCGACGTGTACGGCTCGTTCGAGGAGATCGAGCGCGACTTCGGCACCCTGCCCCGCAACCGAGACGGCGAGCCGGACCTGCACCGGCCGTGGGTGGACGACCTGACCCGCCCCAACCCCGACGACCCGACCGGGCAGTCGACGATGCGGCGTGTCGCCGACGTCCTCGACGTCTGGTTCGACTCGGGCTCGATGTCTTTCGGCCAGGTGCACTACCCGTTCGAGAACAAGGACTGGTTCGAGCACCACTTCCCGGCCGACTTCATCGTCGAGTACATCGGTCAGACCCGCGGCTGGTTCTACACCCTGCACATCCTGGCGACCGCGCTGTTCGACCGCCCGGCGTTCTCCTCGTGCATCAGCCACGGGATCGTGCTCGGCTCCGACGGCAACAAGATGTCGAAGTCGCTGCGCAACTACCCCGACGTACGCGAGGTCTTCGACCGCGACGGTGCCGACGCGATGCGCTGGTTCCTGATGGCGAGCCCCATCCTGCGCGGCGGCAACCTGATCGTGACCGAGCAGGGCATCCGGGACTCGGTGCGCCAGGTGATGATCCCGCTCTGGAACACGTGGTACTTCTTCTCCCTCTACGCCAACGCCGAGGGTTACGAAGCAAACGTCGGCGGGCCCGAGTCGTTGGGGAGCGAGGACCCGCTCGACCGCTACCTGCTCGCGAAGACGCGGCAGTACGTCGAGCAGCTCACCGGCGAGCTCGACGAGTTCGCGATCGCCGACGCGTGCGAGACGACGCGGGGCTTCCTCGACGTACTGACGAACTGGTACGTCCGGCGCTCCCGCGAGCGCTTCTGGGAAGGGCGCCCGGAGGCGTTCGAGACGCTGGCCGCAGTGCTCGACACCGTCTGCCGCACGGTCGCGCCGCTGCTGCCGCTGACGGCGGAGGAGGTGTGGCGCGGCCTGACCGGTGGTCGGTCCGTCCACCTCACCGACTGGCCGGACCCGTCGGTGCTGCCGGCCGACGACGCGCTGGTCGCCGCGATGGACCAGGTCCGCGAGATCTGCTCCGCCACGTCGGCACTGCGCAAGGCCGGGGGCCTCCGCAACCGGCTGCCGCTGGGCTCGCTGACCGTCGTCGTCGACGACCCGGCGTCGCTCGCGCCGTTCACCTCGATCGTGGCCGACGAGGTCAACGTGAAGCAGGTCCGGCTGCTGGCGGCGGACTCGCCGGAAGCGGCGGCGTACGGCGTCTCCCAACGCCTGACCGTCAATGCCCGGGTGGCCGGTCCGCGCCTCGGCAAGGACGTGCAGACCGCGATCAAGGCGTCGAAGTCCGGCGACTGGGAGGCGGTCGTCAGTCCCGAGGGCGCGGTCAGCGTCACCGCCGGCGGCCTCGAGCTTGCCGAGGGCGAGTACACCCTGGAGACGGTCGTCGGGTCGGAGAGCAGCGACTCCGCCACCGGCATGCTGGCCGGCGGCGGGTTCGTCGTCCTCGACACGGTCGTCACGCCCGAGCTCGCCGAGGAGGGACTCGCGCGGGACCTGGTGCGGGCGGTCCAACAGGCCCGTCGCGACGCCGGGCTCGACGTCACCGACCGGATCGTGCTCACCATCGGCGGCTCGGCCGCCGTGCTGGCTGCAGCGCAGGCGCACGACGACCTGATCGCAAAGGAGACGCTGGCGACGTCGTACTCCGTCGCCGGCGAGGCCGCGGGTGGCCTGGTGACCGTCGGAGACGGTGAGACGGCGACGGTGACCGTCAGCCGCGCCTGATGACGCCAGAGCGCCACGGACGGTGGGTTCCGTGCCGGCCTTCGGGGCTGCCGCCGTCCCGGCGTTGGCGCGGCTGCTTGGATGAGTCCATGACCGCACCGCTCGGACTCGACCTGACAGCCGACGCCGTCACGCTGACCCGCCGGCTCGTGGACATCGAGTCGGTGTCACGCAACGAGCAGGCGATCGCTGACCTCGTGGAGGCGGCGCTGCGTGCGCTGCCGCACCTCACGGTCGTGCGCCGCGGCCACACCGTCGTCGCGCGCACGTCGCTGGGGCGACCGAGCCGAGTGGTGCTGGCGGGCCACCTCGACACCGTGCCGGTGAACGACAACCTCCCCAGCCGGCTCGAGCACGGGATCCTGCACGGCCTCGGGACCTGCGACATGAAGGGCGGCGACGCAGTCATCCTTCGGCTGGCGGCCACGGTGACCGAGCCGGTGCACGACCTCACCTTCGTCCTCTACGAGGCCGAGGAGATCGACTCGCAGTTCAACGGTCTCCGGCTGCTGAGCGAGTCCGACCCTGGACCTGCTGACTGCCGACTTCGCGGTGCTGATGGAGCCGTCCGACGCAGTCGTCGAGGCAGGGTGCCAGGGCACGCTTCGCGTCGACGTCCGCACTCACGGCGAGCGCGCCCACTCCGCCCGCAGCTGGCGCGGGGTCAATGCGATCCACGCCGCGTCCGACGTGCTCAACCGGCTGCAGGCCTACGACGCCCGCAAGCCCGTGATCGACGGCCTGGAGTACCGCGAGGGGCTCAACGCCGTCGGCATCAGTGGCGGCGTTGCGGGCAACGTGATCCCCGACGAGTGCGTGGTGTCGGTCAACTACCGCTTCGCCCCTGACCGCTCGGAGGCGGAGGCGCTCGCGTTCGTCACCGACTTCTTCGCGCCGTACGACGTCACCCTCACCGACTCCGCGCCCGGCGCGCTACCGGGCCTCGACCGGCCCGCGGCGAAGGCTTTCGTCGATGCCGTCGGCGGCCCCGACGGCACGGTGAACCCGAAGTTCGGGTGGACCGACGTCGCTCGGTTCACCACCCTTGGCGTGCCAGCCGTCAACTTCGGTCCCGGTGACCCGATGCTGGCGCACAAGCAGGAGGAGCACGTGCCGGTGACCCAGATCGAGCATTGCGAGCGGGCTCTGCGCGCGTGGCTCCAGGGTGAGGAGACCCAGCGATGACGAAACGCAGCGGTCCCGGACCGCGGCCCAGCAAGGGACGTCCGGAGGGCTCCACCACCGACCAACGGCTGCTCGACAGCCGGGGTGACAGCGACTGGGTGCACACCGACCCCTGGCGGGTCCTGAAGATCCAGGCGGAGTTCGTCGAGGGCTTCAACGACCTCGCGGAGCTCGGACCGGCGATCGCCGTCTTCGGTTCTGCGCGGATCCCGGCCGAGCACCCGGCCTACCAGCTCGGGGTCAAGGTGGGCGGAGCGCTGGTGGACGCCGGGTTCACCGTCATCACCGGTGGCGGCCCGGGCGCGATGGAGGCCGCCAACAAGGGGGCGACCGAGGCCGGGGGCGAGAGCGTCGGTCTCGGGATCGAGCTGCCCTGGGAGGCGAGGCTCAACGACTACGTCACCTTCGGACTCAACTTCCGCTACTTCTTCGTCCGCAAGATGATGTTCGTCAAGTACTCCCAGGGTTACGTCGTGCTGCCCGGCGGGATCGGCACCCTCGACGAGATGTTCGAGGCCATGACGTTGTCGCAGACCTTGAAGATCACGACCTTCCCGATCGTGCTGATGGGCGTGGAGCACTGGTCGGGCCTGATCGACTGGATGCAGGGCTCGATGCTCAGCGAGGCTCGGATCAAGCAGTCCGACCTCGACATGCTCACCCTGACCGACGACGTCGACGAAGCGGTGGCACTGATGGTCGCCGCCCGCGACCGCCATGCCTGAGAGCTTCCGAGGAGTGCCGTGCCGCAAGCGATGATGTGGGTCTTCGCCGTACTCATCGTGCTCGCGATGGGCGGGATCGCGATGCTCGCTGCCGGCCGGGGCGAACCGATGAAGCCGGCATATGACGACCGGCCGGACGCCCTGGTCCCGCTCGATCGGACGATCACCTCCGACGACCTGCGGAACGTGCGTTTCTCGCTCGCCTTCCGTGGCTACCGCATGTCGGAGGTCGACGCCTTGCTCGCGCGGTTGGCGCTCGAGCAGGACCTCCGCGCCGCGCCCCGCGCCGAGCCGGGTAGCCCCACAACCCCCGTAGATGCTGAAGATTCCGGACGGCACCGTGCCTTTCCGGTCGCGCCGCCACCGCCATCGTCGGAGTGAAGATGGGTGCCGCTGCTGCGCGGGAGAGGTGCCATGGGCGATAATGGTGCGGCAAGCCCTGAGCAGACCAGGTCTGCCCGTACTGATGGGAAGTGGGGTGCCGCATGGCGGCGATGAAGCCTCGGACCGGTGACGGTCCGCTGGAGGTCACCAAGGAGGGCCGGGGCATTGTCATGCGTGTCCCCCTCGAAGGCGGTGGCCGCCTGGTCGTCGAGCTGAACGCCGAAGAGGCGGGTGCCCTCGGCGATGCTCTCAAGAACGTTGTCGGGTGACGGCAGCGTCGTAGTTGGTGTCGCGATCATCGATCACGTTCTTCCTAGCCAGGTTTCACCCCCCGAGTTCGCGCTCAGCGAGCTCCTCCCCGCCGCCATCGTCGGGGTCGACACGGTGGCCGTTCCCGGTGCTGCCCGGACCCACAGGCGACGAGTCCGACGTCCTGCTGGGTCCTGGTGCGGCCGACCTGATCGACGCGATCGACGTCGATCTGCTCGGCGTGGCGGAGCTGCGCCGGATGACCGGGGCCGTCGGAGAGATCGTCGAGGTGCCGGTCCCGCTCGGCACGGACACCAATCCCGCTCTGGGCCTGGTCCTGCTGGTCGGCGTCGGCGAGGCCCGACCGGTCGACCTCCGTCGCGCGGGCGCGGCGCTGGCCCGTGCCGCGCGGGACCGCGATGCCGTCGCGACCTCGATCCCTGCGGTCGCGCCGGACGGCGAGCCGGTCGCGGGCTCGATGCCGCTCGAGGCTTTCGTGGCCGGCACCATGCTCGGCTCGTTCGAGTTCCACTGGCGTTCGACCGGACCCGAACGGCAACCGGTCCGCCGGGTGGTGATCGCGACCCCTCCCGAATCCCTTGTCGGCGCCGACCACACCGCACTCGAGCGAGCAGTGGCGATCGGCGGCGCGGGCTGGCGCTCGCGGATGCTCGCGACCGTGCCGAGCAACCTCAAGAACCCCGCCTGGCTGGCCGACCAGGCCGAGCAGGTCGCGGTGGCAGCAGGCCTCGACGTCCGGATCTGGGACGAGGCCGATCTCGAGCGTGACGGCTTCGGCGGCATCCTCGGCGTCGGCCGTGCCTCGGCGACGCCGCCGAGACTGATCCGGCTCGACTACTCGCCCGCCGGGGTCGGCGCCCGCACGGCGAAGAAGCTCCCGCACGTCGTGCTGGTCGGCAAGGGGATCACCTTCGACAGCGGCGGGCTCTCGATCAAGCCAGGCCAGAGCATGGTCTCGATGAAGCGCGACATGACCGGCGGCGCGGTGGTGCTCGCGACGATGGCCGCGCTGGCGGACGTCGGCTGCCCGGTGCGGGTCACCGGTCTGGTGCCCGCGGCCGAGAACGCCATCTCCGGATCCGCGATCCGTCCGGGCGACGTGATCCGGCACTGGGGTGGCCGGACCACGGAGGTCACCAACACCGACGCCGAGGGACGGCTCGTGCTCGCCGATGCCCTCGCCTACGCCGCCGCCGAGCTCGACCCGACCGTGTTGGTCGACGTCGCCACCCTCACTGGTGGGATGAAGATCGCTCTCGGCCAGCAGCTGGGCGGCTACTTCGCCACCGACGACGTGCTGGCTGCCGCGATCCGGGACGCGGGTGAGCGCTCGGGAGAGCCGGTGTGGCGATTCCCCCTCTACGCAGGCTACGAGGACCGGCTCGCGTCCAAGATCGCTGACGCCGACAACAGCGCCGGCACGCCACAGGCCATCACTGCCGCGTTGTTCCTCCAGCACTTCACCGCCGGCCTGCCCTGGGCGCACCTCGACATCGCCTCGGTCGGCGACGTCGAGAAGGAGCTCCACGAGTGGAGCGTCGGGCCGTCCGGGTTCGGCGCCCGCCTGCTGCTCACCTGGCTCGGGCAGGCCGACCCGCTCGCCGGGATCACGACTGAGGAGAAGAAGAGATGAAGGGTCTGACCGTCCGTTGGTCGCTCGCCCACGCGCCCGACGGGGTGGAGGAGCAGCTGTCGTCGTACGTCGCCGAGACGTCGCACGCGCGTTTCACCGGCATGGCCGGGCTTGCCTACAAGACCTGGCGGATGGTGCCGGGTGAGTGGTTCGAGGGCTGCTACGTCTTCGCCGACGACGCCGCGCGGACAGCGTTCCAGGAGGCGTTCACGGCCGGGGCGGCCGAGGCGCCCGGGTCCCAGATCATCGGCAGCGCGCCGATCCTGATCGAGCCGTGCGAGATCGTGGCGATCGCCGAAGGCGCAGCGGGCTTCGCCGCTGCGCCGCGCGGCTGACGACTCAATCGTCGGCTTCGGGAACCCATTCCTTCTTCGCGAGCAGCAGCCCGTCGCCGACGGGCAGCAGCAGCGGCACCAGACCGTCGGTCGCGGTGACCTCCTGCACGAGCGTCCGGATCGCCACCGTCTGCTCGTCACGCTGGGCGGGGTCGGCCACCTTGTCGTGCCACAGGGCGTTGTCGAAGGCCACGACGCCGCCGGGCCGCAGCAGCCGCAGCGCCTCGGCGAGGTAGGCGCCGTACTCCCGCTTGTCGCCGTCGGCGAACACGATGTCGTAGTGGGCGTCGGTCAGCCGGGGGAGCACGTCGAGCGCCCGGCCCGCGATCGTCCGCACCCGCTGCGGCGCGATGCCCTCGTCCTTGAACGACTCACGCGCCAGCCGTTGGTGCTCGGCCTCGACGTCGACCGTGGTGAGCACGCCGTCGGGGCGCATGCCGCGCAGCAGCCAGAGCCCGGAGACGCCCGCGCCGGTGCCGATCTCGACCACCGCGCGCGCCTCGAGCACGGCGGCCAGGAACCTGAGAGTGGCACCTGCCCCGGATCCCACCGCGACTGCGCCGACCTCCGCCGCGCGCGCCCGCGCGCCGAGGAGCACGTCGTCCTCGACGACGTAGGTCTCGGCGAAGGTCCAGCTGGTCGGACTGATCGGATCGAGCGGAGAGGCAGCCACAGATCCACCGTATCGGTCTGTGGCCCCGCTTCCGCGGAGCCCGGGCGGGGAGTCCAGTGCTCTCCCGGAACAACCGGATCGGACCGTTCGTTGGGAGGACAGATGCGCTCGAGGGCCCAGACCACTTTCACAGGGTTTCCTCAGGACGCAGGACTACCGTCGGAGCTCACGAGAGGCTGCACCAATTGGGGAGAAGGGCAGGGACCATGAGTGCCGACAGGCCGGTAGGTGAGCAGTCGATGGACTGGGAGTCCATCGTCGACCAGCACTCCGACCGCGTCTTCCGCCTCGCCCTCCGCCTGACCGGCAACCGCCACGACGCCGAGGACCTCACCCAGGAGGTCTTCGTGCGGGTGTTCCGCTCGCTGCACACCTACCAGCCCGGCACGTTCGAGGGCTGGTTGCACCGGATCACCACCAACCTCTTCCTCGACCAGGCCCGGCGGCGCCAGCGGATCCGCTTCGACGCGCTGTCCGACGAGCGCGCGGCCCGGATCGCGAGTGCCGTGGCCGGTCCGGACCGGGCCTACGACGACCGCACCTTCGACGACGACGTCGAAGCCGCGCTAGCAGCGCTGCCGCCGGACTTCCGTGCTGCGGTGGTGCTCTGTGACATCGAGGGCCTTACCTACGAGGAGATCGCCGAGATCCTCGGCGCCAAGCTCGGCACCGTACGCTCGCGGATCCACCGTGGCCGGGCGATGCTCCGCGCCGCGCTCGCACACCGCGCACCGCAGGGTGTCCGCACTCGCTACGCCGGGCCTGCGCCGGTCGCGACCGGGCTGGGTCGGCCGTGATGGGGCACCTGGGCGCCCGGGTGAGCGCGCTCCTCGACGGCCAGCTGCCCCAGGCGGAGGCCGACGAGGCATGGGCCCACGTCTACGCCTGCCACGCCTGCCGCGACCTCGTCGAGCGCGAGGGCTGGGTCAAGACCCGGCTGGCCGGGCTCTCCTGTGGTGGTGTCGGCGCTGCGTCCCCTGACCTCAAGGGGTCGCTCCTCAACCTCCCGCCCGGCGAGCGCTTCCTCGTCGAGGGCAGGGGCAACGGCGCGCCGTTCGTCGTGGTGTCGGTATGGCGGTCCTCGGCGGCAGTGCGCTGGGAGCGGCGATGGTCGGCGTGCTGGCCCTTGGTTTCGCGCCGGGCTCCGGTCCCGCCAGCGACCGCCGGCCCCCGGCTTCCCGCGTAGAGACGCCGACGGCGAGCGTGAGCCAGCCGCCCGGCAACCTCACGCCGGCCCGCGTGATTCCGCCGGGTCGCCCGCTCGGACCCCTGGGCGGGTCCGCGCAGACGCGTGCAGCAGTGCCGGCGTGGGTCGAGCAGCTCCTCCCGTAGCGCAGTCGATGGTGCCGGGGTTGGGACCATCGGCGATGATGGCTCCGTGAGTGACGGAGCCGACCGCGACCCCGACATGACGCCGGATCCGGGGTCCGCCGAGCCGGAGCAGACCCAGCCCATCGGTGGTCCGCGGCCGGCCGCCGAGCGATGGGCGCCGCCCGATCCCGGCTCGACCGCCCCCGTCCCGATCGTCAGTCCGTCTGCCACGCCGACCTCGCCGCCCCCGTCAAGGCCGCCGGCGACCTATCCGCCGCCCCCGACCCAGGCACTGCCGCCGACCAGCCGCGCCGAGCACCGTGCCGCACCCGTCCGGCCGTCCGGGTGGGTGTGGCCGCTCGTCGCGCTGTTGGCGCTCGTCGTCGGGACCGTCAGCGGTGTCCTCGGTGCAATCGGCTTCTCTGCATGGGACGACGACGCTAACGACACGCGCGCCTCGACACCGAGCAACGTCGACTACTCCAACCTCGACACCCAGCCGCCGCTCGACAAGCCGGGGTCGGTCGCCCGGGTCGCCCAGGAGGTGCTTCCCAGCACCGTCCAGATCATCGCCGAGCTCGACGGCGTCGATGCCGGCGCTACCGGATCCGGGTTCGTGCTCGACGACCAGGGCCACGTCATCACCAACAACCACGTCGTCGCGGACGCCGCCGAGAACGACGGCGCGATCGAGATCGTCGACCAGGACGGCAACCGTCAGAACGCGACCGTCGTCGGTCGCAGCCCGGTCTACGACCTCGCCGTGCTCCACGTCGCGGGCGCCGAGGACCTCAAGCCCGCGTCGCTCGGCCAGTCCCGGACCTTGCGCGTCGGTGAGCCGGTCGTCGCGATCGGCGCACCGCTCGGGCTGAGCTCGACCGTGACCTCCGGGATCGTGAGTGCGCTGAACCGTCCGGTGACGACCGGCAGCACCAACGACGACTCGTCGTACATCAACGCCATCCAGACCGACGCCGCGATCAACCCCGGCAACTCGGGCGGGCCGCTGGTCAACCTGCAAGGTCAGGTCGTGGGAGTGAACTCCGCGATCGCGACCAACGGCGGCGGCAGCATCGACGACGAGGCCGGCAACATCGGCGTGGGCTTCGCGATCCCGGTGGAGCAGGTGATCACCACCGCGGACCAGATCCTGGAGAACGGCGAGGCGCAGTACCCGGTGATCGGCGCCCGGGTCCAGACCGGCGGCCCTGCCGAGTTCGACGGCGCCACCGTCGACGAGGTGATCGCGGACTCACCCGCCCAGGACGCCGGGCTCGAGAACGGCGACCTGATCACCCATGTCAACGGCTCCCGGGTCACCGACGGCATCGCCCTGATCGTGGCGATCCGCACGCACCAGCCGGGCGAGACGATCGAGTTCACGGTCCGCCGCGACGGCGACGAGCAGACGATCGCAGTCACCCTCGACGGCGAGGTCGGCTAGGTCCACGCCCGTCCGTCGCCGGTCGAGGAGGTCGCGCGCCGACCGTGCCCACCGGTGGTCGAGGAGGTCGCTCTGGCGACCGTCTCGAGACCCCTGTAGCTCGCGCGCCGACCGTGCCCACCGGTGGTCGAGGAGGTCGCTCTGGCGACCGTCTCGAGACCCCCTGTGCCAACCGGCGGCCCGCTGACCTTGGTCACGGTGCCTGTCAGCGAAGAGGCGTGCCTGCTGGCCGCGGTTGGGTCACGGTCACGCGCGGTGGTCGGAGGCCACCTTTAGGCCGACTTCGGCAGGGTCCACGATTCCCGCGTGGACGGCAATCGCCTCGGCAAGGAACACGAGCCGGTCGGTGGCATCGGCCAGTCTGACCAGTGCGACGCCTACGTCGGCGGCGACCTCAAGGGGCTTCGGTGCGTCTGACATGAGCGGTCCTGTCGCAGATTGCGGGGTGAGCAACTCTTTGGGAACCGCGGTGTCCGGGACGGTGAATCATCCGCCGCTCATACCCGGGGTCATCCCCGGACACCTCGATCTCCCTCCTCTATCGCGGTACCCGTCTAGCACGACATCAAGCGTGGACGGTCCCACCCCGTAAGAGGATCCGCAAGAGGCGCTAGGCCCGATCTTGAACGGCGCGACGGTGCTCATCCCCGGTGACGGGGCAGAGCCACTCTCCTTCGAGATTCACCCACACCACCACCATGCGAAACTCGCCGGACAGCGCTGGCACCTGCTGTTGGTGAAGGATCTTCCGGCAGTCTGCGCAGGTGGTCACCATGTCAGAACCAGCATCGACGGGTCGCCGTCCCTGGCTTGTACCGGGGCCGCCTCGGCAGGGCTTGCGCCCAACGCCAGGACTCCAGCCACCGCCGGGGCAGCGGGGGCTAGGAGGGCAGTCGGGGTACGAGGGATCTTGCGCATCGGGTCCTCACGTCGTTGTTCTGCTTGGTTTCGAGCTTCTGTCAGGCCCGCGTGGTCACGACGCACGCACCGCTCCCAACTCTCCAACTGTGATCGCGAACGTCGGCGGCGCGTAGGGACGAAGGTCCTGACTCTGGTCGCCGAAGGCCTCAGCCAGGAGCACCGTCACCCCCGGCGGCTACCAGGGCGACCTCGACCAACGGGTCGGGGGAGGCGCGACTCCTCGACTGTCGGGCGTGGCGGGGTCTCGAGACGGTCGCCAGGGCGACCTCCTCGACCACCGGGGGTCGGCGACCTCCTCGACCACCGCGCCACCAGGTCTTCTCGATCGCGGCCAGAGGGGGCGAGGGTTACTCAGGCTGTTCGGAGTCGACGAAGGGGTGGGTCTCGACGTACTTCTCGGTGGCCTTGTACTGCTCTTGGATGTAGTCCTCGAGCTTCTCCCGCTCGACCCGCCACTGACCTCGGCCGCCGATCTTGATGGCGGGGAGCTCGCCGCGGCGGACCATCGCGTAGACCTGCGCGGAGGAGGTGTTGAGCACTTCGGCGACCTCGGTCAGAGTGAGGAAGCGCGAAGAGTCGGCCATGGCCCCATCGTTCCATCCAGACCCGACCGATCGCAGCAGCGCCCCGCGGATCTGTGGACGAGCACGTGACGCGGCGGCTGCTGGGCTGCATCATGTGCAGGTGTCCAGTCTCGGGAAGACGGGTACGTCGGCACCGCCGGTCGCCACACGCGTGGCGCGGCCGGGGTGGCGTGACCCGCGGTTGTGGATCGGCCTGTTGATCGTGGCGGGGTCGGTGGTGCTGGGAGCACGGGTCTTCGCCGAAGCGGACGACACCGTGTCGGTGTGGGCGGTCGTCAACGACCAGGGCGTGGGTTCCCCGATCGGCGAAGCCGACGTCGTCGCGGTGCGGGTGAGGTTCGCGGACGACGAGGAGCTTGCGCGCTACCTGCCCGCCGAGGAACCTCTGCCCGACGGCATCGTGCTGGCGAGGGGCATCGGCAGCGGTGAGCTGTTGCCGCGTGCCGCGATCGTCACCGAGAGGGACGTCGGCACCGTCCAGGTGCCTCTCGACCTCGAGCCGCACCGGGTGCCGGGCACGGTCGACGCCGGGTCGGTGATCGACGTCTACGTGGGTGGTCTGAACGGTCGAGGCGACCAGGCCCCGGACGGGCCGGCGCTGTCGGAGGTCACGGTTGTCGCAGCGCCGCCGGTCGAGGAGAGCTTCGCCGTGACCGGGACCCGACAGCTCGTGCTCGCGGTCGACGACGCGGATGTCGCGGCGTTCCTCGCACTGCTGGACGGGCAGGACGACCCGGTCGTCCGGATCGTCCAGCGTTCCTGAGGCCAGGCCATGATCGTCACGCTCCTCGTGTCGACCGGCGCGGACTGGGAGAGCCGGGCCTTGGCGGCGCTCACCGAGCACCCCGGTGTCGTGGTGCTCAAGCGATGCGTCGACATCGACGACTTGCTTGCCACCGCCAGCGCGGGTCAGGCCCAGGTCGCGGTGCTGGGTGCTGAGCTGCCCGGCCTCGACGGCCCGGTGGTCGACCAGCTCCGGGCGTACGGCGTCCGTGCGGTCGCTGTGGCACCCGACGACGATGACGCGAGTGCTCGCGCGCACCGGATCGGCATCGACGCCGTGGTCGCGGCCGACCGGGTCGACGGCCTCGCCGACGTGGTGCTCCGCGACCCAGGACCGGTGCTGCCACCGATGCCCGTGGTCGCGCCCGTCGCGGTCCCGACGACAGGGACCGCGCCACCGTCCGGGCGGGTGATCGCGGTCTGGGGACCGGGGGGTGCCCCTGGCCGGACCACGCTCGCGACGACTCTCGCCGCCGAGCTGGCGCGCCGCCGGCTGACCACCGTGCTCGTCGACGCCGATCCCTACGGTGGTGCCGTCGCCCAACAGCTCGGGGTGCTCGACGAGGTGTCGGGTCTTCTCTCAGCCGCGCGGTTGGTAGCGGGCGGGTCGATCGACGAGCGGTTCGCCACCGTGCAGCGCCGGCTCTCCGACCACCTGCTCGTCATCACCGGCCTACCCCGCCCGGACCGTTGGGTGGAGGTGCGTCCAGGCGCTCTGACCGCCGTCGTCGCCCGTGCCCGGTGCGAGGCCCAGGTGGTGATCGACACCGGCTTCAGCATCGAGCAGGACCCGGCTGCCGACGTCGGAGGGCGACCTGAGCGCAACGGGCTCACCGTCGAGGCGTTGGAGGTGGCAGACGAGATCGTGCTCGTCGGGTCCGCCGATCCGATCGGCCTGGCGCGGTTGGCGCGCGCCGTCGCCGAGGCGCACGAGGTCCTACCCGAACCCGTGCTGCGGCTGGTGGTCAACCGGATGCGTCCCACGCTGGGGTGGCGGGAGTCCGACGTGGTGGCGATGCTCGCGGGCTTCGGCCCCACGACCGCTGTGCACTTCCTGCCCGACGACCAAGCCGCGGTCGACCGCGCGCTCGTCGCCGGGCGCACCTTGGTCGAGTCGGGCGAGTCGCCGTTGACCCGCGCGGTGGCCGCCCTGGTCGACGCGATGGCCGGGAGTCAGGCGTTGAAGAGGAGGTAGAGCCCGCCCGCGGTGAACGTCACCATCGCCGCGAGCAGTGGCAGCTGGCCGGTGATCTGGTGGCGACGGGGGAGCAACGCGATCGCACGGTCGTGGGCGAGGACGGCGGCGGCGACGTGGCCGATCACGACCGCAGCCACCTTGATCGTCGCGAGCACCGACGGGTGGAAGGCGAACCAGTACGACGGCTCGACCCCGGCCGTGCCGAGGATGTCCCACCCCTTGCCGAACGGATCGCTGGCCCGGGCCAGGGTCTGGGTACCGACGTCGACGAACAGCGTGAGGTAGTGGGCGATGATGTAGCCCGCGACGATCGGCACGACCGAGTGCGCCAGCCGCCGTGGCATCTCGATCCTCGGTCTGGCGAGCGGCTCCAGCACCAGCCACTGCCAGGGGCGCCACGTGGCACGGAACCGCAGGCCCGCCAGCATGGTGCCGCCGGCGAAGATCAGGCCGGCGCCCAGGCAGAACACGAGCAGCGCCCCGTTGTTGAGGGTGTAGCCCGTGATCGATGCCCCCTGGATCGTGCCGATCCAGTAGCTCGACTCGCGGAAGGAGTCGAACGCCGTACTGCCGAACAAGACGACCACGACCGCGACGAGTCCGGGCCGGGACGGAATGGTGGCCGCACCGGCCAGCGGGCTGCGAAGCACGACGCGGCCCTCGGCGTCGCGGCTGAAGACCGACAGCGAGCCGACGAGCGTCGAGTAGACCTCGAAGGGGTCGGCGTTCTCGTAGAACCGGGAGCCGAAGACGGCGCCGCCGACGAGCATCACCGCGACGTAGACGGCGCACCACAGCCGGACCGTCCCGAGGTCGGTGGGGGTCCGGTTGACCAGCTCCATCCACACGAACGAGTACAGGCCGATCGCCGCCGGCCAGTGGCCGAGCCAGCCGGGGTAGTCGAGGATGCCCTGCTCGGGATCACCCCCGGAGAGACGCGCCAGCCCGGCGTTGATCGTCCGCATGGGGTTGATCGCGCGCCACACCGGACCGAACAGGAGCGAGGCGAAGATGACGCCGACCCACACCCATACGTAGACGATGCCGAAGAACGGGTTGGTCAGCTGGTTCTCGCCGAGCACCGCCGCCAGCACGGTGAAGACGAACCCGATCATGCCGATCAGCCGCAGCGCCACCCCCCAGTACGACGCGCCCGGAACGGTCTGCACCTCGTCGGCCTCGGGGTCGACCTCCTCGAGTCCCGTCGCGTAGCGAGGGGTCCGCCACGCCACCACGAGCACGGTGAACGAGATGACGAGCGCCGCGACGGCGCCCGAGATCGCGAGACCTAGCGAGATCGGGAGGTCGGCCTGACCGCCGATGCCGTGGGCCTCGAGCACCCCGCCGGTCACCTCACCTCGAGCTGGACGATCACCTGGTCGAGATCGTGCGACTCGACCTCCACGACGCCCGGCTTGTCGATCTGGATCTTGATCGTCTCGGTCCCGGCCTCGTAGGGGATCTCCTGCTCCGGGTCGGAGTGGATGTGGATCTCGCCCGGCTCATCGGCGGTCACCACGAGGTCGACCGGCTGACCCGCGTCGACCTCGACCCGCTCACCGTTGGGCTCGACCTCGCCGCCCTCGAACGTGATCTCGACCACGACAGGGTCGTCCGTACCGCTGTCCTTGTCGTCGCTGCCGCACGCTGAGAGTGCCGCTCCCGCCAGGAACATGAGCGCGATCCACCGCGCCGTCGTACCTCTCACCGTGATCCTTCCGCCGGAATCTTCGCGGCCGCGCGCGCGGACGGATGTCGGCGCGGGCACGGTCCTCTGTCAGAATCTCACGCAACAAGCCGCGGGGCTTGGCGGGGGCCAGGAGCAGAAGGCGGGGTAGTGACGTGGTGGATCGGGTTCGCGCACGCGACCTGCTCTTCCTGACCGCTGAAACCCCCCGGACGCCCCTCCACAACGCGACCATCGAGA
The DNA here is from genome assembly GCA_963724275.1 of uncultured Actinomycetota bacterium. Classification (GTDB taxonomy): domain Bacteria; phylum Actinomycetota; class Actinomycetes; order Propionibacteriales; family Nocardioidaceae; genus Nocardioides. The sequence continues at coordinate 393,994 of CAVRUB010000003.1, read as the reverse complement.
TCTTCGATCCTGGCGACTCCGGGTTCGACTACGCACGCCTGGTCGACCTGATCAGGGACCGGATCCCATTCGTCCCGCGCTACCGCCAGCGGATCCAGGTCGTGCCTGGGCACCTCGCCGCGCCGCTCTGGGTGGACGACGAGAAGTTCGATCTCGCCTTCCACGTCCGTCGGTCCGCGCTGCCTCGCCCCGGAACACCGGGCCAGCTGCTGGAGCTGGCGTCGCGGATCGTGTCCCGACCGCTCGACCGGACCCGCCCGTTGTGGGAGGTCTACTTCGTCGAGGGTCTCGAGGGCGGGCGGGTCGCGCTCCTCTCGAAGACGCACCAGGCGCTCGTCGACGGGGTGCACACCGTCGACCTGGGGCAGCTGCTCCTCGACACACAGCCGACGCCGAGAGAGTTCGAGCCCGACGACTGGATGCCCCGGCCGACGCCCGCGCCCGGCGCGCTCGTCGCCGGCGCGGTCCGCGACGCGGTCACGGACACCCGGACCGTGGTCGGCAACGTGCGCGGCACCTCCCGAGCCCTCGCGCGCACCGCGGACGCGCGCACCCGCCGGGCCCGCAGCGTGATGGGTGCGGTGACCGGGCGCCGGCCCAGGTCCCGGAGCCTGATCAGCGGTGAGCTGTCGCAGCAGCGCCGGGTGGTCACCGTCGAGACCCGTCTGGCCGACTACCGCAAGGTGCGCAAGGCGCACGACGGCACCGTCAACGACGTCATCCTCGCCACCGTCACCGGAGGCATCCGCTCGTGGCTGATGACCCGCGCCGAGTCGATGGGCGGGATCCGTCAGGTCCGGGCAGTGGTCCCTGTGTCGGTCATCGACGAGGAGCTCGAGGCGACCTCGCTCGGCAGCCAGATCGCCGCGCACTTCGTCGACCTACCCGTGGGGGAGACGAGCCCGGTCGTCCGGCTCCACCAGGTGTCGTACTCGTTCCAAGCGCACAAGGAGACCGGGCGCAGCGTGGCGGCCAACCGGCTCGCCGGGGTGGCCGGCTTCGCGCCGACGACCTTCCACGCGATCGGGGCGCGCGTCGCTGCCGACGAGCTGCGTCGCGGCTACCAGCTTTCGGTCACCAACGTGCCAGGACCGCAGACCCCGCTCTACGCCGCGGGCGCGAAGATGCTGGCCAGCTATCCCGTAGCCCCGCTCCTGCCGGGCCAACCGTTGGTGATCAGCGTGACCTCCTACAACGGCGGGGTGTTCTACGGCATCACCGCCGACCGCGACCTGGTGCCCGACGCCGACCTCCTCGGCATCTGCCTGCGCGAAGCGCTCGACGAGCTGCTCGAGGTGTCGTCCGCGGGCCGGCAACGCGCGCCGCGCGGTCGGCGTACGGGATCATCGGGGTCGTCGCCGTCCAAGCCGCGGGGCAAGGGCAGCAACCGCTGACGCCGGGTTGGGTCCACGCCCGATTGTCTGACAACATCGGCTGCATGGACGCCATCACGTTGCCCCCGGCTCCCGTCAACGAGCCGAACCTGACCTACGCCCCCGGATCCCCGGAGCGCGATGCGCTGGCTGCCGAGATCGCCCGGCAGGAGGCGACCGAGCACCGGATGGACGCCTACATCGGCGGTGAGTGGGTGGCTGGCGGTGGCGCCGAGATCGCCGTGGTCCAGCCGCACGACCACGCGCACGTGCTGGGCACGCTGAAGAGCGCGACCCAGGCTGACGCGCAGCGAGCTATCGACGCCGCTACCCAAGCCGCTCCCGGATGGCGGGCGATGCCCTTCGACGAGCGGGCCGCGATCCTGCTCAAGGCGGCGGAGCTGCTGGCCGGCCCATGGCGGCAACGGCTCAACGCCGCCACCGTGCTGGGTCAGTCGAAGACGGCGTTCCAGGCCGAGATCGACGCCGCGTGCGAGCTGATCGACTTCTGGCGCTACAACGTCCACTACGCGAACCAGATCCTGGCCGAGCAGCCGATCGCCAACAGCCCGGGTGTGTGGAACCGCACCGACCACCGCCCGCTGGAGGGCTTCGTCTACGCGATCACACCGTTCAACTTCACCGCGATCGCCGGCAACCTGCCGACGGCCCCGGCGCTGATGGGCAACACGGTCGTGTGGAAGCCGAGCCCGTCCCAGCAGCACGCGGCGTGCCTTGACTGATGGAGCTGCTGGTCGAGGCCGGCATGCCGCCGGGCGTGATCAACATGCTGCCCGGCGACGGGCTTCGCGGTCTCGGAGGTGGCGCTCGCGGACCCGCGACCTGGCCGGCATCCACTTCACCGGGTCGACCCCGACGTTCCAGCACCTATGGCAGACCGTCGGCTCCGAACCTGCCCTCCTACAAGACCTACCCGCGGCTGGTCGGCGAGACCGGCGGCAAGGACTTCGTCATCGCCCACCCGAGCGCGGACCCCGCCGTGGTGACCACTGCGCTGATCCGGGGCGCGTTCGAGTACAGCGGACAGAAGTGCTCCGCCGCCTCCCGGGCCTACGTGCCGAGGTCGGTGTGGGAGCGGATGGGCGATGACCTGATCGCGAAGACCGACGCGCTCTCGATGGGCGACCCGACCGACTTCTCGCACTTCCTGGGTGCGGTGATCGACGACCGGGCGTTCAAGAAGCACACCGCGGCCATCGATCGGGCCAAGGCGACCTCCGGCCTGCAGGTCGTCGCCGGGGGTACGACGGACGACTCGGTCGGCTGGTTCGTGCGACCCACGATCGTGGTCGGCGAGGACCCCACCGACGAGATGTTCAGCACCGAGTACTTCGGCCCGATCCTGTCGATCCACGTCTACGACGACGCCGACTTCGAGAAGGTCGTGCTGCAGGCGGAGTCCGCGGCCTCCTACGCGTTGACCGGGGCGATCATCTCCCAGGACCGGACGGCGATCGACTGGGCACGCGGGGCGCTGCGGTTCGCTGCCGGCAACTTCTACATCAACGACAAGCCGACCGGGGCCGTCGTCGGGCAGCAGCCGTTCGGCGGCGGCCGCGCGTCGGGCACCAACGACAAGGCCGGCGCGGCCAGCAACCTGCTCCGCTGGACCTCACCGCGCTCGATCAAGGAGACCTTGGTGCCGCCGACCGACCACACCTACCCCTACATGGGCTGACGGTCCCGGTAGCGGTCCCGGTATCGCGATCCCGTGGTCGAGGAGGCCAGCCGGCGACGGTCGGGAGACCTGCGAAACTAGGAAGCGTGACTTCCTGGCACCTCGGCACCCTGCACCCGGTAGAGCAGGTGCTGACGATCGTGCTCGCGTTCGGCCCGTTCCTCCTGCTGGGCGCGGTGATCCTCATCCAGCGTCGCAGGGACGCGCGCGAGGAGGCGGCCGAGCAGTCGCGGGAGTCGGACTCCTAGCGGGAGAGCCACTCCACGCCGGTGCGGTTCTCGGCGCGGAGTGCGCTGCCGAGGATGTTGCCGATCAGGCCCTCGATCTTGCCGGCGACCAGCGGGATCTTCACGGTGATGTCGATGGTGACGGTCTCCGTCGTGACGCCGTCCTTCTCGGCCAGCACGGCGGTTCCGACCATGTCCCCTGGCTTGCCAGGGATCGTGACGTGGATGTCGCCGTGCTCCGGGCTGCGGCCAGGTCTCCGACTGCACGATGTCGACCTCGGTGCCGACGAACTTTCGGGCAAAGCCCGGCACCCGCTCGGTGGGCTGGCTGTACTCGATCCGAACCTTCATCGGGTCGCCCTGGACGCCGTCGACGGTGACCGCATGCCGGGTGGCGTGCGTCGCGACGCAGACGGCTTCGCGGAACGCGCGGTCGGCGAGCATGGCGGCAACATCGGCCAACGGGGCGTGGTAGGTCAGCTCCTGCACGATCCGGGTGCTCATGTCAGCGCTCCCTCCGGCAGGCGACCCCGACGGCGCCGACCTGCTTGCGCCACGCGGGGTCGGTGAGCATCGCGAAGACCTCGTTCACCGGGGCTTCGTACGTCATCGTGTGCTGGAACCTCATGCCGCACATCCTGACGTACCGGCGATCGGCCCGCTGACGCGCCCGGTACTTTCCGGGGCGATGTTGTGGGCACTACGCGGCGGTCCTAATGTGACTTTGTGTCAATGACGACGCACCACTCAGACCGTGACCAGATCTTCGACCAGGCTGCCGAGGTCGCCCGCCATGGCAAGGGTGCCTCGGCACCACCGGGCGACGAGCTCGTGCCGCTGCTGGCGGCGTACTACCGGCACGTCAGCACCGAGGAGCTCGCCGACCGCTCCGACGTCGACGTCTACGGTGCCTACGCCTCGCACCACCACCTCGCCGCCGAGCGGGAGCCGGGCACCACCAAGGTCCGCGTCTACACGCCGACGGTGGCCGAGCACGGCTGGTCGGCGGGCGGGCACTCCGTCGTCGAGGTGGTCACCGACGACATGTCGTTCCTGGTCGACTCGCTCACCATGGAGCTGGCCCGCCAGCACCGCAACGCCCACCTGGTGCTGCACCCGACGCTCGACGTCGAGCGCGACGGATCCGGCCGGCTGGTAGCACTGCAACCGGTCTCGACCGGCTCTGCGACGCCACACTCGGGTGCCCTGCGCGAGTCATGGATGCACGTCGAGATCGACCGGCTGGCCGACGACGGCAGCGAGTGCGAGCGGCTCGCCGACGACGTACGACGGGTGCTCGGTGACGTCCGCGCGGCGGTCGAGGACTGGCCGGCCATGCAGGACCAGGCTCGCAAGATCGTCGCGGACCTCGAGTCGAGCCCCCCGCCCCTGTCCGAGGCGGAGGTAACCGAGGGGAAGGCATTGCTCGAGTGGCTGGCCGACGAGCACTTCACCTTCCTGGGCTACCGGGAGTACCAGCTGGAGCGGGTCGAGCCGAAGGCGGGTGACGGTGCGTCGGACAACGCGGCCGACGTCCTCCGCCCGGTCGCGGACAGCGGCCTCGGCATCCTCCGCGACGGCAGCGCCGACGACCACAAGTCGTCCTCCTTCGGGCGGCTGTCGGGCGCCGTGAAGGCGAAGGCGCGGGAGAAGAGCCTGCTGGTGCTCGCGAAGGCCAACTCGCGCGCGACCGTCCACAGGCCGGCGTACCTCGACTACGTCGGGGTCAAGGTGTTCGGCGCCGACGGTGAGGTGGTCGGCGAGCGCCGGTTCCTCGGGTTGTTCTCGAGTGCCGCCTACACCGAGTCGGTGCTGCGGGTCCCGCTGCTCCGGGTCAAGGTGGCTGATGTGCTCAAGGCGACCGGGCTCGATCCGCGCAGCCACGACGGCAACGCGTTGCTCGACACCCTCGAGACCTACCCGCGCGACGAGCTGTTCCACACGCCGACCGAGGAGCTCGCTCCGATCGCCGAGGCCGCGATGCAGGCGCGGGAGCGTCGCGCCGTACGCCTGTTCATCCGCCGCGACATCTACGACCGCTACCTGTCGGTCCTGATCTACCTGCCCCGCGACCGCTACAACACGAGTGTCCGGCAGAAGTTCGTGCGGATCCTCGCCCAGGTGATCGGCGACGGCCGGATCGACCCTGACTCGATCGAGTTCAACGTCAGCATCAGCGCGTCGACCACGGCGCGGGTGCACTTCGTGGTGCGGATGCCGGTGGGGGAGACCGTGCCGGACACGATCGACACCGCCGACCTCGAGCGGCGGCTGATCGACGCGTCCCGGTCGTGGCACGACGACTTCTTGCACGCCGTGTCGGCTGAGTACGGCGAGGAGGTCGGTGCGATCCTCGGCCGCCGCTACGTCGACGCGTTCCCCGAGGCCTACAAGGAGGACTTCCCGGCCCGCACCGCTGCCGTCGACCTCGGCCGGTTGGAGGCGATCCGTGGTGAGGCCGGCATCGACCAGGCCCTCTACTCCGAGCTCGACGCCCCAGAGGGAGAGGCGCGGCTGAAGGTCTTCCGCGTCGGGCCGCCGCTGTCACTGTCCGAGGTGCTGCCGATGCTGTCTTCGATGGGTGTCGAGGTCGTCGACGAGCGGCCCTACGGTCTCGCCGGGCTCGAGCGGGTCTCGCACGTCTACGACTTCGGGCTCCGGTACGGCGAACCGCTCCCGGACCAGGCCCGCGAGCTCTTCGCCAATGCGCTGCGCGCCATCTGGGACGGCTACACCGAGATCGACGGTTTCAACGCGCTGGTGCTCCGGGCGTCGCTGACCTGGCGGCAGGCGATGCTCCTGCGGGCGTACGCGAAGTACATGCGGCAGGGCAACTCCCCCTTCGCGATCGACTCGATCGAGGGCGCCCTGTCCGACAACGTCGAGCTTGCCCGGATGCTGGTGACGTTCTTCGAGACCCGCTTCGACCCGGACCTCGGCGAGGACTCGCGAGCCCGGCAGCAGGAGGAGCTCGAGCGCCGGATCACCGCCGCGCTCGACGACGTCGTGAGCCTCGACCACGATCGGATCCTGCGTTCCTACCTGACCCACATCCGCGCAACCCTGCGGACCAACTACTTCCAGTACGGGGGCGCGGGCAAGCGCCCGAAGACCTACCTCTCGCTCAAGATGGAGCCGTCGGCGATCCCTGACCTGCCCGAGCCGCGGCCGAAGTTCGAGATCTTCGTCTACTCGCCCAGGGTCGAGGGCGTGCACCTGCGCTTCGGCGCCGTCGCGCGTGGTGGTCTGCGCTGGTCGGACCGGCGCGACGACTTCCGCACCGAGATCCTCGGGCTGGTCAAGGCACAGATGGTGAAGAACACCGTGATCGTGCCGGTCGGCGCGAAGGGTGGCTTCTACGCCAAGCAGCTGCCTCCCATGGATCCGGCTCAGCCCTCCGACCGCGACGCATGGCTCGCGGAGGGGATCGAGTGCTACAAGACGTTCATCCGCGGTCTGCTCGACGTCACCGACAACCTGGTGTCGGGAGAGATCGTCCCACCCGAGCGCGTCGTACGACGTGACGGCAACGACTCCTACCTGGTCGTCGCCGCTGACAAGGGCACGGCGACGTTCTCCGACATCGCCAACGGGGTCTCCAAGGACTACGGTTTCTGGCTCGGCGACGCGTTCGCGAGCGGTGGCTCGGTCGGTTACGACCACAAGGCGATGGGCATCACGGCACGCGGCGCCTGGGTGTCGGTGCGCCGTCACTTCCGCGAGCTCGGCATCGACTGCCAGGCCGAGGACATCACCGTGACCGGCGTCGGCGACATGTCGGGCGACGTCTTCGGCAACGGCATGCTCTGCTCGGAGCACATCCGGCTGGTCGCGGCGTTCGACCACCGTGACATCTTCATCGACCCCGACCCCGACGCCGCGACGTCGTACGCCGAACGCAGACGGCTGTTCGACCTGTCGCGCTCGAGCTGGCAGGACTACGACAAGACCTTGATCTCCGAGGGCGGCGGGGTGTTCCCCCGATCCGCCAAGTCGATCCCGATCAACCACCAGATCCGATCGGCGCTGGGGATCCTCCGCCACGTCGACGCGATGACCCCGGCGGAGCTGATGAAGGCGATCCTGCTCGCGCCGGTCGACCTGCTCTGGAACGGCGGCATCGGCACGTACGTCAAGGCGAGCTCGGAGACCAACGCCGATGCCGGTGACAAGGCCAACGACGCGATCCGGGTCAACGGCACCGAGCTGCGGGTGCGGGTGGTCGGCGAGGGCGGCAACCTGGGCTGTACCCAGCGTGGTCGGATCGAGTTCGCCCTCAACGGCGGGCGGATCAACACCGACTTCATCGACAACTCGGCGGGCGTCGACACGTCCGACCGGGAGGTCAACCTGAAGATCCTGCTCGACCGGGTGGTCGTCGACGGTGATCTCACCGAGAAGCAGCGCAACAAGCTGCTGGCGTCGATGACCGATGACGTCGCCGAGCTCGTGCTGCGCGACAACTACGAGCAGAACATCGCTCTCGCCAACGCCGCGCGCAACGCCCCTTCGTTGCTCCACGTGCACGAGCAGTGGATGCGGCAGCTGGAGAGCGAGGGCCGGCTCGATCGCGACCTCGAGGCGCTTCCGACGAAGGCCGAGGTCAAGCGGCGGCTCGAACAGGGCGGCGCGCTGACCCAGCCGGAGCTGGCGGTGCTGATGGCCTACACGAAGATCGTGCTCGCCGAGGAGCTGCTGGCCTCCGACCTGCCGGAGGACCCCTACCTCCTGCTCGACCTGGTGTCCTACTTCCCCAAGGCGGTCCGCGACGGGTTCTCCACCCAGGTCAAGGAGCACCCGCTGCGGCGCGAGATCATCGTGACCCAGGTCGTCGGCGACCTGGTCAACGGTGCGGGCATGACCTACTGGCCGCGGCTCACGGGAGAGACGGGTGCGTCCGCGGCCGAGCTGACCCGCGCCAACTTCGTCGCCCGGGAGATCTTCGGGTCCCTGCCGCTGCGGCAGGAGCTGGCGACCTATGACAACAAGATCGACGCGGCCGTGCAGACCAGGATGCGGGTGGACATGCGCACCCTGGTCGAGCGTGCGTCACGGTGGCTCGTCACGAACCGCCGGCCACCCCTCGACAGCCAGGCGACCGTCGACCTGTTCGCCGAGCCGGTGCAGGCGACGATGCTGGCCCTGCCGGAGCTGCTCGTGGGACGCGAGCTCGCGGCCCACGACGCGCGCCGTTCGGCACTGGTAGGGCATGGCGTGCCGGAGGACCTGGCTGCGCGGGTGGCGTCGTACGACGTCGCGTACTCGCTGCTCAACGTCGTCGACATCGCCGCGCGCGACGGCCTGAAGCCGCAGGACGTCGCGCGGGTCCACTTCGCGCTCGGGGAGCGCCTGGGCATCTCGGTGCTCCAGCAGCGGATCGTCGACCTGCCGCGGGCCGACCAGTGGCAGACGATGGCTCGGGCGGCGCTGCGCGACGACCTGCACGCCGTGCACGCCCAGCTGACCGCCGAGGTGCTGGCGACCACGTCCGCCGACGAGGACGTCGCCGGGCGGGCCGAGCCCACGCAGATGCGCGAGGAGGCGGTCCGCCGGGTGGGCGAGTGGGAGGCCGCGACCGGGGAGGTCGCCGACCGCGCCGTCGAGACCCTCGGGACGATCTGCGCAGACGACGACACCGATCTTGCCCGGGTCTCGGTCGCGTTGCGTGTCGTGCGCGGGCTGCTGGCCTGACGGAGAATCTTGCCGGGTCGGCACAACCGGTGGAGTCCTCGTGTCCATCTAAAGGGTATGGACGCCGCAACTGCCGCCCCACCTCCGTCGGCATCATTGCCCACGGAGGTGCCGATGGACCCGGAAGCGGAGTTCGCTGAGCTGTTCGCAGCGTTGTGGCCCCGCCTCTACCGGATGGCGGTGGCGGTCGCCGGTGATCGGGCTGCCGCAGAGGACGCAGTGCAGGCGGCCTTCGCGAAGGCCTATGCCGCCTGGTCACGGGTACGGCGGGCCGACCACGTCGAGGCCTACCTCCGGCGGATGGTTGTCAACGAGATCCTCGGGGCACGCCGGTCCGGCTGGTTCCGGCGCGAGCGCCCGCACGAGAACGTCGACCCGGGTCGCGTGGCCCTCGCCCACGACGACGCAGTGGCTGAGCGGGACGCGTTGTGGGCCGCGGTCCTGGCTCTGCCCGTACGACAGCGGGCCGTCGTCGTGCTCCGCTACTACGAGGACCTGAGCGAGGAGCAGATCGCGTCCGCGCTGGGCTGCTCCCGCGGCACGGTGAAGTCACAGGCGTCAGCCGCGCTCGCGAACCTCCGCCGAGCCGGCGCGACGATCGAAGGAGACGAGCAATGACCATCGAACTCCGGCAGCTCATGGAGGAGCGGATCAACGCGATGCCTTCCCCGGCGGGCGACCTCGACACGGTCCGCTCCGCCGGGCGTCGGATCCGCCGTCGTCGACGGGCCGTGCTCGGTGCCGCCGCGTCCAGTACCGTCCTCGCAGCGGGCGTGGTCGTGGCCATCGCCGCGGGACCCGGCACGGACGAGGACACGGCATCGGACATGACCGACTTCTCCTCGATCGGGGCTATCGACCTCTCCGACGGCATCCGGGCCTACGGCGACGCGACCTTCGTGTCCATCGGTGGCCGCAGGGTCCCTGCGGACGACCTGGCGTGGCTCGACACCGACGCGGCGGCGACGTCCTACGGCATCGTGTTCTACGACCGCGGCCGTCCCGTGCTCCTCGATGAGTCAGGCGACTTCTCGCCGCTCGTCGACGGACCGCTCGACCGGGCGTCGGACTTCCACCCGACGGCGAAGGTGGACGCCGCTGGCTCGGTCGTCGCCTGGGCGACGCTGAGAGATGGTCAGGTCACGATCACGACCTACGACCTGGCATCGGGGGACGTCGTTGCGAGCGTGCAGCCCGACTGCGGACGATGCGACGACCTCGTGATCGACGGCATCGACAACGGAGTCGTCTTCGTCCGGGACGGCTCCGGCACGCGCACCTGGGACTCTGGGACAGGGGACTGGAGCGAATTCGCCGGCCCGGACACCACGATCGCCGATGTCAGGAGCGGAGTCGTGCTGTACGACGGCCCTGCGCCCACCGGTGCCGGCGACTGGCGTCTGGTCCCTGGCGCGATCGACGCCCAGCTGACCCTGGACGGAGAGCACGTCCTCTACTGGAGCAGCACCCTCGAGCCGACGGCCCCCGGTGGTGAGCCGATCGTTCTCGACGAGGGTCCGGCCGACGGCCAGGGGTACGGGCAGTGGACCATCGACTCGGACGGCTCGGTGCTCGTGGTCACCGCCGGCCGGAGTGGCAAGGACCTCGTCTACGACTGCGTGGTGCCCGCCGGTGACTGCGTCGAGATCGACTCGTTCGAGGCGATCGGCGGGGACCCGGTGTTCATGGGCAACGACATGTGACGCCGTGCACGGCTGTCAGCCCGTCCACCGAGCGGCGGCGAGCTCGTCGAGCGCGGTCGGGTCCGACGTCGTACCTGTCCTGGTTGTCGAACGCGTCACAGACGCCGTCCACCACCGCCTAATCGATTCGCGGTCTGTCGGTCCAGCGACCTAGGGTCGTGCTTACCGATGACGACCACCCCGCCCCAGCGTCCTGGTCGGACGGAGCGCGACCCGCTCGGACCCGATCCTGACAACCCGCCTCCCGCAGGCGCCCACTCCTTGTGGCGCCTGCGGTCCTACCTCCGCCCGCACCGCGGTGCGCTGGTGGTGATGCTGACGACCGCCCTCGCGGGCATCGGCGTCGCGATCGCGATCCCACTCGTGATCAAGTCGCTCATCGACGGTCCGATCAAGGACGGCGAGGTCGACCCCGTGCTGCCGCTCGGCCTGCTCGTGCTCGCGCTCGGTGTGCTCGAGGCTGCCCTCACTTGGTGGCGGCGTTGGATCCAGTCCAACGCGGTGCTCAGCGTCGAGACCGCGATGCGGGGCGACCTCTACGCCCACCTGCAGGCGTTGCCGATGAGCTTCCACAGCCGGTGGCAGTCCGGCCAGCTCCTCTCGCGCGCCACCACCGATCTGTCCTCGATCCGTCGGTTCTTCGGTTTCGGGATGCTGTTCCTGCTCATCAACATCCTTCAGGTCACCGCCGTGACCGCCGTGCTGCTGGCGATGTACTGGCCGCTCGGTCTGGTCGTCGCCTGTACCGCTGCGCCCATCGTGTGGCTCTCGATGCGCTTCGAGAAGGAGTACGTCGTCGTCTCGCGGCGGGTGCAGGACGAGCAGGGTGACCTGGCGACCCGGGCCGAGGAGGCCGCGGTCGCGATCCGGGTCATCAAGTCCTTCGGTCGGAGCCGTCACGTCAGCGACCAGTACGACTCGGCTGCCCGCCAGCTGCACGCGACGTCGATGGACAAGGTCCGGCTCTCCGCGCGGTTCTGGACCTTCCTCGAGGTGATTCCCAACCTCGCGGTGGTCCTCGTCCTGCTGTTCGGCGCGATCGGTGTCGGTCGCGGAGCGCTCACGCCCGGTGAGCTCGTCGCTTTCATCACGCTGATGCTCTCCTTGGTGTGGCCGGTCTCGTCCCTCGGCATCATCCTCGCGATGGCGCAGGAGGCCATGACGTCGGCGGCTCGGATCCTGGAGATCTTCGACACCGAGTCCGACATCGTCAGTGGCACCCGCACCATCGAGCACCCCCGCGGCCACCTGCGCTTCGAGCACGTCGACTTCGCGTTCCCCGGCGCGCTCGACGAGCCCGTGCTGCGCGACGTCAACCTCGACATCCGCCCGGGTGAGACGGTCGCCGTCGTCGGCGCGACCGGGTCCGGCAAGTCCAGCCTGACCGCGCTGGTGCCGCGGCTGTTCGACGTGACGGCCGGTGCCGTCACGATCGACGGCGTCGACGTGCGGGAGCTCGACCTGGCCCACCTGCGTCAGCTGGTCGCCACCGCGTTCGACGACCCGACGCTGTTCTCGATGAGCGCCCGCGAGAACCTCACCCTCGGCCGGGCCGACGCGACCGACGCCGAGGTCGAGGAGGCGCTCGACGTCGCCCAGGCCGGCTTCGTCCGTGACCTGCCGTGGGGCCTCGACACCCGCGTCGGCGAGCAGGGGATGGCGCTCTCCGGTGGCCAGCGGCAGCGACTGGCCCTCGCCCGCGCAGTGCTGGCGCAGCCCGTCGTGCTCGTGCTCGACGACACCCTGTCGGCACTCGACGTCCACACCGAGGCGCTCGTCGAGGAGGCGCTGCGCCGGGTGCTCGTCAACACGACGGGCGTGATCGTCGCCCACCGGGCGTCGACGGTGCTGCTCGCCGACCGGGTCGCGTTGCTCCAGGGCGGCACGATCACCCACGTCGGCGACCACCGCGAGCTGCTCGCCACGGTTCCCGCCTACCGAGAGCTGCTCGCCGCCGACCCCTCGCTCGAGGAAGCGGTCCCGTGACCGCCACCGAGTGGCGCGGCATCGCGAAGACCGACGACGACGAGCGAAACGAGCGCATCGAACGCAAGTTCGTCGGCGGGTCGGGCGCGCTCCTGCGGGAGCTGCTGCGTCCCTACAAGTGGGCGATCTGGGTGCTGGTCGGGATCGTGCTGGTGGAGAACGCGGCGCGGCTCTCGATCCCCTACCTGGTCAAGGAGGGCATCGACACGGGGATCCCGCCCATCCAGGCCGACAACGACCTCGAGCCGCTGCTCGTCATCGTCGGGATCGTTCTCGGCGCGACGCTCACCCAGGCCGTGGCGCGCAACCTCTTCCTGGTCCGCTCGGGCAGGGTGGGGCAGGACGTCCTGCTCGAGCTGCGCGGCCGGGTGTTCCGTCACTTCCAGGCGTTGAGCCCGGCCTTCCACGACGACTACACCTCCGGCCGGGTGATCTCGCGGCAGACGTCCGACGTCGACGCGATCTACGAGATGCTCGAGACCGGCTTCGACGGCCTGGTCACTGCCGCGCTCACGCTCGTGGGGACGGCCGGGCTGTTGATCTTCCTCGACGTGAAGCTCGGTCTGGTCGCGCTGTGCTGCGGGCCGTTCCTCTTCTGGATCACCAACTGGTTCCGGAAGTCGTCCGCCAACACCTACCGGCTCACCCGGGAGAAGGTCGCGCTCGTCATCGTGCACTTCGTCGAGTCGATGGGCGGCATCCGCGCGGTGCAGGCCTTCCGCCGGGAGCCCCGCAACCAGGAGATCTTCGACGACGTCAACGACCAGTACCGCGCGGCGAACCTGACCGCGTTCCGTCTCGTGGCGTGGTTCATGCCCGGCATCCGGCTGATCGGCAACGTCACCATCGCGGTGGTCCTGATCTACGGCGGCTACCTGGCCTACCACGGCGAGGTCACTGTCGGTGTCCTGGCGGCGTTCCTGCTGTACCTGCGCCAGTTCTTCGAGCCGATGATGGAGATCTCGCAGTTCTACAACACCTTCCAGTCGGCGTCGGCCGCCCTCGACAAGCTCGCCGGCGTGCTCCGTGAGGAGCCCGGCGTGCCCGAGCCGACCCGTCCCGAGGCGCTGCCCGCCGCCCGCGGCGAGGTGCGCTTCGACGGCGTCGACTTCGCCTACGTCGACGACCGTCTGGTCCTCCACGACCTCGACCTGCGGATCCCGGCCGGCCAGACGCTCGCCGTCGTAGGGACGACCGGAGCCGGCAAGACGACGGTGGCCAAGCTCGCGACCCGCTTCTACGACCCGACCTCAGGCCGGGTCCTCCTCGACGGCGTCGACCTGCGCGACCTCACCTCCGACGTCCTGCGCCGGGCGGTGGTGATGGTGACCCAGGAGAACTACCTGTTCTCCGGCACCATCGCCGACAACATCAAGTTCGGTCGCCCCGACGCGACGATGGACCAGGTCGAAGCGGCGACGCGCGCGCTGGGCGCGCACGACTTCATCACCTCGCTGCCCGACGGCTACGAGACCCACGTGGCCAACCAGGGCGGTCGGCTGAGCGCAGGCCAGCGGCAGCTCGTGGCTTTCGCCCGTGCGTTCCTCGCCGACCCGGCAGTCCTGATCCTCGACGAGGCGACCTCGTCGCTGGACGTGCCGTCGGAGCGACTCGTCCAGCAGGCGTTGCGCACCGTGCTCGCCGGACGGACCGCGGTGATCATCGCCCACCGGCTCTCGACGGTCGAGATCGCAGACCGCGTGATCGTGATGGAGCACGGTCGGATCGTCGAGGACGGCGCTCCCGATGACCTGGTCTCGGCCGGTCACGGCAGGTTCTCCGACCTCCACGAGGCGTGGCTCGACTCGCTTGCCTGAAGTGGGTCCCGGGGAGTCGTTCCCACGGCTGATTCATGGTCATAGCGACACCGACGAAGCCATGGTGGGAATAGGCTGACGCCTGCCGAAGCAGCCCAGAGGAGGGTTCATGCCCCACGCCATCTCGTTGGTAGCCGCGGTCTCCGGACCGGTGGTCGACTTCGCGGTGATCCTCGCCCTGCTGGCGCTGATCATCGTCGTGGCCAAGGCAGTGGGGCTCCTGGTCTCGATGGTCGGGATCCCACCGGTCGTGGGCGAGATCGCTGCCGGCGTGCTGCTCGGCCCGAGCCTGCTCGGCATCGAGCTGAGCGGCGAGATCTTCCCGGTCGACCAGCGCGGCTTCCTGGACATCCTGGCGCGGATCGGTCTCGTGCTCTTCATGTTCGTCGTGGGGCTCGAGCTCGACATCTCCCTTGTCAAGGGGCGGGGAAAGGTCGCGGGATCGGTGTCGGTCTGCTCGATCGTCCTGCCCTTCGCGCTCGGCATCGGCCTGGCCAAGATCTTCGTCGAGACCGAGGCGACGGCAAGCCTCAAACCGGACGGCGTCGACTTCTGGCCGTTCGCGCTCTTCATGGGCGCGGCGATGTCGATCACGGCGTTCCCCGTGCTCGCACGGATCCTGACCGATCGACGGATGCACCGGACCGAGACGGGCGGGCTGGCACTGGCGTGCGCCGCCACCGACGACATCATCGCGTGGACCTTGCTGGCAGTCGTGCTGGCAGCCTCCGGCATCGACACCGGTCACGGGCACCTGCCCGGCTGGTCGATCTACCTCGCGATCCCGTTCGTCCTGGTCGCTCTCTTCGTCGTCCGGCCGGCGCTGACCTGGCTCACGTCGGCCTATCAGAAGGCCGGCGAGCTCACGCCGACCATCTTGTCGGTGGTCCTCGTCGGCATGCTCCTGTTCGCGGCGACGACCGAGGTCATCGGCATCCACTACATCTTCGGCGCCTTCCTGTTCGGCGCGATCATCCCGCACGAGAACGCCGCCGCCCTGCGGCACGAGATCCTGGTGCGGCTCGAGCAGATCTCGGTGTTGCTCCTGCTCCCGGTCTTCTTCCTCCTGTCCGGTCTCGGGTGAACATCCAGGGCCTGGGCACTGAGCACATCGTTCCGCTGCTCGCGATCCTCGCGGTCGCGATCGTCGGGAAGTACGTCGGCGCCTACGTCGGGGCCCGGTTGCAGAAGGTGCCGCACTGGCAGGCCAGCTCCCTCGGCCTGCTGATGAACACTCGCGGCCTGACCGAGCTGATCATCCTCAACGTCGGACTCGAGAAGGGTCTCCTGAGCCCCGACCTGTTCACGTTGATGGTCATCATGGCGTTGGTGACCACGGTCATGACCGGTCCGCTGCTGGGATTCACCTATCCTGCAGCGCCGGGTTGCGCGCGACATCGCGGAGGCCGAGCGGGCGGCGCTCGGCATCGAGGCGGTCGACCGGATCTTGGTGCTGAGCCGCCCCGGTGCTCACAACGAGGTGCCGCTCGAGATCGCCGTCACCATGCTGGCCGGAGCCCGGCCGGCCGAGATCGTCGTCGCGGACCTCCAGCCGCAGGGCCGGCTGCTGGACCTCGGCAGCGGGCTGTCCGGTGAGCTTGCCGACATGGCCGCGGCGATGGAGAGCCAACAGGTGCTGGTCCGCCGTGGCGAGGAGCTGGGCGTCCCGGTCCGGGTGATCGCCCACCCCAGCGCCGACGTCGAGCTGGACCTGGTCGAGCTGGTCCGGGTGCTTGCCCCGCAGGGGCTGGTCGCCTGGTCCGACGACCCGTCGGTCGACGCCGTGCTGGCCGTGGCCGACTGCCCGGCGACCGTGATCGCCGAGGGCACCGAGGCGTTCCCGACGGCGCCCCGGTCTCGGTCGCCTGGAGCGCAGACAGCGACGGCGACGCTGCCGTCCTGCTCGGGGCTCGGCTGGCCGTGGCCCGGCGGGTGCCGCTCGCAGCTCCCGACCGAGGGCGGTCGGCGGCTCGGCAGCATCCGGACCGCTCTCGAGGAGCGCGGCGTCCGGGTCACCGAGCCGTCGAGGCCCGACCCGGACTCGGGCCTGACGGCGGCGACGATCGACGTTGCCGCGGTCGGTGCCGAGTCGGCGGCAACCGTCCGATCGCGCGCAGCGTGCCGGACGCCGTACCGGTCGACTTCGCCGACGTCGACCTGGGTCAGTCCGTCGAGGTCGGCTCGCATAGCCGCCTCGACCGTCAGCTGCTGCTCCCGCGTGGGTGTTGAACGCGAGGGTGCGGTGGCCGATCCGGATCCGACTGCCCTGGACCAGGACGACCTCCCCGCCCGGGGGCAGCCGCTGCCAGTCCGGGGTCTTCGGCACATGGATGAACGTGCCGTTGGTGGAGTTGTTGTCGCTCAGCACGACGTCCCACCCGCGCAGCTCGAGCCGGGCGTGGACCCGGGAGACCTGGTTGGACTGGTCGATGATCGGCAGCCCGCGGAAGCTCCCGTCCTGCACCCGCTCGTCCGAGCTCGGGTCGCGCCCGAGCAGGTAGGGGGTGTCGAGCTGGAACACCGAGCCGTCGTCGAGCACGACCACACCGAGTGGCGGCCGGACGCCGTTCACCAGCACCGGGGTCTGCTGGACCATGTTGATGCCGCAGACGGCGCAGAAGAGCTGGCGCGGGTCGTTGAAGTGGCGGTTCTTGCAGAAGACTCCGCGCACCTCTTCCTTCGGAGACCCGCCGGGGGCGTTCTCGATCACGCTCGCGTCGTCGACGATCGGCAGCGGCTCGAAGTCGTCGTCGTCCATCTCTCCGATGAGGA
Organism: uncultured Actinomycetota bacterium; assembly: GCA_963724275.1. Classification (GTDB taxonomy): domain Bacteria; phylum Actinomycetota; class Actinomycetes; order Propionibacteriales; family Nocardioidaceae; genus Nocardioides. The sequence continues at coordinate 376,726 of CAVRUB010000003.1, read as the reverse complement.
CCGACTGGAACTCGATCCGCTCGTCGGCCTGGGGCGGTGGCAGCGGACGACCGGCCGGCGGGGTGGCCGGGTGGTCGTGCCCTGCGTGGTCGTCGGCCATCGCCGGCGCCGGCGGCTCGGGGGGCGGGACGGGCGCGGCCGGAGGTGAGGGGGCGGGGGGCGCTTCGGGCCAGACGGGCGACTCGGGAGCGTGGGTCAGCTCGTCGGTCGGCGGCTCCTCGCTCGTCGGCGGTGCGGCGACCGGCGCTGCCACGGGCGCGGCGACCGGCGCTCGCGGCAGCCGGCGGCTCACTGGCGCCGGCCGTCGGAGTCGTCATCGTCATGCCCTCGCCGGTGGGCGCGCCGGACGGTACGACGAGCGCGCCCGCCTGGATCACCCCGCCGTCGAGGCGGTACGACGACGCCGGATCGGCGGCGCTCGCGCCCGGCAGGGTGACGGTCACCTCGTCGATCGGCCACGGGATCAGCCGCTCCACCCAGGCCAGTGAGTCGGCACCCGAGATCCGCTCTTCGCCGACGGTCACGACGACGTCGCCGTCGACGAACACCGCCAGACCCGTCGCGTGCGGTGCCAGGGCCGCGAAGCCGGGCGACTGCTCGACCGCGGTCGACAACATCAGCGCGTAACCGCGCACGAGCTGGCGGCCCTGACCGCCGTTGGCCGCCACCATCTGCGCGTGGTCGACGTAGGGGCCGGACGACCTCGGGGTCGGTCGAACCGACCAGGAGGACGACGCGGTCCGAGCCGGGCGAGGGTGCCGTCGCCCGCACCCGGGACGACGGTCGAGCGGGTCCAGTCCTCCGCTGACTGCTTCACGTCACACGATCCTTCCGCCGAAGAAGCGCCACCGGATGAACGGCACTCGCATCGGTCCATTGGTCCAAATCCAGATCACGAACCAGATCACCGAGAAGTCGATGAAGAACGCCCAGAAGGCCTCCGACGGCAGGTTGCCGTCGTCGACTCCCTCCGGCATCCCGGGGATCAGGCCGTTGTCGAAGAGCAGCCACACCAGCGCGCCTTCGTTGATCGCCGTGATCAGGCCGAACATCGTCGGCCAGTCCTTCTCCCAGCGGAACTGCTGGATGACGTGGTAGATCAGCTCCCAGATGATCCCGAGCACCAGGACGGTCGCCAGGATCAGGTAGGTCACCCGGTAGCTCTCGCTGTTGAAGCCGAAGTAGGGCTCGCCGGGTCCGGGCAGGATCGGCGTGATCAGGAACGTGATGATGCCGCCGAAGACGACGAGCATGAAGATCCGGGTCTGCAACCGCCCGTTCAGGGTGGGCAACATCAGATGGCTCCTCGGCAGCTGGACGGCGCGGTCGGGACGGTCGGGACGGTGGGCGGTCGGGTCACGGCTTGCTCCCGAAGAGCCACTTCCACCACTGGATCGTCGACCGGACCGGGCCGATGCGCTTGCAGAACTTGCGCTTGGCGAGGTCGCCGTAGATCTCCTGCGCGGCGACCTGCAGCCCGAGGAACGTGTCCACGCCCGGGAAGTAGCCGCCCAGGGTGGTCGCGCCCGAGGCGTACATGGCGCCGTTGCCGTTGCGCGTGCCGATCAGCTCGAAGTTGCGGTCGACGTTGAGCCGACCGGTCGGGTTGCGGCTGGCGCCCCCGTGCTCCAGCAGGTCCTTGAGCAACCGGTGCTCGGCGATGTCGGCTTCGAGGCCGGTGCAGTCGATGACGAAGTCGACCTCCACCGGGACCGTGCCCTGCGCCGTGCGCACGTGGTTGACGATGCGCTCGCCGTGGGGCTGCATGTCGTCGACGGTGCCGACGAGGACCTGGTACCACCCTTCGCGGCGGCCCCGGTTCATCTGCTTCTGCCAGAGCTTGCGCCAAGGGGTGTTGGTGCCGCCCATGCGCTTGTAGATCTCGGCGCGCTGCTCACCCTCGAGGCCGCGGACCTGCTTCTTGAGCTGACCGCCCCATACCGACTTGGGGTAGTTGAAGCCTTGGTAGGCCCAGCCGTTCTCGCCGCGCCTGCGCATGAAGATCCGGGTCTTGCCGCCGCCGGGACGAGGGTCGTTCTCGTTGCCGTAGCCGTCGTTGGTGCCGTGGTAGTAGGTCCGGAACAGGTGGACGATGTTGGTCTGGGCGCCGTTGAGCAGCCGGTCGTCCATCAGCCGCTGCAACACCCGGGACGCCACGATGCCGCCGCCGCGCACCATGACGGTGCTCGGCTGCTGCATGAGCCGTTCGTAGACGTGCTCGTGCGCCTCGTAGGCGTTGACGATGTGGCGGTAGTCGTTGTGCTCGGTGCGGTAGCGCTGCAGCTCGGGCAGGAACTTCAGACCGGGGTAGCCGACCGCGAGATGGACGTACTGCGACCGGAAAGCCACCCGCTTCGTCGCCGAGGCGCCCTCGGGGGGCGTGAGGATCGTGAAGTAGCCACCGCCGTACCGTCGGCGGACGATGCGCACCAAGCCCTTGACCAGCATCTCGTCGTAGCCGATCCGGTTCTTCTCCCGCTCCATCGTCTCGAAGGCCTGACCGGCCTTCGGTGTGTAGTAGTCGGCGAAGATCGGCTCGCTGAACAGGCCCCACAGGACCTTGAGGTTGAAGCTCCGCATCGCTTCGGCGAAGCCGTAGGACGGGAAGCCCCAGATGTTGTCCGGACGCGAGGCCGAGTCGGAGCGGAGCCGCTCGCCGCGCGGGATCTGGGAGACGCGGGTGAGGTACTCGTAGGTCTGCCACGGGTGGTCGAGCGTGCCCAGGACCCGCATCTGTGAGGTCGGAACGCCGGCGATCCGCAGGTAGTCGACGGTCACGAAGCTGCCGATGCCGGAGCCGACGGTGACGAACGGGACGTCCACGATGGGGATGCCGGCAGCGGCGACGAGCTCGTCGGTCCAGAAGTCGGTGGCGAGCATCTGGTCGGTGAGGTCGCCGGCGGGCATCGGCTGCGCCGGCAGGTACGTGCTGGGGTCTGTGGTCGGTACCACCGAAGCTGCTGTGGGCTCGATCAACGTGCCTCCTTGGTCGTTGGGAGGTTCCGCCTCAGGTGCGTCCGGAACGCTACACCGGCTACCCGTCCATGCGCCTGCGAATCATCAACCGGGGGAGCATCCGGCCAAAAACCGTTCGCGCGGATGAATCCACGGCCGGCGTAGCGGTTTTGGCCGACCGGACCGGTGGCGCGTGCCATGCTGTTGCCCTGAAGGGCGACGCTGCCCCCGGGACGCGGGCAGGTAGCGCTGCCGCCCGACAAAGAGCCATTTCGGAGGAGCGCGTGCAGGGCATCGCGGACTATGAGTTCATCCGGCCGCTGGGGGAGTCGAACTACGGCACGAACTACCTGGCGAACGCACCGGCGCGGCTGGGCATCGAGACCGACGAGGTCGTCGTCAAGGTGATCGCCGGTCCCACGTCGGACGACGCGTTCCGGCGGGCCACACGGGAGCTGAAGCACTTCAGCGTCGCCGACTCCGACCGTCTGGTCGCGGTCTACGACGCCGGTCGGCACGGAGGCGCGTTCTACTACGCGATGGAGTACCTCCCGCTCGGCTCGCTGGAGAACCCCAACATCGCCCTCGACCACGGCCGCGCCGTCGCCGCCGTACGCGATGCGGCGCTGGCTGCCCACGCGCTGCACGAGCGCGGCATCGCCCACCGCGACATCAAGCCCGCCAACATCCTCATCGCCGACGACGGCGGTCGGCTCGCCGACCTCGGTCTGTCGCAGCTGCTGTCTCCGGGCATGGTGATGACCGGCCTCGGTCAGATCGGGCTCGAGTACACCGACCCGTCGATCATGCTGGGCGCCGCAGCGTCGCGGGCCAGCGACATCTGGTCGCTCGGGGCGTGCCTCCACTACGCACTGACCGGGCGCGGCGTCTACGGCGACCTGCGGAGCACCGAGCCGCTGCTGCTCGTGCGATCCATCCTGGCGTCGCAGCCGACGCTGTCGCCGGACCTGTCGGCGCCGCGCCGCGGAGCTGATCGGCGCCTGCCTGGCCACCGACGTGACCATGCGTCCGCGAACGGCTGCCGAGGTCGCCGACCGTGCCGCCGGCATCGCGACCGGAGCCGGGGTCTGAGAAGTCGGCAGGATGCGGTGACGAACCAACGGCTGCGAGGAAACTAGGATCCTCTCGCCGCTCCGGCGACGAGTTCACCAACGGGGAGATTCATGGAACTGCACGAGAGCCTCTACGCCCTGGGGCGCAGCCAGGGCCGGGAGCTGTTCAACGACGCCGACAGCTTCCGTGGAGCGCTCGACGACTACCTCGACGAGGACAGCGCGAGCACCGGTGACATCAACCTGCTCGTGGACGCGGTCCGCCTGGGCGCCTACCAGGGCATGATGAGCATGCTCGACAGCGGCGCCGACGCGGACCGGGCGGTCACCGAGGCCGGCAGCCGTCTGGCCCGCGACCGTGGCAGTGCCGACGTGGGCGGCGCGATGTGGGCCCTCGCAGTGCTCGGCTACGCGACCGGCAAGGTCTCCGACGCCGAGGTGCGCCGCTACCGCACCCAGCACGGCTCGACCCACGCGCCCCCGCCGGCCGGGCCGGCGACGATGCTGCCGCCCGCCGCTCCCGGCAGCGCGCCTGCACCGCCACCGCCGACGCGCCGGCGCCCCGGCGACGATCTCACCGGTCTGGCCCAGCTCCGGTCCCACGCCGAACGTCCCCGGGTCCACCCCTGCCCCGGCCTCGACCTACGGCGCGCAGCCGCCGCCGGCGTACGGCGGATACAGCCACGCGGCGCCGCCCAAGAAGCGCAAGGTCTGGCCGTTGATCCTCGGCGCCGTCGGCGTGATCGTCGTCCTCGCCGTCGTCGCCACCATCGGGCTGGTCGCGTTCTCCGGCGACGACAACGACCCGAGTGACGACCCGACCACCAGCGGCGGGCCCACCACGACCGAGCCGGAGGGCCCTGACGTGTCGTTCGAGGCGCTCAACGAGCGCTACCAGAGCCTCGCGACGATGGTGACGTCCGGCATGGACAGCTGCGCAGCCGCGCAGGCCCAGTCGGGACAGTCCGAGAAGGTCGAGTGCACGTTCCCGCAGGGCAAGCTCGTGCTGACGACGTACTCCTCGGTCGGCGAGCTCCAGGCCGCCCGGCAGCGCCGCATCAACTCGGCCGAGGGCACGATCGTCTCCGACGTCGAGTCCGGCGCCTACTACCGGTTCGACCCGACCACCGCCGACCCGGAGAGCACTGCTCCTCCGGTCCTCTACTGGGACAGCCAGGCCGGCGTGCAGTCGGCAGAGCTCACCGGCGGGACCGGCGTCACGGCCGACCAGCTCGACCCGGCCTTCGCCGCCGTCTCAGCGACGGTCACGCCGCCCGACGGCCCCACCGACACCGCGGTCCAGGACTTCAACAGCCTCTTCACCGTCGTGAACTGCCAGCGGATCCCCACCGAGATCGGCGGTGAGACCGAGGAGAGCGAGTGTCGTCGGTCCGGGCGCCGCACCTGGGTGGGCAAGTTCGACAAGGTCAACGACCTGCGGCGCTACCGCAACAACGCCAAGCAGCTGACCACCGGCGACGGCGACCTGGTCGTGGACTACTGGTACAACGACGACAACAGCAACGGCGAGCAGGACGAGGACGAGCCCGAGCAGGGCAAGATCTTCGGCTACATCGAGGAGCAGGACAGCGGCACCAACTACGGCGTCCTCTACGTCGACGACCTCGACTGCCGCTGCTACCTGCAGATGTACGACAAGGGCCAGGCCGACCCCGAGCAGCTCTACGACCTCATCTTTTAGGATTGCGCGAGCGCGTCGCGGTTGTCCCAGTCAGTAGTAGCGCTGGCCTAGCGGCCTGCGGCGGCAGCGCCGCTGGTTGAGGCGCGAGGCCGCCGGCGGCCGAGCCTCGAACCAAGCGATCCGGTCAACCCCCTAGGGCACGTCGAGGGTGTCGGCGAGGAAGGGCGACAGCGAGTGGCCCGGGCCGACCGGGCGTTCGCCCGCGCCGGCGCCGAGGTTGCTGCGCGCGATGATCACCATCGAGGTGTCGTCGCCGCCGATCTGAGCCGGCTCCTCCAGCCACTGGGGCAGCTGCTCGCGGATCCAGTCGAGTCCGCGGGTGCGGCCGAAGTCGACGAGCTGCTCGCCGGTCTGGCGCCACCAGCCTTCGGCGTCGACGCGTGAGGTGCCGAATCCGTCGGTGCAGAGGAACGCGAGCGCGACGTCCTCGACGCGGGTGTCGACCACTGCCGTGCGGAGGGCGCGCAGCGGCTGCGGCTCGCACAGCGAGCTGGTGTGGAGGCCGTCGAGGTCCGGGTCGTCCGGCACCGCGCGGAGGGCTTCACCCTGGTCGGTGACGAGGACCGCGTCGCCGTCGCCGATCTGGAGCACGACGAGCAGGTCACCGGAGACGGCGGCCGCGAGCAGGGTGGTGCCGTAGGGGCGCAGCGGGTCGTTGACCGCGGCGGCATGGCGCTCGTCGGCGAGGTCGAACGGGTTGGCCTCGATGTGGTGGCGGACCTTGGCGACCCAGCTGTCGACGATCGCCGCCGCCGCGGTCGACACGATGTCACCCGCGGTCTCCGGGTCGGTCAGGTCACCGACGACCCGGCGCAGCTCCTCGACGGCGCTGACCGTCGCGAGCGCGGAGCCGATGTCGCTGCGGAAGTGCGCCTTGTGCCCGTGTCCGTCGGCAACGGACGCGACCGCCTGCATGCCGTCGGTCCAGGTGAGGACGGCGTCCTGCAACGGGAGCTCGTCACGAACATGCAAGGACCCGATCCGGGACGCGGACAGGATCGTCCAGCCCGGCTGGTTCTGCCCGAGGCTCACCCGAGCGTGCTCCAGATCGGGTCGCCGATCGGGCTCGGCGGCACTGCTGTCAGGCCGCCACCGCCGCCGACGACCGGCCGCGAGGCGACCTTGCTGGCGGCCTTGGACGCCCAGACGATGTACTCGACCAGCTGCTCGGGGTTGTCGGCCCGCAGCAGCGGGACGTCCTCGTCACCGATGAACCGGCGCAGCGAGTGCATGTCGGCGTCGCGACCCACACCGAGCGCGAGCCTGACCGCCGTCGCACCCCACCGGTTGTTGAGCAGGGCCTGGAGGCCCTCGGCGAAGGTGGTGCCGCTGCTCTGGGTGGGTCGGCCGTCGGAGACCAGGATGATCGCCGGGGGATAGGCACTGGTGCCCTCGTCGAGGCTGGCGAGCGCGTCGGTCAGGGTGAGCAGCGCGCTACCGAGCTCGGTGAAGCCGCGCGGCACGGCCTCGAGCCGCTCCCAGTGGATCTGGTCGACCGGCGTCGGCTCCTCGATCACCCAGCGGGGCTCGTTGGCGAACGCGAGGACGCGGATCAGCATCTCGGCGTGCGGGTTGGCGCGGGCCTCGTCCTTGAGGTGCGGCAGCACCTCGGAGATCGCGTTGTTGAGCGCCTGGATGCGGCCGCCACGCATCATCGACCCGGACACGTCCAGGACGAAAATGAAGTGAAGGGGCTTGCGCGCCAAGGCGCCGCCCAAGCGGTCACTCATGCCATCTCCTGATACCGGGTTTGGACGCCGCCGTCGTTGCTCAGGCTATAGATTGTCACACACGGACCCCCGTACTGGTGGGGTTCCGGCGCACGAACGAGAGGCATGGAGGTCGGCGACACCCATGGTGCTGGCAGAGGGCGTCGAGGTCGACCTCGGTCCACTTGGTCGCGCCCGCGTGACGTCGCTGCTGGGCCAGGGCGGCCAGGGCTACGTCTTCGAGGTACGCCGTGACACCGGCGAGCCGCTCGCGCTGAAGTGGTACAAGCCTGAGAGTGCCACGACCGAGCAGTACCAGGAGATGCAGCAGCTGGTCGAGATCGGGTCTCCGCACCGCCGCTTCCTCTGGCCGCTGAGCATGGCCCGGGTCCACAGCCAGCCGAGCTTCGGCTACGTGATGCACCTGCGGGACCCGCGCTACCTCGAGCTCAGCTACCTGCTGCTCAACGCCGATCGTGACGGCAACCCGCTGGACGTGTCCTTCTCCTCGATCATCGAGCTGTGCCGGCAGCTGAGCTACAGCTTCCTGCGGTTGCACGCCCGGGGTCTCTGCTACCGCGACATCTCCTTCGGCAACGTCTTCTTCGACCCCACCGGCGGCGACGTGCTGATCTGCGACAACGACAACGTCGGTATCGACAACGGCACCGGGCGGGTGCTGGGGACGCCGTACTTCATGGCGCCCGAGGTGGTCCGTGACACGACGTACCGGACCCTGCCCAACACCGACACCGACCGGCACTCGTTGGCGGTGCTCCTGTTCTACTCGCTGTTCCTCGGCCACCCGCTGGAGGGACAGCGCACCGACGCCGGGGTGCGCGACGCCCACTGGCTGATGACCCACTTCGGCACCGAGCCGCTGTTCTGCATGCACCCGACGGACGATCGCAACCGGCCGGCCGAGATCGTCCAGCAGTACTGGGAGATCTACCCGCAGTTCCTCCGCGACCTGTTCGTGCAGGCGTTCGTCGACGGCATGGACCGGCCGGGCGCCCGGGTCACCGAGGGTCAGTGGATCAAGGCCATGGACCGGCTCCGTGACGGGCTGCTCGCGTGCCCGACCTGCGGCACCACCAACTTCTGGAGCAGCGCCGAGCCGGATCCGGTTTGCTGGCAGGACGGCACCGTCGTGCGGCCGCCGTACCTCCTCCAGGTCGGGAGGCGGACGGTCGCCGTCGGCCCCCAAGCGGCCGTCCGCTCCGACCACCTCGCGTCGGGCGTCGACCATCCCATCGTCCTCGGCGACCTCCGCCAGCATCCCCAGGTGCCTGACCGGTGGGGCCTCCACAACGCCTCCGAATTCCCGTGGCCGGTCTCCTACCCGGGCGGCCAGAGCTTCGTGCTCGACCCCGACCGCACCATCGAGCTCGTGGCCGGGGCGCGGATCCAGATCCGCAACGCCACCGTCCAGGTACGAAGGCCGACGGCGAGTCCCCCCGGCGCTCCCGCCTAGGCTGGTGGCCATGTCGCCGTTGGTGGTCGAGGTGGACGGTCGGGTCCTCCGCCTCGAGGGGAAGTCCGTGATCCGGATCGGTCGCGCGATCGACGCCGAGGTCGTCCTCACCGCCGGATCGGTGTCCCGCCAGCACGCCGAGCTCCGGCCCGTGGACGGGTCGTGGGTGCTGGTCGACACCGGGAGCCAGTTCGGGACCTACGTCAACGGCGTCCGGATCGTCGAGCACACGATCAGGGACAAGACCCTGGTCCGGTGCGGCCCGGCAGCCTCGGGCTCCGAGCTGACCATCACGCCGGCGTCGATGACGTCCGGCGAGGGACAGGCCGGAGTTCACGCACCCGCCCCGCCCCCGCCGCCGCCCGCACCCGCCCAGTCGTTCGAGCAGCCGACGATGCCGCCGGCCCCGGGGCAGCGGCCGGTGGCGCAGTCGCCCTTCGCGCCGCCGCCGGTGCAGCCCCCGCCGCCGAGCGCCACGCCGGGAACGTCCGGCACCCAGGTCGCCCGCCCCGACCTCCCCGCCGCCGCAGGTGGTCCCCGCCGGCCTCGACCAGACGCAGGTGATCGCCGCCCAGGCTGGCGGCTCGGCAGCCGCCGCAGGTGGGCCGGCGCCCGTGCGATCCGGCCCCGACCTGCTGCTGGTCGCGGAGGGCCGCGAACACCGGTTCCGCCACCCGGCGCAGATCACCGTCGGCCGGCACCCGGACTGCACCGTGGTCCTCAACGACCCGGCCGCCTCGCGGATGCACGGGACCGTGGCCAGCGTGCCCGGCGGGTGGACCTACACGAACCAGTCCAACGAAGGCACCTTCCTCGACGGACGCCGGATCACCTCCAAGACGTTCGACGATCGCACCGAGCTGCGACTCGGGCACCCGGCCGCAGGTCCCGAGCTCATCTTGGTGCCGATCCTGTCGGCCGTGGAGGAGGAGAAGCGGATCGCGAGGCGCCGGCTCGGGCGCAACCTGCTGTTCGCCGGCATCGCCGCCGGCGTGCTCGTCCTGATCCTGGGCGTGGCCGCGGTCGCTGTGCTCCTGAGCCGCGACGACGGCGGTGACGACCCGAGTGTCGGTGACGACCCCTCGGCACAGACCGACGGCCAGACCGACCCGCCGGCCGACCCCGGTTCACCCGACGAGCTCACCGACGCGGAGCTCGCCACCGCGAAGGCCGCCACCGTCAAGATCATCGCCGAGAGCCACTCGCTGGAGTCCCCCGACCAGGAGTTCGCCTACGCCGGCTCCGGTTCGATCATCCGCGAGGACGGGCTGATCCTGACCAACGCGCACGTGGCCGCGCCGGAGACCCCGGGCATCGTCGAGCAGTACGGCCCGGAGGCTGCGATCGCCAACCCCGAGTTCCTGCTGATCTCCTTGACCGACGGCGCGACCGACACCAACGCTCCGCCGGAGTACCGCGCGCGCGTCGTCAACGCCGACGGCGTCGCCGACGCAGCGGTCATCCAGATCTACGCCAACGCCGACGGCAGCGAGCTCGAATCCGGGCTCGCGTTGCCGACGGTCCCGATCGGCGACTCCGCCGACGTCCGGGCCGGTGACGATGTCACGGTGCTCGGGTTCCCTGCGGTAGCCGGGTCCGGGGACTCGATCACCGTGACCAGCGGCCTGATCTCCACGGTGATCAACAACCCCGACCTCGGACCCAACTCCGAGTTCGACACCGATGCGCGGATCGCCCCTGGCAACTCCGGCGGCATGGCCATCGACGACGACGGTCTGATGATCGGTCTCCCGACCGCGCTCGAGTTCGACCCGAGCGGTACGGGGGTCACCAGCGGTCGGATCCGTGCGATCGACGCGGTGAAAGGGCTGATCGCAGAAGCCGAGGCCGAGGTCGACTGACGGCAGGGCTCGTGCTCCCGCCGGCTCGGGGTCCGGCAGCAGGTCACGGTGCTGCCGACAGGAAGAGGAACGCCGCGAGCAGGACCAGGTGCACACCACCGGCGAGCGGCTTCGCCCGCCCGGGCACCACGGTCAGCACCGAGACGATCATCGACAAGATCAGGAGCACGATCTGGAGCGGGTCGAGGCCCAGGGCCAACGGGCCGTCCAGCCAGATCGAGGCGACGGCGATGGCAGGGATGGTGAGGCCGATGGACGCCATCGCCGATCCGTAGGCGAGGTTGAAGCTGGTCTGCACCCGGTCCCGGAAGGCGGCGCGTACGGCTGCGATCGACTCTGGCAGCAGCACGAGGAGAGCGATGACCACACCGACGACGGCGTGGGGCAGGCCCAAGGAGGCCACTGCCTCCTCGATGGCGTGCGACTCCACCTTCGCCAGTCCGACGACGGCGACGAGACCGAGGGTCAGGAGCCCCAGGCTCAGCAGGGCGTCCCGGCCGGACGGCGGGTCGGCGTGCCCGTCGGCGTCGTCGTCGACCGGACCGGTCCTGCCCGAACCCGGTGTCACCGGCAGGAAGAAGTCGCGGTGCCGGACCGTCTGGGTGACCACGAACATCCCGTAGAGGGCGAGGGACGCCACGGCGGCGAACGCCAGCTGCTCGCCGGTGAACACCGGCCCGTCGGCGCTGGTCGTGAAGCTGGGTACGACGAGGGTGAGCCCCGCGAGCGAGACGACCGTCGCGAGTGCCGACCCGGTGCCTTCCGGGTTGAAGACGGCCAGGTGGTGACGCAGGGCGCCGACGAGGATGGCGAGTCCGGCGATGCCGTTGACGGTGATCATCACCGCGGCGAAGACCGTGTCCCGGGCGAGGGTCGAGGTGTCGCCCTTGCCGGTCGCCATCAAGGTGACGATGAGGGCGACCTCGATGATGGTCACCGCCACTGCGAGCAGCAGTGAGCCGAAGGGTTCCCCGACGCGGTGCGCCACCACTTCGGCGTGGTGGACGGCAGCGATCACGGCCGCCCCGAGGGCGATCGCGACCACGATGTTCCCGAGGGTCCCGGGATGCGATCCCCACGTGAAGGCCAGCACCACCGCGGCGATGGGTGGGGTGACGACGGCCCAGGAGAGGCGGCCCGCGGTCGTCGTACTCATGTCGAAGGCGAGTCTAGGGACTGCCCCCATGCGCAGGGACGTGCAGACCCGTCGGTCAGCCAGCCGAAGGGGTGCGCGCCCGGTCGATCAGGAGCACCATGAAGCCATGGCGGCACTGATCGACCGGGCCGCGCTCGACTCGGCGACGCCGCACGGAGTCCTGGGCGAGGACGGGCGTTCGGGCGCCACCCTCGAGCGGCTCACCCTGACCGACGGCCGCCCCGTCGTCGTCAAGCACTACGACCCGGGTTCGGACCTCGTCATGCAGATGATCGGCGACGACCACGGGCGCGAGGTCGAGCTCTTCCTCACCGGTGCGCTCGACGACCTGCCGCCTACCGTGCGACACCCGATCCTCAACGCCTGGTACGACGAACGGGGCAACGGCGTCGTCGTGATGCGCGACCTCGGCGACGCCGTCGTCGACTGGGACCGCGTGCTGTCGGTGGCGCAGGTCCGCGCGATCCTCGTCGGCCTGGCGGACCTCCACGCGGCACACCGCGACCGCACGGAGCCGACGCAGACAGCGCTCGACACGGTCGTCGGCCTCTTCGAGCCCGACCGCATCCGGCGGTTCGCCGGCAACGGCCTCGTCGACGCGGCCTTGCGGGGATGGGATCACTTCGCCGACGTCGCGCCGGGTGAGGTGGGCCAGCGGGTGCTCGCCCTCGCTCACGACGGCAGCCCCCTCGTCCGAGCGATGCAGACCCGCACCCAGACCCTGCTGCACGGCGACGTCGCCACCGTGAACCTGGCACTGGAGCCCGACGGCCTGACCCTGTTCGACTGGGGGGTGGCGACGGTGGGGCCTGCCGAGGTCGACGTCGCCCGGCTGCTGGTCGGCTGTGCGCACATCTTCGACATGTCGTTCGAGGAGTTCCTCGCGCTCCAGCGCGACGTGGCGGGCGACGCCCACGACGAGGCGTCGCTCGAGCTTGCGCTGCTGGGCGGCCTGACCTGGCTGGGGTGGAACAAGGCGCTCGACATCGTGGAGCACCCCGACGAGGACGTGCGCGCCCGCGAGCGGGCAGGACTGGACTGGTGGCTGGCGCAGGCCGGCCACGCCTTCGAGAGAGGACTGGTGTGATGGACACCGAGGAGATGCACCGTAGGACCGTCGACTGGTGGCGCTCGTGCGTCGACACGGTCGGCGCGGACCAGTGGGGAGCTCCGACACCGTGCGCGGACTGGGACGTGCGGGAGCTGGTCAACCACGTGGCCGGGGAGGATCTGTGGACGGTCCCGCTCCTGGAGGGGAGGACGATCGAGGAGGTCGGCGACCGGTTCGACGGCGACGTCCTCGGTGACGACCCGGTGGGTGCCGCCCGGTCCGCGGCGGATGCAGCCGTGGCCGCGGTCACCGGCCTGCTGCCCGAGCGCGACACCGTGCACCTGTCGTACGGCGAGGAACGGGCCGACGAGTACGTCTGGCAGCTCTGCGCCGACCACCTGATCCACGGGTGGGACCTCGCCGCCGCGACGGGGGGCGACACCCGGCTCGACCCGGAGCTGGTGACCGCGCTGACGGACTGGTACTCCTCGCGGGAGGAGATGTATCGCGGTGCCGGAGCGGTGGGCGACCAGGTAGGTCTCAACGGGGACGCGCAGCACGACCTGCTGGCGCGGTTCGGCCGCGACGAAGCGTGGACGCCGTAGCTCCGATCGATTCGGGGGTGGGGATGGGCCGCCGTACCCTTGAGCCCATGCCCGCGTCGCTCTTCCCCCGTCTCGAGCCGCACCTGTTGTCGGTGTCCAAGCCGATCCAGTACGTCGGCGGCGAGCTCAACTCCGTGAGCAAGGAGTGGGAGGAGACCCAGGTCCGCTGGGCGCTGATGTACCCCGACGCCTACGAGGTCGGCCTGCCCAACCAGGGCGTGCAGATCCTCTACGAAGTCCTCAACGAGCGGCCCTGGATCCTCGCCGAGCGCACCTACGCGGTGTGGCCGGACATGGAGGCGGTGATGCGGGCGGAGGGGATCCCGCAGTTCACGGTCGACGGACACCGCCCGGTCGGCGCCTTCGACGTGTTCGGCGTCAGCTTCTCCACCGAGCTCGGCTACACCAACATGCTGAACGCGCTCGACCTCGCCGGCATCCCGCTCCATGCGGTGGATCGCACCGACGAGCACCCCATCGTGATCGCGGGCGGGCACGCGGCCTTCAACCCCGAGCCGATCGCGGACTTCCTCGATGCCGCCGTGCTCGGCGACGGCGAGGAGGTCGTGCTCGCGATCTCCGAGGTCGTCCGGGAGTGGAAGGAAGAGCGGCGGCGCCCGGGCGGACAGGGTCTGACCAGGGAGGAGCTGCTGCGGCGGCTGGCGGTGAGCGGCGCCGTCTACGTGCCGCAGTTCTACGACGTCTCCTACGACGCGCCCGACGCCGGCGCGCAGATCGCCTCTGTCGTGCCCAACCGGCCGGGGGCGCCCGAGCGGGTTCGCAAGCACACGCTGATGGACCTCGACTCGTGGCCCTACCCGGCCAACCCGCTGGTGCCGCTGGCCGAGACCGTGCACGAGCGGTTCAGTGTCGAGATCTTCCGCGGCTGCACCCGCGGTTGCCGGTTCTGCCAGGCAGGCATGATCACCCGCCCGGTGCGCGAGCGCTCGATCGAGACGATCGGCGCGATGGTCGACAACGGCGTCAAGAAGACGGGATTCGAGGAGGTCGGCCTGCTGTCCCTCTCCAGCGCCGACCACACCGAGATCGGCGAGGTGGCGAAGGGCCTGGCCGACCGCTACGAGGGATCCAACGTCTCGTTGTCGCTGCCGTCGACCCGGGTCGACGCCTTCAACATCACGCTGGCCAACGAGTTCTCCCGCAACGGCCGGCGGTCGGGTCTGACCTTCGCGCCCGAGGGCGGCAGCGAGCGGATGCGGAAGGTGATCAACAAGATGGTCACCGAGGAGGACCTGATCCGCACCGTCGCGACGGCGTACTCCCACGGCTGGCGACAGGTGAAGCTCTACTTCATGTGCGGCCTCCCGACCGAGACCGACGAGGACGTGCTGCAGATCGCCGAGCTCGCCAAGCGGGTGATCGCCAAGGGCCGTGAGGTCTCCGGCCGCAACGACATCCGGTGCACGGTGTCGATCGGCGGGTTCGTGCCCAAGCCGCACACGCCGTTCCAGTGGGCCGCTCAGCTGGACGTCGAGACGACCGACCGTCGTCTCCGCGAGCTGCGGGAGGTCGTGCGCGCGGACAAGCGCTACGGCCGCGCGATCGGCTTTCGCTACCACGACGGCCAGCCCGGCATCATCGAAGGGCTGCTGTCCCGCGGCGACCGCAGGGTCGGTCGGATCATCGAGCAGGTGTGGCGCGACGGCGGCCGCTTCGACGGCTGGAGCGAGCACTTCTCCTACGAGAGATGGCTGGCTGCGTGCGAGACCGCGCTCGACGGCACCGGGGTCGACCTGGACTGGTTCACCACGCGCGACCGTGACTACGACGAGGTCCTGCCCTGGGACCACCTGGACTCCGGTCTCGACAAGGACTGGTTGTGGTCGGACTGGGAGGACGCCCTCGCCGTCGCCTCGGGGGAGTCCGACGTCGAGGTCGAGGACTGTCGCTGGACCCCTTGCTACGACTGCGGTGTCTGCCCGGAGATGGGCACGGAGATCCAGATCGGCCCGACGGGCCAGACGCTGCTGCCGCTCAGCGTGGTCTGAGGCCAGTCGCTGACCGGCGGACGTACCAAGTGCTCGCAGCCGTCGCTCGCACGGCGTGCGCGGGGCCGAGATCGGGGTTTGGTACGTCGGTAGGCACGAGTAGCAACGTGTCTGAGACCGGCGGCAGCACGCCGCACGGCCGTGCGGGCGCGATCCCACCGGACTCAGGCAGGCTGCTCCGGGCTCGCGGCCGGGAGGAACTCGCGGATCGGCGCGCCGTCGCCGCGCTTCACGAGGCAGGCGACCTTGTCGCCCTCGACGGGATTGCCCGTCTCGGTGAACGCGACCAGGCCGTAGTCACGTCCTCGCACCAGCTCCAGCTGCGCCCCGGACAGGACCGGGTTGCACGCGCGGCCGGAGCTGCCCGGGTCGTCGAAGTCGTAGGCGGCCGCTTCGTTCGAGTCGAGGACGTTGACGTCGAGCACCTGGGCGTCGTGCGCGGTCGAACAGGCCACGATCTCGAGGTTGGAGACCGGCTCATCGGTCGCGAACCCGGCTCCGATCAGGCACTCCCCGGCCTTGAGGTCGTTGACGTAGACCTGGCCGCTGTCGGGCAGCTCGGCGGAGTCGCTGCCACCCACGAAGCTCCCGACGATGGCAGCGAAGCCACCGCCGCAGGAAGCGAGGAGGACGCCGATCCCGACGACCCACGGCAGGATCCGGCGACCCGCCGTCGCCGAGATGGCGACCGTCGGCACAGCGGCCGGGCCGGCGCCGCCGTACGGCACGGCAGGTCCGCCGCCGTACGGCACGAACGGCGCGGGGGCGCTGTCCGCCGGCGGCTCGTCGTCGGGCGTGGCATCCGGTTGGTAGGGCGTGAAGCCGCCCGCGTCGCCGTACGGATCCTGGCCCTGGCCCACGGTCCGCAGCGTAGGGCCGCGAACGGGTAGCGGGGGCGGTTTCTGCTCAGCCGGTCCGGCCCAGGACGTCGGCGGCCGACACGGCCGCGTGGCGATCCTCGATCACGTCCGCCAGTCGGCGGACCTCGTCCTCGCTCATGTCGACCCCGACCTTCTCGGCACCGCGGCGCAGCTCGTCCGCGACCGTGCCCTCCGTGGCTCCGTCCTGCCACGAGGTCACGCGGTCGACGACGGCCTGAATGGCTTCCATCCGCTCGTTCGCAGTCATGCCGCGGCGGTACCCGAACAACCAGGGGCGATTCATCCCTCGCGATGGGCCCGGGGCACGCGCCAGGCCGACGTCGGGACCGGCGCCCCTGGTTCAGTCGACGACGGGTTCCTCGAGGTCGTCGCCGTCGGAGCGTTCGAGGTAGCAGATGAAGTCGTCACCGCGCTCCGGCTCGGTAGCCTCGAAGACCAGTCCGAGGTCGTACTCGCCCGTCGTGAACGCAGCGGAGTACTCCTCGTCGAGCAGGCCGGAGCACACCCCCTCCGGGAAGCCCGGGAGGAAGGCGTCGATCAGGTCCTGGTCGAACTCGTCTGCCACGACGACCTCCGCCTCGTGCGGCTCGTCGCAGTCCTTCTTGAAGAGGGTCGCGTCGTTGCCGGAGAGCTCGTCGACGTTCACGCACTGGCCCACGTCCGCACTGCCGAGGAGGACCGTGCTCGTCCCGAACCAGGTGAAGAACGCGACCGTGCCGACGAAGAGCACCGTCGACACGACCCCGACCGCGATCGCCGCGACGGCGGCCCAACGCCCCTTGCGGACGCCGTTCTTGGTCCTGCTGAGGCCGACGATGCCGAGGATCACGCCGACGAACCCGGTGCAGCACAGCAGGCTCAGCACGAACCCTGTGATCGAGACGGGATCGGTGCTGCGGCGCGGTGCCGGTGGGACCGTACGGCGACGCCGGGCCGCCGTACGCACTGCTGCCGTAGGGCGAGTACGGCGACGACGCGCCAGGCTCACCCGGTTCGCGGTCCGCCGGTGGACCCGGCGGACCGCCGTACGGGTTGCTCACGCTCGGCTCAGAGGATCGGCGCGTCGAGCTTGTCGCCGGGCTGGACGTAGCAGACCAGGTCGTCGCCGACCTCCACGTCGTTCGGGTCCTGGGTGACGGCCTTGACGTCCTGCAGGTAGTCGGCGAGCTTCGCGAGGTCCTCCTGCGAGATCACCTCGGCGCAGTAGCCGGCCATCTGCGACTCGACCTGCTCGAGGTTCTCGTCGGTCACCTCGGCGACTCCGACGATCTCTGCGTCGTGCTCCTCGTTGCACTCAGCCTCGCGCATGAAGACGGTGTCGCCCTCGTCGTCGATGTTGACGCACTGGCCGACCTCGGCGTCCCCGGGCTCGACGATCGACTCGAACCAGGCAACGCCGGCGACGGCCGCGATGCCCAGGCCGACCCACACGAGCAGCCCCAGCAGGCCCAGGACGATGCCGGTGACGGCGAGTCCGCGACCCTTGCGCTGGCCTCCCTTCGTGCGCTTGAGACCGACGAAGCCCAGGATCAGTCCCACGGGCGCGCAGCAGATCAGGCTGAGCACGAGCGAGGCGATCGAGACGCCGTCGGTCTTGGCGGGCTCGTTGAAGCCGCTGCCAGGCGCGGCGCCGTAGGGGTTCGGGGGCTGCTGGCCGTAAGGGTCGTTGCCATAAGGGTTGCTCACGGCGAGCAGCCTAGGGCCAGTCGTGGTGAATCCGACGGCGATTGGTCACGATGTCTCCATGCGGCACATCGACGACGACGAGCGCCGGGCCCGGCTGGCGCGGCGGCAGGGTCTCGCCGGCGGCCTCCCCGACGTGCTCAGCGCGACCCGGGCGATGACGGTCCTCCACGCGACCGAGGCGGCCACCGTGCACCTCGCGCTCTGGGCCCGGGTCCCGGGACTAGCCCTGACCGACGTCGACGCCGCCTTGTACGACGACCGCGTGCTGGTCAAGCAGCTCGCGATGCGACGCACGCTGTTCGTGTTCCCGCGCGACCTGCTGCCGGCCACGTGGGGCAGCGCGGCGGCCCGCGTCGCGGTCCAGCAACGCAAGCAGCTGGTGAAGTGGGTCGTCCAGGCGGGCCTGGCTGACGACCCGGACAGCTGGCTGGACGTTGTGCTGGCGGACGTGCTCGAGGCGATGGCGGACGGGGTGCCCCGCACCACCCGAGAGCTGCGGTCGCTGGTGCCGGCGCTCGAGGGACGGTTCACGCTGGGCACCCCGGAGAAGAAGTGGGGCGGCGACTTCCCGATCGGCGCCTGGGTGATGACGACGCTCGGCGCCGAGGGCCGGGTGGTCCGCGGGGTCAACGCCGGTCATTGGAGGCTCAACAAGCCGACCTGGGTGCGGACCGACCTCTGGCTCCAGGACGCCGCGGAGGCGTGGCCGGAGGACAAGGGCTATGCCGAGCTGGTGGGCCGGTGGCTCGCCACCTTCGGCCCCGGTACCGAGACCGACATCGTCTGGTGGCTCGGCGCCACCAAGACGATCGTCCGACGGGCGTTGGACGACGTCGGTGCGGTGCAGGTCGCGCTCGACGGCGGCGGCAGCGGGTGGGTGCTGCCCGACGACCTCGAGCCCGAGGAGCCGGTTGCGCCGTGGGCAGCGCTGTTGCCCACGCTCGACCCCACCGTCATGGGCTGGAAGGAGAGGGCCTTCTACCTCGACCCGGCCGACACGCCGTACCTCTTCGACAGCAACGGCAACGCCGGCAACACCGCGTGGTGGGACGGCAGGGTCGTCGGGTGCTGGGTGCAGGATGACGACGCCGTAGTCCGCTTGGTGCTGCGTCACGACGTCGGGACCGAGGCGGCGGCCGCGCTCGAGGCCGAGGCGGAGCGGCTCACGGACTGGCTCGGCGGGGTCCGGATCGTCAATGTCTACGCCTCGCCGCAGATGAAGGGTGCCCGGCTCGGGTGACCTAGCATTGCGCTCCGTGAGTCGTCAGCCGCCGGAGCAGCAGGCGCCGCCGGTCCAGCGGCTGCGGATCCGCTACGCGAAGCGCGGTCGACTTCGGTTCACGAGCCACCGCGACGTGAGTCGGGCCGTCGAACGGGCCGTCGTCCGCGCTGCGATCCCGATGGCGTACTCGTCGGGGTTCCACCCGCACCCACGGATCTCCTACGCCGGAGCCTCGCCGACGGGCGCGGCCAGCGAGGCGGAGTACCTCGAGCTGGGCCTTGCCGAGCGTCGCGACCCCCAGGACGTACGCCGCGCTCTCGACGATGCGCTGCCCGACGGGCTCGACGTCTCGGCGATCGCGGAGTCCTCGGGGGGCTCGCTCGCCGACCTGCTCGCAGCAAGCTCGTGGCTGGTCGAGCTGCGCGGTGCGGACCCGGCAGTGGTGGCCGCCGCGGCGGCGGACTTCCTCGCGACCGGGTCGGTGCCGGTGGAGCGGATGACCAAGAAGGGCCTCCGGACCTTCGACTGCCGCGCGGCCGTCGTCTCGCTGGACGTCACCGACGCCGGCGGTGAACCGGCACTCGCGCTCGTGCTGCGGCACACCGTGCCCGCCGTACGGCCCGACGACGTGTTGTCCGGTCTCGCCGAGGTCTCGGGCTTCCGTCCTCCGACGACGGCGCTGCTGACGCGGCTGGCGCAGGGCACGCTCGACGAGGCCGACGGCACGATCAGCGACCCGCTCGGCTGAACGGGTCGGCCGCGCCGGTGGCGCCGGAATGACTGCCGCCGACCCGCCGTGTGCGATACTCGCCACAGATCGGCCCCCAGCGGCGCACCTCCGACGAGGAGCCCGACAGACCGATTCGACGACGTTCTCGCCGGTTTCCGTAGCAACCAGACGGGGCCCGGCACGGTGGAGGTTGAGACCTCGCCAGACCGCGACGCAGGTGGACGGATCGGTGACAGCGATCCGTCGCCCGGGAAGAACCCCGGACACCGCGCGACCGCGGCAGGCAGGACTGAGCCCCCAGTGACGCTCCGCGGAGGGTGTCGTCCCACTGAAGGCTTGCGCCGACGGATCCCTTCCGAGGGAGTCGGACGGCGACGGACACGCCCGGACCGCTGAGAGGCGGCGGGCGGAGGAGCAGCGCATGGCTGACACCCCTGTCGACAGCGTCGACACCCCCACGACCGAAGCAGCACCCGCCGAGACCGCCGTCCCGGCCGCCGCCGACGCGACTCCCGAGGAGAAGCCGGCACCGCGGAAGAGGGCCGCGAAGAAGGCTCCGGCGAAGAGGTCCACCGCCAAGAAGGCGGCGCCCACCGGCGAGAGCCCCGACGTGGACCCCGCGGAGGCAGAGCAGGCTGCGGAGAAGCCTGCGAAGAAGTCCGCGGCCAAGAAGACCTCGGCCAGGAAGACCGCGGCGAAGAAGACTGCCGCCAAGAAGTCGCCGGCTGAAGCCACGGACCAGGCAGACGCTGCCGCCGCCGAGGAGGCGGCCGTGCCGCCCGCGGCGGTGCTGTTCCAGGCTCCCACGGAGAAGCCGCCGCCAAGAAGGCCAGGTCGAAGCCGAAGACCCCCAAGGTCGCGGACGAGGTCGAGGACGAGGACGCGAGGCCAGGCGAGGCCGCAGGTGACGAGGCCGGCAGCGACACCGCCGCCGAGACCGAGGACACGACGCCGAGGAAACGACGCCGAGGACAGCGACGCCGATCAGGGCGACGGCAGCGCGAGCACGGCGGCCCGCCGCCGTCGGCGCCGTGGTGGACGACGCCGCCGGAAGCCGTCCGGGTCGGGCGACGGAGACGGCCCAGCAGCGACGACGACGACCCCGACGAGCCTGGTGACACCGGCGGCAAGGCCGGTTCCAAGGCTCCGAGCGACGCGAACGCGGACAGTCGCTGACGACGACACGAACGATGCCGAGAGCGGCGAGCAGGGCGAGGGTGGCGGTACGTCGCCCTCCTCCCGCCGGCGCCGGCGGCGGCGTCGCGAGGGCGAGGGTGGCGCCAACGGCGACGACCCCAACACCGTGACCCGGGTGCGCAAGCCGCGCTCGGCCGAGGACGAGATCACCTCCATCTCCGGATCCACCCGTCTCGAGGCCAAGAAGCAGCGGCGTCGCGACGGTCGTGAGGCGGGACGCCGCCGAGCTCCCATCGTGAGCGAGGCGGAGTTCCTCGCCCGTCGCGAGTCCGTCGAACGGGTGATGGTGGTCCGTCAGCGCAAGGACCTCACCCAGATCGCCGTGCTCGAGGACAAGGTGCTCGTGGAGCACTACGTCGCCCGCGAGTCGCAGACCTCGCTCATCGGCAACGTCTACCTGGGCCGTGTGCAGAACGTGCTCCCGTCCATGGAGGCCGCCTTCATCGACATCGGCAAGGGCCGCAACGCGGTGCTCTACGCCGGTGAGGTGAACTGGTCGGCCCTCGGTCACAAGGAGGGCGCGCCGCGCAAGATCGAGTCGGTGCTGACCTCCGGCCAGACCGTTCTCGTCCAGGTCACCAAGGACCCGATCGGGCACAAGGGCGCCCGGCTCACCAGCCAAGTCAGCCTCGCCGGCCGGTTCCTCGTCTATGTCCCGGACGGCACCACGTCCGGGATCTCACGCAAGCTGCCCGACACCGAGCGCGGTCGTCTCAAGGCGCTGCTGAAGGAGATCGTCCCGGAGACCGCAGGCGTCATCGTCCGGACCGCGGCCGAGGGCGCGTCCGAGGACGAGCTCACCAGTGACGTCGAGCGGCTCAAGGCGCGCTGGGAGAGCATCGAGTCCAAGGTCGCCAAGGGCAACGCCCCGCAGCTGCTGTACGGCGAGCCGGACCTCACGCTCAAGGTGGTCCGCGACCTCTTCACCGAGGACTTCGCCAAGCTCGTGGTCCAGGGCACTGACGCCTGGGAGACCGTGCGGGAGTACGTCGAACAGGTCGCTCCCGACCTGACCGAGCGGCTCGAGCACTACCAGACCTCGGTCGAGGGCCAGCCGGACAAGCCCGACGCCTTCGCGACCTATCGGATCGACGAGCAGATCGCCAAGGGCCTCGATCGCAAGGTGTGGCTGCCGTCGGGCGGTTCGCTGGTCATCGACCGCACCGAGGCGATGACGGTCGTCGACGTCAACACCGGCAAGTTCACCGGATCCGGCGGCAACCTCGAGGAGACCGTCACCAAGAACAACCTGGAGGCCGCTGAGGAGATCGTCCGGCAGCTCCGGCTCCGCGACATCGGCGGCATCATCGTCGTCGACTTCATCGACATGGTGCTCGAGTCCAACCGCGACCTGGTCCTGCGCCGGCTCGTGGAGTGTCTCGGTCGTGACCGCACCCGCCACCAGGTGGCGGAGGTCACCTCGCTCGGCCTGGTCCAGATGACCCGGAAGCGGATCGGCACCGGCCTCCTCGAGGCGTTCAGCGAGAACTGCGACCACTGCCAGGGCCGCGGGATCGTGGTCCATGACCTGCCCGTCGAGTCCCGCCGCAGTGGTGGTGACGACGACGCTCGCCGCGCTGGCAAGGGCCGTCGCCGGGGCAAGGGTGGCGGGTCCGCAGCGGACGAGCCGCTCTCGAAGGCGGTGCCGTCACCGAAGGACGTCGCCGCGATGGCGAAGCCGCCCGTTCCGGGCGCTGATGACCCCGAGGACGCGATCGACGAGGTGACCGCCGACGAGGTGACCGCCGACGACGTTGCTACCGACGAGGTGACCATCGACGACGTGGCCGCCGACGAGGTGGCCGCTTACGAGGTGGCCGCCGACGGCATGGACGACGCGGTCGTCGTGGATGCTGCGCCCAGCGAGCACACCGAGACCGTTGAGCCGGCCGAGGCTGTCGTCGAGGCGACCGACACCGAGCTCGTCGAAGCCGGGAGGGCGGTGGAGGCCGCAGAACCCCATGCGCCGGTCGAGCCCGCTGCGCCGGTCGAGCCCGCTGCGCCGGTAGAGCCGGCTGCGCCGAAGGTCGTGACCCGCACCCGACGCCGCGCTGCCAGCCGCCCGGCAGGGCCGCCGACCAGCACCGCGACGTCGGAGGCTGGACCGAGCGCCGCGACTGCGGTTGCCGAGGTGGAGCCGGAACCGCCGGTCGTCCGCGAGGAGCCCCACGTCGAGCACGTGCCGATCAAGCGGCGGGGCACCCGCAAGCGCTGACGCGGGCGGCTCGGCGCCATCGGCGGCCTCCGGGTCATCCACCATCGACGGCCGTCCCCGTTTTGCCGTGATCAGCCGTCATCCGTACTATTGAACGTCGGCCCGCCCTGCGTGCCGCTCTGCCTGGCATCCCGCTCTCTGCCCTCACGGGTCGGGGTCGTGGTGTGCCGCAGACCCAGACGACGAGGTTCAGACGAAGGAGACCGCGGTGTACGCGATCGTGCGCGCAGGCGCGAAGCAGCAGAAGGTCGTTGTTGGCGACGTCATCGAGATCGACAAGGTCTCCACGCCGGTCGGCGACACCCTGACGCTGCCCGTGGTCATGGCGGTCGACGGCGAGAACGTCACCACCAACGGTCTCGACAAGGCCGCGGTGACTGTTGAGGTCCTCGGCGCCACCAAGGGCCCGAAGATCGTCATCCAGAAGTACAAGAACAAGACCGGATACAAGAAGCGGCAGGGTCACCGCCAGAAGTACACCCAGGTCAAGGTCACCGACATCAAGCTCTGAGTCTCAGCGGACTCGTCACCTCAAGGACTGAACTGATGGCACACAAGAAGGGCGCAGCGTCCACCAAGAACGGGCGCGACTCCAACTCCCAGCGGCTCGGCGTCAAGCGCTACGGCGGCCAGCTCGTCAACGCCGGCGAGATCATCGTCCGCCAGCGCGGCACCCACTTCCACCCCGGCTCGAACGTGGGCCGCGGCGGCGACGACACCCTGTTCGCGCTCGAGTCCGGCGCGGTGGAGTTCGGCCGCAAGCGCGGCCGCAAGGTCGTCAACATCGTCCCTGCGGCGGAGTAGGTCGAATCGGCTGTTTTGGTTCGTCGAAATGGCTGAAGCGGCGCCAGACGGCGCCGCTTCAGCCATTTCGACGAACCAAAACAGCCGATTCGACACCACCCTGAAAGACTGGTCCCATGGCCGTTCCCACGTTCGTCGACCAGGTGACGCTGCACATCGCAGCGGGTCGCGGGGGCAACGGCGTCGCGTCGGTGCACCGTGAGAAGTTCAAGCCCCTCGGTGGCCCCGACGGCGGCAACGGCGGTCCCGGCGGTTCGGTCATCCTCCGCGTCGACCCCGACGTGACCACGCTCCTCGACTACCACCACAGCCCGAAGCGGCGCGCCGAGCCCGGTGGCCACGGTGCTGGAGGCCGACGCAACGGCACCCACGGCAACGACCTGGTGCTCCCCGTGCCCGACGGCACCGTGGTCAGCCGCCCGAACGGCGAGGTGATCGCCGACCTGGTCGGCGCCGGCACCGAGCTCGTCATCGCCCAGGGCGGGCGGGGCGGGCTCGGCAACGCCGCCCTCGCCTCGGCGACCCGCAAGGCGCCGGGGTTCGCGCTGCTCGGTGAGCCCGGCGACGAGATCGAGGTCGTGCTCGAGCTCAAGGTGGTCGCCGACGTCGGCCTGGTCGGTTTTCCCAGCGCCGGCAAGTCCAGCCTGATCGCCGCGATCTCGCGGGCCCGGCCCAAGATCGCCGACTACCCGTTCACCACCCTCGTCCCCAACCTCGGCGTCGTGAGCGCCGGCGACACCACCTTCACCGTCGCCGACGTACCGGGCCTGATCGAGGGTGCCGCCGAGGGCCGGGGACTCGGTCACGACTTCCTGCGTCACATCGAGCGGTGCGCCGCGCTGGTGCACGTGCTCGACACCGCGACGCTCGAGCCCGGCCGCAACCCGGTCGACGACCTCGACGTCATCGAGGCTGAGCTGGCGCGCTACGGAGGGCTCGAAGACCGACCACGGCTGGTCGCGCTCAACAAGGTGGACGTGCCCGACGGTCGCGACATCTCCGGGATGGTCGTTGACGAGCTCCGCGAGCGCGGTCTGAGGGTCTTCGAGATCTCGGCGGCGTCGGGGGAGGGCACCCGCGAGCTGATCTACGCGATGGCCGAGATCGTGGCCGCCGCGCGAGCCGAGAAGGCGTCAGAGGTCGTCGAGCGGATCGTGCTGCGCCCGAAGGGCGTCGACGGCGACGAGTTCACCGTCCGCAAGACCGGTGCCGGCTGGCGGGTGCGCGGCGTGAAGCCCGAGCGATGGGTGCGTCAGACCGACTTCAGCAACGACGAGGCGGTGGGCTTCCTCGCCGACCGTCTCAACCGGCTCGGCGTCGAGACCAAGCTGCTCGAGCTCGGGGCCGAGGAGGGTGACGCCGTCCTCATCGGCCACCCCGACAACTCGGTCGTCTTCGACTTCAAGCCAGGCATCGACGCCGGCGCCGAGAACCTCTCGCGGCGGGGTCAGGACGAGCGGTTCCAGGAGGACCGGCCGGCCGCCCAGCGGCGGCGCGACATCCAGGAGAGCATGCCCGAACGCAGCGAGACCGAGACCCGGGCCGACGTCGCACGGCGGCTGGACCGGCCCGACGAGTACGGCCCGCTGGCCTACGAGATCGGCTCCGACGCCGACCCCGACGCGACCGACGAGGAGGCATGGAAGGAGGAGGACCCCGGTGACTGAACGGTCGGCCGTGGCCGACGCCCGCCGGGTCGTGGTCAAGGTCGGCTCGTCCTCCCTCACCACCGCCGAGGGCGGCATCGATCCCGACCGGGTCAGCGCTCTGGTCGACGTGCTCGCCTCGGTGCGCGCGAGCGGTGCGGAGGTCGTCCTGGTCTCCTCGGGCGCGATCGCCGCCGGCCTGGCCCCGCTCGGCTTGAGGAAGCGGCCACGCGGCCTCGCCGCCCAGCAGGCCGCGGCCTCGGTCGGCCAGGGGCTCCTGGTGCACCGCTACACCGAGGAGCTGGCGCGACACGGTCTGACGGCCGGTCAGGTGCTGCTCACGCTCGACGACGTCACCCGGCGCTCGCACTACCGCAACGCCCACCAGACCTTCAGCAAGCTGCTCGAGCTCGGCGTCATCCCGATCGTCAACGAGAACGACACCGTGGCCACGACGGAGATCCGCTTCGGCGACAACGACCGGCTCGCGGCCCTCGTGGCACACCTCGTCCATGCGGACCTGCTGCTCCTGCTGTCCGATGTCGACGGCCTGTACGACGGTCCACCGCACCGCCCCGGCACGAACCTGGTCCCCGAGGTCCGGTCCGCCGCCGACCTCGACGGCGTCGCGATCGGGGCTGCCGGAGTGGCCGGCGTCGGCACCGGTGGGATGACCACCAAGCTCGACGCCGCGAGCATCGCGACCGGTTCGGGCATCACCGTCGTCCTGACCTCGGCGGAGCACGCCGCCGCCGCCCTCGCCGGCGAACCCGTCGGCACCCTGTTCCACGCCAGCGGCCGGCGCCGGCCGACCCGGCAGCTGTGGCTGCGCCACGCGACCGAGGCCAAGGGCGCGGTCGTCCTCGACGCCGGAGCGGTGCGCGCCGTCGTCGAGCGGCACGCCTCGTTGCTCGCCGCTGGCATCACCTCGGTCTCGGGCGGTTTCGTGGCGGGCGACCCGGTCGACGTGGTCGGCCCTGACGGTTCGGTCGTCGCCCGCGGGCTGGTCAACTTCGACGCCGACGAGCTGCCTGACCTGCTCGGCCGCTCGACCAAGGACCTGAAGCGCGAGCTGGGCGCGGCGTACGAGCGCGAGGTCATCCACGTCGACGACCTGGTCCTGCTCTGACCCCGCGAGCACGTCGCTGCCGCGACTGCTCGAACCGCACGAGGCTGCTCGGCGGCTACCAGGGGAAGGCGCCGGTGCCGCCGACCTTGGCCAGGTTCTTGAGCATCATCGCGTCGGGCACCAGCGCAGAGACCAGGTGGAGACCGGCAGGCGCATTGACCACCCGGCCGGCTGCGCGGGAGAGGGCGACCACCCGCTTGGCAGGCCCACGGCGCAGGGACTCGAACGCGGCGAAGGCGGCAGCAGGAGAATCGGTCCGGCGCAGCAGCCGGGCGAGCACCGCCGCGTCGACCAGCGCCTGGCAGCCGCCTTGTCCGAGGTGCGGCCGCATCGCGTGCGCAGCGTCGCCGATGACGACCACCGGTCCGTCGCTCCAGCGGCGGGGGAGCGCTCGGTCCATCACGTCGTTGCGGGTGACGGCGACGGGGTCGGTCGCCTCGAGCACCAGCTGGACGGGGTCCGGCCAGCCGGAGAAGGCGGTCCGCAGGTGGAGCAACTCGTCGTCGTCACGGCGCCGCCGGCCGGCCCGCGAACGGTCGCGTACCAGTAGCTTGCGCCGTCGCCGAGCGGCACCACGCCGAACTCACGGTGCTTGCCCCACATCTGCACCGGCTCCAGCCCGCCGACGTCGGCGATGCCGCGCCAGGCGGGGTAGCCGGCGTACTCCTCCGGCAGCCCGGGGTGCAGCGTCCGCGCGATCTCGGACCGGTAGCCGTCGGCACCGACGAGCGCAGCCGCCTCGATCGGGTCGCCGTCGGTCGACACCCGGACGCCGTCCTGGACGTGGCCGTAGCCCCGGGCCGCGACGCCGGCCAGCACGCTGCCGGGCTTGATCTGCGCGTGGAGGATGTCGATCAGGTCGCTCCGACGTACGGCGACCAACGGCCCGCCCAGCGCCGCTGCCGACTGCTCGAAGTCCAGCGATCGCAGGACCCGGCCGCGGCGGGTGGTGATCTTCCCGGCACTCACCGGGTGGCCGACGCGGCGTACGTCGTCCCCGACACCGATCTCGTCGAGCGCCGCGACGGCGTTGGGCCACAGCGTGATCGCACCGCCGGCGCTGCCGAGCTCGGGTCGCTCCTCGAGCAGCACGTACGGCGTCGCCGTCTCGGTGCGCTGGAGGCCGGCAGCGAGCGCGAGACCGGCGATACCGGCCCCGGCGATCACGAGCGGCTTCTCCACTACGGCACGACCCGCTCACAGGTCGCGGTGCCGCGACCCACCGGGACCTTCCGGGAGCCGGTCGGTACTGCGGGGACGAGGGAGGGAGCTGCACGGGCGATCCGGCGAAGCATGTCTCCGACCGTACGCCGACAGGGCGCGGCGTCGCAGGTGTTCCCGTCGTCCGTCCGACCTCTGGTTCGGCGCTGGACCGGCAGCGCCGTACCCTGGGAGGGCCATGCACGACGCCCCGACGGTCTACCTCGACCATGCCGCGACCACGCCGATGGTTCGCGCGGCGGTGGAGGCGATGACCGCGCACCTCGTCGACGTCGGCAACGCGAGCTCGCTGCACGCGTCCGGTCGGCGCGCCCGGCGTGTCGTCGAGGAGTCCCGGGAGACGATCGCGCAGGCGCTGGGCTGCCGTCCCGGGGAAGTCGTCTTCACCTCCGGGGGGACCGAGGCCGACAACCTCGCGGTGAAGGGCCTCTACTGGTCCCGCCGCGCGGCTGACCCCGCCCGGCGCCGGATCCTGGCGACCTCCGTCGAGCACCACGCCGTGCTCGACCCGTTGCACTGGCTGGTCGAGCACGAGGACGCCGAGCTCGAGCTGTTGCCCGTGGACGACCAGGGCCGGCTCGACACCGGCACGCTCGCCGCCAGCATCGCCCGTGACCCGGACACTGTCGCGCTGGTGAGCGTCATGTGGGCCAACAACGAGGTCGGCACCATCCAGCCGATCACCGAGGTCGTCGCTCTCGCCTCCGCACACGGCATCCCGGTCCACAGCGACGCCATCCAGGCGCTCGGCGCGGTGCCTGTCGACTTCGCGGCCTCCGGCGTCGACGCGATGGCGATCTCCGGGCACAAGGTGGGCGGCCCGCTCGGCGTGGGTGCCCTCGTCGTACGCCGCGAGGTCGAGCTCACCGCTCTCGTCCACGGTGGTGGTCAGGAGCGCGACGTCCGCAGCGGGACCCTCGACGTGCCCGCCGTTGCCGGGTTCGCAGCCGCGGTCGAGGTCGCGGTCAAGGAGCAGGCCGACAACGCGGCCCGGCTGAGCGAGCTGCGCCACCGCCTCGTCGACGCCGTACGACGCGCGGTCCCCGATGCAGTGCTCAACGGTTCTGACGACCGCTTGCCCGGCAACGCGCACTTCAGCTTCCCCGGCTGCGAGGGCGACTCGTTGCTGATGCTGCTCGACGCCCGCGGCATCGAGTGCTCGACGGGATCCGCCTGCTCGGCCGGTGTCCCGCAGCCCTCGCACGTCCTGCTCGCGATGGGCCGCGACGTCGACGTCGCCCGTAGCTCGCTGCGCTTCTCCCTCGGCCACACCAGCACCGAGGCCGACGTCGACGCCGTCGCCGAGGCGCTCGGACCGTGCGTCGAGCGCGCCCGCGCGGCCCGTGCATGAGGCCGATGAAGGTCGTCGCGGCCATGTCCGGTGGAGTCGACTCCGCGGTCGCCGCTGCCCGCGCGGCTGACGCCGGGCACGACGTCACCGGCATCCATCTCGCGCTCTCGCGCAACCCGAAGTCCTACCGCTCGGGTGCCCGCGGCTGCTGCACGATCGAGGACAGCAACGACGCGCGCCGGGCCGCGGACGTGATCGGCATCCCGTTCTACGTCTGGGACCTGTCCGACCGGTTCCACGCCGACGTGGTCGAGGACTTCATGGACACCTACGCCGCCGGGCGCACGCCGAACCCGTGCCTCCGGTGCAACGAGAAGATCAAGTTCGCCGCGGTGCTCGACCGCGCGCTGGCGCTCGGGTTCGACGCGGTCGCGACCGGCCACTACGCACGGCTCGAGCAGGCGGCCGACGGGGGAGTGGAGCTGCACCGGGCTGCCGATCACGGCAAGGACCAGTCCTACGTGCTCGGGGTGCTCGACGAACGCCAGCTGCGGCACTCGCTCTTCCCGCTGGGCGACACCCGCAAGGACGAGGTACGTCGCGAGGCCGCCGCGCGCGGCCTGCTGGTCGCCGACAAGCCCGACAGCCACGACATCTGCTTCGTCGCCGACGGGGACAACACCGGGTGGCTGCGAGAGAAGCTCGGCGACCGCGTGCCCAACCAGGGCGGTTCGATCGTCGACGAGAGCGGCGAGGTCCTCGGCGAGCACGCGGGCACCTACGGCTTCACGATCGGCCAGCGCAAGGGACTGCGGATCGGGCGACCGGCCGACGACGGTCGGCCGCGCTACGTGCTCGACATCGAGCCGGTGTCGGGCACTGTCACCGTCGGCCCGCACGAGCGGCTCGCCGTCGAGCGGATCCGCGCCGGCCAGCCGCGCTGGTGCGGGGCGCCGCTCCCGCCGGGATCGGCCTCTGCGGCCACGGTGCAGCTGCGTGCCCACGGTGACGAGCACCGCGCGGTGGTCCGGGTCGACGACGCAGGCCACCAGGTGGACATCGAGCTGCTCGACCCGGCCTTCGGCATCGCCCCGGGCCAGGCTGCAGTGATCTACCAGGACAGCCGGGTCGTCGGCTCGGCGACCATCGACGCGACCCGACGGGTGCCTGCATGATCGCCGCACGCCGTCTTCCACCTCCGCTTCACTCCCCAGGACGACATCGCGGGGATCGCGAGAAGTGACGCTGGCAACGGGGGTCGGCTCCTTCCCGGGGACCGACCAGCACGACTTCGACGAGGCGCTGCGGATCGTGCTGGGCGAGGTAGACCTGCCGTTCCTCCCGGAGGTGCCCGGCCGAGGCGTAGCGGCGGAGATGATCGGTCGCACCCTCGGTCTGGTGACCGAGCTCGACGCCGACCTGCAACCTGCGGGTTGGCGGTTGACCGCCACCTCCGGTGCCCCGGCGCTCGACCAGCGGCGCGCCCTCAGCCTTCTCGGCCAGGATCTCGACACGTTCGAGGAGCAGGCCGCGGACCATGCCGGACCGGTCAAGGTGCAGGTCGCCGGACCGTGGACACTGGCCGCGACGGTCGAGCGTCCGCGCGGCGACAAGGTGCTGGCCGACCACGGTGCCCGGCGCGACCTGGCGCAGGCGCTGGCGGCGGGCGTGGCCGACCACGTCGCCGACGTACGACGCCGTTGTCGCGTGCCAGCCGGGTCGTGGTCCAGGTCGACGAGCCTGCACTGCCCGCCGTCCTCGCGGGCGCGGTGCCGACCGCGTCCGGTTTCGGCAGGCACCGCACCGTGCACCCGCCCGAGGCGAGCGACGCGCTGGGATGGGTGCTCGGTGCCGTTCGCGAGGCGGGTGCCGAACCCTGGGTGCACTGCTGCGCCGCGGACGCGCCGCTCGCCCTGCTCCGCGGGGCAGGTGCGGTGGGACTCGCGGTCGACCTGTCGCTCGTCGGTGCGGACGGTCACGATGCACTGGCGGCCGCGCTAGAAGCGGGGGACGCGGTCGCTCTCGGCGTCGTGCCCAGCACTGACCCTGCTGGACCGCCGACGGAGAAGGATGTCGTCGGCGCCGTCCACCGGTGGCTCGATCTCGTCGGCCTCGATCCGGGGCAGGTCGCGCACCAGCTCGTGTTGTCCCCGGCGTGCGGGCAGGCGGGCGCATCGGCGGCATGGGTGCGACAGTCGCTCACGCTCCTCCGCTCCGCAGCGACGTCACTGTCCTGACTCCCCGACGAGGGCTCGGACGCAGGAAGGGGCCCGGCCGGAGCCGGACCCCTTCTCTGGTGGGGAGTGGTGAGCAGCTGGTCAGCGGTACGCGACCCGGTCCACGCGGTCGTGGTAGCGGTGGCCGACCTTGCCGCCGGCGACCGCAGCGACCAGCGTGCCGAGCAGCAGGGCGACGCCGGTGATGATGCCGCCCCACGTGGCCGTGTCGGTCGGGATCGGGATCCGCGGCAGGTCGACCCGGTCGAGCACGTTGTACTGGTCGCCGAAGACGACACCGAGGATGACGGCCAGGATGGTGATCAGCAGGCCGATCAGCCACACGGTCAGTCCTTGCCGGGCCCCGTCGAAGCGCGACATCCGGCCGGCGACGTACCCACCGAAGTAGTAGGCCAACATCATGACGACGACCACGGCGATCGCGGCTGCAAGCCCGATCGTTCCGGCCTCGCGCTGAGCCTGGTCCTGGGTGAGCTCGGTCGCAGTACCGACCGCCGACGCGATCGCACCGAGGATGCTGCTCAACAGCACGGTGAGTGCGATGGCCACCAGCCAGCCGGCGACGGCGGCGCCGAGGTTGACGCCCCCGAACCTCTCGTGGGCGCGGTCGTGGTTGGTGACCGCACCCCGCTCGTCGACCCGTTGCTCGTGCACATGCTCGGGCGGGTGGGTGTCGCGGGCCGGGTCGGTGCCGACCGCGGGATCACGATGCGTCGGTCCTGGAGGTGCGGCCGTGTGGTGGCCGGAGTGGGTGCCGCCGACGTGGGTGCCACCGGTGTAGGTGCCACCGGTCTGGCTGCCGCTGGCGCGTTCCTGGTCCGCGAGCGCCGCGCGCTCCTCGGCAGTGGCGCCGCGTTCACTGCCACGGTTGCTGAAGGTTCCCATCGTTGATCTACCTCCTAGCCCACGCCGGGCGTGGGCGTGATCGTGGTGCCGGTACTGGTAGTGGTGCCCGTAGTCGTGCCTGTAGTCGTGCCCGTAGTCGTGCCCGTAGTCGTGCCCGGGGTCGTGCCGGGGTCGTGCCTGGGGTCGTGCCTGGGGTCGTGCTGGTCGGGGACCCCGCGTGCCGCGCTGCTGCAGCCCGGTCGCCCCCGGTCTGGAGGTCGCTGCGCACCTGGTCCTTCTGCTGGCGACTCTTCGCGTAGGCGTCTTCGAGCATCCGCTGCGCGACCGAGCGGCCGCCGAGCCCGAAGGCGAGAGCCAGGCCGAGGGCGAGGGCGCCCATAGTGGCAGCGAACGCGATGCGCACGATCTCGGGAGCGATCTCGAGCTGCTCGAGGATCATGAACAGGGCGATGACCATCACGACCGCGGGAAGCACGGTGGCCGCGATCTTGCCGGTCGGGGTGTCGCCCATCGTCCTGGTGATTGCGCTCGCGACCGCGGCGGAGACCAGCGCGGCGACCACGAAGATCGCGATCGCGACGATCACGTTCGGCAGGTAGGCGAGGACCTGGTTCATGAAGGTGGTGACTGCGGCGATCTGCAGTGCACCGATCGCTGCGACGAAGAAGAAGGCGAAGACGAGCCAGAACACGACCCGGGCCATTCCGTTCGACACGCTCGCGCCGGGCAGGACCCGCTCGACGTACTGGTGCGAGTTCGAAGCATGCAGGTGGCGGTCGACGCCGACCTTCTCGAGAATCTTGCGCGTAACGGCCTGCGCGATCTTGGCGACCACGAATCCGATGATCAGAATGACGATGAAGCCCAACA
Source organism: uncultured Actinomycetota bacterium (assembly GCA_963724275.1). Lineage (GTDB taxonomy): Bacteria > Actinomycetota > Actinomycetes > Propionibacteriales > Nocardioidaceae > Nocardioides. The sequence goes on along the minus strand of CAVRUB010000003.1, from coordinate 343,155 downwards.
GGTTCGGGAGGAACCCGAAGAACCCGTCGAACGCTTGTTGGACGCTGTTGTCGATGTCCATGACACCCTCCCCTTGGCTCGTTGTTCCACAGGCCGCGGTACCCGGATGCCGAGCGCACATCCCTTGCCGGGACGCGCAACGGCCCGCACCCCTGATCGGGGTGCGGGCCGTCGGAGCGCGGTCGCGGGCGGTCAGCCCACGTGCACGCCACCCTCGGGACCATCCGTCGCCAGCTCGGTGTGCTTGACGTCGAGGAAGACCCAGATCACCGCCGAGGCGACGAGCATCATCAGCGAGCCGACGAGGAACGCAGCCTGGGCGCCGGAGGTGAAGGTGCCCTGGAAGATGCCCAGGTCGAAGAACGTCATGTCCGTGCCCGGGACGGTTGCCGTCGGGTTGAGGCCCGCCTGCGCGAATCCGTCCTGGAGCGGAGCGGCGATCTCGTCACCTCTGTTGTTGGTGAACTGCAGCGCCACCGTGCTCAGCATCGCGAGACCGAGAGCACCGCCGACCTGCTGCATGGTGTTGAGCACGCCGGAACCGATGCCCGAGTCCTCCGGCCGCACGTGGTGGACGGCGGTCAAGGTCAGCGGCACGAACACCATGCCCATACCGATCGCCATCAGCATGATGTAGGGGAACAGGTTGGTCCAGTAGTTCACGTCCGCCCCGATCTGCGCCTGGGCGCCGAGGGCGCTCAGGATCGCGGACGGGCTGTCGTCCACGGTGATCCGGGAGAACATGAACAGCGCGAACGCGGCCATCAGGGTGCCGGTACCGGACAGGAAGCGCGGATCGATCCGGCTCACCAGGTTGGACGAGAGTCCGGCGCCGATCACGATGCCGAAGGAGAACGGCAGGAACGCGAAGCCGGCCTCGAGCGGGCTGAAGCCCATGATCTGCTGGATGAACAGGCTCAGGTAGAAGAACATCGCGAACATCGCGGCCGGAGCGATCATCATCGCCACGAAGCTGGTCGCGCGGGTCCGGTTGGCGAAGATCCGCATGGGTAGCAGCGGGTGGTCGACCCGCGACTCGATGACGACGAAGGCGACCAGCAGGGCGGCGCCGACGGCGAGCGAGGTGATCGTCTGGGCGTGGCCCCAGCCGTAGGCCTCCTCGCCCGCCCGGGACAGCCCGAACACGATGCCGAGCAGGCCGAAGGTTCCGGTGATCGCGCCGGGGATGTCCAGCCAGCCGGTGTGCCTCTCGGACTCCTTCAGCACGCGCGGCGCGGCGAACGCGGCGATCAGACCGATCGGGACGTTGATCAGGAAGGTCAGCCTCCAGCCGTCGACGCCCAATGGCTGGTCGAGGCCGGTGAGCCATCCACCGAGGATGAGACCGATGGCCGCGCCGATGCCCGACATGGTGGCGTACGCCGCCATCGCCCGGTTGCGCTGGGGACCGGCAGGGAACGTCGTGGTGATCAGGGCGAGCGCGGCAGGTGCGGCGAGAGCGGCGCCCACGCCCTGCAGGCCACGTGAGCCCAACAGGAGAGCCTCGCTCTGCGCGAGGCCTCCGAGCAGCGAGCCGATCGCGAAGACGGTGAGACCGGTCATGAACATCAAGCGGCGCCCGTAGAGGTCGCCGAGCCGGCCGCCGAGGAGCAGCAGGCCGCCGAACGCGAGGGCGTAGCCGGTCACGATCCAGGTCAGGTTGGCCTGGGAGATGCCGAGGTCGGCGCCCATGTAGGGCAGTGCGATGTTGGCGATGGTCGAGTCGAGCACGACCATCAGCTGCGCGGTGAGGATGAGCACGAGGGCGAGACCCGCGTGCGGGACTCGGGAGGCTCGGGGAGCCTGCTCCTGCTCCAGCGGCGCGTCCGGGGAGATCGTCCCCTCGACGTCGGCGGATTCGGTGTTGGTCATCAGCTGGTTTCCTTGGATGTGTGGTTGGGACGAGTCAGCCGCGGGTCACGGCGGGAAGGATGAGCTGGTCGACCACCTTCGCGACCAGGTCGGTCGTCGGCAGGTCGCCGAGCAGGAACGTGCGGTGCAGGACGATGCCGGGGAGCGCGGCCGCGACCAGCTCGAGGTCGAGGTCGTCCTTGAGCTCGCCGCGCTCCTGGGCGCGACGGAACATCTCGGTCGAGAGCGCCTTCTTGGGACCGATGAAGTCGCGCCGGAACGCCTCAGCGAACTCCTCGTCGCGGGAGATCGCGGTGATGACGCTGCCGAGGATCGCGATCTGGCGGCCGTCGGTCAGGCCGCCCATCCCGCAGAACGCCCCGAGCAGGTCGTCGCGCAGGTTCCCGGTGTCGGGAGCGGTCATCGGCTGCTTCTCCGAGAGGAGCGCGTCGATCACCAGCTGCGCCTTGCTGTTCCAGCGGCGGTAGAGCGTGGCCTTCGACGCCTTCGCCCGGGCGGCGACCGCGTCCATGGTGAGCCGGTCGTAGCCGGTCTCGGCCAGGATGTCGATCGTGGCGTCGAGGATCTCCTGCTCGCGTTCGCCCTCGACCCGCGGACGCAGGTGCGCCTCGGCCTGGGCGGCTTGAGTGGGGGACATCGGGCACCTCTCAGATGGAACGGTACGGTTTCGTTTCATTGGATAGTACGGAACGGTTTCGTTTCACGCAAGTCGATTTCCGCCCGGGTTATTCCGGCACCCACAGGACACCGCTCGGCTGTCGGCTGTGACAGGCAAGATGTGCCTATGAGCGACTCGGTGCCCGCGGTCACGGATCCCTCCGACGCAGACCGCGACGAACACCAGACCTTGGCGCAGCAGATCGAGGACGCACGGTGGCGCTACTTCGTGCTCGACGAACCGACGCTGTCCGACGCGGAGTACGACCTGAAGTGGCGGCGGATCAACGAGCTCGAGGAGCAGTTCCCGGAGCTGCAGACGCCGGACAGCCCGACACAGAAGATCGGGGGCACGTTCTCGACCGAGTTCACCGCGGTCGACCACCTGCAACGGATGGAGAGCCTCGACAACGCCTTCTCCTTCGATGAGCTCGAGGCATGGCACAAGCGGCTGGGCCGCGACGGCGCCGGCGGGGCAGCGATGCTGTGCGAGCTCAAGGTCGACGGGCTCGCGATCAACCTGCTCTACGAGAAGGGCCGCCTGGTCCGGGCGCTCACCCGCGGCGACGGCCGCACCGGCGAGGACGTCACGCCCAATGTGCGGACGATCGCCGACATCCCCGACCGGCTGGCGGCAAGCGAGAGCTATCCGGTGCCCGACCTGCTCGAGGTGCGCGGTGAGGTGTTCTTGTCGCTCTCGGCTTTCGACAAGCTCAACGAGACCCTCGTCGAGGCCGGCAAGCCGATGTTCGCCAACCCGCGCAACTCCGCCGCCGGGTCGCTGCGCCAGAAGGACCCGCGGGTCACCGCGAGCCGCGACCTCGGGATGGTCTGCCACGGCATCGGCGCCCGCAAGGGATTCGAGCCGACCGCCCAGTCGGCGGCCTACGCGGCGCTCCGGTCCTGGGGCCTGCCCACCAGCGACCGGGTGCGGGTGCTGTCGACGCTGGACGAGGTCAAGGAGTTCATCACCTACTTCGGCGAGCACCGTCACGACGTCACCGAGCACGAGATCGACGGTGTCGTGGTCAAGGTCGACGACGTCGCGCTGCAGCGCCGGCTCGGCTCGACCAGTCGCGCGCCGCGCTGGGCGATCGCCTTCAAGTACCCACCCGAGGAGGTCAACACCAAGCTCCTCGAGATCCGGGTCAACGTCGGTCGCACCGGCCGGGTCACGCCGTACGGGGTGATGGAGCCGACCAAGGTCGCCGGCTCCACGGTGGAGAACGCCACCTTGCACAACGCCCACGAGGTGAAGCGCAAGGACGTCCGACCCGGCGACACGGTGATCCTGCGCAAGGCCGGCGACGTGATCCCTGAGATTCTCGGCCCGGTCCTCGCGCTGCGGCCGGAGGGTCTCGAGGAATGGGTGATGCCGACCGAGTGCCCGGCCTGCGGCACGACGCTGGCGCAGCAGAAGGAGGGCGACAAGGACCTGCGCTGCCCCAACCACCAGTTCTGCGAGGCCCAGGTCCGCGAGCGGGTGTTCCACGTTGCCGGGCGCGGCGCGTTCGACATCGAAGGCCTGGGCTACGAGGCCGCGGCGGCCCTTCTCGAGGCGAAGGTCATCGGCAACGAGGGCGACCTGTTCGCGCTGACGGAGGACAAGCTCAAGCAGGCTGCGCTCTTCACCCGCGCCCCCAGGAAGGGGGAGGAAGGACCTCAGCTGTCGGCGAACGGCGAGCGGCTGCTGGCCAACCTCGACCGGGCCAAGCAGGTCCCGCTGTGGCGGGTGCTCGTCGCGCTCTCGATCCGGCACGTCGGCCCCACCGCAGGGCGCGCGCTGGCCCAGGAGTTCGGCTCGATGGCGGCGATCCGGGGTGCGTCCGAGGCAAGGCTCGCCGCTGCCGAAGGGGTGGGTCCGATCATCGCTGCGGCGGTGATCGAGTGGTTCAAGGAGCCGTGGCACGTCGAGATCGTCGACAAGTGGGAGCGCGGTGGCGTCGCGCTGGAGGACGAGCGGGATGAGACCGTCGCGCGCACCCTCGAGGGACTCACGGTCGTGGTCACCGGATCCCTGCAGGAGTTCAGCCGCGACTCGGCGAAGGAGGCGATCCTGGCGCGCGGTGGCAAGGCCGCCGGGTCGGTGTCGAAGAACACAGACTTCGTCGTGATCGGCGACAACGCCGGGTCCAAGGCCGACAAGGCCGAGCAGCTCGGCGTACCCATCCTCGACGAGGCGGGCTTCGTGGCCCTGCTCGAAGGCGGGCCGCCAGCGCTCGAATGACCGGTCACGACCCGTCTGTCAGCGGGTGCCGGTGGAGGCGGGTCTGGATCAGTCGGCGCTCGGCGTCGTTGCTCGTCAGCTCGAGCGCACGTCGGTCGGCGGCCGCGGCTTCGTCGTCGCGACCGGACAGGCGCAGCAGCTCGGCGCGGGAGGCGTGCCACAGGTAGTAGCCCGCCAGGTCGCGCTCGAGTGCGTCGACCTCGGCCAGCGCGCGAGCGGCCTGGCGCGTGCCGAGCTGGGCGAGAGCGATCGCGCCGTTGAGACGGATCACCGGGGACGGGTCCTGGCGGATCAGGAAGCCGTACAGCGTCACGATCTGCAGCCAGTCGGTCTCCTCCCAGGACCGCGCCTCCGCATGACACATCGCGATCGCGGCCTCGAGCTGGTAGCGGCCGGGTGACCGGAGCGACGCGGCTCGCTCGAGGTGCTCGCCGGCGCGCTTGATCGCCGACGAGTCCCAGAGAGCGCGGTCCTGGTCACGCAGCAGCACCAGGTCGCCCGCCGGGGTGAACCGGGCGGCGGCGCGTCCGTGCTGGATCCGGAGCAGGGCAGCGAGTCCCCACGCCTCGGCACGGTCGGGCAGGCTGTGGGCGACGACCTCCGCCAGCCAGACCGCGTCGGCGCCCAGGTCGCGATCGTGGGTGCTCCCCGTGGAGGACACGAACGCCTCGTTGTAGGCGAGGTAGACCACGGCGAGCACGTCAGGGAGCCGCTCGTCGACGGCCTCGGGCACCTTGAGCTCGATGCCGGTGGCGACGATCTTGCGCTTGGCCCGGACGATCCGCTGGGCAAGGGTCTGCTCGTTCACGAGGAACGCGCGAGCAATCTGCGGGGTGGTGAGGCCGATGACCGCGCGCAGGGTCAGCGCCAGCCGTGCCTCGACAGCCAGCGCCGGGTGGCAGCAGGCGAAGAGCAGTGGCAGCCGGTCGTCCGCATCCCGTCTGAAGTCCTCGTCCAGCAGCGACGCCTCCTCCTCCGGAGGACCCCCGAGCAGCTCGACCACGCGTGCCAGACGACCGCGAGCCCGCAGCAGGTCGAGCGCGTTGCGGTGGGCCGCGGTCATGAGCCAGGCACCGGGACGGTGCGGCGTACCGTCGCGCCGCCACTGCGTCAGTGCCTCGACCACCGCGCCCTGCACCGCCTCCTCGGCGACGTCGAAGTCGCCGAAGCGGCGGTACAGGGCGGTGACCAGGCGGCCCGACTCCTCGCGGATCGTGGCCGCCAGCAGCCCGTCGGTGCTGGTCACGTGGTCATCAGTCGAACTGGCTGTAGTCCTCGACCATCGGCCGGATCTCGACGGCGACGCCGGGGAGCTCGAGGTGTGGCCAGGTCTTCGCCAGGGCGATCGCGGCGTCCATGTCGGCGACGTCGATGACGCTGAACCCGCCGACGACCTCCTTGGCCTCGTTGAACGGCCCATCGACGACGACGCCGCCGTGCTTCACGGTGGTCGCCGTCTCGACCGGCTGCAGCTCGGCACCGGAGTCCGCGATGGACGCGGCGTTCTCCTGGAACCAGGTGTAGATCTTGCCGTAGACCGCCTGCGCGTCTTCCTCGCTCACGTTCGCGAGCTGGGCCGGGTCACTGGTGAACATCAGCACGTACTTCATCTCCGAGTTCCTTTCCTCGTGGAGTGGATCCTTCACCTGTTCGTCGCCGCTCGCCCAGCGAAATCGACAGCGGCTCGGAATTTTCTCGATCAATGCAGACTGGTGGGGTGAAGCGTCTCCTGGCTGCGCTGACGTGCTGCGTGTTCGTCCTCGTCGGCTGCACCGACCCGGGCTCCGAGCCCTCGGACGCCAGTCCCAACCCGGCGCCGGCGCCGACGACCACCGGTGACGAGTCGACGACGGCGCCCGCCGACCAGCAGAGCGAGCCCACGGAGTCGACCCAGTCGATCCAGCCGACCCGACCCAGCCGGTCGAGCCGCCGCACCCCGTGTCGCTGCCCGCTCTCCAGCAGAAGGAGTACGACGGCGCACGGCTCCGCCTCGGCACCGAGGTCTACTCGACCTCGACCCAGCGCCAGTACGAGGTCACCTATCGCGGCAGCGGCCTGACCATCTCTGGTCGGATCGCGATCCCCGAGGGGAAGGGGCCCTTCCCGGCGATCGTGCTCGCGCACGGCTACATCGATCCCGCGTACTACGTGAACGGCCAGGGGATGACCCGCGAGCGGGAGTGGTTCGCCAACCACGGCTATGTCGCGCTGCACGTGGACTACCGAAACCACGCGGGCTCCGACGACACCGACGTCGGCGAGGCGGACCTCCGGATGGGCTACACGGAGGACGTCATCAACGCCGTGCTCGCGCTGCGCGACTGGGATGGTCCGGTCGCCGACGACCAGATGGCCATCGGCGGCCGCTCGATGGGCGGCGGAGTCGTCTACAACGCGCTGGTGGCTCAGCCCGGGCTCGTCGACGCCGGTGTGGTCTGGGCGCCGGTCAGCTCCGACGCCGTCGACAACTACGACCGTTGGATCGCGCACGACCCGGGCCGGGAGGACCTCGTCAACACGATCGACCGGCGCTACGGCCTCCCGCGCGACAACCCGGCGTTCTGGGACGGCATCAGCGCCCGCACCTACTTCGACCAGGTCACCGAGCCGGTGCTGATCCACCACGGCACCCTCGACGACACCTGCCCGCTGCGGTGGAGCCGGGAGACCGCCCGCCTCATGGAGCGTGACGGCGTCGACGTGACCCTCGCCGAGTACGAGGGCGAGGGCCACGCCTTCGGCCCGCAGTTCTTCGCGTCGATGGAGCGCACCGACCGTTACCTGCGCCAGCACGTCCGCTGACGGATCAGGACTCGTAGGCCCTGCCCGCGAGCTTGGTCTCGATCGTCATGGGAGTGACGGACTTGGTCTCGCGCCACTCGCAGTCGTCGGGGTTCTCGTAGCAGTTGCCGAGGAAGGCCTCGTCGTCGTAGCACGCGAGGGACTCCTCGTCGGGACAGACCGGGTCGCTCACCGTGTCCGTGATCGGTGCGGGCTCGGGGATCGACGGCTGCGAGTAGGACTCCACCGTGCACTCACCGGTAGCCGAGTCGCACGTCGTGACGCGGTTGTCGTCGACCTTGAACATGTCCCCGTCGGCGGTCCAGCCCCACTCGAACGGGTTGCCCTCGAGCGTGACCGGCTCGCCGGTGGCCACGTCGTAGACCTCGAACGTGGGGCCGCCGCCCTCCTCGTCGACGAGCTGGGCGTAGCGGCCGTCGGGCGAGAGGTCGAAGTAGCCGGGTCCTTCCGTGGTGAGGAGCACGTCACTCTCCGCCACGTCGACCACCGCCGGCCTCCCGTCGGCCTCGGTGGCGGCGCGGCCGCCGGCGACCTCCCAGGTGCTCGCGACGTCCGACGGCTCGGCGGTGCCGGCCCTCCAGTCGACCGCGTAGGTCTCGTCCCTCGAGCGATCCTGGACGTAGACCGTGTCTCCGTCGAGCGCGACCGGGAACCAGGTCTCGCGGGTGCGACCCACGCTCACCCGGGCCTCCTCGGTGTCCGTGGCGACGTCGTAGACGACCACGTGCAGCTCGCCGTCGACCGCCTCGCCGTAGACGACGTACGGCTGGTCGGGGTCGCTGGCGTGGACGGTCTCCTCGTTGACGAGACGGAGCGGCTGGACGTCACCTCCGGGGGTGATGAGCGAGAACCGCTGAGGTCCACCGCCGTCGCTCCAGGAGTTGTCGCCGTGCCGCACGAGGACGCCCGCCGAGGTGTAGAACAGCGACTTCACCGCTGCGTCGTCGATGGCGGTGCGGTGCCGGGGACCGTCGTAGAAGACCTCGTTGCCGTAGGAGAACACGGGGTTGGTGCCGACCGGCGAGCCCGCCGGATCGGGTGCCGCGTTGTTGTCGCTGCCGCCGGTCAGGGCGATGACACCGCTGCCGACGACGACCGCGGCCGCGACGCCTGCGGCGCCCGTCACGAGTCGGTTGCGGCGGCGCAGACCCCGCCCCTGGCGAAGCACGGCATCGGTCGCGGGAGGGGGGACGGACAGGCCGTGAGCCTCCCCGTCCAGCATCTGCTTGAGTCGTTCAGTCATGGTTCGCTCCTGCCGGGATGATGCTGTCGCCGAGCAGTGCTCGAAGCTTCGACAGCGCCTCCGATGTCTGGGACTTCACGGTGCCCTCCGTGATGCCGAGGGCGTGGGCCACCTGCGCGACGCTGAGGTCTTCGTAGTAGCGGAGCACGACGACCGCCCGCTGACGTGGCGGCAGGGTGCTCAGCGCGTCGATCACGGTTCGCCGGTCGTTCAGGTCGGTCTCCAGCCTGGACGCGTGCGCGACCTCGGGCAGCACGTCGGTCGGCCGCTCGTTGCGCCAGCCCTTCTTGCGGAACCATGACGACGCGGTGTTGACCAGCGTGGTCCGCGCGTAGCCGGGTGCGGCGTCGACGCTGCGCACCTTGCGCCAGCTCGCGTAGGTCTTGGCCAGGGCCGTCTGCACGAGATCCTCCGCCTCGACGGGGTCGCCGAGCAGCAGGTAGGCCGTGCGGTAGAGGCTCGCCCAGCACGCATGCACGAGCTCGGCGAACTCGTCATCGGTCGGTGGTTGCGTCATCCACGATCCCTCTCCTCGTCGGGTCACCTTGTCAGATGCGGTGAGCTCCGCCGGGGGTTGGACGAGCTCCGCAAATGACCGGACCGAGCCAGGAGGCACGACGTCTCACAGGTAGGGCTCACCGCCCTCCTCCTCAGCAGCGACAGGAGCTACGGGCTCGGCTTCCCCTGACCCGACCGATCAGGATCACGACCGTTCGGGAAGCTGTCGAGCCGACCCGGAGCCCCTCGCTGTCGCCGCTACGCGACCTCTTGCCGCTCGCTCTCTGCGGATCTCCGTGCGAGTCGGCTGTGCGTCCGCCCGTAGACGAGGTAGAAGACGACGCCGATGGCCATCCACACCAGGAACCGCACCCAGGTGCCGCCGGTGAGGTTGAGCATCAGGTAGAGGCACAGCAGCGCTGACACGACTGCCACGAACCAGACCGCAGGAGTCCGGAACGCTCGCGGCAGGTCGGGTCGGGTGCGGCGCAGCACCAGGACGCCCAGGCTCACCAGCACGAACGCGAACAGGGTGCCGATGCTGACCAGGTGCACGAGCGTCTGGAGGTCCACCAGTCCGCCGATGATCGCGACCGCGACACCCGTGATCGCGGTGATCACCCAGGGCGTGCGGAGCGTGGGGTGCACCGTGGCCAGCGCTGGCGGCAGCAGGCCGTCGCGGGCCATGGCGAACGCGACCCGAGTCTGGCCGAGCATCAGGATCATCACGACGACGATCAGACCGATACAGGCGCCGATCGCGATCAGACGTCCCATCCAGCCCATGTCGACCGCGTCGAACGCGGTGGCCAGGGGGCGGCGTCCTCGGCGCCGATGTCGGTGTAGTTCTGCATGCCGGTGATCACCAGGCTCACCACGATGTACAGGAGCGTCACGATCGCCAGTGAGCCGAGGATGCCGCGGGGCACGTCGCGCTGCGGGTTGCGCGTCTCCTCGGCGGTCGTCGCCACGATGTCGAAGCCGATGAAGGCGAAGAACACGATCGAGGCCGCTGAGATGACCCCCGCGATGCCGTAGACCGCGGGGTCGAGTCCGAAGAGCCAGGCGATCAAGGTGGTGTCCATGAACCCGGCGGAGGTGTCCGGCGCCGGCTCCGACTCCGGGACGAACGGGGAGTAGTTGTCGAAGTCGATGTGGGAGACGCCGAAGATGATGACGGCGGCGATCACGAGCAGCTTGATCGCGACGATGACCTGGTTGATCCGGCTCGACAGCTTGATGCCGGCGATCAGCACGCCGGTGACCAGAAGCGCGATCAGTACGGCGGGCAGGTCGACCGTGCCCTGGGCCGCTGAGCCGAGCTGTGCCGGGACCTCGAACGGCGTGCCTTCGACAACCTCCTGGAAGTAGCCCGAGAAGCTGGTCGAGAGGGCGGCCGCACCGATCGTGAACTCCAGCGCCAGGTCCCAGCCGATGATCCACGCCACCAGCTCGCCGAAGGTGGCGTAGCTGAACGTGTAGGCGCTCCCCGCGACCGGCACCGTCGACGCGAACTCGGCGTAGCAGAGAGCCGCGAGCGCACAGGCCAGCCCGGCGATGGCGAACGAGATGGTGATCGCGGGACCTGCATTGGTCTTGGCCACCGTCCCCGTGATGACGAAGATACCGGCGCCGATGATCACCCCGACGCCGAACACGATCAGGTCCATGACGCCGAGGTCCTTCTTGAGTCGGTGCTCCGGCTCCTCGGTCTCCGCGATCGACTGCTCGACGGTCTTGGTGCGCAACAGGCTTCCGCGCATGGTCATGGTGTCTCCTCCGGTCCCGAGCCGATGTCTGCTGACTAGTGCCCAATCCACCCCCCGTCAAGTCCTCTGCAAGCGGGCCGGCCCAGGGTGAGGGCATCCTGGCCCGCTCCGCCATCACTCTCCCCGCGTCGGTGAGCCGGGTGGGACGACCCTGCTGCCGCCGGCGCTCTTGCACCCGCATGCCCCGCAGTTGCACCGCCGGACCACCCGCGCACGGCGGACCCTAGGATTGCCACATGCCCGAGATCTCGCGTGACGAGGTGGCCCACCTGGCTGACCTCGCCCGGATCGACCTCGACGACGCCGAGCTGGACCACCTGGCACCACAGCTCGCCGTCATCCTCGAGTCGGTCGCGTCCATCCGTGGTGTCGCCGGTGACGACGTCCCGCCGACCTCGCACCCGATCCCCCTCACCAACGTCTTCCGCGAGGACGTCGTCGTACCCGGCCTGACGGCCGAGCAGGCGCTGTCGGGCGCGCCGGCAAGCGAGGACGGGCGGTTCGCCGTGCCGCGGATCCTCGGGGACGAGCAGTGACGGCGACCGGGTCGTGGACTCGCAGGACGGCGGCCGAGCTGGCTGACGCGCTGGCCGCCGGTGAGGTGACCTCGGTCGAGCTGACCCAGGCCCACCTCGACCGGATCGCTGCCGTCGACGGGGACGCGACCTCCGGCATCCACGCGTTCCTGCACGTCGACACCCAGGGTGCGCTCGCGCAGGCCGCCGCGTCCGACGAGCGCCGCGCGGCGGGAGCGCCGCTGCACCCGCTCGACGGCGTACCGATCGCGGTCAAGGACGTGCTCACGACCCAGGGACTGCCGACCACCTGTGGGTCCAAGATCCTCGAGGGCTGGATCCCGCCGTACGACGCCACCGTCGTGCGCCGCCTCAGGGCGGCCGGCCTGCCGATCCTGGGCAAGACCAACATGGACGAGTTCGCGATGGGCAGCTCGACCGAGCACTCCGCCTACGGCCCGACCCGCAACCCCTGGGACCAGACGCGGATCCCGGGAGGCTCCGGCGGCGGCTCGGCAGCGGCCGTCGCGTCCTTCGAGGCACCGTTCGCCATCGGCACCGACACCGGCGGATCGATCCGGCAGCCGGGTGCGGTCACCGGAACGGTCGGGGTGAAGCCGACCTACGGTGCCGTGTCGCGCTACGGCCTGGTCGCGCTCGCCAACAGCCTCGACCAGGCGGGACCGGTCACCCGCACCGTGCTCGACGCCGCCCTGTTGCAGGAGCTGATCGGCGGACACGACCCACTTGACTCGACGTCGGTCGACCAGCCCCTGCCATCACTGGTCGACGCGGCACGCGAGGGTGCCGGCGGTGACCTGACCGGTGTCCGGATCGGAGTCATCAGCGAGCTGTCCGGTGACGGTTGGCAGGCGGGCGTGATGTCCCGCTTCCAGGAGTCGGTCGACCTGCTGGTCAAGGCCGGTGCCGAGGTCGTCGAGGTGTCGTGCCCGACGTTCGTGCACGCGCTAGCGACCTACTACCTGATCCTGCCCGCGGAGTGCTCGTCCAACCTGGCCAAGTTCGACGCGATGCGCTACGGCCTCCGCGTCGTGCCGGATGGCAACCCCAGCGCGGAGGAGGTCATGAAGGCCACCCGCGACGCGGGCTTCGGCGAGGAGGTCAAGCGGCGCGTCATCCTCGGCACCTACGCCTTGTCCAGCGGCTACTACGACGCCTACTACGGGCAGGCGCAGAAGGTCCGCACCCTGATCAGCCGGGACTTCGAGGCGGCGTTCGAGCAGGTCGACGTACTCGTGTCGCCGACGGCGCCCACGACGGCGTTCGAGCTCGGGGAGAAGCTCGACGACCCGTTGGCGATGTACCTCAACGACCTCGCCACGATCCCCGCCAACCTCGCGGGTACCCCGGGCATCTCGGTGCCGGCCGGTCTCGCCGACGAGGACGGACTCCGGTCGGCTTCCAGGTCCTCGCCCCGGCACTGGCCGACGACCGTTGCTACCGGGTCGGGGCCGCGCTCGAGGCGCTGCTGGCCGCGGAGTGGGGCGGGCCGCTCCTCGACCGCGCACCGGATCTCGAGGCGGTCGCGAGACCCACTTCCTCGACCAGTGAGGGACGAACGATGACCGACACGCTGGTGGCCTTCGACGACGTGCTGGCGTCGTACGACCCCGCGCTGGGCCTCGAGGTCCACGTCGAGCTAACACCGCGACCAAGATGTTCTGCGGTTGCCCGACGGAGTTCGGCGCCGCGCCGAACACCCAGGTCTGTCCGACCTGCCTCGGCATGCCCGGCTCGATGCCGGTCGTCAACGGCAAGGCCGTGGAGTCGGCGATCAGGATCGGGCTGGCGCTCAACTGCGAGATCGCCGAGTGGTGCCGGTTCGCGCGGAAGAACTACTTCTATCCGGACATGCCGAAGAACTTCCAGACGTCACAGTACGACGAGCCGATCTGCTTCGAGGGCTACATGGACGTCGACGTCCAGGACGCCGATGGGGAGACGCAGACCTACCGGGTCGAGATCGAGCGCGCGCACATGGAGGAGGACACGGGCAAGTCCACGCACATCGGCGGCGCGACCGGTCGGATCCACGGCGCGGACTACTCGCTCGTCGACTACAACCGGGCCGGCATCCCTCTCATCGAGATCGTCACCAAGCCGATCACGGGGGCCGGGGCGAAGGCGCCCGACGTGGCCCGCGCGTACGTCGCCCAGCTCCGCGACCTGATCGTCGCCCTGGGGGTCTCCGACGCCCGGATGGAGCAGGGCTCGATCCGCGCGGACGTCAACCTGTCGCTCGCGCCCAAGGGCTCCGGCGTCCTCGGCACCCGCACCGAGACGAAGAACGTCAACTCGCTCCGCTCGGTCGAGCGTGCCGTCCGCTACGAGATGTCACGGCAGGCCGCGGTGCTCAACGCGGGGGAGAGCATCCTCCAGGAGACCCGGCACTGGCACGAGGACACCGGCGTCACCACGTCGGGCCGCGAGAAGTCCGACGCCGAGGACTACCGCTACTTCCCCGAGCCCGACCTCGTGCCGGTCGCCCCGACCCGGGAGTGGGTCGAGGAGCTCCGCGGGACCCTGCCGGAGAACCCGACCGCGAAGCGCGCCCGGCTGCAGGCCGAGTGGGGGTTCTCCGACCTCGAGATGCGCGACACCGTCGGCGCCGGAGCACTCGCACTGGTGGAGGAGACGATTGCTGCCGGCGCGAGTCCGCAAGCCGCGAAGAAGTGGTGGCTCGGCGAGCTCGCCCGGCGCGCGAACGACACCGGCACCGCGATCGACGCACTCGGCGTGAGCCCCGCCGACGTGGCCGCCGTGCAGCGACTGGTCGACGCGAAGACCATCAACGACAAGCTCGCCCGGTCCGTCTTCGAGGGCATGTACGCGGGGGAGGGCACTCCCGAGGAGATCGTGGAGCGGCGGGGCCTCGCGGTGGTCTCCGACGACGGCGCGCTGTCGGTAGCGGTCGACAACGCCATCGCCGCGAACCCCGACGTGGCCGACAAGATCCGCGACGGAAAGGTTGCTGCCGCCGGCGCCCTGATCGGCGCGGTGATGAAGGAGATGCGCGGACAGGCCGACGCCGGCCGGGTGCGCGAGCTGATCCTGGAGAAGCTCACCTGAGCCCGCACGCCCGCATCTGGACGGATTCGCCGAGGGCTGTCGCCCAGGTCTAGGCTGCGGGCACAATCCAATGCGCCCGTGGTGGGGGAAGCCGGTCGAATTCCGGCGCTGACCCGCAACCGTAGGCCGCACTCCTCGGAGTACGGCGAGCCGGAGCACCTGCCCCGAGCGTCCTGACATACACGCTGTCGCGGAACGCAGCGGGTCGGGTGCCGCGCACCGGTTCCTTTCCCCTTGCAGCAGCGGGAAGGAAAGCATGTCCATCTCCATCAGGTCCGCCCTTCGCAGGGGCGGCGTCGCCGTGCTCGGCGGCTCACTCCTGGTCGCCACCGGTCTCGTCCTCGGCGGGCCGGCACCCTCGGCGCACGCCCACGACGCCGATCCGCTGCCCGCTCGAGCTCGGTGCCGGTTGGCTCGAGCGCGAGCTCACCGGCGGGCTGATCCACGACGACCAGTTCAACTTCGACGACTTCGGCGCGACGGTGGAGGCGCGCCTACGCACTCGACACCGTCGGGGACCGCGACAAGATGGGCTCGATCATCAGTGCGCTGCGGGCCAACGCCGACGCGTACACGTCGCCGGGCGACGAGGTCCGGGCCGGGTCGACCGGCAAGCTGCTGTCCTTCGTCGAGGACCTCACGACCGCCAACCCGCGCACTTTCGGGGATGTCGACCTCGTCGCTCAGCTGGAGGGCGTGACCGCGCCGTCGGGCCGGATCGCCGACGTCGCACCTTCGGCGATTTCACGAACACCGCCTTCGGTCAGCGCGTCGGGCCGCCCGCGGCTCAGCCCTCGTCGGGTCCTCGGAGGCCCCGGCAGCCCTCGACTTCCTCCTCGACCTGCAGTGCGGTCCTGGCTACTTCCACCTCGACTTCTCCGACTCGTGCAGCGACCCGGTGCCGCCGGGCGACACGCGCCGCGGCCGTGGTGGTGCTGCTCTCCGACCTCGTGCCCGCTGACCCGCGGCCCAGGCCGCTGATCTCGACGCGGCGGTCGCCGACGCGGTCGCGTGGATCAAGACCCGCCAGGCCGGCAACGGGTCGTTCGACGGTCGGACGGCGACCGAGGGCGCCAACGCCAACAGCACCGGCCTCGCGGGCTGGGCTCTGAACATCACCGACGAGCACGAAGCGGCCGAAGCAGCCGCGACGTGGATCCGCGGCCGGCAGGTCGCCGGACTCCGCTGCGACCGCAAGCTTGAGGACGAGTTCGGCGCCATCGCATACGACCAGAAGGCCTACGACGCCGCGTTGGCCGACGGCATCACCACACCGGTCACGGGTCAGTGGCGGTTCGCCACCATCCAAGCCCTTCCGGCACTGCTCGCGGCGCCCGCTTCTGAGGACGACCTCTCGTTCCGGGGCCGCCCTCGTCCTCGACGGCGGCGAGAAGGTCACCTTCACCGTGACCGGTCTCGCGCCCGGGGAGCGCGCGGCTGCGCAGATCGGCGGCCGCACCGGTGCGGTCGTCGGCCGTCCGGACGGTACGGCGCGGGCCCGCGTCCAGGTCCCGAACCGCACCGGTTTCGTTGGAGTCCAGGTCAACGCCGCACAGGCCGGTCGAGACCGAGTCGCGTGTCGCTCGCCGCGAAGAAGGTCAGGTTCGAGCGCGACGCGGTACGTGCGCGCCGCGCGGGCAGCAGACCGTCGTGGTCCGCAGCCTGTTCGTGGGAGAGCGCGTCGTCGTCCGCTATGACGGCGACCGGGTCGCCCGTGGCATCGTCAACAACCGGGGTGTCTTCCGCACCACCTTCGGCGTGGGCCGCGACAAGGGAAGTCATCGGATCCGTGTCGTCGGGCAGTTCGCCGACCGCGCTGGCACCAGGTCGTTCGACGTCCGCTGATGTCGATGCCTACCAGGAGTCTCGGCCCGGCGCTGGCAGCGGCGCTGGTCGCCGCCGCGGGTGTCTGATCCCGTCCGCCGCGGCCACCGCGGCGGCGTCGGCGGCGGCCGCTGCGTGCCGGAGTGCGGACGGTGTGACGGTGATCGTCGACTTCAACGAGGTCGGCGGCGGGCCCGGGCCGGGTGTGACCCGGGCGGGGCCGGTCAGTCCGCGTCCCAGGTCTTCCCGGACGCCGGGTTCTCGCTGGAGTACCACCCGCGGCAGCCCGGCTTCACCTGCAAGGTCACCGGGCAGCCCGGATGACCGTGCGTCCGCAGGCCAACGGCGTCGTTCTGGAGTCTGTGGTGGTCTGACGGCAAGTCGGGGAATGGCGTCTCCGACCAGGGCGTGGGCGCCCTGGAGGTGCCGGACGGCGGCTACGTCGCCTTCGCCTGGCACGAGGGCGGCGGCAACGCCCAACCACCGGACGCGTCCCCGACCGCTCACGCTGAGCCGGTCGAGCCCTCGGACGAGCCGTCCGACGACGGCGGCGGCAGCGGGGACGGCGGCAACAGCCCGGGGGGCAACGCCGGGAACGATGCCGGCGACAACGCGGGAACGGCGACGACTCCAGCGGCCCCACGGTCGCGCCCGACACCGCCGCTGCGACCACGTCCAGCGCGGGTCCTGCGGGTTCGGAGCTCGGCCACGCCCGAGCGGCGGAAGAAGAGGGAGCAGGAGAGCGCCGACCCGACCTCCGCCCCCACCTCCAGCACCTCGAGCAGCACCGTGCCGGGCGCCGCCGAGATCACCGCCGGCCCACCGTCGAGCGACCTCGCGACGGACGCGGAGGACGACGGCGGTGGAGCGCTGACGACCTGGGTGGGCCTGGGTCTCGCCGTGCTCGTGCTCGGCGCCGCCGGCCTGGTGACCGCGCTCCGGAGGCGCTCGGGATGAGACTGCCGCGGGACCTCCACCCGGTCGCCTGGTGGTGCTGGGCGGTCGGTCTCGCCGTGGGCGCGTCCTGCACGACCAACCCGTTCATCCTCGGGCTGCTGGTCGCGGTGGCGACCATCACCGTGTTCGCCTGCCGCGGCGACCAGCCGTGGGCACGGTCCTTCCGGCTCTACCTGTGGCTGGCCCTGGTGGTGCTGGTGACCCGGGTGCTGTTCCGGCTGCTCGTCGGCGGCAACGACGCCGGCCACGTGTTGCTGTCGATGCCCGAGGTCCCGCTACCGGGCTGGGCGGCCGGCATCAGCCTGCTCGGACCGTTCAGCCGGGAGGAGCTCCTGGCCGCCTTCTACGACGGACTGCGGCTGGCGACCCTGCTGATCGTCGTCGGCGCCGCCAACTCACTGGCGAACCCGAAGCGGCTGATGAAGTCGCTGCCGCCGGCGCTCTACGAGATCGGTACGGCGATGGTCGTGGCGATCACGGTGCTCCCACAGCTGGCCGACAGTGCCCGGAGAGTCCACGCGGCCCAGCAGCTGCGCGGCGGCGAGCGCGGGCGGGGCCACCGGATGCGGAGCGTGCGTCGCCTGCTGGTGCCCATCCTCGAGGACGCGTTCGAGCGGTCCTTGTCGCTCGCGGCGGGCATGGACGCCCGCGGCTACGGCCGCAGCGGAACGGCGACCCCGAGCCAGCGTCGCAGCACCGGGACCCTGATGATCGTCGGACTGATGGGCATCTGCGTCGGCGTCTACGCGTTCCTCGACTCGACGGCGCCCCGGCTTCTGGCGTGGCCGATGCTCGCCCTCGGCACGGCTGCCGCGGTGGGGGGCTTCGCGCTCGCGGGCCGCCGCGTGCAGCGGACCCGCTACCGACCGGAACGATGGGGCTGGGCCGAGGTGCTCGTGGCCCTGTCCGGCGTCGTGGTCGGTACCGGGATGTGGCTGGTCCTGCGCGTCGACCCCACGGTCGCACATCCGGGCGTCCTCGGCATGCCCGAGCTCAGCCTGGGCGCGGTCGTCGCCGTGCTCGTCGGGGTCGCGCCGGTCTTCGTGGCCCCACCGCCACTGACCGCGCACAACCGCGGCCCGGTGCTTCCGGAGCCTGTCGAGGAGCCGGCGAAGGCGGTGGCCTGACGTGTTCGAGCTGCGAGACGTCACCTTCAGCTACGACGACGAACCGGTCCTCGACCACGTCGAGCTGGCCATCGACCACGGTGAGCTGATGGTCCTCGCCGGTCCCACCGGGGTCGGGAAGTCGACCCTGCTCGGTGTGGTTGCCGGTCTGGTCCCGGCGTTCACCGGCGGGACCCTCACCGGCGACGTCGTCATCGACGGCGAGAGCGTGCTCGACCGGCCCGCTCGCGAGCGCGCGCACGTGGTCGGCTACGTCGGGCAGAACCCGCCTGCGTGGTTCGTCACCGACACGGTCGAGGAGGAGCTCGCGTTCGGCATGGAGCAGCTCGGGCTGGCCGCAGCGACGATGCGCCGCCGGGTCGAGGAGACGCTGGACCTGCTCGGGATCGCCGACCTACGTCACCGCGACCTGCGGACGTTGTCCGGCGGCCAGCAGCAGCGGGTCGCGATCGGCTCCGTCCTCACCACACATCCGCGGCTGCTGGTGCTCGACGAGCCCACCTCGGCGCTCGACCCCACCGCCGCGGAGGACGTGCTCGCGACACTGACCCGGCTGGTCCACGATCTCGGGGTGTCGGTGCTCGTCGCCGAGCACCGGCTCGAGCGCGTCGTGCCGTTCGCCGACCGGATCTGTCTGCTGGGCCGGCGGCGGCCGGGTCCGCGTGGGCGACCCCGCCGAGCTGCTGGTCGACTCGCCGATCGCCCCGCCGCTCGTCGAGCTGGGCCGGCTCGCGGGCTGGTCGCCGCTCCCGCTGACGGTGCGCGACGCGCGTCGTCGTACGGCTGAGCTGCGGGCACGGCTGGGTCCCCCACCCGCCGGCGCACCTGCGGCCGCGGGGTCTCGTGGTGTTGGACCGGAGGTCCAGGTACGACGCCTCGTCGTCGCTCACGGGTCGGTCCCAGCGCTCCAGGAGGTCGACCTCGACCTGCAGCCGGGCACCGTGACGGCGCTGATGGGGCGCAACGGGGCGGGCAAGTCGACGCTGCTGTGGGCTCTCCAAGGGCGGCACGCGGCCACCCGCGGCAGCGTGCGCGTGGCAGGGGAGGACCCGCACCTGCTCAAGCCGGACGGCCGCCGTCGGTTGACCGGGCTGGTGCCGCAGAGCCCCGCCGACCTGCTCTACCTCGAGACGGTGGCGGAGGAGTGTGCGGCGGCGGACCGGACGGCGACCGCAGCCGCCGGCACCTGCGCCGGGCTCCTGGAGCGACTCGCACCCGGGGTCGGACCGGCCGGTCATCCCCGTGATCTCTCCGAGGGCCAGCGGCTCGCCCTCGCGGTCGCGATCGTGCTCACCGCCGGTCCGCCGGTGCTGCTGCTCGACGAGCCGACCCGTGGTCTCGACTACCCGGGCAAGCACGCGCTGGCCGAGATCCTGCGCCGCCTCGCGGCCGACGGACGCGCCATCCTCGTCGCCACCCATGACGTGGAGTTCGTCGCCCAGGTCGCCGACGACGTGGTCGTGCTGGCCGAGGGCGAGGTGGTGTCCAGCGGACCGGTCCGCCAGGTGATCGCGGAGTCGCCGTCGTTCGCGCCCCAGGTGACGAAGGTGCTCGGACCCGGCTGGCTGCGGGTGGACGAGGTGGCAGCCGCGCTCGTCGCGGACCTGTCGACGAGCACGGAGGTCCCGTCGTGAGCGCCGTCGTGCGCGAGGGGCAGCGGGTCGCCGTACCTGTCCGGCTGCGGACCGCCGTGGTCCTAGGCATGGCGTCGCTGATCGGGCTGATGATGATCGGCTGGCCGCTGCTGCTGGAGGCCGACCCGACCGAGCGGGTCGACCCGCCGTTCCTCTTCCTCGGCATGCTGCCGGTCATCTTGGCCGTGATCCTCGCGGAGATCAGCGAGGGCGGCATGGACGCGCGGGTGCTCGCGATCCTCGGGGTCCTCAGTGCCGTCAACGCAGTGCTGCGCGGCGTGAGTGCCGGCACCGCCGGGCTGGAGCTGGTGTTCTTCCTGCTGATCCTCGGCGGGCGGGTCTTCGGGCCGGGCTTCGGGTTCGTTCTCGGGTGCACCTCGCTCTTCGCGTCGGCGCTGATGACAGCCGGGGTCGGACCCTGGCTCCCGTTCCAGATGCTCGTCGCCGGGTGGGTCGGCATGTTTGCCGGGCTGCTGCCGCGCCGGGTTTCGGGGCGCTCGGAGATCGTCATGCTGATCGTGTACGGCGTAGTCGCGGCCTATGCCTACGGACTGCTCATGAACCTGTGGGGCTGGCCCTTCATCCTCGGCATCCAGGTGCCCGGCCAGGACGCGACCGAGCTGTCCTACGCGCCCGGCGCACCGATGCTCGAGAACCTCCACCGGTTCGTCATCTACACGCTGCTGACCTCGACAGGCGGGTGGGACACCGGCCGCGCGATCACCAACGCGCTCGCCATCGGATTGCTCGGTCCCGCCGTGCTCACCACCCTGCGCCGGGCCGCCCGGCGCGCGCGGGTGGAACGGCGGACCCGGACCGCCGAGTAGCCCTCGCGAGGGACGGGCGAGGCGGTTGGGCGTCTCGATGTCGGGTGCAGGCGTCTCGATACGCCCTCGCCTGGCGGCTCGGGCTACTCGACGAGCGCTGACCCTCGGGTCGTCGAGTAGGCGTCGCGAGGGACGAGCGACGACGTATCGAGACGCGGTGACGGGTGGATTCAAACGGTGAGTGCAACACCGGGTGGGTTGTGGTGTTCGGAGAGTAGTTGATCGAGAGCTACAGCGGCAGGCGCCAGGCGAGTCGTTTGCGGGAGCGGTTGTTCATCTCCAGGTAAACTGTTGGAGGAACGGGATCCCAGAGGACAGGTCGGGCTTTTGGGGAAGTACTGGCGCAGCAGGCCGTTAGTGTTCTCGTTGCTGCCGCGCTGCCAGGGCGTGCAGGTCGCCGAAGTAGAGTCCATGCCGGTAGCCTCGACGATCTGACGTGGTGGTCATCTCCATGCCGCGGTCCCAGGTCAGCGTTCGACGCAGCACCTCGGGCCGGGTGGCCATGTAGTCGCAGATCGCGGTCTGCATGGTCAACGCGGGTGGTCCCGGGCAGGCGCACGAGCCCTACGTAACCGGTGGCGCGTTCTACCAGGCGTCGATGGCCTATTCGTTGTACTTTCCCATGATCAGGTCTCCTTCCCAGTGTCCGTGCACGGCACGGTCTTCCAGGTATTGCGGGCGTTCGCTGATCGAGATCACGTTGCGCAGCGTATGCAGGCCGGCCTTCCGCTCGCGGGCTTGGGCGCGTGGCTTGCGCATCGCACGTCCGGCGCGCAGGTGACCGGTTAGCTCCTTGCGCAGCGCACCGCGGCCTTGCACGTAGATGCGCTGTAGATCGTCTCGTGCGTCACGCGCATCTCCGCGTCGTCGGGAAAGCCCCGCCGCAAGCGGTTCGCGATCTGCTCAGGACTCCGCTTCAGCTCCAGCCGCCTTTCTACCTCCTCGCGCAGCCGAGTATTGGCGGCGAGCTTGACCGGTTTGGCCTGGCCCGACGTAGCCGTTTGTCTGCCTCGCGTTGAGCCGTGGTTGCCCCGTACCGCCGTCGCTGGTGTTGCGGCGCAGCTCGCGGCTGACCGTGCACTTGTCGAACCCTATCGCCTCGCATCTGGTGATCGACATGCTGCCCTTTGAGGTGGGCGATCTCCTCCCGATCGTCTTCAGTCAGCCGTCGGCCGTGGCGAAGCCTTTCCGACAACGAGGTGGCTCGCGGACCGCGCGGGGCATCATCACACCACCCGATGCTGCGAACCACCGGTACGCGACCGGTCGCGACACGCCGACAGCAGCCGCCGCGTCCGTGACCGACACGCCAGCAGCAACATGCCGCCAGAACGCCTTCTGCTTCTCCCGTGCCAAGGAGGACGACCCATCGCGGTGCACCTCGATCAAATCAAGGCGTTGCACTCCCACTTGAGTTCAGGTGCCCCCGGCCCGGGCCGACATTCGGGTGCAGGCGTCTCGATACGCCCTCGCCTGGCGGCTCGGGCTACTCGACGACCGCGGGCTCGGGCTACTCGACGACCGCGGGCTCGGGCTCCTCGACGACCGCGGGCTCGGGCGATGCGTTCGACGACCGCGGGCTCGGGCTGCTCGACGAGCATCGCTCCTAAGGCTGGACGATGAGGATCCGGTCGTCCTGGGGGGCGGGCTCGCCCCGGCCGTCCTGGTTGCTCGTCGTGAGCCAGAGCCGGCCGTCGGGAGCGACCTCGACGGTGCGCAGGCGGCCGTACTCACCGGTGAAGTACGGCGTCGGCTCGCCGGCGTCCGCGCCGTTGACGGGGATCCGCCACAGCCGCTCGCCGCGCAGCGCGGCCATCCAGAGCTCGCCGTCGGTGTAGGCGAGGCCCGAGGGTGATGCCTCGTCGACGGGCCAGGTGAGCGCGGGGTCGTGGTAGTCCGGTTCGCCACCCGTGCCCTCGACCGTGGGCCACCCGTAGTCGTCGCCGGCCTCGATCAGGTTGAGCTCGTCGAAGCTGCTGGAGCCGAACTCGCTGGCCCAGAGCCGGCCGTCGTCGTCGAACGCCAGTCCCTGCACGTTGCGGTGGCCCCACGACCACACCTCGTCGTCGAACGGATTGCCCGGCGCGGGATCGCCCGAAGTGGTGATGCGCAGGATCTTGCCCGCGTAACCGGTGCGCTCACGGGCCAGCTGGTCCTCACCGATCTCGCCGGTGGAGACGTAGAGGAAGCCGTCCGGTCCGAACTCCAGCCGTCCGCCGTCGTGGATGAACCCGCCGGGGATGCCGGTCAGGACCGGCTCGGTCTCACCGAGGCGGTCGCCGTCGAGCTCGGCGCGCACCACCCGGTTGTCCTCGGCGGTGCAGACGTAGAAGTAGAGCAGGCGGTCGCGCTCGAAGTCGGGGGAGACGGCCACACCCAGCAGTCCGGCCTCGCCCTGCGGTGCGGTCTCGGGGATCCGGCCGACCTCGACCACCTCGCCCTCACCGGCACCGTCCGCGGGAGTGATCACCAGCACCCGTGCGGTGTCGCGCTCGGTCACCACTGCCCGGCCGTCGGGCAGGAAGTCGAGGCCCCACGGGACCGCGAGACCGCTGGCCACGGTGCCGACCACCTCGGTCGGACCCCCCGACCTCGTGGTCGGGTCGTTGCTCGGCCGGTCTGTCGCCCCCTCGCTCATCCCGTCCGTCGGGTCGTCCGTCGGACTGTCGCTCGCGGTAGGACTCTCCGGGGAGTCGGCGCCCGACGGCTCGTCCTCGCTGCAACCGGCGAGCAACGCCGCAGCGGTGAGCAGGACGACAGCCGTACGACGCGGGCTCATGCGGCCAACCTACTCAGGCGACTTGCGCGGTGACGCCCACCTTTTCCAGGAAGTCCAGCAGCAGCTCGTGGACCTGGTCAGGCTGCTCGAGCTGGATGAAGTGCGACCCGCGCAGCTCGAAGTAGTCGGCGTCGCGCAGCCGCTCGGCCGCGGTCGCCATGTCCCGGGCGCCGGCCAGGACGTCGTACTTTCCCGCGACGAACCGCGCGGGCGCCTCGATGCCACTCAGGGAGACGCGGGCGTGCTTCGAGGTGCCGAGCGCGATGTGGGCGTACCACTGCACCGGCGTCTTGATGAACTCCTCGATGCCGATGGCGGCGAGCTCGGGGTCGGTCACGGGAAACATGAACCCGCTGTGGGTGATCAACGCCATCGTCCGCGGACCGATCGACAACCGGGTCGTGATCGGGCTGACCGCCCACCCCGTGAGCTTGCCCAGCCGGCACGCGCCGATGGTGACCAGCCGCGCGATCGGGTGGGGGAGCCGGATCGGAGCCAGCATGGTGCGGAACGTGTCGCCAGGCACACCGGCCACCGCGAACAGACCGGCCACGCGCTCGGGGTACCGGACGGCGAGCTCGAACATCGTGTTCACACCCATCGACCAGCCCATGAGCACGGCGCGGTCGATCCCGAAGTGGTCCATGACCGAGACGCCGTCCTCGACGAAGTGCTCGATCTCGACGTGCCGTTTGTCGGCTGGCCGCTCGGAGCCGCCGACACCGCGGTGGTTCCACGAGACGATCCGGACACCACAGTCGGGGTCGAGCAGTGCTGGCCACATGTACGCGTTGGTGCCGAGCCCGTTGCACAGGACGACCGTCGGTCCGTCGATCACGCCGTCGGGGTCGTTGGTCCAAGCCCGGACGTGGGTGCCGTCGTCGGACAGGATGTCGTGGAAGGCCACCACCGGGGTCGCGGTCGCATCCGGCGTGGAGGTGGGCATACCGAGATTCTGCCCGAGCGCTGCCCCGGAAAGGGTGTGCCGTGCCGCACGTCGGCGGTCTCAGCCGTGGGCGACGACCTCGGGGTCATGGGTGGCAGCGGGTGCGGCGTCGTCGCTGCGAGCTGCTCGCTCGGCGAGGTACGACGCCACGTCCTCGCGCTCCGCACGACGCTGCGCGCAGGCGGTCAGGGCGACCATGGCGTTGCGGCGGGCCTGTTGCTGGGACGCGACCGGCCACTCGGAGATCGTCTGGCCGAGTCGGACGAGCTGGCGCATGGGGGAAACATGGCATCGCTCCGGTGGGGGAATGGGGGTGAGCGCCCAAGGTAGCCCCGGATGCGTGGCGGGCGCATCAACGATGCGTGACATATCGGTGAAATGATCCTTGGTGCGAGGCCGGCCCTTCCCCGCCGTTCCCGATCCTTACCGGGTCCATTCCCAGCCGTCCGGCCAGCCTCACCCAGCCGCCGGGGGTGGCGTCGGTCCCGTCGGCTCCGCCTCGCTCCGTCGGTCCTTGACGTCCCTTCGCGTCGTCGGTGCCCGCCGTGTACGTCGGGTCCGTCGGGGCGGCGAACCGGGTAGCACCGACGCTCGCCACGACCACACACCCGACCGCCGTCCACTGCACGACGGTGAGGTGCTCACCGACGATGAGCAGCCCGGCCAGGGCTGCAGCGGCCGGTTCCAGGCTCATCAGCACGCCGAACAACGACGGGCGCAGACGGCGCAGCGCGACCATCTCGCAGCTGTAGGGGATCACCGAGCTGAGCAGGCCGACCAGCGCTGCGAGCAGCACGATCCGAGGGTCGGCGAGCGGGTGACGGTCGACGTCGACCAGCGCAGGCGTGAGGAGGAGCGCGGCGACGACGCTCGCGACCGCGAGCCCGTCAAGCCCCTCCCACCGGCGTCCGGTGTGTGCGCTCAGCAGGATGTAGCCGGCCCAGGACGCGCCGGCGACGATCGCGAAGGCGACGCCGACCGGGTCGAGGTCGGCACGCTCGGCGCCGAGGAGGAGGACCCCAACCCCGGCCAGTCCCACCCAGATGAAGTCGCGAGGTCGACGCGACCCGAAGACAGCCACCGCGAGCGGACCGATGAACTCGATCGTGACGGCGATCCCGATCGGGATCCTGCTGAACGACTGGTAGATCGCCCAGTTCATCAGTCCCAGGGACAGCCCGAACCCGAGCACGGTCAACCAGTCGGTGCGGTCTCGTCCAGCCAGCCGCGGACGGGCGATCGCGAGCAGCACGAGCGAGCTCGTGGCGAGACGGAGCCACACCAACGCGGTCGGGCTGATCTCGTCGAACAGGTTCTTCGCGACGCCTGCACCGAACTGGACGGAGGCGATGCCGACAAGCACCAGGCCGATGGCCGTGCCTCGAGGAGGTGCAGTGCGCATCACGCGGCCAATCTAGGAGGCGCGGGTGTGATTGGCTGAAACACGGGAGGAAGCGACCCGGTTCATCCAATCGGGCGATTCGCTGGGGCGCGAACAGGTCTAGCGTCGAGCCCACGGCGACAGCCGCCGCAGGAACGTGAAGAGCACCAGCAACCGGGACATCTCCGACGTACTGTCCGACGCCCGGTCGCTGCCATCGCGTCTCGGGCACCCGACATCTGGTGCTGCCCTGATCCTGGCCAGCCCGAAGGGAGTCGACAATGAATGGTGGTAGGCGACTACTCAGTCGCATGGTGGTTCTCGGTGTGATCGCTGTCCCGGTCGCAACTCCATTGGCGACCTCGGCGACCGCTTCGTCGCCGGCGCCCGACGACCGGCGAGTCGCCACCGGCGAGCAGTTCGTGAGCAGCCACGGCAAGGTGGTCGAGGCCGGTCGCGTTGCGCGGCAGCTTGCCTCCAGCTCCGCGCCGTCGTACCGCGGCACGAACGACGGGCTCTCCACGGCCCAGCGCGCGATCCCGAGCACGACCGGGGCCGGTGGCGGCAGCGCCGCCGAGACCCCGATCGCGCCCGATCGGCGGGTCCAGGTCACGGCAACCACCACCTATCCCGCCCGGGCGACCGTCTGGATCACGTTCAACAAGAGCGCGAGCGACACCGGGTGGTCCTGCACGGGGTTCATGATCGCGCCGAACGTCGTCGCGACCGCCGGCCACTGTGTCAACTACGGCGCCTCCGGCGGCACCGGGTTCTTCCAGAAGTCGAGCTTCCGGATCTACCCCGGCCGCAGCGGAGCGTCCTCGCCGTACCTCTGCCCGGGTGGTACGGTCGCGCGGGCCGAGCAGCTGTGGACCAACGCCACCTGGAACAGCTCCGGCGCCGAGACCAACGACTACGGCGCCATCACGCTGAGCTGCGACCTCGGCAACACGACCGGCTACTTCGGCTGGACCTCCGCGGGCCACACCGTCGGCAGCGAGGTCGACACCCAGGGCTACCCGGGTGACAAGCCCAGCGGCACGCAGTGGGATGCGGACAACTGCTCGACGTTCGCGACGGGCACCGTGCAGTGCACGCTCGCGGCGGTCACCTCGCAGCAGCTGTTCTACAGGAACGACACGGCGGGCGGTCAGAGTGGTTCGCCGCTCTTCAGGGTGACGGCTTCGAGCTGCACCTGCGCCATCGGCATCCACGCCTATGGCTTGCACGGGTCGTCGCCACACTCGACCAACAACCACGGGACGCGTGTGAACAGCACGGTGTCCAGCTTCTTCAGCCTGATGCGCAACGGGGGACTGGTCTGACGAAGCCCACTCGATGGCGGGCGGCCGGGAGGTCGCCCGCCATCGGCCTTTGCACGCGGCCTTTCGAGGCACCCGCTAGCGAGGCCTGTCGCGCGGGCAAGATCGATGGTCGGTGACCGATGACATCGGGGCCGTCCGCGGGTCAAGGTAGGAGTAGCCGGACGGAGGATGCCGTCCGGCCCTGCCAGCGAGGAGGACGCATGGGCACGATCTTGATGGTCGGCACGCGCAAGGGACTCTGGATCGGTCGCTCCGACGACCGTCGAGAGGACTGGTCGTGGAGCGGACCGCACCACGACATGGAGGAGGTCTACTCCTGCTTGGTCGACACGAGGGGCGGGACCCCGCGGCTGTTCGCAGGCGCGTCGTCGAGCTGGTTGGGCCCCCAGGTGCGGTGGTCCGACGACCTCGGCGAGACGTGGCAGGAGACGCCAGGCGGAGGGCTCCGGTTCCCGGACGGGAACGGCGCCACTGTCGAGCGGGTCTGGCAGGTCGTGCCCGGCACCGGCGACGGCGTGGTCTACGCCGGCACCGAGCCGGGGGCCGTGTGGAGGTCCGTCGACGGCGGTGAGACGTTCGCGCTCGAGGAAGCACTCTGGAACCATCCGCAGAAGCCCGAGTGGGGGGCGGGTTTCGGCGGTCAGGCCTTCCACACCATCCTTCCGCACCCGACCGACCCGGACTCGGTCACGGTGGCGATCTCGACCGGCGGTGTCTACCAGACCACCGACGGCGGAGGCTCGTGGGCGCCGCGGAACCAGGGCATCCGTGCCGACTTCCTCCCCGAGGACCAGCGCTATCCCGAGTTCGGCCAGTGCGTGCACAAGGTCACCCGCCATCCGAGCCGCCCGGAGCGTCTGTTCGCGCAGAACCACGGCGGTGTCTACCGTTCCGACGACGAGGGCGGGTCGTGGACCTCCATCGGTGACGACCTGCCGAGCGACTTCGGGTTCCCGGTCGTCGTCCATCCCCACCGACCGGAGACGATCTACGTCTTCCCGCTGGGCGGCGGCGACGGACGCTACCCGCCCGAGGCCAAGGCACGGGTCTGGCGGTCCGACGACGCAGGGAAGTCCTGGACGCCGTACGACGACGGCCTCCCGGACCCGTTCTACGTCGCGGTCATGCGTGACGCCATGTGCGCTGACACCCACGACCCGGCCGGTCTCTACATCGGTGGCCGGAACGGGGCCGTGTGGTCGTCGAACGACGACGGCGCCACGTGGCGCGAGATCGTCAGCAACCTGCCCGACGTGATGTCGGTCAAGGTCGGCGTGGTCGGGTAGTCGGCGCCGTGCCTGGCTTCTCGAGCACCCGGACCATCCTGGTCGACGCGCCTCCGTCATCGATCCTGCCGCTCCTTGCCGACTTCAGGGCGTGGGTGCAGTGGTCGCCCTGGGAGGGGCTCGACCCCGACCTCCAGCGCACCTACACCGGTGAGGGTGTCGGGGCCCGCTACGCCTGGTCCGGCAACAACAAGGCCGGCCAGGGCTCGATGACCATGACCGGGATCGCTCCCGACCGGGTTGACGTCGACCTGGTCTTCGAGAAGCCCTTCAAGGCCACCAACCAGGTCGTGTTCGAGCTCGAGCCCCGGGGCGAGCAGACCGAGGTCGCCTGGTCGATGACCGGCGAGCGCAACGTGGTCTTCGCCGTCATGGGCAAGCTGTACTTCGACAAGGCGATCCGCAAGGACTTCGACAAGGGGCTGGCCGCGCTGAAGCTCGCCGCCGAGGCGGCCGCACGCTGAGACAGCGGTGCGGTCGGTCCTGAGGACCGGCCGCACGACTCCCACACACCGAGTGAGGCGACAGCGTTCCCAGTTCTCTGGTGGCTGGATGTGCTCCCAGTCTGGTGGGTGCGAGGGCGCCGTACGTTCCGTGACGACTAGCGATACAAGGTTCGGACGGGGCAGGGCTTGCCCGGTCGCGCCGACTACGCTCGGCGCATGGCTCGACCGACTGACCAAGGCGCCGACCCGACGGGCTCCCGACCCGACATCAAGCCCCGCTCGCGCGACGTCACGGACGGCCTGGAGCGGGCCGCGGCCCGCGGCATGCTGCGTGCGGTCGGGATGGGGGACGACGACTTCGCCAAGCCCCAGATCGGCGTGGCATCGAGCTGGAACGAGATCACTCCCTGCAACCTGTCGCTCGACCGCCTCGCCAAGGCGGTGAAGAACGGTGTGCACGCGGCGGGCGGCTACCCGTTGGAGTTCGGCACCATCTCGGTGTCCGACGGCATCTCGATGGGTCACGAGGGGATGCACTTCTCCCTGGTGAGCCGCGAGGTCATCGCGGACTCGGTCGAGGTCGTGATGAGCGCCGAGCGGCTCGACGGCTCGGTGCTGCTCGCCGGGTGCGACAAGTCGCTGCCCGGCATGCTGATGGCAGCCGCGCGGCTCGACCTCGCCTCGGTCTTCCTCTACGCCGGCTCGATCATGCCGGGCAACGTGGACGGCCGCGACGTGACCATCATCGACGCCTTCGAGGCGGTCGGCGCGTGCCTGGCCGGCAAGATCACCCGCGAGGAGGTGGACCGCATCGAGCGGGCCATCTGCCCGGGCGAGGGCGCCTGCGGCGGCATGTACACCGCCAACACCATGGCTTCGATCGGCGAGGCGCTCGGCATGTCGCTGCCGGGCTCGGCTGCGCCGCCCGCCGTCGACCGGAGACGCGACGGCTACGCCCACAGGTCGGGAGAGGCCGTCGTCGAGCTGCTCCGACAGGGCATCACCGCCCGCCAGGTCATGACCAAGGAGGCCTTCGAGAACGCCATCGCGGTCACCATGGCCCTCGGCGGCTCCACCAACGCCGTACTGCACCTGCTCGCGATCGCCCGCGAGGCAGAGGTCGACCTCCACCTCGACGACTTCAACCGGATCGGTGACAAGGTGCCGCACCTCGGCGACCTCAAGCCGTTCGGCCGTTACGTGATGAACGACGTCGACAAGGTCGGCGGGATCCCCGTGGTGATGAAGGCGCTGCTCGACGCCGGGCTGCTCCACGGCGACTGCCTGACCGTGACCGGAAGGACGATGGCCGAGAACCTCGAGGCGATCGCCCCGCCAGGGGTCGACGGCGACATCATCCGGACGCTCGACAAGCCGATCCACAAGAGCGGCGGGCTCACCATCCTCAAGGGCACGCTGGCACCGGAGGGCGCTGTCGTGAAGAGCGCCGGGTTCGACGAGTCGGTCTTCGAGGGATCCGCCCGTGTCTTCGACGGCGAGCGGGCGGCGATGGACGCGCTCGAGAACGGCGAGATCCAGCCACGTGACGTCGTCGTGATCCGCTACGAGGGCCCCAAGGGCGGGCCCGGCATGCGCGAGATGCTCGCCATCACCGGCGCGATCAAGGGCGCCGGCCTGGGCAAGGACGTGCTGCTGGTCACCGACGGCAGGTTCTCCGGCGGCACCACCGGCCTCTGCGTCGGCCACATCGCCCCGGAAGCGGTCGACGCCGGGCCGATCGCGTTCGTGCGGGACGGCGACCCGATCACCCTCGACGTCGCCAACCGGACCCTCGAGCTCGACGTGGACCCCGAGGAGCTGGAACGGCGCAAGGAGGGCTGGGCACCGCTGCCGCCGAAGTACACCCGCGGCGTGCTCGGGAAGTACGCCAAGACCGTGCAGTCGGCGGCGCTCGGGGCCGTCACCGGCTGAGCTGTCGTCTCCGCGCGACCAGCAGGCCGATCACCACGGCAGCGGCGAGCAGGACGCCGGCAGGGACCGCGATCCGGTACGCCGACGCGTCGTCGTGGTCGGAGGACGGCTGGGCAGACGCGTCGGCGACCTCGTCAGCAGAATGGCCCGGCTCGGCCCGGGCAGGCTGCGGACCCTCCGCGACCGCGCCGAGCGCAACCAGGTCCGCCCGCAGCCCCGGGGCCTCGACCCATCCTTCTGCCACGGGCGCGCCGTACAGCTGCTGACCTGGCAGGAACTCTACCCATCCGCCCCCTTCGGCGAACGGGTACGCGTGCTGCACGACGACGTCCCTCTCGTCGCCGTGTGCGGCTCCTGACCACGTCAGGACGTAGCGCGGCCCGAGCTCGTCCGCGGAGAGGTCGGGAGCGGGTCCCATCAGCCTCCCGACTCCAGATGTCGTAGATCCGGGAGGCGTCGCCGAGCGTGCCGGCGTCGATGTCGTCGGCGCGCTCGGTGTAGGTCAGGTGCACGTCGACGCCCGGTCCGGAGGCCTCGACCTCGGTCGGCCCTTTGGCGTGACCGGCAGGGCCGGTCCCGGCCAGCGCCAGGACGGTGAGTACGGCGACGCAGATCGATCGGGCAGCTGTCCTCATGCAACGAGTACCCCGCCGGGCCCGGGTCGGTTCCCGATCAGCGGAGGGACCTGGCGATCGCGGTGGCCCCCGCGACGTCCAGCCGTTCGCCCTCGAGCCGGAAGGTCACGCCTTCGGCCTCCCAGACCAGGCTCTTGCCGGCCAGTCGAGCGGTCTCGGTGATCTCGTGCCCGTCCCGGTCGATGTAGGTGAGGTCGTGGGCGGAGCCGATCCACCACGCGTCCGAACCGCGGACGGTCGCCGCCACGGGTCTGGTCGCCTCGACCTGCTTGGCGAAGACCGGTCCCAGGCTGCCGTCGAACTGGTCCAGCAGCACACCCGGGTCCATCCAGCTCATCGACACCACCCGGCCGTCATCCGCCACGGTCACCTCATCGGGAGAGCCCAGCCGGGCGGGAACCCGGATCGGGAAGTCGACGGCAGCCCGGGCGTCGGCCACCGAGGTCGACCGGGACTCGGGAAGGGGCGCGCGGGGTTGCGGCGGGGCGTCAGGCGTGTCCGTGGAGATCTCGATGCCGGCGACGCCCAGGAGCTCCGCCGCGAAGGCGCGTACCTGCGGCAGCAGGAACGAGGCCGCGACGAGAGTGGCCAGCCCCGCAGCCACCAGTGCACGCACCCGCGTCGGACTGCGGTCGGCACCGGAGTGGGCATCGATCCGGGCCAGCACCAGATCCGGCAGGTCGGCCAGCTCGGCCGGCGCCACCCGGTCGGCCAGCTCGGCCAGCTCGTGCTCGATCACGTTGTCACCTCCAGGTCGGCCAGCTCTGTCCGCAGCTTGGCCAGCGCCCGGGACGCTCGGGACTTGGCCGTGCCGCGTGGGATCTCCAGTGCGGCCGCCGTCTCCGCCTCGTCGAGCCCGAGCAGCCACCGGCACACCACAACGTCGCGCTCGGCTGCCCGCAGCGCCCGGACCGCCGTCAGCAGGGCTCGCTGCCGCTCGGCGGCGAGGGCCGTCGAGCGCCGGATCCGGTCCGTCCCGCATATCGAGGGCGCGGACGGCCAGGGCGTCGCGCCGCCAGCGGCTGCGCACCGTGTTGCGGGTCTGGTTGGCGACGATCCGGATCAGCCAGGGCCGGAACGGCGCATCGGCACGAAAGCGGCCGAGCGCCTGCCACGCCTTCACGAACGCCTCCTGCACCACATCGTCCGCGTCGGCGCCTGCCCCGAACCAGGCCGCGGCCCGGGTCGCGGCAGCGCCGTGCTGGGCGACCAGCCGCGCGAACGCGTCCCGGTCACCCGCCTGGGCCCGTCGTACGGTCTCGGCCTCGTCCGTCGGCTGCTCCGGATCTCCGTGGATGCTGCTGGTATTACACCGCGCCCCGGCCTCCGGTTCCCTGCTTCCGGCGGTCCGCTCGCCGTTAGGGTGACCGCGTGCCTGAGCTCAACGCCTCCGGTCAGTACGTCGGTGACGTGGTGCCGGGCTGGGAGACCAGGCCGGCGCCGGAGCCGGTCACGCTCGCCGGCCGGTACGTGCGCGTCGTACCGCTGAGCTCGGTGCACTACGCCGACCTCTTCGCCGCGGTCTGCGGGCCTGACGACGACGGCCTCTGGACCTATCGGCCGGTCGCGAAGCCCACGTCGCTCGCCGACCTGTGGATGCACCTCGCAGGGCTCGTGGACTCGCCGGTCGACCTCACCTTCGCGCTGGTCCCGCTGGAGGGCGAGAGCGCGAACCGTGCCCACGGCATCGCGTCCTACATGCGGGTCGACCCGCGCACCGGGCAGGTCGAGGTCGCCGGCATCCTCCTTGGGCGCACGCTGCAGCGGACCCGTTCCGCGACGGAGGCGATCCACCTGCTGATGCGCCACGCGTTCGACGACCTCGGCTACCGCCGGTTCGAGTGGAAGTGCGACAGCCTCAACGAGCCATCCCGGCGGGCGGCCCGGCGCCTCGGCTTCGTCTACGAAGGTCGGTTCCGCAACCACATGGTCACGCAGGGCCGCAACCGCGACACCGACTGGTTCTCGGTGACGGCCGAGGAGTGGCCGCACGTGTCGGCCGCCCATCAGGCGTGGCTCGACCCCGGCAACTTCGACGAGGCCGGGCGCCAGCGGACACGGCTGTCGGACTTCCTGGCGTAGGTCGCCCCGCCGCGACCGTGCACTCACAGAGGCAGCAGCGCGGTCACCCGTCCTCCGTCCGGACCGGGCGCCGCGGCGAGCGTGCCTCCGAGCTCTTCCGCGCGTTCGCGCATGGAGGAGAGGCCGACGCCGGGGATCCAGCCCGTGCTCCGGCCATGATCGGTCACCTCGACCCGCAGCCCGTCCGTCCCGGCCGAGAGCCGCACCTGGGCCGAGGGGCTGTCGCTGTGGCGGGCGACGTTGGCGAGAGCCTCGGTGACGATCCGGTACGCAGCGACCTCGACCGCAGCGGACAGGTCCGGGAAGTCGTCAGGAGCTGTGATCTCGACCGCGACGTCGTTCCCCTCCTGGTTCCGCAGCCCGGTCGCCTGCTGACGGAGGGCCGGCACCAGGCCCAGCTCGTCGAGCGCCGGCGGGCGCATCGCATAGACCATCCGTCGGATCTCCTCGATCGCCGTGACCGTGTCCGAGCGCAAGGTGGCCAGCAGCTCCTCGGCGGCCGCAGGGTCGGTGCGGACGAGGTTGCGGGCTGCGTCGGAGGTGAAGGCCACGCCGGTCAAGCGCGGACCGAGACCGTCGTGGAGGTCGCGCCGCAGCCGCCGCCGCTCCTCCTCCACGGCGGCAATGGTCTGCCCTCGCGACTCCAGCAGGTCGGTCGCCAGCGCGCGGGCTCGCAGGCCCTGCGCGAGCAGCGGGACGACCAGGCGGAGGACCTGCTCGTCGTCTGCCGAGAACGCCAGGTCTCCCGGACGAAGCCCGACCACGAGACGGCCGGCATGATCCAGCTCCAGGGCGTGGGTGTGGGTCGTCGCCGTGCCCGACACGGCCACCGGCTCGCCGTCCACGAGCAGTGCTGCGTAGGGGACGACGAGCGCCTCACGGATCGCCCGCAAGGCGAGCGCGGGATCGTCGCGGACGTTGTCGGCCACCTGGGAGGCCGCGCCCAGCGGGTTGGGCCGCTCCCCGAAGAGCAGCTGGTCGAACACCCCGCGAAGCAGCACGCGCGTCGGCTGGAGCACGAAGGCCGCCAGGGCCGCGATCATCGCCAAGGTCCCGACCGTGGGATCCGCAGCTCCCAGCGCGTCGAGCAACGCGACACCGAGCACGAACACCGACATCACGGTGATGAGGCCGACGGTGGCCACCACGGTCGTCACGACCAGCCCGCGCACGTCGACGACGTCGGTCAGCGTCGCACCGACGTACAAGGCCGGGCCGACGACCGCGAACACGGCCACCGCGAGCTCCGGCACGGTGGTGTCCGCGGCGCCCTCGACCGAGAACGCCGCGAAGAAGTAGATGATCAGCGCGGCAGTGGTCGAGAGTGCCATCCAGGCCAGTGCGCGCCGGTGCCAGGCGTCCGCGATCTCGATCCTCCACCAGGTGTAGGCCACGAGCACACAGCACTGGACCATCGCCATCAGACCAGCCACGTCTGCCGTCCGGTAGGCGACGGTTCCCACGCCGCATCCGGCGACCGCGACCAGTGAGACGTAGTCGACAGGGTGCCTCCAGCGGCCCACGGGATAGGTGGCGAGCGCCAGAGGGGCGAACAGGCCGGCAGCCAGCGCGACCGCGGCTACGCCGGCACGATCGTGGCCTGCGGCGAGCAGGACAGCGGACGCGACGCCGAGCGCTCCCGCCAGCAGCAGGAACGCGCCCGCGACCCGCGCCCGGCCTCTCAGCAGCAGGGCGCCACCGCTGACCGCGGTCGCGACCGACGTGATCGCCAGACCCAGCGCCAACGCCTGCACGACTCAGCCTCCCAGGCCGTGCTCGCGGGCCCGAAGGATCGCCGCCGTGCGGTCGGCCACCTGCAGCTTGCCGAAGATGGCCGTGAGGTTGTTGCTGACCGTCTTCGGGGAGATGTGGATGGCCTCAGCGATGTCCGCTGTCCGTCGTCCCTGCGCCAAGAGCTCGAGGATCTCTCTCTCGCGTGGCGTCAGCTCCGGGAACGGGTCGGCGGTGTCCAGCGGCGGCGAGCCTGCGAAGTGGTCGAGCAGCCGCGCGGCGATCCCGGGCCCGAAGATCGCATGCCCTGCCGCGACAGCCCGGATCGCGCCGGCGATCTCCTCCTGACCCGCCCCCTTCAGCAGGTAGCCACGGGCACCCGCCTGCATCGCGGTGAAGACGGTCGCGTCCTCGTCGTGCATCGTGAGGATCAGCACCGCCGTGTCTGGGGCGACCGCCTGGATCCGGCGCGTCGCCTCGACGCCGTCGGCCCCGGGCATCCGCACGTCCATCAGCACGACGTCGGGCCGCAGCAACTGGGTCTCGCGCGCCGCACTGTCGCCGTCGACGGCCTCACCCACCACCTCGAAGTCCTCCAACGTGCCCAACAGCGCGGTCAGCCCGCTGCGGACGACGGGGTGGTCGTCGGCGATGAGCACGCGGATCACGGACACCTGGCCATTCTCGCGCCCCGAGAGCCCGAGGAGCCGGGAAATCCTTCCCGCTAGTTCCGGGCACTTCCGGGAACGGCCGCGGGAGCGCATGCTCTGGGAGCGGGAGGTGCTCCGGTCGGAGCCTGGGAGCACCAACCACACGCAAGGAGTCCCGATGTCCACTCACTCAGTAACGTCAGCGTCCTCAGGTACGGCATTGCACCTGCCGAACACCCGGCAGAAGGTCGGCCTCGTGATTGCCGGCCTCTACTCGTTCATGAACATCCCGAGCGCGCTCTTCGGCACGCCTGAGGGAGAGGAGGGCCCGCCGCTGGTGATCCTGCTCATCGGCTCCATCCTCGGCGTCATCGGTCTCGTCGCGGTCGTCCTCGCCTGGCGGGGCAACCGCGTCGCCCTGAGGATCGCGGCGGGCGCGATCATCCTGGTCACCCTCACGGGTCTGCCGGCGTTCTTCGTCGACGTGCCGCTCGCGATCAAGGCGCTGGTCGGTTTCAGCGTGCTGGTCACGCTCGCTGCCGTGGTCCTCATGTTCTCCGGCGACCGCCGGTCGACCGCCGTGACGGATTGAGGTCTTCCGATGATCGCGATCGTCTGCGTGCTGACCGCCTTCCCGCTCGGGTACCTCATGCGCAACCGCCTGGCCGCGCTGACGGCGTACTCGATCGCCTATCTGTGGGCGTTCGTCTTCCAGACGCTCTACCTGCTGCTCGACTCGCTCGGTGGCGGGAGCGCTCCGGCGTTCGAGGCCGGCGAGTTCCCGCTGTCCTACGGGCTCGTCACCCTGGCGATCTTCCTCGCCGGGCTCGGACTGGTGAGCCTCGGCCACTGGGTGCGGGGCCGACGTCGGGAACGGACGCTGTCGTCTGTCGGCACGAGCGCCGCCTAGAGGGGCGCTCCGACCCGATCGGCGGCCGCGGCCACCAGTTCGCGGGCGGTACGGACCCGACGGAAGTACGTCGCACGGCTGAGGAACGTCGAGCGCATCACTTGGTCGTGGGTGGTGGCCGGCTCGAGGTAGCGCTGCTCCAGCAGCCCGGCGAGGTCGGGCTGGTCGTGGAGGGCGGCCATCATGGTGCGCCGTACCCACGTCCGGACCCGGTCCGCCGCGTGCCGCAGGTCGTGGCCGAGCGGGGCGCAGGGGAGGGCCGCGAGGACGCCGTCGTCGTGGAAGTCGTCGAGAGCGGCCAGCACCAGCTCACCCTGCGTCTGCGGGTCGGGGAGGTCGATCCCGTGCTCACCGGCGACGCCTCGGAAGAGCAGGCCGACCAGCCCGCACGGCCCGACGTCGACGACCCACGTCCGGACCTCGTGCCCACAGACCTCGCGGCGCAGCTCGGCCACCTCCACGTAGCCGCAGTCGGCGACCACGGCCCGCTCGAAGTCGGTCCAGCCGAACTCGTTGACCAGGTCGAAGCGCGGGTTGGGCACCCGGCAGCGGCGCAGCGTGTGCCCGTTGCGGAGTGCCATGACGTTCGGGTCCTCCCCGGCCGCACCGGGTGCCATCAGCTGGAACGGGCTGATGACGACCCGGTCGTCGATGCCGTTGCGTGTCGCGTAGTCGAGCAGCGGGGCGATGAGGGCGGCCCGGGGGTCCTCGGCACGCACCAGGGCCGCTGCCTCGCTCAGCGGGATCGCCAGCGCCGCGGCGACGACCCGCCCGTCGGTGTGCCGCACGACCTGGGTCGGCGTCCGCCAGGACGAGGCCGGCTGCGGCTGCAGCCACGGCCTTACGGCGTCCGCCAGCCCTGCAGGCGCCCAGCGCACGATCTCGTCGTCCTCGCCTGCGCGCAGGTCGTCGCCGTACAACGTCGCGCTGTGGGCAGGGGCCATCCCTGCGCGGAGCTTGGGGTCCTCGGACAGGGTCGCGAGCTGGTGCAGTGCCTGGGTGTCGCCGAGGGTCGCCCGGTCGCGCAGGTGGGACGCGATCCGCAGCACCAGGTCGGAGATGCGCCGACCGTCGTGGCGGACCCGCTCGGCCACGGCGTGCGCCACCAGCGGGTGCAGCGTGACGCCGGCGCCGCTGCGCTCCACGAAGGAGTACGACGCCAGCGTGGCCAGCGCGTCGTGGCTGTCGCGGTCCGGCAGCACGTCGGCCAGCACCCGCTCGTCGACCCAGCCGGCGATGGCCGCCACGTCGAACAGCTCGGTGTCGAGCTGGTCCAGCGCAAGCCCCGACAGATGGCCGACCAGGTCGTCGGCCGTCGCGGCCAGCACCGCACCGCCCGGCTGGATCGCCGCCGCGCCGTGCTCGACCCAGGCGGCCGCGCCGAGCACCAGCGCGAGCGGGAGCCCGCACGACCACGTGCTGATCGCCGACCGGGCGCAGCCGTTGTCGACGCCGTGGTTGCGGAGCACCTGGTGGGAGAGCTGCGCGTCGAGGGCGGGCATCCGGAGCGTGGTGACCAGCGGCTCCAGCTCGGACGGGAGCCAGTCGTGGGGGTAGTCGGAAGCCGCAGTGACCACGCAGGTGGAGCCCGGCAGGGTCGCGAGGATCCGCCCCAACGCGTGCGCGCGAGCGCCGAGGTGGCCCAGCTCGTCGACCAGGACCAGCAGGTCCCCGTCCGGCAGGTCGGCGAAGACCTCCGCGAGGCGGGGTCCGGCGGCGACCAGCTGCCGGCCGTCGAGCGTGAGCACGTGGTAGCCCGCTCGCTCGCCGCGCCGTGCTGCCTCGCGGAGAGCGGCGCTCTTGCCGGAGCCTCCGACGCCGCTCAGCAGCAGCAACCGGGAGTCGTCGGCCTCGAACAGCTGTCGGAGCCGTCGACCGAGCGGCTCGGGGCAGACGTAGCGTCGCTCGTCGACCGTGCCCGCCAGGGTGGTCAGGCTGATCCGGTCGGACGTGCGTCGAGGCGCGAGGTGCTGCAGGGAACCCACGACCGAAGGGTGCCTGGCGCACCTTCGAGTTTTCTTCCAGTCCGTGAGCCCGTCACCTGGCCGTGCCACAGTTCGCCACATGGCTGGGCGGGAGGTGACCGCGGGCGAGATGCTCGCTGAGGTCGTCAGTGACCTCGTCGCGGAGATCGGGGCGAAGGCCCCGGCGGCCCTCGCCGACGAGCCCGATGCCGTCCACCAGCTGCGCACAGCGGTCCGCCGGCTGCGCAACGTCCTGGCCGCGTTCTCCCAGCACGTCCAGCCTTCGGCCGTCGGCGGTCTCCGCTCCCAGCTGGCGGAGTACGGCGACCGGCTGGGCCTGGCGCGGGACCTCGAGGTCCGGGCGGCCTGGTGCGAGGCGGTCGCCACCGAGGTCGGGCTCGCCGACGAGCTGCGAGAGTGCCTGGTGCGGCCGCTGGTGGAGGCGCACACGCAGGCGCACGCCGCACTGGTCGGGTGGGCCGGATCCCCGGACGCGGACCCGGTCAGGGCGATCCTGGCGAGGTGGGCCGACGCGTCCGAGCTGCTCGGCAGCACCGCCCGTCCCGCACCGGTCGTGGCCCGCGAGGTGCTCGCCGCGCAGGTCGAGCGCGTCGACGGCCACGCGAGGAGCTACCGCAGCGACCTCGAGGCGACGCACGCGCTGCGCAAGGCAGCTCGACGACTGCGACACACCGCCGATGCTGTGACCCGGCCGCCGGCGGCCGTGCTCGGACCGGACGCGGCTGCGCTCGGCGACCTCGGCTCGAGGGTCCAGTCGCTGCTCGGCGAGCACCGCGACGCGCTGCTCCTGGTTGACTACGTGCGCGGGTCGCTGCCGGACGGCGCCGCCGAGCGGGCGCCGTACGACTCGCTCATCGAGGCCGCCGAGCGGAGGGCTGCCGCCGCCATCGCAGCCGTCCCCGAGGTGCTCACCCAGCTCCACGCCCGCTGACCGTCAGAGCGCCGTGGCATGGTGGCCGGATGGACCAGCGGATCAGCTTCGTGACGCTCGCCGTGGCCGACCTCGACGCCACGCGGAGGTTCTACGTCGACGGCCTCGGCTGGCATCCCGAGCTCGACGTGCCGGGGGAGGTGCTGATGTTCCGCGCGGGTGAGCATCTCGTGCTCTCCCTCTGGGACCGCTCCCACTTCGCGGCGGAGGTGGGTGAGCCGACGATGACCGGTATTGCGCCGATCACCCTCGCGCACAACCTCGCGACCAAGGAGGCGGTCGACATCGTGCTGGCCTCCGCACGCCGGGCCGGCGCCGACCCGGTCTTCGACGCGGTCGAGCGCGACTGGGGCGGCTACACCGGCTACTTCGGCGACCCCGACGGCTACCGGTGGGAGATCGCGTTCAACCCCGGACCGATCGGCCAGCTGGTGCTGCCCTGATCGGGGTTTCGCCCATCCCGGTGCCGCGGTTGAACTGATCCGCTCGGAGGCCGCCCTGCTGCCGCTTGTTCGCCGCGCGGATCCGCCGTGAGACGCGCGTCTTGTCATTTGGGATGCGTGGGAGGCTGGGCGCACGGCAGCACGTGCGACGGCGTACCCTGGGCGCATGCGCCAGGACCTCCTCCTCGTACCCACCGGACGCGCCGGCTGACCCAGCCCTGCGCGTCCGCCCCTCGTTGCCCGGCAACCGAGGGGTTTTTTGTTGAGTACGACGGTGTGCCGGGTGACCGCGAGGCACCACGAGATCGAAGGAACGAGAAGTCGGATGAGTGAGCAGCAGCAGCCGGACGGGGCGGCAGTCACCGGCGCGCAGAGCCTGGTGAGGTCTCTCGAGGCAGCCGGCGTGACCGACATCTTCGGCATCCCGGGCGGCGCGATCCTGCCGGCGTACGACCCGCTGATGGACAGCCCGATCCGGCACATCCTGGTGCGGCACGAGCAGGGCGCCGGACACGCCGCGCAGGGGTACGCCGCTGCGTCCGGCCGGGTGGGCGTCTGCATGGCCACGTCCGGTCCGGGCGCCACCAACCTGGTGACCCCCTTGGCGGACGCGCACATGGACTCGGTCCCCATGGTCGCGGTGACCGGTCAGGTCGGCGCCGCGATGATCGGCACCGATGCCTTCCAGGAGGCTGACATCCGCGGCATCACGATGCCGATCACCAAGCACAACTTCCTGGTCACCGACCCCGCCGACATACCTCGCACGATCGCCGAGGCCTTCCACATCGCCTCGACCGGCCGCCCGGGCCCGGTCCTCGTCGACGTCGCCAAGTCTGCGCTGCAGGCGATGACGACCTTCGCCTGGCCGACCGAGATCTACCTGCCCGGCTACCGGCCGGTGACCCGGCCGCACGCGAAGCAGATCCGCGAGGCGGCCCGCCTCATGCTCGAGGCACGCAAGCCGGTGCTCTACGTCGGCGGCGGCACCATCCGCTCGGGCGCGTCCAAGGAGCTGATCGCGCTCGCCGAGCTGACCGGCATGCCGGTGGTCACCACGCTGATGGCGCGTGGCGCGTTCCC
Organism: uncultured Actinomycetota bacterium; assembly: GCA_963724275.1. GTDB lineage: Bacteria > Actinomycetota > Actinomycetes > Propionibacteriales > Nocardioidaceae > Nocardioides. Next base: position 301,568 of record CAVRUB010000003.1, on the reverse strand, counting down.
CGACAGCCACCCCCAGCACCTCGGCATGCCCGGTATGCACGGCACCGTGGCCGCGGTCGCCGCGCTGCAGAAGAGCGACCTGATCATCAGCCTCGGTGCCCGCTTCGACGACCGGGTGACCGGCAACCTCGACTCGTTCGCCCCCGGCGCCAAGGTGATCCACGCCGACATCGATCCAGCGGAGATCGGGAAGAACCGTCATACCGACGTCCCGATCGTCGGCGACGTCCGCGAGGTGCTGGTCGACCTCGTCACCACGCTGCGGACCGAGGCCGAGGCGGGCAACACCGGCGACTACGAGGGCTGGGTCCAGTTCCTCGCCGGGGTGAAGCAGAAGTACCCGCTGGGCTACGACAAGCCGGCCGACGGAGGCCTGGCGCCGCAGTACGTCATCGAGCGGCTGGGAGTGCTCGCCGGTCCCGACACGATCTACACGGCGGGTGTGGGCCAGCACCAGATGTGGGCGGCGCACTACATCTCCTACGAGCGCCCGAACAGCTGGATCAACTCCGGTGGTCTCGGGACCATGGGCTTCGCCGTCCCGGCGGCCATGGGTGCGAAGGTCAGCATGCCCGACAGCACGGTGTGGGCGGTCGACGGTGACGGCTGCTTCCAGATGACCAACCAGGAGCTGGCGACCTGCGCCATCAACAACATCCCGATCAAGGTCGCCGTCATCAACAACGAGTCTCTGGGCATGGTGCGCCAGTGGCAGACGTTGTTCTACAACTCGCGCTACTCGAACACGGACCTGCACACCGGCCCCGAGGTGCGCATCCCCGACTTCGTCAAGCTCGCCGAGGCCTACGGTTGCGTGGGTCTGGCCTGTGAGTCGCCCGACGACGTCGACGCGACCATCGCCAAGGCGATGGAGATCGACGACGTCCCCGTCGTGGTCGACTTCCGGGTGCACCGCGATGCGATGGTGTGGCCGATGGTCGCCGCCGGCACCAGCAACGACGACATCAAGCACGCTCGGGACCTGGCTCCCCAGTTCGACGAGGACGACCTATGAGCACCCCACGAAGCTCTGCGGAGACGTCGCTCCGCGACGAGCGCGCACGACTCCGCAACGACCTCGTTCCCTCAGGGCGGGTCCGTGACGAAGGAACAGGTGACTTCTAGTGGCCAAGCACACCCTGTCGGTCCTGGTCGAGAACAAGCCCGGTGTCCTCGCCCGGATCGCGGCGCTGTTCAGCCGGCGCGGCTTCAACATCGAGTCGCTCGCGGTCGGGCCGACCGAGCACGACGAGATCTCGCGGATGACGATCGTCGTCAACGTCGAGGACAGCCCGCTCGAGCAGGTCACCAAGCAGCTCAACAAGCTGGTCGAGGTGATCAAGATCGTCGAGCTGGATGCGACCGCCTCGGTCCAGCGTGAGCTGGTGCTGGTCAAGGTGGGCGCGACCCCCGAGATGCGGGGCCAGGTGCTCGACGCCGTGCAGCTCTTCCGTGCGAAGGTGGTCGACGTCGCGGCTGACGCGGTGACCATCCAGACCATCGGGAACGCCGGCAAGATCGCCGATTTCCTCCGGGTGCTCGAGCCGTTCGGCATCCGCGAGCTCGTGCAGTCCGGGGCGATCGCGATCGGCCGCGGACCGCGGTCGATCTCCGAGCGCGGCAAGCCGATCGCCGTACCCGTGCCGCCCGCCACCATCAGCTGAACCTGTCGCTGGTCGAGTAGCCCGGACCGCGAGGCGAGGGCAGATCGAGACCGAACACCCCAACCAAGAAGGAGAGCCCCAGTGGCTGAGATCTACTACGACGACGACGCCGACCTGTCCCTCATCCAGGACAAGCACGTGGCCGTCATCGGTTACGGCAGCCAGGGCCACGCCCACGCGCTGAACCTCCGCGACTCAGGGGTCGACGTCCGCGTCGGCCTGCTCGAGGGCTCCAAGAGCCGGGCCAAGGCCCAGGAGCAGGGCCTGCGCGTCCTCACCCCGCGGCAGGCGGCGGAGGAGGCCGACGTCATCGTCATCCTCGCGCCCGACCAGGTGCAGCGGCACCTCTACCGCGACGAGATCGCGCCGGCGCTGACCACCGGTGACACCCTCGTCTTCGGTCACGGCTTCAACATCCGGTTCGGCTACATCCAGGCCCCGGACGGGGTCGACGTCATCCTGGTCGCCCCGAAGGCGCCGGGTCACACGGTGCGTCGTGAGTACGTCGCCGGCCGCGGCATCCCCGACATCATCGCGGTCGAGCAGGACGCCTCCGGTGCCGCCTGGGACCTCGCGAAGTCCTACGCCAAGGCGATCGGCGGCACGCGCGCCGGCGTCATCAAGACCACCTTCGCCGAGGAGACCGAGACCGACCTGTTCGGCGAGCAGGCCGTCCTCTGCGGGGGCGTCTCGCACCTCGTCCAGGCCGGCTTCGAGACCCTGATGGACGCCGGCTACCAGCCGGAGATCGCCTACTTCGAGGTGCTCCACGAGCTCAAGCTGATCGTGGACCTGATGTGGGAGGGCGGCATCGCCAAGCAGCGCTGGTCGGTCTCCGACACCGCTGAGTACGGCGACTACGTCTCCGGGCCGCGGGTCATCGACGACGCCGTGAAGAAGTCGATGCAGGGCATCCTCGCCGACATCCGCGACGGCTCGTTCGCCGAACGGTTCATCGGCGACCAGGACAACGGCGGCAAGGAGTTCCTCGAGCTGCGCCAGCAGGAGGCCTCCCACCCGATCGAGGCGACCGGCAAGCTGCTGCGCTCCCACTTCGCGTGGAAGCAGGAGGACGCCGACTACACCGAGGGCTCGGCCGCCCGCTGACCCTGCCACCCGTCGCGTATTTCGCGACGGTCGCGTTTTCGTGCCGATTCGCGACGGGTCGGCGTGTTTTTCGTGCCGATTCGCGACGGGTGGGTCAGTGGCAGACGACCAGGTCGCAACCGGGCACCCGGATCGCGCGACCGCCACGAGGCACTGCGTCGAAGTGGTGGATGTCGGTCAGCCCGTAGGTCCAGCGCAGTCCGTGGCGGGCCATGATCTGCACGACCTGGTGCCCGCGTGAGCGCCACGCGATCCGCGGGTGGGACCGGCTGAGCCACCAGGTGTTCGGGAAGACGCCCTGCGGCGAGCGGTAGGGGTTCTCCCACGGGTTGATGTCGAGGGAGCGTCCGTAGGAGTGCGGCGACCGGACGCCGGGACGTCCGACGACGTCGCGGCAGTTGAAGGCCGAGGTGTTGCCGGCGGCCATCGACGCGTAGTCGTCCGCCCCGCGGAGCCGCGGCGAGTAGCCGAACCGGTCGACGCGGTACATCGAGCGGATCGGCAGCTCGGCGGCGTACATGTCGCGCAGCGCACCTGCGACCTGGCGGGCGGCGCCGGAGGCGACCACGAGCTCGCCGCGGCGGCGGTAGCCCGTGTAGTCCCAGTAGTTGATGGCGACCAGGCGCAGCCCGCCACGCCCGACGGGGCATCCGCGGTGCCAGCTGCGGCCGGTCATCTGCCGCCAGACCCGGTTGGGAATCCGACCGATCTTCACGTTCGCGCCGTCGCCGACCGCGCGGCGCTGCGGAGGCAGGGAGCGCCGCGGCCGGGGCGCGCCGCTCGGCATGTTCACCGGGGCGACCGGCGGTCGGTTGTCGAGCTGGTGCACCCCGCTCCGGTCGCGCCGGACCCAGGGCAGCGGGCGAGCGTAGGCACGCCAGCGGGAGTCGACGCGCGGCGAGACCTTGATCTTGGCGACTCCGTCCTTCCTGGTGGTGAGGACGGCGACGCGACGCCAGTCACGGCTGCCGGCGAGGCGCCGTACGAGGTGGACCCGCCCGCTGACCGCACCCGCGCCGAGTGCCCGCCACCGCACGGTGAGGGTGGCGTCGGTCTCGTCGGTGAAGGCATCCGGGCCACGCAGCGTCACCAGGCTGTCCCGCTTGCGAAGAGGTACGGCGTACGTCGCGCTACCGGCGCCGTACTGATCGGTCTCCGCGACCGTCGCCCGGAGCCGGTTGTTGCGCGGGTCGCGGAGCAGGCTGACGCTCGTGGTCGCCCGGCCGTTGGCGTCGGTCACGACCTCCGCCACCGTGACCCAGGCGCCGTCGCGGTGGCGCTCGACGACCACCTGCCCACCCACGACCGGTGCACCCTGCGCGGTGACCGTCACGGTCGCGATGGTGGCCTCGCCGGCGTACGTGGCGGGCGCGGCGAGGGTGACCAGCGCCGGGTCCGCGGCGGCCGAGGCAGGCGCCGCGAGGACGCCGAGAGCGGTCGCCAGGGCAACGGCGAGGACGAGGAACCAGCGGGTCATGGTCACCGATCGTGCCATCCGGTCTTGCCGACGAGGAACCGCCGCGCCCACTAGAACAGGTTCTAGGTCTGGGCTAGGCTCCGCAGGTGGACCTCATCGCCGTCGAAGAGATCAAGCGTCTCAAGCACCGCTACTTCCGCTCGCTCGACCTCAAGGACTGGCCGACCTTCGGCGACTGCCTGACGGCGGACGTCACGGCCCGGTACGGCACCCAGGCCATGGGCGAACCGGTCCACTACGACAGTCGTGACGACGTGGTCGGCTTCATGGTCGACAACCTCGGTCCGGGGGTGGTGACCGTCCACATCGCCAACCATCCCGAGATCGAGGTCGAGGGCAGCGCTGCCACCGGCTCCTGGGCCTTCGAGGACACCGTGATCGTGCCGGAGATGAAGGTCCTGATCCGCGGCGCCGGCTACTACCACGACGACTACCGGCGCGACACCGACGGCACCTGGCGGATCGCCGCGACGTCCTACGAGCGCATCTACGAAGCGATGACCTCGCTCGACGACACCCCGAGCTTCACGCTGCTCGCGAACCGCTGGGACCCGACGCTCCAGCACTAAATGCCGCGTGCGGTCCTGGCCTGTTCGACATAAGGTGCCGCGGTGAACAGTGACCAGACCCCCTGGCTGCCGAAGGACTGGCAGCACCCCGCCCGAGTCGAGCTGCCGACCGGACACCACCTGCGGCCCATCCACGCCGACGACACCGAGCTCGACATGCCCGCTGTGATGGGTTCCCGCGAGCGACTGTGGTCGATCTACGGCGAGGCCTGGGGATGGCCGCCGGCGGACATGACCGCCGAGCAGGACCGAGAGGACCTCCAGCACCACTGGGACGAGGCCCAGGCCAACGAGTCCTTCAACTACGCGCTGTTCGACGCGGACGAGACCGAGCTGATCGGCTGCGTCTACATCGACCCGACCGACAAGCCGGGCGGCGACGCCGACATCTCGTGGTGGGTGCGGGACGAGTACGTCGGGACGGAGGTCGAGGCCGCGCTCGACGCGCTGGTCCCGGAGTGGATCGCCCGCGACTGGCCGCTGTCTGCACCGAGGTACGTCGGTCGCGACCTCTCCTGGGCGGAGTGGCTGGCGATCCCGCGCCAGCGCTGATCAGCCGACGAACCAGCTCCACGAGGCGCTGACCGCAACACCGACGCCGTACCAGAAGGCCGCGAGGAGCAAGAAGATCGTCGCCCATGTCGCCTGCTTCTCCCGGGACGTCGGCGGTGACGGCGGCTTCCGGGTCGACAGGTGGGGTGCTGGTGCGGCAAGCATCGTGAAGAGCCTCGTTTCGGTCGAGTGCCCAGCCTGCTTGTCGGCCGGCCGTGAGTGCATCCGGCGTTAGGCCGGGACCAGATGGCCCGAACGAACTAGACAGGCGGGGCCGCCGGCGGCCCCGCCTGTCGGACGTCTGTGGACGCCCACCCTGTCGCAGTGTTGCTACTTGACCTCGGACCGCATCACGAGCGCGAGACCGATCGCGAGCGGCAGCAGGATCCAGATCGACGACGTCACGCCGAGCTGCAACCACTCCTCCGAGGTCAGCTTCGAGTCGAAGAGCAGGAACCGGGTCTGGTTCACGTCGAACCAGCCGGCGTTGTCCGCCCACCACTTCTGCGCCTCGGCCAGGGCCCCGGAGATCCCGGGCAGCACCAGGTTGACGACGAAGTAGCCCACGATCGCTGCCGGGGAGCTGCGGAACAGCAACCCGAGCGCGAAGCCGAGGAGCATGCCGAGCTCGTTGGCCAGCACGATCTGGGCGACCGTCCAGACCGGGATGTCCCACACGGCGTCGTTGCCCGGTGATCGCGGAGGTCACCAGGTTGCCGAGCGCGCCGACGCCGAGGGCGAGGAGCATCGAGACGAACCCGATGACCAGCGTGTTCACCAGCTTGGCGGAGATCACGCGGCCACGGCTCGGCACCAGGGTGAAGGTCGTCAGCGCGGTGCGCTGGCTCCACTCGCTGGTGACCGCCAGGACGCCGATGATCGGGAGCACGATGGACATCGGGCTGCCGACCGCCCCTGCGAACGAGTCGAAGGTGAGCTCGTCGCGGTCGCTGAGCAGGACGGTGAGCACGGTCGCGATGCCGGAGGTGATCACGATGCTGGCCATCAGCCAGAAGCCGGACCGGGTGTCGAACATCTTGCGCAGCTCGACGCCGAGGATCCGGGTGAAGGGGATGGGGGCCGGCACGGTCCGTTCGCGCGGGCGGTCGACCGCGGTGGGCCCTTCCGTGCTCGCGGGGGTGATAGTCGCGGTGCTCATGCCGCAGCTCCTTCCAGGTGGTCGCGCTGACTCTCAGCGGTCAGCTCGAGGAACATCTCTTCCAAGCCGGCACCGTCCGCCGACCGGAGCTCGGTCAGGGCGATGCCGGCGGCGAACGCCGTCCGGCCGACGGTAGGCAGGTCCGCATCGGTGAAGACGGCGCCGTCGGCGACCGACGTGACGATGCCGGCGGCCTCGAGCGCGTGGCTCAGGGCGGCAGTGTCCACCGCTCGGGCGAGGGTGCCGGCGGACGCCAGGAGCTCGGCCTTGGTGCCCCCGGCGACGATCCTGCCGTTGCCGATCACGACGATGTCATCGGCGATGACCTCGATCTCGTGCAGCAGGTGGCTGGAGAGCAGCACGGTGCCGCCCTGGTCGCCGAACTCCCGGAGCAGGTCTCGCATCCAGCGGATGCCGGCGGGGTCGAGCCCGTTGGCGGGCTCGTCGAGGATCAGCACCTCGGGGTCGCCGAGCAGTGCGGTGGCGATGCCGAGCCGCTGCCGCATGCCGAGGGAGTAGTTGCGCACGCGGCGGCTCGACTCATCCTCGGTGAGGCTCACCCGGTCGAGCATCTCGTCGACCCGCCCCTTGGGAAGGCCCATGGTGCGAGCGGCGATGGTGAGGATCTCACGACCGGTGCGACCGGCGTGCTGGGCGGAGGCGTCGAGGAGGACGCCCACCTCCCGGCCCGGGTTGGGCAGCGCGGCGAACGGCCGGCCGAGGACGTGCACATGGCCGGACGTCGGCTCGGTGAGACCGACCATGACGCGCATGGTGGTGGACTTGCCGGCGCCGTTGGGGCCGAGGAAGCCGGTCACCCGACCGGGCTCGGCCGTGAACGACACCTCGTCGACGGCAGTGAAGGAGCCGTACTTCTTGGTCAGGGACTCGATGGTGATCATGGCCGTCAGCCTTCCGCCGGCGGGCACCTCCGCGCGTCGGGCAGACCCCCGGAACCACCCCTGACCCGACCCTGAGGCCACCCAGGGGGCGGTACGTCGCGGTGCTAGGGGTGCTCGGCCGCGGACCACTCCTCAGCCGTGATCCGGAACAGCTCGGAAGGAGCGTCGTACCACTTCTCGACCTTGCCCTCGGGACGCATCCCGATCCGGCGGCAGACGCGTTGGGACGGGTAGTTGTCGAGGTGGGTCACGGCGAGGATCTCCGGCAGCCCTGCTTCGAACCCGTGCGCGAGCACCGCGCGGGCAGCTTCGCTGGCGTAGCCGTGTCCCCACGAGTCCGGGTGCAGGTGCCAGCCGATCTCGACCTCGCCGTCCTCGGCGTTCGGGAGGGTGAGCAGCAGCACCGTGCCGCGCGGGTCGCCGCCCGCCTTCGGCTCGATCGCCCAGATCCCGAGCGGCGGGTCGGCGGACCTCGCGACGTACCGGTCGATCCGCTCGTGTGCCTCGTCGAGGTCCTTGAGCAGCTTGGGTTCGCCGTCTCCCAGCCATCTCATCACCTCGAGCCGGCTCTGCATGTCGAGCAACCGCGGCGCGTCGGAGTGCTGCCACGGCCGGAGGAGCAGGCGTTCGGTCTCCAGGTTGTGCACCCGCCCAGCCTGGCACGACGCCTCCGAGGGGAACACGACGACCGCTCCGTCGGTTCCACAGGGGTGAGAATCGATATCTGGTCCGACGTCGTTTGTCCGTGGTGCTCCATCGGGAAGCGCCGGCTGGAGCGGGCACTTGGGGAGTTTCCCCACCGCGACCAGGTCGAGGTGGTCTACCACTCCTTCCTGCTGGACCCGGGCGCGCCGACAGAACCGACCGCCACCGCTCGGGAGATGCTCGCCCGGAAGTACGGGCTCACCCTGGACCAGGCCGGTGAGAAGCAAGCCGCAGTGATCGCGATCGCGGCCGAGCTGGGCATGGACTGGCGCAAGCACCACGAGTCGCCGCACGTCGGAACCGTCGACGCGCACCGGCTCCTGCACCTCGCTCTCGCGGAAGGCGGTCCGCTCCAGCAGGCGAAGCTCAAGGACGCACTGCTCCAGGCCTACTTCGGCGACGCCCGCAACGTCGCCGACCACGCAGTGCTGCGCGAGGTCGCCCTCGGCGTCGGCCTCGAGGCCACCCGGGTCGACGCGGTCCTCGGCAGCGAGGAGTACGCCGCCGACGTCGCGGCCGACATCGCCCAGGCCCGCGCGTTCGGTGCGACGGGCGTGCCGTTCTTCGTCGTCGACGACAAGTACGGCGTCTCGGGCGCCCAGCCCACGGAGCTGTTCAACCAGCTCCTCGAACGTGCCTGGACGGAGCACCGACCCGTCCTCGAGACCGTCCCGGGGTCGGCCGGGGCCGAGGCCTGCGGTCCCGATGGTTGCCCGGTCTGACCATCGCCCGATCTCGCTGTCGTCGACGACGGCGGCGGGATCGCTCGGCACTTGACACGGGCACGTGACGAGCCGGCGTCGTCGGGTACCGTGATGGAGGCACAGCGTCGTGCAACCCGATCACCCGCACGATCCTCCCCGAAGGACAACGCTGTGACTGACCGCCCTGTCGTTCTCATCGCCGAAGAGCTCAGCCCCGCGACCGTGGAGGCACTGGGCCCGGAGTTCGAGATCCGGCACTGCGACGGCGCCGACCGTGCCGAGCTGCTGGCCGCGATCGCGGACGTCGACGCGATCCTGGTGCGCTCCGCGACGAAGGTGGACGCCGAGGCCCTGGCAGCCGCCAGGCGGCTCAGGGTCGTCGCGCGCGCCGGTGTCGGCCTCGACAACGTCGACGTCAAGGCTGCGACCCAGGCCGGGGTGATGGTGGTCAACGCACCGACCTCCAACATCGTCTCCGCGGCCGAGCTGGCGGTCGCGCTGATGCTCGCCGCCGCGCGCAACGTCGCGCCGGCTCACGCCGCCCTCAAGCAGGGCGAGTGGAAGCGGTCGAGGTACAGCGGCATCGAGCTCTACGAGAAGACGGTCGGCATCGTCGGCCTCGGCCGGATCGGCGTGCTCGTCGCCCAGCGGCTCAGCGCCTTCGGCATGAGCGTCATCGCCTACGACCCCTACGTGCAGGCCGGCCGTGCCGCGCAGATGGGCGTCCGCCTGGTCGATCTCGACACCCTGCTCGCCGAGTCCGACTTCATGTCGGTGCACCTGCCCAAGACCCCCGAGACGGCCGGTCTGATCGGTGCCGAGCAGCTCGCGAAGGCCAAGTCGTCGCTGGTGCTCGTCAACGCCGCCCGCGGCGGCATCGTCGACGAGGCGGCGCTCTTCGATGCGCTCAAGACCGGACGGATCGCGGCCGCCGGGCTGGACGTGTTCGCCAAGGAGCCCTGCACCGACAGCCCGCTCTTCGAGCTGGAGAACGTCGTCGCCACCCCTCACCTCGGCGCATCGACGGACGAGGCCCAGGAGAAGGCCGGCATCGCCGTCGCGAGGTCGGTGCGCCTCGCGCTCGCCGGTGAGCTCGTGCCCGACGCCGTCAACGTCCAGGGCGGTGTCATCGCCGAGGACGTGCGTCCCGGCATCCCGCTCACCGAGAAGCTCGGGCAGATCTTCACCGGCGTGGCCGGAGAGGTCGCCCAGCAGCTCGACGTCGAGGTTCGCGGCGAGATCACCGAGCACGACGTCAAGGTGCTCGAGCTCGCGGCGCTCAAGGGCGTGTTCAGCAGTGTCGTCGAGGACCAGGTTTCCTACGTCAATGCGCCGCTGCTCGCGGCCGAGCGCGGGACCGCCGTACGGCTGGTCACGGACCCGGAGAGCCCCGACCACCGCAACCTGATCACGATCCGGGGCACCCTCGCCAACGGCTCGCAGGTCTCGGTCAGCGGCACGCTCGTCGGCATCCACCAGAGGGAGCGGCTGGTCGAGGTCAACGGCTACGACATCGACATCGAGCCGACCGACCACCTCGCGCTGCTCACCTACCACGACCGCCCGGGGATGGTCGGCACCGTCGGCCAGATCCTCGGCGACGCCCGGGTCAACATCGCCGGCATGCAGGTGTCGCGCGACACCATGGGCGGTCAGGCTCTGGTCGCCCTCTCCGTCGACTCGGCGATCCCCGCCGACACCCTCACCGAGATCGCGTCCGCCGTCTCCGCCACCTCGATCCGGGCCATCGACCTCACCTGACCCCGAATCAGGCCTCTGTCGCCGAATCAGACCTGCTGGTGCCCCGAATCAGACCTGTTGGTCCGCCGAATCGGACTTCTTGGTGCTCCGAGTCGGACCTTTTGGTGGTGCGTCGATCCATCCGATTCGCGCAACCAATCTGTCTGATTCGCGCAACCGGGAGGCCTGATTCGCGCAACCAGGAGGGCTGATTCGCGCAACCAGGAGGGCTGATTCGGGTCAGGCGACGAGGACGCCGGTACGGCGGTCGCGGGGTTGGTACGCCGGTGATCCCGGTGCGGCTGCGCTGACGACGGCCCAGGCGGCGGCGATCCGGCGTACGGCTTCCTCCAGGTCCTGGACGGCGACGGTGTAGGGGAGTCGGAGGTAGCGGTCGAGGCCGCCCTCGGGGGCGAACGACGGGCCGGGAGCGAGCAGCACACCGTGTCGCTCGGCCTCGATCGAGAGCGCTGTCGCGCCCGCTGTCGGCAGCCGGCACCACAGCGCCATCCCGCCGGCGGGGGTGCGGAAGGACCAGTCGGGAAGGTGCTCGGCGAGGGCCGCGACCAGTGCGTCGCGCTGCCCGCGCAGTCGCGCGCGGTGGGCAGCCAGTACGGCGTCGAACTCACCCGTCACCAGCCGGATCAGCACCAGCTGCTCCAGCACCGGTGCGCCGAGATCCATCCCGACCCGGGCGCGGACCAGCTTGTCGACCAGGCTGTGCGGGGCGCGGATCCAGCCGAGCCGGAGCCCTCCCCACACGCTCTTGCTGGCGCTGCCGACGGTGATGGCGTCCTTGGCGTACGACGCGAACGGACGCTGCGGTGGCGCCCCGTCCAGCCGCAGCGTGTGGTGGGCCTCGTCGACCACCGCGATCGCCCCGTGCCTGCTGAGCAGGCGGGCGTACGCGGCGCGCTGGCGGTCCGGCATGACCAGGCCGGTCGGGTTGTGGTGGTCGGGCATGACGTGGACGAGCCGCGGTGACCGCTTGGCGAGCACGCCGGCGATCGCGTCGAGGTCCCACCCCTCGGGGTCGAGCGGAACGGTGACGAGACGGCCGCCGCCCGCCCGCAACGCCTGGACCGCGTTGGGGTAGGTCGGCGACTCCATCAGCACCCGGTCCCGCGGGCCCGCCAGGGCGCTGCCCACGACGGCGCTCGCGGCGAGGGCGCCGGTGGTGACGATGATCTGGTCGGGTGACGTGGCCAGGCCGCGGTCGTCGTACGACGCCGCGATCCTCGCCTGCAAGTCAGGGAGGCCCGCGGGGTAGTAGCCGTGCCCGCCGAGGTGGGCAGGCAGCGCGGCGACCGCGTCGGCGTACGCCGCGGCGATGCCCGGCGGTGCGCTCGCAGCCGCGCAGACGAGGTCGATGACACCGGCGCTGACGTCGGTCGGCCACAGCGCGCGGTCGAGGGCGCGGATGGGACCGCCCGGCAGTCGGGTGAAGGTGCCCGAGCCGTGCCGCGCCTCGGCGTACCCCGTGTCCCTCAGCATGGCGTACGCCCGGGTGACGGTGGTGCGGGAGACTCCGAGCGCAGCGGTCAGCTCGCGCTCGCTGGGCAGCCGGCTGCCGTAGCCGATCCGCCCGTCACCGATCAGCTCACGCAGCGCGTCGGCGAGACCGAGGTAGGCGGGGGAGCGGTGGAAGTCCCCGACCAGGGCGGCGACCCGCGTGGCAGAAGTGGACTGGGACATGCAGGCCAGTAGATCACAAGTGGCTATTGGAAACCAGTCCACTCGGCTCCACCCTTGGACCATGTCCCCATCCGCCGAAGCTCTCGACACACGGCACTCGACCTCCTCGCCCGACGCAGCCGCCTCGCGAGCTCGGCGGCTGCTGGGCTCAACGGGTCTCGATACACGGCGTCGCGACCTCGTCCCTCGGTCGCGGCCGCACTCGACCTCCTCGCCCGACGCAGCCGCCTCGCGAGCTCGGCGGCTGCTGGGCTCGGACCTCGGGCCGATCGCGCAGCTGCGGGCGGGCCGGCTCGGACGACGACTGGCGCAGCTGTTCATCGGTCTGGTGCTGTACGGCGTCAGCCTCGCGCTCATGGTGCGCGGCAACGTCGGCCTGGCGCCGTGGGACGTCCTGCACTCGGGCCTGATCGAGCGCGTCCCGATCACGCTCGGCCAGGCGGTCGTGCTGATGAGCTTCGTGGTGCTGTTGCTGTGGATCCCGCTCAAGGAGCAGCCCGGCATCGGCACCATCGCCAATGCAGTAGTCGTCGGGCTCTCCGCCGACGCGACCCTGTGGGTGCTCGAGGAGCCGGGTGCGCTCGCGGCGCGGGTCGCGCTGATGGTCGGGGGCATCGTGCTCTGCGGTGCCGCATCGGGCCTCTACATCGGGGCGCAGCTGGGCCGCGGCCCCAGGGACGGGCTGATGACCGGCCTGGCGCGTCGTACCGGTCGCTCGATCCGGCTGGTCCGCACCCTCCTCGAGGTCGCGGTCGTCCTGGTGGGCCTGGCGCTCGGCGGCGTGCTCGGTGCGGGCACCGTCGCTTACGCCCTCACGATCGGTCCGCTCACCCAGCTGTTCCTGCCCTGGTGCCTGGTCGACCTCGAGCAACCCGAAACGATCGTCACGTCATGACCTACTTCGTGGTGATGCTCCGGTTGCTCCTGGTCAACGGCGTGGCCGGGCTCGTAGCACGCGGTCTAGACCGGTGAATCTCTCAGGGTGACAGTCCTGGATTTCCCCGGTGTGCGTCGTGGTCTGACTGGTTAGGCTCAGGCCATGACCACCGACGGTTCCGCTGCTGCTCCCGAGCCCAGCCCACTCGCTCCGCCCGAGCCCGTGCTGACCCTCACCGCCCCCGAAGCGCCCAAGCCCGTCACGGCGACCGCGGCACCCAAGATGGCGCCGCAGGTCGCCGCCGAGATGGTGCCCGAGCTGGACGCCAAGGTCGACACCTTCCTGACCGCGCTCAGCAGCGAGGCGGTCGGCAGCCCCGGCTTCGCGGCCCAGGCCGAGAACGTCCGGACCATGGGTGACGCCGACATCCGGCGGGCCGCGGAGACCTCCAACCGGATGCTCGACAAGCCCGTGTCGGCCCTCAAGAACGGCGCGATCTCCGGCACCTCCGACGTCGGCAAGACGCTGCTGGCACTGCGCCGGACCGTCGAGGACCTCGACCCGGGCCAGGCAAAGGGCGCCAAGAAGTTCTGGGACATGCTGCCGTTCAACGACAAGGTCGAGGACTACTTCCGCAAGTACCAGTCCTCGCAGAGCCAGCTCAACGGCATCCTGCACAGCTTGCGCAGCGGCCAGGACGAGCTCACGAAGGACAACGTCGCGCTCAACCTGGAGAAGACCAACCTGTGGTCGGTCATGGGCCGCCTCAACCAGTACATCTACGTCGCCGAGCGGCTCGACGCGAAGCTCGCGGCGAAGATCGCCGAGATGGAGCTGACCGACCCCGAGGGCGCCAAGACGCTGAGCCAGGACGTGCTCTTCTACGTCCGGCAGAAGCACCAGGACCTGCTCACCCAGCTCGCGGTCTCGATCCAGGCCTACCTGGCGATCGACATCATCATCAAGAACAACATCGAGCTCATCAAGGGCGTCGACCGGGCCACGACGACCACCATGTCCGCGTTGCGGACGGCCGTGATCGTCGCGCAGGCGCTGACCAACCAGAAGCTGGTCCTCGACCAGATCACGGCGCTCAACACCACGACGTCGACGATGATCCAGCGGACCTCGGAGATGCTCAAGGAGAACTCCGCGCAGATCCAGGAGCAGGCCGCGTCGTCCACGATCGGCATGGAGCAGCTCCAGGCCGCGTTCGCCAACATCTACGCGACCATGGACTCGATCGACGAGTTCAAGCTCAAGGCGCTCGACAACATGTCGACCACGATCGGCGTCCTCGAGACCGAGGTCGAGAAGTCCAAGTCCTACCTGGAGCGGGTCCAGAAGCACGACCAGCGCAACGCGGCCGGCACCCTCGACATCAGGGCCTGACGGGTGGGGCTGGGGTCGTGGTTCCGGAAGGCTCGCGGCAAGGACGACGACGACCATGCCGCGGAGTACGTCGCACCGCCTCCACCGACCGACAAGGACATCCTGGCGGCGCTCAACCGCGTCAACGCGATGCTGCGTGAGGGGAACGCGCCACCGGTCGTGATCTCGAGGGTCGTGCGGATCGCGCGCACCATCCACCAGACCCTGCCCCGGCTCAACGACCTGGGCCTGGGCAGCCAGGACGGCTACTCACTGATGGCGACCGCGACCGACTACCTGCCGGAGGCGGTGGACGGCTACCTGCGGCTGCCGCGGGAGTGGGCGGACACGCGCCCCATCGACGGCAACAAGACCTCGCTGATGGTCCTTATCGAGCAGCTCGAGCTGCTCGGGGTGACGATGGACAAGATCTTCGACGCGGCCAACCGCGCCGACGCGCAGGCGCTGATCGCGCACGGGCGGTTCCTCGAAGCCAAGTTCGGCCACTCCTCGACGGGCGGCCCCGACCTGACCCTTGGAGCGCCATGAGCGACTCATTGGCCGACTGCCTGGACGCGCTGGTCGCGGCAGCGCGGGATGCCGGCATCGACGAGGCCACAGCACGAGCCGAGGGCGAGGCGCTCGCCGCGACCGTCGCCGAGCGGTCCAAGGGCGCGTTCGTCGACTGGGCACAGCAGACCGGCCGCACCGGCGGTGCGGAGGACTTCTTCGTCGCGGCCAAGCAGGGCAACCGGTTCCGTGCCGGGCCGACCCCGGCGATGTCGCAGCTGGCGCTCGGCAAGTCGGAGCAGGCACCGTCGTACGCCAGGGCGCTGGGTGAGGTCGCGATTGCGGCGACCCTGCTGGGGCAGCCCGGGCCGGAGGCAGTCGGTACCGCTGCGATGGTGACCGCCGCCCAGCTGGGCGAGGCGCGCACGCTGATGCCGTCGTCGTCCGCGCCGGGGGCGTTCGACCTGCCGGGTCGGCGAGCCGGTGCCCGGGGTCGGCAACGACATGCTCGACCAGGTGCGCCGGATGGGCGACCAGGTACGACGGCAGCTCGAGGCGATGAATGGCGGGGCGGGCGACTTGCTCACGCCGCCGTCGGACACCTCGACCATGCCGCTCGCGCCCGTCGACGCCGACACGGCGCAACCTCCAGATGAGGCTCGCTTCGCTCGCGGAGAGAAGAGTTTCCGCCGGGTCGGCTGATTCTCGGTCGGATGTCGCGACCGAAACGGCCCCGGGTGACGAGTCGGCTGACAGTCAGAAGGATGAGGAGCCGACGAAGACCGTCGAGGAGCTGCTGGCCGAGCTCGACGCGATGATCGGGCTCGGCAACGTCAAGGGGGAGATCCATCGGCAGGCCGCCGTGCTCCGGGTCGAGGGGCTGCGCAAGAAGGCCGGGTCTCGACACCCCGACCATCACCCGGCACCTCGTCTTCAACGGCAATCCCGGCACCGGCAAGACCACGGTCGCGCGGTTGGTCGCGGGCATCTACCGCGCGCTCGGCCTGCTGTCGAAGGGCCAGCTGGTCGAGGTGGACCGGTCAGAGCTCGTGGCCGGATATCTCGGCCAGACCTCGCAGAAGACAGCCGAGGTCGTGAAGTCGGCCGAGGGCGGCGTGCTCTTCATCGACGAGGCCTACTCGCTCTCCGGCGACCAGTACGGCAAGGAAGCCATCGACACCCTGGTGAAGGAGATGGAGGACAAGCGCGACGACCTGGTCGTGATCGTCGCCGGCTATCCACTGCCGATGGCGATCTTCATCTCCGAGAACCCCGGCCTCGAGAGCCGGTTCCGGACGATGATCGAGTTCCAGAACTACACCGACGACGAGCTGGTCGCGATCTTCGAGCAGATGGCCGAGGGCGCCGACTACGACACGGACGGGGCCGTCGTCGCCCGGCTGCGGGACATGCTGGCCGAGGCGCCGCGGGGCCCGTCGTTCGGCAACGCCCGTTATGTCCGCAACGTGCTGGAAGCAGCCATCGGCCACCACGCCTGGCGGCTGCGCGACGTCGCCGAGCCCACGCTGGAGCAGCTGCGGTCGCTCGACGCAGCAGACCTGGTGGTGCCGGACGATGAGGAGCCGGACGAGCCTGTCGGGGAGGACGGCACGCTGCTCCCACCGGCCGAGGCGGAACCCGGCGAGGTGGTCGAAGCGTTGGAGTCGACAGAGGCAGGACCGATGGAGACCACGGAGCCGACCGTGGAGACGGTCAGGCCGGTCGATCCGGTGGATCCGGTTGATCTGGTGGAAGGGCAGGAACATCCATGACCCAGTCCGCAGCCGCGCCATCGCCTCCGGCGACGCAGCCGGTGCCGGCGCCGACACCGCTGCCGCCGGCCAAGGCTCGCAGAGGGTTCTGGCCAGCGCCCACCGGCAAGCCGGTGGGCGCCGGTGTCGAGGACACCCCCGGTCTGCTCAACCGGCTCCAGATCATCGGCATCGCGACGGTCCTGCTGTTTGCGCTGATCAGCGGTCTGGTGCAGCTCCTCTCCTACCAGTCCGACGGCCGGGCCGCGGACGACACCGAGCAGCTGGTACGGGTCCAGGAGATCCAGTCGACCCTGTTGCGGGTCGACGCGATCGCGACCAATGTCGTGCTCGTCGGTGGGGAGGGCGACCCGGCGCGCGACTCGGACTACGACGACGCGCTCGCAGACGTCTTCACGCTGATCGCCGCAGCCGCCGAGGCCCAGCCCGCCGACGAGGCGGCGCTGGCGGCGCTCAACGTCGAGGTCAACGACTACGCGACAGGGATCGCCGAGGCCCGAGCCAACGTCCGGCAGACGTTCCCGATCGGTGCCGAGTACCTCAGCGGCGCGAGCGCAGCCCTGCGCTCCGACGCCCTCCCGATCCTCGCCAACCTGGTGGAAGCCAACTCCGAGCGAGCCGAGGACTCGATGGCCGGTCAGCACCCCTACTGGCTGCTTCTCGTCGGAGTGATCGCGGTCGCGGTGCTTGTGTGGCTCAGCATCGTGCTAGCGAGCCGGTTCCGTCGCTACCTCAACGTCGGGGTGGCCGTCGCCGGGGCGATCGTCATCGTCACGACCCTCGTTGCCTTCGCCGCAGCCTGGCGGGCCGACAACCAGAACGACGCGCTCCTCGAGGAGGAGCTGCAGATGGCTGTCGACCAGGCGGCCGCACGCACCGCCGGCAACGACGCCAAGGCCTACGAGAGCCTGCGCCTGATCAAGCGCGGTTCCGGGGCGCTCTACGAGGACCCGTGGGTCGAGAAGGCAGGCGTCGTCGACAGCCTTGGGGATGAGCAGGTCCTCGACGAGTGGGACGCCTACGTCAGGGCTCACGAGGAGATCGACCTGCTCGACGACGAGGACCGCTGGGGACTCGCCGTCCAGATCGCGGTCGGCGCCGAGTCCGCTCCGGGTGACCTCAACTCGACGGCTGCGTTCGACGAGTTCGACACCGAGGTCGCGGCGCTCGTCGAGGAGAACGGCGAGACGACGACCGATGAGCTGCGGGGAGGCCGGTCCTTCGCCTTGGTCGGCAGCATCCTGACCGTGGTGCTCGGCTTCGTCGCCGCGGTCGCGGTCGCCCGAGGGATCGGCGCCCGGCGGAAGGAGTACGCATGAGCCGCCTGACTACGGGCCTGTTGTCCTTCGGCGTCGTTGCCGCGCTGCTCGCCGGCTGCGGGTACGACGACACCCCCCTCCCGGAGAAGCCGGAGGCTGCGGCGCCGACCCCCGCTGCGCCGCCGGACTGCACGCCAAAGCAGTCGGACCTCGCGTCGTTCGAACCCAGTGACGAGGTCGTGCCGAGCGGCAAGGTCGAGGAGATCCACGACCGCGGGCGGCTCATCGTCGGGGTCTCCGCCGACACCTTCCTGATGGCATCAGCCAACCCCGAGGCCGGCAACAGGATCGAGGGCTTCGACATCGAGTTCGCCAAGGCGATCGGGCGGGCGATCTTCGGCAGCACCTTCGAGATCGGGCGCAACATCCAGTTCCGCGTCATCACAGCGGCGGACCGGATCCCGCTGCTGCAGGAAGAAGAGCTGGACCTGGTGATCCGCAACTTCACCATCAACTGCGACCGGTGGCAGGACATCGCCTTCTCCCAGGTCTACTACGGCGCCACGCAGAAGGTGCTGGTAAGCCGGTCGCTCGCGGAAGCCGGCTACAACGGGGTCGGCGACCTCGAAGGCCTCAGCGTGTGCGCGCCGACCGGGTCGACGAGCCTGGACAACGTCGTGGAAGCAGCCGAGCGCGAGGGGGTCGAACCGCCGACCCTCGACCCTGCGCCCAACCACACCGGATGCCTGATCAAGTTCCAGCGCGGCGAGGTGGACGCCATCACCGGCGACGACACCGTCCTCGCGGGGCTGGCGGCGCAGGATCCCTACGCGGTCGTTCCGGAGCAGGCCCCGCTCAACGACGAGCCCTACGGCATCGGCGCCAACGAGGATGACGAGGACCTGGTGAAGTTCGTCAACGCGGTCCTCGAGGACATGCGTGCGGACGGATCCTGGCAGGCGACCTACGACCGCTGGCTCAAGTCGGCGCTGAGCGGTGTGGATGCGGTCCAACCGGCCCCGACCCGGCCCTACCGGGACGAGTGACCGCGGACCCATGACCGCAACCGCCCCCACCGCCCCGGGCAAGCTCGGCGAGGCCATCGAGCCGGCGCTCATCCAGCGCTACCTCGCCGAGCTGGACTCGTGGCTGCGCACCCGCAAGGACGAGCTCGACGAGCTCGACCGGGCGGCGCTGGCGGCCAACCGCGGGCAGGAGCTGGCCAGCGACATGGGGCTGACGCTGGCGATGTGGAAGGCGATCCACGACCGTTACCAGCTGGTCTTCACCACCTGGGACGGCGGACGGGTGCTGCAGCAGGAGCGGGAGCGGATCTCCGCCCTGATCTGGGGGCGGCTCGACGGCGCGTCCGGGATGCCGGGAGGGCTCGCCGTGTCGCTGCCCGAGGCGTGCCGCCTCAACGATGCGCTCACCGGACAGCTGCGCACCAAGCTGGCGCTCGCCCACGACGCGACGGAGCAGGTGGCCCGGATCCGCGAGCTGCGCGCCCAGCTGGAGCGGATCCGCGACCAGGTCGGTCTGGAGCCCGCCACCACCCGCGACCAGGCGGTCCTCAGGCTCGCCGGGTTGCTGGCACGGCTCGAGCAGATCAGGGACCGTGCCGAGCGCGGGGCCGACGTGGGCGGCATGCTGGGGCCGCTCGAGATGGAGGCGACGACCTACGAACGCGACCTGATCGTCGGCAACGCCCGTCGGCGCGACGCCCGGTCCAAGGTGCTCTCGGCGCGCGAGCTCCGTGCCGACCTCGAGGCGCGCGAGCAAGCCGTGGAGAAGCTCGCCGCACAGTGCGTCGCCACGGTCGACACGGCCCCGAGGTACGCCGTACCCGACGTCGAGGCGCTCGGCCCGGTGCCGGTGACGCCGGACGAGATCGATATCTATCTCGAACGGCTCGACCGCGTGTCCCAGGCTCTCGAGTTCGCCCAGCACAAGTACGCCGCCGCGCTCGCCCAGCACACCGACCTGGTCGCGTTGCTCGAGGCCTACGTCGCCAAGGCCCGGGCCCAGGGGGTGGCGGACCGCCCCGACCTGGTCGAGAGTGAGCGGCAGGCGCGCGCCGTACTCGCCCGCACCCCGGCGCCGATGTCCGTCGCCCAGCAGCTGGTCGCGACCTACCAGACCTGGCTTCAGAAGGAGACCGCGCACCGATGACAACCACGAGCGCCTGCACCCAACCGGGTTGCACCGGCAGCATCCTCGACGGCTACTGCGACGTCTGCGGGTCGCCGGGCGACCCCGGCGCGGTCGCGACCGCGACGAGCAACGTCCCGACGGCGACCGTCGGCACCCCCGCGACCGGCACCACTCCGCGACCGGCCGTCGTCGACGGCACCCCGTGCGCCCAGCCGGGGTGCACCGGCAAGATCCTCGACGGCTACTGCGACGTGTGCGGCACTGCTGCGGACTCTGCTCCCGTCGGTCGAGGAGGCCGCTCCGGCGACCACCGGGCGGAGGCGGAGCCGATCTCCAGCGTCGAAGGCTCCGTCGCTACGTCCGCCAGCCGGGTGCAGTCCGCGGCCATCGGCTCCAAGCGTGCCGGGAGCACCGGCACCGGCGCCACCCGCCGCACCCGCACCGGAAGCCAGCGGATGCGCGCAGCCCGGCTCGGCGCCGGTCTCACCTCCGTCCCGCCCGCACCGCCGATCGACGCCGCCAAGGCGATCATGGCGCACCCCCAGGTGCCGGAGGACAAGCGCCACTGCTCGAAGTGCGGCAACAAGGTCGGCCGCAGCATCGACGGCAAGCCCGGTCGCCCCGAGGGGTTCTGCGCCAACTGCGGCCAGGCGTTCTCGTTCACTCCGAAGCTGCAGCAGGGGGACCTGGTCGCCGGTCAGTACGAGGTCGCCGGCGCGCTGGCGCACGGCGGTCTCGGCTGGATCTACCTCGCCCGGGACCGCAACGTGTCCAACCGGTGGGTGGTGCTCAAGGGCCTGCTCAACTCCGGTGACCCCGACGCGCTGGCCGCGGCGATCGCCGAGCAGCAGTTCCTGGCGCAGGTCGAGCACCCGGCCATCGTCGAGATCTACAACTTCGTGACCCACGAAGGTGCCGGCTACATCGTCATGGAGTACGTCGGCGGCAAGTCGCTCAAGCAGATCCTCAAAGACCGGATGCGGGCCAACAACGGGGCATACGACCCGTTGCCGGTCGACCAGGCGCTGGCCTACATCCTCGAGCTGCTGCCTGCCTTCCAGTACCTCCACGACCTAGGCCTGGTCTACTGCGACTTCAAGCCGGACAACATGATCCAGGTCGGCGACGCGATGAAGCTGATCGACCTCGGCGGGGTCCGCCGGATCGACGACCAGGAGTCCGCGATCTATGGCACTGTCGGCTACCAGGCGCCCGAGGTGGCTGAGGTCGGGCCGTCGGTCGCCTCCGACGTCTACACGATCGGCCGCACCCTGCTGGTGCTCACTATGGAGTTCCGCGGCTACCAGGGCACCTACCTCCACAGCCTGCCGCCGGTCGACCAGACTCCGCTGTTCCAGCATCAGGACTCGCTCTACCACCTCGTCGCCAAGTGCTGCGCTGCCGATCCGGCCGACCGGTTCGCGTCCGTCGACGAGCTGCGCACCCAGCTGCTCGGCGTGCTGCGCGAGGTGGTGGCCCGGACCCGCAGAGGTACGGCGCTCACGTCCGCCGCTTCGGTGCTCTTCGAGTCGCCCGCGATCGCACGCCCGATCACGAGCTGGAGCCACCTCCCGAAGCTGCGCGAGGACACCACCGACCCCCAGTACGGCTGGCTCTCCACGATCAGCAACGAGAACCCGCGCCAGCGGCTGAAGGACCTGGACAAGGCACCCGAGGACAGTGCCGAGGTCTGGCTGGCACGGTGCAAGGCCGCGCTGGAGCTCGGCGAGTCAGCGGCCGCCAAGAGCTACGCAGGCAACCTCCTGGCGGCGGACCCGTGGGAGTGGCGGGCGCTGTGGATGGAGGGCCTTGCCGCGGTGCAGCAGGATGACTGGGAGACCGCGAAGGCGTCGTTCAACGCGGCCTACCAGCAGGTGCCCGGTGAGCTGGCGCCCAAGCTGGCGTTGGCGTTCGCGTGCGAGGAGGGCGGTCAACCGGAGGTGGCCGAGGGCCTCTACCAGACCTGTGCCGCCACCGACGCGACGTACGTCGCTCCGTCCGCGTTCGGGATGGCGAGGGTGCGCGCGGCCCGCGGCGACACACCGGGTGCGGTCGCTGCGCTCGACCTGGTGCCGGCGACCAGCCGGGGCTACACCGAGAGCCGCCAGCAGCGCGCCGAGGTGCTCCTCGCCGGAAGTGCGCTGGATCTCGCAGTGCTCGACCAGGCGCTCCGCACGATCGAGAGCTCGTCGGTCGACGGACCGACCCGCCAGCGCTACACGGTGCGGATCCTGAAGGAGGCCTTGCCCGTGGTGACGAAGAGTCCGCCGCACAAGGGCGTGAGCATCGGTTCGGTGCCGGCCTCCGAGAGAGACATCCGGTCCGGTCTGGAGAATGCCCTGCGGCTGCTCGCGCGCGATGCCCGCGACCTCGAGGAGCGCGTGGACCTGGTCAACCAGGCGAACGCCGTACGGAACTGGAGCCTCACATGACCGAGCAGGACGCCGGGTCGACCACCGGACCGGAGGCGGCGTGCCCGTCCTGCGGTGCCGGCGTGCCGGAAGGTGCCCGGTTCTGTGAGTCGTGCGGGACCCAGATCGACGACGGGGCACCAGACGCGGCTCCGCTGACGCCGCCGACGATGGTGCCGGCCGACGACCTCGGTGACGCTCCCATCAGCGCGCCGACCCGCCGTCCGGCGCACGCGCTGCCCGACCCGCCGCCCGACCCCGGCCGCCGCCCGTGCGGCACCTGCGGCGGAGAGGTCGGGCCGGACCTCTACTGCTTGTCCTGCGGCACCAAGGCCCCCAGCGAGCGCGACCACTTCCGGGAGACCCCGGCCTCGTGGGTGGCCGGCGTGTGCGACAAGGGCGTGAAGAAGAGCCGCAACGAGGACGCGATGGCGCTGCTCGCGAGCGAGCAGCCCGGGTCCCGCGCCGTGCTCGTCGTCCTGGACGGCGTCTCCAACCTGGTCGACTCCGACGTCGCGTCCCTCGCCGGTGCCCGAGCCGCCCGCGAGGTGCTGCGGACGCCGCTGCCCGCCGGGATGGGTACGCCGCAGAGCCGGGAGGCGGCGGTGGCCAAGGTCTTCACCGACGCCGCAGCCGCGGCGAACACGGCGATCATCGCGATCACCGACCCCGACGAGCCCAACCCGGCGTCGGCCACGTTCACGGTGGCTGTGCTCGAGGGCACCCGGATCAGCCACGCCAACATCGGCGACTCCCGTTGCTACTGGCTGCCCGACGAGGGCGAGCCGGTGCAGCTCACGGTCGACGACTCGGTGGCGCAGGCACAGATCGCGTCCGGCGTGGCCAAGGAGGTCGCCGAGACCGGTGAGTTCGCCCACGCGATCACCAAGTGGCTCGGGCGGGACTCGCAGGACTTCGTGCCCGCTGTCGGAAGCCTGGAGGTCACCGGACCCGGCTGGTTGCTCGCCTGCTCGGACGGGCTGTGGAACTACGCGTCCGCGCCGACGGCGATCCGCGACCAGGTGCAGGGGGCCACCGCGGTCGATCCCGAGGGGATCGCGCTCGAGCTGGTGGCGTTCGCCAACACTGCCGGCGGACATGACAACATCACCGCCGCCCTGGCCCGGGTCGGCCCGCTCCCCGTGGCCGCGTCGGCTCCCGACGGGGCGGCGGCCGCAACGGCGCCCGCGCCGGCGCCGCCGCCTCCTCCGCCGCCCGCAACGGCCGCCACGCGGACCGACCCCGTGGGCGCCGTACCACCGCCACCGCCGCCGGTGCAGAATGCCGGTACGCCGACCGAACCCTCGACCGGACAGACCGAGGCATCAGGAGAGGGAGTCCCGACCGATGGCTGAGTTCACCACCGCCGTCTTCCAGAACGAGTTCCTGCCGGACGGCGGGACCGACGTCAACGCGATCGTCACCATCAGCTGCAAGGGCGCCGGCACCGCCGGCCAGTCCGGCTCGGGTGGCGCCGGCGAGATCATCATCGTCGACACGTCCGGCTCGATGGGGCCCGCCACGATGGCCGCGGCCAAGGACGCCGCACAGGCAGCCCTGGCGGAGATCGTCGACGGCACCTGGTTCGCCATCGTCGCCGGCGCGGACCGGGCGATGCTCGCCTACCCGCCGGTGACCAGCGGGCCTGCCCTGGTGCAGATGAACCCCCAGTCCCGCCAGGAGGGATCCGCAGCGATCGGGCGCTTCGTCGGCAGCGGCGGTACGGCGATCTCCACCTGGCTCGACCTCGCCGGCCAGATCTTCGCGTCCGTCCCGCAGGTGACCCAGCGGCACGCACTGCTGCTGACCGACGGCGAGAACAGGGAGCGTCCGGGACGGCTGGACGAGGCGATCAACCGCGCCACCGGCTACTTCCAGTGCGACTGCCGCGGC
This sequence comes from uncultured Actinomycetota bacterium, assembly GCA_963724275.1. GTDB lineage: Bacteria > Actinomycetota > Actinomycetes > Propionibacteriales > Nocardioidaceae > Nocardioides. The sequence goes on along the minus strand of CAVRUB010000003.1, from coordinate 277,047 downwards.
GCCGGCACCGACTGGCAGGTCGCGGAGATCCGGCGGATCTCCCAGGCGCTGCTCGGGACCGTCGACATCATCCCGAGGCCCGACGAGATGCGGGCCCAGTTCCAGGAGATCATGCGGGCGTCGATGGCACGAGGGGTGGCCGACGCCAAGCTCCGGGTCTGGACGCCGCAGGGCGCCCAGGTGCTGTTCGTCCGCCAGGTCGCCCCGACTCTCGAGGACCTCACCGACCGCGGCGTCGCGGTCAACCCGCTGACCCGGGACTTCCCGACGGGTGCCTGGGCCGATGAGTCCCGTGACTACCACGTCGCCGTGCGGGTCGCGGCCAAGGCGCTCGGGCAGGAGCAGCTCGCCGCGCGGGTGCAGCTCGCGCTCGGGGACAACGTCGTGACCCAGGGCCTGGTCAAGGCGACCTGGTCCAGCAACTCCGAGCTGACCACCCGCATCGACAAGCAGGTCGCTCACTACACCGGTCAGACCGAGCTCGCGTCCATGATCCAGGAAGGCTTGGCGGCCAAGGCGGCCGGTGACGATGCGACCGCGACGACCAAGCTCGGTCGCGCGGTGCAGCTCGCTGCGGAGACGGGCAACGACGAGGCGACGTCCAAGCTGCGCAAGGTGGTCGACGTCGAGAACGAGGCGGACGGCACAGTGCGGCTCAAGCGTGCCATCGACAAGGCCGACGAGATGGCGCTGGACACCGCGTCGACCAAGACGACCCGGGTCCGCAAGGACTCGACCCCCGGGAGCTGACCGCCTTGCCGACCTGCCCCTCGGGCCACGACTCGACCGCCGACGACTACTGCGACGTCTGCGGTCTGCCGATCACCGACGCCGGACCCTCCCCGACACCGGCCGGCGACGCGCCGGCCGCGCCTCCGGAGGCGGCCGTGCCGACGCCGGCTGTGCCGGCCGGGGCCACCTGCCCGAACTGCTCGGCGCTCAACCCGGAGAACGCGCTCTTCTGCGAGGCGTGCGGATACGACTTCACCACCGGCCAGGCGCCGCGCCTTCCGTCGCCGCTCGACCTGGACGCACCGGCCGCAGCGCCGGACCCTTCGGTCCCACCAGCGCCGCCCGCCGGGGCGCCCGCTGCCGACCCACCGACCACGGAGGCGCACCTGTCGATCGCGCCGGCGCTGGCTGACGCCTGGGTGGCCGAGGTGTGGATCGACCCGGACTGGTACGCCGACCAGGACTCCTCCGACCCGCTCCCCTCCGCAGGGGTCCCCACCGTCGTACCTCTGAGGACGACGTCGATCCTGGTCGGCCGCACCTCCCGCAGTCGCAACATCCACCCCGACATCGACCTGATGACCGACAACGGCATCAGCCGACGGCACTGCCAGCTGACGACCGACGGCAAGCGCTGGTGGGTGGAGGACCTCGGCTCGTCCAACGGCACGTACGTCGGCGGACCCATCGGGCCGTTGCCGACCACACCTCTGTCTCCCGGGGAGAAGCGCGAGATCGCCATGGACGAGCGGGTCTACCTCGGTGCCTGGAGCAGGATCGTGATCAGGAAAGCCGCTCCCGGCGACCCGAGCTGACTCGCCGGCCCGCGCGCCCGGAAGCCGCCGGCGGTCGCAACCGTCGACCACGTCTGCGACACGCTCGGGCGATTCAAGTCAGCGGCGGGTGGCGAGGATGACGGAGGCGTCGGTGGCCACCATCACCTCCACCGCGGTGAACCGGTCGTCGGTGAGCCACTGCTCGCGCAAGGTGTCCACCCGCCCGCCGTTCAGCGGCGGCCACTGCTCGCACGGCCAGAAGTCGCCGAGCACGACGATCCCGCCGGGCTCCACCAGGTCGGCGATGGCGTCGACGCCCACCTCGTCGGGCTGCTCGGAGTCGAGGAACAGCAGCGAGTAGGGACCCTTGTCCATCAGCGTGGACCAGTCGGCGGTGAGCACGTCGACGAGGGGGTCATCGGTGAAGATCTCGGCCGCCGCACGAGCCAGCGCTGGGTCGCGCTCCGCGGTGAGGATCCGCGCCTGGGTAGCGCGCACGCCGGACCGCAGCCACGCGGTGCCGACGCCGCAACCGGTGCCGAACTCGGCCATCGTTCCCGAACGGGTCGCGGCCAGCGACGCCAGCAGCCGCCCGGTCTCGTTGCGGCAGAACGACACGTAGCCGGCGCGCCGGGACACGTCGAACGCGCGGTTGACCGCGTCAGGCAGATCGGGAGGCGCGCTCATGGAGCGAGTCTTTCATCCAGGTATCGGCGTCTCGGCATCCGAACAAGCAGCGAAATGTGAGGACGCCCGCAGCCAGAGGCCGTACGCTCGTCCTCACCATGCGGCAGTTCTTCGTACTTATCGAGCGCCGCGGCGGGGCCTGAGAGAGGCCACCTCGCCGCGGTGTCTGCGGCGCGCATCCGTCGCCTGCATGGGCTTCTCACTCACACTGAAGAGCCCGATGCCCGAAAGGCGAGCGTGACCATGTACGACATGTATCCGGACTGGGGCCCGGCGAAGCACGACCCCGACCATCCGCTGCACCGCAACAGCCACAACGACGCCCTGCAAGGGGCGTTCAACCGGACCGCAGGGACTGCCCTGCGAGACGAGGACGACCCCCGTCCTGACGACAACTAACGTCTCCGCTCATGACCTCCGCGACCACTCCTGGCAACGCAGCGCCCTCCCTCCCGCCCGCGGAAGGGAGCGTGGCCCTCGCTGTCGTCCCCGGTGACGGCATCGGGCCGGAGGTGACTGCGGAAGCGCTGAAGGTGCTCGAGGTCGCGGCTCCTGCAGGCGTGAAGTTCGAACCGACCCGCTACGACCTGGGCGCCGAGCGGTACCTCGCCACCCATGAGGTGCTGCCCGACTCCGTGCTCACCGAGATCCGGGAGCACGACGCGATCCTGTTGGGAGCGGTCGGCGGTAGGCCGAACGACCCGGACCTGCCGCCGGGGATCCTCGAGCGCGGGCTGCTGCTGCGGCTCCGGTTCGAGCTCGACCACTACGTCAACCTGCGTCCGTCCCGCATCTATCCCGGCGTCGCGGACACCGCGTCACCGCTCTCGACAGCGATCCTGTCCAAGGGCGAGGTCGACTTCGTGGTGGTGCGTGAGGGCACCGAGGGGCCCTACACCGGCAACGGCGGCGCGCTCCGGGTCGGCACCCCGGCCGAGATCGCGACCGAGGTGTCGGTGAACACGGCGTACGGCGTGGAGCGGGTCATCCGCGATGCCTTCTCCCGGGCACAGCGCCGCCCCCGCAAGAAGCTCACCCTGGTCCACAAGACCAACGTGCTCGTCAACGCGGGTTCGCTGTGGTGGCGGCTGTTCGAGGAGGTGGCGGCGGAGCATCCCGACGTCACCACCGACTACTGCCACATCGACGCGGTGATGATCTATCTCGCGACAGACCCGCAGCGGTTCGACGTGATCGTCACCGACAACCTGTTCGGCGACATCGTCACCGACCTCGCCGCCGCGATCACCGGCGGTATCGGCCTCGCGGCCTCGGGCAACATCAACCCGGACCGCACTGCACCGTCCATGTTCGAACCGGTGCACGGTTCGGCGCCCGACATCGCCGGCCAGCTGATCGCCGACCCGACCGCTGCGATCCTCAGCGGCGCGCTGCTGCTCGACCACCTCGGTCACCCGGACGCGGCCGCCCGCATCGAGACCGCCGTCATCGCCGATCTCGGCGCTCGGACGGGCAGGAAGCGGTCGACGCCCGAGGTGGGCGACGCGATCGCAGTCCGAGTAGCCGGCTAGCCGCGGCGATCCGACCTACCTCGCAGCACCGCGGCATCAGCCCTCGAGACGGATCGTGAGACCGATCCTGGGATCGCTCCCGACGCCCGGTCCCGGGCCGGCGGGAGAGCGACCTTTCCCTACTACTAGGACGTTCGACTACCTTGTCTGACATGCAGATCACCACCTCGCTCACGTCGTCTCCGACCGATGACGCGCGCCTGGCCGAGATCCTCGCGAACCCCGGTTTCGGCACGAACTTCACCGACCACATGTTCACCGTCGAGTGGACGCCGGTCGACGGCTGGCACAACGCCCGGGTCGCGCCGTACGGCCCGGTCCCGCTCGACCCTGCCGCCGCAGTCCTGCACTACGCGCAGGAGGTGTTCGAGGGCATGAAGGCCTACCGCCATCCCGACGACACGGTGTGGATGTTCCGTCCCGAGGCCAACGCCGAGCGGATGATCCGCTCGTGCCACCGGTTGGCGTTGCCGGTGCTCGAGGTGCCCGACTTCGTGCAGGCTGTCTCCGCGTTGGTCGAGGCCGACCAGCGCTGGGTCCCGACCAACGAGCAGGGTGGCGAGAAGAGTCTCTACGTGCGGCCCTTCATGTTCGCGTCGGAGAGGTTCCTGGGCGTGCGACCCGCCCAGCACGTCACGTTCATGGTGATCGCGAGCCCGGCCGGCGCCTATTTCAAGGGTGGCGCCAAGCCGGTGAACCTGTGGCTCTCCGAGGAGTACACCCGGGCCGGTCGCGGCGGCATGGGGGCGGCGAAGACGGGCGGCAACTACGCGAGCTCACTCATCGCGCAGCAGGAGGCCAATGCCCACGGCTGCGACCAGGTGGTCTTCCTCGACGCCGAGGAGGGCAAGTACGTCGAGGAGCTCGGCGGCATGAACCTCTACTTCGTCTTCGACGACGGCTCGGTCGTGACGCCCGAGACCGGCACCATCCTGGAGGGCATCACCCGGGCCAGTGTCATGGAGCTTGCGGGCAAGATGGGGCACCACGTCACCGAGCGCAGGTTGGGGATCGACGAGTGGCGTCAGGGCGTGACCGACGGCCGGATCGTCGAGATCTTCGCCTGCGGCACCGCCGCGGTCGTGACGCCCGTGGGTGAGCTGCGTGCCAAGGACGGCGTGACGCCCGCGCCAGCCCGCACCGAGCTGACCATGAGGATCCGGGAGGCGCTGGTGGACGTCCAGTTCGGGCGGGCCGACGACTCCTTCGGCTGGATGCGACGGATCTGCTGAGACCAGCGACTCGGAAGGACTCACGCTCGTGCGTCGCCACCCGCCTTACCCTCGAAGCCGCGTGACCCGTCAAGCGAGACTCATCACCCTCCTCAGCATGTCCATGCTGGGGAATCGGTCGGCGCGGATCTTGTCGAGCAGGACCTCCGCGTAAGCGGGCAAGTCCTCGTCACGAATGATCAGCTCAACCATGTCCATCATGGTGACCGAGGGATAGGTATCCCCCTCGATCTTCTCCAGCAAGACCTGAAGCACCTCTTGGTTCACGTCCATGGGCGTGTCGGCCATTTCTTTCGTCCTCCCTCGCGTGGTCGTCGAGCCAGTACCCGATCAGGCTCCTTCGAACGTAGGTGATCCCACCCAGTGTGGTTTCCACGCTCGGAATCACCCTTCGCGAGTGCCGCAACGACCCGTGAGGGTGCCCGAAGCGGTCATCGCCGGCTCGACCTCAGCCCGAGCCGCCGGCGGCGGGTACTTGCGTACCGCATCGTGCTCGCCACCTTCTGGCTGCTGATGCTCCTGCCCGGCAACACCGGCCACCACCGCAACGCGGAAGGAAGCGACAGGCTGCAGGCATTGCACCTCCTCGGCCCGTCCGTAGGCTCGGCTCATGACCACGGCTTCCACGGCCATCACCACTTTCCAGGCCCGCTTCGCCACCGACCTGCCGGAGCTGGCTGTGCCCTGGCAGGCCGCAGAGGTCCCCGCGCCCCGGCTCCTGGTCCTCAACGAGCCTCTTGCCGAGGAGCTCGGCCTCGATGCGGACCGGCTGCGCGCCGAGGACGGCTGCGGGCTCCTCACCGGCAACCGTCTCCCGCACGGCTCGGTTCCTGTCGCCCAGGCCTACGCAGGTCACCAGTTCGGCGGGTTCACCCGACTGGGTGACGGCCGAGCGCTCCTGCTCGGCGAGCTCCAGGACCGAGCGGGCCGGCTGCGCGACGTCCACCTCAAGGGGTCAGGACGCACGCCGTTCGCCCGAGGCGGTGACGGTCTTGCGGCGGTTGGTCCGATGCTGCGCGAGTACGTCGTCAGCGAGGCGATGCACGCGCTCGGAATCCCGACGACACGGTCGTTGGCGGTGGTTGCCACCGGGCAGACCGTCCGCCGGGAGACCCTCCTGCCGGGCGCGGTCCTCGCCCGGGTGGCCAGCAGCCACCTGCGGGTCGGGACCTTCCAGCTGGTCCAGGCCACCGGGGACGTCGATCTCCTGCGCCGCCTGGCGGACCACGCCGTGGACCGCCATCACCCGGAGGCGGCGGCCGACCAGCACCCGTACCTCGCGTTGTACCGCGCCGTCATCTCCTCGCAGGCCACCCTGGTCGCCCGTTGGATGCTGGTCGGCTTCGTGCACGGTGTGATGAACACCGACAACATGACGATCTCGGGAGAGACCATCGACTACGGGCCGTGTGCCTTCCTCGACGCGTTCGACCCCGCAACAGTCTTCAGCTCGATCGACCAGGGCGGGCGCTACGCCTACGCCAACCAGCCTGCTGCCGCGGAGTGGAACCTCGCTCGTCTCGGGGAGGCGCTCCTTCCCCTTCTCCACGAAGACCAGGAGCAGGCCGTGCTGGCGGCGACCGGAGCGCTCAGCTCCTTCCGGCGTGAGTACGCCGAGGCGTGGACGGCCGGGATGCGTGCCAAGGTCGGGGTCCCGTCCGGCGGTGCCGCTGCAGACGATCTGGTCGGGGAGCTCGTGGATCTGCTCCGGGCCAGTCATGTCGACTACACCTCGTTCTGGCGGCACCTCTCGGTAGCGGCTCGAGGAGATGCCGAGCCGGTCCGCGGAGCCTTCCTGGACCTGGCGGCGATCGACGGCTGGCTCGAGAAGTGGCGGGCACTCGACCCTGACGCCGATGCCATGGACAGGGTCAACCCGCTCTACATCCCGCGCAACCACCTCGTCGAGGAAGCCTTGGACGCCGCGACTGCTGGCGAGCTCGGCCCGTTGCACAGGCTGATCGAGGTGTTGCAACAGCCCTTCGACCCGCGGCCGGGGCTCGAGCGCTACGCCGCTCCGGCGCCGGAGGACTTCGGGCGGTACCGGACCTTCTGCGGCACCTGACCGACGGTCAGCCGGTCAGCGCTCGGCGGGCTCCAACGTCGGGAACGTCCACGTCCCGTCCAAGATCTCGGGCCTCGGACGATAGAGCCGAACGAGGTAGTTCCAGCCCTCCGGCAGCGGGATGTGGTTCGGCTGGTCCTCGTCGCCCCCGAGGTGGACGGTGACCGAGCCGTCGTCGTCGAGCACGCCGGTGATGTTGTTGACGCTGTAGACGCCTTGGGGGTTCTTCTCGAAGTAGCCCGCCTTGTTGTAGACAGTGATCGACCAGAACCCGTCGACGGGGACGTCCTTGACGGTGATGCGATAGGCGCCGACCGGCAAGCCCGGTTCCTCGCTGACGTAGGTGGCCTCGGCCTCGGGGAGCCCTCCCCATCCCATCGCGGTGCCGATGCGGTGCCTGATCGGGTCGACCTCCGCCTTGGTACCGAAGACGCCGCGCGTTTGTTTCAAACCTCCGCCCCGGCGCCCCTCTTCGAGGACTGCCTCGCGGGTGGCGGTGAAGGAGTCGTCGTCGTAGTCGGGCATCACGAACGGTCGGGCGGAGACGGCCGTCACCGAGAACCCGTCCTGGACGACGTTGACGCGCTCGATGTCGGCCGGGTCCGAGGGGTCGACGAGCACCCGGGCCACCACGAGTGCGAAAGGGGTGCCGATCTCCTCGACGGTGAGCGCGTGCTCGCCGGGGTCGTGGAAGATCGTGTTGACGTAGTGGTCCTGGTTGACGACCATCACCGAGAGGTAACGACCAATGGCCTCGGGGATGGTCACGGTCGCCCCTCGGGCGATGTCGACGACCGCCATGCTGTAGAGGGTGTCGCGGTTCATCCGGATGACGGTCTGTTCGTCGATGACGGTGGGCGCTCTGGAGTGGTGCCACCGGTTCACGCCTCCCGCAACGGTCTGGAGGCTTGCGAACATCCGGTCGGACTCGGCCCGGACGAAGTTCTCGTTGCTCACTGTTATCGCCATCTGTGACTCCCTCTGGTCGCCGAACACTCTCACCTTCCAACGGTCGCGCCGGACTGACCTCACCCTGATCGGATGAGCCGGGGCGCAACGGTGCCGTCCCTCCGTAGGTGTCCGACGACGACCAAGGGCAGGCGAAATCCGGCCGCGCCTGGGCGTCGTACGACGTCGCGCTGGGTAGCCTTTCATCGTGACGACCCAACCGCAGGGCGAGTCGCCCACGCGGGTGGGCGACTACTCGCTGCTGACCCGGCTCGGCGAGGGCGGCATGGGCATCGTCCACCTCGCCCGCAGCGCCGACGGTCGCCGGGTCGCCCTCAAGGTGCTGCGACCCCACATCGTCGGCGACGAGGAGGCCCGGGCCCGGCTTGCGCGCGAGGTCAACACGTTGATGCTGGTGCGCAGCCCCTGGATCGCCGAGTTCCTCGACGCGGACCCCTGGGCGGAGATCCCGTACGTCGTGACCCGGTACGTCCCGGGTCTCTCGCTCCACGACCACGTGGTCGAGGAAGGACCGGTCGAGGGTCGCAACCTGTTCTGGCTCGCCGGCTGTCTCGCCGAGGGCGTCGCCGCCGTCCACCACGCCGACGTGCTCCATCGAGACATCAAGCCCTCGAACGTGCTGATGGAGGGCCGCACGCCGATCCTCATCGACTTCGGCCTCGCCCGCGTCACCGACGACCCGCGGCTCACCCAGACCGGATGGTTGCTCGGCACACCCGGCTACCTCGCGCCTGAGATCCTCTACGGCGACGACGCGACCCCGGCCGCCGACGTCCATGCGTGGGCCGCGACGGTCGCGTACGGCGCCACCGGGCGGCCGCCGTTCGGCCGCGGTCCGTCGATGGCGATCATGGACCGCGCCCGTCGCGGCGAGCACGACCTGACCGGCATCGAGGGGCCCCTGGCCGCCGTCCTCGACGCCGCGCTGGACCCCGACCCGCTCGCCCGACCGACCCTCGACGAGCTGCTCGCATGGCTGCGTCCGCTCAGCACCCAGCCCTCGGCACCGTCGGTGCCGCCACCGGTCGAGGCCGAGACCGAGATCCAGGCCGAAGACGAGCTCACGCTGCCGGTGGCGCTGGCCAACGGGGGACCGGTCGCGGCACCTGGTCACGGCCCCCCGCCGCCGAGCGGGTCGGGCTCCTGGACCGACCAGGGCCGCCCGGCGACGCGAGTGCTGACCAGCGCGCCTCTGCCTCCCCTCCGCCTCCGTCCGCCCTGCCGACGATCGGACCGCCGGCCGCGCTGCCGACGATCGGGCCCCCGGCGGTCGCCCACTGGGAGCACGAGTGGGACGCGGGATGGGTGACTCCGCGCAAGGTGCCCTTCGGCGAGCGGTTCCGGCGCGGGGCCGCCGTCGGGTGCGGGGGAGTCGCGCTCGGGGCGGCGACCGCCCTCGCGCCGTACGTCACGGGACTGGTGGTCGTCCTCGGCGTCTGGGTGCTGCGCACCGGGTCCCTGGCGGCCTCGGCAGGCGCGGAGCGCCGTACCGTCCGCGGCAGCAGGTGGTACGACGCCCCCCAGGTCGCGGTCACCACCCCGTGGCACTCGCTGCGGGCGATCACCGGCACGGTCGTGCTGCTCCTCTGGAGCCTCGGGCTCGCCCTTGCCGTCGCGCTGCTCTGCTACGCCGCGGCGCTCGGCGGGGCGGCGACGCTCTTCGCCGGCGGCACTGCGCTCGGGATCGCGCTGTGGTCCGGGCCGGGTGCGAGCCGGTTCCGCTCCCCGCTCTCACGGATCGTCCATCCGCTCGCCGCCACCTGGGGCCGTTGGCTGGCGATGTGCGCCGCGCTGCTCCTCGTCGCGGCCGTGCTCGGCCTGGTCGTCGCGGCCGAGGGCGTGCACTGGATCCCGGCGTCGGGTCCCCCCTTCTGACGGTCGTGCCTCCGACCTTGCAGGTCGAGACCACGACTCGACCCCGCCGCGTTGTGGCAGACTGGACGCGTGCAGCACCGCACCGCGATCTTTGGATCGAGGAGGTCGTCCAACGATCGTCTCGAGATCATCATTAGCTAGCGCGTCGAGCCCCTCGACGCGCCAACCTCTCGTCTCCGAGGGGTTTTTCTTTTGCCCGGACGTCCCCGACCCGAGAGACACCGATGAACCATCCAGTCGACGAGCTCGACCAGCCTCTGGACCTGCACGGTGCCTTCCACGTCTACGACACGACTCTGCGTGACGGCATGCAGCAGGAGGGCCTGAACCCGACGGTCGCGGACAAGCTGACGATCGCGCGGCAGCTGGACGGTCTGGGCGTGGGCTACATCGAAGGTGGCTGGCCGGGTGCGAACCCCAAGGACACCGAGTTCTTCCGCCGGGCGGCGGCCGAGCTCGACCTCCAGCACGCCAAGCTCGCCGCGTTCGGAGCGACTCGCCGGGCGGGCCTCCAGGCGGCCGACGACCCGCTGATCGCGGCGCTGCGCGACAGCGGAGCGGGCGTGGTGACCCTGGTCGCCAAGTCCCACGCGGGCCATGTCGAGAAGGCGCTGCGGACCACGCTCGAGGAGAACCTCGCGATGGTCCGCGACACCGTCAGCCACCTACGGGCCGAGGGCCAGCAGGTCTTCCTCGACGCCGAGCACTTCTTCGACGGCTACCGCCTCGACCGGGCCTACGCCCTCGAGGTGCTCCGGACGGCTCACGACGCCGGCGCCGATGTCGTGGCACTCTGCGACACCAACGGCGGCATGCTGCCGGGCTGGGTGGCCGATGTCGTCCACGACGTGGTGCAGTCGACCGGCGTCCGGGTCGGCATCCACTGCCACAACGACACCGGCTGCGCGGTCGCCAACACCCTGGCCGCGGTCGAGGCCGGGGCGACGCACGTCCAGGGCTGCATCAACGGGTACGGCGAGCGCACGGGCAACGCTGACCTGGTCAACGTCGTGGCCAATCTCGAGCTCAAGCTCGACCGGCAGGTGCTGCCGCCCGGTCTGCTCACCGAGGCGACGCGGATCGCGCACGCGGTGGCCGAGGTGACCAACGTGCCACCGGCGTCACGGCAGCCCTACGTCGGCGTCTCGGCGTTCGCGCACAAGGCTGGCCTGCACGCGTCCGCCATCAAGGTCGACCCCGACCTCTACCAGCACATGGAGCCGGCCGGGGTCGGCAACGACATGCGGCTGCTGGTCTCCGAGATGGCTGGCCGAGCCTCGATCGAGCTGAAGGGCAAGGAGCTCGGCTTCGACCTCTCCGACGACCCCGCGGTCGTCACGCGGGTGACCGGCCGGGTCAAGGAGATGGAGGCGCAGGGCTACACCTTCGAGGCCGCCGACGCCTCCTTCGAGATGCTGCTCTTGGAGGAGGCGGAGGGGAGGCGTCCGTCGTACTTCGACGTCGAGTCCTGGCGCGTCATCACCGAGACCCTCACCCACGCCCAGCCGGGCGAGGAGGCGGTGTCCGAGGCAACGGTCAAGCTGCAGGCCGCAGGGGTGCGCTACGTCGTGACCGGCGAGGGCAACGGGCCCGTCAACGCGCTCGACCAAGCGCTCCGCACCGCGATCGTCCAGGCTTACCCGGCGATCGCGAAGTTCGAGCTGATCGACTTCAAGGTGCGGATCCTGGACCAGGGTCACGGCACCGATGCCATCACCCGCGTCCTCATCGAGACCAGCGACGGCGAGTCGTCATGGGTCACTGTCGGTGTCGGCGCCAACGTGATCGAGGCGTCGTGGGAGGCCCTGGTCGACGGACTGACCTACGGACTGTTGCGCCACCACGTGGAGTGATCAGGCCCTCGTGACCCGACGCACCAGGTCGGACCAGCCCGCGACGAGCCGGTCCACCGGCACGTGCGCCCGGTCGACCTGCTCCCGCAGGACGAGGATCTCGAGCGGCGCGACCAGGGCCGTCGAGAGATAGGGGAGGTCGCCCTCAACCCCGATCTGGCCGAGCAAGTAGCGAACGTGCATCGTGGTGAACGACAGCGCCCCGACGCTGCGCGCGCCCGGATTGCCGGCCGCTTCGATCAGCTCCCCGTGGCGCAGGTTGAGGAGCATCCGGGACTCGCCGAACGCCAGCAGCCGTTCCATCGGCGGGGCGCCCGGTCCGAGGGGCGGCGGGCCGCCCATCACCGCCGTCTGCCACTCCGTCTCGGAGTGGTTGAGCAGCGCACCCATCAGGCCCTCGCGGCTGCCGAACCGCCGGAAGACCGTGCCCTTGCCCACCCCCGCTCGCCAGGCCAGCGCGTCCATGGTCACGCCGCCAACCCCGACCTCCTCCACGAGCGCGGCCGCCGCGGTCATCAGCGCCTCCCGGTTGCGGGCCGCGTCGCGCCGCTCGCGCGGCGGCGAGGTGAGGAGGGGGAGTGGCTTCGGCATGGCGGTCGTCACTCTAGGGCGCGCCGCCGAGTGAGTTCTCGGACTTTTCTGATCACCCGGGAATCAAACCGGACCGTGGTCCGTTTCAACCGGCATGACTGACACCCGCGTGCTGATCCTGGTCGGCAGCCTCCGCGCCGACTCCCACAACCGCAGGATCGCCGAGGCGATCCGGGACCACGCCCCTACCGGCGTCACGATCGACATCGCCGACGGCCTCGGCGAGCTCCCGTTCTACAACGAGGACATCGACGGCGCGCAGGCGCCAGAGGCGGTCAGCCGGCTGCGCGGCCAGGTCGCCGAGGCCGACCGCGTCCTCGTCGTCACGCCGGAGTACAACGGCACCATGCCTGCCGTCCTCAACAACGCCATCGACTGGGCATCACGTCCGTTCGGTGCCGGCGCCATCAAGGACAAGCCGCTCGCCGTCGTCGGCACCGCCGTCGGCCAGTACGGCGGTCAGTGGGCCCACGACGACACCCGCAAGTCGGCCCGCGTGGCCGGAGCCGACGTCGTCGACGGCATCTCGCTGTCCCACGGCTACTCGTGGGGCACCGACCCTGCGGCCGAGACCGAGACGGTGGAGAGGTTCGTCGCGGCCGTGACCGACCTCGCGTCGTACGACGTCGCGAACGCTGCTGCCTGAGCGTCGGAGACCCACCGGCCACCGTCGGTCGAGGAGGTCGCGCAGCGACCGGCCACCGTCGGTCGAGGAGGTCGCGCAGCGACCGTCTCGAGACCCGCCGCCACCGTCGGTCGAGGAGGTCGCGCAGCGACCGGCCACCGTCGGTCGAGGAGGTCGCGCAGCGACCGTCTCGAGACCCGGGGATAGGTTGCGTCTGTGACAGAGCTGCACGACCTCACCGCACTCGAGCAGGGCGCCCTCATCCGCTCCGGTGAGACCAACGCCATCGAGCTGACCGACCACTACCTTGCCCGGATCGAACGCGCCGACCACGAGCACGGGGACTTCGTGGCCGGCGCGTTCGCGTTCCTGGACCCCGACCGGGCTCGCGCCCGGGCGCGGGAGGTCGCTGCTGTCGGGCCGGTAGGCGACGGCGCGTCGCCTCTCGCAGGCACGCCGACTGCGATCAAGGACCTCAACCTGACCGCGGGTGTACCGACCGCGTTCGGATCGCCCGCCTTCGCCGACCACGTCCCGCAGGTCTCGGACGCGGTCACGCTCGCCATGGAAGCAGCGGGCCTGGTGAGTCTCGGCAAGACGAGCACGCCGGAGTTCGGGTCACCCTGCTACACCGAGCCGGAGGGTCGCCCGCCTGCGGTGACACCCTGGGACACCACCCGGATGGCCGGCGGCTCGTCGGGCGGAGCGGCGGCCGCCGTCGCCGCCGGTCTGGTGCCAGTGGCCCAGGGGTCCGACGGTGGGGGTTCGATCCGGATCCCCGCTTCGTGCTGCGGGCTGGTCGGCCTGAAGCCGACGCGGGGCCGGATCAGCGGCTTCCCGATGTACGGCGACCCGATCGGGCTGGGCACGTCCGGTTCCATCGCGCGGACGGTCGGCGACGCGGCGGCGCTGCTCGACGTCCTGGCCGGGCGCCGGGCGAGCGATCCCTTCTGGGCCCCGGACCCGTCGGGGACCTTCCTCGAGGCAACCCGGCGCGAGCCCGGCCGGCTGCGGATCGCCCGGTTCGTCCAGCCCGTGATCACCGACGTCGAGGTCAGCGCCGAGAGCCGACAGGCCTACGACGAAGCCTCGCGGCTGCTCGCCGACCTGGGACACGTCATCGAGGACGTCCCGGTGCCGCTCCCGCCGGAGGCGGTGGCCACGTTCGAGACCTGCTGGTCGGTGCTGACGGCGTTGTCGGTGACGCCGCTGCCGCCTGAGAAGCGAGCGGTGCTGCGACCGCTCACCCGATGGCTGGGCGAGCGCGGCGAGGCGGTCAGCGGCCCAGAGTTCGGGCTCGCGATCGGGCGGCTGCGGGAGTACGCCGCCGGTGCGCTGATCCGGCTGGCGCCGTACGACGCCGTGCTCACGCCCACGCTCGCGACCCCACCGCTGCCCGTCGGCGCGATCCGCAACGACGCCGACCCGGCAGCCGACTTCGAGGCGCAGAAGCGCTTCACGCCCTGGACCTCGGCCTGGAACGCCACCGGGATGCCCGCCATCTCGCTGCCGTTGCACTGGACGTCGGACGGACTGCCTGTGGGCGTCATGCTGGCGGCCCGGCCGGCCGAGGAGGAGCTCCTGCTCTCCCTGGCGGCACAGATCGAGGCCGCGGCCCCGTGGAGCGAACGGCGTCCCAAGATCTGGTAACACTCGTCCGGTCCGACGTGTTCGCTCATCTCGGGCCCCGGTTCGTGGTGTCATGTCACCCGTGGCTGAGGGTGACTCTATTCGCGTGATCGTGGCCGAGGGCGACGACGCCGCTCGGGCCGCGGTCGTGGCCGCGCTCGAGGGCAACGGCTGTGTCGTCTGCGGCGAGGCCGCGACGGCGGACGACGCGGTCGCGGTCGCGATCGAGCAGCGCCCGGACGTCGTGCTCCTCGACGTCGAGCTGCCGGGCAACGGCATCACTGCTGCGCGCGAGCTCGCGCGGCGGATGCCGAGCACCGCAGTCGTGATGTTCGCCGATGCTGCTGACGACGACGACCTTCTGGACTCGCTGCGCGCCGGGGCCTCGGGCTACCTGCTCAAGGAGACCGATCCGGGACGGCTCGGCTTCGCACTGCGAGGCGTCCTCAACGGCGAGGCCGCGATCCCGCGGCAGCTCGTGCGACGGCTCACCGAGGAGTTCCGGTCGCCGGCGCTGCCGAGGTTCGTGAAGACCACGCCGGCGGCCGGCAGGCTCACGGCTCGGGAGTGGCAGGTGATGGAGCTGCTCGGCGCGGGTCTGACAACTGACCAGGTCGCTCGGCGGCTCTTCTTGTCGCGGTCGACGGTCCGCGTCCACGTGTCGTCGGTGCTGAAGAAGCTCCGGGTCACTGACCGGGCGGGTGCACTCGCCATCCTCCGCGGGGACGACGCCTGAGAAACTGAGGCCCGGTGGGTGCTCATCTCCCCACCGAGTGAGCACCGCACCGGGTCCTGCAGTTTTTTGTGGCCCCCACCACTGCGACAACGTTAAGGACACGGTGACGCTCGTGGGAAGACGACGGCGCGGACTGCCCGTTCAAAAGCCTAAGCACCGGTCGCCTGGGCCGCTGCGAACCAGCCAGGAGCGGCAGCGACGAACCGCTCAGGGTCGAGACCGCCCGCGCCTTCCGGCAGCACGGCGAGCACCGGCAGACCGGTCACTCGTGGCAGGTCCTCGCGGTTGCACCGCTCAGCCAGGCCCGGCTCGGCCGGCCAGGAGCCGATCAACAGTCCGGCCGGTTCCAGCCCGCGCGTCCGCAGCGCGCCGACCGTCAGCTCGGTGTGGTTGAGGGTGCCGAGGCCGGCCCGGCAGACCACGACAACGTCGAGCCGGACGCCGGCGGGCAGCCTCTCCGCCAGCGCGGAGGCCAGGTCCAGGACGGTGCCGCCCTCGGTGTCGAGCCGCACCAGCAGTCCGCCGGCGCCCTCGACGAGCACGGTGTCGTGCTGGTCCGAGAGCGCTCCGATCCGGTCGGCGTGCTCCGTCACCCGGGGGATCCGCACGCCCTGCCGGCGCGCAGCGGTGTCCGGCGCGAGCGGCTCGTCGAGCGCTGTGAACTCACGGACCGCCCGGCCGGTCAGCCGCTCCACCACTCTGACGTCGCGGTCCGGGTCGTCGGCGACCCCTGTCTGCACCGGCTTGACGACCACCACGTCACCGGCGGCGGTGGCTGCGATGGCAGCGGTAGCGATGGTCTTGCCCACCCCGGTGTCGGTGCCCGTCACCACCACCACCCGCCGTGGGGTCACTGATGCTCCTTGGCGATCGTGACGAGCACGTCGAGCGCGCCCTTCCAGTCCGCGTCCGATATGCCTGCGCTCGCCGTGATCCGTAGCCGGGAGATGCCGTCGGGCACCGATGGAGGCCGGAAGCAGCCCACCCGGATGCCTTCGACCAGCGCCGCGGCCTGCGCTTCCACAGCGGCCTGGGGCGACGGCATCGGGATCGAGAGCACCGCGCCGTCGGGCGTCACGACACCGAACGCGTCGGCGAGGGTGCGCACTCGGTGGCGGACCACGTCGGACAGCTCCGGCCGGGTACGCAGCACTCGGAGGGCTGCCAGGGCAGCGGCGGTCGACGCCGGCGCGAGGGCGGTGTCGAAGATGAAGGGCCGCGCGCTGTTGACCAGGTGCTCGCGGAGCGCCGGCGGACCGAGCACCGCACCGCCCTGGCTCCCGAGCGACTTCGAGAGGGTTGCGGTCACCACCACATGAGGGTGGCCGGCGAGCCCGGCCCGGGCGACCAGGCCAGGACCGTGGACGCCGAGGCCGTGCGCCTCGTCGACCACGAGCAGAGCGTCGTACGACGCGCACAGGTCGGCCAGCTCCACCAGCGGGGCAGCGTCGCCGAGCACCGAGTAGACCGACTCGGTCAGCACCATGGTCCGGGTCCGGCGGTGGTCGCCAGACCGACCTCCTCGATCACCCGCATCGGATGCGAGCGCATGTCGTACTGCGTCGACGTCGCTGTGGGGGACCACGGTGAGCCGGGCCCGCGAGAGCCGGGCGGCGTCGACGAGCGACGCGTGGATGTGGGCGTCGGAGATGACGTGCGCCGAGCGATCGGCCAGCGCGGTGACCACGGCGAGGTTGGCGGCGTAGCCCGAGGAGAGCACCAGCGCCGAGGGCTGCCCGATGAAGTCGGCGAGCTCGTCCTCGAGCTCGGTGTGCAGCTCGAGCGTGCCGGTGACCAGCCGAGACGCGCCGGCACCGCCGCCCCAGATGAGCGCCGCGTCAGACGCCGCCCGACGAACGGCGGGGTCCCGGGCGAGCCCGAGGTAGTCGTTGCCGGCCAGGTCGATCGTCGGGTCGTCCGCACCCCGGGCCCGCAGGCGGCGGGTCAGCCCTGCCTCCTCGCGGGCAGCGGCCTGCTCGGCGAGCCACACCTGCCAGCTCATCCTGCTCCCACCGCTTCGGTGATGCCGTGGATGAGGCGGTCGAGCTCGTCGTCGCTGATGACGTACGGCGGCATCGTGTAGATCAGGTCGCGGAACGGGCGCAACCACACCCCGGCGGCGACGGCGGCATCGGTGGCCGCGACGACGTCGACGGGGTGGTCGAGCTGGACCACCCCGACCGCGCCGATCGTGCGCACGTCGACGACGGTGGGGTGGCCGCGCAGCGGGGCCAGTCCGGTCGCGAGGCGGTGGTTGATGTGGCGGACCCGGTCCTGCCAGTCACCGTCGAGCAGCAGGTCGATGCTCGCCAGTGCGACCGCGCAGGCGAGGGGGTTGCCCATGTAGGTCGGTCCGTGCATGAGGACACCGCTCTCGGAGGCGGACAAGCCGCGCGCGACCTCACCCGTGCAGAGCACGGCGGCGAGCGTCAGGTAGCCACCGGTCAGCGCCTTGCCCACGCACATCACGTCGGGGGTCACCCCGGCGGCGTCGGCTGCGAACAGCGTGCCGGTGCGGCCGAAACCGGTCGCGATCTCGTCGAAGACCAGCACCAGGCCGTGCTCGTCGGCGATCGACCGCAGCACTCGCAAGCACTCGGCAGGGTAGGCATGCATCCCACCCGCGCCCTGCAGCAGCGGCTCGACGATGATGCCGGCCAGCTCGTGCGCGTGGGTCTCCGCGAGGCGTCGTACGCCGTCGGCCCAGGCATCGACGGGGGGTCTCGAGACAGTCGCCAGAGCGACTTCCTCGACCGCCGAGGGCGGAGCGACTTCCTCGACCGCCGAGGGCGGAGCGGCTTCCTCGACCGCCGAGGGCGGAGCGGCTTCGCCGTCCAGTGGCGGCGGCCGCTCGGCGAAGACGTGCTGGGGGAGCACCTCGGCGAACATCGAGTGCATCCCGCCGACGGGGTCGCACACGCTCATGCACCCGAACGTGTCGCCGTGGTAGCCGCCGCGGACGGTCAGGAGCCGGGTCCGCTCCGGGCGGCCGATGCCGCGCTGGTGCTGCAGGACCATCTTGATCGCCACCTCGACCGAGACCGAGCCGGAGTCGGCGAGGAAGACATGGTCGAGGCCGTCCGGAGTGATCTCGACCAGCCGCGCAGCCAGCCGGACCGCCGGCCCGTGGGTGAGCCCACCGAACATCACGTGCGCGAGCTCTCCGGCCTGCGCGGCCAGCGCCGCGTCGAGCACCGGGTGCCGGTAGCCGTGGATGGCCGCCCACCAGGACGACATCCCGTCGACGACGCGCGACCCGTCCGCGAGCTCGAGCTCGCAGCCGGAAGCGCGGGTCACGAGCCGGACCGGGGTGGGCGCGGTCATCGACGTGTAGGGGTGCCACAAGTGCTCGCGGTCGTACGCGAGCAGCACGTCCTCGCCGAGGACCGCCGACCCCGGCATCATGCGGTCGCGGTATTCATGCGTTCGCAGGGACCTCGGTGCCGGCGCCGCGGTGGCGGATGGCGGGGTCGTGCTCACGGTCGTCGACGTCCTCGTCGGCGTCGAACACGTGCTCGGCCCCGAGGATCACGAAGCCGTTGTCGCGGATCATCTCGACGTCGGCCTTGGCCTCCTGACCCTCCGAGGTCAGGTAGTCGCCGAGGAAGAGCGAGTTGGCCACCTGCAGCGCGATCGCCTGCAGCGACCGCAGGTGCATCTCGCGGCCACCGGCGATCCGGACCTCCTTGTCGGGGCACACGAAGCGCGCCATCGCGAGGATCTTGACGCAGCGGCTGGGGGTGAGCTCCCAGGTGTTCTCGTAGGGAGTGCCGTCGAAGGGCATCAGGAAGTTGACCGGGATCGAGTCGGCGTCGAGCTCGTTGAGCGCGAACAGCGCCTCCACCAGCTGCTCGTCGGTCTCCCCGAGACCGGCGATGAGCCCCGAGCAGGGGGAGAGACCCGCGGACTTGGCCTTGCCGATGGTGTCGACGCGGTCGTCGTAGGTGTGGGTCTGCACGATGTTGTCGTGGTGGGACTCGGCGGTGTTGATGTTGTGGTTGTAGGCATCCACGCCGGCCGACCTGAGCCGCTCGGCCTGGCCGTCCTTGAGCAGGCCGAGGCAGGCGCAGACCTCGACGTCGGGGTACTCCGCCTTCAGCGCCTCGGTCATCTCCGTGACCTTGTCGATGTCCCGTTCCGACGGACCCCGACCGGAGGACACCATGCAGACGCGAGTGGCGCCGCCGGCGAGGCCGGCTCCGGCCTGTTGAAGCGTCTCGTCGGTCGACAACCAGGAGTACTTGAGGATCGGCGCCTGCGAACCGAGAGCCTGGCTGCAGTAGTTGCAGTTCTCCGGACACAGGCCGGACTTGAGGTTGACCAGGTAGTTGACCTTGACCGTGTTGCCGAAGTGGGCGCGGCGCAGCCGGCTGGCCGCGGCGACCAGGTCCATCAGCTCGGAGTCGTCCGCCCGGAGCACGGCGAGCGCGTCCTCCTGCGTCGCGGAGCCTCCGTCGAGGATGGTGGTCGCCAGCTGGTCGAACGACGTGCTCATGGGTCTCCTCAAGCGTCAGGTGAACGGTGTTCAGGTTAAGGTCCTGTGCATGGCAGGGTCAAAGGCGGTTCAGGGACCGGCCACTCGGCGCCGGCGCGGCGACGTGGTTGCCCGCGCGATCGACGTGCTGGACGAGCACGGGCTCGACGACTGGTCGATGCGGCGGCTGGCGGCCGACCTCGGCGTGCAGCCGAGCGCGCTCTACCACCACTTCGCGGGCAAGGACGAGCTGCTCGCGGCCGTCGCCGACGAGATCCTCCGCCGTGGCCGTCGACCTGCTGAGGTCGTCGCGTGGGACGCCGAGCTGGACCTGCACTGCGTCGAGCTGCGGGACGCCATCCGACGGCACCGCGACGGCGCCGCGCTGATCGCCCGGGTGCACGACTCTGACGCGGAGGCGCTCGAACGGCCGATGAGGTCGGCGCTCGAGCGTGCAGGTGCCGACGCGCACCTCGCGTCGGTGGGCGCCCGGAGCCTGGTGCGGTTCGTGCTCTCGCACGAGGACGACGACCCCTCCGACTTCGCGCTCGGTCTGGGGCTGCTGCTCGACGGGCTACGCCACCGGATCACGTCGTCGACGTGAAGATGGTGCTCTGTAGCACCGCGGCGCCGCCGAGCACGGCCGGCGTCCGCAGAATGCGGTGGTTTCGTGGCATGCACCAACGAGGGCCGGCCGTGGCGGCGGTTCCCGACGGCCGGAACTTTTGCTCGCCGGGCCGTGGTTCGATGGAGTCACAGGCCTGAAACATCCGGGAGGCACAGTGGAAGACATGTCGACGAAGCCGGTGACCGTCGTTCTCTTCGGAGCCACGGGCGACCTGTCGCGGCGCAAGCTGCTGCCCGGCCTGCTCCACCTCTTCGAGAGCGGCCTGATGAAGGACATCCAAGTCATCGGGACGTCCCTCGACGAGCACACCACCGAGTCGTTCGTGGCGTTCGCGCACGAGTCGGTGGTGGAGTTCTCGGGGAACGACGCCGACATGGAGGCCTGGCCCGAGTTCTCCACGCGGCTGCACTGGGCGCCCGGCGCCGAAGGTGCGGCCGGGTTGCGCGCCGCCGTCGAGAAGGCCGAGGCAGCCTGGAACGGCGACAAGGTCCGGCTCCACTACCTGAGCGTGCCGCCGAAGGCCGCGCTCTCAGTGGTCAAGACCTTGCAGGAGGCCGACCTGGCCAAGGGCAGCCGGATCGTCATGGAGAAGCCGTTCGGCGTCGACCTCCGCAGCGCGGTCGATCTCAACAGCAGGCTGCACAAGGTCTTCGACGAGTCGCAGATCTACCGGATCGATCACTTCCTCGGCAAGGAGGCGGCCCAGAACATCCTCGCCTTCCGCTTCGGCAACGGTCTCTTCGAGCCGATCTGGCACCGCAACCACATCGACCACGTCCAGATCGACGTGCCGGAGGAGCTCGGCCTCGAGCAGCGGGCGAGCTTCTACGAGGCGACCGGTGCCTACAAGGACATGGTCGTCACCCACCTGTTCCAGGTGCTCGGTTTCATCGCGCTCGAGCCGCCGACCTCGCTCTCGCCCGATGCGATCAACGAGGAGAAGAACAAGGTCTTCCGCTCGATGCTGCCGATCGACCCGGCGGACGTCGTGCGCGGGCAGTACCAGGGCTACCGCGACATCGAGGGCGTCGCGCACGACTCGGAGACCGAGACCTTCACCGCGCTCAAGTGCTTCGTCGACAACTGGCGCTGGGCGGGGGTGCCGTTCTTCCTGCGCACCGGCAAGCGGATGGCCGAAGGTGCGCGGATCATCTCGATCGCGTTCAAGGAGCCGCCGCGCTCGATGTTCCCGAAGCACTCGGGTGTCGGCGATCACGGTCCCGACCACCTCACCTTCGACCTCGCCGACAAGGCCAAGATGTCGCTGTCCTTCTACGGCAAGCGGCCCGGGCCGGGCATGCGGCTCGACAAGCTCTCCATGCAGTTCGCGATGGGTGACACCACGTGGGCCGGTTCGGTGCTGGAGGCCTACGAGCGACTGATCTACGACGCCGCGCGCGGCGACCAGACCCTCTTCACCTCGGCCGAGGGCATCGAGCGTCTCTGGGAGGTCTCCGCGGCGTTGCTCGACAACCCGCCGATCGTGCGGCCGTACCGCCAGGGCAGCTGGGGTCCCAACCAGATCCACCAGCTGATCGCGCCGTACGCCTGGCGGCTGCCGTTCGAGCGTGGCTGGCGAGACCCGAACACGATGGGCTAGTCGCCCGGTCTCATGCCGGTCGCCGGAGCCGGACCTCCTCGATCCGACTCCGTGATCGTCGCTCCGTGTGAGCCGATGATCTCGGCCACGCGCCCGGGTGCGCGTGTTTCGCCGATGGCGCGATCGGACGAACCGATCGCCGGATGCGAGGTGGCTCACTGATCCGGCTATCCAAAGTCTATAAAGTCAGTCGAGTTAAACCTCTGACTCGCCGAGACCATTGGAGATGATCAATGACCGTCCAGACCCGCCCCGCTACCGACGTCGTGCGGCCCGGTACCGCGGCCTTCTCTGCCCTGCTCGAGCGGATCCATGCCGGCGTCGAGGAGCGCGAGCGAGAGCAGATCGCACCGCGCGAGGTGATCGGTTGGATCAAGGAGGCCGGTCTCGGCCGACTCCGCATCCCGATCGAGGAGGGCGGCGCCGGCCTCAGCGTTCCGGAGCTCTTCGCCGCCCTCATCGACCTCGCCGAGGCGGACTCCAACGCCGCTCACATCCTCCGCACCCACTACTGGTTCGTCGAGCAGCACCTTCAGAGTGACGACCCGGCTTTCCGCAGCCGGCTCGCCCTTGCTCGTGACGACAAGCTCGTCGGGAACGGCTTCAGCGAGCAGAACAAGCGGCCGGTCGGGCTCTACTTCGACACCGCGTTCACGCCCGAGCCCGACGGCGGCTACCGCCTCAACGGCACGAAGTTCTACTCCACCGGCAGCATCTACTCCGACTACACCCAGATCTGGGCCTCCGCGCCGGAGGGCCGGATCGCGGGCGCGGTGATCCCGGTGGACCGCGAGGGCGTCACGATCCTCGACGACTGGGACGGGTTCGGTCAGCGGCTCACCGGCACCGGCACGACACAGCTCGACGACGTACGGGTAGAGGCGGACGAGTTCTTCGACCTGGGTGAGCCCGACGGGGAACCGGTGCCCGGCTACCAGGGCGCCTTCCTGCAGCTCTACCTCCAGGCCGTGACGGCCGGCATCCTGCGTAGCGTGCGCAACGACGCGACCGCTCTCGTGAAGCGCCGCGCCCGCAGCTACAGCCATGCCAACGCTCCGCAGAGCCCGGCCGAGGACCCGCAGGTGCTCCAGGTGGTGGGGGAGATCTCGGCGGACGTGTTCGCCGCCGAGGCGGTCGTCCTGAAGGCGGCCGAAGCGATCCAGGCCGCCGCCGACTCGGTCGTGGACGGTGTCCCGACCGTCGAGGCGGCCGAGGCCGCGCAGCTCGCCGCAGCGCAGGCGAAGGTCGCGGTCGACCGGTTCTCCTACGCGACCGCCGCAAAGCTGTTCGACGTCGGGGGCACGTCTGCGACGCAGGCGGCCTACAACCTCGACCGGCACTGGCGCAACGCCCGCACGATCTCGACGCACAACCCCACCTTCCTCAAGGCGTCGGCGATCGGTGCCAACGTCGTCAACGGCACCGCGTTCCCCGCGAACGCCTATTTCTGATCGGAGCCTGCTGATGTCTGCAGTCGGTCTGCTCTTCGTCGGTGCCGTGCTCTTCGTCAACGGCCTGCTCTTCCTCGGGAAGGTGGATCCCAAGAGCGCCGGGGTCTTCAACCTGTTCGTCGGTGGGCTCCAGACGGCGATCCCGTTCTGGCTGATCAGCCACGCAACGACACCGGACGAGATCCTCGCTGCGGCCGGGATATTCCTCTTCGGGTTCACCTACCTCTTCGTCGGCATCGGCAACCTCAACGGGTACGACGCCAACGGGCTCGGGTGGTACTCCCTCTGGGTCGCCTTCGCCGCCACAGGCTTCGGGATCATCAACATCGTCCGCTTCGACGACACCACCTCCGGGTTGTTGTGGCTGCAGTGGGCGGGGTTGTGGACGGTCTTCTGGTTGGTGCTGGCGCTGGGGATCACCCGCCTGACGCCTGCCGCCGGCTGGCTGACGCTGATCCAGTCGTTCACCACCTGCACTGTGCCGGCCTTCGTGATCCTGCTGGGCGAGTGGGACCGGGTGACGACCGGCCAGATCGCGGCCACGATCGTCGCCTCGGCCGCGGTGTTCTTCGCCGTCGCCCTCCGGAAGCCGGCGCCGGTGGTCACGACGGCCCCGGCCGAGGTGCGGGTGCCCGTGTCCGCCTGACCGCCCGGTCAGCTCGGTCCACCTGGTCTTGCGGACACGCCGGCCTCTCGGTGCTCAGCCAGCAGGATCTGCTGGCGTTCGCAGCGGGGCACCGCGCTCGGCGAAGTGTCGCTGCGCCGCTGAGCACTGCGCAGATCGGTGAGGAGACGCTCGCACTCCTCGATCAACCGGCACCCGCGAGTCCTGGCGAGCATTCTGAAGGCCGTGAACGTTCGGCCTAGCATCACCCCCGTGACCCGAGTCGAGGCGTGAG
The DNA here is from genome assembly GCA_963724275.1 of uncultured Actinomycetota bacterium. GTDB lineage: Bacteria > Actinomycetota > Actinomycetes > Propionibacteriales > Nocardioidaceae > Nocardioides. Next base: position 252,693 of record CAVRUB010000003.1, on the reverse strand, counting down.
AGCGGCGCACCGAGTTACCTCTGCTGTTACTCGCAGTCGCCTTTCTCGTCGGTACGCCTTGCGTTCGCTCGTTCGAAAGGAGCCGGCCGGCGCCGCGAGCAGTTAGTACTCGCGACGCCGCCGGGAGGACGCCCTAGACCGTGTGGATCACGGGAAGAGCGGTGCAATGTCAGGCAACTCGACGTTCGGGCTGTAGTTCCCTCGCGTCAGGTTGTCGTAGTTCGCGCCGGGCAGGGTGCACAGCGCGGTCTCGTCGATGCCGCCCAGCTGGCCCGGCTTGACGGTCTCCCGGGTGTCGCCGCTGAGGGTGACCGTGGAGTCCACGAGCTCCTCGGTGGTCGTGTTGCAGGTGATCACGATCAGCCGGTACAGCGCCCGGTTCACGAACGCCTCGCTGATCGTCACGTCCTTCGGCCCCGGCTGCAGCGTGAGGTCGACCGTCACGACGTCCGGGTCGGGCTCGAAGCCCGGCGGGAACGGCGGGACCTCGTCGACCGTGTACCGGCCGAGCTTCAGGTCCACCAGCATGAACTCACCGTCGGCCGGGTTGGCGTCCAGCCCGGTGTTGTCGAGCACCGTCACGCAGACATCGGGGGTGATGTCGATGAACGTGTCCGGGTTGGTCGACGTGTCGAGGTCGTGCGTCCGGCACACCTCGAAGGTCGCGCCACCGAGTCGGGTCCCGGTGTCGTCGTTCTTGAACCAGGCCAGGCTGCCGTCCACGAACTCCTTGACCGCGTCGCCGCTGTTGCCGCCGGCGTTCGTCGGTCTCGCGGGTGATCGTGATCGGGCCCTCGGACGTGGTCAGGTTCATCGCCACCGTTGCGTGCCCGGTCACCGTTCCGGTCGTGTTCGACGTGAACGTGATGGTGCACTGGCCGTTGGCGTCGAGGTTGTCGCCGTCTGGCTGGGCGTCGTCACAGGTGCTGGCCGCGGCGTTGATTGCGTTGACCGCGCCGTCGGCGTCGGTCAGGGTCACATCGACGTTGCCGTCGGTCGCGGGGACGAATCCCGCGCCGTCACCGACGTCCTGCTCGGCAGTCGACGACGAACGTGTGCGGCTCACCGATCCCGTTGACGTCGTCGGGGCTGATCGAGACCCGCCCGTCGACGAACACCTTGAAGGCATTCGGGTTGTTGCCCGTTCCGCCGGTCTCGACGTGGATGGTTGTGTCGCCCACGTCGACGTCGGCCTCGGCGTGCCCGGTGATCGTCCCGGCCACATCCGAGCTGAACGTCACCTCGCAGGTGCCACCCACCGTTCCGGGGCTGGCGCAGGTGTCGGTAGTCGGGGTGATCGGGTTGCCGGCCGGGTCGCTGTGGGTCAGCGTGACGTCGACGATCGTGCCGTCCGGCGCCGGAGTCGGCTGGCCAGCGATGGTGGTGCTCACATCGACGGTGAACGTGTGCGAGTCACCGACGTCGTTGACGTCGTCCGGCGCGATCGAGATGTTCGCGCCACACAGGGCGAAGTCCGCGTGCACGAAGTCCTTGAGGACCGCGTTCACCTCGAACGAGGACCGGGTCTCGGCCACCATGTTCGTGATGCACGGCTCCTCGGGCAGCAGGGCGCTGAGGTTGATGCCGCCCTCGAAGAACGCCGCCGTCGGCATGTTGCGGGTGCCGCCCTTGCCCACGTAGTTCCACGGGATGTCCGCGTCGAGCAGGGGTGCGGTGTTGACGTTGGCGCACACGTTGACCGCGGTGCCGGTGAGGTCGCAGTCCCCGGGCAGACCCGAGTGTTCCACCGACGATGGTCTGCAGGGTGCCGCCACCCTCGTCCCCGCCGGTGCCGACCCACTCCAACACCTTGATGGTGATGCCGGTGCCGCCGTCGCTGAACTCGCTGAGCACCAGCAGGTCGCCCACCTCGTGCGCTCCGCTGAACGTGCTGGTCGACCCGGGCGTGCCGGGATCGGCGCCACGTCGTCCTGGAGGAACCAGAACCCGACGTCTGCCGAGCCCTGAACGGCGAACCGGTCGAGCCCGAAGTAGATGTAGGTGTCCCCGCCCTGGGTGTAGGCGGCGGCGTAGGCGTTGGTGATGTCGTCCTTGTCCGGGACGCTGCCGTTCTTGTGCCGCCAGCCGGGGATGTCCAGGTCGTCCTTGGACTGGCCCTGGGTGAAGATCGTTTGTGGCGCCGGGTCGGCGACGATCCCGGTGTCGACGAACGCCGAGTCGGTGCCGTCGAAGATGTTGGACCAGTCGTCCCCGGGCGGGGCCTGGTCGTGCACGTTGGCATCGAGCTCGAACAGCCCGTTGTCGTCGGGTGCCGCCTCCGCCCAGGGGGCCGCGGCCATCAGGGCGGCAGTTAGTACGCCTGCCGAAAGTGCAGTGAGCTTGGCGCCCCTGCGAGTGCTACCGGATCGTATGAAAGCGAGACACGAGACTTCTCCCTCCGTCTCCGTAGCGCCGAGTGCGCTACGGGCAGCCAAAGGAATCTCGCGGCGATGGCATCGCGCGAGAGACTTCGACTCGCCGCCATGCCCATCACTGGGTCCTTCTTGGAAGACCCGCACGACGACCGCTTCGTAACCTATTCCCACATGTGATAACGCAGCAATAGCACAGCCGGGCTGGCCCGGCGTGACTATAAGGTGACTCGCAGGTGAATCCGTCCCACCCGGTAGCCGCCTCCGTATGGCCATCGGACGACGGTGGGGATGGGACCCTGAAACCGACTTTCATGGCATGGGTTACGAGTTTGCGGATGGGGTGATCGAGGTCGACAGGGATTCCATCCTGAGCCGGACTGTAAACTGCGCACCAGGTGCTCGACATGAATAAGAGTCAGGCGGCTGAGTTCATGCGCGGTTGTCGCGCGCTCAGGAGACTAGAGTTTGCGCGCGGAGTGGAGTGCTTCAAGTAGGCGCTCGCACTCCGCGATCAGCTTCTTGCGGATCGGGGTAGCGCGATCCGAGAACCTGCGCTGAGCATCGGCATACTCGCGCTTGCCCTCGGGGGTCTCGATCTCGATGGGGGAGAACCCCAGATCACGGAGGTCGTAGGGACTGGCGCGCATGTCCATGATCCGTATGTCCCAGGCCAACTCGAAGGCGTCCGCGACCAAGTCTGACGAGATCATCGGACTCAGCCTGACTGCAACCTTGCCGTACAGGTCCATGCCGGCGTGCAGGCAGGCCGGCTGCTCGTACGCCGGACGGTCCTCGCGGCCCGGGGAGAGGGTGTTGAGCGGGCGGGCCGGGGTCGTGAAGAACCGGTAGGCGTCGAAGTGCGAGCACGTGATCCGGTGTGACTCGACGACCGCATCGGTGCCGCCCGGGCCGAGCCGCAGCGGCCAGTCCGCGTGCCGGGTCTCGTCCTCGGCGAGCCGGTAGACCATGGCCCACTCGTGCAGCCCGAAGCAGCCGAAGCTGCCGGCCCGGCCGGCCGTCGCGGTGAGGAGTCGGTGCAGCGCCTCGATCAGGGGGCGGTGGGAGGCGACGTGATCGCCGGCCAGGGTCGCCCCGAGAGGCGATCGCGGGGCGCCACCGGCCCCGACCGCTGCGTACCCCTTGAGGCCCTCGTACTCGGGCGCGTCGGCCAGCGTGACGCCGTACCCCGGGTGCCAGCGCCGGAGCTGGGCGGGCCGGAACGAGTAGTAGGTGAAGAGGAAGTCGAACACCGGGTGCTTGACCCGGGCCCCTCGGCGCTGGAGGTGGGGCGCCAGGTAGCGGTCGACGCGCGCCACGTGAGCGGCGGCGCGCTCCCGCCAGACCTCCACGGCCATCATGTCCGCGCGCACGACCTCCACGACCGACCAGCCTAGGGACCCCGACTCAAGTCTGGCTCAAGTGCCGTGCAAGTGGTCTCCACGATCGTGGTCGAACCAACCCGCAGTACCGGGGGAGGTCCCGATCGTTCCCGGGGATGAATCTTCAGCGGCATCGAGCGTGGCCGCGAAGAACCCAGGTGTGGATCGCCCTTCCTCGTGGTTATGTCCTTGCTCGTGCCCGACTCGGTGACGGGTGCATCCCCTTCCGTCACCTCTGGAGATCACACCGATGAATCGCCTCGCCGCAGGAGCTCCACGCCACCGCGTGGCGCTCGCCACCGGCATCGTCACCGCCCTTGCCACCACCCTCCTGGCGCTCGGCCCCAGCCCGGCCGACGCGGCCGCCACGGCCGATCTCCGGGTCACCAACGCAACCGTCGACAAGACGACCGTCGTCGAAGGGGCCAAGATCACCGTCACCCACGTCGTGAAGAACTTCGGCAGCGGCGCGGCCGGCGCGTCGACCACCCGCGTCTACCTGACCAAGAACGTCACCGCCAGCCTGGCGGAGCGGCGCGCGAGCCGGACGAACCCGCGCTCGGCATTGGCCGACCTCCGCCTGGTCGGCACGGCGGCAGTGACGTCCGTCGCCGCCGGCGGCAAGCGCTCGATCGGCGCCACCCGGTTCGCCGTGCCCGCCGGCATCCCGGCCGGTACCTACCGGGTCCTGGTCTGCGCCGACGACTACGGCAAGGTCCGTGAGTCCGAGGAGAGCAACAACTGCAGGGCCGCCGCGACCGCGCTGACGGTCACCGAGGCCGCGCGCACTGACGACCTCTCGGTCCAGACGTTCGACGAGACCGAGCTGTGGCCGGACAACGAGAACTCGTCCCTCCAGTACCTCAAGCTCTTCTGCAACAGCGCCTACCCGGTGAAGGCCTACACCCTCGCCGGCGCGCTCACGAGCGTGCGCGGCTTCCTCGAGACGAACGCACCCGGCGGCATCGCCGACCTGAAGGGCTCGGGGCAGGCGGACACGCCGGAGGAGGCGCAGAACACGGCCGCTGCGGCCCTTGCCGCCGGCTCGCCGGGGCTCGCACTCGCCGCGCTGCTCGAGGCGCACCGGCTCCAGCCCTCCCGCGGGACCCACCTGGTCAACGCTGCAGCGCTGGCGACCTCGGTCGGTCTCCCCAACGAGGCGATCGCGTTCCTCGACGCCGCCGTCGGCCGGGAGTTCCTCCGAGCACCGCTCGGGATCCCGCACGCGGCAACCGCAGCCGTCATCCGCGGTCAGGCGCTGGTGATGACGGGCCGTGCGGACGCCGCGCAGAAGCTCTTCGTGAGCGCCAAGCAGCTCGCTCCGATCCTGACCGAGGCGGACGCCGGCCTGGCCACGGTCGCCGCGTGCAAGGGCCAGGATGCGGTCGCGAAGCGCTACATCGCCCGCAGCCGGGTCCGCACGGACGTGCCCGTCCCGCCGACCCCTCCGACCGAGGACCCGGTGCAGCCGATTCCGGACATCGACCTCACCCGCGGCGAGGCCGTACCGCTCCGGCAGCTGCCGATCGCGGAGACCCCTGTCCAGGTAGCGGACATGCGACCGGTCTACTGGGGCATCGCCAACAGCTTCCAGGCCGAGATCCAGGCCAACATCGACGAGGCCAACCGGCTCGAGCAGCACCTCCGCGACACCGACGACGCGCGCACCCGCGCCGAGAAGGACCGACGCGACTCGATCATGGTGCTGATCTACGAGACCCACCTCGATGGCGACGTCCAGAACGCCCGGAATGCGCTCTACCGCCAGATCGACAAGCTGACCGAGATCGACGAGGAGTTCTGGGGCGGCGGCACCGGTGAGGTGGACTACACGTACCAGACGCTCTCCGAGGCCGCCTGGGCCACTTGCAAGGGTTCCGACATCCCCAACTGCTTCGAGATCGAGATCAACAAGACGTGCCGTCCGGCACTGAACTCCGCACACATCGCGTGGCGGACGAGGATCCTCGCAGCGCAGGATCGCGCCAACCGGTACTTCGAGATCTGGTCGAAGCTGATGACCGGTTACGCCGCGAACCTCATCGACGAAGAGGCACACCAGCTCGCCCTGAACCACATCGACGGTCTGGAGCGCAGCGTCTACGCGCTGCTGGTCCAGCAGGCCCAGTTCTGGTCGCACAACGTCAACCTCGTCAGGGACCACTGCGTCGAGCCCCTCCCGGCAGAGGTCCTCAACCCGCCGGCAAACGTCGACGTGCAGTCGCCCGGAGCCTGCGAGGCCGGCCTGAAGAACCTGTCCCTGAAGGCGTCGCTCGGGCCGACGTCGCTCAAGGTCAGCTGCGAGCGGATCGAGCAGTCCTTCTCGGCGGAGATCATCCCGTTGCTCCACGTGTTCGTGGACGTCAAGTTCGACTTCCGCACAGGCAACGTGTCGTTCTGGGCTGGGTCCAAGGGCGGCGGCAAGGTCGGCAACGTCGTGGACGCCGGCTTCAAGTCGGGCATCTACGTCAAGGTCAACCAACAGGGCGAGCTCGTGGACACGGGCTGGCGGGTAGGCCCGAGCGTCAAGGTGGTCGGTGGCAACGCTGAGTTCACTGCCTACAAGGACGAGATCGACCTGTCGTTCACGTCCAGCCTGACCCCCGGGTACTGACCGCGAGGCGCACCCGTCGGGCCGGATAGGCTCGCCGGGTGCGCATCGCGAGATTTTCCACCGTCAGGAACGGGCAGAGCGAGCCGGCGTACGGCGTGGTCACCGGTGAGCTCGACCAGTTCGGTCAGCCCGCCGAGGACGCAGTGGTTGTCGAGCTGGCCGGCGACCCGTTGTACGCCGGCATCCGGCTGCTGGAGAAGGAGCACCGGCTGCCCGACGTGAAGCTGCTCGCCCCGGTGCTGCCGCGCAGCAAGGTCGTCGGCGTCGGCAAGAACTACGCCGCTCACGCCGCCGAGATGGGCGGTGACCAGCCCGCCGATCCGCTGCTCTTCCTCAAGCCGAACACCAGCGTGATCGGCCCGGGCGACGCCATCCTCTACCCGCAGCAGTCCTCGCACCTGAGCTACGAGGGTGAGCTCGCGGTCGTCATCGGCCGGATCTGCCGCGACGTCCCGGCAGAGCAGGCGACCGACGTGATCTTCGGCTACACGATCGCCAACGACGTCACCGCGCGGGACCTGCAGAAGAGCGACAACCAGTGGGCGCGCGCGAAGGGCATGGACACGTTCTGCCCGCTCGGCCCGTGGATCGAGAACGACCTGGACCCGCAGGCGTTCATCGACGGCCGGCGTCTGCAGACGTTCCTCAACGGCGATGTCGTCCAGGACGGCACCACCGCCCACATGACGTGGGACATCCCAGACCTGGTCGCCTACATCTCGGCCGCGATGACGCTCCTGCCCGGCGACGTCATCCTGACCGGCACGCCCGAGGGCGTCGGCCCGTTGGAGCCGGGCGACGAGGTCGAGGTCTTCGTGGAGGGCCTCGGCGCGCTCACCAACAGCGTGGCGCGACGTTAGACCACCTCGGGCCGCTGACCGAACCCAACCGAACCGATCCGAACCGATCCGAACCGATCCGAACTGAGAGTGGAACCTTGACCGACGCACCCGTCGACAACCGGCCCGTCCGGGTCCGGATGGCACCTTCCCCGACCGGCAGCCCGCACGTCGGCCTGGTCCGCACCGCGCTCTACAACTGGGCCTTCGCGCGGCACCATGGCGGCACGTTCGTCTTCCGCATCGAGGACACCGATGCCGCTCGCAACACCGAGGAGTCCTACGGCTCGCTGCTCGAGCTGATGCACTGGCTCGGGCTCGACTGGGACGAGGGTCCCGAGGTCGGCGGGCCGTTCGCGCCGTACCGCCAGAGCGAGCGTGGCGACCTCTACCGCGACGCGCTCGACCGGCTGCGGGCGTCGTCGTACACCTACAGCTGCTACTGCAGCAACGAGGAGGTCGACGTCCGCCGCAAGGCGTCCGGCTCGAAGGTCATGGGGTACGACGGCTTCTGCCGCGAGCTCACGAGCGACCAGGTCGCCGCGTTCGAGGCCGACGGGCGGCAGCCCATCGTCCGGTTCCGGATGCCGGACGGCACCATCGCCTGGGAAGACCTGGTGCGGGGCGAGATCAGCTTCGAGACCCGGTTCGTGCCGGACTACGCGCTGTGCCGTGCCAACGGCGAGCCCCTCTACACGCTGGTCAACCCGGTCGACGACGCGCTGATGGGGATCACCCACGTGCTGCGCGGCGAGGACCTGCTGTCGTCGACGCCGCGACAGATCGCGCTCTACGACGCGCTCATCGAGCTCGGCCTCATCGACTTCACCCCGCGCTTCGGGCACCTGCCGTACGTCATGGGGGAGGGCAACAAGAAGCTCTCCAAGCGCGATCCCCAGGCGCACGCGCTCGCCTACCGGGACGGCGGCTTCCTCCCGGAAGGTCTGCTCAACTACCTGGCTCTGCTCGGCTGGGCGATCGCTGCCGACCGTGACGTGTTCTCCTTGGCGGAGATGGTCGAGGCGTTCGACATCGGCGACGTCAACCCCAACCCGGCGCGGTTCGACCTCAAGAAGGCGGAGGCCATCAATGCCGCCCACCTGCGGCTCCTCTCGATCGACGACATCACGCACCGCGCGCTCCCGTTCCTCAAGCGCGACGGGGTGGTGGGCGACCCGGTGCACGACGCGGACGCGCAGCTGCTGGAGCGGGCGATGCCACTCGTTGCGGAGCGGATCAACAAGCTCACCGAGGCCTCGGACATGCTGGCGTTCCTGTTCGTCGACGAAGACGCGTTCGCCGTCGACCCGGCCGATGCCGAGAAGCTGCTCGACGAGCAGGGTTTGCGGGTCGTCAAGGCCGCGCACGACGCGCTGGTCGACCTGCACCCCTGGTCCACCGGTGCCATCCAGGGTGCTCTCCAGCGGGCGCTGGTCGAGGACCTCGGGCTGAAACCGCGCGTCGCCTTCGGGCCGGTCCGGGTGGCGGTGACCGGCAAGCGGATCTCGCCGCCGCTGTTCGAGTCGTTGGAGCTCCTCGGCCACGATCGAAGCGTCGGACGCCTCCAGCGTGCCCTCGGCTGAACCCGGCGCACCGGCGCTGCGCTACCACCAGCTGCACCAGCTCGGACGGACGAGCTGGCCGCGCGCCCTGCTCGGCGCACTGGGGATGGTGGTCGCGCTGCTGGTCGTGGTGCCGGTCGTGCTCACCAGCACCTACGACGCGCTCCTGGGCGAGCCCTTCGGCGAGCTCAGCATCGATCCGTTGACGCCCGCCGGCCTGGTGGTCGTCTGCCTGAGCCTCGCGGCGGCGGTGCCGATCGTGATCGCGACGACACGGCTGGCGCAGGACCTCCCGGCCGGGTGGATCCTGTCCGTTGCCGGGCGGCTGCGCTGGCGGTGGCTGCTCACCTGCACAGGCCTTGCGGCGGTCGCGCTGGGCGCCGCTGTGCTGATTGCCCTCCTCCTCCCGGAGCACGGCGGAGCAGCCGTCGAGGGCGCGGTCAACGACGCCACCGAGCACACCCTCGCCTTTGCCCTGATCACCCTGCTGCTGATCCCGCTGCAAGCGGCGGGGGAGGAGTACGCCTTCCGCGGTTACCTCACCCAGGCTGTCGGTGGCTTGGTGTCCGGCCGGAGCGGCTTGGCGGCCGCGATCGTCGTACCAGCACTGCTGTTCGCGCTCGCCCACGGTGCCCAGGACGCGCCGGTCTTCATCGACCGGTTCGCGTTCGGGCTGGTCGCCGGCGTGCTGGTGATCGTCACCGGTGGGCTCGAGGCCGGCATCGCGATGCACGTGCTCAACAACTGGGTGTTCTTCGGCCTGTCGCTGGCCTTCGGCAACATCGACGAGGCGCTCGCGCCGGTCGCGGGGACCTGGTGGCTCCTGCCCGGCACCCTGGTCCAGTCCCTCGGCTACCTGGCGCTGGTGACCTGGGTCGCGCGACGGCGGCGTCTCCCGGCGTCGACGGCCGAGCGCGTTTTGGAGCCGAAACGACCCCGCGTGTAAGGTTTCTCGTCGGCTCCCGGACGTTCGGGACGGGGCGCCGAACGCCGGCAAAACAGTGGTCTATGGTGTAATTGGCAGCACGACTGGTTCTGGTCCAGTTAGTCTAGGTTCGAGTCCTAGTAGACCAGCGAGAACGAACCAGCCGCCCGCACGAGGGGCCGAATTGGCCCGGAAAGCGGACGATCGCTAAAGTTCTCTGCGTTGCGAAGGCCGCAAGGCCGGACAACAGTTGCCCCCGTCGTCTAGCGGCCTAGGACGTCGCCCTCTCACGGCGGTAACGCCGGTTCAAATCCGGTCGGGGGTACAAGTCAGGCCCGGATCTCCTCGGAGATCCGGGCCTTTCTCGTGCTCCGCGACTATTACGCGACGGCGGTCCCTGAGCCTGCAGTGAGCTTCGCGTACGCCCCGGCCAGGCGAGCGGTGACCGGCCCGGGCTCGCCAGTGCCGATCGTCCGCCCGTCGACGGAGACCACCGGCGTCAGCCCGCCCATGGTGCCGGTCACGAAGGCCTCGTCCGCGGTGTAGAGCTGGGTGGTCGAGAAGTCGCCGACCTCGGTCGGGATGCCGGCGTCGGCGCACACCTCCAGCACCGCCTCGCGGGTGATGCCCTCGGGGCAGGCCCGGGTGGTCGAGGTGCGCACGACTCCGCCGGCCACGTGGAAAACGTGGGTGGCGTTGGTCTCCGCGATGAAGCCCGCGTCGTCCAGCATCAGCGCGTCGTCTGCGCCCGCGACGTTGGCCTCGATCTTGGCGAGGATCGAAGTGAGCAGGTTGTTGTGGTGGATCTTGGGGTCGAGCGAGTCGGCGCGGTGACGACGCACGGACGAGGTGACCAGGCTGATCCCGCGATCGTCGTAGACCGGCGACTTGAACTCCGCCAGCACGATCAACGTGGGCCCGGCCTGGTTGAGTCGCGGGTCCATCCCGCTGGTGATCTTCACGCCGCGGGTGAGCGTGAGCCGGATGTGCACGTCGTCGTGCATGTCGTTGGCAGCCAGGGTCTCCCTGATCCCCGCGGTGATCTCCTCGGCTCCGGGTACCTCGGTGAAGCCCAGCGCCATCGCCGAGCGGTGCAGCCTGGCCAGGTGCTCGTCGAGCCGGAAGATCCTCCCGCCGTAGAGCCGCAGCCCTTCCCACACCGCGTCGCCGCCCTGGACCGCGGAGTCGAACGGGCTGATCCCGGGCTGGTCGCGGTGGACGAGCTCGCCGTTGATCCAGACCATCAGGTCGCGGTTGCGGGCGTCGTAGCTCTGCTGCATCAGTTGTCCTCCGGCAGCAGCCGATGTGCGGCCACCGCTTCGTAGTAGGGCCGGCACCGTGCCAGCAGTGGCTGGAGGTGGTCGGGCAGCGGGTCTCGGCTGCCGGGGGAGTACGGCGCGAAGCCGCTCGAGGCCTCGACGCCGGCGTACCAGTGCCGCGCCCACACCCCGTCGGTGTCGCGCGGTCCGGGCGGCCACGCCAGCATCGCGTCGTCGAAGTCGATGCCGAGCGCCGCGCAGAGGGCGGCGAGCGTCGAACGCGGGTCGCGCAGCACGTCGGCGGCGTCGACGACCGGGCCGCCGTACCGCTCGAACAGCTCGACCTGCTGAGGGAGTCCGAGGTCCTCCAGCGTCGGCTCGTCGCGGACCTTCGCGTACGACGTGAGCACCCGCTCGGGGTCGCGTACCAGGAAGGCGTGGTGCAGCCCGGCCAGTGCTTCCCTGTTCAAGCCGGGAAGCAGGTGGTGGGTCATGTGCTTCTGGTACTGCAGCGCGGTCGCGACCGGACCGGACGTGAGCTCCGCACACACCTCCCTCCAGTCCGTGGACTGCGAAGCGATCACGTCGTCGCGACCGGGGTGGTCGAGGCCGGTCTCGGCGAGGTAGGCGGCATAGAGCGGCTCGTCGACGACCGTGCAGTCCTCCCGATGTCCGAAGCTGCGCATCATCGCGGTCGACAGGTTGCGCGGTCCCGACCACATGGCGATCCGGTGTGTCACCCGCGCGCAGCCTTCCGCGTCGGCTCGAGGGCCAGCTGCTGGGACTTGATCGGCAGGTCGACCGGATACTCCACCATGCCCACAGAGTGGCAGATGCCCGCGCCGCACGGGGCATCGATCTGCCGACGCCTCAGCGTGCATCGATGGCTATGTCCGATTCCCGCGAGAAGATGTCGGCGGCGCCGTACAGAATGGACGCATGACGACCACCACCGCAGGGATTCCGGGACTCGACACCGAGTCCTGCTACTCCGCGGTGAAGTCGCGCGACCGGCGCTTCGACGGCGTGTTCTACATCGCGGTGCGGACCACCGGCATCTACTGCCGGCCGTCCTGCCCAGCCCGCACCCCGGCGCTCCACAACGTCACCTTCCACCGCAGCGCGGCGGCCGCCCAGGCCGCTGGTTACCGCGCCTGCAAGCGGTGCCTGCCCGATGCGACGCCCGGCAGTCCCGACTGGGACGCCGCGGCGACCGTCGCCGGCCGCGCGATGCGGCTGATCGCCGACGGCGTCGTCGACCGCGAGGGTGTCGACGGGTTGGCGCGTCGCCTCGGCTACACGGCCAGGCACCTGTCCCGGGTGCTCACTGCCGAGCTCGGCGCGGGGCCGCTCGCGCTGGCCCGTGCGCAACGAGCGCAGACCGCTCGGGTGCTCGTGGAGACGTCCGACCTCTCCTTCGCCGACATCGCGTTCGCCTCGGGGTTCGCCAGCATCCGCCAGTTCAACGACACCGTGCGCGAGGTCTACGCCTCGACCCCGACGCAGCTGCGCGGCCGCCGAGGTGGCGCCCGGACGCCGGGGGCGATCGAGCTCCGGCTCGCCGTACGGACGCCTTTCGCCGGGGCCGAGCTCCTGCGCTTCCTCGCCGCGCGCGCGGTCGCGGGAGTCGAGGTGGCCGGCGACGGTTGGTATGCCCGCACCCTCGACCTCCCGCACGGCCCCGGCACGGTCCGGCTCGAGCTGTGCGACATGCTCGATCCCGGGCAGACCGCCCTGGTGCCGGCCAGGTTCGTGCTGCACGACCTGCGCGACACCGGCGCTGCGGTTGCTCGGGTCCGGCGGCTCCTCGACGGGGACTGCGACCCGATCGCCGTGGCCGACCACTTCACCGGCGACCCACTGATCGGCCCGCTCGTACGACGCCGCCCAGGCCTCCGCGTGCCCGGACACGTCGCCGGCGACGAGATCGCCGTACGTGCCGTGCTCGGGCAGCAGGTGAGTGTCGCCGGTGCCCGTACCGTGGCCGGGAGGCTCGTCGCCGAGCACGGGAGGACGTTCGACACCGACATCCCCGGGCTGACCCACCTGTTCCCAGACGCTGCGACGGTCGCGGCTCTCGACCCCGAGCAGCTGCCGATGCCGCGAGCGCGGGGACGCGCGCTGATCGGCCTGGCCGCCGCGCTCGCCGCTGGCGACGTCGCGCTGGACCGCGGCCCCGACCGCGACGCCGTACGACGTGCGCTTCTGGCACTGCCCGGCATCGGGCCCTGGACCACCGACTACATCGCGCTGCGGGCTCTCGGCCACCCCGACATCTACCTGCCGACCGACGTCGGCGTGCGCAACGCGCTCACCCGGCTCGGTGCGCCCGGTGCCGATCCGACGACCTGGGCGCCGTGGCGCTCCTACGCCCTGCTACACCTGTGGACCTCACTGGAGGAGAAGTCATGACCTGGACCGTGATCGACTCACCGATCGGCGAGCTGCGGCTCGTGGCCCGCGGGGGCGCGCTTGACCCAGATCGAGTTCTCGCCGTTCCGCGACTCCGACGGTCGCCCGAAGGGCGACCGGGACGACCTGGACCCGTTGCTCGTCAAGGCCGCCGGTCAGCTGCGCGCCTACTTCGCCGGCGACCTGAAGGACTTCGACCTCCCCCTCTCGCCGGTCGGCAGCGCCTTCCAGCAGCTGGTGTGGGCACAGCTGAAGCTGATCGGCTACGGCGAGACCGCGTCCTACGGCCAGGTCGCCGCGCGGCTCGGCAAGTCCAACGCCGCGTCCCGCGCGGTCGGCCTGGCCAACGGCGCCAACCCCATCCCCATCGTCATCCCGTGCCACCGCGTCATCGGCGCCAACGGCACCCTCACCGGCTACGCCGGCGGCATCGAGCGCAAGCAGACCCTGCTGTCGCTCGAGCAGCAGGACTCCCTCTTCTAACTCCCTGACGCGGTGCCGTGCTTGCGGGGGTGATCGGAGTCGGCCGCGGTCGGTCGTCGAGTAGCCGTTGCGAGGGACGAGCGACGGCGTATCGAGACGCGGTGACGTGCTTGCGGGGGTGATCGGAGTCGGCCGCGGTCGGTCGTCGAGTAGCCGTTGCGAGGGACGAGCGACGGCGTATCGAGACGCGGTGACGTGCGTTGTCGGGCGTTGGGGACGGCGGAAGGGGAAGCTTGCGGCGCTCGATACGTCCTCGCTCGTTCCTCGCGAGGTCTACTCGACGAGCGAACACCGACGAGCGAACACTCGACGAGCGAACACTCGACGAGCGAACACCGACGCCCGAGTACTCGAGGAGTGCGGCTGCGAAGGCTCCTCGCAGGCTCTTATTCAGCCGCGGCGCGGCGCAGCGACTCGGAGAGCCGCTCCGCGGCGGCGAGTACGGCGGGGGCGTGCATCCGGCCCGGCTGACGGGAGAGCCGCTCGAGCGGACCGGAGACCGACACGGCGGCGATCACCTTGCCGCCAGGGGAGCGGACCGGGGCGGACACCGACGCCACGCCCTGCTCGCGCTCACCGACGGACTGTGCCCAGCCCCGGCGCCGGATGGCGGAGAGCTCGGCTGCCGAGAACGCTGCGTTCTGGAGGCCGCGGTGGATGCGGTCCGGATCGTCCCACGCGAGCAGCACCTGGGCTGCTGACCCCGCGCGCATGGTCAGCTGGGAACCGACGGGGATGGTGTCGCGCAGACCGGAGGGCCGCTCGGCGGCGGCGACGCAGACGCGGTGGTCGCCCTGGCGCCGCCACAGCTGTGCGGACTCGCCGGTGATGTCACGCAACCGCGCGAGGACCGGTCCCGCGGTGGCGAGCAGTCGGTCCTCACCGGCCGCGGCGGACAGCTCGGCGAGCCGCGGACCGAGCACGAAGCGGCCCTGCATGTCGCGGGCGACCAGCCGGTGGTGCTCCAGGGCGACGGCCAACCGGTGCGCGGTCGGACGCGCCAGGCCTGTGCCGGCGACCAGCCCGGCCAGGGTGGCGGGCCCGGACTCCAGGGCCGTGAGTACCAGGGCGGCCTTGTCCAGCACGCCCACGCCGCTCGAGTTGTCCATATGGCAAGACTATCGTCTCAGATCATGGGATGCAAGCGTAGGCTTCGTCACGCAGCACGGGACGGGAGCGGCGCGATCCGCCGTACCCCCGGAACCGACAGTCGAGACGAACGACGAGGAGCGAGTCATGGGCAAGACCCTGGCGGAGAAGGTGTGGGACGAGCACGTCGTCCGGTCGAGCCCCGGGGAGCCCGATCTCCTCTACATCGACCTCCACCTCATCCACGAGGTGACCAGCCCGCAGGCGTTCGACGGCCTCCGGCTCGCCGGGCGGCGAGTACGACGCCCCGACCTCACCCTCGCGACCGAGGACCACAACGTCCCCACCCTCGACTGGGACAAGCCGATCGCCGACCCGGTGAGCAAGACCCAGGTCGACACCCTGCGCAAGAACGCCGCCGACTTCGGCGTCCGCCTCCACCCGCTCGGTGACATCGAGCAGGGCATCGTGCACGTCGTCGGCCCGCAGCTCGGCCTGACCCAGCCCGGCATGACGATCGTGTGCGGCGACAGCCACACCAGCACCCACGGCGCCTTCGGCGCCATCGCGTTCGGTATCGGCACCTCCGAGGTCGAGCACGTCCTCGCGACCCAGACCCTGATGCAGGCCAAGCCCAAGACGATGGCGGTCACTGTCAACGGCAGCCTCCCCGACGGCGTCACCGCCAAGGACCTCGTGCTCACCCTGATCGCTCACACCGGCACCGGCGGTGGGCAGGGCTACATCGTGGAGTACCGCGGCCGGGCCATCGAGGAGCTCTCGATGGAGGGCCGGATGACGGTCTGCAACATGTCGATCGAGTGGGGCGCGAAGGCAGGCCTGATCGCTCCCGACCAGACCACCTTCGACTACATCGATGGCAAGCCCGAGGCGCCCAAGGGTGCTGACTGGGACGCCGCGGTCCAGCACTGGAAGACCCTGGTCACCGACGCGGACGCGGAGTTCGACGAGGAGATCGTGCTCGACGCGTCGACGATGACCCCGTTCGTCACCTGGGGCACCAACCCGGGTCAGGGCGTGCCGCTCGGCGCCAACGTCCCGAGCCCCGAAGACTTCGACGAGCCCAACGACAAGATCGCCACTGAGAAGGCGCTCGAGTACATGGGCCTCGAGGCCGGCACCCCGATGCGCGACATCAAGGTCGACACCGTCTTCGTCGGCTCGTGCACCAACGGCCGGATCGAGGACCTCCGCCTCGCCGCCCAGATCATCGAGGGCCACAAGGTCGCTGACGGGACCCGGCTGCTCGTCGTACCGGGCTCGGTCCGGGTGCGCAACCAGGCCATGGAGGAAGGGCTCGACAAGGTGTTCATCGAGGCCGGCGCCGAGTGGCGGGGCGCGGGTTGCTCGATGTGCCTGGGCATGAATCCCGACCAGCTCGCACCCCAGGAGCGCAGCGCGTCGACCTCCAACCGCAACTTCGAGGGTCGGCAGGGCAAGGGCGGTCGCACGCACCTGGTATCCGTCCCGGTGGCCGCGGCGACCGCCGTCCGGGGCACCCTGTCCTCGCCCGCCGACCTCGTCCGCCAGGAGGCCTGAGCCATGGAGAAGTTCACCAGCCACACCGGCGTCGGCGTACCGCTCAAGCGCAGCAACGTCGACACCGACCAGATCATCCCGGCGGTCTACCTCAAGCGGGTGACCCGGACCGGCTTCGAGGACGGTCTCTTCGCCGCGTGGCGCAACGACCCCGACTTCGTGCTGAACAAGCCGGAGTACGCCGCGGGCTCGGTGCTCGTCGCCGGGCCCGACTTCGGCACCGGCTCGTCCCGGGAGCACGCCGTGTGGGCGCTGCAGAACTACGGCTTCAAGGTCGTGCTCTCGGCCAGGTTCGCTGACATCTTCCGCGGCAACTCCGGCAAGGCCGGCCTGGTCGCCGGACAGGTCGACGAGAAGGTCGTCCAGGCACTCTGGGACTACCTCGAGGACAACCCGGGCGGTGAGGTCACGGTCGACCTCGAGGCCAAGACCGTCAGCACCCCCGGCGGTGAGGTCCAGGACTCGTTCGACATCGACGACTACACCCGTTGGCGGCTGCTCGAGGGCCTCGACGACATCGGCATCACCCTCGGCCACGACGAGGTCATCACGTCGTACGAGCGCGGCCGTCCGTCGTGGAAGCCCACCACCCAGCACGCCTGACCCTCTGTGCATCTCGCCGACCCGGCTCATCTCGAGATGAGCCGGGTCGGTCAGTTTTCGATGCAGAGATGAGCCGGGTCGGCGGGAATTTGTTGCAGAGATGAGCCGGGTCGCTAGACCGCCATCCGCCCGAAGGCGCTGCGGTGGAACACGAGCGGCAGGTCGTGGGCCACGCCGTCGACCTGACCGACGGCGTGCTCGACCCCGTGCAACAGGAGCAGCACGATCGTGTGGTCGCCGGCCTCGACCTCGCGATAGACCGAGCAGTCGAAGCGCGCCAGGCCCCCGTCGAGGGTCACCGCGCCGGACTCGGTCACGGTGACCGGCACGTCGTCGAACCGACGGGCGACCGGGCCGGCCAGCTGCCGGCAGACCAAGCCGTGGTGCTCCGCGAGCACGGTGAGGCCGAGCCGGTCGGCCCGGCGCAGGTCCGGCCAGGTCTTCGAGGTGTTCGCGACCGGACACGGACACCAGCGGTGGCTCGAGGCTCACCGAGGTGAAGGAGCTGGCCGCCAGACCGACCAGCGCTCCGTCGACCTCGGCAGCCACCGCGACAACGCCGCTCGGGAAGCTGCCGAACGCCTCGCGGAGACGCGCCGGGTCGAGGTCCTGGTTGGTGGTGACGCCGACCAGGCTCATGAGGCGGCCCTCCCGGCAGTCGCGAAGGGCACCGCCACGTTGTGGTGCCGCTGGGGGCGCGGGTCCTTCCAGAGGCCGCGCTCGGCGAGGATCGGGCAGCACGCCCTCGCCGAACCAGTACGCGCCCTCGAGGTGCGGGTACGCCGACAGCACGAACTCGTCGATCCCGAGCGCGGCGTACTCCTCGATCCGGTCCGCGACCTCCTCGTGGCTGCCGACCAACGCGGTCCCGGCGCCGCCGCGGACCAGGCCGATGCCGGCCCAGACGTTGGGATAGATCTCGAGGTTGTCCGAGCTCCCGCCGTGCAGTGCCAGCATCCGCCGCTGACCCTCGGACTCGCTGCGGCGCAGGCCGTCCTGGACCCGCTGGATCGCGTCGTCGGGGATCTGGGCGAGCAGCCGGTCCGCCTCCGTCCATGCAGCAGTCGCCGTGTCGCGGGTGATCGTGTGCATCCGGATACCGAATCTGATCGGTCGCGCGTCCTCGCGCCCGACCTCCGCAGCGAGCCTCCTGATCCAGGCGATCTTTTCCGCGACCGCTTCCGGCGGCTCGCCCCAGGTGAGGTAGACGTCCGCGTGCCGAGCGGCCACCCGGCCGGCGGCCGGCGAGGAGCCGCCGAAGTAGATCGCCGGCACTGGGTCGGGGATCTGGGCGAGCGACGCGCCGTTGACGCGATGTGCTCGCCGTCGAAGTCGACGGTCTCCCCGGCCCAGAGCCGGCGTACGACTTCGAGGAACTCGTCGCACCGTGCGTAACGGCCGTCCTTGTCCAGGAAGTCGCCGTACATCCGCTGCTCGTGGGCTCTCGCCGCCGGTGACGACGTTGAGCAGCAGCCGGCCGTCGCTGAGGTTCTGGAAGGTCCCGGCCATCTGCGCCGCGAGGAACGGTGCCACCAGACCGGGCCGGAAGGCGACGAGGAACTTCAGCCGCTCGCGAGGTCTGGCTCAGCATCGCGGTGGACAGCCAGGCGTCCTCGCACCACGCGCCGGTCGGCGTCAGGGCGGCCTCGAAGCCGTTGTCCTCGGCGGCGCGGGCGACCTGGGTGAGGTAGGCGACGTCGCCGGGCGGCCGGAGTGGCCGGGGGCGATCCCGTGGCCGCCGCCGACGACGTGCCGGCCGTCGCCGCCGTTGGTCGGCAGGAACCAGTGGAAGGTGAGTGACACGATGTTCTCTCGATCGGTTGATCGGCAGGTGCCGGCCTCTGCGGAGGCTGGCCGTGGCCTGCGGCGGGGAGGGTGCCGTCGATCGCGTAGCGACCGAGGTGCTGGACCTTCCAGCGCGGCGGGGTCGTGCAGGGTGTGGGTGCGGGCGTTGCGCCAGTGCCGGTCGAGGACCAGGGACGCCAGCGAGGAGCGGGTGCCGCACACCTCGAACAGCCGGCTGCCGGCCTCGACGGACGCGGTCGTCGACGCCGCCCGGGCGGCGGCCACCGCGAGGCTGGCCCGCGCCGCCGGTCGACTCGTTGAGGTGGTCGTCGGCGCGGTCGACCGCCCGCCCGGCCTCGCCGAGGAGCGCCTCGGCGCCGCGGACCTGGAGCTCGAGCTCGCCGAACGCGTGCACCACCAGGGGATCCTCGGCCGCGCGCTCGACCTCGGCGTCCGGGTAGGGACGGCTCTTCGTGGTCACGAACTCGGCCGCGTCCGCGAGCGCCGCGCGGGCGATGCCGACGTCGATCGCGGCATGCAGCAGCTGGGCGAACGCGCCGAACGTCTGGGGCCGCTCGAACGTGAGGTGGTACGGCGTGATCAGGTCGCCTGGCACCCGGACCTGGTCGAGCCGCACCGTCCCGCTCGCCGTCGTCCGCTGCCCGACGCCGTCCCAGTCGTCGATCACCGTCGACGCCGGGTGCGTTGCGCTCGACCCACGCCACGGAGAGCGGGCCGTCGTCGTCGAGATGAGCAAGCACCGGGATCCAGTGCGCGAAGAGTGCTCCGGTGCAGTAGCCCTTGGTGCCGTCCAGCACCCACTCGGTGGCGCGGCCCGAACCGGTCCGGGGGCCGATCGGACGCAGGGTCGTCTCGTGGTCGCGGACGTGCTTGCTGCGGATCTCTGACTGCGCGTTGCCGAACCTGGCGCCGGCGAGCACCTCGCCGAAGAGCAGCTCCTTCTGAGCGGCGGTGCCCTGCTCCCGCAGCACGTTGACGTAGACGAAGTGGCTGTGCGGGATCTGAGCGACGTTCGGGTCACCCGCGGCGATCAGCCGCACGACCTCGGCCAGGGTGCTCGCCGGGAGGTCGGCGCCGCCGTACTCCTTCGGCACGGTGACGGCGAGCAGGCCCGAGGCCGACAGCTGCTCGAGCTGCTCGGTCGGCAGGATTCGTCGCCGATCGCGCTCAGCGGCGCCGGCTGCGAACCGCGCGCCGAGATCACGAGCTACCTCGACGGCCTTGTGCGGTCCCAGGACCGGAACCTCCGGCCGCTCGAGCGCCAGCGGTTCAGCGAGCTCGTCGACCTCGTGCAGCGCCGTCATCAGACGCGCTCCAGCTCGGCCGCCTCGAGCTCCCGGACGATGGGCAGCACCTCGCGGCCGAAGTACTCGACGTCCTCGAGGTAGTGGAGGAAGCCGAGCAGGAAGAGGTTCACCCCGCGCCGCTTGTACTCGAGCATCCGGGTCGCGATCTGCTCCGGCGTCCCGATCAGGCCGGTGCGGAAGCCGTCGTTGTACTGCACCAGGTCGGCGAACTCGGAGTCCTGCCACATCCCCTTGTGGTTGCCCGTGCTCTGGCCGGCCTGCCTGCACCGCCGAGCCGAAGCCCTCGACCGCTTCCCGGTCGGCCTTGTCGACGATCTCCCGGAGCACGTCGCGCGCCTCGCGCTCGGTGTCGCGGCCGATGAGGAAACCGTTGACGCCGAACCGCACGCGTCGCGGCCGTGGACGGTGGCGACGTCGGACGACGTCACGGATCTGCTCGGAGATACCTTCGGGGGTGTTGCCGTTGGCGAAGTACCAGTCCGACACCCGTCCGGCCATGCCGCGTGCGTCGGTGGAGTTGCCGCCCTGGAAGATCTCGGGGTGCGGCCGATCCGGGGTGATGACCGGCTTGGGCTTCAGGTCGAAGTCGTGCAGACGGTAGAAGTCACCGTTGAGCTCCGCGTGCTCGGAGGTCCAGATCTCCCGCACGTAGCGGATGAACTCCTCTGAACGGCGGTAGCGCTCGCCGTGCTCGAGCCACGGCTCGCCGAGCTTGGTGAACTCGTCCTTGAACCATCCGCTCACGACGTTGATCGCCGCCCGGCCGCCGGAGATCTGGTCGGCGGTCGCGATCCACTTGGCGAGCACGCCCGGGTGCCAGAGGCCGGGGTGGATCGCGGCGATGACCTTGAGGCGTTCGGTCGCGAGCAGGAGCGCGAGGCTGAAGCTGGTCGACTCGTGCTGGTAGGCGGCGCCGTACGAGGCGATGTAGCGCACCTGGGAGAGGGCTAGTCGAAGCCGTTGTTCTCGGCCAGCTGCGCGAGCTGCTTGTTGTAGTCGTAGCCCCAGTCCGTGCGCTGCTCGATCTTGCTGACCACCAGGCCGCCGCTGACGTTGGGGACCCAGTAGGCGAACTCGAGGGGCTTCGCGAAGGACTCGGGGTCCACGGGCGGGTTGTGGGTCATCGTTGCTCCTGCTCTCGGCGCGTCGTTTGTCCTTTGTCTACTAAGTTACTAGTTTAAGTTCCAACGCAAGGAACCACTGGCAGGTGTCCCGGATCAGCTCGATCGGGTGGCCCTGTCACTCACCCCGGGACGAAGGCGGCACAGGATGCGGATCGAACAGCTCGAGTACCTCGCGGCGGTGACCCAGCACGGGTCCCTCCGCCGTGCCAGCGAGAGGCTCCATCTCTCGCAGCCCGCCCTGAGCGAGTCGGTGACCAAGCTCGAGCGTGAGCTGAAGGTGACCCTCCTCGACCGGCGCCGGACAGGGGCGCGGATCAGCAGGGAGGGCCGGGAGCTGCTGCCCTACATGGAGGAGGTGCTGGCCGCTGTCGACCGCCTGCGAGCAGCGGCAGGCGACCAACGCGCCGACTCGCGGCTGGTCCGTCTCGGGACCGTGCACGCGGCCACGGCGACCCTGCTGGTGCCGGCGGTGCGCACGTTCCAGGCCAGCCGTCCGGCGGCCACGGTCGAGGTGCTCACGCTCCAGCAGGCGCAGATCGACGAGGGTCTCGCCGAGGGCACCCTGGACCTCGGCCTGGTCAACGTGCTCGACGGCGACGACGCCCCGGCCGGGCTGGTCGGGACCGACCTCCTCCATGGCCGACCGGTGGCCGTGCTCCCTGCTGACCACCCGCTCGCCGCCATGTCCCAGGTGACCATCGACGACCTGCGCCGCCAGCGGTTCGTGATGATGCGCGCGGGCTATCTCATGCACCGCTACGTGCACCGGGTCTTCGGTGCCGACCTGCCGCATGCGTGCCACAGCACCGACGGGGCGGAGATGGGCAAGGCACTGGTGGCCGAGGGCCTCGGCGTGACGGTGCTCCCCGACTACAGCGTGGTCGGCGACCCCCTGCACCGCGCCGGGCTGATCGTCACCCGCCCGATCGCAGGCGACCCCACCCTCGTTACCCTGGTCGTGCGCCAACGCACCAGCCTGCCGGTCTCCCTGCAGGTCCGGGAGCTGCACGCCGCGCTGGTGGCACGGGCAGGGGAGTACCGCGCCGCGCAGGCTTCCTGACCTCCTCCGGGCGGTACGACGACCGGCGTGCCGGGCGTCGTCGAGTGCGTGGACCGTCGCCGCCACACCTACGATGAGGCGCGTGTCCACCTCGTCCGTCGCCGACCCGCCAGTACCGGCAGGCGGAGACGAAGGGGACGAGCGGGCGACCGTCGAGCAGCCCTCTCGGTCAGCTGGTCTCGAGCCGCTCGGGCTCGGCGTCGTGCTCCGCCGCGGCACCGGGCTCTCGTTGCTGGCCGCGGTCGTCCTGACCCTTGTCCTCGAGGTGTCGACGCTGTGGCGGGGTGAGCCGCAGTGGATCGTCGACCAGTTCGTCACCGGCGTCGGCTTCTATGCGGACACCCTCGTGGTCTGGCTGGTGCTGCTCTTCCTCTGGTCACTCACCGGCCGGCTGTGGCTGTCGATAGGCGTGTCGGCGGCGGTCGTGATCCCGGTCGCCGTCGCCAACCGGACCAAGATCAGCTACCGCGAGGAGCCGATCTATCCCAGTGACATCGACTTCCTCCGCGAACCCGGATTCCTCAGCGCCTACGTCTCGACGTGGATGGTCGCACTGCTCGTGGTCGCCCTCGCCGTCATCATCGGCGCGTGCGTCCTCGTGGGCCGTCGACTCGGCCGCCGCTATCCGCGACCGTCGTTGCGCAAGCTGCCCCGAGGACAAGCGATGCGGCTGGGCCTGCTCCGCGTCGGAGTCCTCCTGGTGGCAGCGACCCTGCTGTTCCAGGCGACCAAGTTCAACGAGCCGGGCAACCTGTGGCGCAAGGTCTACGAGGTTCGCGGTGAGCACTGGCGCTACTGGAACCAGAAGACCAACTACCGCAGCAACGGATTCGTCGGCGGATTCCTCTACAACATGCCGATCTCGGCGATGGCGAAGCCGCCGGGCTACGACGAGGCCGCCATGGATCGGGTGGCGGCTCGTTACGCCGAGGTGGCGGAGCGGATCAACCGCACCCGCACCGGGAGCCTCGACGACGTCAACGTCGTGCTCGTCCTGAGCGAGTCGTTCACGGATCCCACCCGGCTCGACGGTTTCGACCTCGAGCGCGACCCGATCCCGCTGACCCGCGCGACGATGGCTGAGACGACGTCGGGCACGATGCTCGCGCAGCTGTACGGCGGAGGCACGGCCAACATGGAGTTCGAGACCCTCACGGGTCAGTCGCTCGCGCTGTTCCGACCGCAGATGGTCTCGCCGTACCAGATGCTCGTCTCCGAGCACGCGAGCTATCCGTCGGCGGTCGGGTGGTTCAAGTCGCAGGGCCACAAGGCGATCGCGATCCATCCCTACATGGTGGGGCTCTACAAGCGCGAGCAGGTCTACCGGACCCTCGGGTTCGAGGAGTTCATCCACGACACGTCGATGCAGTCGCAGGAGATGATCGACGACAACCCCTACATCGACGACGCTGCGGCGTTCGACGAGGTGATCCACCAGATCGAGGACAACGACGATCCGTTGATGATCAACCTCGTCACCATGCAGAACCACATCCCGGTCGACGGCAACTACGACGACCCGATCGGAGTCGGCGGCATCGGCGGTGACCAGGGCGACCGGATCGGCCAGTACGCAAGGGGTCTCGAGCACACCGACGCTGCGCTCGCCGACTTCCTCGGTGAGCTCGAGGCGAGCGACGAGAAGTCCGTCGTGCTGTTCTTCGGTGACCACCTGCCAGGCATCTACGACTCCGACGTGAAGAACGCCAACAACGACGATCTCGGGCTTTACGAGACACCGTTCTTCGTCTGGAACAGCGATGGCAACGTGCACCATCCGATGCCATTGACCAGTCCGGCGTTCTTCCTCCCGTTGGTCTACCAGGCTGCCGACGCACCAGTGCCGCCGTACCTCGCGCTGCTCGAACGGCTGCACGGCCGGGTGAGTGCGATGCAACACGGGCGGATCATCACCAGCGACGGCGCAGAAACCCCCGAGATTCGCTGGATCCGCGGTCGAGCCAGCTGCTCGAAGACATGCGCTTGGTGCAGTTCGACTTCTCGATCGGCGAGCGTTATGCCGTCGACGAGCTGTGGCCGGGTGCCGACCACTAAGGACGCCGGATGCGCCCAGATGTGACGAAAGTGGCGTGAATTGGGCGAATTCTCCCCATTCCGCTGAAAAAACCCGCGTGAATCGCGGCGTGGTGATTGTGAGGTCGGCCGCGAGTGCCTAGCGTGCCGAGGAAGGAAGCCGGGTTGAGGCCCGGCACTCTACAGCTCAGGGACGGCCGGACGGCCGGTCCGGCGGAAGGACAAGTAGTGAACAAGTCACAGCTCATCGATGCACTCGCGGAGCGTTACGACGGGAACCGCAAGGCTGCCGCGCAAGCACTCGACTCCGTGCTCGACACGATCACCCGCCAGGTCGCCAAGGGCGAGAAGGTCGCCATCACCGGCTTCGGGTCGTTCGAGAAGACAGTGCGCAATGCGCGCTGGGTGCGCAACCCGCAGACCGGCGACCGCATCAAGACCAAGAAGAAGGCGGTCCCGAAGTTCACCGCCGGCGCGGACCTGAAGAACGTCACCTCCGGCGCCAAGAAGCTCCCGGCCCTGAAGAAGGCGACTGCTCCCGCGAAGAAGGCCGCAGCCCCGGCCAAGGCCGCGGCGAAGAAGGCCACTGCGCCGGTGAAGGCCGCGGCGAAGAAGGCCACCACGGCTAAGAAGGCTCCGGCCACGAAGTCGGCTGCGAAGAAGGCCTCCACGGCTAAGAAGGCGCCTGCGAAGAAGGCTTCGGCCACGAAGTCGGCTGCGAAGAAGGCGCCCGCCAAGAAGGCCTCGACGGCGAAGAAGGCGCCCGCCAAGAAGGCCTCGACAGCGAAGAAGGCGCCTGCGAAGAAGGCTTCGGCCACGAAGTCGGCCACGAAGTCGGCTGCGAAGAAGGCGCCCGCCAAGAAGGCCTCGACGGCGAAGAAGACCGCCAAGAAGACCGCCAAGAAGTCCTGATCCGGCTCAGCAACGACGGGTCGCCCTCACGACGAGGGCGGCCCGTCGCTGTTCTCGGGGATCGCGAGGGTGACCTCGGCGAGAGCGCGCCGGGTGGCCCATCCGACGCCGAGCGCGATGGCGGCCTGGAGGCCGACCAAGTCGTCGACGTCCTGCCGCAGTCCGGCGAGCTCTCCCGGCACGGGACACGCACCGGCAGCGGCGTGGGCTGCGGCGGACCCGGCGCCGAACCGCGGCGCGAATTCGGCGTACGACGCGGTGTAGAGGGTGGTGCCGGTGCCTGCGGCGTCAGCGACGTACGCCGTCGGGTCGGTGATGGACGCCAGTGCTGAGGTGAGCTCCTCCGCGCGCAGCGCCGGCAGGTCGGCGCAGAGTGCGACCGGTCGCAGTCCAGGCCACCTGCGCGAGGCCTCCGCGGTCGCCTGGACCAACGCCTGGTTGAGTCCGCTCCCGCCGTCGGGACACGCTTCCGCACCCAGTCCCGTCAACGTCGCAGCGAACCGGGCGTCGTCAGTGGTGACCAGTACCCGGGCGACGCCACCGGACGCCAGGCACGCTGTCACGGTGTCGATGGCGAAGGCGCTGGCCAGCGCCACCCGCTGCTCGGCAGGCACGCCGACCAGCCGCGTCTTGCCGACCCCCGGGGGCTTCACAGGGATCACGACGACGTGCTGAGTCCCGTCCGCAACCACGGGCCGATCCTGTCAGGTGATCACGGAGCGCCGGTGCCGGTGTCCTACCGGGTGGCGGAGGTCACGGGCCGGTAGCCTGCCCCTCGTGAGGGTGCGGAAGGTGCAGGAGAAGCGCAACTGGGCGATCGGCGTCGCCGTCATGATCATCAAGCCCACCCTGCTGGCCACCACCAATCGCGTGTGGATCAACGGTGACCGGAACTTCCCGGCCGACGGCGGGTTCGTGATCGCCCTCAACCACGTGTCCCACCTCGACCCGATCACCTCGGCGCTCGTCGTCTACGACCACGGCCGGATCCCGCGCTATCTCGCCAAGTCGGGACTGTTCAGCAACGTGGTGCTCGGGTTCTTCCTGCGCTCGGCCGGACAGATCCCGGTCTACCGGGAGACGGCCGGCGCCGCTGGCGCCTACTCAGCGGCGGTCGCAGCCGTACGC
Source organism: uncultured Actinomycetota bacterium (assembly GCA_963724275.1). Taxonomy (GTDB): domain Bacteria; phylum Actinomycetota; class Actinomycetes; order Propionibacteriales; family Nocardioidaceae; genus Nocardioides. The sequence continues at coordinate 226,222 of CAVRUB010000003.1, read as the reverse complement.
CGCGGGCAGTGCGTGATCATCTATCCCGAGGCCACCATCACCCGCGACCCCGACCTGTGGCCGATGCGAGGGAAGTCCGGTGCCGCCCGGATCGCGCTCGAGACCGGCTGCCCGGTCGTGCCGATCGGGCAGTGGGGTGCGCAGGAGATCCTGCCGCCGTACACGAAGAAGCCGCTCCTGTTCCCGCGCAAGAAGATCGTCGCTCGCGTGGGACCGCCGGTCGACCTGTCCGACCTGGCCGCCGAGGTGCCCCGCACGACCGAGGTCATCGCCAAGGCGACGGACCGGATCATGGCCGCGATCACGCACGAGGTCGAGCAGATCCGTGGCGAGGCAGCTCCCGACGAGCGCTACGACATGCGCATCCATGGAGACCGTTTCAAGAAGCAGAGGAACGCCTCATGAGCTCACCCCACACGAGCAAGGTCGCGGTGCTGGGCGCCGGTTCCTGGGGCACCGCGTTCTCGATGGTCCTCGCTGACGCGGGCAACGACGTGATGATCTGGGCACGGCGCGAGGAGGTCGCCGCGTCCATCACCGAGCACCGCGAGAACACCGAGTACCTGCCGGGGATCCAGCTCCCGCCCACCGTCAGCGCGACCTCCGACCCCGAGCGAGCCCTGGCGGGCGCTGACGTCGTCGTGCTAGCGGTCCCGTCGCAGTCGCTGCGCGACAACCTCCCGATGTTCGTTCCCCACCTCGAGCCCGACGCCGTACTGGTGTCCTTGATGAAGGGCATCGAGCTCGGGACGCTGGAGCGGATGAGCGAGGTGATCCACGAAGCCGCGGACGTCCACCCCGGCCGGATCGCCGTGGTCAGCGGGCCCAACCTGGCCAAGGAGATCGCGCGCCGCGAGCCGGCCGCCTCCGTCGTCGCGTGCGTCGACGAGGATGTCGCCACCATGCTGCAGAAGCGGTGCCACTCGCCCGCGTTCCGGCCCTACACCAGTGTCGACGTGCTGGGATGTGAGCTCGGCGGCGCCTACAAGAACGTCGTCGGTCTCAGCGTCGGCATGGCCGTCGGACTGGGGTTCGGCGACAACACCACGGCTTCGCTCATCACCCGCGGCCTGGCCGAGACCGCCCGGCTGGCGATGCGCCTCGGCGCCAACCCGCTCACCTTGATGGGGCTCGCCGGTCTCGGCGACCTCGTCGCCACCTGCTCCTCGCCACTGTCACGCAACCGGACGTTCGGCGAGAAGCTCGGGCTCGGGATGACAGTCGAGGAGGTCTACGCGTCGACGCGGCAGGTCGCGGAGGGTGCGAAGTCCTGCTCCTCGATCCGCGCGCTCGCGGAGAAGGCCGGCGTCGAGGCCCCGATCGCAGAACACGTCGACGAGGTCGTCGCCGGCCGGATGACCACCGCCGGGATGATGGAGGCCTTCATCAGCCGCGACACCAAGGCTGAGATCGACTGAGCTGGGGCGCGCGGGCGCGTGGCATCCCGGGGGCGAGTCGAGACGGCCGTGCTCGCTGGCTGACTCGGACCGAAGGCACGTCACGGCGTCTCGATACGCCGCTGCTCGTCCCTCGCAGCGGCTACTCGACGAGCGGGGCATCGCGTCTCGACGAGCGGGGGTGCCGCGTCTCGATACGCCGCTACTCGACGAGCGGGGGTGCCGCCTCGCAGCGGCTACTCGACGAGCGGGGTCACCGCGCGTCCCGGTACGGCGGCGCCTCGAGACAGTCCAGGGCCTGCGCCAGGTCGGCCCACAGGTCCTCGACGTCCTCGATGCCGACCGAGAGCCGCACCAGGCCCTCGGGGATGGTGGCGGCCTCGGCCTTCCAGCGTCGTCGCCGCTCGAGGGTGGACTCGACGCCACCGAGCGAGGTGGCGTGCACCCACAGGCGTACGTCGCGGGCCAGCAGGTCGGCTGCGGGGGCACCACCGGCCGTCACCGCGGCGACGATCGCCCCGAAGCCGGGGTAGCGGACCTCCTCGATCGCGGGGTGCTCGCCGAGGCGCCTGGCGAGCTCGGCGGCGTTGGCCTCGGCGCGGTCGAGGCGCACGTGCAGGGTGCGGAGACCGCGCAGCGCCAGCCAGGCCTCGAACGGGCCGGGTATCGCGCCGACCAGGTCGCGGCGCCCCTTGAGCGCGGAGAACACCTCGTCGTCGCGGACGACCAGTGCCCCGAGCTGCACGTCGCTGTGACCGGCGAGGTACTTCGTCGCGGAGTGGACGACGATGTCGGCCCCTAGGGAGAGCGGCTGTTGCCGCAGGGGAGTGGCGAAGGTGTTGTCGACGACGACGCGCACGCCGAGCTCGCGGGCGGCACCCACGAGAGCGGGGATGTCCGCCAGCTCGAGAGCCGGGTTGGTCGGCGACTCGATCCACAGCAGGGCGCAATCCTCGTCGTCGTTCATCGCGGCGATCACCGCCTCGGTGTCCGCGATGTCGACCAGCCTGCTGTGCAGGCGTCCCCGGGCCTCCAGGTCTGCGAGAGCCATGACCGTCCCGCTGTAGGCGTGCCGAGGCCCGACCACGCCCCCGCCATGACCAACCAGGTCCATCACCGTGGTCGCGGCCGCCATCCCTGAGGCGAAGGCAAGCGCGCGCCCACCCTCCAGCGCGCCGAGCACCTCCTCGAACGCCGACCAGGTCGGGTTGCCGTAGCGGCCGTACTCGACGTCGCCGGTGGCGACGTAGGTCGACGCCATCGTGATCGGCGGGTTGAGCGGAGCGTCAGGCTCGTGTGGCGGGCGCCCCGCCGTCACGGTAATCGTGGCGGGCCGCAGGTCGTGCACAGGTTCGGGCATGGGACAACGGTAGGGTCGTCGCCGATGAACGAGCCCACCGGCCGCCGTACCCGTGTCGCCGTCGTCTTCGGCGGCCGCTCCTCCGAGCACGCGATCTCGTGCGTCACCGCCGGCAGCGTGCTGAAGGCGCTGGACCGCGAGCGGTACGACGTGATCCCGATCGGCATCGCTCCGGACGGCCGCTGGGTGCTCGAGGCCGACGACCCCGACCGGCACGCGATCAACGGTCCCGACCAGCTCCCGTCCGTCGACGCCGACCGCGCGCCGGTGATGCTCACGCGGACGCTGAGCGGCGCCGGGCTGGTGGTGAGCGAGCCGGCCTCGCCGCCGCGCGAGCTCGGCGACGTCGATGTTGTCTTCCCGCTCCTGCACGGCCCTTGGGGCGAGGACGGCACCATCCAAGGGATGTTCGAGATGGCCGGAGTGCGCTACGTCGGCGCGGGCGTGCTCGCGTCCGCCGTCGGCATGGACAAGGCCTACATGAAGATCGTGCTCGCCGCCGCCGGTCTGCCCCTGCTGCCGTCGATCACGGTCACCGCGCGGGAGTGGGCCGAGGACCCGGCAGCGGTGCGGACGCGGGTGACCGGGCTCGGCTACCCGGTGTTCGTGAAGCCGGCCCGCGGAGGGTCGAGCATCGGCATCGCGAAGGCGCACGACGCAGACGAGATCGCAGCCGCCGTCGAGGGCGCGCTGCGACACGACCCGAAAGTCCTCGTTGAGGTGTCGGCCGAGGGCGCGCGCGAGGTCGAGTGCGGTGTGCTCGAGACGCTCGACGGTGGCGTGGAGACGACCGTGCCCGCCGAGATCCGGATCACCGGCGACCACGAGTTCTACGACTTCGAGGCGAAGTACCTCCCCGAGGAGGCCACCGAGCTCGACGTACCGGCCCGGTTGTCGGACGAGACCGCGGGCGAGCTGCGGGAGCTGGCGGCGCGGGCGTTCCTCGCAGTCGGGTGCGAGGGGCTGGCGCGGGTCGACTTCTTCCTGATGCCCGACGGCTCCCTGGTCGTCAACGAGCTCAACACGATGCCCGGCTTCACCCCGCTCTCGATGTTTCCGCGGATGTGGGCGGCGACCGGCCTCGCCTACCCGGATCTCGTCGACCGGCTGGTGGCCCTGGCGTTGCAGCGCGGCACCGGGCTCCGATGACGTTGGCCGGACCCGCCGAGCAGGTCTCCGGGTTGGTGGTGGTCACCGGTGGGAGCAGGGGGATCGGGGCCGCCACTGCCCGGCGGGCGGCTGCCGACGGGTGGAACGTCCGGATCACCTTCCGGACCGGGGAGGACGAGGCGCAGCGCGTCGTGGAGGAGTGCCGGCGGCTCGGCAGCCGGGCCGACGCCGTGCAGGTCGACGTGACGGAGGAGTCCGACGTCGTGGAGCTCTTCGGGTCGCTGCCGGCGGCCGCCGGTCCACTGCGTGGCTTCGTGAACAACGCCGGCATCGTCGCCCCCGCGGCGAGCGTCGTCGACCTGGACGCGCCGCGGATCCGCCGACTGCTCGAGGTCAACGTGCTCGGAGCGTTCCTGTGCGCCCGGGAGGCTGTGCGGCGGATGGACGACGGCGGATCGATCGTGAACGTCTCGTCCCGCGCGGCCGTCCTCGGCTCGGCGGGGGAGTACGTCGACTACGCCGCCACGAAGGCCGCCCTCGACGCACTCACGACGGGGCTGGCCCAGGAGGTGGCCGGACGCGGGATCCGTGTCAACGGGGTGCGGCCCGGCTTCATCGACACCGGGATCCATGCGCCCGGCCGGCTCGAGCGGGTCGCGCCGTCGGTGCCGATGGGGCGAGCGGGGCGCGCCGAGGAGGTGGCTGCCGCGATCTGCTGGCTGTTGTCGCCCGAGTCGTCGTTCACGACCGGCGCGTTCCTCGACGTCAGCGGCGGTCGCTAGTCCTCCGGGACCGGCGTCGTCACAGGTCGCAGGTGGCGACCTCGGTCAGGTGCTGGTCCACGGGCCCGGAGAGCACCGCCATGATCCCGGCCTCGAGGGCGTCCCCGCGGTAGTCCGCCGGTACGACGACCTGCGCCCGCGGCTCGTGCCACGCGGACGTGATCACGAGGTCGAGGTCGCGGTCGTCGTACTGCTCCGACGGGATGTACCACGGCACGTCGTTGACCACCTCGCACTGAGCGCCTTGGCCGAAGCCCTCCGGGCTGTCGACACCGCACGTCACCACGATCGCAGGGTCGCCGTACGCCGCGGCCGGGGCATCGGTGGGCTCGATGTCGACACGCTCCTCGTCGGCGAGGGTGTCCGGCAGCGCGTCGGCGAACGCCTCGCAGGCGGCGGCGTCCTCGCCCTCGAGGTCGGGTACGTCGACCTCGACCGGCCCGCCGCACGCGGTCAGCAGCAGTAGTGCCCCGATGGTCGAGGAAGTCGCGCAGCGACTGCCTCGAGACCAAAGGCCCCGCACGCTCAGATATGGACGACCGGGCAGGTCAGGGTGCGGGTGATGCCGTCGAGGTTCTGCACCTTCGAGACGACCAGCTTGCCCAGCTCGTCGACGTTGCGCGCCTCGGCGCGCACGATCACGTCGTAGGGACCGGTGACGTCCTCGGCGAGCGTGACGCCCTTGACCTCGGCGATCGCCTTGGCAACATCGGCGGCCTTGCCGACGTCGGTCTGGATCAAGATGTAGGCCTGCACCACCATTGGTTGCACTCCTGGGAGGTCGAGGTCGACGGACGATGACCATCGGGGACGGTCACGACGCAACCTACCGCGCGGAGGCGCTCACCACATCTTCGGCGCCGGCCCCGGATCTGGTGGGATGGGGTCGTGCCCGACTCCCTCCCCGCCCCCGACGTCACCCTGGCCGACCTCGGGGAGTTCGGGCTGATCGACCATGTCTCCCGGATCGTCCGGGAGCTGGCTCCCGGCGAGGACGTGCTGGTCGGCCCCGGCGACGACGCGGCCGTGCTGCGGGTCCGCAACGGACACGTCCTGGTCTCGACCGACCTGATGGTCGAGGGCCGCCACTTCCGCAAGGACTGGGCGGACGCGGTCGACGTCGGCCACCGTGCCGCGGCCCAGAACCTGTCCGACATCAACGCCATGGGTGGGCGGGCGACCTGGCTCACGATGGGGTTCGCCGCGCCGCCGACACTGCCGGCGCGCTGGGCCCTCGACCTGGTCCGGGGGTTCGCCGAGGAGTGTGCGGAGGTCGGCGCCGGCGTGGTCGGTGGCGACCTGACCAGCTCGGACAAGATCGCGATCGCCGTGACCGTCCTCGGCAGCTGCACGGTGTCGCCGGTGCTCCGGACCGGCGCCCGCCCCGGGGACGTCATCGCGCTCCACGGCAGGCAGGGCTGGGCCGCCGGCGGTCTGGCGGTGCTGGGTCGCGGGTTCCGCTCACCCCGGGTGCTGGTCGACGCCTATCGTCGCCCGGACCCGCCCTACGCCGCCGGGCCGGTGGCGGCCGAGGCCGGTGCCACCTCGATGATCGACGTGTCCGACGGCCTGCTCGCCGACGCCGCCCATGTCGCGCGGGCGAGCAGCGTCGGCATCGACATCACACTCGGCGTCGCTGGAGGTCCCCGAACCGCTTGTCGCCGTCGGCAGCGCGACCGGCGCCGACCCGCTCACGTTCGTGCTCGGGGGCGGGGACGACCACGCATTGCTCGCCACCTTCCCCGCTGGTGGTGGACTGCCCGACGGCTGGGTAGAGATCGGCTCCGTCACCGACCCCGGCGCCGAGGGGCCAGGAGTGACGGTCGACGGCTCGCCGTACGACGGCGCCCCCGGCTGGACCCACTTCTAGGCTCGAATCGGACCTCTTGGTGCGCCGAAATGGAAGAAACGCCGACCGCGCGGCCGGCGTTTCGTCAGTCTCGACGAACCAGAAGGTCCGATTCGACGTCAGCGGGTGACCTTGCCGGCCTTGATGCAGCCGGTGCAGACGTTGAGGCGCTTCGGGGTGCCGTTGACCTTGGCGCGGACGCGCTGGATGTTCGGGTTGAAGCGACGCTTGGTGATCTTGCGCGACCACGGCCGGTTGTTGCCGAAGGCCGGCTTCTTCGCGCAGATGTCGCACACGGCAGCCACGGGTTTGCTCCTACGGATCGGTGATCTGACTCAAGTTCATGGGTCGCCCGCTGAGAGGGCAACCGGATCAGATTAGCCGAAGGTGGGCAGCAGTCCGAAATCCTCGGAGCCGGGCGCATCCCGCCGCCGGGTCCCGGTCCTGGGCCCTCTCGCCGACTAGATTGACCCCATGGCTGGCGGCATCGAGCTCGACACCGTGCTGCGGTTCGTCGACATCGCTGTCGACGCGTTGTCGGAGGCTCGCGAGGAGATCGACGCCCTCAACGTCTATCCGGTGCCCGACGGCGACACCGGCACCAACATGTACCTCACGATCGCGGCCGCCCGCGACGCGATCCGGGAGCTCCCTGGTGCGCCGAGGCGAGCGGCACTGGCGGCGTTCTCCCGCGGGGCGCTGCTGGGTGCCCGCGGCAACTCCGGCGTGATCCTCAGCGAGATGCTGGGTGCCATCGCACGCCGGATCGCCTCGGCCACCGCCGACGACCGCAACGCCGAGGTCATGGCAGAGGGGTTGCGTCAGGCTACGGAGGCGAGCTACGCGGCGGTGGGCGAGCCGGTCGAGGGGACGATGCTCACTGTCGCCAGAGCGGCCTCCGACGCCGCGGTGGACGTCGTCAAGGACCCGGCTGCCCGGAGCCGCGACGTGCTCCGGGCCGCGGCCGCCGCTGCCCGGGAAGCCCTCGGCCACACCCCCGAACAGCTCGAGGTGCTCGCGCGCGCCGGCGTGGTGGACGCGGGGGGCCGCGGCTTGTGCGTGATCCTCGACGCGGCCGAGACCGTCCTCACCGGCAAGCGCCCGGTGCCGGTGACCCAGCCGCTCGGCCAGCACGCGATCCCGGTCCCGCAGCTGGCGCCGTCCGGGGCCGGAGACCTCAGCAGCGAGGGACCGTCGTACGAGGTGATGTATCTCCTCGACACCCAGGACGGCGAGATCCCGCCGCTGCGTGCCCGGCTGGGCGAGCTCGGCGACTCGGTCGTGGTCGTCGGAGGCGACGGGCTGTGGAACGTCCACGTCCACGTGGACGACGTCGGCGCGGCGATCGAGGCGGGTCTGGCCATCGGCCGGCCCCACCGGATCCGGGTCACCCACTTCGCCGAGCAGGTCGCCGCGGCCGGCGAGAGCTCCGGCGGCAGCCGGACGCCGGTCCGCACGGGACGCGCAGTGATCGCGGTCGCGGCCGGACCCGGCCTGGCGGCGTTGTTCGCCGATGCCGGAGCGCTCGTGGTCGAGGGCGGGCCGGGCCGCCGCCCGTCGGCCGGGCAGCTGCTCGACGCCATCGCCGGCAGCGGTGCGCAGGAGGTCGTGATCCTTCCCAACGACTCCGACTCCGTGCGCGCTGCCCGGGTCGCTGCGAGCACGGCGGAGTCCGACGGGGTGGGGCACTCGCTGCGCATCTCCGTCATCCCCACCGAGGCCCAGGTCCAGGGCCTGGCCGCCATCGCCGTGCACGAGCCCGGACGCACGTTCGACCAGGACGTCACCGAGATGACCGCGACCGCGCGCCACGTGAAGCACGGCGCCGTGACGGTCGCCGTGAAGGAGGCGATGACGTCTGCCGGACCCTGCCGGCCGGGCGACGTCCTCGGCGTGATCGCAGGCGACTTCGCCGTCGTCGGTGACGACCTCGACGACGTCGCGATCACCGTGCTCGACCGGTTGCTCGCGGCCGGCGGCGAGCTGGTCACCCTGGTCCGCGGCGCCGAGGCCGGTGACATCGCCGACCGTGCGGCGGCCTGGGTGGAGGAGCACCACCCCCATGTCGACACCGTGGTGTACGACGGTGGCCAGGAGCGCTACCCGCTCCTGATGTCCGTCGAGTGAGAGGCACTGTGTGACCGACCTGGACTCACCGATCGCGGCGGTGCTGGGCAAGGTGACGCCCGCGAAGCGCAAGAAGCTCGAGGAGGGGCTCGGCCTCCGCACCGTCGGTGACCTGCTGCGCCACTTCCCGCGCCGCTACCTGGAGACCGGCACCCTCACCAAGGTCCACGACCTCAAGATCGGACAGCTCCTCTGCGTCGTCGGCGAGATCGTCCAGTGCAAGCAGCACACCTACAACGACCGGCGCACCGGCCGGCCCGCCTACCGTGTCGAGGCGGTGCTCAGCACCGATGGCCCCGAGCTGAAGATGACGTTCTTCGCGAAGAGCAAGCACATGGCCGAGTGGCAGGCGAGCCGCGTCGCGACCGGCCGCCGGGGCGTCTTCCTCGGCCGCGCCGACCGGTTCCGCAACGACTGGCAGCTGGTCAACCCGGCGATGACGATCTTCGGGGTCGCCGACAGCGCCGATGACGAGGAGAGCGTGATCGACCAGATCGGCGGGCTCTACCCGATCTACCCGCTCACCAAGGGTGTCGAGACGTGGGACATCAGCCGTGCGGTGCGGGCTGCGCGTGGCCAAGTGGCCGACGTCCCCGAGCTGCTGCCGGCCACGGTCCGCGAGGAGTACGACGTGCTCGACGTGGTCACGGCTCTGGACTGGATCCACGCTCCGGACCGGCGGGACCAGGTGGCCCGCGCCCAGCACCGGTTCCGGTTCGAGGAGGCGCTGGTCACCCAGCTCGTCCTCGCCCGGCGCCGGCGCACGCTCCGCGAGCTCGGCGCGACCGCGCGCACGGGTGGCGACGGGGCGCTCCAGCTCGCGTTCGACGAGCGGCTCCCGTTCACGCTGACCGACGGACAGCGGGACATCGGCGAGCAGATCGCGCACGACCTCGCCCAGTCGCACCCGATGAACCGGCTGCTCCAGGGAGAGGTCGGCTCCGGCAAGACACTCGTCGCGCTGAGGGCGATGTTGCGGGTCGTCGACTCGGGCGGTCAGGCCGCGCTGCTGGCGCCGACCGAGGTGCTCGCGCAGCAGCACTACCGCTCGATCGTGACGATGCTGGGCGAGCTCGCCGACGGCGGCACGATCTTCGGTTCCGGGGAAGGCACGCGGGTCGACCTGCTGACCGGCTCGATGACCAAGACCCAACGCACCGAGCCGTTGCTGCGAGCCGCCAGCGGCGAGGCGGGGATCGTGATCGGCACCCACGCGCTGCTGCAGGACCAGGTGCAGTTCGCCGACCTCGGGCTGGTGGTGGTCGACGAGCAGCACCGGTTCGGCGTGGAGCAGCGGGCCGCACTCATCGACAAGGCCCGGGTGCCGCCCCACCTGCTGGTGATGACGGCCACGCCGATCCCGCGCACCGTCGCGATGACCGTCTTCGGCGACCTCGAGGTGTCGACGCTGCGCGAGCTCCCCGCCGGCCGGGCACCGATCCAGACCAACGTGGTCCCGCTGGCCGAGCAACCCTCGTGGATCGGCAGGGCGTGGGCGCGGGTGCGCGAGGAGGTCGAGAAGGGCCACCAGGTCTACGTCGTCTGCCCGAGGATCGCGGGTGATGACACCGAGGCCGACCAGGACGAGGTGGTCGACGTCGATGACGAGGGCAACCCCGTCGCGGTGGCAGCTTCCTTCGCCGCGGTCGAGGAAGTCGTCCAGCACCTGGCGACCGGCCCGCTCGACGGCCTGCGGGTCGCCCGGCTCCACGGCAAGCTCCCGGCCGACGAGAAGGACGCGACCATGCGTGCCTTCGCCCGGCACGAGGTCGACGTACTCGTGGCGACGACGGTGATCGAGGTCGGTGTCGACGTCGCCAACGCGACGATGATGGTGATCCTGGACGCCGACCGGTTCGGCGTCTCCCAGCTCCACCAGCTCCGCGGGCGCGTGGGTCGGGGTGGCCTGCCGGGGCTCTGCCTGCTGGTCACCCATGCCGAGGACCCGGCGTCCCCGGCCCGGGCGCGGCTCGACGCGGTCGCCGGCACCACCGACGGCTTCGTGCTGAGCCGGATCGACCTCGAGCAGCGGCGCGAGGGTGACGTCCTCGGTGCCTCGCAGGCCGGACGCCGCTCCAGCCTGGAGAACCTCCGGGTGCTGCGCGACGAGGACACCATCGTCGCCGCCCGTCGAAGCGGCCGAGCGACTGCTCGCCGCCGACCCAGGTCTCGACCAGGCGCCCTTGCTCGCCGATGCCGTCGCTGATCTCGAGCGGTCGCAGCAGGGCGACTTCGTGGACAAGTCGTGACCAGGATCATCTCCGGCACTGCACGAGGTCTCCGCCTCGAGACCCCGAGAGGCGACCGCACCCGGCCGACCAGCGACCGGGTGCGCGAGGCGCTGTTCTCCGCGATCGAGTCCTGGGCGGGCTCGCTGCACGGCCTCCGCGTCCTCGACCTGTACGCCGGGTCCGGCGCGGTCGGCCTCGAGGCCTGGTCGCGCGGCGCCGACGCGGTCACCTTCGTCGAGTCCGACCGCCGCACCGCCGACCTGATCCGCCGCAACGCGCGCGTCGTGGGGTGCGACGTGGCGCAGGTCCTGGCGAGGTCGGTCACCGCGGCGCTCGCCGGCGGCGCGGACGCGCCGTACGACCTCGTCTTCTCCGACCCGCCCTACCCGCTGGACGAGGCAGCCGTGACGGACGACCTCGCGCTGCTCGCCGCGCAGGGCTGGCTCGTGACGGGCGCCCGGGTCATCGTCGAGCGCGGCTCACGTAGTCCTGAACCCGCCTGGCCGGCCGGGATCCGGCCGCTCCCGGGCAAGCGCCGGATGAAGAAATACGGCGAGACCAAGCTCTGGTACGCCGCCGCCGGCGAGGAGCAGGTCCCGGAACCACTACGGTGACGGCATGCGTCGCGCCGTCTGCCCGGGCTCGTTCGACCCGGTGACCAATGGTCACCTCGACATCTTCGGTCGAGCCGCTGCCCTCTTCGACGAGGTCGTCGTCGCCGTCGGCGTCAACAAGTCGAAGTCGGCCTCGTCCAACCGGTTGTTCACCTCCGACGAGCGGCTCGAGATGATCGCCGACGCGGTCAGCCCGTGGCCCAACGTGAAGGTGCAGGGCTTCACCGGCCTCGTGACCGACTTCTGCCGCGAGATCGAGGCCCAGGCGATCGTGAAGGGGCTCCGCGGCTCGGGCGACTACGACTACGAGCTGCAGATGGCACAGATGAACGCCCATCTCACCGAGGTCGAGACCGTCTTCCTGATGACCGACCCGAGCATGTCGTTTGTCTCGTCGAGCCTGGTCAAGGAGGTCGCGTCCTTCGGGGGCGACGTGTCCGGGCTGGTCCCGCCCCGCGTGTTCGAGCAGCTCACTGCCCGGCTCGCCGAGCGTCAGACCGGCGCGTGAGCGGCAGATTTTGCCGCTCGTGCGCCGACCGATACGATTCTCGCTGATCTGTTGTGTCCGGACCGGGAGTGCTCACATGACCAGCCTGGACCCGAGGGCGCCGCTCGTGCTCGATACTCGCGAGCTCGGCCGCCGCCCGGGGTCCCAGCGGGAAGTGGCGCTGACGACCCCGGCCCCGGCAGATCTGGGCATCGAAGTCCTCTCGGTCACCGAGGGTTCGCCGGTCGACATCGACCTGCGGCTCGAGGCGGTCATGGAGGGCGTCCTGGTCACGGGCACGGCGACAGCCGTGGTCGAGGGCGAGTGCGCACGGTGCCTGGAGCCGATCCGCGAGGACATCGAGGTGAGGTTCCAGGAGCTGTACGAGTACGACGACACTCGACACCGTGGGCGGGGCGACTCCGAGGAGGACGACGAGACCAGCAGACTCGAGGACGACCTGCTCGACCTCGAGCCGCTCCTGCGGGAGGCGGTGGTGCTTGCACTGCCGTTCCAGCCGCTGTGCCAGCCGGACTGTCCCGGACTGTGCCCCGAGTGCGGGGCGCGGCTCGCCGATGATCCGGACCACGCACATGACGAGGCGATCGATCCCCGCTGGTCGGCACTGGCCGAGCTCACGAAAGACGAAGACCAGAAGTAAGAGCCAGATCCACAACGGCGAACCACCGTCCGGCCGACCCGAGCAGGGGAGACCGGTACGGACAAACACGAGGAGAAGACAGTGGCTGTTCCGAAGCGGAAGATGTCGCGCAGCAACACGCGGCACCGTCGCTCGCAGTGGAAGGCTGTCGCCCCCACGCTGGTGACCTGCGCCAACCCGGCCTGCGGCGCGAAGCACCTCCCGCACCGTGCCTGCGGCACGTGCGGTCAGTACGGCGCCAAGGCCGACCGACGCCAGGTCCTCTGACCGAGCACGCCTGATCCAGGCATCCGGTCATCAGCGTCTACGACGACCTGAGTCGTGCGCTCGGGGATCCTGACCTCGACCCCGAGCTGCTCGACCGCGCCCTGACGCACCGGTCCTACGCCTACGAGAACGGCGGACTGCCGACCAACGAGCGCCTCGAGTTCCTCGGCGACTCGGTGCTCGGCGTCGTCGTCACCGAGACGCTCTACCTGCTCCACCCCGACCTCTCCGAGGGCCGGCTGGCCAAGCTCCGCGCCGCCGTCGTCAACGCCCGCGCGCTCGCCGAGGTCGCCCGCAACATCGGACTCGGCCAGTACATCAAGCTCGGCCGCGGCGAGGAGACCACCGGCGGCCGCGACAAGGCGTCGATCCTCTCCGACACCGTCGAGGCCGTGATCGGCGCGGTCCACCTCAGCGGCGGCATCGAGACCTCGGCCTCGGTCGTCCACCTGCTCTTCGACCCGCTCATCGAGGCCGCCTCGGCCATGGGTGCCGGGCTCGACTGGAAGACCTCCCTCCAGGAGCTCGCCGCCGAGCACAGCCTCGGCGTGCCCGAGTACGTCATCCAGGACGAGGGCCCCGACCACGCCAAGACGTTCACCGCCCAGGTGCGGGTCGCGGAGAACCTCTACGGCAACGGCACCGGCCGGTCCAAGAAGGAAGCCGAGCAGGGCGCCGCCGAGACGGCGTACGGCGAGATCCTCGCGTCGATGGCCGCGCCCGCCAACGACTGATCCACGCGACCTCCCCGTGCCTGAGCTTCCCGAGGTCGAGGTCGTCCGCGCCGGCCTGGAGCGACACGTCGTCGGCGCCCGCCTGGGAGCCGTCGAGGTGCTGCACCCCCGCCCGGTCCGCCGCGACCCGCGGGGCCGGCCGGGTTCGCCGCCGCGCTGGCCGGTCGGCGGGTCGAGGCCGCCCGCCGCCGCGGCAAGTACTTCTGGCTCTCGCTCGACAGCGGCGATGCGCTCCTGGGCCACCTCGGCATGAGTGGGCAGATGCTGATCCAGCCGGTGGGCGCACCGGACGAGCGCCACCTGCGGGTGCGGTTCTCCTTGCTGGGTCTCGATACGCCCTCGCCTAGCGGCTCGGGCTACTCGACCAGCGGGGCTCGCGGGGGTCTCGATACGCCCTCGAGCGGCTCGGGCTAGAGCCCTCGACCAGCGGGGCTCGCGGGGGTCTCGATAGCCCTCGCCTGGCGGCTCGGGCTACTCGACCAGCGGGGCTCGCGGGGGTCTCGACGCGCCGTCGACCAGCGGGGCTGGCGTCGCGGGACTCGAGCTCCGGTTCGTCGACCAGCGGATGTTCGGCGGCCTCCTCGTGTCCGCCGGGGGAGCGGACCTGCCGCCCGAGATCGCGCACATCGCGCGGGACCCGATCGACCCGGAGTTCGACGACGAGGTGTTCGTGGCCCGGGTGCGACGACGTACCGCAGGGATCAAGCGGCTCCTCCTCGACCAGGGTCTGATCTCGGGCGTCGGCAACATCTATGCCGACGAGGCGCTCTGGCGCGCCCGGCTCCACGGCGACCGGCCCGGCGACCGGTTGCGGCGCGGCAAGGTGGTGGAGCTGCTCGGCCATGTCCGAGACGTGCTGGGCGAGGCGCTGGCACAGGGCGGTACGTCGTTCGACGCGCTCTACGTCAACGTCAACGGCGAGTCGGGGTACTTCGACCGGTCGCTGGCGGCCTACGGGCAGGAGGGCGTGCCCTGCGGGCGCTGCGGTACGCCGATCCGCCGGATCGCGTTCATGAACCGCTCGTCGTACTTCTGCCCTCGCTGCCAGAAGCGCCCGCGGATCGTGGCTCCGTAGCGGGCCCGGTGCACCCGATCCAAGGGCTCGCAGATGTCGGGCTCGGAGTTTGACCCTCGCGCCCGGAAGTGGGACTCTTGGAGACGGCCCGGGACCCGGGTCCACGCGTTTCCCACCGGAAGGCTCTTACATGGCCAAGGCGCTGATCGGGCACCTGAACAGCGACCTCCGCGACCCCCGCCTCGCAGTCGAGAACGCTCGCCTGCGCAACCGGGTGGCCGAGCTGGAGTCCCTCGTCCTCCGTCTCAGCGAGGAGAACGACAAGCTGATGTCGGCCCGGGCCGCCGACATCTTGACCGTCGACGCAGCCCAGGAGATGCAGCCGGCCTGAGGCTGGAGCATCATCCCCTCCGCCGTCGGCGGAAATCGATGGCGCCCTGACGGCGCTGCTGCGTAGCGTCCACGTCCGTGGGCCTCATCCTCGACGTCATCGCGCCGCCCCGGCTCGGTCCGAGGTTCCGGTGGTTGCTGGCATCCAGCTGGGTGTCCAACCTCGGCGACGGCATCGCGCTCGCAGCCGGGCCGCTGCTGGTCGCATCCGAGACCCGCTCCCCGATCCTGGTCTCGATGGCAGTGCTCCTCCAGCAGCTGCCGTGGTTGCTCTTCGGCCTCCACGCCGGCGCCATCGCCGACCGCGTCGACCGCGTCCGTCTCGTCGTGGTAGCGAACCTGCTCCGTGCCGTCGTACTGGTCGCGCTCGTCGCCATGATCGTCACCGGGGTCGTCAACATCGGCGTGGTCCTCGGCGCCTTGTTCCTGATCGGTACGGCGGAGGTGTTCGTCGACACCGCGACCGGGACCCTGATGCCGATGCTCGTGGAGAAGCGCGACCTCGGTGTCGGCCATGCCCGTTTGCAGACCGGGTTCATCACCCTCAACCAGCTCGCAGGCGCGCCGATCGGCGCGGTCCTGTTCGCGGCCGGCCGGGCGGCGCCGTTCGGCGTCCAGGTCGTGACCGTGCTGCTCGCCTCCGTCCTCGTCGTCCGCATCGCCCTGCCGCCCGGACCTGTCCGCGACGCCGGCGACACGCACGTGCGACGCGACATCGCCGAAGGCGTCCGGTGGCTGCTCGGGCACCCGCCGGTGCGCACGCTGGCACTGGTGATCGTGACCTTCAACATCACCTGGGCCGCGGCCTGGTCGGTGCTGGTCCTCTACTCCCTCGAGGTCCTCGACATGGGTCCGGTGGGTTACGGCCTGCTGACGACCATGGCCGCACTGGGCGGGCTGATGTCGACGCCCTGGTTCGGCTGGCTCGAACGACACGTCCCGCTGGCGACCCTCATGCGCACCTGCCTCCTGCTCGAGGTGGTCATGCACCTCGGCCTCGCGTTGACCCGCGAGGCCTGGCTGGCGTTGCTCATCCTGTTCGGGTTCGGCATGTACGCGTTCATCTGGGGCGCGCTCTCGGCCGCGGTCAGGCAGCGCGCGGTCCCGATCGAGTTCCAGGGGCGGGTCGGCTCTGTCTACAGCGTCGGCGTGTACGGCGGCATCGTGGTCGGTGCCGGGCTGGGGGGACTGATCGCCCAGTACGCGGGCTTGGTGGCGCCGTTCTGGTTCGCCTTCGTGGGATCGGGCATCACGCTCGTGCTGGTGTGGCGCCAGATCGCTCACATCGCCCACGCCGACGAGGAGATCCGCAGGTCCGCCGAAGATTCGGTCCCGGGCGCGGAGCGAGAGCTATAGGCTGCCAGCCGAGCCCCGTCGCGGCCGCTGCCGTCGCGATCGAACGAGGAGAGTCTGTGACAACGTCGGAACCCGCCCATGGGGGGAGCTTCGATCACCTGGACTCGCTCACCCTGGTCCTGTCCTCGGCGCGTCCGGGTCCACATTGCTGTGTCACGACATCGCGAGCCTGGGAGGCCTCGGGATGCCGAAGGAGTACCTGCGCGGCCTCAGGACGGAGCCGCGGACGACGACGGCGACCGAGGTCGACGTGATGGAGCGGGTCGCGATGGGCGTGCGGGACGACGCCCCGAACGTGGCGTCGGTCAAGCTGATGGTGCCCCAGACACCCGTGACCTACGAGGCGCTCTCCGGGAAGCGGATCCCCTCGAACGAGGCCCTTCCCGGCGTGATCACCTGGGCGCAGGAGCGTTTCAAGCACCTGTTCGTCGTGGTCCTCGTGCGTAGCGCCATCGATCAGGCGATCTCCCGCGTCGTCGCGGGCGCGACCGGTGTCTTCCACTCCTCCCACAGCGCGTTCGGCAACGTCATGACCGGGCCGCTCGAGATCCCGGACATCAATCAGCGGATCCTGGACAACCTGGGCCGCGTCGTCCGCGACCGCAACATCATGCTCGAGGTCCACTCGCAGTTCGCCGACCTCGGGCTGCTGCTGACCTATGACGAGCTGAGTCGCCAACCGGCCGCGACCGCGAGCAAGCTCGCGGCGCATGCGCGCAAGGCGGGGTTCGAGGTCCAGCGGGACACGTCGACGCGCACCCTGGAGAAGGTGATCAGCGCCGAGCGGTCCACCGAGATCCGTGAGGCGTTCCTCCACTACCTCAAGAACGAGACCGGGGTGGTGCCGGGCGAACTCGACCCGGGGTGGTCCCGGGCGACCTCCGCCCGGTCTGGTGCTGACCTAGGGACGTGACCCTCGACGTCGAGGTCACCACCCGACGGCGCGTCACCGGTGCCCGGGCCGAGGGCTTCGACGTCCAGCGCGACGTGGTCACCCGCAACGTGGCCGTCGGCCCACGCCGCGAGGTCCCGTGGTCGGCGACCGCGGGCCGGTAGGCTGTCGACCGTCGAGCTTCCCCCGCGACGACCCTGCGCACCGCTCAATGAAAGCATCGGGTCTTCGCGTCGATGACGCCGTAACACCGACGACGTACTAGGGAGCCTGCGTGTACCTGAAGAGCCTGACCCTCAAGGGGTTCAAGTCCTTCGCATCGGCGACCACGCTCCGGCTGGAACCCGGCATCACCTGCGTCGTCGGTCCCAACGGCTCGGGCAAGTCCAACGTGGTCGACGCGCTGGCCTGGGTCATGGGCGAGCAGGGTGCCAAGAGCCTGCGCGGCGGCAAGATGGAGGACGTCATCTTCGCCGGTACGGCGGGCCGCCCACCCCTCGGCCGCGCCGAGGTGATGCTGACGATCGACAACACCGACGGCGCGCTCCCGATCGACTACTCCGAGGTCACCATCAGCCGGACGATGTTCCGGACGGGCGGCTCGGAGTACGCGATCAACGGCACGCCCTGCCGCTTGCTCGACGTGCAGGAGCTGCTCAGCGACTCCGGCATCGGCCGCGAGATGCACGTCATCGTCGGCCAGGGTCAGCTCGACACCATCCTGCACGCGACACCCGAGGACCGACGCGGGTTCATCGAGGAGGCCGCGGGCGTCCTCAAGCACCGCAAGCGCAAGGAGAAGGCGCTCCGCAAGCTCGACTCGACCGACGGCAACCTCACCCGGCTCAACGACCTGCTGAGCGAGATCCGCCGCCAGCTGAAGCCGCTGGGACGCCAGGCGGAGGTCGCGCGCCGCGCCGCGACGGTCCAGGCGGACGTTCGCGACGCGAAGGCCCGGATCCTGGCAGACGACCTGGTGGCGGCGCGGACCTCCCTGGAGCAGGAGCTCGCCGACGAGAGCGTGCTGGTCGCCCGTCGTGAGGAGGTCGAGCAGGCGCTGGCCAGCGGTCGTGAGCGCGAAGCCGCGCTGGAGGCGGCGCTTCGTGAGGACCTGCCCGCCCTGTCCGCGGCCCAGGAGACCCTCTCGTCGTTGGGGGCCCTCCGAGAGCGTCTCCGCGGCACCCAGAACCTCGCTGCCGAGCGCGTCCGCAACGCCGCCGGCATCCAGGACGCCGACGACGAGGAAGCCGACAGCGCCAAGGACCCCGCGGAGCTCGACGCCGAGGCTGACCGGCTGGCCGCACAGGAGGCAGAGATCCTGGCGCTGGTCGCGGAGCACCAGACCGCCCTCGAGGAGGCTGTCACCGCCCGAAAGGCCGCGGAGGACGCCGCCGCCCACGAGGAGCGTCGGGTCGCCGGCCTGCTCCGCGCCGCCGCCGACCGCAGGGAAGGGCTCGCCCGGCTGCACGGTCAGGTCAACGCGCTGCGCACCCGGGCATCTGCGGCCGAGGAGGAGAAGGGCAGGCTCCAGGCGGCCCGGGCCGACGCCCTTGCCCGCGCCGAGCGCGCCCACCACGACTTCACCGCCCTCGAGACCAGGGTGGCCGGCCTCGACGCGGGTGAGGAAGGCCTCGACGCGGAGCACGAAGCCGCCGTCGCCGCTCTCGAGGACATCGACGAGCGGCTCGCCAAGACCCGCGAAGAGGCTCAACAGGCCGACCGCGACCGCTCGGCGCTGGGCGCCCGCAAGGAGGCGCTCGAGCTCGGCCTGGCCCGCAAGGACGGCGCCGGCGCCTTGCTCGCAGCCTCCGACGCTCTCTCCGGTCTGCTCGGATCGGTCGCCGCACTGGTGAACGTGCGGTCGGGCTACGAGGCGGCGGTGGCAAGCGCACTCGGCGCTGCCGCCGACGCCGTCGCGGTCACCGACGCCGACACGGCGGTCGAGGCCATCAACCACCTCAAGACCGACGACCTCGGCCGCGCCGGCCTGCTGCTCGGCGGGGGAGCGGCTGACCGCAGCGGGTGGCCCGACCTCCCCGGTGGCACGTCGTACGCCGCCGACGTGGTCGACTGCCCTGCCGAGGTGCGACCCGCCCTCACCCGCCTGCTCCACAAGACCGCCGTCGTCGATGACCTGACGGCTGCCCGGAGCCTGGTCTCCGACCACCCCGACGTGGTGGCAGTGACCCGGGACGGCGACCTGTTCGGTGCCCACTTCGCGGCCGGGGGCTCCAACGCCCGGCAGAGCCTCATCGAGATCCAGGCCGCGGTCGACGAGGCCACCGCTGCGCTGGCCGACGCGGTGGCAGCGAGCGAGCGGCTCGGGTTCGTCCTGGCCCGGCTGGAGACGGAGCGCGAGGAGTCCAAACGGCGCGCCGACGTCGCCCTCGCCAAGCTGCACGAGTCCGACGCGACCCTGGCCGCGGTCGCCGAGGAGCTCGGCCAGCACGGCTCGCTCGCCCGCTCGGCCCGGGCCGAGGCGGAGCGGCTGGCCGACGCGATCGCCCAGGCAGAGACCGCTCGCACCCACGCCGCGGCTGGCATCGTGGAGCTGGAGCAGCGGTTGGCATCGGCGGAGGAGACCGGTGACGAGGAGCCGGACACCTCGGAGCAGGAGCGGTTGGTCCAGGCCACCCGGACCGCCCGACAGGCCGAGATGGAGGCACGGCTCGCACTGCGCACGTCCGAGGAGCGCGGGCGTGCGTTGCACGGGCGGGTCGACCAGATCCGCCGGGCCGCCGAGGCGGAGCGGCAGGCGCGGGCCCGCGCCGCTGAGCGCCGTGAGCGGCTGCTGCGCGAGGGCCGAGCCGGCCGGGCGGTCGCGACGGCCGTTTCCTACGTGCTCGGCCGGCTCGAGGTGTCCATCGATCGGGCGATGCGCGCGCGGCAGGACGTCGAGGAGTCCCGTCGCGGTCGTGAGCAGGACCTGATGACCGTCAGGGGCCGGCTCCGGGAGCTCGGCCGTGAGCACGACGAGCTGGTCAACTCCGTCCACCGCGACGAGATGGCGCGTGCCCAGCAACGGATGCGGATCGAGCAGATCGAGGGCAAGGCACTCGACGAGCTCGGCATCGAGGCCGAGGCGCTCGTCGCCGAGTACGGCCCCGACCAGGCCGTGCCGGTGTGGGGTGTCGATGCGCCCGCTCCCGGTGCGTCCGGTCTCGACACACCCGGTCGCGATACGACCGGTCTCGACACGCCCAGCGGCTCGGGCGACTCGACCACCGAAGACGACGCCGAGCCGCAGACCGTGCCCTACGTGCGTGAGGAGCAGGTCAAGCGACTGCGGTCTGCGGAGCGGGCGCTGACCATGCTCGGCAAGGTCAACCCGCTCGCGCTCGAGGAGTTCACCGCGATGGAGGAGCGGCACAAGTTCCTCACCGAGCAGCTCGAGGACCTCAAGGCGACCCGGAAGGACCTGCTCGACATCGTCAAGGACGTCGACGCCCGGGTGGAGCAGGTCTTCACCGAGGCCTACGCCGACGTCAGCAACGCGTTCGACCAGACGTTCTCGAGACTGTTTCCCGGCGGTGAGGGCCGCCTGGTGCTCACCGACCCCTCGAACATGCTCACGACCGGCGTGGAGGTCGAGGCCCGGCCGCCGGGCAAGAAGGTCAAGCGCCTCTCCCTGCTCTCGGGTGGCGAACGGTCGTTGGTCGCCGTCGCGTTCCTGGTGGCGCTGTTCAAGGCGCGACCGTCGCCGTTCTACATCCTCGACGAGGTCGAGGCGGCGCTCGACGACACCAACCTCGGCCGGCTCCTGGAGATCTACGAGGAGCTGCGCGAGAACTCCCAGCTGCTCGTGATCACCCACCAGAAGCGCACCATGGAGGTCGGCGACGCGCTCTACGGCGTCACCATGCGCGGTGACGGCGTCTCGACCGTCATCAGCCAGCGGCTCCGCCAAGAGTCCGCCTAGGAGAGCCGCGGTGCCTGCCGAGCGACCGCCGCGGTCGTCGTACGTCGCCTGGGACCGCGCGACCCTGCGCTGGGCCGACATCGACGTCTACGGCCACATGAACAATGCCCGCTACTTCGAGATCATCGACACCGTCGTCAACGACCAGCTCGCCGCGCGCCGTCGGCACCGACATCCGCGCGCTGCCGGCGATCGGTGTGGTCGCCGAGGTGTCCTGCCGCTACTTCGCCGAGGTCACCTATCCCGGGTCGCTCGACCTCGGGATCAGCGTCGAGCGGCTCGGCACCTCGTCGATCGTCTACCGCGTCGGCATCTTCCAGGGCGACCCCGAGGGTGACGGGGCGCTGGCGGCGGCCGAGGGCCGCTTCGTCCACGTCTACGTCGACAACACCGACCCGGCGCGGCCGGTGACCCCGCTCCCGGACGAGGTCCGCGCGGCCGTCGAGCCTCTGGTGCGCTGACGAACGGAACAGGAGCGCGAACCGATCCGTCGTATCGCCGGGCTCGAGGCGTCTCGTTCGGCGAGGGCCGGCCGGTTCTGTGCGGAACAGCTGCTGGATAGTGGTCGTACCGGTGTTGTCGGCTCCGTGTGGAGGACGACGTCGACGGCTTCGCCGACCGCCATGGTCAATACCCGAAGATCTCGAAGTCGCCGGCGTAGATCGCCCGCACCCGCTCCTCGAGGTCCGGCCGGTCCGCGAGGATGTCGACCCGCCGAACCTCTGCGACGTTGCGGGCCTCGACGGGCACCGCAGGCAAGTCGGCGGCCTTGCGAATGATCTCGAGGTCGGCGGCGAGGGTCTCGATCCGGCCGATGTGGTCGTACCTGATGAGGGACGTCATCACGTTGATGTGCTGCGGGCGCCAGTGCGGATTCATCTCGCTGACCGGGTCCTGCCGTTCGATCGCGGTGACGAAGTCGTCGAGGCTCACCGGACGCTCCTCGTCCGGCTCCTCCCCGAGCGCAGTCTGGATCTCGGTCCGCCAACCTGTGGAGTTCACGATCTTGTCGAGGTACGCCGATTGGAACCGCCGGAGCGGGTCGCGGACGAACGTGAAGCTGTAGGCCTCGCCCGACAGCATCCGGGCGATCCGGCGGCGGCCGATCGAGGAGACCTTTGGCAGGCGGTTGTCGGTGTGCACGTTGGCAGGGCTGAAGTCGTGGTCGCCGGTGTGCAAGCGGTCCAACCACAGCAGCACCGTCGAGCAGGCGGCTTTCGGGTTCTTCACGTAGACGATGCCGTGCTCGGGGAGCGCGTGGATGTGGTAGGCGAGCGGGCGATGTGGGAAGTACGCCCGCATCTGGGCCCAGGTGACCGTCGGCTTCGCGACGTCGGGCTCCACAGGTTGCTCCTCGTTGTCGGCTGTGGGGCCAAACGATAGTGCCCCGGGCTCAGGTCCGGTCCGGGTCACCGCTCCGCCAGCCGCCGTGCGAAGTGCCGTCGAGCCGCTCGCGCACTGACCGCGCGGCGCCGGCCGGCCTCCTTCTTCGCGATCCGCCGGATCGCGGCGTGTTGTGCCTCCGGGATCTCGAGCAGCTCGAAGTAGTGGTCGAGCCGGGCAGGGTCGAGCCGCTGGTCGGTCGTCGTGCCGGCCGTCTTGCGCTCGTCCTCGAACAGCCCGCTGCTCGCGTCATCGAGGAACTCCCGTGCCACCCGCCGGTTGGACGCCTCCCATCGCGTCATGAACCGATCGAGGTCCGGGTCCGGCAGGGTGAGCACCGGGCCGGTGTCCAGCTCGCGCAGCTTGACGACGTGGTGGTGGTTGCCGAACAGACCGGGCCGCTCGCTCTCGTGCTTGACCCGGTAGATGTTGAGGATCCGGAGCAGCTCGATCGCCTCCGCGCCGAGGCTCTCGTTGCGCGGCTCGGTGTGGGTCAGGGTCGCCTCGTCCAGCCCGATCCCGGCAGCGTCGAGGAAGTCGCTCACGAGTGAGCCGTTGACCATCCGCTTGCGCTCGAAGCGCCGTACGACGAACGCGTCCGGCTCCAGCTCCTGCCACGCCGTGAGGCGCAGGTGGTAGTCGTAGGTGCCCACCCAGTCCTGCTTCGCCCAGGTGGTGAGCGGCGCGACCTCGCCCATCTTCACCACCTGCTGGTAGCGGCTGACCAGGTGGTCGTCCTGACGCCGGAGATAGACCACCAGCCGGGTCTTGCCGCCGAGCCGCCGGGTCAGCCGCCTCATCCGGCGGATCGTGCGATCGCCCGCGCTGAAGAGGCCCTCGTCGGAGAACACCACGCCCCGCGCGCCGGAGCGCGTGATCTCCCGGTCGAGCCGCTTGCGGAAGTCACGGCGGAAGGCGGCGGGCTCGCCGTAGTCGCCGGTCAGCCAGTCGGCGTGGCTCACCAGCTCGTCGTCGGGTCGCACGAACAACCCGAGCTGGGTGTGCCGGGCCCGACCTGGCGTCCGCGGGTAGAGGAGCCCCGCTGCGCGGAGGGCGTCGGGATTGCGGCGCAGGACGCGCTGGATGGTGCTGGTCCCGGTCTTGCCCGATCCGATGTGGAGGGTGACGTCGACCCGCGGCGCTGGTCCCGCTCATGGGAGCCGTCCGGCGCCGGACCCAGCCTCCTGCACCGCGATCCGATGGAGGTCCGGCCGGATGCTCGACGGCAGCTCGCCGATCTCCAGGTAGTGGTCGACGCGGTCAGGGTCGAGCGACTGCACGTCGGTGGTGGCCGTTGTGCGCGGCTCGCGGAACAGCTCCGTGTCGCCGAAGTAGCGGAGTGCGGCTTCGCGGTTGGAGTCGGTCCAGCGGCCGAGGAAGCGATCGAGGTCGCTCTCCGGAAGGGTGAGCGCCGGCCCGCCACTGTGACGGACCAGCTTGCGGACCAGCTCACGGTGGTCGATCAGGCCGGCCGTCTCGCCGGCGTGCGCGACCCGGTAGAGGTTGTAGACCCGGAGGAACTCGACCGTCTCTGCGTCGAGGGTCTCGTTCATGCGGGGGATCACCGTGGGCTCGATCCCCGTCAGACCGGCGGCCTCGAGGAAGTCGGCCTCCAGCGACCCGTCCTTGAAGGAGCTCCGCTCGAAGCGGCGTACGACGAGCTCGGCGGGTGCCATCGCGTCCTCCCACCGCGCCAGTCGCCGCGCATAGTCGTAGGTCGCAGAGCGGTCGTGGTCGGCGGTCCAGCGCGCCATCCGCCGGACCTCTCCGGTCTTGACGTGCTGCTGGTAGTCGCTCCTGAGGTGGTCGTCCTGGCGTCGCAGGTAGACGACCAGACGGGTCTGGCCGCCGAGGCTGTCGGTGAAGGCGCGGAGCCGGGAGACGCTGTCTCGCGACAGCCCGTAGAGGGCCTCATCGGAGAACACCACCATCGACGGGGCGGCCTCGGCGATCTCGGTCAGGAGCCGTCGCCCGAAGCGTCGCCGGAACCGCTCAGGTGACTGAGCGCGCATCTGATGCCAGGCGGGCATCCCGGCGAGCTCGGCGTCCGAGCGGAACGACAGCCCGAAACGCGCGTGGCGGACCGCGCCGGGCGTGCGGGGGTAGAGCACCCCCTGCTCGGCCAGAGCGGACCGGCTCTGCCGCATCAGGTCCTGGATGGTCGTGGTGCCGGTCTTGCCTGTGCCGAGGTGCAGCACGACGTCGATCCGGTCACCCATGTCCCGCCACATCCACGCCCGCCATTCAATCACCGCGGTGCGGCGCTCGTTGCGTCAGCGGCTGGATTCGCTCTCGGCGATGCCCTTCAGCGAGGCGGTGACGTCGGTCGGCAACCCGACGAGCGCCGCGAAGTAGTCCACGCGAGCGGGATCCAGCCGTTGCTCGGTGGTGGTGTCGGCCTGCCGCCGCGGCTCGCGGAACAGCACGCCACCGGGGTCGCCGAGGAAGTCGTGTGCGGTCGAGCGGTTCGACTCCTGCCAACGCTCGTCCACCTGGTCGAGCGTGGCCTCGGGCAGGGTGAGGGTCGGGCCGCCGTCATGCTGCCGGAGGCGCTCGACGACCTCGAGGTTGTTGATCAGCCACGCTTCGGCCCCTTGCTCGACGCGCTGCAGGTTGAGGATCCGGAGGAACTCGATCGTCTCCGCGTCGAGGCTCTGGTTCCGCGTCTCCGAGGGGGTGAGATCCGGTACGGCGATGTCGATGCCCGCGGCGTCGAGGAAGTCGGCGTAGAGGGAGCCGTCGACGAAGGACGACCGCTCGAACGGTCGTACGACGAGCTCGTCGGGGGCGAACACGTCGCGCCACGCCGACAGCCGGGCGTGGTAGTCGTGGCCCGTCAGCCCGGCGAGTGAGACCCACTCCTCCATCCGCCGGGTCTCGCCGACCTTCACCTCCTGCTGGTAGAGGCTCGACAGGTGGTCGTCCTGCCGGCGCAGGTAGGCGACGACCCGCACCCGACCACCGATCTCCGTGACCAGCCGGCGCAACCGCAGCAGGGCTTCCTCGTTGAGACCGAACAGCGCCTCGTCGGAGAACAGCACCGTGTGCGCCTCCGCCGAGGCGATCTCCGTGAGGAGCTTGCGCCGGAACCTGCGGCGGAAGCGCTGGGGGATCGGCTGCCCGATGCGGTGCCACGCCGGCGTGCGGGTGAGCTCGTCATCCGGTTTGACGGCCAGCCCCAGTCGGGTGTGGCGGGCGCGCCCAGGGACTCGCGGGTAGAGGACGCCGTGGGCCGCGAGCACCTCGCGGTTGGCGGCGAGGAGGTACTGGACAGAGGACGTGCCCGTCTTGCCCATGCCGATGTGGACCACCACTCGCCGGGGGCCAGTCCCGGTCGGTGTGGTCACGTCGGACATGGAATCACAGGGACGGCATGGATGCTGCGGTGGTCGCCTCGCGCTCGGCGATCTGTCGCAGCGCTGCGTGCTGCTGCTCGGGAACCTCGAGGATCTCGAGATAGTGGTCGAGACGCGCTGGATCGAGGATCTGGTCGGTCGTCGTGCCGTCGTCCCGCCTCGTTGACCGGAAGAGCTCGCCGTCCGGGTCGACCATGAACTCGCGGGCCACTGCCTGGTTGCCCGCCTCCCACCGATCCTGGAAGCGGTCGAGGACTGCGGCGGGCAGGGTGAGGATGGGGCCGGCGACTCCCTGCAAACGTTCCACGTGGTCGCTGTTGATGATGAGTCCGGCCCGCGCGCCCTCGTTCTCCACGCGGTGGAGGTTGAGCAGTCGGAGGACCTCCACCGCCTCCGCACAAAGGCTCTCGTTTCGGCGCTCCGCCGCCGCCAGCTGCGTCTCGTCGACCTCGAGCCCCGCCGCGTCGATGAAGTCGGCAACGAGCGAACCACGCAGGAACCGCTCGCGTTCGAACGTCCGTACGACGAACGTTGCCGGCCCGAGGTGGTCGCGCCATCGAGCGAGGTGACTGTGGTAGTCGTACATGTGATGGCGATCGGTGGCTGCCCACTCGGCGATGCGTGCGATCCCACCGCCCTTGACGACCTGCTGGTAGTTGCTCGCCAGGTGGTCGTCCTGCCGACGCAGGTAGATCACGACGCGCGTCGCGCCGCCGCGAGCCTCCGCGAACTGGCGGACCCGGGTGATCGCCGCCGCGTTGCGACGGTACAGACCTTCGTCGGAGATGAGCAGTCGGTTTGCGTCGGCCGTGATCTCGCGCCGCAGCCGTCGGAGGACCTTCCGTCGGTACTCCTCCGGGTCCAGGTCGGCGTTGCCGGCCCGCAGCCACTCCGGCGAGCGCACCAGCTGAGGGTCGGGCAGGACGAGGAACCCGAAGCCCCTGTGTCGCTGGCGGCCGAACGCACGCGGGTACAGCGTGCCGCCGGCGGCGAGCGCGGCACGACTGCGCCCGAGCACGCTCTGAATGGTCGTCGATCCTGTCTTGCCCGTGCCGATGTGGAGCACGATATCGACGGCGACGGGGCACGCGACGATTCAAGCACCTGGCCGTCGGGTCGGCAGCGACCGCGCCCGTCAGATCGGCAGCGACCGCGCCCGTCGGGTTCGCTCCACGCGCGTTGGAAGTGTCTTACACTGCGTCCGACCGCAGCCAGCGGTGGAGGGCCATCAGGGGAGACGTTCCATGCAGTCGCGCGCCATTTCCGTTTTTCGACCGCGCTGGCGACTCGGCTTGGCCGCCGTCGTTGCGGCGACCTTGTCGGTCACCCTGCTGCACTCCAGCAGGTCGCCGCCACGGCACCGGCTGCCGGCGCGCCGGCAACCGCCGAGGTCGCGGCAGGCGCCGGCTCGGGTTCGCGGTCCAGCTCGGCCCCGAGCAGCGGCTGCTGGCCCGACCGACCAGGGCGACAACCCGTACTTCTCCGAGCGGCGCGGCGGCAAGCTCTGCGGCTACTTCGGCACCAGCCGGACGATCGAGTGGCGGTCCAACAACAACACCCGGCTCACCAACTCGCGGATCATCCTCGACCGCGGCGGCGCGGGGAAGTTCGACGACTGCGGCGCCTGGATGGCAGGGCTCCGTCCAGAAGCTCACATCGACCACTGGATCGCGTTCTACCACGCGGAGGGCAGCCCGGACCCGGCGACGGACGTCTTGCGACCATTACGGCGACACGACCGTGTGGCGGATGGGGATGGCGCAGACCACCAACGGCGGCAGTACCTGGAGGCGCCCCGGACTATCCCGACAACGTCGTGCTCACCGGCGTCAAGGCGACGCGCCACCACCGGCGTCACCAACGCCGGCAACGGCCGCGTGGTCAAGGTCGGCGACCTACTACTACATCTTCTTCAAGACCGCGCACGGCACGAAGCCCGGGCCGCAGGCATCCAGGTCGCGCGCGCGCTGGTGAGTGACGACGGCGTGCCGGGCGCGTGGAAGAAGTACTACTGCCACCCTGCGACCCTGCTCGCGCCGGCGTACTGCGCCTTCGACGAGCCCGGCATCGGCGGCAAGTCCTCCCCGATCGGCGGGCTCAGCGAGAAGTCACGCCACGTGGCATGGAACTCCACCCTCGACCGCTGGCTCGGGTTCGACGCCTCGGGCAAGCGCGGTTTCCGGTTGTACGCCTCTGAGGTCGGGCGGGCGACACCGCGAGGCTCGACAGCACAGTGCTCTCTTCGACGACGCCGGCCTCCCCAAGAAGTGGATGAACTGGACCGACGTCTACCCGTTGGTCTCGACGGCGACCGACAAGTTCGTCGACCAGTGGGGCGGCGACATCCGCAACCGCAGGTCGAAGCAGCTGTACGCCTACCCGTCGATCGTGGGCGCTGACGGCGACAGCATGGTCACCGGCAGCACCTTCCACGTCTACTACGTGAAGCTGTTCCCGGGCGAGAAGTTCACCCACCGCTACCTCTTCCGTCGCAAGGTCACGGTCGTCCCGACGGCCCGGCCCTCAACCGGGTCGAGCTGACGACGTACAGGAACGGGACGGGTCAGCGCCGCTCGTCGACCGAGGCGCCCAAGGAGAAGGCGTTCCGTCGCACCGGCCCGACCGGCTACCTCCTGGCGCACGGAGCGGATGGTTGGAGGCAGGTTTTCGACTGCGTCCGCAGGGACGACCATGCCCTCTACGTGACGAAGTGCCGCACCGGCTGGAGTCCCGTCCGCCGGGTCGGCTTCATCCACCCGGAGCAGACCGCGGACGCCAGCGTGCCGGTCTACCGGTGCGTCGCCAAGCGCAGCCACTACGCGTCCACCAGCCCCGATTGCGGTGGCGGCAAGCGTGAGACCCGCTTGGGATTCGCGCTGGGCAGCCTCTAGCACCACGGGGCTGGGCACGCAGCCAAGTGGCGTGGCAGCAGTCGGTCGATCGAATGAATTTCGCGACCGCGCGGGGCGGCGCGGGCCCGGAACTTGTCGAAACTCCGTCGCCCGCGATCGCCGGTAGTTAGCGTGTCTGACGGCGCCGATTGTTAAGGTGTCCCGCTGCCTGCCGACAGAAGGGATTCGGATGAAGCGCGTGCTCATCACGGGGGGTGCCGGGTTCATCGGCGTCCACCTGGCTGATCACCTCACCCAGTCCGGCGGCTACGACGTCACGGTGCTCGACAACGAGTCGCTCGGCGACCGCACCAACATCGACAACGACCAGGTCCGGTTCGTCCATGGTGACCTCCGCAGCCGGGCTGACCTCCGGGCTGCGCTCGAGGGTCAGGACGCGGTCGTCCACCTGGCCGCCGACACCAGGGTGATGGACAGCATCGAGAACCCTGCCCACAACTTCGAGAACAACGTCGTCGGGACCTTCAACCTGCTCGAGGAGTGCCGCGACCTGGGTGTCAACCGGATCGTCGCCGCGTCGACGGGCGGCGCGATCGTGGGTGACGTGCCCCCGCCGGTGCACGAGCGGATGGCCGCGCAGCCGACGTCGCCGTACGGCGCCTCCAAGCTGATGCTCGAGGGCTACCTGAGCGCCTACTCGGGCGCCTACGGCATGCGGGGCTGCGCGCTGCGCTTCTCGAACATCTACGGGCCTCGGTCCTTCCACAAGGGCTCGGTCGTCGCCCACTTCTTCAAGCAGGTCCTGGCCGGCGAGCCGCTGGTCGTCTACGGCGACGGCAGCCAGGCCCGCGACTTCCTCTACGTCGGCGACCTCGTCGAGGGCATCCGGGTCGCGGTCGACGGTGATGCCGTCGGGGCGTTCCAGCTCGGCAGCGGCAAGCCCACCACGGTCAACGAGCTGCTCGCGTTGATGCGCAGCGCAACCGGCCGCGATCTCGACGTGCAGTACGCCGACTTCCGGGCCGGTGAGGTCGTGCAGACCTGGTGCGAGATCGACAAGGCTCGTGAGGGTTTCGGCTTCGACCCGGCGACCTCTCTCGACGAGGGCCTCCGCAGGACCTGGGCGTGGTTCCGCGCCCAGAGCGAAGGGACCAGCCAGTGACCGAAGCCGCACCCGGTCGACTCCGACGCCATCTCCTGCGTCGGAGTGATCGCAACGGCTCGCACGAGACCTGGACGTCCTCGAACGGCAACGAACGCGCGCCGTCGGTGGTGCCGAGCAATCTGGGTCCCGCGTTCGACGAGCGCGTCGGCGAGGCGCTGCGCCAGCAGCCGCACCGCGGCGAGGACGCCGAGTACGACCTGGTGCGGGACCACTTCGACATCGCCCACTACCTGCTGCAGGCCCCGGGAGTGCTGGACGACCCGGGTATCGACCCGGTGCGGCACTTCCTGCGGCAGGGCCCGGCGGCGAGGTGCACCCCCGAGGCCAACTTCTCGACCGAGTCCTACCTCAAGCGGCATCCGAAGCGTAGGGATGGCGACCTCCATCCCTACGCGGCGTGGTTGAGCGAGGGCAGGGACGCCGGCGAGGTCGGCGATCCGGTGATGGGCATCGAGAAGCTCGCCAAGGTGCTCGGACTCCCCTCCGACGAGGTCGCCGCGCATCTCGCCGAGCGTCGGTCCGACGTGCACCGGCGGCTGCACCACGGAAAGCTCGGCGAGATGTTCGCCAAGGCGGTCGCGGTGGAGCCCCTGGTCGGCGACCTCTGGCCCGAGATCGCCCGACCGCGGATGATGCCGATCCCGTGGCTCGTCGTGGCCGACCAGCTCGGGGCGCTCTACGCCAGCCAGGAAGCCCTGGGCTTCGCACGCGCCCGGGTCGTCCTGGTTGTCGAGGACCCGGGCGACGGCCTGGTCACCCGGTTGCTCACAGCGCTGCAGGCCGAGATCGATGCGAGCGACATCGTGGTCGTGACGACCGTGACGGGTGCCGTCCCGACGGCCCCGACCCCGCCGGGCGTGCGCCGGGTCGACTTCGCCGAGACAGCCCTGGGCCTGGGCCCCCTGATGGCCCAGCAGGTGCTGGTCGAGCTGCTCCGGTCGCTGTGCGTCGACGCGATCGTCGGTGTCGGATCGCGGCTGTTCCTCGACGCGCTGACGCCGTACGGCCGGGCGCTGCGCGCGTCCGAGCGGGTCTTCCTCGGTTTCACCGGGCTGCGGCGCGGTCCGCTCGGCCAGGAGGTCGGCCCGTCGGTGCGCTACTTCTACCGTCACGTGGAGCTGGTCGACGGCGTGCTCGTCGACGCGCCGGCGACCGCCGTACGCCTGATCGAGGACTTCCAGCTCCCTGATGACGTCGCCATGAAGGTCCGATCCATCGCCGACGACCGGGTGCTGGCTGGGATCGTGCGCCGGCTGCTGGAGGAGCGGGTCGATGACCGGACCTGACCAGCCTGATCTCTCGATCGTGGTCACCGCCCACAGCGAGACGGTGGTGTGCGGGCCGACGATGCGCTCGGCCGACCTGGCCGTCGAGGTCGCGCGCGAGCGGGGCTACGTCGTCGAGACGGTGGTCGCACTGGACGAGGCGACCGATGCGACGCGTTCCTTCTTCAACCAGTCGCGATTCGACCATTGGCAGCGGTGGGAGTTCCAGGAGGGTGACCTCGGCCGGGTCCGCAACGCGGCCGTCGCACGCTCGACCGGTCGCCACATCGCTTTCCTCGACGCCGACGACCTGTTCAGCGAGAACTGGCTGGCCGAGGGTGTCGCCGTGCTCGACGAAGCAGCGCGGGAGGGCCGCCGGGTCATCGCACACTCCGAGCTCAACGTGATGTTCGACGGCGGCAACTCGGTGCTCGTGCACATCGACCAGAGCTCGCCGCTGTTCACGCCGTACTTCGCCTACGTGCGCAACTACCACGACTCGCTGTGCATGACGCCGCGGGAGGCGCACGTCGCCATCCCCTACGTCTCGCGGGACATTGTCAACGGGCTCTCGTTCCAGGACTGGCAGTTCTCGATCGAGTCGATGGCAGCCGGCTGGGAGCACGTCCTGGTGCGGGACACGATCATCTTCAAGCGTCGCCGCGACGCGTCGCTCGGGCAGGAGAGCAGCAACCGGCGCTCGATCGTCCGCAAGCTCCCCGCGATGGCGATCGACCGGGTGCAAGGCCTCGCGCGGGTCGCGACGAGCACGCCCTAGTCTTGCGCGTGTGAGGCGACTGAGGCGGTGGGCGGAACGGACCCGCCCCGACACCCCAGACGAGTTCTTCGGACTCGCGCCCGAGGTCCTCGAACGCCTGCGCTGGTGCGTGCACCCTCGCTTCTACCTCGCCCAGCTCGCTCACCTGCCGGGGCCGGACCGCGGCGAGCTCGGCGAGCTCGGTGACGACGCTGATGTCGAAGCGGTGATCGAGCACTTCCTCGCTCACGGTGCGGCCGTCGGCCTGCGGATCAGCGCGTTCTTCAACCCGGAGTGGTACGCCGAGCGCCTGGCCGAGCTCGACGTGGCGGTGCCGGACGGCGAGGTGCCGTTCCTGCACTGGCTGACCCTCGGCTGGGAGCGCAAGGTGGTCCCGACCCCGCTGTTCGACGAGGCCTGGTACCTCGAGCACCACCCGGGGCTGGCGTCGCACCCGCGCTGGATCTTCCACCACTACCTCACCCGCGGCTGCTACCAGCCGCAGTGGCAGCCCAGCCCGGCTGGCAGGCATCACGGGGGATGGCCGGACGACGAGGCGGTCCAACGGCAGGACCCGCTGCTCCTGCCCGAGCTGCTGCACCGGGCCGACGAGCACGATCTGAGCCGGACCAGCTGGCTCGAGGAGGGCGTGCTCGCCGTGCTCCGGAAGCGGCAGCGACTCGATGCGCCCGAGCTGCGCGAGCAGATCGCGAAGGCTGCCGAGCTCGAGCCGCGGCTCCACGCGCCCCTGCGGCCCGAGCTTCCGACCGTCGCGCCGCCGCACGCCCACCAGGGCGCGCGGATGGCCGCCGAGGTCGCAGCCGCCCGACGCTCCCTCGGACTCGACCAGGTCGACACCGTCGTGCTCGTTCCGCACTGCCGGCTGAGTGGAGCGGCCCGGGTCGCCGGCGTGCTGACCGAGGCGGTGCGGGCGACCAGTCGGCCCGACAGCGTCGCGGTGATCTCGACCGACCTGCCGGTCTGGGAGCGGCCCAGCCTCTTCCCGCAGGACGTGCCGATCCTGCACCTGACGCCTCACATCGCGGGGATGGCCCAGCCGGCCCGGCGCGACCTCCTCGCCGACCTGCTCGTCGAGCTCGGGCCGCGTCGCGTGATCGTCGTCAACAGCCTGCTCGGGTGGCAGGTGATCGCCGAGGCGGGCGACCGTCTTGCGAAGGTGATGGACCTCGGCGCCTACCTCTTCACCTGGGAGGTCGACCAGCACGGCCATCGCTACGGCTTCCCGATCGGGCCGCTCCAGCAGAGCCTGGAGCACCTGTCGTGGGTGCTCCTCGACAGCGAACGGCTCCGGACCGAGCTGGTCGAGCGCTACCTGATGCCCGCCGCCGCCCGCGCCCGGCTGCACTTCCTTCGCACGCCGCTGGCCGACTTCGGCTCCGACGTCACGGGCGGCCTGGAGCGGCGCCGAGCGGCGGGGGAGCCGCTCCGTGCGCTGTGGGCCGGGCGGTTCGACCGGTCGAAGCGCTTCGACATCGTCGTGGAGGTCGCCCGGATGATGCCCGAGATGCAGATCTGGGCGTGGGGCAAGCCGGTGCTCAGCGACCTCGACGTCGACCTGGACGACCTGCCGCCGAACATCCGGCTGATGGGCGTGTACGAGTCCTTCGACCAGCTCCCGCTCGACGACGTCGACTTCCTGTTCTACACGTCGGCCTTGGACGGCATTCCCAACGTGGTGATGGAGGGGGCCCAGACCGGGCTTCCGGTCGTGGCGAGCGCGGTCGGCGGCGTGCCCGAGGTGATCACGCCCGAGACCGGCTACCCGGTGGTCGACGTGGACGACCCGTCGGCGTACGTCGCGGCGATCAAGGCCCTGCTCGCCGACCCGGCGGCGGCCACCCGGCGGTCGGCGCTCCTGCGCGAGCACGTGCACCGGCTCTTCACGACGGAGCAGTACCACGCGGAGATCGCCCGGCTGTTCGCCGATCGGACCGGCTCATGAGCGCGCCCGACATCTCCGCCGTCCTCATCGCCGGTGACGAGGGACCGCGCAGCGGCATCTCCCTGCACAGCGCGCTGGAAGCGGCCGGCGCGGCACGGCAGGCCGGGCTCGAGGTCGAGGTGCTGGTCGTGCTCGCCGGGGCGTCGTACGGCACCCGCGAGGCGCTCAGCGAGGCCACGGACCGCGGGGCCCGCGTCGAGGCGATCGGCGCCGTCGATCCCGGCGCAGTGCGCAACTACGCGGCCGCGGCGGCTGCGGGCGGGCATGTCGCGCTCCTGGACGGCGGTTCGGTGTGGTCGGAGAACTGGCTGACCGCAGCGCACGCCGTGTGCGTCACCGAACCCGGCCGGCTGATCGTCCACCCGGAGATCCACTGGTTCTACGAGCCGGGCCGCGAGCTCTACTTCCCGCCCGACCAGGACGACCCGGACTTCGACCCCGCCGTCCTGCGGCTCGGCAACTGCTGGGACGCCCAGGCGATGGCCGCTGCGTCGGTGTACCGCGACGTCCCGTTCCCGGAGCTCGGCGACCAGGCGGCGCCCGGTCAGCTCGACTGGGACTGGAACGCCGCCACGATCGCCGAGGGCCTCCGGCACCGGGTGGTGCCGGGAACCATCAGCTTCCGACGACGACGTCCCCGAACGCTTCGCTGACCTTCTCGGGTGAGGTGAGACCGGCCTTGACCGCAGCCGCCTCGTTGCTCCAGACCGAGATGCAGGGGATCTTGGTCTCGTCGCAGCGGTCGGCGTACTTCTTGGTGATCTCGGTGACCTCCTCCATCAGGCCCTCGCTGAGGGTGATGGGGGTGAGGCCGAGGTGGAGGAAGCGGTCGTTGGCGACGTGCAGCTCGTTCTCGTCGGCCTCGTTGCGCGGGTTGGGCAGCAGCGCCATCTCGGCGCCGGTGCGGTCGGAGATCATCTTCGCCAGGTCCCGGACGCGGTGGGTCTCGGTCATCTGGTTGAAGACCGAGACCCGGTCACCGCGGGCGGGCGGGTTCTCGATGGCGAGCTGGATGCACTTGACGGTGTCCTGGAGGTGGATGAAGGCCCGGGTCTGGCCGCCGGTGCCGTGCACGGTCAGCGGGTAGCCGATGGCTGCCTGCATGAGGAACCGGTTGAGCACGGTGCCGTAGTCGCCGTCGTAGTCGAAGCGGTTGACCAACCGCTGGTCGAGACGGGTCTCCTTGGTCTGGGTGCCCCACACGATGCCCTGGTGCAGGTCGGTCGCCCGGACGTGGTCGTTCTTGGCGTAGTAGGCGAACAGGAGCTGGTCCTGGGTCTTGGTCATGTGGTAGATCGAGCCCGGGTTGGCGGGATAGAGGATCTCCTGCTCCACCAGTCCGTTCTCGCCGGCGTCGACCTGGACCTTCAGGTAGCCCTCGGGGATCTGCATGCCGGCGGTGCCGTAGCCGTAGACGCCCATGGTGCCGAGGTGGACGACATGGATGTCGAGCCCGGACTCCACCACCGCGGCCAGCACGTTGTTGGTCGCGTTGAGGTTGTTGCTGACCGTGTAGCGCTTGTGCCGGCTGGACTTCATCGAGTACGGCGCTGCCCGCTGCTCGGCGAAGTGCACCACGGCCTCGGGCTGGAAGTCCTCGAGGAGGTCGAGCAGGCGCTGGTAGTTGACCGCCACGTCGATGTCATGGAACGCGATGTCGTTGCCCGACACCTCCTTCCACGCACGCAGCCGCTCACCCATCGGGCGGATCGGCGTCAACGACTCGCACTCGAGCTCGATGTCGATCTTGCGGCGGGACAAGTTGTCCACGATCGCGACCTCGTAGCCCTGCGCCGACAGATGCAACGCGGTGGGCCAGCCGCAGAACCCGTCCCCCCCAAGAATCAGTACCCGCATTGCCTCTCCTCCGTGGTTCGTCTCGTGAGTGGTCGCCGGCGCAGCGTCGGGCTGCTCCGCGACCCGACCATTGTGCGTCAGGACCGGTGTGTCCTCGGTAATCGGCGCCGCCGCGGCGCGTTCATAGCGCCCGGTGACCGGGTTGAGGTGGATGCCGCACTCCTTGACGCTGTCGACCTCCCACCACCAGCGGCCGGCCCGCTGCTCCTCCCCGCGGGAGATCGCCCGGGTGCACGGCGCGCAGCCGATGCTGGTGTAGCCCTTGTCGAACAGCTCGTTGTAGGGCACCGCGTGGTCGCGGATGTAGGCCCACACCTGGTCGTGGGTCCAGTCCAGCATCGGGTTGAACTTCTGCAGCCCGTTGACCTCGTCCCACGCCGAGACCTCCAGGTCACGTCGGGTCGCGCCATGCTCACGACGCAGACCGGCGATCCAGGCCCGCTTGCCGCGCAGGAACCGCTGCAACGGCGCCACCTTCCGCACCGCGCAGCAGCCCTCACGCAGCTCCACACTGCCATAGAACCCGTTCTGGCCGTGCTCGCGCACCCACTCCCGCACCTCCGCCGCGTCCGGACCGACCATCGTGATCACCGGCCCGTACCGCCGGTGCACACTGTGAGCCAGCGCGTGCGTCTCCTCCGGCAACCGCCCCGTGTCCACGCTGAAGATCTCGATATCCAGCCCGTGGCGCGCGATCAGGTCCGTCATCACCATCGCCTCCGGACCGAACGCATTCGCAAGCGCCGCCGGGCTCCAATCCCGCTCGATCGTCCTCAGCAGCGCCAGCGTCTCCTCCAGAGCATCGCTGTAGTCCCGGGACCGTGGGTGCGGGAGCGGCTCCCGTGTCATCACGAGTCCACCTTCGCGTTGACGCGGTGCTCGGCCACGGCCCGGAGCACCCGTTCGGCCAGGGCGGGGTCGTCCAGGCCCGCC
This sequence comes from uncultured Actinomycetota bacterium, assembly GCA_963724275.1. Lineage (GTDB taxonomy): Bacteria > Actinomycetota > Actinomycetes > Propionibacteriales > Nocardioidaceae > Nocardioides. Next base: position 189,500 of record CAVRUB010000003.1, on the reverse strand, counting down.
GCCACCCCCTCCAGCGCCGCAACTGGAGCGCTCTCGTCCGCAGACTTGAGGAACGCGCGCTTGTCCACCGGACGGAGGGCGGCGAGCAGAGCCTCCAGTGCTTCGATCTCGTCCGTGGGGAGCGGCCGGGGCGAAAGGTCCGCTGCGGGCACCTCGATGATCAGCCCGAGGCGTCGAAGCGCGGTCACGTCGTCGGCGACCTTCCGGTCGAAGAGCCGACGTAGGTAGCGCTCCTTCGCGTCGTCGCTGAGAGACGCGTGGTTGATGATCGCGTACGCCGCGAGTCCGAGCCGCTTGCGGGTGCGCCGGTGGTTGCTCCGGCTGTACTTCTCGAGGTCGAAGTCACGCCAACGCTCGATGAAGTCCTCCAGGCAGTACGACTCGTAGTGCAGCAGGAAGGCCCCGGGGAGGATCTCGGTGCCTGCGAGCCGGTTCCCGTGAGGGTCGCGCGGTACATGGGCGCTGATCCGGACCCCGAGGTCGGGTCGCACTGCGCTCTTCCCGGCCCAGTGACCGCGGAAGTAGGACGCCAGGCTCGGGTCGTCGATGACTCCCATCAGGTCCAGGGCGAGCAGTTCAGCCTCCGACGGGCGCTGCTTGAACTCACGGGCGTCGCCGTCGGGTCGATCGTGGCGGGCGACCGCCTCGAGCGCAGGGAAGCGCACCGTTCGGGCGTCACTGGCCAGCAGGCTTGCTCTGTCGAACAGCGGCGCCTCGTCGGCGTCGAGGTGTACGAGCCACCGCACGGCCGGAATGACGGTCAGCGCCGCGTTCAAGAGGTTCGCGTTCACCTTCCGCCGGTCGTCGACCTTGGGCGGGCGGCGTCCGAGCCAGTAGTCGTCGTTCGCGGTCTGGACGACAGTGACCCGCGGATTGCTGCCGAGAACCTCGAGCAGCTCTGGCTGGTCCTGGTCGAGGAACACGATCATGTGGTCGATGCCGGAGGACAGGTTGCGCCTGAGGAACCTGTGCATGTTCGGCACGGTGTCGCGGATCGTGCTGACGGTCACGATGTGTTCGGCCACGTCGTCACCTCGATCCCGCCGGGCGGTCGCTCACCCGGGAAAGGTTCGATCTGAACGGCTTCTTGTCGGCAGCGTGGAGGTCGGCCAATGCCTCCTGGAGGCGGCGGCTGTCGATCTGGGGGAGCGGCCGCGGCTCGACTCTCCGAAGCGGGTTGGGCACGAGGAGCCCGAAGTCCTGGAGGACCGGGATGTCGTCGGCGACGTGACGCTGGAAGAGCTCCGCGATGGACCGTCGACGCTCTCGCTTGCCCAGGGCAGGGTGGGTGCTGAGTGTGTGGAATGCGGTCCCTATGTGCAAGCTGTCGCGAGGCAGGTCCGTCGTGGCCCCCGGATCGAAGGCCTGCCAGTGGGCGACGAAGTCGTCCAAGCACCGCGACCCATATCGGACGAGGTGCATCGTCGGGGGCTGCACGGTCTCGACCGGGAGATCGGGCAGCTCGTACACGCTGTATGCCCGGAACCGCAGGTCCCCGGCGGGGCGCACGCCCGTCGTGCCGAGGTGATCCCCACGAAAGTACGAGTCCAGGTCCGGCTCCGCAATCACGCCCAGCTCGGCGAGCGCGTGGAGCTCCTCGACGCTGGGGATCGTCTTGAACAGCTCCGGTTCGTGACCCCGCAGTTTCGCGACGGCCTCGAGCGCCCTGAACTGGACCGCCCGTGGGGTCATCTCCAAGCAGCTCGTCGCGATCGAACGCGAGCGCCTCGTCGGTGTCGATGTGGAACAGCCAACCCACCGATGGGACGTGCGTGAGCGCCGTGAGCGAGACGTTGGCGTTGATCATCCGCCGCTCGGAGAGCGAGGTCGGCCGGTCGTAGCTCCAGTACCCGGACTCTGTGCGCACGACGGACACCCGTGGGTGCGCCTCGAGCACCTGCTGGACGTCCGGCCGCTCATCGTCGAGGAAAACCACCATGTGGTCGACCCCGGTCGAGAGATTGCGACGCACGAAGCGCTCCACGTCGGGGAGCGTGTCGCTGATCGTGGTGACGGTCACGATCCGGTCGGCGCTCGCGCTCACGTGGTTCTCGCATCGAGCTCGGCGCCCTCGAGCGTCGACCGGAACTCCGACTTGTCCACCGTGTGGAGAGCGATGAGTGCGTCGTCGATCCGGGCCACCTCGGTCTGCGACAGCGGCCGTGGATCGGTCTTGCGCACCGGGTTTCTGACCAGGAGGTCGAACTTCCGCAGCGGCTCGGGATCGTCCGCGATGTATTGGTCGTAGAGACCCGCGACCAGCCGACGGCGCTCGTCCTCGGAGTGGCTCCGGCTGTGGAAGTAGAGGTGGAACGCCGCTCCCACGCGCTTGTCCTCCAGTGGACGGCGGCGCGCTCCCTTCCACCGCTCGATGAAGTCGTTCAGGCACCAGGACTCGTAGTGCAGAAGGTGCATGTCGGGTGGGACCACGGTGGGGATGTCAAGGTCAGGGAGCTCGAACGCCGTGTGGGTCCGGAACCGCACTCGCTCGGCGGGCTTCACCCCGGGCCGACCGAGGCTGTGGCCCCGGTAGAAGCTCCGCATCTCGGGCGTCTCGATGTAGCCGAGCGCGACCAAGGCGTGCAGCTCCCCATCGCTTGGTTGCCGCTTGAACCACTGCGGTTGGTTGCTCAGCCACCGGCGTCGGGCCACGGCCTCGAGGGTCGCGAACCGGACCGAGCGGGCGTCCAGCGCAAGGAGATCGTCCCGGTCGAAGGCCAGTGCCTCGTCGCCGTCGATGTGGAAGAGCCAGCGCACTGCCTGCACGTCAGCGAGGGCAGTGCAAGCCAGGTTGGCGTTCGTCATCTGACGGTCCATGACTGCATCCGGCCGGCCGCCTGACCAGTACTCCGCGTCGGTTCGGACGACACTGACAGATGGGTTGCTCTCGAGGAGCGCAGCGGCACTCGGCTGATGGGCGTCGAGGAAGACGACCATGTGGTCGACGCCGGACCGCAGCGTGCGCTCCACGAAGCGCTCGATCTGCGACGGCGTTTCCCTCAGGGTGGTGACAGTGACGATCCGGTCACCCTCGTACATCGGTCTCCACGTTCCCTTGCGGTCAGTAGCCGTACAGCTCGAAGTCGGTGGCGTAGGCCGCCTCCACCCGCCGGACCAGATCGGGACGGCCGTCGTACACGCTCTCGCCATCACGCGGCATCACGTTGCTTGCCTCCCACGGGACGTCGGGGAGCCCTGCCCTCTCGCGCACCACCGCGAGCTCGGCGTCGAAGTCCTCGAGCTTGCCGATGTGGTCGAACTCCACCAGGGGATGCATCAGGTTGAGGTGCTGCGGTCGCCAATGCCTGTTCTGGCCGACCGGGTCCTGCAGCTCGATCGCGGCCAGGAACTGGTCGAACGTCAGCGGCGACTCGGGATCAAGCGGGAGGCCCAGCGTCCGCTGCAGCTTCGGCCGAACCTTCTTCCCGCGGACGACCTTGTCTCGCCACGCAGACTCCACCCTGGTCAGGGGGTTGCGCACGAACGTGAACCGGAATGCATCGCCGGCGAGCATCTGCACCACGCGCTCGACCCCCAGCTCCCGGACGCCGGGGAGCCGGTGCTCCACGTGGATGTTCCGGGGACGAAAGGTGTGCTCATTCGTGTGGATCCGGTCGAGCCAGAGCGCGATCGTGCTGCACCCTGCCTTGGGGTTCTTGACGTAGAGGACGTTGTGCCCCGGCAGCGCGACCATCGTTCGTGTCAGACCGAACTCCGTGGGGAAGTAACGCCGCACGTCCTGAACCGTCAGGGGTCCCGCCTGCTCTTCGGCCTGGGCTCGGCCCGTCGCATCCATGTGGCAACCTCCCCTCGAAGGGCTGTTCAGTGTGTGGCCGACCCTTTCACACCGACATCCGGCGTCGAGGTCCGACCCGCGAGGGCCGGTTGGTAGGGTCGCGGCCCGTGGACGAGTTTCGCGAGACGCTCAAGTCTATCCGCGGCTCCATCTCGACGGAGGAGGGCACGCGGCTGCGCGAGCTGGCAGCCGGTGTCACCGAGGGCGTGATCGTCGAGGTGGGCTCGTGGCGCGGGCGATCGACGTACGCGCTGTCGACGGGAGCCAAGGAGGGTGGCAATGCGCCGGTCTTCGCCATCGACCCGCACGAGGAGTTCGACGGCATCTTCGGTGGAGAGTTCGGTCCGCCCGACCGTCGGGCCTTCTACCGGAACATGCTCCGCACCGGTTCCTGGGACAACGTGCGCCTGGTCAACCTGTCCAGTGAGGTCGTCACACCCGGTTGGACGCGGCCGGTCGGGATGCTCTGGATCGACGGTGACCACACGTACGAGGGTGTCAAACGCGATGTCGACTGCTGGGTGCCGTTCCTTCTCCCTGGCGCGCCGTTGGTGCTCGACGACACCACCAATCGTCGAGGCGGCCCGCATCGGCTCATCAGGGAGCTCACCGCGCAGGCCTGGTCCGTTGTCGAGCGGATCGGCAAGGTTGCCGTGCTGAAGGCCGACGGGTAGTCAGGGGGTCGTGGTCGGCTCCTGAGCGGCTTGGGCGGCGGCGGAGTCGTTGCTCCAGACCGAGATGCAGGGGATCTTGTCCCGGTCGCAGCGGTCGGCGTACTTCTTGGTGATCTCGGTGACCTCCTCCATCAGGCCCTCGCTGAGGGTGATGGGGGTGAGGCCGAGGTGGAGGAAGCGGTCGTTGGCGACGTGCAGCTCGTTCTCGTCGGCCTCGTTGCGCGGGTTGGGCAGCAGCGCCATCTCGGCGCCGGTGCGGTCGGAGATCATCTTCGCCAGGTCCCGGACGCGGTGGGTCTCGGTCATCTGGTTGAAGACCGAGACCCGGTCACCGCGGGCGGGCGGGTTCTCGATCGCGAGCTGGATGCACTTGACCGTGTCCTGGAGGTGGATGAAGGCCCGGGTCTGGCCGCCGGTGCCGTGCACGGTCAGCGGGTAGCCGATGGCTGCCTGCATGAGGAACCGGTTGAGCACGGTGCCGTAGTCGCCGTCGTAGTCGAAGCGGTTGACCAACCGCTGGTCGAGACGGGTCTCCTTGGTCTGGGTGCCCCACACGATGCCCTGGTGCAGGTCGGTCGCCCGGACGTGGTCGTTCTTGGCGTAGTAGGCGAAGAGGAGCTGGTCCTGGGTCTTGGTCATGTGGTAGATCGAGCCCGGGTTGGCGGGGTAGAGGATCTCCTGCTCCACCAGTCCGTTCTCGCCGGCGTCGACCTGGACCTTCAGGTAGCCCTCGGGGATCTGCATGCCGGCGGTGCCGTAGCCGTAGACGCCCATGGTGCCGAGGTGGACGACATGGATGTCGAGCCCGGACTCCACCACCGCGGCCAGCACGTTGTTGGTCGCGTTGAGGTTGTTGCTGACCGTGTAGCGCTTGTGCCGGCTGGACTTCATCGAGTACGGCGCTGCCCGCTGCTCGGCGAAGTGCACGACGGCCTCGGGCTGGAAGTCCGCGAGCAGGTCGAGCAGGCGCTGGTAGTTGACCGCCACGTCGATGTCGTGGAACGCGATGTCGTTGCCCGACACCTCCTTCCACGCACGCAGCCGCTCACCCATCGGGCGGATCGGCGTCAACGACTCGCACTCGAGCTCGATGTCGATCTTGCGGCGGGACAAGTTGTCGACGATCGCGACCTCGTAGCCCTGCGCCGACAGGTGCAACGCGGTGGGCCAGCCGCAGAACCCGTCCCCCCCAAGAATCAGTACCCGCATTGCCTCTCCTCCGTGGTTCGTCTCGTGAGTGGTCGCCGGCGCAGCGTCGGGCTGCTCCGCGACCCGACCATTGTGCGTCAGGACCGGTGTGTCCTCGGTAATCGGCGCCGCCGCGGCGCGTTCATAGCGCCCGGTGACCGGGTTGAGGTGGATGCCGCACTCCTTGACGCTGTCGACCTCCCACCACCAGCGGCCGGCCCGCTGGTCCTCCCGCGGGAGATCGCCCGGGTGCACGGCGCGCAGCCGATGCTGGTGTAGCCCTTGTCGAACAGCTCGTTGTAGGGCACCGCGTGGTCGCGGATGTAGGCCCACACCTGGTCGTGGGTCCAGTCCAGCATCGGGTTGAACTTCTGCAGCCCGTTGACCTCGTCCCACGCCGAGACCTCCAGGTTGCGGCGGGTCAAGCCGTGCTCACGACGCAGACCGGCGATCCAGGCCCGCTTGCCGCGCAGGAACCGCTGCAACGGCGCCACCTTCCGCACCGCGCAGCATCCCTCACGCAGCTCCACACTGCCATAGAACCCGTTCTGGCCGTGCTCGCGCACCCACTCCCGCACCTCCGCCGCGTCCGGACCGACCATCGTGATCACCGGCCCGTACCGCCGGTGCACACTGTGAGCCAGCGCGTGCGTCTCCTCCGGCAACCGCCCCGTGTCCACGCTGAACACCTCGATATCCAGCCCGTGGCGGGCGATCAGGTCCGTCATCACCATCGCCTCCGGACCGAACGCATTCGCAAGCGCCGCCGGGCTCCAATCCCGCTCGATCGTCCTCAGCAGCGCAAGCGTCTCCTCCAGAGCATCGCTGTAGTCCAAGAGGAAATGCCTCCAAGGCACGGGGGTCGAGGACGCTCGTCCCCGAGCGGATCCGGTGGGCGATGCTAGCATCGCCCGCGCCGTCGACCACCTCTCCGATGGAGGAACTGACGATGAGGTCGATCCGGCTTCGCCGCCGCCCCGATGCGGCGTCCGCGTCCCCCGGGACGGACCCCGACGTCGGGGACGACGCGTCGACCGAGCTCGGCATCCCGCGCAAGCTGCTCCCGGTGGGCCACCGCGACCGTGTCGAGCGGCCGGCTCTCGCGCGCCGGCTCCGGAGCGCGGCGCACCCGCGCTTCTACGCCGCCCAGGTCGGCGAGCCGGGGATCGCCGCCGACGTCGAGGGGGCGATCGCCCACTTCTTGGCCTCCGGGCTGTGGGACGGCGCGCGGATCAGTGGCCTCTTCAACGTGGAGGTCTACGCGCAGCGACTCGACGAGCGCGGGCTGGAGATCGGTCCCGGCGTCGATCCGTTCCTCCACTGGCTGTCGGTCGGCTGGGACGAGCGAGTGGTGCCGACCGTGCTCTTCGACGAGGCGTTCTACGTCGGGCGTCATCCGGACCTCGCGAACGGTCCCGACTGGGCATTCGCGCAGTACCTCCGGGCCGGCTGCTACGCCCCTGGCCGCTCGCCGACACCGTTCGGGCCGAACTACGGCGGCGTTCCGGCGCCCGACGCGCGGGAACGCCAGGATCCCCCGCTGGTCGCCGGCCTGCTGCACCGCGCGGCCGACCACGACCTCTCCCGGACCAGCTGGCTCGAGGAGGGCGTGACCCTCGGCGCGACGAAGCTGGCAGCACTGGACTCCGAGCGGATGCGCCGCCTGGTGGCCAAGGCGGCGGCGATCGAGCCGCTCATCGCGCAACCGCCCCGTGAACGGTGGGTCAGCTGGCCGCCCCACACGCACCCGATGCTGATGCCGACCGCTCGTGCCGAGGAGGTACGGCGCGGGCTCGGCCTGGCCCGCGCCGACACCGTCATCGTCGTCCCGGGCGGCCCGCCGGGGCCGGGGCTTCTGGCCGCGGTGAGCGGGCTCCGGGCGCTGGAGCCCGACGCAACGGTGATCGTCGTGACCGTCGACGACCCGGCGCAGCCGCCGCCTGGACGACCGGACGCTGCACGTCGACCTCGCCGTCCCGTGGACGGGCTTCACCGAGGCCCGTCGGCTGTTCGGCCTGCTCGACGTGGTGCGCGGCCTGCGGCCGCGGAGGGTGGTCGTCGCCGGCAGCGTCGTGGGGTGGCGGCTGCTGTCGAGGTACGCCACGGCGTTGCGGCACGAGATGTCCCTCGCCGCCGTGCTCACTGCGCCGTCGGCAGCCGGTGGCGACGACCCCGACGGCGGCGACTTCCAGGGCTGCTTCGACCGCCTCGACTGGGTGGTCGCGGACACCGAGGCACAGCGCGACGACCTGGTCGCGCGCTACCTGCTGCCGACCGCCAGCCGGACCCGGCTGCTGAGTCCTGCCGAGTGTGCTGCCGGCGCCTTCGCAGCAGTCGCGGGGGGGCCCCGTGCCTGACATCGCCGCGATCCTCACCGCGCACGCCGAGGGAGTGATGGCCGGCCTGTCGTTCCGGAGCCTGGTCGACGCCGTCGCCATTGCGCGGTCGGAGGGCATCGAGGTGGAGGTGCTCGTCGTCCTCGACAACCCGACCGATGCCACCGGCGCGACGTTCCTGGAGGCCGACCGGCACGGCGCCGCGGTGGCCGAGGTGTCGTACGCCGACCAGGGCAAGGTCCGCAACCACGCCGTCGGCCTGGTCTCCGCCGGTCACGTGGCCTTCCTCGACGGGGACGACCTGTGGAGCGAGAACTGGCTGGTCGACGCCTACCGGATGTGCGCGGGCGACCCACGCTGGATCGGGCACCCTGAGCTCAACTGGTTCTTCGAGAAGCAGCAGAACCTCTACTTCCTGCCGGACCAGACCGATCCGGCCTTCGACCCGGCCCTGTTGAGGATCGCGAACCCGTGGGACGCGCTGTGCCTGGCGCCCCGCACGGCGTACGTCGAGCACCCGTTCTCCGCGCGGGCGGTCGCCGACGGCTACGCCTACGAGGACTGGCACTGGATGCTCGAGACCTATCTCGGCGGCTACGTGCACCGCGTGGTCCCGGACACGATCCACTTCAAACGCCGTCGTGAGGGGTCGCAGTACGTGCAGGCACGCGCCCGCAGCGTGCTCACCCGTCCGAGCGAGCTGCTGGACTTCGCCTGGTGGCAGCAGCGCGACCAGGAGCGTGACCAGGCCGGTGACCAGGCCGGTGACCAGGCCGGTGACCAGGCCGGCCCTGCCGGCGGTTGAGGGCCGTCCGGGTCCGGGCCGTGTCGAATCGAGTAACGACGCTGCCACCGGGTAACGTCGAGAAGGTGGCGTCCTGCGGGACGCCATCGCGTGTCTCGCAGCTGTCCGTCACCATCTCGGAGGATCGAAGCCGTGCTGTTCATCGTGATCGCGATGCTGGTCTGCCTTGCCCTCGCAGGGCTGGTCGTCGTCTATGTCGCCTATCCCCACCGCGGCGAGCAGATGCCGGCGGTGCCGTGGTTCGGTGACGCGCTCGGCAAGGCCGCCGAGGCCGTTCCCGTGATCGACGAGGACGAGGCACACCTCTTGCGTACCCGCTCGGGATAGCCCTGCGAGGATGACTGCCATGGAGTGGCTCTACCTCGTCATCGGGATCGCCGTACTCGCCCTCGTCGTCCTCGGCGGTGTGCTGGTCGGTCTGCTGCCCGGACGCCGAGCCGGACGTACGACGCCGCCGGTCGAGGCTCCGGACGCCGTCCTCGCCCCGCCGGAGACCGGGGTCACCGAGGCCGAGCCGGGCGTCGAGGTACCGCCGGGGACGGTCACTCCGACCCTCGAGCGTCCGGAGCGCGCCGCATCGCGATTGGTCCGGCTCCGGCAGCGGCTGGCCGGCTCCGGCACTCTCGGACGCGGCCTGCTCGGCCTGCTGAGCCGCGAACAGCTCGACGAGGACACCTGGGAGGCGATCGAGGACCTGCTCCTCGGCGCCGACATCGGGGTCCAGCCGACACAGGAGCTGGTCGAGCGGCTGCGCACCCGGATGCGGGTCGAGGGCGGCGAGGCCGCCGACGCGCGCAGCGTGCTGCGGGAGGAGCTGATCAGCCTCGTCGACCCTGCGATGGACCGCGCGCTGCACGTCACCGGCGCCGACGGCAACCCGGGCGTGGTCCTCGTGGTCGGGGTCAACGGCACCGGCAAGACCACCACCGTCGGCAAGATCGCCCGGATCCTCGTCGCCGAGGACCGCTCGGCCCTGCTGGCGGCTGCCGACACTTTCCGAGCCGCCGCCGCCGACCAGCTGGGCACCTGGGGGGAGCGGGTCGGCGTCGAGGTCGTCCGCGGGCCCGAGGGCGGGGACCCGGCGAGCGTTGCGTTCGACGCCGTCAAGGAGGGCGTGGACCGGGGCATCGACACCGTCGTCGTCGACACCGCGGGCCGGCTGCAGAACAAGCAGGGCCTGATGGACGAGCTCGGCAAGGTCAAGCGGGTGATCGAGAAGCAGAGCCCGGTCACCGAGGTGCTGCTCGTGCTCGATGCCACCACCGGCCAGAACGGGCTGATCCAGGCGAAGGTCTTCTCCGAGGTCGTCGACGTCACGGGAATCGTGCTGACCAAGCTCGACGGGTCGGCGAAGGGCGGGATCGTGGTCGCCGTACAGCGTCAGCTCGGCGTGCCCGTCAAGCTCGTCGGGCTCGGTGAGGGCCCCGACGACCTCGCGCCGTTCGACGCCGCGGCGTTCGTCGACGCGTTGCTGGGTTGAGCTGCGCGAGCGGGCGCAGTCGACGTGCTCACGTCGATGAGCTCCGAAACACGCCTGTAACGCACGGGCGGAACTCGTTTCACGCCTGAAACAACCAGCGGACGGCTGCGAAACCTCCCCGCACGAGTGTGGGACCAGTTCCCGACGACTTGTCTGCTGGAGGTTCCATGGACGGCTACTACACCTGGATGCTGGTGTCAGCCTCGCTCGTGCTGCTGATGACCCCCGGCCTGGCGCTGTTCTACGGCGGCATGAGCCGGAGCAAGTCGGTGCTCAACATGATGATGATGTCGTTCACCGCCATGGGCGTCGTCGGCATCGTCTACGCGCTGTGGGGTTGGTCGATGTCCTACAGCACGACCTTCCTCACCGCCGACGGCGAGGCGGGCAAGGAGATCGGCAAGCTCTTCTCGAACCCGTTCACGCAGTTCGGGCTGGAGACGACCGATCCCGCCAACTACGTGTTCGTCGCCTTCCAGCTCACCTTCGCCGTCATCACCGCCGCGCTGATCAGCGGCGCCGTCGCCGACCGCTTGAAGTTCTCGGCGTGGCTGGTGTTCCTGCCCGTCTGGGTGACGCTCTCCTACTTCCCGCTGGCCCACATGGTGTGGGGCGGAGGGTTCCTCAGCGGGGTCCAGGACGGGCTGTCGTCGCTGCTGCTCGGCAATGTCACCGTCGACGGCGTGACCATGGCCGAGGTCGCACCGATCGACTACGCCGGCGGCACGGTGGTCCACATCAACGCGGGTGTCGCGGGGCTGGTGCTGGCGCTCCTTCTCGGCAAGCGGCTCGGCTTCGGCAAGGAGCCGATGAAGCCGCACAACCTGACGCTCACCATGATCGGCGCCGGCCTGCTGTGGTTCGGGTGGTTCGGCTTCAACGTCGGGTCGATCGTGAACCTCGACGCCTACCCGACCGAGACCGGTTTGGTCTGGCTCAACACCATGCTGGCGACCTGTGCCGCGATGATGGGCTGGCTGCTCGTCGAGAAGCTCCGGGACGGCAAGGGCACCTCGCTCGGCGCCGCGTCCGGTGTCGTCGCCGGTCTGGTCGCGATCACGCCGGCGTGCGGCAACCTGGTGCCGTGGAGCGCGATGGTGCTCGGCCTGGTGGCCGGCGTCCTCTGCGCCCTTGCCGTGGGGCTCAAGTACCGGTTCGGCTACGACGACTCCCTCGACGTCGTGGGCGTGCACCTCGTCGGCGGCCTGGTCGGCACGGTCGGCGTCGGCTTCCTCGCCTCGAACGACCTCGGGCTGCTGACCGGCGGGGACGGCAAGCAGCTGTTGGTCCAGATCGCGGTCGCGGTCTTCGCGATGCTCTGGGCGGCCATCGCCACTCTCGTGGTCGGTCTCGCCATCAAGCTCACCATGGGTCTCCGCCTCGACCCCGAGGACGAGGTCGAGGGGATCGACTTCGTCGAGCACGGCGAGTCGGCCTACGATCTGAGCACCGGCGGCGGCGCTCGGCGCACCTCGGTCCTCACCTCGACCGCCACCTCCACCTCTCCGGAAGGAGCACGTGCATGAAGCTCGTCACGGCTGTCATCAAGCCGCACAAGTGGGAGGACGTCCGGGAGGCGCTCGAGACGTTCGGCGTCACGGGCATGACGGTGAGCGAGGTCAGCGGCTACGGCCGTCAGAAGGGCCACACCGAGGTCTACCGCGGCGCGGAGTACGACATCGCGCTGGTCCCCAAGATCCGGATCGAGATCGTCGTCGATGACGCCGACTCCGAGGACATCGTCGGGATCATCACCAAGACCGCCCAGACCGGACGGATCGGTGACGGCAAGGTCTGGGTGAGCCCGATCGAGACCGTGATCCGGGTCCGGACCGGTGACAAGGACTCCGCCGCCCTCTGACTCCCGCGAAGTGTCGGTGTCGCCGGGATGACAGCAGCTGAGAGGGTCGGCCGCACCGGTGCGGCCGACGACCTCTGCATCGGCGCGTACGCCGCCGCGGGCGGGCCTGGCACCGGCGTGGCTCTGGTGGCGGTCGGTGGCTATGGCAGGAGCGAGCTCGCGCCGTACTCCGACCTCGACGTGGTGCTCGTCGCCGACGACGGTGTCGACCTCGGCGAGCTCGGCCTGCAGGTGTGGTACCCGATCTGGGACTCGGGGGCGAAGCTCGACCACTCGGTGCGCTCACTCGGGGAGATGCTCGAGGCGGCCAGGTCCGACGTGCGGGTCGCGTCCGGGCTGCTGGACGTCCGGCACGTCGCCGGCGACCCGAACCTCACCATCCGGCTGCGCACCAACGTGCTCGCGCAGTGGCGCCGTGACGCCAGGCAGCGGCTGCCCGAGCTGCACGACCTGGTGCGCAGCCGGCACCGGCTGATCGGCGAGCTCGCGCATATGTCGGTGCCGGATCTCAAGGAGGCCGAGGGCGGCATCCGCGACGCCACCGTGCTAAAGAGCCTCACCGCGACCTGGCTGGTCGACATCCCGGCGGCGGACCTGGAGCGTTCCCGCCAGCAGCTGCTCGACGTACGCGACCTGCTGCACGCGGCCGCCCGCCGAGCGACCGACCGGATCGCCCCCGAGCACTGGTCGGCCCTCGCCGGGACGATGGGGCTGGCCGACGACCGGGCGGCCCAGCGCATGGTCCGCGAGCTGGGCCGGCGGCTCACCCACCTGTCCCGGCTGGTCTGGCGTCGCGCCGACGACGCCGTGCGGCGTACCCCTGCCGGGCGGCCGCGCCGACCCGAGCTGGAGCGGATCGCGCCGGGCGTAGCTCTGTCGAAAGGGGAGGTCGTGCTGGACCGCGGGGCCAAGCCGGCCACGGACGCGGTCCTCCTGCTGCGCGCGGCAGCGGAGGCAGCACGGCGAGACGCTGTCCTGGCGCCGGCGACGGCGGCCCGGCTGGTGCGCGAGTGCCCGCCGCTGCCGGACCCCTGGCCGGAGGAGGCGCGTCACGAGATGGTGCGCCTGCTGGCGGCCGGTCCGGGCCTGCTCGCCGTCTGGGAGACCCTCGAGGAGACCGGTGCGTTGACAGGGATCCTCCCGGAGTGGGAGCGGATCCGGCTGCTGCCCCACGCCTCGGTGGTCCACCGGTTCACCGTCGACCGGCACGTCGTCGAGACCTGCATCGAGGCATCCGCCCTGATCCGGGAGGTGTCACGACCCGACGTGCTGGTGGTCGCGGCGCTGCTCCACGACATCGGCAAGGGCGGGGTGGTCGAGCACAGCGCCGCAGGTGAGCCGATCGCCCGGACGATCGCGACCCGGATGGGCTTCGAGCCGGAAGCGGTCGACCTGATCGCCCAGCTCGTGCGGTGGCACCTGCTGCTGGTGACCACCGCGACCACCCGCGACCCGGACGACCCCGCGACCCTGGAGCTGCTCACCGACCACGTCCGGACACCCGAGGCGCTCGCCCTGCTGACGGCACTCACCGAGGCGGACGCGAAGGCGACCTCGAGCAAGGCCTGGTCGTCGTGGCGGGCCGGCCTGGTCCACGACCTTTCTCGTCGGACCGCGGCCGCGCTCGAACGAGGCAGCGCGGCGGCCGCGACCACCGTGGACGAGATCGACATCCCGGCTGCGGCGCGCCAAGGCTCGCTCGCCGTCACCGTCGAACCGGTCGACGACGGGTCCCGGGTCACGACGGTCTCACCGGACAGGGTCGGCCTGCTCGCCGACTGCGCCGCGACCTTCGCGCTGCAGCGGCTCGAGGTGCGGGCCGCCCGGGTCTGGGCGCAGGGGGAGTACGGCGTCGCCGTGTGGGACGTGGCCGACGACCACCTGGACGCGGGGCGGCTGCGCGACATGTTCGACTCCGTCGCCGCCCGCCGGGTCGACCCCGCCACGCGACTCGCCCCGCGCACGGGGGGATCCGGCAACGACCTCGCGCCCACGGTCGTCGTACGAGCCGGCGCCAGCGACCGGGCGACCGTGGTCGAGGTGCGGGCGGCAGACCGGCTGGGTGTGGTCTACCTGGTCAGCGCCGTGCTCGCGGAGCTCGGGCTGTCGGTCCGGTCGGCCCACATCTCCACGCTGGGGCCGCAGGCGGTCGACGTCTTCTACGTCCAGGACGATGGCGCCGAGGCGCTGTCCGGTCCGCGGGCAGCTGCGGCGGCAACGGCGATCCGGGAGCGGCTCAGACCTGCGTCGGCGGCTGCTGGGGCGCCGGACGCTTGATCCGGGCCTGCATCGTGCGGTGGTCGATCTGGATCGGGTGGTCGTCCCCGTCCGCGGACGGCGTGACCTCGCTCTCGTGGTCCTTCGACTTGAGGTCGCGGTCGGCGCGGGCGCGGCCCGGGTCGAAGGCGTCGATGAAGACGCCCATGCCGTCGGCGGCCCCGCCGCTGGTGCCGGTCGGGTTGCGCAGCATCCGGTGCCCGGCCCACACCACGAGGAGCAGGACCAGCACCCCCGCGGCACCGAACACGACGTACATCACTTCATCACTGTATGCCGGGGGCGGGCCGGCAGCCGCTTCGCCGTTAGAGTTGCCCTTCGAACCCCTGCACGAACGTCTCCTGAGGAACTTCCTTTGTTCGCCACCCTGTCCGACCGCCTTGCCGACACGTTCAAGAACCTGCGTGGCAAGGGCCGGCTCTCCGAGGCCGACATCGACGCGACCGCGCGCGAGATCCGGATCGCCCTGCTCGAGGCCGACGTCGCGCTGCCGGTGGTCAAGGACTTCGTCGCAGCGGTCAAGGAGCGCGCCCGGAGCGAGGAGGTCAGCCAGGCGCTGAACCCCGCCCAGCAGGTCATCAAGATCGTCAACGACGAGCTGGTCACGATCCTCGGTGGCGAGACCCGCCGGCTCCGCTACGCCAAGACCGGGCCCACCGTGATCATGCTGGCCGGCCTGCAGGGCGCCGGGAAGACCACGCTGGCGGCCAAGCTCGCCGCGTGGCTCAAGGACCAGGGAAAGTCGCCGTTGCTCGTCGCGTGCGACCTCCAGCGCCCCAACGCGGTCCAGCAGCTGCAGGTCAACGGCGACAAGGTCGGCGTCCCTGTGTTCGCACCCGAGCCCGGCAACGGCGTCGGCGACCCGGTCGGGGTCGCGCGGTCGTCGGTCGAGGAGGCCAAGCGTCGTCTGTACGACGTCGTGGTGGTCGACACAGCCGGTCGCCTCGGCGTCGACACCGAGATGATGGCCCAGGCTGCCGCGATCCGCGACGCCGTGCAGCCCGACGAGGTGCTGTTCGTCGTCGACGCCATGATCGGCCAGGACGCGCTGACGACGGCGCAGGCGTTCCTCGACGGGGTCGGGTACGACGGCGTCGTACTCACCAAGCTCGACGGCGACGCCCGAGGTGGCGCTGCGCTCTCCATCCGCCAGGTCACCGGCAAGCCGGTCATGTTCGCCTCCTCGGGCGAGAAGATGTCCGACTTCGACGTCTTCCACCCCGACCGGATGGCGTCGCGCATCCTCGACATGGGCGACGTGATGACCCTGATCGAGCAGGCCGAGAAGGCCTTCGACCAGGAGGAAGCGCTCAAGGCTGCGCAGAAGCTCACCGGGCAGGGCGGCGACTTCACGCTCGAGGACTTCCTCGCGCAGATGCAGCAGATCAAGAAGCTCGGCTCGATGACCAAGATCCTCAAGATGCTGCCGGGCGCGGGCCAGATCCGCGAGCAGCTCGAGAACTTCGACGAGCGTGAGATCGACCGGATCGAGGCGATCATCCGCTCGATGACCCCGGCCGAGCGGGACAACCCGAAGATCATCGACGGGTCCCGTCGGTCGCGGATCGCCAAGGGCTCCGGCCGCACCGTCGCCGACGTCAACGGTCTCGTCGACCGCTTCTTCGAGGCGCGGAAGATGATGATGCAGATGGCGAAGGGTGGCGGCTTCGGCGGCGTCCCCGGGATGCCGGGCATGCCCGGGATGCCGGGCGTGGGTGGTCCCGGCGGCGGCAAGCGGGCGAAGGCCAAGCAGGCGCAGAAGGCCAAGGCCAAGGGCGGCCAGCGCAAGTCCGGCAACCCGGCGAAGGCCGCCCAGGAGGCTGCCGCGGCCAAGGAGAAGGCCGCCCAGCAGGCGGCGAACCCGTTCGGGCTGCCGGGCGAGGACGTCGACTACGAGGCGGCGGCCGCCAGCCTCGACCTGCCCAAGGACTTCTCGAAGTTCCTCAAGTGAGGCGCCCCGTCGTGTGCCGGCATGCGAGCACGGCATGGCCTCGGTCCTGATCGTCGACGCCGCCAACGTCGTCGGCACCCGGCCCGACGGGTGGTGGAAGGACCGCGCCGGAGCGGCCCGGCGGCTGCACGAGGAGCTGCTCGTCGCAGACGTGCCCCAGGACGTGGTCGTGCTCGTGCTCGAGGGCGGGGCGAAGGCCGGCGTACGACCCGGGCGCGACGCGCACGTGCGCACCGTGCACGCTCCGAAGGACGGTGACGCGACCATCCTCGCCGAGGCGCGCACCGCCGCCGAGCGCGGCGACCGCGTCACCGTCGTCACCGCAGACCGGGCGCTCGACGCCCGGGTGGCCGGTGTCGGGGCCGCGACCGTACGCCCCACCTGGCTCCTCGACCTGCTCTGACCCCGGTGGTCGAGGAGGTCGCGCAGCGACCGTCTCGAGACCCGACTGAACGGGCTGGACGATCGACTGCTCGTAGGTGTGCGGCAGGGGTCTCGAGACGGTCGCCAGAGCGACCTCCTCGACCATCGGTGGTCACCGAACTCGACCCTGGACCCCTCGACCACCGGTGGTCACCGAAGCTGCCTGGACCTCCTCGACCTGGTCTCGAGCCTGCCCCGCGCCGTGTCGACCGCGGTGGTCGAGGAGGTCGCTCTGCGACCGTCTCGAGACCTTCTTCCTCTTCCGGTACGCAGGCACGTGGGTGCGGACGGAGACCGGAGACCCGTGTCGTCGTCACGATGAATCGGTAGGTTGCGGAGGGTGACGACGCCCGCTCTCCGATTCACAGGCCCGGTTCTTCCTGACGGCGACGCAAGGGACCTGTACGTCGTCGACGGCAAGGTCACCTACGAGCGCCAGCCCGGCGCCGACACCGCTGCCGAGGGATGGATCGTGCCCGGCCTCGTCGACGCCCACAACCACCTCGGGCTCGAGGACGCGGGTGCGGTCGACGACGCCGAGACCGAGCGGCAGGCCGTCGCCGACCGTGACAACGGGGTGCTGCTGCTGCGGGACTGCGGCTCGCCGGCCGACACCCGTTGGGTGCAGGCCCGCGACGACCTGCCGCGGCTGGTCCGGGCCGGGCGGCACATCGCCCGGACCCGGCGCTACCTCCGCGACTACGGCGTCGAGGTCGAGCCCGAGGTGCTGGTCGACGCGGTCGCCGAAGAGGCGGCAGCGGGCGACGGCTGGGTCAAGCTCGTGGGGGACTGGATCTCGCGGGAGGCCGGAGACCTGACCCCGTCGTTCCCCGACGACGCGGTCGCCGCCGCGATCGGCACCGCCCACGCGCTCGGCGCCCGGGTCACCGCACACTGCTTCGGCTCCGCCTCGCTCTCGCCACTTCTGGACGCCGGCATCGACTGCATCGAGCACGGGACCGGCCTCCAGCAGCACCACCTCGAGCAGATGGTTGCGAACGGCGTCGCGCTGGTGCCTACGGTGCTGCAGACCGACAAGTTCCCGGCGTACGTCGACGCCGCGCGCGACAAGTTCCCGACGTACGCCTCGACCATGGAGTCCCTCCACCGCAGCCGCCGCGACGTGCTGATGTCGGCGTACGACGCGGGGGTCGACCTCTTCGTCGGCAGCGACGGGGGCGGCAGCACCCGCCACGGCTGCCTGCACGAGGAGATCCTCGCGATGGCGGAGATGGGCCTGCCGGCGTCGTACGTCCTCGGTGCGGCGTCCTGGCGGGGCCGGGCATGGCTGGGTTGGAACCCCGGCCTCGACGAGGGCGATCCGGCCGACTTCGTCGTCTACCCGAGCAACCCGGTCGACGACCTCGCCGTCCTCGCGCGGCCTTCGTACGTCGTCCTCCGCGGCCGGTCGTTCGGCTGAGGGAGCAGCTCAGGACAGCCGGTAGCCGCAACGCTCCAGCTCGTCCTGGGCCGCGTCGAGGTACTGCCGCGCGGTGCGCACGTCGGCCCAGGTGCTGTGCGCCGTCAGGTCCAGCGCAGCTGCGAAGCCGGCCTCGATGTAGACCAGTGCGTCGGGATACCCTTCGGCAGCCTCGAGCAGCGTCTCCGCGCGGTGGACCACCCGGGTCGCCAGCACGAAATTGTCGATCGCCTGCGGCTCCGGCAGACGGGGCGCCCGAAAGGTGACCGAGGCGGGGTGTGGCAGCGTCGTCATCGCGTGGATCCTTCCGGGCTGGTACGGGTCGACGCGTGTGATCCTGCTCCGCTGCCGCGTTTCTCACACCGGTCACGCGGTCACGCCCGGATAGTCACCTCGGACTAGGGAGCAGCAGGGATCGACGGCCGATGCGGCTCGATTGGCCCGGCGCGGGGGACGTCTGGCAGACTTGGAGGCTGAGTTCTGTGCCGTCCGGACCCTCTCAACCGGCTGGCCCAGCGCCTTCGATCCGCTCCGCCGGTGTTCCCCACCTGATCGGAACGGTTCACCCACCACGAGTCCTCAAGGAGACACCACAAACGTGGCCGTCAAGATCCGTTTGAAGCGCCTGGGCAAGGTCCGGGTGCCGCAGTACCGCATCGTCGTCGTCGACTCGCGCAAGAAGCGCGACGGCAAGGTCATCGAGGAGATCGGCAAGTACCACCCCAAGGAGGACCCGTCCTACATCGACGTCGCCTCTGACCGGGCGCAGTACTGGCTGGGCGTCGGCGCGCAGCCGACCGAGGCCGTCGAGGTCCTCCTCAAGATCACCGGCGACTGGCAGAAGTACAGGGGCCAGTCCGGCGCCGAGGGCACCTTGAAGGTCAAGGAGCCGAAGCGCGACAAGCTCGAGATCTTCAACGAGGCCCTCAAGGAGGCAGCCAACGAGCCGAAGGGTTCCGCGGTGACCACCAAGAAGAAGGCCGAGCCCAAGGCCGAGGAGCCCAAGGCCGAGGAGCCCAAGGCCGAGGAGCCCAAGGCCGAGGAGCCCAAAGGGGTCGAGGCAGCTCCGGCCGAGGAGCCCGCCGCCGAGGAGCCCAAGGCCGAGGAGCCCAAGGCCGAGGAGCCCGCCGCCGACGCCGAGCCGACCGAGAAGGCCTGAGCCGATGCTGGCCGACGCGCTGGAGCACCTCGTCCGCGGAGTGGTCGACCACCCCGACGACGTCGTCGTGCGCGACAAGCAGCTGCGGCGCGGGTCGGTGCTCGAGGTCCGGGTGCACCCCGACGACCTCGGCAAGGTGATCGGTCGCAACGGTCGGACGGCGACCGCCTTCCGGACCGTGATCTCGGCGCTGGCCGCCGACAGCGGCACCCGCATCGACTTCGTCGACGTCGACCGGCCCGGCCGCCGCTAGGTCTCGACGAGCGATTCCCGGACGGGCGCTGCCATGATGGCGGCGCCCGTCTTCGCATTTGCGGATGGCCCGGCACCCGCCGTCGCGACGACGGTGGTCGAGGAGCTCGCGCAGCGAGCGTCACGAGACCCGAGAGGGAACGAGTGGAGAGCATCGAGGTCGTGGTCGGCCGGATCGGCAAGCCGCACGGGATCCGCGGTGAGGTGACCGTCGACGTCCGGTCCGACGAGCCGGACCGGCGCTTCCAGGTGGGCGCGCGACTGCGCACGGAGCCGCCCCCGGGGTCGGCGTTCAGCCACGCCACGCTCACCGTCCGCCGACCACGCTGGCACCAGTCGACCCTGCTCGTGGCGTTCGACGAGATCCCCGACCGCAGTGCCGCCGAGTCCGCTCGCGGTGTCGTGCTGCACGCCACGATCGCCGCCGACGAGACCCCCGACGACCCCGACGAGTTCTACGACCACCAGCTCGAAGGGCTGGCGGCGTACGACGTCGACGGCACCCACCTCGGCGAGATCGCCGGTCTCGTGCACGGGGCCCAGGACCTGCTGCGGGTACGCACCAACGAGGGCCGCGAGGCGCTGGTGCCGTTCGTCGCGGCGCTGGTGCCCGAGGTCGACCTGGCCGGAGGTCGGGTCGTGATCGCCGATCGACCCGGGCTGGTCCAGCCTCTGCCCGAGGACCGGGAGGATGAGGGCGACGGCCGCGCGGACCGCAAGGGTCGAGAGCACCACGAGGACGGGTCCTGATGCGGCTGGACTACCTCACGATCTTCCCGGACTATCTGGCACCGCTCCAGCTGTCACTGCCCGGCAAGGCGGTCGAGAGCGGGCTGCTCGAGGTGCACGTGCACGACCTCCGGGACTGGGCCCACGACCGGCACCGAACCGTCGACGACACTCCTTACGGCGGCGGCGCCGGGATGGTGATGAAGCCCGAGCCGTGGGGTGAGGCGTTCACCGCGCTGGACATCGACGAGGCCGACACCATCGTCTTCACCACGCCGTCAGGCGTCCGCTTCGACCAGGACAAGGCGGAGGAGCTGTCCGCCCGGCCGCGGTTGGTCTTCGCGTGCGGACGCTACGAGGGCATCGACCAGAGGGTGCTCGAGCGAGCGCGGGAGATCGCACACGTCGAGGAGATCAGCCTCGGTGACTACGTGCTCAACGGAGGAGAGGTCGCCGCGCTGGCGATCACCGAGGCCGTCGTCCGGCTGCTGCCGGGCTTCATGGGCAACGCGGCGTCGCTGGTCGAGGAGTCGCACGCAGCATCGACAGGCGGCCTGCTGGAGTACCCCGTCTACACCAAGCCGCCGGTCTGGGAGGGCCGCGAGGTTCCCGAGGTGCTGCGGTCGGGCGACCACGGCGCGATCGCGAGGTGGCGCCTCGAGCAGGCCCGACGTCGTACGGCGGAGCGCCGGCCTGACCTGCTCGCCCCCTCTGCCCTCGACGACGGTTCGCCGATCGAACGAGCCGTGCCGTCCGACGCGCCGGAGCTGCTGACCCTGCAGCGAGCGTGCTGGGTCCAGGAGGCGCTCGCGAACCCAGGGGTCCACATCCCCGCGCTGCACGAGTCCCTGGACGACGTCTCCACGTGGATGGGCGAGTGGGACACCTACGTCGTACGCCGGGCGGGGCGGCTGGTCGCTGCCGTCCGTGGCCGGCTCGACGGGCCCGACAAGACGGAGTGGGACATCGGTCGGATCATGGTCGCGCCCGATCTGCAGGGTCAGGGGCTGGGCAGAGCGCTGCTCGCGCACATCCAGGCCGTCGCGCCCGAGCGGGCGACGTCATTCGTCCTCTTCACCGGAGCGGGCAGCGACCGCAACCTCCGGATGTACAAGAAGGCCGGCTTCCGACTCCGTCCAGACGTCCCGGCACCCCCGGGCGCGGTGGTCCTGACCCGACCGCGCCGAGCCTGATCGCCGCCAGTGAGCCGACGGCGGCTGGCCAGGTCCCGGCGGCTCCGCCGCGGACGCCGTCGGTCAAATCAATGCTGTAACGCCGGCGAAACACGTTCGGTCGTGCGGTGAAACGACCTGTCGCCAGGATCTCGGTCAGACGCGTGGCCAGCAGTGCGGCTGCCCCGCGAATGATCCCGAGAACTCCGAGAGGTATCAATGACCGACTCGACCGCGTGGTTGCTGATCAGCACCGCACTCGTCATCTTCATGACACCTGGTCTCGCCTTCTTCTACGGCGGCCTGGTGAAGTCCAAGAGCGTCATCTCGATGATGATGCTGAGCTTCGGCTCGCTCGGACTCATCAGCGTCCTGTGGATCCTGTACGGCTACAACATGGGCAACCTCACCGGCCAGGGTCTGGGGAAGCTCGTCGGCGACCCGTTCTCCGACTTCGGCCTGACCGAGCTGTCCCAGGTCACCGAGGGCTCTCCGCTCGCAACTGTGGCCTTCGGTGGTTCGTTCGCCATCATCACCGTCGCGCTGATCTCCGGCTCGATCGCTGACCGCGCCCGGTTCTGGCCGTGGATGCTCTTCGCGGCGATCTGGGGCACCGTCGTCTACTTCCCGGTCCAGGCCTGGGTGTGGAACGCCGACTACGGCTGGATCTACAACTTCGGTGAGACCGGCGTGCTCGACTGGGCCGGCGGAACCGCTGTGCACATCAACGCGGGCGCCGCGGCGCTCGCCCTCGCGATCGTGCTGGGCAAGCGCAAGGTCGGCTTCTCCAAGGAGGAAGCGCAGCCCCACAACGTGCCGCTGGTCCTCATCGGCGCGGCGATCTTGTGGTTCGGGTGGTTCGGCTTCAACACCGGTCTCAACACCGGCGAGGCCGGCGCGGGCCTGATCTTCCTCAACACCTTGGGCGCCCCCGCCGCGGCGATGCTCGGCTGGATCGTCGTGGAGCACTTCAAGGAGGGCAAGCCCACAGCGGTCGGCGCCGCCTCCGGCGTCGTGGCCGGTCTGGTCGCGATCACGCCGGCCTGTGCCCACGTGACGCCCGTCTTCGCCCTGGTGCTGGGCGTCATCGCTGGCGTCGTCTGCGCCTTCGCCATCGACCTGAAGTTCAAGCTCGGCTACGACGACACGCTCGACGTGGTCGGCATCCACCTGGTCGCGGGCTTCATCGGATGCTGGTTCCTCGGTTTCCTGGCCTTCTTCCCAGAGACCGGCCTGCTCTACGGCGCCAACGTCGACCAGCTGTTCGCGCAGGTCGTCTGCTCGCTCGTCGTCGCGGCGTTCTCCTTCACCGTCGCGCTGGTGGTGGGTCTCGCCATCGAGAAGACGATCGGGTTCCGCGCCAACGAGGAGGACGAGATCGCCGGTCTCGACCTCGCCCTGCACGGCACGGGCTACGCCATCGACTGACCGTCGCCACTGCTCCGCAGGCCCGTCTCGGTACGCCCGGGACGGGTCTGCGGTCGTCTACGGGGTCAGCGGCGCCTCGACTGCTGGATCCGGGAGCTGAGGTCGGCGACCTCGTCGAGGACCGGCTGCGCGAGCCACACCGGCGCCCGTCGCGACCTCGGCGCCTTCGTCAGGATCCGCGCACTGACCAGGGTCTGGATCGTCGTCACCGCGGTGGACTCGGACGCGTCGAGCCGCTCTGCCACCAGTGCGACGTTCACGATCGGCTCCTCGGTGAGCAGGTCGAGCAGCCGGTGCAGCGCCGTACCGGGGCGTGAGCCCCCGACCGCGCCGTGCCAGTCCTTGCGCAGGTCCACAAGGCGCGCCGCCGTACGCCACGACTCTGCGGTGGCGGTGCTGGTGGCCGAGGCCAGCATCGCGATCAGGGGAGCTGCGCATCCCGCCCGATAGTCGTTGAGAGCGGCGAAGTAGCGCTCGCGGTGGGCGACCAGTGCCGACGCGATCGGCACCGTGAGGTGCCGGGCGGCGCGCCGACGACGAAGCACGGCGTGGATCAGCGCGCGCCCGATCCTGCCGTTGCCGTCGATGAACGGGTGGATCGACTCGAACTGGGCATGCACGATCGCCGCCTGCACCAAGGTCGGTACGTCGTCGCGGTTGGCGAACGCGAACAGGTCCTCGAGGTAGCCCGGCAGGGTCTCGGGCGGCGGCGGCACGTGAAGGGCACCAACGGGGGAGTAGTCGCTGCCGCCGATCCAGTTCTGGGTGGTGCGGAAGGTGCCGGCCCGGTGCGCCTCGTCGGGATGGCGTCGAAACAGGTCCTCGTGCGCGCGAAGGACCGCCTCGGGACGGATCGTCCGGGTGGACTCCGCTTCGCTGATCATCCGCGTGAGCGCCGCCGTCGCCGCGGCCATCGACACCGCAGACGCACGGGCACCGACGCCGAGCAACGCGCGGCCGTAGTCGGCGAGGCTGGCGTCGACGTTCTCGATCTTGGAGGAGTCCACGGCCTCGGCCCGCAGCTGGAGGTGGTTGAGCGCCTTGAGGGTGCGGCCGTGCACGAGGTCGAGGTGACCGAGGTCCCCGGCGCTCGCCGTCGTCATCGCGGCCAGGGGCCGGTCGATCGGATAGTCGCGGTCGGCGATGTCGGGCGGCAGTGCGACCGTGACCTCGCGGAGCTGTCGGTCCGCACGGGGCCCTCGGGCGACCCGCTGCCGGTAGGGACGCACCTCGAAGGTGTGGGGCGCCCAGTCGAGCGCAGGTGCGGCAGCTGTCACCCCGCCATCCTCCCAGCGCCGCCGCCGGGCCAGCACCGGAGCCCGGACGGCAGGATCGCGCCCGATCCGGCGATTACCGACCGCCCTCGCTCCTGTGCGATGATCGTCCGTCGGTGATGCGAACGCTTCTGCGTTGATCTGGTTCTGCCACAGGGGAACCGTCACACCGCGTTGCCACGACTGAAGACATCACGACCCCAATCATCCGCGGATGTCCTGTGTGCACTCGCGAGGAGCCATCATGAGCAACGTCCCCAGCCCGTCCATCGTCGCCGAGCTCGGCAACGCCGCGAAGCGCGACGACATCCCCGGCTTCCGCGCGGGTGACACCGTCAAGGTGCACGTGAAGGTCGTCGAGGGCAACCGGTCCCGGGTCCAGATCTTCCAGGGCGTCGTCATCCGGATCCACGGCAGCGGCGTCGGCCGCACCTTCACCGTCCGCAAGGTCTCCTTCGGCGTCGGTGTCGAGCGGACCTTCCCGCTCCACTCGCCGATCTTCGAGCAGATCGAGGTCGTGACCCGCGGCGACGTGCGCCGGGCGAAGCTCTACTACCTGCGCAACCTGCGCGGCAAGGCTGCCAAGATCAAGGAGCGCCGCGAGGCCTGATCGGGCACTGGCTAGAGTCAGTACCCGTGACGACCGACGCCCCTCGGGACCCCAAGGCCCTCGACGAGGTTCCCGAGGCCGGTTCCGCTGATGGCGCCGACACCGGCGCCGAACAACTGGCCACCGGCGGGGCGTCCGACGGTGACCGACCGGCTGCACCGGTGACCAAGAAGCGCAGTCATGCCGGCGAGCGCAAGCACCTGCCGGTGTGGCAGGAGAGTGTCCTGCTGCTCGGTATCGCGCTCGTGCTCGCGATCGTCATCAAGACCTTCTTCGTCCAGGCGTTCTACATCCCGTCGGAGTCGATGGAGCCCGGCCTGATCCGCAACGACCGGATCCTGGTCCAGAAGGTCTCCTACTGGTTCGGCGGCGACCCCGCCCGTGGTGACGTCATCGTCTTCGAGGATCCGGGCGGCTGGTTGACCGGCACGGAGCCGGCGCCGACAGGACTCGCCAACGTGCTGTCCAAGATCGGCCTCTACCCGACCGGCGGTCACCTGGTGAAGCGGGTGATCGGCATCGAGGGGGACGTCATCGAGTGCTGTGACGACGAGGGACGGATCCTTGTCAACGGCGAGCCGGTCGACGAGTCGTCCTACATCGCCGAGCGCAAGACCTGCGCGGGTGCCGGCACCGGTTTCGGGTGCGACTGGACGACCCCGACGGTGGTGCCGGAGGGCAAGCTCTTCGTCCTCGGCGACAACCGCGGTGCGTCCGCGGACTCGCGGGCGCACATGTGCCAGGAGAGCGTGGAGAACTGCACCAAGAGCCCGTGGGTCGACACCGATCTCGTCGTCGGCAAGGTCTTCGCCCTGGTCTGGCCGCAGGACCGCTGGGACTGGATCACCAACCCCGGCGTCTTCGACGACGTGCCCGACGGCCCCCCGGCCGAGGACTGACCTGAGGCTGCGATGTCAACGCTGCCGCGAGGATCGACAGTACGACGGGACGCGGGCCTCTATGGCTACGAGCGCGCCCTGCGCCGCCATGGCATCGAGCCGATCGCGGGCGTCGACGAGGCAGGGCGCGGAGCGTGTGCCGGCCCGCTGGTCGCCGGCGCCGCGATCCTGCCCGCCGGGAAGGCCGGGATCGTGCCCGGCCTCGCGGACTCCAAGCTGCTCACCCCCAAGGCCCGAGACCGTTGCTACGCGCAGGTCGTGCGGCGGGCGGTCGCCTGGTCGGTCGTCGTCATGTCCCACGAGGAGTGTGACCGGCTCGGCATGCACGTCGCGAACGTCGAGGCGCTGCGGCGCGCCGTCGCCAAGCTCGACGTCCACCCGTCGTACGTCCTCACCGACGGGTTCCCGGTCGACGGTCTCGGCGCCCCCGGCCTCGCGGTGTGGAAGGGCGACAAGGTCGCCGCCTGCGTCGCCGCTGCATCGGTGATCGCGAAGGTCACCCGCGACCGGCTGATGGACGATCTCGACGGCGAGTGGCCGGTCTACGACTTCCGCACCCACAAGGGCTACATCACGCCGAGCCATGCGGCGGCGCTCGACGAGCACGGTCCGTCGCCCGTGCACAGGATGCGCTTCGTCAACGTGCGTCGCGCCGCCGGACTGGAGGGTCCGGCGATAGAGTCGGTGCCGTGAGTGCCGAGGAGCTCGAGAAGTACGAGACCGAGCAAGAGCTGACGCTCTACCGCGAGTACCGCGACGTCGTGAAGATCTTCAAGTACGTCGTGGAGACCGATCGCCGCTTCTACCTCTGCAACTCCGTCGACGTGAAGGCCCGCACGGAGGCCGGTGAGGTCTTCTTCGAAGTCACCATCAGTGACGCCTGGGTGTGGGACATGTACCGGCCTGCCAGGTTCGCCAAGAACGTCAAGGTGCTGACGTTCAAGGACGTCAACGTCGAGGAGCTCGCGACGTCGGAGATCGAGCCTCCCAAGTCCTGAGGGGTCCCGGATCGGTCCCAGGGCCGGACTAGTGCGGACTAGTCCGCATTGAGGGGATCCCTTCGACCGTTCGGTCGGGATTGGTCCCGATCTGACTGCTCAGGGATTTTCGGTCCCCGTTGTCACATACGGTCATATCGCTGCTTGAGGGAGCGGCGGAGTCGATCTGGGAGGGCCGTTCAGTGAGCCGAAAGGACGAACGGGGGGCAGTCGCCCTCTTCGTAGCGCTGATGCTCTCTGTCCTGATGGGAGTGACGGCGATCGTCGTCGACCTCGGCATGCAGCGGGTCACCGGTGCGGATCTACAAGCCCTCGCCGACGTCGTGGCACTCGACCTCGCACGGGAGATCCGCGGGAGCCGCACACAGGCGGACCTTGCACCGAAGGGGGACACCAGCAACTCCTCGAGTGCTGTCAGCCAGAGCAAGGCGCGGAACGCGGACGTGTTCGGCGAGGACATCGCGCTCGAGGTCGACTGGGGCTCCTACGACGATGGCATCTGGAACACCGCCACCGACCCGCCTTCGGCTGTGGAGGTGACCGCGAGCGGTGGCACCGACTACGCGGTCACGGACGGATCGGGTGACGTCGAGAGGACGGCGTACGCCGTCGCGTCGAGCTCGGCGTGCTACAAGCTGGGCTCGTTCGTCGCGGCCGTCACGAGCGGCGACAGCACGGTGCTCGCACCGCTGAACGACCTGTTCGACGTCAACCTCACCTTGGCGGGTTACCAGGCGCTTGCCGGCGCGAAGGTCACGCTCGGCGAGCTCGCGGCTGCGTCGACCATCGGCAGTCCCACCCAGCTCCTGACCGGGTCGGTGACGTACTCCGACCTGATCCGGGCCATGATCGAGGTGCTCTCCAACAAGCCGGGCTCGAGCAACTCGGCGGCAGTCAGCGCGCTCGGCGCTGTCCTGGCGGCGTCCGGGAGCGTGGGCGCGATCAACGTCGGCAGCGTCATGCACGTGTCGCCGACGGACCGAGCCGCTCTCGAGATGAATCTGAACGTGCTGGACATCGTCGGCTCGGCCCGGCTCGCGAACGGCGATCACCTCGTCGCCGTGCCGAACCTGAACGCGAACGTCCCGGGTATCGGGTCGCAGTTCACCGGGGGGCTGTCACTCGTCTCGGCCGCCCAGCTCGCGTGCGGCAAGCCGAACTCCCCGGAGAGCGTCGCGCGCAACGCGCAGCTCGAAGGCAACCTGGGAGTCGAGTTCGTCAACCTGCCCAGCCTCAGCATCCCCGGGTTCGCAACCCTCCTGACCCAGAAGGGCGACGGCACCCTGTCCGTCGACATCGCTGACGGGACCGGGAGCCTGGTCGAGCCACCAGAGGTCCACTGCGGCGACGCCACGGCGAGCGACCCGCACCAGTTCTCGGTCGCCTTGGCGACGGAGCTCGCGTCGTACTCACTCAGCTCCCGCCTGACGATCAACGGTCAGGTGAAGCTGACCGACCTCACCGGGATCGGGCTGACCAACCTGCTCACCCAGCTCGGCATCGGGAACCTGACCGGCAACGGCAAGGTAGACATCGAGGTCGACGTGGACCTCAAGGTGTCCATGACTTCCCCTGCCGGAACCTCCGTCGCCAGCCTGGGGCTCCCGCCGAACGACGTCACGCCCTACCAGACGGGCACCAGCGTCACTCTGCCGACCACGATCGTGCCCAGCATCGTCTCTGTGACGATCGACGGGAAGGTGGTGGCACCGGTCGCCAACGCAGGGCCGCTGACAAACCTGATCATCAACGAGCTGATCTCGGCCAACAACGGATTCGTGGCGAAGACGCTCTATCCGCTCATCGCCAACATCAACAGCGCTTACGTGGGACCTATTGCGCGGATGGTCGGGCTCCGGTTCGGGGGCGCCGACGTCTACGCGGTCGGAGCCACCTGTGGCCAACCCGCGCTGTGGGGATGACCCTTTCGGACCGGTCGTAGTCCCGATGGACTAGGGCGCCGACCCCGAGCGGGCCTATTGGTATCAGAACTGGTGACGGGCAAGGAGTTGCAGCACTACTGTCCGGCTAGGGCAGCAGCGCTGCCCGATGGGTGCTTGAGGGAGCACGGGGAGCGAGGGTGGAGGCCATGCTTAGAGCGATGCGTCGTGGAGCAGGCGGTCGCCGTACCGGTCGTGAGGACCGGGGTGCGGCGGCGCTGGAGTTCGCCCTGATCCTGCCGATCCTGGTGATGCTGGTGTTCGGCGTCATCGCTTTCGGCTACATGCTGAGCTTCCGCCAGGCGCTGAGCCAGGCGGCCGCCGAGGGCGGCCGCGCGGCGGCCGTGAAGCCGGCTGGGACGGCGAACGCCGACCGGGTGACGGCGGCGCGGGCGGCGGTCAACGACGCTCTCAGCGCGTACGGCGTCGCGTGCACCTCGGGCGGTGCCCTGACGCACTCGGGCGGACCGAGCGGCAACTGCACGATCGTCATCAGCGCCTGTTCCTCGGGCCCGGCCGGAGCCCAGTGCGCCAAGGTGACCCTTGCCTATCCCTATCGCGACAACTCGCTCATCCCCGGGCTCGGCATCAACGCGCTGCTGCCGGTCAACCTCGACTACTCCGCCGAGGTGAGAGTGAGCTGAGCCAGTGCCGCCTCGCGCGGTGGTGGTTTCTGTGTGGCGGCGATCGTCGCCACAGTCCGGCGACCACGCTGGACGTCTTCGGGCAATGGCCGTGCTGCCGCAATCCGTCGGTGGCCGGGCGACGGCCCACTAACCGTCCACAGGTCCGGCTGGGGCCGTGTCACTCCACAACGTCGGCCCGGGCCGGGACCAGAGGTCGGCGTCTCCGGCCACGCTGATGGACATGACAAAGACAAGCGCGGCGACGAGCGCGGAGACAGCGGCGACATCGGCGGGGACATCGGGGACATCGGCGGCGGCCCGGCAGGCGCTCGGGCGCTACGGCGAGGACGTGGCAGCGCGCTACCTGGTCGCCCAGGGTCTGGTGGTGCTGGAGCGCAACTGGCGGTGTGACGAGGGCGAGATCGACCTTGTGCTGCGTGACGGCACGACCCTCGTCGTGTGCGAGGTGAAGACCCGCACCAGCCTCGGGGCCGGGACACCGCACGAGGCGATCACCGACGCGAAGCTGGCGCGACTGAAGCGGCTGGGGGAGCGTTGGGCGGCGGAGCGTGGAGTGCGTCCGGACGGCATCCGCGTCGACCTCGTCGCCCTCCTGCGACCGCTCCGTGGGCCTGCCGTCGTCGACCACGTGGCGGGACTGTTCTGATGCCCTTCGCGACGGCCCACACGGTCGCACTCAACGGCGCTCTCGGACACCTGATCGACGTGCAGGCCGACGTCTCTCCCGGGCAGCCGGGTGTGACCGTCGTCGGCCGCGCCGATGCGGCTCTCCGGGAGGGCCAGGACCGGGTGCGGATGGCGGTGATCAACAGTGACCTGCACTGGCCCACCACGAAGCGCTCGACGATCCTGTTGTCACCGGCCGACCTGCCGAAGGCAGGCACCCACTTCGATCTCGCGATCGCCGTCGCGGTGCTCGCTGCTGACGGCGTCCTAGAACCGTCAGTGCTCCAGGGAGCAGCGTTCGTCGGCGAGCTCACCCTGTCCGGCGGCTTGCGGCCTGCGGTCGGAGTGCTTCCGATGGTCCTGGCGGCAGCCGAGCGCGGCATCTGGCAGGTCTTCGTCCCGGAGCCGCAGGCGACCGAGGCGGAGATGGTCCCCGGCATGACCGTCTACGGCGTTCGCTCGCTGGGCCAGGTCGTCGCGGTGCTCGCCCGCGAGGAGCCGCCGCTCGCGCCCCCGGTCGCCGCGTCCTCCGGCACGCAGCTCCTCACCTGGCGGGGCGAGGAGCGACTCGACGAGGTCGACCTGTGTGACCTGCACGGCCTCGACGACGTGAAGTACGCCGTCGAGGTGGCCGCGGCCGGCGGACACTCGCTGCTGCTGTCGGGACCGAAGGGGGCGGGCAAGACGAGCATCGCCGAGCGGATCTCGACGATCCTCCCGGACCTCACCCCGGAGGAGTCCTTGGAGCTGACCGCGGTCCACTCGCTCGCGGGTGTGCTCGATCCAGCAGGCGGCATGATCACCCGGCCGCCCTACTCCGCGCCCCACCACGACGCCAGCAAGGCCAGCATCGTCGGCGGCGGGCAGGGTCAGGTCCGCCCGGGAGAGATCAGCCGAGCGCACTGCGGGGTGCTGTTCCTGGACGAGTTCCCCTTGTTCCGCAGCGACGTCATCGAAGCCTTGCGGCAACCGCTGGAGAGCGGGGACATCACGGTCGCGCGCCAGGAGGAGTCGGTGACGCTGCCGGCCCGAGGGATGCTCGTCCTCGCGTCCAACCCGTGCCCGTGCGGCAATTACTCGACCGTGCCCACGGCCGATCGGTGCAAGTGCGCCGACCCGGTCCGGCGCCGCTACCGGGCGAAGGTCTCCGGCCCGATCGTCGACCGTATCGACATCAGCCGGTACCTCGTCCCGGCCCGCGGTGGTCAGCGGGACTCCTGGCGTCCGGAGGAGACGTCCGCCGACGTCCGCGCCCGCGTCGAGGAGGCGAGGAAGCGCCAGTCCCAGCGCTACGCCACCCGCAGCTGGCGGCTCAACAGCCAGGTGCCCGGCGCGCGGCTCAAGGACACCTGGCCGCTGGCTGCCGACGCCCAGCAGCTGATCAACGAGGCCTGCTACAAGGGAAGGCTCACGGCGCGCGGTGCCGTCCGGGTCGCGCGGCTGGCATGGAGCGTCGCCGACGTGGCGTCGGTCCGTTCGGCCGACGACGTGGCGCCCGGGATCGACGAGGTCACCATGGCGCTGCGTCTCCGGGCGGGGGATCCACTCGACCTGAGGCCGACCCGCCTGGAGCGCGCCGGATGACTCTCGAGGAGGAGCGTCGCGCGCGGGTCATCCTGAGTCTCGTCAGCGAACCCGGCGACTGGGGGTTCACGGCGCTGGCCCACGAGATGGGCGGCATCGCGCTGCTCCGCTCACTGCACACCGACCCCGACCGGCACGAGCTGCTGACCGCGGCCGCCGCGAGGCTGCCGAAGGTCGACGTCGACGCGACCATGGCCGAAGCAGCTCACCGCGGCGTGCGGTTCGTGATCCCCGGTGACGCGGAGTGGCCGACCCAGCTCGACGCCCTGCACGGGGTCGAGCCGCTCCACGAGCGGGCAGGGATCCCGATCGGTCTGTGGGTCCGCGGACCGCTCCGACTCGACTCGCTCGTCGACTCGGTTGCGGTGGTCGGCTCGCGGTCGTGCACGTCGTACGGCGAAGAGGTGGCTTCCGACATCGCGGCCGAGGTGGGTCTGGCGGGGCGCGCTGTCATCTCCGGCGCCGCGTTCGGCATCGACTACGCCGCCCACCGCGGCGCGGCCAGCACCGATGCGCCGACGGTCGCGGTGCTTGCCTCGGGTGCGGACCGCGCCTATCCGGCCGCCCACCGACGGATGATCGAGCACCTAGCCAGTGAGCACGCGGTGGTGTCCGAGGCACCGCTGGGAGCAGCACCCCAACGGGTGCGGTTCCTGGCGCGCAACCGCTTGATCGCCGCGCTCGCCCGCGGCACGGTCGTCGTCGAGGCGGCAGCGCGGAGCGGCGCGCTCAACACCGCCAATTGGGCGCAGCGGCTCAATCGAGTGGCGATGGCGGTGCCGGGCCCGGTCACCAGCGCGACCTCGGAGGGCAGCCACTTCCTGATCCGATCCGGCGCGGCCGCGCTGGTCACCTCCGGGGCCGACGTCCTCGAGCTGGTCGGTGGCGCCGGTGAGCACCTTGTCGCCGACCCTCGCGGACCCGAGATCGCACGCGACCGGCTCTCCCTTCGACAACGGCAGGTGCTCGACGCCGTACCTGCTGCCAGCGGAGCCGGCCCCGCCTCGATCGCGAACGTGGCAGGCCTCGGCATCGTCGAGGTCCGCAAGGCACTGGCCCGGCTCGCCGACCAGGGCTTCGTCGAGGACGACGGCGACGGGTGGCGGTTGGGTGCTGCAGCCCGCTCGCAGGCCGCGCCTCCCCGGTGAGGACGATCGTCCTTCCTAGACTCAGAGGGTGTCCGCCGACCCCGCTGAGACCGCGCCGGACGCGGCGCTGCCCGAGGCCTTTGCCCGGGTGCTCGGCGACTACGAGCGGCACCTCGTCTCCGAGCGCAACCTCGCGTCACACACGGTCAAGGCCTACACCGGCGACATTGCTGCCCTGCTGGAGCACGCCGACCGCCTGGGCCTGACCGGCATCGGCGAGCTCGACCTGAGGACGCTGCGCAGCTGGCTGGCCAAGCAGCAGACGATGGGACGCTCACGGACCACTCTCGCCCGGCGGGCCACCGCCGCTCGGGTCTTCACCGGCTGGCTGGCGCGGACCGGCCGGACCCCGACCGACGTCGGCTCCGCACTCGGGTCGCCCAAGCCCCACCAGACCCTGCCGAGCGTGCTGCGCGTCGACGAGGCTCACCAGCTGGTCGCAGCAGCGACCACCCTGGCCGACGACGGCAGTCCAGTAGGGCTTCGCGACGTGGCGATGCTCGAGCTGCTCTACGCCACCGGCATGCGGGTGGGCGAGCTGTGCGGGCTCGACGTCGACGACGTCGACCGGGACCGCAACGTCGTCCGGGTCTTCGGCAAGGGGCGAAAGGAGCGCACCGTGCCGTTCGGGCAGCCGGCGGCCGCCGCGATCGACGCATGGGTCGGCCGCGGCCGCGGGCAGCTCGCCCGGCCCGGCTCCGGCCCCGCACTCTTCCTCGGGGCCCGCGGCGGCCGGATCGACCAGCGTGCGGTGCGCACCCTCGTTCACCGGCGGATCGCCGACGTGCCCGGTGCCCCGGACCTCGGCCCGCACGGACTGCGCCACACTGCGGCCACCCACCTGCTCGAGGGCGGCGCCGACCTCCGTTCCGTCCAGGAGCTGCTCGGCCACGCGTCGCTCGCCACCACCCAGCGCTACACCCACGTGACGACGGACCGCCTCCGCAAGGCCTACCGGCAGGCGCACCCTCGCGCCTGAACCAGGCGGGACCTCACCAGACGGGCGGGCGCCAGAACGCGTAGGGGAGCCGCAACGGACCTGGGCCGGCGGAGCGGGTGACTGGCTCGTCGCGCCACAGCGGCAGGAGCCGGACCGGTCCGGCGCCCACGAGGAGCAGCGGATCTAGGTAGGTCTCGCCGCGCAGCCATCCCCAGTGCAGGCACACCTGCGGTACACAGTGGGAGCCGAAGGCCTGCAGGGTCCCGATGCCACTTCCCTGCTCGACGGCATCGCCCACGGACACCGCGGCTGCGACGGGTTCATAGGTCGTACGGCTGTCCCCGTGACTCACGACGACGACGCCGCGGCCGGCCAACGGCCCGGCGTAGGTCACCGTGCCGGCCAGCGCGGCGTGCACGCGCTGACCAGCCCTGCCCAGCAGGTCGACACCTCGGTGCCCCGGACCGTACGGCGTGGCCGGCGGATCGAAGTGCGCCACCACCTCCGGCTCGGGTCGGAGCGGCCAGACGCCGACCGGGTCGTCCGCACTGCTCGCCGGCCCCGTCGCGAGCAGCACCAGCAGGACGCCGGGCATCAACGCTCGCAGCAGGTGCATCATCAGTCGCACGGGTCGACTCTCCCGCGAACAGCCGCCCCGACCGGCCGCCGTACGTCCCTCGCTGTGGACGACCCCTGCCGCCGCAGCGCCCTGTGGACGGATCCTGGCCGAACCGGCTCCAGCTCGGAGCCGGGTCGCCGGGATCTCGAGCCGAGATCGAGCCGGCTCGGGGATTGGCGGGCCGGAACAGCGGACGGGTAGTCTGGGCGGACCGGTCCGAGGACCGTCGCCGAGGGCTGCCCGCCCGACTCGATGCAACTCAGCCGGAATTCGCACGTCAGCAGACCACGACGGCGTTCTCTCCGAACGCCGACCGCCCGTGGGTGACGGCTCTCAGTCCCGAGAAATCGGGTCGGGTCGCACGCCGGCGTCAGGCCCCAACTGACAAACAACCCCAATAGGAGACACCATCATGGCTGTCGTGACCATGCGCCAGCTCCTCGAGAGCGGCGTCCACTTCGGGCACCAGACCCGGCGCTGGAACCCGAAGATGAAGCGCTTCATCATGACCGAGCGCAACGGCATCTACATCATCGACCTGCAGCAGTCGCTGGCCTACATCGACCGCAGCTACGCCTTCATCAAGGAGACCGTGGCCAAGGGCGGGACGATCATGTTCGTCGGCACCAAGAAGCAGGCCCAGGAGGCGATCGCCGAGCAGGCGACCCGCGTCGGCATGCCCTACGTCAACCAGCGTTGGCTCGGCGGCATGCTCACCAACTTCCAGACCGTGCACCAGCGGATCAACCGCCTCAAGGAGCTCGACGACGTCGACTTCGACGACGTCGCGGGCAGCAGCCGCACCAAGAAGGAGCTGCTGCAGATGCGCCGCGAGCGTGACAAGCTCAACAAGTCGCTCGGTGGCATCCGCGAGATGGGACGCACGCCGTCCGCCGTCTGGATCGTGGACACCAACAAGGAGCACCTCGCCGTCGAGGAGGCGCGCAAGCTCCGGATCCCGATCATCGCGATCCTGGACTCCAACTGCGACCCCGACGACGTCGACTTCCCGATCCCGGGCAACGACGACGCCATTCGCGCCGTCGGCCTGCTGACCCGCGTGATCGCCGACGCCGTTGCCGAGGGCCTGATGGCTCGCTCCGGCGCCAAGGGCGAGGGCGAGGCCGTGGCCGCAGAGGAGCCGCTGGCCGAGTGGGAGCGCGAGCTGCTCGGTGGCGACGCCGCTGAGGTCGCCGTCGAGGCGACCGGCGGTGACTCTGCCACCGACGAGCCGGCGTCCGAGGCCACCGGCGCGTCCACCGAGGCCACCGAGGCAGTCGAGGCCGGGGCGGTGGCCGACGAGACCCCCGCAACCGACGAGGCTGCCGCGGAGACCCCTACCGACGCCGCTACCGAGGCCCCGGCCGAGGCCCCCGTCGAGCCCGAGGCGGAGCCCGACGTCAGGACCGAGGCCGCCGACGAGGAGACCCCCGCCAAGGTCGAGACCGAGGCTCCCGCCGAGGCCTGAGCCCGGTCGGCTCCGACTCACCCACCACGTAGATCCGAGGGAGGATCCATGGCATTCACCGCTGCCGACGTCAAGAAGCTCCGCGAGCTGACCCAGGCCGGGATGATGGACTGCAAGAAGGCGCTCGAGGAGGCCGACGGCGACTTCGACAAGGCCGTCGAGCTGCTTCGCGTGAAGGGCGCCGCCAAGGCCGCCAAGCGCGGTGCCGAGCGCGAGGCGTCGGCCGGTCTGGTCGCCGCCGCGGGCGGTGCGCTGATCGAGCTGAAGTCGGAGACCGACTTCGTGGCCAAGAACGACGAGTTCGTCACCACCGCGCAGAAGATCGCCGAGGCCGTCGACGCCGCGAAGGCGACCGACATCGAAGCCGCCAAAGCACTGCCGCTGGACGACAGCACCGTCGGCCAGGTCGTCGAGAACCTCGCGATCACCATCGGCGAGAAGATCGAGCTCGGCCAGGTGGCCTACTTCGAGGGCCCGACCACGGTCTACCTGCACAAGCGTGCCGCGGACCTGCCGCCGGCCGTCGGCGTGCTCGTCGAGTACGACGGCGACGAGACCGCTGCACGGGGCGCCGCGATGCAGGTGGCCGCGCTCAAGGCGCAGTACCTCACCCGTGACGAGGTCCCTGCGGACATCGTCGAGGCGGAGAAGGACGTCCTCACCAAGAAGACGCTCGAGGAGGGCAAGCCCGAGGCCGCGGTCGTCAAGATCGTCGAGGGCCGCCTGGGCGGATTCTTCAAGGAGGTCGTGCTCCTCGAGCAGGAGTCGGTGACCGAGTCGAAGAAGACGGTCAAGGCCGTCCTCGACGCCTCCGGCACGACCGTCAAGCGGTTCGCTCGCTTCGAGGTCGGTGCCTGACACCGATCCCCGCCTGAACGACGGCCGGTCCCACAACATGTGGGACCGGCCTTCGTCGTTTTGGGTCTGACAGGCCCGGCCTTCGGATAGTTTCGGTGGCGTGCGCACGCACCTCGCGTGCGCGCTCCCTGTCAGGTGAAGGAGATCGGTAAGTGGGACTCTTCCAAGCTGCGGCCGGCGCCCTCGGTGGCACGCTCGCGGACCAGTGGGTCGACTTCTACGGCGTCCCGGACGGCGTAGGCGCGACGGCGGCAGTGTTCCCCGCCGTGCGCAAGGGGGAGAACGCGGGACGCGGCGGCAACGACCGTGCGTCCGATGGCGTCATCACCAACGGTTCGAAGTTCGTCGTACCCGAGGGCTACGGACTGGTGCTCCTGGAGGACGGCGCCTTCACCGGCTTCGCCGCCGAGCCGGGTGCCTACTTCTGGAACTCCGAGGAGCCGGCCTCGCAGTCGGTGTTCACCGGCGGTGGTCTCGTCGACTCCGTCATCAAGCAGAGCTGGGAGCGGTTCAAGTTCGGCGGTCGCCCGTCCGCGCAGCAGAACGCCGTCTTCGTGGCACTCAAGGAGCTGCCCAACAACAAGTTCGGCACGCAGTCGGAGATCTACTGGGACGACGCGTTCCTGAACACCCAGGTCGGCGCCATCACCCGCGGCACCTACACGCTGAAGATCACCGACCCGCTGACGTTCCTCCGCAACTTCGTCCCGGCCGACGTCATCGGCGGCAGGGCCGGCTTCGACTTCACCGACATCGACAACCCGGCAGGGGAGCAGCTGTTCAACGAGGTGATCGGCTCGCTTGCGCCGGCGTTCTCGATGTACACCAACGACCCTGCCAAGGGGAACCGGATCGCGCGCCTCCAGCAGGACTCGATCGGGTTCGCCCAGTCGCTGTCCGCGGCCGTCGAGCAGAACTACCAGTGGAAGACCGGTCGCGGCCTCGAGATCGTCAAGACCGCCATCATCTCGATCGAGTACGACGCCAACACCCGCGAGCTGCTCAAGAACGTCCAGCGCGCCGACGCGCTGTCGGGCGCCCGCGGCAACTCCAACCTGCAGGCCTCCGTCGCGGCAGGGTTCGAGGCCGCGGGGGAGAACGCCGGGCCGGGTGGCCTGATCGGGATGGGCATGGCCGCCGGCGGTGCGGGCATCGGCGGGCTGCAGCAACCCGTGCAGCCCCCTCCGGCCGCACCGGCTGCTCCCGCGCCCGCCGCTCCGGCGGCTCCCGCCGCTCCGGCTGCGCCCGCTGCCGAGGACCCGATGGCGGTGCTCAAGCGTGCCAAGGACATGCTCGATGCCGGTCTCATCACGCAGGCCGACTACGACGCGGCGAAGGCAAAGGCGCTCGGGCTCTGACATGGCACAGGAGTCCGTTGACCCACAGCGGCCCACGTTCGACGGGCCGCCCCTGTCGCTGGAGGAGGAGCTGGCTGCGGCCAAGGCCGAACCCGAGCCGAAGCCGAGCATCGAGACCGTCAACGAGTCCCTCAAGGACGGGCTCAACCGGTGTCCGAAGTGTGGCTCCACCGACGTCTCGCTGCGCGGCTCGACCGGCATGCTCGTGTGCCACTTCTGTCGCAACGAGTGGCAGGAGGCACGGGTCGAGGAGGAGTTCGGTCTCGGTGAGGGCATCCACGAGCTCGAGGGCACCGTCATCGCCAGCGGCGCTGCGGACATCCAGGCCGACTCCGACGAGATGCTCACCTTCAAGTGCGAGGCCTGCGGTGCCGAAGTCATCGTCGACACCGCGCACGCACTGAACGCGCGCTGTCACTGGTGCCGGCACACGCTCAACGTCAACCAGCAGATCCCCAACGGTGCCGTGCCGGACGCGGTGCTGCCCTTCAAGCTGACCAAGGACGAGGCGGTCGAGAAGATCCGCGCGTTCGCCTCCAAGCGACGGCTCTTCGCCCACCGACAGTTCAAGGCGGAGTTCGTGCCCGAGAACGTGCTCGGCGTCTACCTCCCCTACCTGGTCGTCGATGCGCGGGCCGAGTCCGCGTACTGGGGCAAGGGGGAGGTCCAGACCCGGCGCTGGACCGAGAAGCAGGGCGACGACAGCGTCACCTACTACGCCGCCGACGTCTACCAGGTCGCTCGACAGGTGAGCTTCACCGTCGACGACCTCACCATCGAGGGCGCCAGAGGTCGGGCAGACTTCGGCACCGAGAACACCAACAACATCGTCAACGCCATCTTGCCGTTCGACACCAAGAACGCCGTCCAGTGGAACGCGAGCTACCTCGTCGGCTTCAGCAGCGAGAAGCGCGACGTCAACGTGGAGGGGATGAAGCCGGTGCTCGAGAACCAGCTGCTCTCGATCGGCAGGTCGGAGGTACGCGGGTCGCTGGGCAAGTTCGACCGCGGCGTTCGGTGGGAGCAGGAGAAGATCGACGTCGGCGGGTCCCGCTGGGTCTCGATGTACCTCCCGGTGTGGCTGTACTCCTACCAGCAGGAGAGCAACGGGCTCCTCCACTACATCGCCGTGAACGCCCGGACGGGCGAGACCATGGGCAGCATCCCGGTCTCCCAGCCGAAGCTGATCCTCGCGGCGATCACCGTGGGCACCTTCCTCGAAGGCCTTGCCGGCGCGTTCCTGGTGGCGACGGCATGACCATCGACATCATCCCCGCGCTCGCCCTCGCCGTACCCGGTCTCCTGCAGGCCGCGAGCGACGACGGGGCGCTGTGGCTGCTCGCCGCCGGACCGGCTGGTGCCGTCGGGACGTACTGGGCCTTCTACCGCTACTACCGCAACACCGACAAGTCCCACGCGTTCGAGCGCGACACGATCATCAACTCCCAACCGGTGCAAGGTGGCGAGGAGCGGATCAACCACATTTCGAAGACGCGTGACTCCGACATCGACGGGGACAACAGCGGGAAACACCGGGAGCGGGTGCAGCGGATCCGTTGAGCCAGTCGCCAGACTGCCCGGTAGGGTCGCACGAGTGACCGGCTACCAGCGCGTCCTGATCAAGCTCTCCGGGGAGGTCTTCGGCGGCGGTGAGGTGGGACTCGACCTCGACGTCATCAACCGGATCGCCGTGGAGGTGGCTGACGTCGCCAAAGCGGGTGTCCAGGTCGGCATCGTCGTCGGCGGCGGCAACTTCTTCCGGGGCGCCGAGCTGCAGCAACGCGGCATGGAGCGGGCTCGTGCCGACTACATGGGAATGCTCGGCACCGTGATGAACTGCCTGGCGCTGCAGGACCTGACGGAGAAGCACGGCGTCGAGACCCGGGTGCAGACCGCGATCACCATGGGACAGGTGGCCGAGCCCTACATCCCTCGCCGCGCCATCCGGCACATGGAGAAGGGTCGGGTCGTGATCTTCGGCGCCGGCGCCGGCATGCCGTTCTTCTCGACCGACACGGTGGCGGCCCAGCGGGCGCTGGAGACGCGGTGCGACGTCATCCTGATGGGCAAGCAGGGGGTCGACGGTGTGTTCGACTCCGACCCGCACCAGAACCCGGCGGCGGTCATGTTCGACCACCTCAGCTATGACGAGTACCTTGCTCGCAACCTCAAGGTCGCCGACGCCACGGGCATCGCCATGGCACGGGACAACAAGATGGACATGGTCTTCTTCAACCTTTCGACCGAGGGCAACATCCTGCGGGTCGTGCAAGGTGAGAAGATCGGCACGCTGGTCAGCGCGGGCTGAGCCCCGCGGCCCCGACGTCCATCACGCAACCTAGGAGCACAGGTGATCAACGACATCCTCAACGAGGCCGACGGCAAGATGGACAAGTCGGTCGCCGCGACCCGTGAGGAGTTCGCGACGATCCGAGCCGGTCGCGCGCAGCCGAGCATGTTCAGCAAGATCATGGTCGACTACTACGGCACCCCGACGCCGATCCAGCAGCTCGCGTCGTTCACGGCGCCCGAGGCGCGGATCATCCTCGTCCAGCCCTTCGACCTCGGCGCGATCGGGAACGTCGAGAAGGCGATCCGCGACTCCGACCTCGGCGTCAACCCGGCCAACGACGGCAAGGTGCTGCGCTGCGTCTTCCCCGAGCTGACCGAGGAGCGCCGCAAGGAGTTCATCAAGCTCGCCAAGGAGAAGGCCGAGGGCGGCAAGGTCGCCGTCCGTCAGGTGCGCCAGAAGGCCAAGCAGAACCTCGAGCGGCTCGAGAAGGACGGCGAGGCCGGCAAGGACGACGTGACCGGGGCCGAGAAGCGGCTCGACGGCATCACCAAGCAGCACACGGACGCCATCGACGAGATGCTCAAGGCCAAGGAAGCCGAGCTCCTCGAGGTCTGACCCTCGATGGACGACACCTCGATGACCGACGCCACCCCGCCGGCCGACGCTGCTCCTCCGACGAAGGACCACGGCCGGGCCGGGCGCGACCTCAAGGCGGCGGTGGCCTCAGCGCTCGTGCTGCTGAGCGCGATCGGTCTGTCGCTGTACTTCTGGAAGCCGGCGTTCATGCTGATCGTCGCGGCTGCGGTCGTGGTGGCGGTCTGGGAGCTGCGCAAGGGCATGCTCGCCAAGGACATCGACCTGCCCGAACAGCCGCTGATGATCGGCGGCGTGGTGATGGTGGTCGTGGCCTATGTCTCGAGCGCTGATGCGCTCGTCACCGCGACGGCGGTGACCGCGCTGGTGATCATGCTGTGGCTGCTGCGACGCGGGATCGACGGCTACGTCAAGAACGCCACTGCTTCGGTCTTCACGCTCATCTATGTGCCGTTCCTGGGCTCTTTCGTGGCGCTGATGCTCGCCGAAGGCGGCGACATCTGGACCGGCGGCGGTCTCGACGACGACGGCGTGGCCGGCATCATCACCTTCATCCTGGTCACCATTGCCTCCGACATCGGGGGCTACGTCGCCGGGGTCCTCTTCGGCAAGCACCCGATGGCGCCGGTCATCTCGCCCAAGAAGTCCTGGGAGGGCTTCGTCGGGTCGCTCATCGCCTGCCTCGGCGTGGGCTGGGCGCTCGTGGTCTACCTCCTCGACGGGGACTGGTGGGTCGGACTCTGTCTCGGCTTGATCGCAGTCGTGATGGCCACGCTCGGTGACCTCTGCGAGTCGGTGGTCAAGCGCGACCTCGGCATCAAGGACATGAGCCAGGTGATCCCCGGCCACGGCGGCCTGATGGACCGCCTCGACTCACTCCTCGCGACGATCGCCCCGATCTGGCTGCTCCTCCACTACGCCGTCTTCTGACGCGTCGGCGTAGGCCGTGGCAAGCGCGATCCCTGGCTCGGGCTCGGGCGGGTCGGTGAGCACGTCGACGAGCGCGTCGGCGATCGAGAGGACCGTGTCGCCGTACTCGACGACGTCGCGCAGGACGGCGCGCACCGTCAACAGGTCGCGGGCGATCACGGGAACCCCGGCCGCCAGCGCCTCGATCGCACTCGCACAGTCGGCGTCCTGCGTCGGGAGATAGCCGAACACCGACGCTCCCGCGACCAGGGCCGCGAAGTCGGTCTCCGGCACGGGTCCGAGCAGGATCGGATCGGTGCCGAGCTCGGCGGCCCGTCGCGTGAACTCGTCGACGTGCTCGGCGTCGGCGTGCTCGTCCTGACCGGCGACCACCAGACGTACGTCGGACAGTGCGGCCTGCTCCTGCACCAGGATCGCGTGCGCCTCGAGCAGGTCGAGGGAACCGCTCTCCGGTGCGAGCCCGCCGGTCGTGACGACGTAGCGACCGCCGAACCCTGCCCGCCAGGCTGCCTGTCCGGGCACGTCATAGCCCGCCGCAGTGAACCGATCGATGTTCACGCTGATGCGCATCGCACCACCCCCTACCCACTGCTCCCGAGACGTTCCCCCACCTTGCCCCAAGGTACGCGAGGATCAGGAGCCATACCCCTCCGACCGGTACGATCAGGATCGATGGACCAAGCTGTGGAGACCCCGGGGCCCACCGCGTCCGCCCCCACCCGGGACGCCGCGGTGGCGGATGGTGCGCCCGCGGACGCTGACCCCGACCGGGAGGCGACCGGGAAGCGGTGGCAGCTGCCCGCCTGGTGGCACCGCGACCACCCGGTCTTCGTGCCGCTCGCGGGGTTCTTCACCGGGATGGCGTTCATCATCCTGGTGCCCGGCACCTACGCCGCGATCCTGAAGTCGATGGTGGGCTACGAGCGCGCCGAGGAGCTCTTCCCGTTCGTGCTGCTCACGCTGGTGGTCCCGATCTCGCTGCTCGTGCCGCACCGCACCCGCGGGTTCGGCCGCTACATGCTCTTCGGCGTGCTTGCGACCGCGGTGGTCGTCGTCGGCGTCGCGCTGGGTGTGCTCTGGTTCCTCCTCAAGCGCGACGGTTAGGAGAGCACCCGCGCCCGGTGGGACACTGGGTGCACGATGTCCGAGCCCGCCGAGACCGCCGAGCCCACCGCGCCGAAGGCGCTGCCCCTCGTCCTCGCGGAGCCGCGAGGACGCAAGAAGCCTCCCCGGCACCTGGCTGACCTCGCTCCCGATGAGCGCAAGGAGCGGCTGGTCGAGCTCGGGCTCCAGGGGTTCCGGGCCAGGCAGCTCTCGACCCACTACTTCGCCCGGCTCGTCGATGACCCGGCCGCGATGACCGACCTGCCGGCGATGCAGCGCGAAGAGCTGGTCGCCGCTCTCCTGCCCGAGCTGATGACGCCGCTGCGGACCCTCGAGGCCGATCGGGGCACTACTCGGAAGACCCTCTGGCGGTTGTTCGACGGGGCGCTGGTCGAGTCGGTGCTGATGCGCTATCCCGGCCGCGTCACCATGTGCGTCTCCAGCCAGGCCGGCTGCGGGATGGCCTGCCCGTTCTGCGCCACCGGTCAGGGCGGGCTCCAGCGCAACATGTCGACCGCCGAGATCGTCGAGCAGGTCGTCGCCGGTGCTCGCGCGCTGGCTCGTGACGAGGTGCCCGGCGGACCGGGGCGGGTCTCCAACGTCGTGTTCATGGGCATGGGTGAGCCGATGGCCAACTACAAG
This sequence comes from uncultured Actinomycetota bacterium, assembly GCA_963724275.1. GTDB lineage: Bacteria > Actinomycetota > Actinomycetes > Propionibacteriales > Nocardioidaceae > Nocardioides. Next base: position 145,977 of record CAVRUB010000003.1, on the reverse strand, counting down.
GCAGTGCTCGGCGCCGTACGCCGGCTGACCGACGCTGCGCCCGACGGCCTCGGCATGTCGGCGCGCGGCATCACGGTGTCGACGGTCGGGCTGGTGCCCCGGATGCGGCAGCTTGCTGACGAGGGCATCCCCGTGACGCTGGCGCTCAGCCTGCACGCGCCGGACGACGAGCTGCGCAACGAGCTGGTGCCGATCAACACCAAGTTCTCCGTCGCGGAGACGGTCGAGGCGGCCTGGCACTACGCCGACAGGACCAAGCGCCGGGTCTCGATCGAGTACGCCATGATGCGCGGCATCAATGACCAGGGGTGGCGGGCCGACCTGCTCGCCGACGTGCTGACGTCGTACGGCGACTGGGGCTGGGTCCACGTCAACCTGATCCCGCTCAACCCCACTCCGGGCTCGAAGTGGACGGCGTCCGACCCTGCCGACGAGCGTGAGTTCGTACGACGCCTCGAGGCGCGTGGCGTGCCGACGACCGTGCGTGACACCCGCGGCCGCGAGATCGACGGTGCCTGCGGACAGCTCGCAGCCGCGCCCTCGGTCGTCGAGTAGCCCGAGCCCGAGCCCGACCCCGGTCGTCGAGTAGCCCGAGCCGCTAGGCGAGGGCGTATCGAGACGCCGCAACGAGCCGACCCGGTCGTCGAGTAGCCCGAGCCGCTAGGCGAGGGCGTATCGAGACGCCGCAACGTTCCCGCTCACCGTTGGGCTCTCACCTCCTGGGGTCTCGATACGCGCCGTCGCGGGTTCGTTCCTCACCCGCGGGCGCTACTCGACCACCGCCCGGGTCTCGATACGCGCCGTCGCGGCGTTCCTCACGCGCGTCGCTACTCGACCACCGCCGCAGGGCGCTACTCGACCACCGCGCCGGGGCTGCTCGCTACGACCACCGCCGGGTCAGCCGGCGAACAGCGAGGCGGCTTCCTCGACCGTGTCGACGAGGTGGATGTGCGCCTCCATCGCGCGGTCCCGGGCGAGCGCGGTGAGCAGCGGCCAGGCGGGGAGGGTGTCGGTCCAGTACCGCTCGCCGACGAGCACCATCGGCGCGATCTTGTCGTCGGTCGCGTAGTAGTTCTCGCAGGCGTCCTGGAATACCTCCTGCACGGTCCCAGCGGCTCCCGGGAGGAACACGATCCCCGCGTCGCAGATCTGGAGCAGGATCGCCTCGCGCTGGGCGTTGCGGAAGTACTTCGCGACCGCCGTGGCGAGCAGGTTCGGCGGCTCGTGGCCGTAGTGCCAGGTCGGCACGCCCAAGGTCGGGTTCGGGTCCGGCCAGAGGTTGCGGGCGCGGCGGGCGGTCTCGACCCAGTCGTCGATCACTGGCCGGTAGGTCGGCACGGCCCTTAGGACGGCGAGCGCCTCGTCGAGCACGGCACCGCCGGCGTGCGCGAGCGACCCGCCGAGGTTGGCCGCCTCCATCGCCCCCGGCCCGCCACCGGTCGCGACCGTGTGGTCCGCACCCAGCAGCTGTCCGAGGCGGGCCGCGTCGGCGTACTCCTGGCTGCCGCGCAGCGCCGCGTGGCCGCCCATCACTCCGATCAGGCTGCGCGTCTCGCACCATCGCCCGAGCGCCTGGTCGATGCCCGCGTCGTGGAGGGCCCGGCTCAGCAGAGACTCTGGCGAGTGGTCCTCCAGCGCCCAGGCGTAGGCGCGGGCGTCGAGGGACTCGGCGTACGGCGTCGCGTCGTAGAGCTCCTCCGGGGAGTACAGCCCGTCGCGTCCGGGATCGGCCGGTGACCTGTCGCGGACGACGACCACCCGTTCCGGGACCTCCCTGGTTCCAGGGGCCGAGCGCGCCCCCCTCCGCGCTGCCGGCTTCACCCGCGAGCCGCCCGCTCGGCACGCTCCCGGGTGACTTCGGCCCACGGGCTCCAGAGGAACCAGCGGGGGAGCGCCGACACCAGCCGCGGTGGCCCGCTCACCTCGATCCGGCCCTCGGTGACCGCCTCCCTCCAGGTCCGGTAGCCCTGGAAGACGTCGGCGAAGTCGGCGGTCGTCGCCGTGGCGACCACGTCGACCTCGAAGCCCGGGTGCTGGTGACACACCGAGACCTCGCCGCGGTCCAGCACCAGCCAGATCGTCTGTGGCTTCGGCGCGGTGTGGCGGAACTCGACGACGGTGCGGACCGGCGGCAGTGCCTCGGTGTCGACCCGCCGGTGCATCCACCACATCAGCGTCGTGGGCGGGACGTCGTGCGGGCGCAGGTCGTCGAAGAGCCACTCGATCGCCCAGCGGCCGAGGGTGTCGATCACCCTGCTCAGGTCCTTGCCGGCCGGCGTCAGGTGGTACTCGCTGCCGCGTCCGGTCGGCGCCGGCCAGGTCTCCAGCACGCCCTTCTTCTCCAGGTGGCGCAACCGCTGCACGAGGAGCGAGCGCGAGATGCCGGGCATGGCGCGGGCGATGTCGTTGAAGCGGGTGTTGCCCAGCACGAGCTCGCGGATGATCAGCGGCGTCCAGCGGTCGGCGACGACCTCGGCGGCCATCTGGACCGGGCAGTAGTCACCGTAGTCAGGCATGTCCTCAGGATGACATCGCGGTTCGCAGCCGGGTAGTCACGAATCTGGACCAGTGAGGTCACGATCCTGGACTAGTTGCGGCGCCGGTACGGGCGCAGATTGGGCTCATGACCACTACCGCACCTCCTCCCCTCGTCCAGAACACCATGCCGCGGGCCACCCCGGCCGAGCGCGCTGCTGCCATCGGGCCCGTGATCGCCCAGCACGCGGCCCGCCACGACGCCGACGGCACCTTCGTCACCGAGGCGTACGACGCCCTCCGTGACGCCGGCCTGCTGAAGGTCGGCGTGCCCACGGAGCTCGGCGGGGACGGTGCCACCGTCGCCGAGCTGACCGCGCTGCAGCGCGAGCTCGCGCACCACTGCGGCGCCACCGCCCTGGCGAGCTCCATGCACCAGCACGTCGTGGCGTTCACCGCCTGGCGCTACCGTCGCGGGCTCCCTGGCGCGGAGGCAACCCTGCGCCGGGTCGCCGAGGACGGGATCCTGCTCGTCTCGACCGGCGGCGGCGACTACACCCACCCCCGAGGGGAGGCGATCAAGGTCGAGGGCGGCTACCGCGTCTCGGGGCACAAGCGCTTCGCGAGCCAGTCCCGCAACGCCACCGTGATGTCGACCATGTTCGTCTACGACGACCCCGAGCAGGGGCGCCGCGTCCTCAACATGGCGGTCCCCATCGCCGCCGAAGGCGTCACCGTCGCCGACAACTGGGACACGCTCGGCATGCGTGGCACCGCGAGCAACGACATCGTGGTCGAGGACGTCTTCGTCCCCGACGAGAAGGTGCTCGCCAACCGTCCGTACGGCGTCGTCGACCCGCCGCTGCAGGTGATCTCGCAGGTCGCCTTCCCGATCGTCTCCGGCGCCTACCTGGGCATCGCCGAGGCAGCGTACGGCGCTGCCGTGGCGGCCGCCGCGCCCAAGGCCGAGAGTCCCCTCGTGCAGCGCCAGGTGGGCCGGATGAAGCACCGGCTGCGGGTCGCCTCGTGGGCGCTGGACGGTGCGCTGGCCGCGCTCGGCGAGGACGACGTCACGCCCTCGCACGAGGCCTACCTGGCGGTGATGATGGCCAAGGCGGAGGTCGCCGAGGCCGGCATCGAGGTCTGCGACCTGGCGATGGACGTCGCCGGTGGCCCGGCCTTCTTCAAGGGATCCGTGATCGAGCGGGCCTACCGCGACATCCGTGCGATCAAGTTCCACCCGCTGACCCCGGAGGCCACCCTCGTCGAGACCGGACGGCACGAGCTCGGCCTGACCGGGCTGCTTGCCTGACGCACCCTCAGAACGCGTGGGCCATCAGGTCGCCGAACAGCTCCTGAGCGTCGACGTCGAGCCCACGCCGCACGAACCAGTCGCAGACGTTGGTGCAGTCCCGCAGCAAGAAGTCGAACCCGGCCGGGTTGCCGACCAGGTCGACGATCTGGGGCAGGTCGATGATCACCAACCGGTCGCCCGCAGCCAGGATGTTGTACGGCGACAGGTCGCCGTGCACGAGTCCGGCCTGCACCAGGGTGGCGAGCGAGTCGCGCAGCTGCTCGAAGTACCACTCGAGCAGCTGTCGGCTCGGTCTGGTCTGCGCGAGCCTGGGGGCGGTCGTCGACGAGGTCGGACTGCCGGCGTCCCGAGGATCGTCGTCGACGGTGATCCACTCCATGAGCAGCTCGGTGCCGTCGATCTGCACCGGGTAGGGAACCGGTAGCCCGAGGTCCCAGCAGCGGACCAGCGCCGACCACTCCGAGACCGCCCACTCACCGGCGGCGACCTCGCGGCCGAAGTTGCTCTTGCGCTTGATCGCCCGCTCGTCGCGCGACCGCTTCATGCTGCGGCCCTCGGTGTAGGCGGCGGAGCGGTGGAACGAGCGGTGCTCCGGCGACCGGTAGCGCTTGGCGGCCATCACGACCGACTGCTCGGGATCGTGGGGGTCGGCGCGCTCGAGCAGGTAGACGTCGGCCTCCTTGCCGGTCTTGAGGATGCCGAGGTCGGTGTCGATGGCGCCCTGGGTGGTGACCACCCAGTCCGGGCGGGGCTCGGGACCGCGGCTGAGCGGCTCGACATCGAGCCAGGTGGACCAGCGCTGATCGTCGCCGAGCTCGTCGTACGCGACGAAGTCGAAGACGAACTGCGGGTCGAGGGGGTCTGTCGTGCGGGTGTCGGCGTCAGCCGGCGGAGAGGGAAACTCCAAGTGCATGGTTGTTGCTCCGGATCGAGAGGAATTGGTCTGCGGACAGGCCAAGGACAGTCGTAGACATGTCACGGCTCCTCTCGACTCGGACCAGCGCTGGTGCAGGTCGCTGCTGCCATTCTTGCGATCCCGCTCCGCGGTGCGCAACCGGATTATTGGCCACTCGGCGGGCGGGCTAGGTTGATCGCGTGCTGCGTCGACCCAGGATCGCCTCTCTCCTTGCCGTCGCCCTCGTAGGGGCTCTCGCGTCCGGATCGGTCGCCGCACCGATGGCCGCGCCGCAGGTGCCGGACCCCTACTACCCGCTGGACGGCAACGTCGGCTACGACGTGCGCCACTACGACATCCACGACCGCTACCGGTTCGGTGACAAACGCCTCTCCGGGGTCACGAAGATCCGGCTGGTGCCGTCGGTCGAGCTGACCACGTTCAACCTCGACCTCCTGCTGAGGGTCGACCGGGTCCGGGTCGCCGGTGCCGCGGCCGAGTTCGAGAAGCTCGAACGCCCACGAGCTCGCGATCACCCCGGCCACGCCGCTCGAGGCCGGCGAGCCGGTCGATATGCTCGTGCGCTACCACGGCTTCCCCGGTCGCATCGGGTGGCAGGGTGAGCGCAGCTGGCTCGCGGACGGTCGCGAGGTGGTGACCATGAACGAGCCGCACATGGCTGCGTGGTGGTTCCCGAGCAACGACCACCCGAGCGACAAGGCTCGTTTCGACATCCGGATCACCACCGCCAAGGGGCGGGAGGTGATCAGCAACGGCGTGCGCAAGGGCCGCGTGGTCCACGGCAGGACGGCAACGACGCACTGGCGGATGGCCGACCCGATGACGACGTACCTCGCGTTCTTCGCGGCGGGCGACTTCGCCGTCGAGCGCGGCCGTGCGCACGGCCAGCGTTACTACAACGCGGTGTCGAAGCGACTCGGCGCAGACCAGCAGCGCTACGCGTTCGGCATGCTGCGCCGATCCGCGCGGGTCACCGCCTGGTTGGAGGACGAGCTGGGCGACTACCCGTTCGCGACCACCGGCGGCCTGGTCACGAGCTTCGATCCCGGGTTCGCGCTCGAGAACCAGACGCGCCCGACCTACCCCCCGTGGATCCATCCCTCGGTCGTGGTCCACGAGCTCGCCCACCAGTGGTTCGGCAACTCGGTGTCGGTGGCCCGGTGGCAGAGACATCTGGCTCAACGAGGGCTTCGCCACCTACATGGAACGTAGGTACGACGCAGCCCACGGCGGTCCGTCGACGAACCGGTGGTTGCACCGGGTCTATCGCGAGAACGTCGGGTTCCCGCCGTTCTGGGAGCTCGACATCGCTGATCCCGAGCCGTCGCACCTCTTCGCGGGTCCGGTCTACGACCGCGGCGCCATGACGCTTGCCGCCCTCCGCAACCGGATCGGCAACGCCGACTTCCGGCGGCTGCTGCGACGTTGGGTCTCGGTGCACGAGGACGGCAACGCCGCGTCGGAGCAGTTCGAGCAGATGTCGGAGACGGTGTCGGGCGAACAGCTCGACGCCTTCTTCGACGCCTGGCTGCGTTCAGGCGAGCGCCCGCCCAACACGGCGGCGTACGGCCTCTGAGCCGCCCGACCGCAACTAGGAGGTTCTGTGGTGCTCTCGTTCGACCCGATCGACGAGGCGGCCCGGCAGTGGGCCCAACGGTGGGGTGCCGTGACGGCCATGCACGCGGTGACCTCGCTGATGCGGGTCCAGCAGCTGGTGCTGGCGCGCCTCGACGCGCTGCTCAAGCCCCACGGCCTGAGCTTCGCCGGCTACGAGGCGCTCGTGCTGCTGGTGTTCTCGTCCCGTGGCTCGCTCCCGCTCGGCAAGATGGGGGAGCGGCTCCAGGTGCACCCGACGTCGGTCACCTCGATCGTCCGGCGGCTCGAGGCACGCGGACTGATCCTGCGGGTTCCCCATCCGGTCGACGGCCGCGCGGTGCTCGCCGAGATCACGGCCGCCGGCCGGGAGCTCGTCGAGCGGGCGACAGCAGACCTGGTCTCCGCCGGGTTCGCGCTCGACGGCGTCGACGAGGCACAGATGGCCGAGCTGTCCGAGCTGTTGCGTCCGGTCCGGGCCGCGGCGGGGGACTTCGAGACGGACTCCTAGACTCTGGGGCATGACGCAGCAGCCGTTCGTGGGCCGGGGAGCGATCGACCTCTCGGCTTTGAAGCGCCCCGCGCCCCAGCAACCCTCCAGCGCCGCCGGCGGTGACGCGCCGGCCGGCACGAGCACGTCGCCGTACGCCGTCGCCATCGATGAGCAGAACTTCCAGTCCGTCCTGCAGTCGTCGACCACGGCACCCGTCGTCCTGGTCTTCCACTCGCCCTCCCAGGCACCCGAGAGCAGCCAGATGGCCGCCGACGTCGCCGACATCGTCGGGCAGTACGACGGCCGCTTCCTGGCCGGGATCGTGGACATCGACGCGGTGCCGCAGATCGCGCAGGTGATCGCGCAGGCCAGCCAGCTCCCGCAGCTGCCCGTACCGTTGCTGATGGTCTTCCTCGACGGACGGCCGGCCATCCAGCCGATCCCGGGAAGGGTCTCTCGCGAGGAGCTGAGCACCCTCTTCAACGAGCTCGGCCAGCAGCTCACCGCGCAGGGCATCACCGGGCGGCACGAGCCGCTCGCAGGAGCGCCGGTCGAGGACGACGCCGACGAGGAGCCCGGTCCCGATCCGCGCTACGCACCGGCACAGGACGCCCTTGCGGCCGGTGACATCGACGCTGCCGTCGCTGAGTACCAGAAGCTGGTCGACAGCAATCCCGCCGACGCCGAGGCGGTCGCCGGCCTGGCCATGGCGAAGCTGCTGCAGCGGACCCAGGGCGTCGACCTCGACGAGGCCCGCGCGGCGGCTGCCGCCGATCCCCACGACGTCGACGCGCAGATCATGGTTGCCGACCTCGACCTGCTCGGCGGTCATGTCGAGGATGCCTTCGGGCGCCTGGTCGAGCTCGTGCGCCGCACCTCCGACAAGGACCGTGACCGCGCCCGAGAGCACCTGGTCACGCTGTTCGCCGCGGTCGGCAACGAGGACCCGCGGGTGCTCCAGGGCCGCCAGGCGCTGGCTTCGGCATTGTTCTGAGCGGCCAGCACATGGGATTCGCGCATGGTGCGGGGTTCCTGTTCCGCGGGCTGAAGATGTGGCGGGAGCGCCCGGGCCTGATGCTGCTCGGGATCGTGCCCGCCCTCGTGGTGCTCGTCCTCCTGGCCGGCCTGCTCGTCACCATGGTCCTCGTCGCGGACGACCTGATCGACTGGGCGACGCCGTTCGCGGACGACTGGTCGCAGCTGTGGCGCGACGTGCTGCGGATCGGCCTCTACCTCGCGGTCGTCGGCGGATCGACGTTCCTCTCCGTCCTCACCTTCACCGGGCTGACCCTTGCCGTGGGCGACCCCTTCTACGAGAAGATCTGGAAGGAGACCGAGCTGATGCTCGGCGGCGTGGTGCCGGAGAAGGGCGTCGGCTGGCTGCGCGGGGCTCGCGACGGGGTGGGCCTGGTCCTGCTCGGGGTCGCCACCACCGCCGTCGTGTTCCTCGTCGGGCTGGTCCCGGTCCTCGGCCCGGTCCTCGGCCCGGTCCTCGGCGTGGTCATCGCCGGGCGGCTGCTCGCAGGGGAGCTGGTGTCGCGCGGGCTCGAGGCGCGGGGGATGGACCGGGCCGCCCAGAAGGCCCTGCTGGCCGGCCACGGTCCCACGATGCTGGGCTTCGGCGTCGTGGTGCAGGTGTGCTTCCTGATCCCGTTCGGCGCGGTGGTGATGATGCCGGCCGCGGTGGTGGGATCGACGATGCTGGCGCGAGAGGTGCTGGACGCGCGCTCACCCAGCGGCGCAGAGCTCGTCCAGCACCGCGGCGACGGCAGGTGAGTCGGCCATCGTGCGTCGGTGGAGGGCATCGACGAGCCTGGTCGGCACGGGGTCGGTGACCCCGACCGCGACGACGTCGGGTCCGAGCGGCGCCCGGCCGAGTCGCGGGACCAGCGCGACACCGAGCCCGGCGGCGACCAGCGCGAGGTGGGACTCGAACTCCATCGAGACGTGGGCGATGCGGGGCGGCCGACCGGTGCCGTCGTACATGCGGTGCAGCCACTGCCGGCAGATCGTGCCCTCCGGGGTGGCGATCCAGTCGACGTCCACCAGGTCGTGCGGGGTCACCGCCGACCGGCCGGCCAAGGGGTGGTCGCGGCGAAGGACCAGGTCGGCGACGTCGTCGGAGACGCGGGTGCTCGCGACGTGGTCGGGTACGGCGAACGCCACCCCTCCCCAGCGGTGGACGATGCCGACGTCGCACTGGCCGGCCGCGACCAGGTCGACCGCATCCCACGGCTCGCGCTCGTCGAGGGTGAGCCGCAGGTCGGGGTGCGCGTCGAGCAGGCGGCGGGCCACCGGCGCGACCAGTCCCCGCATCGCGGTGGAGAACGCCACCAGGCGGACCGTCCCGGTGACGACCCCGGCGCGGTGCTGCAGGTCCGCCTCGAGCCGCTCGAGGTCGGCCAGCACCTGTTCGCCGGCGTCGACGAGGTGCTTTCCGTGACTGGTCAGCATCACGCCGCGCCCGACCCGCTCCAGCAGCGGGACGCCGACCTGCCTCTCCAGGCGCTTCACCTGCTGTGACACCGCGCTCGGGGTGAACCCGGTGGCGTCTGCGGCCGCGATCACGGATCCGTGCGACGCGATCGCGCGCAGGCCGGTCAGGGCTGCCAGGTCGATCATGTAGCGATGCTACATCGAAACGCCGAGAAGTATTCGCTGGTGCTTCATGATCGCAGCCGGGACGATCGAACCTGTGAGCCGCCGCGACTGCCTTCTCGCTGGCTCTGGTGGCGAGCCTGTGGGGCTTCAACTTCGTCGTGATCGAGTGGGGCATGGGTGACGTCCCGCCCCTGCTGTTCCTCGCCCTGCGGTTCTGCGTGGTCCTCGTCCCGGCCATCTTCCTGGTGCCGCGGCCGGACGCGCCGTGGCGCACCATCGTGGCGGTCGGCGTCTTCATGTCGCTGGCTCAGTTCGGGCTGCTCTACAGCGCGATGGCGGCCGGCATGCCGGCCGGCCTGGCCGGACTGGTGCTCCAGGCGCAGGTCGTGCTCACGATCCTGATCGCCGCCGCGGTGCTGCGGGAACGTCCCACCCGCGCCCAGGCTGTCGGCGTCGGGCTGGGCGCTCTGGGCCTGGTCGTGGTGGGGCTGGGCCGTGGCGGTCACGTCCCGCTGCTCGCCCTCATGCTGTGCCTGCTGGCGGCGCTGTCCTGGGCGATCGGCAACGTGGTCTCCCGGGCCTCCGGCATCCGCGGGGGCCTCCCGCTCACCGTCTGGTCGGCACTGGTCGTGCCGGCCCCGCTCGCGGCGCTCGCGCTCGCCATGGACGGCCCGGCCGTCTTCTCCGAGGCTGCCTCGGCGTTCGGGTGGCAGACCCTCGTGTCGACCCTCTACACCGCCGGCCTGGCGTCCCTGGTCGGCTACGGCATCTTCAACGGCCTGCTGGCCCGCAACCCGTCCGCCGCAGTGGTGCCGTGGATCCTGCTGGTGCCCCCGGTCGCGATCGGGTCGGCCTGGCTGCTGCTCGGGGAGCAGCCGACGACGGCCGAGCTCGTCGGTGGCGCGGTCCTCGTGCTCGGGGTCCTGGTGGCCCTGCGGCCGACGTCAGCGGCCGGACTCGGTGTAGGCAGCACCGCCGCCCAGGTTGGCGAGGGCGGCCCTGATCCGGCGGGCGCTGTAGTCGGCGGCCCGCTTGTCGATCTCGGCGAGCGTGCAGAACTCGGCCGACCGGATCTCGCGGACCTGCGGGACGATCCGCTCGAGGAGGGACGCGTCGTGGGCACCGCCGTCGAACACCAGGCAGAGGGCGTCGTCCCAACCGCCCCACGGGGGTAGCCAGTCGGTGAGCACGAGCGGCCCTGCCGTGATGTCGAGCCCGAGCTCCTCGTCGACCTCGCGGGAGACCGCCAGCAGCGGTGACTCGCCCACCTCGACCACGCCTCCGGGCAGGTCCCAGTCGTTCTTGTAGGTCAGCTGGCACAGCAGCACCCGCGGTTCCGCCGAGGTGTCGCGGATCAGCATCTGGCTGATCGCCCGCTTGCGCGGCAGGAACGAGTTGAGCAGGGCCCGGAAACCGCCGGGCTCATGAACGGGCACGTCGTCGACCAGCCGGGCGTAGACGACGACGTCGCCGCCCAGCCGGCGCTGCACGCCTTCGCGGCGCAATCCCGACCAGGTCGCGATCCGCTGGCCCTGGTCGTCGTCGACCGGCACCAGCGCCTCGACCCGCTCGTGATCGACGAGAGCAGCGGCTACGTCGCGCCGTACGACGTCGACCGCGGCTTGCCAACCACGCTCGGTGAGCACCTCTGACCACTGGATCCGGGCGATGCCGTCGGACACGGTCGCGACATGCGTGTCGGGCTGGTCGGGCACGTCTCCACCCTAGTCACCGGGTGCCATCTCCTGATCCCGGCATGCCCAGCAGTGGCGTCGCCCGGCTGCTGGCTGATCGCAGCCGTGCGCAAGGCATCAGGGCTAGGGAGCGCGTAGCCAGATCGTCGCCAGCGGGGGCAGCGTGAGGCTGGCGTACGCGGGGCTCCCGCCCGGGGCTCGCGCCTCGAGCTCCGGCGCCACCTCCGCCGTCACCACGCCGAGGTTGCCCACCCCCGAACCGCCGTAGAGCGCGGCGTCGGTGTTGAGCACCTCGGTCCACCTGCCGGCCGCGGGCAGCCCGAGCCGGTAGTGGGAGTGCACGCCGTCGGCGAAGTTGGTGACGCAGGCCAGGTCGGGCTCGCCCTCCGCCCGACGGATGAAGGAGAAGACGTTGTGGCCGGCGTCGTTGGCGTCGATCCAGGCGAATCCATCGGGCTCGTGGTCCTTGCGCCACAGCGCGGGCAGCTCGACGTAGCGCCGGTTGAGGTCGCGGACCATGCTCTGCATCCCGCTGTGGCCGGGCTGCGCGAGCAGGTACCAGTCCAGCTCGCGGGACTCGGCCCACTCCGAGATCTGGGCGAACTCGGTGCCCATGAACACCAGCGGCTTGCCCGGGTGCGCCCACATGTAGGCCAGGTAGGCGCGGAGGTTGGCGAGCTGCTGCCACTCGTCGCCGGGCATCTTCCGCGGCAGCGACCCCTTGCCGTGCACGACCTCGTCGTGGCTCAGCGGCAGCACGTAGTTCTCGGAGTACGCGTAGACGAGAGCGAACGTGAGCTCGCCGTGGTGGTAGGCGCGGTGCACCGGGTCGCGCTGGAGGTAGCCCAGGGAGTCGTGCATCCACCCCATGTTCCACTTGAAGCCGAAGCCGAGGCCGCCACCCGACGTCGCCCCGGTCACGCCCGGCCACGACGTGGACTCCTCGGCGATCGTCACGATGCCGGGCACCCGCTTGTAGACCGTGGCGTTGAGCTCCTGGAGGAACTGCACGGCCTCGAGGTTCTCGTGGCCGCCGTACTTGTTGGGGACCCACTCGCCCGGATTGCGGGCGTAGTCGAGGTAGAGCATCGACGCGACGCCGTCGACCCGAAGCCCGTCGGCGTGGAACTCCTCGAGCCAGTAGAGCGCGTTGGCGAAGAGGAAGTTGCGGACCTCGCTCCGGCCGAAGTCGAAGATGTGCGAGCCCCACTCGGGGTGCCATCCCCGGCGCGGGTCGGGGTGCTCGTAGAGCGGCGTGCCGTCGAAGCGCACCAGCGCCCACTCGTCGGTCGCGAAGTGCCCAGGGACCCAGTCCAGGATGACTCCGACACCCGCCCGGTGGAGGGCGTCGACGAGTCGCCGGAAGCCGTCTGGGTCGCCGAACCGCGCGTCCGGAGCGAAGTACGACGTCACGTGGTAGCCCCAGGACCCGCCGAACGGGTGTTGCATCACCGGCATCATCTCGACGTGGGTGAAGCCGAGGTCGGCGAGGTAACCGGGCAGGCCGTCGACGGGGTCCGCGAGCTGGTCGTAGGTCCAGAAGCTGCCGTCGGGGTGGCGCTTCCACGAGCCGAGGTGCATCTCGTAGACCGACATCGGCTCGTTGACGGCGATCTTCTGGCTGCGCTCGGCCAGCCAGGCGTCGTCCGACCAGGTGTGGGTCGACTTGAAGACCCGCGAGCCGGTCGCGGGTGGCGCCTCGGCCGCGAACGCCATCGGATCGGCCTTCTGCCGCCACACGCCGTCGGCGCCGTGCACGAGGTACTGGTAGTAGGCACCGCCGCCGACGCCGGGGACGAAGACGGTCCAGATCCCTCCGGACGGCTCGGGATGCATCCGGTGGGCGTTGCCGTCCCAGCCGTTGAAGTCCCCGACCACGCTCACCGACTGCGCGCTCGGTGCCCACACCGCGAACGAGGTGCCGACGACGGGCTTGCCCGTGGCCGGGTCCGGCAGCTCGCGCACGTGCGCGCCGAGCACCTCCCACAGCTGCTCGTGGCGCCCCTCTCCGATCAGGTGGAGGTCGAGCTCACCAAGGCCGGCCGGGTTGTCGGGCGTGTGGCTGCTCATGGCGTCCCCACCTTCGCCACGGCTGCCAGCGGGATCGGCAGCCAGGATGGTCGGTTGCGCGCCTCGTAGACGCATTCGTACACGGTTTTGTCTGCGACGTAGGCCGCGACCTGGACGCCTTCGTCGTGCGTCAGGGCGGGCCCGGCCAGGACCTCGGGATCTCCGGCGTACGCGGCGAGCAGAGCCGCCTTGTTGCGGGCGGCCCACTCCTCGGCGCGGCGTTCGCGCTGGGCGACGACGGCGGCGTCGTCCTCTGGCATCGAGCGCGCCATCGCGTGGGGCGCGTAGTCGAAGGACCGCAACATGCCGGCCACGTCACGCCACGGGCTGTCGGGGAGGAGCCGCTCCGCCAGCGGCTTCGCCGGCTCGCCCTCGAAGTCGACGAGCATCCATCCCTTGATCGTCCGCAGTGTCTGGCCGAGGTGGAGGTCACCGTGGATCCGCTGGACGGGCAGGTCGCCGAGCTCGGCGAGAGCGGCATAGGCGCCCCGGAGCCGGTCTGCGTGCTCGGCGAGCTGGGGGACGACGTCGAGGGCCTGGTCGAGCCGACCGTTCATCTGGTCGGCGACGTGTCCGGCCTTGACGGTCTCGACGCCGAACGCGTCGCGGAGCTGCTCGTGCACCTCGGCGAGCGCGGTCCCGAGCCGGGCGGCCTCTGCGGCGAAGTCTCCGCCCACCTCGTCGGCGTGGAGGTCAGCCTCGGAGAACAGGTCACGGACGCTGGCGAGCGCGATCTCCCACCCGTCGCTGGCAGTGCGGAGGAACTGCTGCAGCATCGCCAGGTGCAGCGGCGAGCCGTCGGCGGCCCGGGCCTCGATCCACCCGTAGAGGGCGGCGATGTGCGTGGAGCCGACCTCGGTGAGTGCCCGGTGGGTGGTGATGTCGGGGTTCTCGCCACGGTTGATCTTGCGGAAGACCTTGAGCACCGAGTCCTCGCCGAACAGCACCGAGGAGTTGGACTGCTCGCCGCTGAACGGCGCCGGGACCGCTTCGACGTCGAGCTCGTGGCCGGGCTGCCGGACGAACGTGAGTCCGCCGCCGGAAGGAGGTGAGACGAACGCCTGGATGAACCGCGTCATGGCGTCCCGGACGTGGACGGCGTCGTAGGCGTGCACCCAGCCGTGGTCGGGGTCCTCCCACCAGCCGACGAACGCGTGGTCGTGACGCGTGTCAGGATCGGCGACGAGCACCAGGGGGAGCTGGTAGAGCTCGGTCGAGCCGTCGTCGTAGGTGAGCTCGACCACGTCGACGACGATCGGGGGCGCGTCGTCACCCGGCACCTCGCCGAGGCGGTGCACGTCGGCGACGGTGTACCCCCTGCCCTTCCCGCCGAACCACCGCGCTTCGTTGACAAAGGCGTGGAGGGACTCAGCCCGAGTGCTCATGCCGTCAGATCACCGGCCGCTCGTCGGTATCGGGGTTGGTCAGTCGGAACCAGTAGAAGCCGTGCCCGCTGAGGGTCAGGAGGTAGGGCAGCTCGCCGATCGCGGGGAACGGGACGCCGCCGATCAGCTCGACCGGGACCCGCCCCTCGTAGCGTCGCAGGTCCAGCTCGATCGGCTGGGGAAAGCGGGAGAGGTTGTTGACGCACATGATGACGTCGCCCTCTCCGCCGCTGTCGTCCACGTGCTCGCGCACGTAGGACAACACGGTCGGGTTGGAGCCGCCCAGGTCCGTGAAGGTGCCCAGGCCGAAGGCGGGGTGCTTGCGACGGGCGTGGATCATCCGTCGGGTCCAGTGGAGCAGGGACGACGCGTTCTCGAGCTGTGCTTCGACATTGACGCTCTGGTACCCGTAGACGGGGTCCTGGATAACGGGGAGGTCCAACTTCCCCGGCGTCGCCGACGAGAACCCGGCGTTGCGGTCGGGCGTCCACTGCATCGGGGTGCGTACGCCGTCGCGGTCGCCGAGCCAGATGTTGTCGCCCATACCGATCTCGTCGCCGTAGTAGAGGACCGGTGATCCCGGCAGCGAGAGCAGCAGCGCGGTGAAGAGCTCGATCTGGTTGGTGTCGTTGTCGAGCAGCGTGGCCAGGCGGCGACGGATGCCGATGTTGGCCTTCATCCGCGGGTCCGTCGCGTACTCACCCCACATGTAGTCGCGGTCCTCGTCGGTGACCATCTCGAGCGTCAGCTCGTCGTGGTTGCGCAGGAAGATGCCCCACTGGCAGCCCTCGGGGATCTCCGGTGTCGCGGCCATGATCTCGGAGACCGGGTAGCGGGACTCCCGTCGTACGGCCATGAAGATGCGCGGCATCACCGGGAAGTGGAACGCCATGTGGCACTCGTCGCCGCCGACCTCGGGATCGCCGAAGTACTCGACCACGTCGTCGGGCCACTGGTTTGCCTCGCAGAGCAGCACCGTTCCCGGATACTTGGTATCGACGAAGCGGCGTACCGCCTTGAGGGCGTCGTGCGTCTCAGGAAGGTTCTCGCCGTTGGTCCCTGGCCGCTCGAAGAGGTAGGGCACGGCGTCCAGGCGGAACCCGTCCAGGCCCATGGCGAGCCAGAAGTCCATTGCGTCCAGCATCGCTTCGAGGACCCTGGGGTTGTCGAAGTTGAGGTCCGGCTGGTGGTGGAAGAACCGGTGCCAGTAGTACTGCCCGCGCACCGGGTCCCAGGTCCAGTTCGAGGGCTCGGTGTCGACGAAGATGATCCGCGCCTCCTCGTAGAGCTCGTCGGTGTCGGACCACACGTAGAAGTCGCCGTACGGCCCGTCGGGGTCGGCGCGGGAGGCCTGGAACCACGGGTGCTGGTCACTGGTGTGGTTCATGACGAAGTCGATGATCACGCGGATGCCGCGCTTGTGCGCCTCGTCGAGGAAGTGGTGGAAGTCCTCGACGGTGCCGGCCTCGGGAAGGATGTCGTTGTAGTCCGCGACGTCGTAGCCACCGTCGCGCAGCGGTGAGGTGAAGAACGGAGGCACCCACAGGCAGTCGACGCCGAGCCACTCGAGGTAGTCGAGCTTCTCGGCCAGGCCACGGAAGTCGCCGGTGCCGTCGGCGTTGGAGTCGCGGAACGAACGCACCAGCACCTCGTAGAACACGGCGGTGCGAAACCACTTGGGCTCGTTGTTGAGCACCTGGGTCACGGGACGAGCCTCACCGTCAGCAGGTGGGCCGGCTCGTGGTGCGGATCGAGGCGCACGTAGTTGTCAGCGCCCCAGTGGTAGTCCTCGCCGGTGAGCTCGTCGCGGACCGGGAACGTGGCGTCCGGCTCGAGGCCGAGCGCGCTGAGGTCGAGATGCACCATCGTGTCGCGCGCCGCGTGCGGGTCGAGGTTGATCACGACGATCACCCTGTCGGCGCCGCCGTCGGCGGTCGTCGCCGTCTTGCTGAAGCAGATGATGCCGTCGTCGTCAGTGGGGTGGACCACCAGGTTGCGCAGGAGCTGCAGAGCGGGGTGGGAACGGCGCAGCTCGTTGAGCTTGGTGAGGTACGGCGCCAGCGAGCGCCCCTCGGCCTCGGCGGTCTCCCAGTCGCGGATCCGGATCTGGTACTTCTCCGAGTCGAGGTACTCCTCGCTGCCCGGCCTGACGGCGACGTGCTCGAACAGCTCGTAGCCGCTGTAGACGCCCCAGCTCGGCGAGCCCGTCGCCGCGAGCACGGCCCGGATCTTGAACGCCGGTGGCCCGCCGTACTGCAGGAACTCGTGGAGGATGTCCGGGGTGTTGACGAAGAAGTTCGGGCGGATCCGGTGGTCCGACTCCCGGGCGACCTCGCGCAGGTAGTCCTCGACCTCGCCCTTGGCCGTGCGCCAGGTGAAGTAGGAGTAGCTCTGGTGGAAGCCGATCGCGCCGAGCGTCTGGAGCATCGGGGGCTTGGTGAACGCCTCGGAGAGGAAGAGCACGTCGGGGTCGGTCGCGCGGACCTCTGCGAGCAGCCACTGCCAGAACGCCACCGGCTTGGTGTGAGGGTTGTCGACGCGGAAGATCCGCACCCCGTGTGACATCCAGTGGCGGACGACACGAAGCACTTCCTGGGCGAGCCCGTCGGGATCGTTGTCGAAGTTGAGCGGGTAGATGTCCTGGTACTTCTTGGGCGGGTTCTCGGCGAAGGCGATGGTGCCGTCGGCGCGGGTCGTGAACCACTCGGGGTGGCTCGTCACCCACGGATGGTCGGGGGCGCACTGCAACGCCAGGTCGAGGGCGACCTCGAGCCCGAGCGAGGTGGCACGCGCGACGAACGCGTCGAAGTCGGCGAGGGTGCCGAGGTCCGGGTGGACGGCGTCGTGCCCGCCCAGGCGGCTGCCGATCGCCCACGGCGACCCAGTGTCATCGGGTCCAGGGGTCAGGGTGTTGTTGGGTCCCTTGCGGTTGACCTCGCCGATCGGGTGGATCGGCGGGAGGTAGACGACGTCGAAGCCCATCGATGCGACAGCCTCGAGGCGTTTGGCCGCGGTCGAGAAATTGCCACTGACGACGGTGCCGGTCTTGGCGTCGCGGAACGCCCCCTCGGAGCGGGGGAAGAACTCGTACCAGCTGCTGAAGAGCGCACGGGGACGATCGGCGTAAGCGGCGTACGGGCCGTCGATCGTGACCATCTCTCGCAGCGGATGGGTGAGGAGCACGGCGGTCAGCTCCGGCGACTCCAGCTGGGCCAGCCGGGCCTCGACCGGGCGGGACGTGTCCTGTGCGGCCTCGATGGCACCGCGCAGGATGGTCCGGGCTTTGCGCTCCTTCTTGCCCAGCCCGGCAAGGACCCGCTCGAAGAGCAGCCGGCCCTCCATGAACATGAGCTCCACGTCTACACCCGCCCGGATCTTGATGCCGGCGTCGTGCTGCCAGGTCGCGATCGGGTCCGACCAGGCCTGGATCTCGAACGTCCATCCGCCCGGACGATCCGGGGTGACCCACGCCTCGTAGCGGTCGACGGTGTGCCGGTCGACGATCGGAAGCGGATGCAGGCGGACCGGTTCGCGTCTGACGCCGTCGGGGTCGATCATCACGACCTCAGCGCCGAGGAGATCGTGGCCCTCCCGAAACACCGTCGCCGACACCGGGAACGGCTCACCGACCGTGGCTTTAGCCGGCAGTCGGCCGTTGTCCACCAGGGGCATCACGTCGATCACAGGAATGCGTCCGACCATGCCTCCACCCAACCATTTCCTGGGTGACGGTGCGAGACGGGTGGATTGAGGCCGGACGGGTAAAGGCCGTGCTTTCGCCGATCGAGGACGTCGCCGCCGCCACCGTTGGTCGAGGAGGTCGCGCAGCGACCGTCTCGAGACCCCGCCGCCCCCGTCGGTCGAGGAGGTCGCCCAGGCGACCGTCTCGAGACCAGCCCCCGTTGGTCGAGGAGGTCGCGCAGCGACCGTCTCGAGACCCCGCCGCCCCCGTTGGTCGAGGAGGTCGCCCTAGCGACCGTCTCGAGACCCCGCCGCCCCCCGTCGTGGTCGAGGAGGTCGCGGCGACCGTCTGAGACCAGCGCACCGTCTCGAGACCCCAGCCGCCCCCGTTGGTCGAGGAGGTCGCCCTGGCGACCGTCTCGAGACCAGGGTCCGATCACCGCTTCCTGCGGGTCGCCGTCAGCGAGTGAGGTCCCACACGTCGACGGTCTCGCCTGCCGCCAGCGCAGTGACGTCGTCAGGGATGTCGATGAGGCAGTCGGCGCCGGCGAGCCAACCCAGGAACCCGGAGCCAGGGGGCCCCCACGGCTCGACCGTGCCCGCATCGGGATCGAGCCGCCCGCGCCGGAGCTGCCGCTTGCCTGGTGGCGACGTGACCGCCTCGCTCAGCGCGGCGCGGCAGACCGGTCGACGGGGGTGCGGATGGCCGTAGGCCGCGCGCAGGGCGGGCCGGACGAAGACCTCGAACGACACCAGCGCGCTCACCGGGTTCCCAGGGAGGCACACGACTGTCGTGTCGCCGTACTGACCAGAGCCCTGAGGCATCCCTGGCTGCATGGCGACCTTCGTGAACTCCACGCCGCGTGGGCCGAGCGCGTCCTTGACCACTTCGTAGGCGCCCGCGCTGACGCCGCCGGACGTCAGCAGCAGGTCGACGCCCGCGTCGAGCTCGGCGTCAAGCGTGCTGAGGAACGTCGCTACGTCGTCGGCGACCCAGAGCCGACGGATCGCGACCGCTCCGGCGTCCTCGACCGCCGCGGCGAGCATGTGGCTGTTCGAGTCGCGGATCTGGCCGGCCCCGGGGACCGGGTCGTCGGTGAGCTCCGAGCCGGTCGAGCAGACCAGCACCCGCGGCCGCGGCCGTACGACGACCTCCCGCACGCCCAGTGCGGCGAGGAGTCCGAGCTGCGCGGGTCCGATCACCGTGCCGGGCTCGAGAACGGTGGCGCCCTGCGTCACGTCTCCACCGGCGCTGCGGATGAAGGAGCCGGCATCGCGGGCGCCCGCGACGGCCACCACGTCGGTGCCGCCGTCGGTCGCCTCGACCTCGACCACGGCGTCCGCTCCGCGGGGGAGCGGGGCGCCTGTCATGATCCGGTGCGCCGTACCGGGCTCGAGAACTCCGACGGGCGCGCCGGCCGGGATGTCGGCCTCGACCGGCAGCCGCACGGGCGCCTGTGCGGTCGCGGTCGCGATGTCCTCAGCACGGACCGCATAGCCGTCCATCGCCGAGTTGTCGAAGGAGGGCAACGCCTCTGCGGCGACGACGGCCTGGGCCAGCACCAGACCTTGCGCCTCGGCCATCGGGACGGTGGTCGGCGCAAGCGTGCCGAGCAGCCCTGTGATGCGCTGCTGGTGCTCGGCCACGGTGCGAAGTCGGGGAGTGGACATCGGCACCACCCTAAGGTCGTGCGCGGATGGCCGCCCGCGGTCGAAGCCCCGAGCAGCCTCGACACGCCGGCCAGCTGGGAGACGAGCAGGACGGCCCCCATGCTCCGCCCTGCTCGTCACCTTGTCCCCACAACGGGCGCGGACGACGTGGAGTTACGGGTTCGGGGACGGCATGTCGCAGCAATCACGTCGGGCGTTCTTTGGATCGTTCAAGTCGACTCGGCTACCGTCGAGCCGTGCGTGCGATCCGTCGGTTCACTGTCCGTCCCCTGCTCCCGCCGACCCTGGCTCCCCTGGGCGAGCTGGCGGCCAACCTGAGATGGTCCTGGCACCCCGAGACCCAGGACGTCTTCGCCGCGGTCGACCCCGGCCTGTGGGAGTCCAGCGGTCACGACCCGGTGCGGTTGTTGGGCGGGGTGCCGGCCGAGCGTTGGGCAGAGCTGGCCGCCGACGAGGGCTTCGTACGACGGTTGGGGGAGGTCCGCGCTGACCTCGAGTCCTACCTGACCGATCCGCGGTGGTACCAGCGGGCTTCCGAGGGCCGCGATCCGGACGTGGCCTGGCCCCGCCAGATTGCCTACTTCTCGCCGGAGTTCGGGATCACCGCCGTGCTCCCGCAGTACTCCGGCGGCCTGGGGATCCTCGCCGGCGACCACCTCAAGGCGGCCAGCGACCTGGGCGTGCCGATCATCGGGGTGGGCCTGCTCTACCGCCACGGGTACTTCAAGCAGTCGCTCTCCCGAGAGGGATGGCAGCAGGAGACCTACCCGGTGCTCGACCCGGACGGCCTGCCGATCTCGCTGCTCCACGAGCCCGACGGCAGCCGCGCGATCATCTCGCTGTCGCTGCCCGAAGGCCCCGACCTGCTGGCCAGGATCTGGGTCGCCAGCGTCGGACGGGTCCCGCTGCTGATGCTGGACACCGCCGTCGAGGGCAATCCCGAGCACTACACCGACATCACCGACCGGCTGTACGGCGGCAACAGCGAGCACCGGCTCCGGCAGGAGATCCTGCTCGGAGTGGGCGGCGTGCGCGCGATCCGCACCTACTGCCGGATCACCGGGGCGCCGGAGCCCGAGGTGTTCCACACCAACGAGGGGCATGCCGGCTTCCTCGGGGTCGAGCGGATCCGCGAGCTCACGGTGGGGGAGCACGGTCCGCAGCTGGACCTCGACACGGCGATCGAGGTCGGCCGCGCTTCGACGGTGTTCACGACCCACACGCCGGTCCCGGCTGGCATCGACCGGTTCCCGGAGACGCTGGTCGAGCAGTACTTCGGGGAAGCCGGACCGACGCCCGGCGTGCCGGTGGAGCGGGTCCTGGCACTGGGGTCCGAGGACTTCGAAGGAGGGGACCCGAGCGTCTTCAACATGGCGGTGATGGGGTTCCGGCTGGCACAGCGCGCCAACGGCGTCTCCCTTCTCCACGGTCATGTCAGTCGCGGGATGTTCAGCGGGCTGTGGCCGGCGTTCGACGAGGCCGAGGTGCCGATCGGCTCGATCACCAACGGCGTGCACGCGCCGACCTGGGTCGCCCGCGAGGTGATCGCCCTTGCGACCGCCCACGGCGCGGATCCCGACAGCGACGACACCGAGGGCTTCTGGGCGGCGGTCGACAAGGTGCCGGCCGGCGAGCTGTGGAGCACCAAGCGTGCCCTCCGTGCCCGCCTGGTCGAGGACGCCCGGCGGCGGCTGTGCCGTTCGTGGGAGAAGCGCGGCGCCGCCCGCGCGGAGCTCGGCTGGATCGACTCGGCTCTCGACCCGGACGTGCTCACCATCGGATTTGCCCGGCGGGTGCCGTCGTACAAGCGGCTCACGCTGATGCTGCGCGACCCCGAGCGGCTGCGGTCGCTGCTGCTCCACCCGGAGCGCCCGGTGCAGCTCGTCATCGCCGGGAAGTCCCACCCCGCTGACGACGGCGGCAAGAAGCTGATCCAGGAGCTGGTGCGGTTCGCCGACGCCGAGGACGTCCGGCACCGGATCGTGTTCCTGCCCAACTACGACATCGCGATGGCGCAGCCGCTCTACCCCGGCTGCGACGTGTGGCTCAACAACCCGCTGCGGCCCTACGAGGCGTGCGGCACGTCGGGGATGAAAGCAGCGCTCAACGGCGGTCTCAACCTCTCGATCCTCGACGGCTGGTGGGACGAGTGGTTCGACGGGGAGAACGGTTGGGCGATCCCGTCCGCCGACGGCCTCGACGACACCGACCGGCGCGACGACCTGGAGGCGGGGGCCCTCTACGACCTGATCGAGCAGGAGGTCGCACCACGGTTCTACGACGTCGACCACGACGGCGTGCCGATCCGCTGGGTGGAGATGTTGCGCCACACGTTCAAGTCGCTCGGCCCGAAGGTGCTGGCCACCCGGATGGTCAGTGACTACGTCCGGCAGCTCTACGCGCCCGCGGCCGGCAACGCACGCGCCCTCAACAGCGACTACGCCGGTGCACGCGCGCTCGCGCAGTGGAAGAGCCGGGTACGACGCTCATGGGCCGGCGTGCGCGTCGAGCACGTCGAGGCGCACGACGTCGGTGACGCGCCGCAGGTCGGCGCACCGATGACAGTGCGGTCGTACGTCGCGCTCGGGGACCTCGACCCGTCCGACGTCGAGGTCCAGCTGGTGTCCGGTCGGGTCGACTCGGACGACGTTCTGGTCGACCCGCTGGTCACCGTGCTCCAGCCGACCGAGTCCTACGACGGCGGCCGGCACCGGTACGACGTCGAGGTCGGCCTGGCACGGAGCGGTCCCTTCGGCTACACGGTGCGGGTCGTGCCGGCCCATCCGCTGCTGGTGGCGCCTGCAGAGCTCGGAGTCGTCACCGTGGCCTGAGCGCTACTCGGCCTCCTGGAGCACGACGACACAACGCGGGCCGATCAGCAGCTCCTGGCTGGACTCGACCGGCGTTCCGACCGGCAGGTCGGGATCAGTCGAGAGCACGACCTGCCCTTTCCGCACCCAGTCGTTGTCGGGCAGGAAGACCGCGCAGGGCTCGGGGCCGGCGTGGAACCACATCAGGAACGAGGTGTCGATCACCTGCTCGCCACGCGGGCCCGGCTCGCGCAGCGGCTTGCCGGACACGAACATGCCGATCGTGCGCAGCCCCGTGTCGTGCCAGTCGTCGGCGGTGATCTCCCGCCCGCTGGGGTGCAGCCAGGCGACGTCCTTGGGGCCGCCCACGATCGTGGGCCGGCCCTCGAACCAGTGCCGCTGCCGGAGCGCTTGGTGGTCGCGTCGCAGGCGGAGGGCGGACTTGGTGAGCTCGTAGACGTCGAGCCAGGCATCGTCCGGCCGCCAGTCCACCCAGGAGATCGCGCTGTCCTGGCAGTACGCGTTGTTGTTGCCCCCCTGGGTCCGGCCGCGCTCGTCGCCGGCCGTCAGCATCGGGACACCGTTGGAGAGGCAGAGCGTCGCCATCAGGTTCGCCGCCTGGCGCCGGCGCGACGCGACGATCTCCGGATCGTCCGTCTCCCCTTCGACCCCGTGGTTCCACGAACGGTTGTTGTCGGTGCCGTCGCGGTTGTCCTCACCGTTGGCTTCGTTGTGCTTGCTGTCGTAGGAGACCAGGTCCCGCACGGTGAAGCCGTCGTGCGCCGTCACGAAGTTGACGGAGTTGAACGCCGACCGCCCGTCGTCGGCGTAGAGGTCCGAGGAGCCGGCGAGCCGGGTGGCCACGCCGTGCATGCCGTTGGTGTGGTTGCGCCAGAAGTCACGGATGGTGTCGCGGTACTGGTCGTTCCACTCGACCCACGGAGGCGGCATCCGGCCGACCAGGTAGCCGCCCATCGAGACGTCCCACGGCTCGGCGATCAGCTTCACGTGACGGAGCACCGGGTCCTGGCCCATCGCGGTGAGCAGCTTGCACGACATGTCGATGTCCGGTCCGGTCCGGGTGAGCGCGGACATCAGGTCGAACCGGAAGCCGTCGACATGCATCTCGGTGACCCAGTAGCGCAGCGAGTCGAGGATCAGTCGCAGCGCGAGCGGGTCCTCGCTGTTGACGGTGTTGCCACAACCGGTGACGTCCCAGTAGGTGTCGTCGAAGCCCGCGTCGGCGCCCTCCGCCTCGTCGCCGGAGGCTTCCCCGGGCGGCACCCGGCGGTAGAAGCCACGATCGTCGAACCCCCGGAAGGACAGCGAAGCGCCGTGGGGGGAGGCCTCGGCGGTGTGGTTGTAGACGACGTCGAGGATCACCTCGAGGCCGGCGCGGTGCAGCGACTTCACCATCTGCTTGAACTCGGCGACCTGCTGACCGCGGTCGCCGGAAGAGCTGTAGGCGCCGTGCGGAGCGAAGAACCCGATGCTGTTGTAGCCCCAGTAGTTGGTGAGACCGCGCTCGAGAAGACCCGGCTCGGAGAAGTATTGGTGGACCGGCAGGAGCTCGACCGCCGTGACGCCGAGGTCCTTGAGGTAGTCGGTCACCACCGGGTGGCCGAGCCCGGCGTACGTCCCGCGGATCTCCTCGGGGATCCGGTCGTGGAGCTGGGTGAAACCCTTGACGTGGAGCTCGTAGATGACGGTGTCGCGCCACCGCTGCGTGATCGGCGTGTCCCCCTCCCAGTCGAAGGCGGGGTCGACGACCACGCTGCGGGCGGTCGCTGGTGCCGAGTCGAGGGAGCTCGGCTGCTCCGGATCCGTGACGTCGTACGCCAGGATCTCGGGGCCGGCGGAGATCGTCCCCGAGACCGCGAGACCGTAGGGATCGAGCAGCAGCTGCTGCGGGTTGAAGCGCATCCCGTGCTCAGGGGCCCACGGCCCGTTGACGCGGTAGCCGTAGCGGGTGCCGGGCGTGAGCCCAGGAAGGGCGCCGTGCCAGATGCCGAGCGAGTGCTCAGTGAGCGGGAGCCGGCGCTCGGCCCCGGATTCGTCGTCGTCGAAGACACACAGCCAGACCTCGGTGGCGTCCGGCGCGTAGACCGCGAAGTTCGTGGCCTCGGGGGTCCAGGTCGCTCCGAGTGGCCAGTTCCGTCCCGGCCAGACCGGAGCATGGTCGCCGATGCTTCGCCAGAGGCCGGTGGTCATGGGCCAATCCTGCAGGGTCCGCGGTGACGGAGGGCGAACTGGCGCGATCACGTGACCTGGACGGGTGATCACCGGCACAATGCGCTGTCGGAGCACCTTCCGCACCACTGACCCCAGAGGAGCCAGATGTCCAGCGAGTTCGTGCGACTCGAGGTAGCCGACGGTGTCGGGACGATCCGGTTGGACCGTCCCAAGATGAACGCCATCAGCTTCCAGGTCCAGGACGAGCTCCTGGCGGTAGCGGCCGAGGCGAGCGAGCGCTCCGACGTCCGCGCGGTCGTGGTCTGGGGCGGCGAGAAGGTCTTCGCCGCCGGCAACGACGTCAAGGAGATGGCCGAGAAGTCCTACGTCGACATGGTCGACCGCGGCGACCGGGTGCAGGGCGCGGTCACGGCGATCGCTCGGATCCCCAAGCCGGTCGTGGCGGCAGTGAACGGCTACGCGCTCGGCGGCGGCTGCGAGCTCGCCATGGCTGCCGACATCCGGTTCGCGGCCGAGGACGCGGTCTTCGGGCAGCCCGAGGTGCTGCTCGGGATCATCCCGGGAGCCGGCGGCACACAGCGGCTCACCCGTCTCGTCGGCCCGGCGAAGGCAAAGGAGCTCATGTTCACGGGTCGTTTCGTCAAGGCGGACGAGGCCCTGTCCATCGGCCTCGTGGACCGGCTGTTCCCGGCCGAGCAGGTCTACGGCGCCGCCGTCGCCTGGGCATCGAAGTTCAGCAGCGCCGCCCCCTACGCACTGCGCGCCATCAAGGAGTGCGTCGACCGTGGCATCGAGACCGACCTCGAGACGGGCCTGGGAATCGAACGCCATCAGTTCGCCTCGGTGTTTGCGACGGCAGATCGCGCCACTGGCATGCAATCCTTCATCGAGAACGGCCCCGGGAAGGCCAGATTCGAGGGACGATGAGCAAGATGGCGGACAAGTCGACGCACAACAACCCGGTCAACCACACTGCGCTGACGGTCGCGCGCGTCCGTGGCCTCGTCGCTCGAGCGGTCTGGATCGCCTGCCTGATCCTGGCCCTGATCATGGCCGCGGCCGCGTTCAGCTACGCGCTCGACGCGAACGACGAGAACGACCTGGTCCAGGTGATCCGTGACCTCGCCGATGCCGTCGATCTCTACGTCTTCGACCTGGACAACCCGGTGAAGGAGTTCGACCCTCCCAACAGCGCCGTGAAGAACGCGTTGTTCAACTACGGGATCTGTGCCGTGATCTATCTCATCCTCGGCCGCTTCCTCGAGCGGATCATCCGCCCGTAAGACGGCCTCTCGACCCGCTCCTGGCCCGGATACCGTGTGAGGTAGTCCACGTACACCGGGCTACCTGCGCCGGAGAACTGGGCGATAACCTGCGGGCGCTGTCCTTTGCGGACCCAATGCCGACCCCTGAGAGGTCGCACGAGTGCAGGAAGGGGCCGATCCGGCCACAACCATGAACATTGTCGTGTGTGTGAAGCATGTCCCCGACGCCACCGCGGATCCGCGGTTCGAGTCGGACAACACCGTGGACCGGGTAGGTGTCGACGGTCTCCTCTCCGAGCTCGACGAGTACGCCGTGGAGCAGGCCCTGCAGCTCAAGGAGGGCACCGAGGAGGAGGTGACGGTCACCGCGCTGACGGTCGGCCCGGAGAAGGCGGTCGACGCGGTGCGCAAGGCGCTGCAGATGGGCGCCGACCGCGGGGTGCACGTGCAGGACGAGGCGATCGCAGGTTCGGACGCGATCGCGACCTCGCTGGTGCTGGCCAAGGCTGTGGACAAGATCGGTGAGGGCGGAGGCGTCGATGTCGTGCTGTGTGGCATGGCGTCGACCGACGGCGCGATGAGCGTGGTCCCGGCGATGCTCGCCGAGCGGCTCGGGCTGCCGCAGGTCACCCTCGGCTCCCGGATCGAGCGCAAGGAGAACCAGCTCGCGGTCCAGCGCGACGGCGACACCGCGACCGAGGTGGTCATCGGCACGATGCCGCTGGTCGCGTCGGTGACCGACCAGTCGGGCGAGGCACGCTACCCGTCCTTCAAGGGCATCATGGCGGCCAAGAAGAAGCCGATGGAGACCTACAGCCTCGGCGACCTCGGCGTCGACCCCGGCGAGGTGGGTCTCTCCGTGGCGTGGTCCGCGGTCGAGGAGACCACCGAGCGGCCGCCGCGCACCGCCGGCGAGATCGTCAAGGACGAGGACGGCTCGGGCGCCACGGCGCTGGTGGAGTTCCTCGCCTCGAAGAAGTTCATCTGAGGACCGAACGGAAACTGGGAAGAGAGATCTGAGACATGTCTGAAGTTCTGGTTCTCGTCGACCACGTCGACGGAGCGGTCCGCAAGCCGACCTATGAGCTCCTCGCCATCGCCAAGCGCCTTGGTGAGCCGTCCGCGGTCTTCATCGGCGGTGCCGATCAGGCCCAGGGTGCCGCGGCCGACCTCGCCAAGTGCGGCGCGGAGAAGATCTACACGGTCGACGACGCGGAGGTGAAGGGCTACCTGGTGGCCCCCAAGGCCGAGGTGCTGCAGCAAGTGGCTGAGCAGGCCGGATCCGACAACGTCGCGGCGATCCTGATCGTGTCCTCCGGTGAGGGCAAGGAGATCGCCGGTCGGCTCGCGATCAAGCTGGGCTCCGGGTCTGATCACCGACGCCGTCGACGTCGCCGGTGACGGCACCACCACCCAGTCGGTCTTCGCGGGCAACTACACCGTCAAGGCCAAGGTCACCACCGGCACGCCGATCATCACCGTCAAGCCGAACTCCGCGTCCGCGGAGGAGGCGGCCGGTGCCGGCACGGTGGAGCAGTTCTCGGCCACCATCTCCGACGCGGCGAAGTCTGCTCGGATCGTGGCCTCCAACCCGCGCAAGGCCAGCGGTCGTCCCGAGCTCGCCGAGGCCGCGATCGTGGTCTCCGGCGGCCGCGGCACCGGCGGCGACTTCGCGCCGGTCGAGGGCCTCGCGGACGCGCTCGGCGCCGCCGTCGGCGCCTCGCGGGCCGCGGTCGACTCTGGCTGGCAGCCGCACGCCCTGCAGATCGGCCAGACCGGCAAGACCGTCTCGCCGCAGCTCTACGTCGCCGCCGGCATCTCCGGTGCCATCCAGCACCGCGCCGGCATGCAGACCTCCAAGACCATCGTGGCCATCAACAAGGACGAAGAAGCACCGATCTTCGAGCTGGTCGACTTCGGTGTCGTCGGCGACCTGCACTCGGTGCTGCCCGCAGCCACCGACCGAGGTCGACAAGCGCAAGTAGGTCTCGAGACGGTCGCCAGGGCGACCTCCTCGACCAACGGAGGGGACGGTCGCCAGGGCGACCTCCTCGACCAACGGGGGGACGGTCGCCAGGGCGACCTCCTCGACCAACGAGGGGGGCGCCAGGGGGACCAACGGTCGGCGGTCGCCTCCTCGACAAGCGGCCAGAACGAGGCCCCCGGCACCTGGATGGTGCCGGGGGCGGCCTTGTCGTACTGCGCCTCGGCTCAGCGTCGGAAGTCGTAGATCCCGTTGGACTCGTCCACCAGGCCGACCGGCGCGACCTTGACCCGCCGGTCGCCGTGCCGATTGGTGTAGATGCGCACCTTGCGGAGCGACTCGTTGTTGGTGGTGTCGGACTCGATCAGCGTGTTGTCGGGGTTGGCGAGCACCCGGACGTAGTAGACGCCGTCCTCCAGATTCTTGATCGGGAACGACTGGCCCGCCCGGAACTGGGCGTAGGTGTCGCCCCAACCGGCGGAGAGCACCTCACGGATCGAACGGATCTCGTAGCCGCCGCAGACGCTGCCGAGGTCCTCCTCGTAGGCCTCCCACGCCGCACCATCACCAGTCAGGTCGACGGCGTCGGTGTTGGCGAGGCAGAACGACTCCTTGCCCGAGCGGACGGCGCGGGTCTTGTCCTCGTTGAGCAGCTCGTAAGTGGCGAAGTCGTTGAAGTGCCAGTGGTTGTGGCTCGGGGCGGGGTGCCAGATCATGGTGCCGACCTGCTGGTAGGCCACTTGGTTGCCGTCATGGTCGAGGAAGTACTGGTAGGCGTCCATGACGTCCTCACCCTCGCGGCGGAAGCCGTCGACCACGAGCGGGGAGTTGCCTGCGTTCCAGACGTTCGCAGCGAACTGGAGCTGGGTGCCCTTGCGGTTGATCTGGATGCTGAACGCGGGCAGCGACCGCAGGTCGGGCGTGGGCGTGCCCTCCGGCAGGTCGGCCAGGGAGTCGACACCGCCGGCGGGGTCGGGCTCGTGCCGGTTGGGCGTGAGCCGGTGGTTCGTCCGGTCGTCGCGGCAGCCGCCCCGGCAGTCGTCCTCCTCGAGCACCGTGAGCTCGGTGGTGGCGGAGCGCTCCGCCTGCGTCATCCCGAGCGCAGTGGCGTACTCCTGGGTGACCGACACCGTGAGGCCGTACCTCCCTGGCCTGAGCCGGAGCGGCACCTCGTAGCCGAAGACGCTGCTGGCCCACCCGGCCGGGATGCCGTGGACGGACCCGAGCGCGTAGGAGTTGTAGTAGCAGGTGCTCGGATAGGGGTTCTTGAATTCGGAGTCGGGGCTCGTCCGCTCCGACGTCCTGCCCAGGCAGGTGCTGCGGAAACGCGTCACCGTCGGGGCGTCCGGCTTGTCGAGGTTGACCACGCGCACCCGCAGGAAGCGATCGAGCTGGCCGACCTGCGTCTGGGCGGGAAGGGTGACGTCACCGAGCGGCAGCTTCGCGACCGCGGTCGGCAGGGACTTGTAGTCGGACGCGCGCTGCGACCAGATCTCGAGCGGGGCATCCTCCACCTCGAGCCGGAAGCCCAGGTCGGAGTAGATGGTAGCGGCCGTAGCTGTAGGCCGTCACCTTCTCCGGAGCCACGAGGTCGATCGTCGGGTTGGTGGGCTCGGCGCCGACCGCCGGGGTGGTGGCCGTGGCAGCGACCAGCGGCGCGCCCAGCAGTGCAGCCGCGAGGGCGGCGACGCCCCATCGCTTCCGGCGGGGGGACAGGTGGTGGATCACGGGCTCCTCCTCGAGCAGGCACGTCGGTGCCGCAGTTTCTGGACAGGCGTGGAACCGCGCCTGCCCTGGTAGACGCCCGAGACGCCCGTTCGGTTGCGTCCGGACCGCACTAACCTTGCTCAGGTGAGCATCACCGAGGACGTGATCGGCGTAGCCCGCCGCGCGCGGGCCGCAGGACGGGACCTCGCCCTCGCCACCCGGGCTACGAAGGACACCGCGCTTCGGGCGATGGCCGACGCCCTGTCGACGCGCGAGGCGGAGGTGCTCGCAGCCAACGCCCAGGACGTACGGCGCGCCGAGGACGGCGGTACTCCGGCCAACATCATCGACCGGCTGCGGCTCACCCCGGACCGGATCTCGGGGATGGCCCGAGGGCTGCGGGAAGTCGCCGGACTGCCGGACCCGGTCGGCGAGGTCGTTCGCGGCGGCGTGCTCGCCAACGGTCTCGAGCTGCGCCAGGTGCGGGTCCCGTTCGGCGTGGTCGGGATGATCTACGAGGCCCGCCCCAACGTGACTGCCGACGCCGCCGGCATCTGCCTGAAGTCCGGCAACGCGGTGCTGCTGCGCGGCAGCTCGAGCGCGCGGTCGAGCAACGCCGCGATCGTCGACGTGCTCAGGGACGCGGTCACCACCGCCGGCCTCCCGGCCGACGTCGTCCAGCTGGTGCCGGGCGACACCCATGAGAGCGTCAAGGCGCTGATGCGGGCCCGCGGCCACGTCGACGTACTGATCCCGCGCGGCGGGGCCGGGCTGATCCGATCCGTCGTCGAGGAGTCGACGGTCCCCGTGATCGAGACGGGTGTCGGCAACTGCCACGTCTACGTAGACGCGGCCGCCGACCTCGACCGGGCCTTGGCCATCGTGCTCAACTCGAAGACCCATCGCACCAGCGTCTGCAATGCGGCCGAGTCACTGCTGGTGCACGAGGCGGTCGCGGAGGCATTCCTGCCTCGCGTGGTCGCGGCGCTGCAGGAGGCCCGGGTGACCCTGCACGGCGACGAGTCGTTCGCGGCGTACGACGCCGTCGTGCCCGCCACCGACGACGACTGGGCGACCGAGTACCTCTCGCTCGACATCGCGGCTCGTGTCGTCCCCGACCTCGACGTAGCGCTCGAGCACATCCGGCGATGGTCGAGCCAGCACTCCGACGCCATCGTCACCGAGGACCAGGCGGCCGCGCGGCGCTTCGTCGCCGAGGTCGACTCGGCGGCGGTGCTGGTCAACGCCTCGACCCGGTTCACCGACGGCGGCGAGTTCGGCTTCGGCGCCGAGATCGGGATCAGCACCCAGAAGCTGCACGCGAGGGGCCCGATGGGGCTGCCGGAGATGACGTCGACGAAGTACGTCGTGATCGGCGACGGTCACGTCCGTTAGCACCCGCGTTCGTCGTCGGGCCCAGGTCGCACGGTAAGTTTCGAGCCATGGCAGGCGCGTCCGACCGGATCTACGCGGACGCGTCCACGGAACGCCTCCTGACCGGCGCGACCGTGATCACCTTCGTCCGCACCATCGCGACTCTCGTGCTCAGCATGTGGGGCGCCTACGAAGAGAGTCTGACCCTGCTCGTCACCGGACTCGTCGTCTACTGGGTCGGTGACACCCTCGACGGGGAGTGGGCCCGCCTCTTCGACTGCGAGACCCGGATCGGCGGGGTCGTCGACATCGTCAGCGACCGGCTCAGCTGCGGAGCCTTCTACGTCGGGCTCGCCTGGCTGCAGCCGGCACCGTTCTTCTTCAGCGACGAGCCGATGGAGCTGATCGCGATCCCGGTCGCGGTCTACCTCTTCGAGTTCATGGTCATCGACATGTACCTGTCGCTGGCCTTCCTCGCCTGGCCGATCCGCAGCCCCAACTACTTCCACGTCGTGGACCGCCGGATCTACCTGTGGAACTGGTCCCGGTTGGGCAAGGCCGCCAACTCGGGACTGTTCGCGGTGCTGCTGCTGGCCACCGGCTGGTGGTGGCTCGGCCTGATCATCGCGGTAGCCCTGCTGGCGCTCAAGATCGTGTCGCTGCGTTGGCTGCTCCAGCTCGGGCTGCCGGTCCCGGAGCGGGTACAGACCGCATGATCTTGTGGCTGACGACGTTCGTGTTCAGCATCGCGTCGGCTCTGCTGCCCGTTCCTGCCGATGGAGGCCTACATCCTCGGGGCAGGAGCCGCTTCGGCGGGCGTGCCGGCGGCGATCTCGCTCGGCATCGCCGCGGGTGCGGGAGCGACCGTCGGCAAGGTGATCTGGTACGAGGCTGCCCGCCGCGGCGTCGACTCCAGGTGGGCACAGAAGAAGCTGGCCAACCCCAAGATCAAGACCGGCTACGAGAAGTGGGTCGCCCGGATGCAGGGACGGCCCTGGTACTCCGCCGCCATCATGTTCGTCGCCGCGTCGGTCGGGATCCCGCCGCTCCTGGTGATGGCCGCCGTCGGCGGCCTGCTGAAGATGCCGCTGGGGGTCTTCATCCCGACCGTCTTCCTCGGCCGGACCCTCCGGTTCACCATCCTCTTCCTGGGCGTGGATTTCGCCATCCACTGAGTCCGATAGCATCCGGACATGCAGATCAGCCAGACCGCTCTCGCCGTGCTCCAGGCCGCGGAGGAGCACGGCGAGCCCGCCGTGAACCCGTGGATCGTGGGTGGCGGCACCCTGCTCTTCCTGCTCCTGATTCTGGCCGCCCTGGTGGCCTTCGGTGGCGGCCGGGACCACAGCTGAACCCGACGGTCAGCCCATGACGGACCCCGCTCGGCGCCCCCGGATCGGGGTGATGGGTGGCACCTTCGACCCCATCCACCACGGCCACCTCGTGGCCGCCTCCGAGGTGCAGGGCTGGTTCGAGCTCGACGAGGTCGTCTTCGTCCCCACCGGGCACCCGTGGCAGAAGTCCGGTCGCGACGTGTCGCCGCCCGAGCACCGCTACCTGATGACCGTGATCGCGACCGCCGCCAACCCGCGCTTCACCGTGAGCCGGGTCGACATCGATCGGGGCGGCCCGACGTACACGATCGACACGCTGCGCGACCTCCATGCCGTGCGGCCCGACTCCGACCTGTTCTTCATCACCGGAGCCGACGCGCTCACCGAGATCTTCAGCTGGCGTGACGCCGACGAGCTGTTCGACCTCGCCCACTTCGTCGGGTGCACACGGCCCGGATCGGAGATGGACCCGGCGACGCTTTCGGCTATCCCGTCCGAGCGTGTCACGATGTTGGAGGTGCCGGCGCTCGCCATCTCCTCCACCAACTGCCGTCAGCGGCAGGCGGAGGGGCAGCCGATCTGGTACCTCGTCCCAGACGGGGTCGTGCAGTACGTCACCAAGCACGGCCTCTACCCCGTAGAACCCGGAGTGACATGACCGCCACCGAGCACGCCGTCGAGCTGGTGCACGCGGCAGCCCGCGCCGCCGCCGACAAGCTCGCCACCGACATCCTCGCCTTCGACGTGAGCGAGCAGCTCGCGATCACCGATGCCTTCCTGCTCGCCAGCGGCGCCAACGACCGACAGGTCAAGGCGATCGTCGACGAGATCGAGGACAAGCTGCGGGAGATCGGGTCCAAGCCGGTCCGCCGCGAGGGCGAGCGCGACGCGCGCTGGGTGCTCATCGACTACGGCGAGATCGTGGTGCACGTGCAGCACAGCGAGGAGCGGCAGTTCTACGCCCTCGAGCGCCTCTGGCGCGACTGCCCCGTCATCGCGCTGCCGGCCGAGGTGCATGGTCCCGCCGCCGCTGATGGCTGAGGGGGAGCGCCGGCTGGTCGTGCTCCGGCACGGCCGCACCGAGTGGAACGCGAGCCAGCGGATCCAGGGACAGCTCGACCCGGCACTCGACGAGCTCGGTCATGAGCAGGCCGCGGCAGTCGCGCCGGCGGTCGCCAGGCTCGCGCCGGTGGTGCTGCTCTCCTCCGACCTGCGCAGAGCGCGGCAGACGACGGAGTACGTCGCGCAGGCGACCGGCCTGGTGGCGTCCTACGACGAACGCCTGCGGGAGTACACGCTGGGGGAGCGGGAGGGGCTCACCCACGACGAGTACGCCGCCCTCGATCCCGTCGAGTACGCCAGCTTCAGAGCGGGCGACTGGGACGACATCCCCGGCGCCGAGACCCGGGCCCAGGTGGCCGAGCGGTTCACCGCAGTGCTCAAGGAGGTCGCGGCCTCGCTCGACGCCGGTGAGACCGCACTGCTCATCGCGCACGGCGCCGCCATCCGTACCGCGATGGTGCACTGGCTCGGCTGGCCGGTCGACCGGGCCACCGACTTCCGGGCGTTGGCCAACTGCGGTTGGGTCGAGCTCGTGGAGAGGCCCTCCGGCCGGTGGGCGCTCGCGGCGTACAACCGCACGGCCTGACCGCCGGCGGTCGAGCAGCCCGAGTCCGCGGGTGGTCGAGCAGCCCGAGCACGTCGGTGGTCGAGTAGCCCGAGCCTGCCGGTGGTCGAGTAGCCCGAGCGCTGCCGGTGGTCGAGTAGCCCGAGCCTGCCGGTGGTCGAGTAGCCCGAGCCTGTCGGTGGTCGAGTAGCCCGAGCGTCGGTGGTCGAGTAGCCCGAGCCGCTAGGCGAGGGCGTATCGAGACCCGGTGACCTGTCGTACCCCCGTGTGTTCCAGACCTCGATTTCACTTGTCTTCAGGCGGTTGGGTAAGGTTCTCCGCGTTGCTCAGGCAACATCACGGGGCTGTGGCGCAGCTGGTAGCGCATCTGCATGGCATGCAGAGGGTCAGGGGTTCGAGTCCCCTCAGCTCCACTCGAGATCGAGATTGGCAGGGTCGGCGTCCGTTCGGGCGGCGACCCTCGTGGTTCCAGGGTTCAGCTGATCCCTTTCGACTCTTCGCGGAGCCGAGGCTCTGCCCAGAGGTCCGGGTTGACGCCCCGTTTGTCCGCGTAGAACTCGCGGACGAGATCCATGTCGGCCACGACATCGCCCGACGGGGTGAACGACGGTCCGATCCCGAGGGTCCGCGTCGTGCCGTCGATGAATCCGAGACCGATGGGCAGGCCGGTCTGACCGGCGATCTTGTAGAAGCCGGGCTTCCAGTACTCGCTCTTGCCCCGGGTCGCCTCCGGCGCGATGACCAGGAGGAAGGAGTCGTGCCCCTCGGCGTCCTTGAGCAGAGCTCGGATGGTTGCTCCGGGACTCTCCCGGTCGAGCGGGATGCCCCCGGTCTTCCGCAGGATCCAGCACAGCGGTCCCTTGAAGTACGTGTGCTTGATCAGCACCTGCGGACGCGCGCTGTGGCTCCATGCGATCAGCAGCATCGCCACCCAGTCCCACCGCGACGTGTGCGGCGCACCCACCAGGATTCCCTTTCGGGGCACGGTGCCGACGAGCTGCCACCGCGTTGCACGCAGAAGGCCGCGGGCCAGCATGCGTCGGATCCTCATCCTGTGTGCCATGTGCGAACGGTAGTCGCCGCAATGAGGGACAGGTCACCCCGATGTTGCATCCGACCTGGCGAAGGCGGCCGCGAGCTCGGTCCGCGAGCGGTAGCCGCGCTTGCGGTAGACGCTGCTGAGGTGGCGCTCGACCGTCTTGGGACTGAGGAAGAGGGCCGCAGCGATCTCCTTGTTGGGGAGGCCCCGGGCTGCCAGGAGCGCGACGCGGGTCTCTCGCGAGGTGAGTGGTTCGGTGCTCGTCACCCCGCGCCGCCGCGGACGCGCGCCGGTTGCAGCCAGCTCGTCGTCGGAGCGCTCCACCCAGGCGAGAAGATCCATGGCCGCAAACGCCTCCCTCGCCTGCGAGAGCTGGTCGCGGGCCTTGACCCGCTGCCCGGCTCGACGCAGCCGCGCGCCGTAGTGAAGTCGGGTGCGGGCGGTCTCGAACGGGTGGGTCGATCCGGCATGAGCGGCGAGGGCGGCCTCGAAGGCGACGGCCGCTGAGTCGTGGTCCTCCGCGGCCAGACCCTGGGTGCGGGCCAGCAGGGCGAGGCTGAGTGGCGGGGCGTCCGGCGGCGTGACGGCCGCGAAGCGGGCGACGAGGTCGGCAGCGTCGGTACGTCGACCCGCGGCGACGTAGGCCTCGACGAGATCGGGTGCGATGCCGAGCGGCTCGCCCGACGCCCCGAGGCCTCCGTCGGTGACAAGGCGGGGCTCCAGCGCTGCGATGGCTGCGTCCGCGTCGCCGCGGCAGAGCGCGCAGAAGGCCTCGGTCAGTGCCAGATAGGACGCGTGCGTCGTCGTACCGGCTCGGACTGTCAGCTCTCGTGCTCGTGCAAGGGATCGGCGGGCATCGTCGTGCAGGCCGCGGGCGGCCGACTGCCATGCCAGCATGGCGACTGCGTTGGCGACGTCGACCGCATACCCCAGCTGGTCACCCAGCTCTGCAGCCTCGCCTGCGTCCGCGAACGCACCTGCGTTGTCGCCGAGCCAGGCCCGGCCGGCAGCGGCGAGCGAGAGCGAGGGCACGAGAACCCCGATCGCGCCTCGCTCCCGGGCGATCGCCAGCAGGTGCTCTCCGAGCGAGAAGACCGGTGCCACGTCGCCGATGAAGCCGGCCGCCAGGGCGAGGAACACCAGCGACCGGGGATCGTCGCGAAGGGGCGGATCCGCGATCTGGGAGATCACCCCGGTCATCATCTGATGGACCTCACCCGGCTCGTCGGACACCGCGGTCGCGACGGCCCCGACGAAGTCGCTCTGCAGACGTTGCACGGGGTCGTCGCGGTCCGACGTGAGCGCCATCCGTGCCGCGCAGTCTGCGATGCCCGGTAGGTCACTCAGTCGGAACCTCGCCAACGAGAGCTCGGTGAGGGCGTGTGTCAGTGCGGGTCCCTCGGCGACCTCGACCGCTGACGCGAGCAGCTCGACGGCCCGCGGCACCGAGCCGGTGGAGACCTCGAGCACACCGAGCGTGGTCAGGGCGCGTCCCCGGATCCCGGGGTCGACGGTGTCCGCGAGGACGCGCTGGGCGAGCGCGCGGGCACGGGTGACGTCGCCGGCGACGAAGGCATCCTCGGCGGCACGGGCAGTCAGGTCGGCTCCTCGAACGGCGTCGCCGGTCAGCGAGGCTGCGCGCTCCAGCACCGACGACGCGGTGGCGTATCCCGAGCGCGAGCGGCTCTTCTCGGCCAGCTCCACCAGATCGCCGGCCAGGTCGGGGTCGGCCGACGTGGCGGCCTCGGCGCGGTGCCATGCCGCGTCCAGCGGACTCGACCCGGCGGACAACGCCTCTGCCAGAGCGAGGTGGGCCCGCCGCTGTTGTGCCGTGGTCGCGACGCCGAGGGCGGCGGTCCGCAGCAACGGGTGCCGGAACGCGAGCCCGCCCGCCTGGCGGACGAGGACCCCTCGCTCGCCTGCCTCGTCGAGTGCCGCGTCAATGTCGATGTCTGCGGCAGCGAGCGCTCGCGCGACGGTCGTGGCCGACGCCGACCGGTCGATCGCGCACAGCAGCACTGCCCGCCACGCGGGCGCGGAAAGCCCGGACAACAGGTGCTGGTAGTCGGCCTTGAGCCGCTCGCCGACGGGGAGCCGATCGGGTAGCGGAGCGGTGCCGAGCCGTTGGGCGTCGGTGAGTCGGGAAGAGATCTCGAGCAGCGCGAGCGGATTGCCCGCGGTGTCGGCGACCAGCTGGTCGGCGACCGGGGGCGCCACGCGCTCGGCCACCAGCGCTCGTGCCGCGTCGCGGGGAAGACCGGACAGCGGCATCCCTGGGGTGCCGCGCACGAGATCGGCGATCGGTGCGGGATCGCGCGCCGCCCAGAGGAAGCAGACGCGGTCGTCCTGCAGCCGGCGAGCCGCGAAGACGAGCGCAGCAGCGGACTCGTGATCGACCCACTGGAGGTCGTCGACGAGGACGAGCACCGGGTTGTCCTCGGCTTCGGCCGCGAGCAGGGACATCGTCGCTGCCGCGACCAGGAACCGCTCCGCTCCTCCCGGACCAGATCCCCAGCCCAGGGCGCGCGACAGCGCCGCCGCCTGGCTCTCGGGTACGTCGGCCAGCCGCCCGCGCAGTGGGCTGATCGCCTGGAGCAGTCCGGCGTTGGCCATCACCTGCTCCGACTCGGCGCCCCGGACCCACAGGCACCGGAACCCGGACGCCAGCTGCTCGGCGGCGCCGAGCAGCGCCGACTTCCCGATCCCGGGCTCGCCGGTCAGGACCAGCGACCCGGAGGACTGGGCCCGAGCAGCGTCGAGCAGGGCAACCACCCGGACCAGCTCGTCGTCACGCCCGACCAGCTCGAGGTCGAGGGATTCTCCCCACGCGAACGGGCCCTCCTCGGCGCGACCCTCATGAGGAGCCGAACCCTCAGGAGGAGGACCCGATGACGACATTGCGACAGATCCTAGAGGCGATCGGGCGGTCGTACACCTGCACCGGATACGGCCCGCGTGGCCCATGGATGCTGATGTTCCGGCCACCCCGGTACCCGAGTCGAGGTACCGAGCGATGAGAACCGCAGCGGACCAGGTCGCGGCTTTCCTCGACGCACACAACGAGCGCGACACAGCGGCGCTCGTTGCCGCCTATGCCGCCGGCGCGACCGTCCACCGGTCCGAGGCGACGACGCCGATCGGAGCCGCAGAGTGGCTCGAGACCCGGGACGCGATGGTGGAGAGCTTTCCGGACCTCACGTTCACACCGGGCCGGGTCGCCACGGCCGGGTCCGCGATCCTGTTCGAGATCCGGATCACTGGCACCAACCAGGGCCCGCTGCACCTCAACGACTCGGACCGCGTGCTCCTCCGCACCGATGCTCCGGCCCTGCCGCCGACGGGCCTTCCGATGTCCATCGACGGGGTCGTGGTCCTGGAGGTGGAGGACGGCTTGATCACGGCCGAGCGGCACTTCCTCAACCAGGCGGCGGTGCAGGAGCAGCTGCTCCTGACCGAACCCAGCCACCCCTGAGACCCCCGCGACCTGTGCGGAACGCCGGTATCTGGCGGCGGCTTGTGCTGAACTTCCTTATCCGCCCTTGCAGCGGATGAGGTGGATCCGTCCCGCGAACGCCCGGGGCGGCTCGCAGAGGAGGCACAGGATCCATGGAACCGTCGGTCGCTCGGCTGTCGGCCCTCCGGGCGGCCATCGCCCGGGACACCGACCCGCGCAACCGGCTAGCCCACGCCACAACGCTCGATCTCCTCGAACGCGCGAGCCGGACCCGGATCTCGCTCGTGGGCTGGCAGCACTTCCCCGAGGTTGCTGCGGGCATCGTCGGCGAGAGCAGGTGGCCGATGAGGGTCGCTGTGATGGCCAACCTGATCGCGGTCGTCGACTTCGCAGAGCCGGTCGACTTCTGGACGCTCAGTCGTCTCGTGAAGCGCTACGGCCACGGCCCCGTCGCATCCGTGCAGTCGGCTGCTGACGACCTCCTCCACACCTCAGCCTCCAAGCCGTTGGCCACCCGGTTCGTGAGGAGGGTCGCGCGGACCTCGGAGATCGTCGATGGCCTGTCCGCCAGCGGCCTGGACGACGAGAAGGCCGTTGCGGCCGCGGAGCGCTGCCACCACAGCGGGTTCTGGCTGGTCGTGACCGATGTCGACCCGGATGCTCCCGGTCCCGTCCTCACCACTGTCGAGGAGATCCTCGACTGCGCGGACCACGGAGGCATCACTGCGTGGCGGGGTCAGGCGGCGATCATCGCCGCCAGCCCGTGGGCGCCGTACCCGACGGAGCTGCACCAGCTGCTGGTCGCAGGCGGCCGGCCGGAGCTGGCCGAGGCGTTCGACAACCTGGTCAAGTACTACCGGGACGTTTCCGAGCAGCGCGACCGGCAGCTCGTCGCCCGGGAGATCCGCAGGCTGGTAGCGGTCAGTGGCCTGAGCCAGCGGCAGTTCGCCGCTCTGGCCGGCACGTCGGCACCGCGGCTGTCGACCTACGTCAACGGGCTGGTCACACCGTCCGCGTCGATGATGGTGCGCTTCACGCGGGTGTCCGAGCGTGCCCAGGAACGGGCGCGCCGCGAGCGCGGATCTTCCGCCTAGGAGGGTGTTCCGGCTGGTGCTGGAGCCCGGTCAGCCGGGAGCGCCGTACGTCCTGGCCGCGGACTCCGCGCGGGTCCAGGTGGCCGCCATCATCGCCGCCTGGGTCCGGTGCGCGACGCCGAGTCGGGCGAGCAGCGCCGTCACGTGGTTCTTCACCGTCTTCTCGGCAAGGACGAGCTGACCGGCGATCTCGCGGTTCGTCAGGCCCTCCGCGATCAGGAAGAGGATCTTGCGCTGCTGGGGCGTGAGCTCGGCGATCACCTGGATCGACCTCTTGTGGAGCTCGACGTGCTCGACCACGCTGGCCGGGACCGACCAGTCGACCACGGAGTGACCACTGGCGACCAGACGGATCCCGTTGACGAGCGAGCTGGCTGGGATCTGCTCCAGCATGTAGCCGGCAGCTCCGGCCAGCATCGCAGTAGCGACCGCGTCGTCGTCCCGACGGCCGGCGAGGATCAGCCCCCTGATGCGCGGGTCCTCAGCGCGCATCGAGCGGCAGAGGCCGAGGCCGCTGCCGTCAGGTAGCTCGGCGTCGAGGACGGCGACGTCCGGACGGAGGTCGAGGATCTCGGGAAGCGCGACCACGGCGAACCCCGACTGGCCGACGACCTTGATGTCGCGCTCGGCCTCGAGCAGGCTGGACAGCCCGCTGCGGACGATGTCGTACCGCGCAGCGAGGTACACCCGGATCCGTTCCGTGCCAGCCACGGGACCACTTTGCCGAGTGGCGCATCCCCGACGGGGGTGAACACCCACATGCAGGCGTCGGCAGGACATGTTCTGGTCGTCCGACCCGGGCCGGCCGGTCCGAACTGACTAGGCGGGTTCGCAGTTCGGAGGACGAGGCCGGTACGAGCCGGAGGCGCTACCGTTCGGTGGTCGAAGCCCCGCTCGCCCGAGAGGACACCGCCGTGCCGTTCAAGAGCCCGTTCGCAGACGTCGAGATCCCCGACGTCAGCATCTACGACTACCTCTTCTCGGGACTCGCCGGCGACGAGCTGGGCCGCACCGCAGTCTTCGACTCGGCGACCGGCAGCGAGACGACGTACGGCGACCTGCGCGCCCGCGTCGACGCCTTCGCCGGTGCGCTCGCGGCCCGTGGCGTCAAGCCGGGCGACGTCATCGCCCTGCAGTGCCCCAACACCGCGGCCTTCATCATCGCGTTTCACGGCATCCTGCGCGCCGGTGCGACCGCCACCACGATCAACTCCCTCTACACCCCACCCGAGATCGCCAACCAGCTCCGTGACTCCAGCGCGATCCGCTACGTCACCGTGTCGGTGCTGCTGCCGGGCGCGCTGGCGGGGTGCGCCGAGGTCGGTCTCGGTCCCGAGGACATCATCGTGCTGGACGGCGCCGAGGGCCACGAGTCGATGATGGACCTGCTGTCCGAGGGTGCGGCGGCGCCGGAGGTGTCGATCCACCCGGCGACGCACCTCGCCGTGCTCCCGTACTCGTCGGGCACCACCGGCAAGGCCAAGGGCGTCATGCTCACTCACCGCAACCTGGTGGCCAACGTCGAGCAGTCGATGTCGGTGATCCAGGAACGGCCCGACGACGTGGCCCTCGCAGTGCTGCCGTTCTTCCACATCTACGGCATGAACGTGATCATGAGCATCACCCTCAAGGTGCGCGCGAAGCTGGTGACGATGCCGCGCTTCGACCTCGACGAGTTCCTCCGCCTGATCCAAGAGCAACGGATCACGTTCCTCTACATCGCTCCGCCGATGGCGGTCGCGCTTGCCAAGCACCCCGCGGTCGACAACATCGACGTGTCCAGCGTGCGTGCCGTGCTCAGCGGTGCCGCCCCGCTGGACGCGGACCTCGGCGAGGCGGTCAAGGCGCGCCTCGGCTGCGGGATGATGCAGGGCTACGGCATGACCGAGCTCAGTCCCGTCTCCCACGCGCTGCCGCTGGACCGCGACGATCTCTCGATCGGGTCCGTCGGCCTGGCGGTGGCGAGCTCCGAGTTCAAGATCGTCGACCCCGCCACCGGCGAGGAGATCGAGGCCGTCCCCGGCGGCCGCACCGCTCCCGGTGAGCTGTGGGTGAACGGGCCCGGGGTGATGGTCGGCTACCTCGGCAACGAGGAGGCCACCCGCGAGACCATCGACGACGACGGCTTCCTGCACACCGGCGACATCGTCGAGGTCGGACCCCATGGCGAGGTCTACGTCGTCGACCGGCTCAAGGAGCTGATCAAGTACAAGGGCTACCAGGTGCCCCCGGCCGAGCTCGAGGCCGTCCTCCTCACGCACCCGGCCATCGCAGATGCGGCCGTCGTCCCGCATCCCGACCAGGACGCCGGCGAGATCCCGCACGCGTTCGTCGTCCTCCAGGAGGGCGCGTCGCTGTCGCCCGACGAGGTGATGGAACACGTCGCGGAGAAGGTCGCGCCGCACAAGAAGGTGCGCATGGTCGACTTCATCACGGTCATCCCGAAGTCCGCGTCCGGCAAGATCCTGCGCAAGGATCTCAAGGGGAAGACTGCCGCCGACCTGGCGTAGCTCCTGGAGGCGCCCGTCGGTCGAGGAGGTCGCGCAGCCACCGGCGGTCGAGGAGGTCGCGCAGCGCCGGCGGTCGAGGAGGTCGCGCAGCGACCGTCTCGAGACCCCTCGTCGTGGTCGAGACGAAACCGTGGGAGCGGCATCCCTGGACCAGTCACCGTCGCCGGGCGCCAGGCCGCGACGGTGGAGTATTCTGTGCTCGTGCGGAAGAACCTGCTTCTTAGATAGCCGCGTCGACGATCCAGACGGGTCGACGCGGCCGCCCCTCCCTGCGTGAGGGGCTTTCTTGTGTCTGGGTCTTTGGCGGCAGGTCACCCCCACCCACGAGCACCGAGAGAGAACCATGAGCGAGCAACAGTCCGAAGCGTCGTCGTACGACGTCCATGCCGCCGAGGCGAAGTGGCTACCGGTCTGGGAGAAGATCGACCCGTTCCGCGCCGACGACCAGACGGTGGCGTCGGGTGCGCGGGAGAAGCGCTACGCGCTGACGATGTTTCCCTACCCGAGCGGTGACCTGCACATGGGTCATGCCGAGGTCTTCGCGCTCCACGACGTGCTCGCACGCTACTGGCGCTTCCGCGGCTACGAGGTCCTGAACCCGATGGGCTGGGACTCCTTCGGGCTGCCGGCCGAGAACGCGGCGATCCGCAACAACGAGTACCCCGCTACCTACACCTACGCGAACATCGAGACGCAGGCCGCGTCGATGAAGTCCTACGGCCTGAGCTTCGACTGGTCGCGGCGGCTGCACACCTCCGATCCGGCCTACTACCGGTGGACGCAGTGGCTGTTCCTGAAGCTGCGCGAGCGCGGGCTGGCCTACCGGAAGAACAGCCCGGTCAACTGGTGTCCGCAGGACCAGACGGTGCTGGCCAACGAGCAGGTGCTGGCCGACGGGACCTGCGAGCGGTGCGGCGCCGAGGTCACCAAGAAGGAGCTCACGCAGTGGTACTTCAAGACCACGCACTACGCACAGGAGCTCTACGAGGGGCTGGACGAGCTGCAGGAGACCTGGATCGGCAAGGTCGTCAACGCCCAGCGCAACTGGATCGGTCGGTCCGAGGGTGCGCACGTGGTGTTCGAGGTCGACGGCCACGGCCCGGTGACCGTGTTCACGACCCGGCCCGACACCCTGTTCGGTGCGACCTTCTTCGTCGTCGCCGCCGACGCGAAGCTGGCCGCGGAGGTCTGCTCTCCTGAGCAGCGTGCGGCGTTCGAGGCCTACCGGGACGACGTGCGCAAGGCGTCCGACATCGACCGGTTGGCGACCGACCGCCCGAAGACCGGCGTCTTCCTGGGCCGGTACGCCGTCAACCCCGTCAACGGGGAGCGGATCCCCGTGTGGGCGGCCGACTACGTCCTGGCCGACTACGGCACCGGGGCGATCATGGCGGTGCCTGCGCAGGACCAGCGTGACTGGGACTTCGCCAAGGCGTTCGACCTGTCGATCGTCCGGACGGTCCAGCCGCCGGCGGACTGGGAGGGCGAGGCCTTCACCGGCTCCGGCCCGGCGATCAACTCGTCCAACGCCGAGATCTCTCTGAACGGCATGGACGTGCCGGAGGCGAAGTCCACGATCATCGCCTGGCTCGAGAGCAAGGGCCTGGGCAACGGCACGATCAACTTCCGGCTGCGTGACTGGCTGCTGTCGCGCCAGCGTTACTGGGGTGCGCCGATCCCGGTCATCCACTGCCCTTCGTGCGGCGAGGTGGCGGTGCCCTACGACCAGCTGCCCGTGGAGCTGCCCGAGCTGCGCGGCGCGGACCTCAAGCCGAAGGGGACGTCCCCGTTGGGGGCGGCGAGCGAGTGGGTCGACGTTCCGTGCCCTTCCTGCGGCGGCCCTGCGACCCGGGACACCGACACGATGGACACGTTCGTCGACTCGTCGTGGTACTTCTTCCGCTACGTGTCGCCGAACGACGACACCCAGGCGTTCGACCCGTCCCTGGCCGAGGCCTGGGGTCCGGTGGACTTCTACCTGGGCGGCGACGAGCACGCGGTGCTGCACCTGCTGTACGCGCGCTTCTTCACCAAGGCACTGCGGGACATGGGTCTGATCACGTGGGACGAGCCGTTCTCGGCGTACCTCTCCCAAGGCAAGGTCATCAACAACGGCCGCAAGATGAGCAAGTCCCTGGGCAACGGCGT
Organism: uncultured Actinomycetota bacterium; assembly: GCA_963724275.1. Lineage (GTDB taxonomy): Bacteria > Actinomycetota > Actinomycetes > Propionibacteriales > Nocardioidaceae > Nocardioides. The sequence continues at coordinate 101,544 of CAVRUB010000003.1, read as the reverse complement.
CAACCTGGGCGACCAGCTGGCCGAGTACGGCGTGGACTCGGTGCGCCTGACCCTGGTCTTCGCCAGCCCACCCGAGGACAACATCGACTGGGCCGACATGTCGCCCGCCGGCTCGCTGCGGTTCCTGCAGCGCGCCTGGCGGCTGTCCGGTGACGTGGCCTCACGGCCGGGGGCCGACGTCACCACCGGTGACGTCGCGCTGCGCCGGGTGACGGCGCGAACCCTGGCCGACGCCGCCGCGCTGGTGGAGTCCTACCGGTTCAACGTGATGGTCGCCAAGGTGATGGAGCTGGTCAACGCAACGCGCAAGGCGATCGACACCGGCTGCGGGCCGGACGACCCGGCGGTGCGGGAGGCGGCCGAGACGGTCGCGATAGTGCTGTCGCTGGTCGCGCCGTACACCGCCGAGGAGATGTGGGAGCGGCTGGGCCACGAGCCCTCCGTCGCGCAGGCGGCCTGGCCTCCCGTCGACCCCTCGCTTCTGGTCGAGGAGACGGTGACCGCGGTGGTCCAGATCCAGGGGAAGGTGAAGGCACGGCTCGCGGTCGCTCCGGACATCTCCGAGACCGACCTCGAGGCGGCCGCCCTGGCCGACCCGGAGGTCGTCCGTGCGATCGACGGGCGAGAGGTGCGCCGGGTCGTCGTACGCGCCCCCAAGCTGGTCAACATCGTCCTGTGACCTTGATCGGCACTAGCCTCCTCGCATGACGGTCGCGCTCGTCACCGACTCCACTGCGAGCCTCCTGCCGGAGGTCGCGGCGGAGTGCCGGGTCTCGGTGGTGCCGGTCCAGGTCGTCATCGACGACGTGTCGTATGACGAGGGTGTCGAGGAGGCCTCGCCGTCGGGCGTTGCCGCGGCGCTGCGGGAGAAGCGCTCCGTGAGCACCTCCCGTCCCGCCCCGGCCGTGTTCGCGGACGTCTACCGGCGGCTCGCCGACGCGGGTGCGACCGAGATCCTCTCCATCCACCTGTCGAGCGAGGTGAGCGGGACCTTCGAGTCCGCCCACGTAGCCGCGCGGCACGCGCCGGTGCCGGTGACCTGCGTGGACACGCGGCAGGTGGGGTTCGGCACCGGGTATGCCGTCGAGTCCGCTGCCGCCGCGCTGGCCGCAGGCGGCAGCCGCGCGGACGCCGCCCGGGCAGCGCGCGACCGCGCAGCAGCGGTCACGTCGGTGTTCTACGTCGACACGCTGGAGTACCTCCGCCGCGGTGGCCGGATCGGCGGCGCAGCGGCCGTCTTCGGCGGGGCGCTCGCGGTCAAGCCGCTCCTCGGCATCGAGAACGGCGTGATCACCACGCTCGAGAAGGTGCGGACGTCGGGGCGTGCGATCAGTCGGCTGGAGGAGCTCGCGGTCGTCGCCGCGGACGACCGGCAGGTCGACGTCACCGTGGCCCACCTCGCCAGCGCGGAGCGGGCCGGTGTGCTGGCGGCGAGTCTCGCCGACCGCCTCGAGAAGCAGCTCGACGGGCGTGCGGTCCGGTGCGGGGAGCTGGGTGCGGTGCTCGGTGCGCACGTGGGCCCGGGCATGCTCGCGATCTGTGTCGCACCTCTCGATCCGCTCCTCTGAGCAGGTCGGAGCGACCCGAACCGTCCACAGGGCCGCGTCAGCGGTGGGTTGTCCACAGCCGTCGGCAGAGAGGGGTGCGGCCGCGGGTGTCGCCGAAATAGCGTGCCATCATGCGCAGCTCCCGTGGATCGTCCGGCTCCGAGCTGTCGCGTGCCGACCGAGGTGACGCCGCTGCCCGTCGGCTCGCGCTGCTGGCTGCTGACCTCGGCGCGACCGGACCAGGGCCGCTCCCGGAGCCCCAACCGGATGAGCCGCCCGGGCCGCAGGTCGTGCCCCGACCTGGCCGGCACGCGGCTCGGCGCCGGCTGGCGATGGCCACCTCGCGGGTGCCCGGCCTGCCGGGCTTGGGTGCGGCCCAGCTCGCCGTGGTCGCGGTCATCGTCGCCGCCGGTGTCGCGCTGACCGCCTGGTGGGTCGTCCGCGGCCAGGCCGCACCGGTCGCACCCGTCGCGGCACCCCCGCCGTCCTCCGCGGCGCCGCTGGTCGCCGGCACTCCTGACGCCGATCCGGGCCCGCGCCCCAGCTCGGCGGACCCGACTGGCACGGTCACGGTCGACGTGACCGGGAAGGTTCGCCGCCCGGGCATCGTCGTGCTCGACACCGGCGCTCGGGTGGTCGACGCGCTGGAGGCCGCCGGCGGGGAGCGGGCGGGCGTCGACCTGAGCACCCTCAACCTGGCCAGGGTGCTGGTCGACGGCGAGCAGATCATCGTCGGCGTGCGGCAGCCGACGGCGCCGGCCGCTCCGAGCGGGTCGACCGTGACTGGCGCCCCGATCGCACTGGTCAACCTCAACACCGCCACCCAGGCCGAGCTCGAGTCGCTGCCCGAAGTCGGACCGGTGACCGCGCTCGCGATCCTTGCGTGGCGCGAGGAGCACGGCGGCTTCACCAGCGTCGACGAGCTGCTCGAGGTCGACGGGATCGGAGATGCGACGCTCAGCCAGCTGGCGCCGTACGTCACCGTGTGAGAGTGCCGCGTCAGGCGGGACGGTCCTCGAGCAGTGCTCGATGCAGGACCGCGATCAGGTCGCCGCGGGTCACGATCCCGACCATCCGCTCCTGCTCGTCGACCACCGGCACGACCTTGAACCCGTCCTGCGTCATCACCGGGACCAGCTCGGCGACCGGGGTCTGCGCGGGGATGGTGGTGACGTCGCGGATCATGATCGACTCCACCGGCTCCAGCTCGACCAGGTCGCGGGTGAAGAGGTCGATGATGGACACGACACCCACCACGTGCCGCTCGGCGTCCACCACCGGCAGCGTCTTGACCTGTCGCTGCACGATGACGTGGCGAGCGCGGTAGATCGACTCGAACGGCTGCAGGGTGGTGACGTCGGTGTGCATGATCCGCTCGACCGGCACACTGCCGAGCCGTCGGTCCAGTGCATGCGCCTCGGCGTCGCGGACCAATGCCACGACGTCCTCCGGCAGGACGTCGAGCCGCTGCGACAACCGGGCCATGGCGGACTCGATGTCCTCGGTGCCGAGCGCAAGCTCGGCGGCCGCCGCTGTCGCCGGCGGAGGCGCAACCGGCGCCCGGTGCGGGTAACGGCGCCCAGTGAGGTTGTTGACCGCGACCGCGACGAGCAGCAGCGCGACCGTGTTGACAGCGACCGGCACTGCCGCGAACGCGATGCCCTGTGCCTCGATCGCCGGCGTGGCGGTGGCAGCGAGGAGCGCACAGGCTCCCCCCGGCGGGTGCAGGCAGCGGAGCAGCATCATCACGCCGATCGCAGCGCCGACGCCCACCGCTCCGGCGAGCAGGACGCTGTCGATGAGCCACTGCGCGGTCAGCCCGACCAGCGTCGAGATGACGTTGCCGCCGACCACCGGCCACGGCTGCGCGAGCGGGCTCGCGGGTACGGCGAACAGCAGGACAGCGGCCGCGCCCATCGGCGCGACGATGAACGGGAGCGACTCCGCTCCACCCGGCACCGCCTTCGCGGTCGCGCCGGCTACGGCGATTCCGATCAGAGCGCCGGCGGTGCCACGGGCGAGCTCGGCAGGGGTGTAGCGGATCACCCCGGCACCCTAGGTGCTGGCTGAACGGGGCACCGGACCCGCCCCGAACCGTCCACAGGCAGATCCGGGCGCCGCGCTCTCCACAACCGGGGCCGCTCAACAGGACGCTCGTCGGCGCGCCTCCCTAGCTTCGCGGACATGGAGCAGCCGACGAACGTCGACCCCGACCGGCCGGCGGCGCACGACCTCCGGATGGCCCTGGTCGGGGCAGCCGGATGGCTCGGCGGAGTCGCTGCCTACGGCGTCGGAGCTCCCTCAGCCTGGTGGCCGGTCGCACTCGCCGTCCTGGCCCTCCTCGCAGCCAAGTGGGGGCCGGTCCGGACCGCCCGGCTGCTCGTCGCGTGCGCCGTGGTCGCGGCCGGCGTGGTCGCCAGCGCGATGCTGAGGACCGAGGCGGTCACCCACGGCCCGCTCCGGGAGCTCGCCGAGCAGCGCGCAGTGGCCGAGGTGGCAGGGACCGTCGTCTCCGATCCCGTCGTGGTCGACGGTCAGTGGGGGAGCCAGGTGGTCGTCCGGCTCCGGGTCCGCGAGGTGACCGCTCGCGGCACCACGTACCAGCTCGAAGCGCGGGTGGTCGTCATCGGTGACCCGGCGTGGTCCGCGGCTCAGCTCGGCGCGCAGGTGCGGACCGTCGGCCGGCTGACGCCTGCGGACGACGGCGAGGTCGCCGCGCTCGTCGTCGGTGCCCGACCACCGGTACGCATCCGGGGGCCGGACGTGTGGTGGCGCGGAGCCGCCGCGGTCCGGGCGTCGATCCGGGGCTCGGTGGCGGGTCGGCCCGAGCCGCAGCGCGAGCTGGTGCCGGCACTGGTGGTGGGCGATGACTCCGGTCTCCCGGCCGATGTCGAGCAGGACTTCAGGACAACCGGCCTGACGCACCTCACCGCCGTCAGCGGCACCAACCTGACGTTGCTGGTCGGGTTCCTGCTGCTCCTCGCCCGTGCGCTGCGCGTGCGTGGGCGCTGGCTCACTGTTGTCGGCCTCCTCGGCATCGTCGGCTTCGTCCTTCTCGCCCGCACCGAGCCGAGCGTCGTGCGTGCGGCGGCGATGGGCACGGTGGGGCTGTTCGCGCTCGGGACCGACGGGCGGCGGCGCGGCCTGCGGGCGCTGGGCGTCGCCGTGACCGGACTCCTGCTCCTCGCACCGTCGCTGTCCGTGTCCGCCGGGTTCGCGCTCTCCGTCCTGGCGACCGCGGGGATCGTCGTGGTGGCGCCCCCGGTGCAGGCGGCGCTCGGACATTGGCTCCCGGCTCCGGCAGCCGGTGCGATCGCGGTCCCGTTCGCCGCCCAGCTCGCCTGCACACCGGTGATCGCTGCGCTGTCGGGCGAGGTCAGTCTGGTTGCCGTCCTGGCCAACCTCGTGGTTGCACCCGTCGTCGGGCCGGCCACCGTGCTCGGGCTGGCCGGGGGACTGGCCGCGCTCCTGTGGGAGCCCCTGGGTCGGCTGCCGGGGACGGCGGCCGCGGTGTGCGTCGGCTGGATCATCCGGGTCGCCGCGTGGGGTTCCGACCTGCCGGCGCCCTCGGTGCGCTGGGGATCAGGAGTGCTCGCGCTCGCCGTGCTCGGTGCGTTGTGCCTGGTGGTCGGGCTGGCGGCGCCGGCGTTGCTGCGCCGTCGGTGGCTCGGCCTGACGCTTGCTGTCGGGTCGCTGGTGGTCGTCCTCGGCGTGCCTGGACGGATGTCCTCGCTCCCAGGGGGCTGGCTGCCCGGCGGCTGGCCGCCACAGGGCTGGGTGTTCACCGCTTGCGACGTCGGTCAGGGAGACGCGTTGGCGGTCTCGGTGGCACCACGGACGGCGATCGTCGTCGACGCCGGCCCGGACCCCGAGCTCGTCGACCGGTGCCTTGACCGGCTGGGCGTCACCGTGGTCCCGCTCGTTCTTCTGACCCACTTCCATGCCGACCACGTCGCCGGCCTGCCCGGTGTGCTGCGCGGTCGGACGGTCGCCGCGCTGGAGGCGAGCCCGATGCTCGACCCACCGGCGGCGGTCACGGCCGTCGGGCAGGCCGCGGGGGAGCGAGGGGTCCCGGTCGGCGCGGCGCCGTACGGCCTGACCAGGCAGTACGGCGACGTCACGCTCCAGGTCCTGTGGCCCGACCTGCCGACCCCGGTCGCCGGACCGGGCGACGGCAGCGCTGCCAACGATGCAAGCGTGGTGCTGCTGGTCGAGTCCCACGGAGTGCGGATGCTCATGACCGGAGACGTCGAGCCGCACGGACAGGCACGACTCGCTGCGAGCCTTCCCGACGTCGACCTCGACGTGCTCAAGGTGCCGCACCACGGCAGCAGCTACCAGGACACCGACTGGCTGCTCTCACTCGACGCCGAGGTCGCCGTGGTCTCGGTCGGCGAGGGCAACGACTACGGCCATCCGGACCCAGGCCTGCTCGATGCCCTTGCCGACGGCGGCGCCGTGGTCGCCCGCACCGACCGCGACGGCGACGTCGCCGTGGTGCCGGGGGACCGCGGCCCTGTTGTCGTCACCGAGCACTAGGCTCGGCGCCATGCGGGCGGAGGACGTGCTGGGCCGGGTGGTCCTGGTGACCGGCAAGGAGGAGTTCCTCGGGGCCCGCTCCGTCGACGAGATCCGTGCTGTCGTGCGGGCGCATGACCCGGAGTCGGAGCTCTCCGAGGCGACCGCCTCCGACCTCACGTTGGCCGCGCTCGGCGAGCTGGCCGCGCCGTCGCTGTTCTCCTCCGTGCGCTGCGTGGTCGTCCGCGGTTTCGAGAACCTTCCGGAAGAGTCCGTGGAAGGCCTTCTGGGCTATGCGGCGGACCCGGCCGACGACGTGGCGCTGGTGCTGGTGCACGGCGGAGGACCGAAGGGGTCCGGTGTCCTCACCAAGCTCCGCAAGCTTCCCACCGTCACGGAGGTCAAGTCGGGCGAGATCAAGCCGTGGGAGATGAGCGGCTTCGCGGTCAGCGAGGCCCGGCGTCGAGGGGCGGCTCTCGACAAGCAGGCCGCCGAGGTGCTGGTGGTCGCGGTGGGCCACGACCTCCGGTCGCTCGCTGCCGCCGTCGACCAGCTCGTCAGCGACTTCCCCGGCGAACGGATCGACGAGGACAAGGTCGGTCGTTACTTCGGCGGTCGTGCCGAGGTGAAGAACTACGAGATCGCCGACGCGATGCTCGCCGGCGACCGCGCCCTTGCGCTCCAGGAGCTCCGGTGGTCCATCGAGAGCGGCACCTCCGAGGTCTACATCCTCTCCGCGGTCGCGGCGCAGCTGCGCTCCCTGGCCAACCACGTGGCGGGCAACCGCGACGGTGCGATGCCGCCGTGGAAGCTGAAGAACCTCAACACCCAGGCCCGTGGCTGGACGCCGCCGGCGCTGGCTCGCGCGATCCGCGCCGTGGCCAAGGCGGACGCCGACCTCAAGGGAGCGTCCAGCGACGCCTCCTACACGCTCGAGCGTCTCGTGCTGACCATCGCGGGGCTCCGCGAGGCACACTGAGCCACGGCCAAGAACGACGAAGGCGCCCGACCCCTGCGGGGGTGGGCGCCTACGTGGTGCAACCTGCTCCGGACCGGAGCCAGGGGCCTCAGAGAGAGGCTGCCTTCTTCATGATCGACGACTTGCGGTTCGCAGCCTGGTTCTTGTGGATGACGCCCTTCGAGGCGGCCTTGTCGAGCTTCTTCGCGGCGTCGCGACCGAGCGCGACCGCCTGCTCCTTGTCGCCGGCCTCGGCGGCCTCGCGGAACTTGCGCACCGCGGTCTTCAGGCCGGTCTTGACGGCCTTGTTGCGCTCGTGGCGCTTCTCGTTCTGCTTGTTCCGCTTGATCTGGCTCTTGATGTTTGCCACTACTTACGCCCTTAAGTCTTGATCCGTGGTTCGAGATCCGCGGGATCGATGAAAGCTGGTCAGGTCCGGAGTGCGCCAGGGCAGCAGGAAACCTGCGGCAGACGCGACGGACAAGGCTAACAGCGGCTCAGGAGCGCGCCCAAATCGTCCCGGTGCGGCGCAGCACCTCACGAGCCGTGGCCGAGCCGTCGGCCGGCGGCGTCGAGGAACCGCGCCGACTCGGTGCGGCGGAAGGACGCCAGCGTCGGAAGGTTGACGTCGGCTGCGGTCATGGCTCGCACCGCCAGGTTGGTGCCGAGGCCTACCAGCCACGTGGTGACCGCGTCGTCGCCGAGAGCAGCCAGTGGTGGCGACGTGACCAGCGACCGGTCGAACCACGGCTGGTCGACCCGCTCGAGCCGCGCGAGCAGTGGGTCGAGCCACGCTCTGCCGACGCCAGCAGCGCCCCAGTCGAGGAACACGATCTCCCCGGTCGGCCGCTGCAGCAGGTTGTCGACGCGGATGTCCCAGTGCACGAGGGTGTCCGCCCGTCCGACTGTGAGCCGGGCCATCCGTTCCTGCCAGTCCGCGGCGTCGTCGCGGACCCAGGCGGGCACCGGCGCGTCCGGCAACCGGGCCAGCTCGTCGAAGGCGGGCAGCCAGTTGCGCAGGACCGATGCCAGATCGGTGAGGCCGGGCTCCATCAGCACGCTGCCGACGAGGTGCTGCACGTCCTCGGTGTCGACGCGGTCGCGCAGCACGGTTCCGAGCTCGTCGGTCGCCGACACCAGCCGGTCCATCGTGGCGTCGTCAGCGACGTCGGGGTGCCGACCCTCGATGTCCTCGAGCAGCAGGGCGACCCGGTCGCCGTCGTCGTACGACGCGCGCAGGTCGGCCCACAGCGGGTGCGAGCCGAGGAGGGTGAGCGCCGTGATCTCCCGGCGGAACAAGGTCGGGGTGTCCGGGTTGAGGTCGGTCCCGACCGCCTTGACGAAAGCGCGGGTGCCGTCGGCGCACCGCAGGCGGGTGGCACAACCCGGAGACATGCCGCCGACCTGGTCGGCCGCCTCGACCACCGGCGAGCCCAAGGTGTCCTCGACCCAGTTGCGCACCACCTCCGGCGTCGAGGCGTAGGCCGCCCGCACACCGACCGCGCGCGGCGCCGTCATAGCGGCGCCCAGCCTCTTCGCTCTGCCAGCCAGGCGTGGAGGACGTCGCGCTGCCAGGCCTGGACCTGCCGCAGGAAGGGGGACGTCGGAGGCACCGGCTGCGCGGCGGAGGCCGCGAAGGTGCCGAGCACGAGGGCGATCACGATGTCGATGTGCTCGGGGTCGACCCGGGCGAGCAGGGGGTGCGCCGCGATGTGTGCCTCGACGTCGAGCCCGTCGCCCCGCGGCCCGATCAGCAAGAGGAGCGAGTCCAGCCAGTCGGCACCGCGCACCGGCCAGTTCCAGTCGCACACGACGGCTGACCCGTCGGGTCGGATCAGCAGGTTGTCGTCGCGGATGTCCTGGTGGACGAGGGTGTCACCATCGACGACCTCGGCGTACTGGTCCGCCAAGGCCCGGCAGTCCGCCGCGCGCGGGCGGTCGACCCGGTCCCACAGCGCAGGCCAGGAGGCGAATTCGTCGACCGCCCGATCGACCCCGGTCGGCGCCGGTGTCAGCTGTTCGGCGATCGCGATCGCCATCCGTGACGCCGCGTCGAGCTCGTCGGCCACCCAGGGCCGCTGCGGCGCCCGACCGTCGACGTGCTCGAACCCGAGGACGACCCAGTCGTCGGCGTCGTGGATCCACCGCAGCCGGGGCGCCGGCACGCCGTCCGGGAGCAGCTCCTGCTTGCGGGCCTCTTCGCGGTAGGCGTCGGCGAACATCCGCTGGGCGATCGTGGATGCAGCCTTCACGAAGTGGCGAGAGCCGTCCGCACAGGTCAGCACCGACGCGAACCCCGGCGTGAAGCCACCGGTCTGCGACACCGCCTCGGCCACCGGCCCGCCGATCCGCGCCTCCACCTCCGCCCGAATGTGCGGAGGCAGGAACCTCCACTCCAGGCGGCGTGCGGTCCGGCCGTGGGGAATGGTCGTGGGGAGGGCGGTGGTCACGGCGCCCATCCTTGCCCGAGTCGTGCTTCCTGACCCGTCAATATCCGCCGAGTCGGCTGGAGATCACAGTGCCGGCTCGTCGTCCCGGGTCCATCGCCGTGCGCTCGCGCGGATCGGCCGCGAGCTCGTCGACCGCTACGGGTGAGCACGATTCACCGGAGCAGTCGGGCCTGGGGGAGAATGGCTGGATCATGTCCGTTACCGCCCCGAAGCCCGGTCGTACCGACCCCGCGATCATCCGCAACTTCTGCATCATCGCCCACATCGACCACGGCAAGTCGACCCTGGCCGATCGGATGCTCCAGCTGACCGGCGTCGTCAGCGACCGCGACGCGCGGGCGCAGTACCTCGACCGGATGGACATCGAGCGCGAGCGCGGCATCACCATCAAGAGCCAGGCCGTCCGGATGCCGTGGACGGTCGACGCGGACAACGATGCGGGCGCCGAGCCCGGCACCTACGTCCTCAACATGATCGACACGCCCGGCCACGTCGACTTCACCTACGAGGTCTCGCGGTCGCTGCAGGCGTGCGAGGCGGCGATCCTGCTGGTCGACGCCGCCCAGGGCATCGAGGCGCAGACGCTGGCGAACCTCTACCTCGCCATGGGCGCCGACCTCCACATCATCCCGGTCCTCAACAAGATCGACCTCCCGAGCGCCAACGTGGACAAGTACGCCGCGGAGCTGGCCGGCCTGGTGGGCTGCGACATCTCCGACGTGCTCCTGACCAGCGCCAAGACCGGGGTCGGCGTCGAGGCGCTACTCAACGAGATCGTGAAGCAGACGCCGGCGCCGGTCGGAGACGCGGACAAGCCCGCCCGGGCGCTGATCTTCGACTCGGTCTACGACACCTACCGCGGCGTCGTGACCTACGTGCGCGTGATCGACGGCAAGCTCAGCCACCGCGACCGGATCAAGATGATGTCCACCAACGCCGTGCACGAGATGCTCGAGGTCGGCGTGATCAGCCCGGAGCCGCTCAAGGCGGGCGAGATCGGCGTGGGCGAGGTCGGCTACCTGATCACCGGGGTGAAGGACGTCCGCCAGTCGCGGGTTGGCGACACCGTGACCTCGCAGCACCACGGAGCCACCGAGCCGCTCGGCGGCTACAAGCACCCCAACCCGATGGTCTACGCCGGCCTCTATCCCATCGACGGCGACGACTACCCCGTGCTCCGCGACGCGCTCGAGAAGCTGCAGCTCAACGACGCCGCGCTGGCCTACGAGCCCGAGACCTCGGGCGCACTCGGCTTCGGGTTCCGGGTCGGGTTCCTCGGACTCCTCCACATGGAGATCACCCGAGACCGGCTCGAGCGGGAGTTCAACCTCGACCTCATCTCGACCGCGCCGAACGTGGTCTACGAGGTCGTCATGGAGGACGGCAAGACCTTCGAGGTGACCAACCCGAGCGAGTATCCCGACGGGAAGATCGCCGAGGTCCGCGAGCCGGTCGTCAAGGCGACGATCCTCTCGCCGAGCGACTACATCGGCGCGATCATGGAGCTCTGCCAGACCAAGCGCGGCAGCCTCCAGGGCATGGACTACCTGTCCGAGGACCGGGTCGAGATGCGCTACACCCTGCCGATGGGCGAGATCGTCTTCGACTTCTTCGACCAGCTCAAGAGCCGCACGAAGGGCTACGCGTCGCTCGACTACGAGCGCTCGGGCGAGCAGGCCGCCGACTTGGTCAAGGTCGACATCCTGCTGCAGGGCGAGCCGGTCGACGCGTTCAGCGCGATCGTGCACCGGGAGGCGGCGTACTCCTACGGCGTGATGATGGCTTCCAAGCTCAAGGAGCTGATCCCCCGTCAGCAGTTCGAGGTCCCCATCCAGGCTGCGATCGGTGCCCGGGTCATCGCTCGCGAGAACATCCGCGCGATCCGCAAGGACGTGCTCGCCAAGTGCTACGGCGGTGACATCACCCGCAAGCGCAAGCTCCTCGAGAAGCAGAAGGAAGGCAAGAAGCGGATGAAGATGGTCGGTCGGGTCGAGGTCCCGCAGGAGGCCTTCGTTGCTGCGCTGTCGACCTCGGGCCCGGCAGGCGACAAACCGAAGAAGTGACCGGCCAGGTCCACGACCTCCGGTGAGACCACCGTGCTGACCGTTCCGCTCGGACTCGAGCACCAGCGGTCGCTCGGGCCGGACTGGGCGGCCTGGCTCGACCGGCTACCGGCGCTCGCGGAGTCGGTGCTCGCCGGGTGGGAGCTGGCTCTCGACGGGGACGCGATGCACGGCTTCTGCTCGCTCGTGCTCCCCGTGCGCACCCCGAGCGGAGCAGCAGCCGTGCTCAAGCTGCACACCGACGCCGACGCCGAGGAGTCCGACCACGAGCACCTCGCGCTCGAACGTTGGCGGGGCAGGGGAGCGGTCCGACTGCTGCGCGCCGACCCCGGGCGACGGGCGCTCCTGCTCGAACGTCTCGAGCAGGTCGACCTCACCGACCAGTGGGACGAGGAGGCATGCGAGATCGTGGGTCGTCTCTACGGCCGCCTTCACGTGCCGCCCATGCCCCAGCTCCGGGAGCAGGCGTCGTACGTCGCACGCTGGACCGATGCCCTCGAGCGCGACTCGCACGTCGTACCCGTCCCGCGACGCCTCGTGGACCAAGCGATCGGTCTGGCGCGCGACCTGGCCCGCGATCCCGCGACCGCTGTCATCCATGGTGACCTCCACTACGAGAACGTCATGCTCGGTGAGCGTGGCGGCGAGCAGACCTGGCTGGTGATCGACCCGAAGCCGACCAACGGCGACCCGCACTACGAGGTCGAGCCGATGCTGCGCAACCGTTTCGACGAGTACGGCGCCGTCGGGTCGGTGCGCGACGGCATCCGGCACCGGTTCCACGTCCTGGTCGACACTGCCGGTCTCGACGAGGCACGGGCCCGGGACTGGGTCGTGGTGCGCAGCATCCTCGACGCCCACTGGGCCTACGCCGACGCCGTCCGCGGCAGGCGCGAGCTGTCGCCCGAGGAGCAGGAGCACGTGACACGTTGCATCACCGTCGCCAAGGCCGTGCAGGACTGATCGTGCGCACCCTCGGCCGCAGAAACGGCTCGACTCCTCCGGTGCGAGCCGTCACCCTTGCGGCATGGACCTTTCCCCGTGCGTCACCGACGACGACCTCGAGGCCTGGCGCGCGGTCCGGCTCGCGGTCGTGCCAGGGAACCGCTGTCCCTCCGTGGCCGAGCTCCGGGAGCAGGACTCACCGAGCCGACTGATGCTGCTCGCGCGACGCGACGGCGTGGTCGTGGGCTCCGGCCTGGCGGACAAGTCGGACACGGCTGGGAGCGGGTTCGCCGCGGCGAGGGTCCTCGAGGAGCACCGGCGCCAAGGCGTCGGCACGGCACTCCTCAGGCACTTGGCCGAGCACTGCAGCGCGCTCGGGTACCCCGTGCTCGTGGGCGGGGTCGACGATGAAGGCTCGCTCGCCTTCGCCGAACGCTTCGGGTTCGCCGAGGTGGATCGCGAGATCGAGCAGGTCCGTCGAGTCGGTGCTGAAGCTCCGCCCAGCCCGCTGCCGGAGGATCTCGAGGTCGTGATGCTGAGCGAGCGCCCCGAGCTCTGGGAGGAGTGCTACGAGCGGTTCGGTACCGAGGCCCTCGCTGACTTCGCCCTGCACACCCCCCTGGACATCAGCGCCGAGCAGTGGGTCACCTCGTGGCGCGGTGACCCGATGTTCCTCGCGCTGTCCGACGGCGAGGTGATCGGGTGCGCCGGCCTCCTGCTCGACGAGGACGAGCCCGACCGTGCCGAGAACGCGCTCACCGCCGTGCGTCGGGACTGGCGCGGCCGCGGCGTCGCCTCGCACCTGAAACGCCGCACCCTGCACTGGGCTGCGACGAACGGGCTCCACGAGATCTACACCTTCACGCAGGTGCGCAACGAGTCGATGGCTCGGCTCAACGAGCACCTCGGCTACGTCACCACCCATACCAGCATCACCGTCTCCCGGCCGCTGCCGCTCGACGGCTGACCGCACCGTAGACCGGATAATTGCGCGACGCCGAACAGCGCCGCCTGCGAACATCTACTCATGCCGCGTCTCCTCTCCGTCAACGTCGGCCAGCCGCAGGAAGCGGACTGGGCCGGCATCGGCCACACGTCGATCGACAAGCGGCCGGTCGTCGGACCGACCAAGGTCACCGAGCTCGGTCTGGAGGGTGACCAGGTCTCGGACACCGTCCACCACGGCGGCATCGACCAAGCCGTCTCCGCCTATGCGCGCGAGGACCTCGACTTCTGGGAGGGCGAGCTGGGGCAGGAGATCCGCGACGGCCAGTTCGGTGAGAACCTGACCATCGAGGGCATCGACCTCAACGCCTCCGTCGTCGGCACGCTGCTCGGCATCGGTGAGGAGGTCGTGCTGCAGATCGCGAGCGTCCGGACGCCGTGCAACGACTTCAAGTGCTGGATGGGGCTGAGCGGCTACGACCAGACCGCATGGGTCAAGCGGTTCGCGGTCGAGCAGCGGCCAGGCCCCTACCTGCGGGTGCTGCGGACAGGAGTTCTCGCCGCTGACGACCCCGTGCACGTGCTGCACGAGCCGACCCACGGCATCACCGTGCGCGACATGTTCGTCGCCCTCAACCTCGACCGCACGCGGCTCCCGGACCTGCTCGTGATCGATGATCTCGCCGTCCGGGTGCGGCGCAGGGTAGAGCAGTACCTCTCCCGCTAGGGGGGTCCGCTACCGGCGACGGGCGGAGTGATCTAGGTTACGGTCAATCACCCGTCGGTCTCGGAAACGCATGAGGAGCGGCATGCCCATCACCCACGACACGAGTTTCCTCGACCACATGCCACAAAACGTGGCGGTCCAGTTCCTCGATCGCGTCGCGGCCTCTGGCAGTAGGGAAGCGTTCAGGTTCCCCCGTGGCGACGCCTGGGAGTCAGTCACCTGGACCGAGGCGGGCGACCGAGTACGTCGCCTCGCCGCCGGTCTGCTCTCCCTCGGGCTCGAGTCCGAGGAGCGCGTCGGCATCGCGTCATCCACGCGGTACGAGTGGATCCTCGCCGACCTCGCGATCATGTGCGCCGCCGGCGCGACCACGACGGTCTATCCGTCGACCGGTTCAGAGGACACCGCCTACATCGTCGGCGACTCCGAGTGCCGGCTCGTCTTCGCCGAGGACGGCACCCAGGTCGAGAAGCTCAGGTCCCACCAGAGCGAGCTGCCCAACCTCGCGAAGGTGATCTCGTTCGATGACAGCGTCGCCGACGGCGACTGGGTGATCACGATGGATGACCTCGCCGACCTCGGCGACGCCTACCTCGCCGAGCACCCTGACGCGATCGAGACCGTCAGCAAGGAGATCAAGCCCGATCACCTCGCGACCCTCATCTACACCTCCGGCACCACTGGGCGCCCCAAGGGCGTGCGCACCCTGCACAAGGCATGGGTCTTCGAGGGCGAGGCGATCAAGGCGCAGGACATCCTCAGCGAGGACGACCTGCAGTTCCTGTGGCTCCCCATGGCCCACTCCTTCGGCAAGGTGCTGCTCTCGACCCAGCTCGCGTGCGGCTTCGCGACCGCGATCGACGGCCGGGTGGAGAAGATCGTCGAGAACCTCGGCATCGTGAAGCCGACGTTCATGGGTGCGGCCCCGCGGATCTTCGAGAAGGCCCACGCCCGGATCGTCACCATGCAGGCCTCCGAGGGCGGCGCCAAGGAGAAGATCTTCAAGAAGGCGTTCCAGGTCGGCCTCGCGGTAGACGAGCTCACTCGCGCCGGCAAGTCCGTGCCGCTCCCGCTCAAGCTCCAGCACCGGGTCTTCGACAAGCTCGTCTTCAGCAAGGTGCGCGACCGGTTCGGCGGCCGGGTGAAGTTCTTCATCTCCGGGTCGGCGGCGCTCAACGCAGAGATCGCCGCGTGGTTCCACGCCGCGGGCATCTTGATCCTCGAGGGCTACGGCATGACCGAGAACGCCGCCGGCGCCACGGTCAACCACCCTGACGAGTACAAGCTCGGCACCGTCGGCATGCCGTTCCCCGGCACCGAGGTGCGGATCGCGTCCGACGGTGAGGTGCAGCTGAAGGGCCCGCACCTGATGGCCGGCTACCACAACCGTGATGAAGCAACCACGGAGGCGATGACCGACGACGGCTGGCTCCGCACCGGCGACAAGGGCGAGCTCGACGCCGACGGCTTCCTGCGCATCACGGGCCGGATCAAGGAGCTGTTCAAGACCTCCGGCGGCAAGTACATCGCCCCGCCCGCGATCGAGGCGAAGTTCAAGGCGGTCTGCCCCTACGTCAGCCAGTTCATGGTGTTCGGCGCCGAGCGCAACTTCGTCGTCGCACTGATCACCCTCGACCCCGACGGCATCGCTGGCTGGGCTGCCGAGAACGACATGGGCGGCCAGTCCTACACCGACCTCGTCCGCTCCGAGAAGGTCAAGGCGATGATCAGCGACTACGTCGATGAGCTCAACTCCCAGCTGAACCGTTGGGAGACCATCAAGAAGTGGGAGCTGCTCGACCACGACCTCACCATCGAGTCCGGCGAGCTCACGCCGTCGATGAAGGTCAAGCGCACCGTCGTGGAGAAGAACAACGCCGACCTCATCGACTCGTTCTACGGCTGATCACCAGCGGCTCACAGGAGCCGCACAGGAACCGCGCCTCGGTAATCGACGGCGACTCGCTACAGCTGGCGAGGGTCACCGGCTCGTCGAAGCGGGGTACGCCGCCACGCTCGACGTGCCTGGGTAGGGGACAATCGGTGCGTGCCGTCCGCATTGCCCGAAGGGGATCCTGCTCCGCGTGACGGCTCGCTCCCCCCGAGCGCGCTGGCGTCCCTGGGCAGTCGCCCCTTCGGGTTCTACGTCCACGTGCCCTTCTGCTCGGTGCGCTGTGGCTACTGCGACTTCAACACCTACACCGCAGAGGAGCTGGGCGCTGGCGTCTCCCGGCAGACGTACGTCGACCACGCGCTCGCTGAGGTCCGGCTGGCCCGCGCCGTGGTCGGCGACGCAGACCTACCGGTGGCGACGATCTTCCTCGGCGGCGGCACGCCGACGCTGCTGTCCCCCGATGACTTGGGTCGGGTCGTCGCCGCGATCGACGCCGAGTTCGGGCTGGGCACCCGACGCGGAGGTGACGACAGAGGCCAATCCCGACTCTGTCGACCCTGGCTACCTCCAGCAGCTTCGCGCCGCCGGCTACAACCGGATCTCCTTCGGCATGCAGTCGGCCGTGCCGCACGTGCTGGCCACCCTCGACCGCACGCACGACCCCGAGCGGGTGCCAGGCGTCGTGGCCGACGCGCGCGCAGCGGGCTTCGACCAGATCAGCCTGGACCTCATCTACGGCACACCGGGCGAGAGCGCGGCCGACTGGTCGACGTCCGTGGAGGCGGCGCTCGCGTGCGAGCCCGACCACGTCTCGGCGTACTCGCTGATCGTGGAGGAGGGCACCGCGCTGGCGCGGCGCGTGAAGCGCGGCGAGCTCCCGATGCCGGACGAGGACGACCTCGCGGACAAGTACCTCGCCGCCGACGACCTGCTCACCGCGGCCGGGCTGGACTGGTACGAGGTGTCCAACTGGGCGCGCGACGACGACGCTCGCTGTCGCCACAACCTCGGCTACTGGACCGGAGCGGACTGGTGGGGTGTCGGGCCGGGTGCGCACTCCCACGCCGGCGGCGTGCGGTGGTGGAACGTCAAGCACCCTGCGGCGTACGGCGACCGGCTCGCGGCCGGTGCCAGCCCCGTACACGCGCGCGAGGTGCTCGACGACCACACCCAGCACGTGGAACGGGTGCTGCTCGAGGTCCGGATCCGGGAAGGCCTCGACGGACGCGCGCTCGACGCCGCCGGCCGCGCTGCCGTGCCCGGACTGGTCGAGCGTGGGCTCGTCAGCCTCGCTGCGTGGGAGCACGGGGAGCGGGTCGCGCTGACCCGCCGTGGCCGCCTGCTCGCCGACCTGGTGGTCCGCGAGCTGCTGCCCTGACCGCGCCCGCGCGGTCGGACGTGATGACTCGCGACATCGGATAGCCTGCGGGCCTCGGATCGGCGTCCCCGCAGTCCGTGTGTGCGTAGTCATCCCGATTGGAGATTCCGCATGGCGATACACCCACAGGTCCGGCTCGTTGCTGCCACCGTGCCGTTGTTGCAGGCGCTGAACGAGGACCGGACGCTGTTCGGCGAGCTGATCGGCTCGCCCGTCCCCGACGGTTGGCCCGAGTTCCCGGAAGCCGTCGCATTCACCTTGGAGCACCTGGAGGGCGCGCCGGAGGCGGACCGCTCGTGGTCGATGCAGTTCTTCGTCGATCACGCGACCGGGCGGCTGCTCGGGTCGGGCGGCTTCGCCGCGCCACCGGTCGACCGCACTGTCGAGATCGGCTACGAAGTCGCCCCTGAGTACCGCGGCAGGGGGTTCGGCGCTGCCGCTGCTCGGGCGCTGGTCGTGCTCGCTGTCGCTAGTAGCGAGGTCGACCATGTCCTGGCGCACACGCTGCCGGGCCCCAACGCATCGACAGGTGTGCTCGTGTCGCTGGACTTCGCGCATGTCGCCGATCAGGAGGACCCCGAGGTCGGCGTGGTCTGGGAGTGGCGGTGGTCCCGGCCGCGTTCGTGACGACGGGCCGCCCGATGCATCTGACACGACCCGTAGGATCGGGGACGTGGGACAGCAGCCGCCGGAGTACGAGCCCTACGAGCAGCCGTACGAGCCTCATCAGCCTCCCTACGGGCAGCCCTACGACCAGCCGGCATCTTCTTACGGGCAGCAGATGTCCCCCTACGGACGGCCGTCGGGTCCCTACGGGTTCAACCCGGCCGCGCCGTACGGGATCGACCCCGCAACGGGCGTCGCCTTCTCCGACAAGTCGAAGCTGGCCGCGGGCCTGCTGCAGATCCTGTTGCCGCTCGGCATCGGCCGGATGTACATGGGACACACCGGCCTCGGCGTCGCCCAGCTGCTGGTGACGCTCTTCACCTGCGGCATCGGTTCAGTGTGGCCGTTCATCGACGGGATCGTGATCCTGGCAGGCAGTCCCCGCGACGGGCACGGTCGTCCGATGAAGATGACCTAGGGGTCGACGGTCACGAAGTCGATCAGCTCCTCGACCCGGCCGAGCAGGTCAGGCTCGAGGTCGGCGAAGGAGCTCACCTTCGACAAGATGTGCTGCCACGCGCGGGCGATGTCGGCCTGGTCGCGGTGCGGCCAGCCGAGGTGCTGGCACACGCCCTTCTTCCACTCCACGTCGCGGGGGATGGTCGGCCACTCCCGGAGGCCGAGCCGGTCGGGCTTGACCGCCTGCCACACGTCGACGAACGGGTGACCGACGATCCGCACGTGCGGGCCGTTCGGGCCACGCATGATCGCATCGGCGATGCGTGACTCCTTGGACCCGCGCACCAGGTGGTCGACGAGGACGCCGACCCGGCGCTGCGGGCCCGGCTTGAACGAGACCAGGTGGTCGGCGAGGTCGTCGACGCCGCCGAGGTACTCGACCACCACCCCCTCGATCCGAAGGTCGTCGCCCCACACCTTCTCGACGAGCTCCGCGTCGTGGCGACCCTCCACGAAGATCCGGCTGGCGCGCGCGACCCGGGCCTTGGCGCCGTGGACGGCCACCGAGCCGCTCGCCGTCCGGGTGGGTCGGGCCGGTTGCGTCGTACGGCGGGCGGGCGCAGCCAGGATCACCGGCTTGCCCTCCAGCAGGAAGCCGGGTCCGAGCGGGAAGGTACGGCGCTTGCCGCGCCGGTCCTCCAACGTGAGCGTGTCCAGGTCGCGGTCGACGGCGACGATCTCGCCGCACCAGTCGGTGGTGACCTCCTCGACGACCGCGCCGATCTCCGCGGGTGCCTCCACGGCGCGCCCGTTCCTGGGCTGTTTCCAGTCCCCGGACAGCACGTCGGTCCCGTAGCGATCGGTCACGACCGACCACCGTACGGGCCGGTCGACCGCGCTCCGCGGAGCCGCGCCGTAGCGGTCCCGTTCGGCAGGTGCGTGCTGCAACGGCTCAGGTCGTCACGCGTGGTGACGGTGCCGGACCGGCGAGGTCCCGGCGTCCTCCTCAGATCAGCGGTAGCCGCTTCTGGGACCGGGGCAGCTGCCCGTAGCCACGGCGTACGGCGTCCGCCAGCCGCTCGGCAGGAAAGGGCCACTCACCGGCCGGGAGCGCCTCGGCCACCGGCACGCCGCGTCCGGCCAGGTCCCGGATCGTCTCCGCCACGATGCCGATGTCCGAGCGTTGGTCCTGCACGAACGCCCGGTCGACCACGGCGCCGTGCCCTGGCACGACGACCGTGCCCGGCGTGGTCAAGCTGAGCACCAGGTCGAGCGACATCGGCCAGTCCAGCGGGTAGCAGTCGGCACCGTAGGCGGGGGGTGCGGACTCCTCGACCAGGTCACCGGCCAGCAGCACGTCGGCGTCCGGCACGCGCACGACGAGGTCGCCGCCCGTGTGCCCACGGCCGGGGTGCACCAGCTCGACCGGGCGGTCGCCGAGGTCGATCACCGAGGCCGAGGAGAACACCTGGTCGGCGGGCACGATGGCGGTGGCGAGCACCTCCTCGCGGTGCGGGTCGTCAGTGGCCGCGTCGTAGTCCCGCTTGATCCGCTCGCCGGCCGCGATCGTCCGGGCGGCAGCCCCGTCGGTCGCGTGGACGGGCAGGCCGGCGCCGTACTCCTCGCGGAAGGTGACGTTCCCGAAGGTGTGGTCGAAGTGCTCGTGGGTGTTGACGACCGCCACCACGTCGCCGGCGCTGAGCGCGCGGACGTCGGCAACGACCTCCCGGGCGGCGAGGGCGGAGCTGTGGGTGTCGACCACGACCAGGCCGCGGCTGCCGCCGACGACGGTGACGTTGACGTCGAACCAGGGATAGCGGGCGACCCACACCCGGTCAGCGATCTCGGCGAACGGCATGGTCCGGACGTTAGCCGGTATCCTTGGCACTCCGGGGATTCGAGTGCCAGAGGAGGCGAGATGCAGGAGGACCGCAGGCTCGCCGTGCTGCGCGCGATCGTCGAGGACTACGTCGCCACGGAGGAGCCGGTCGGCTCGAAGGCCCTGGTCGAGCGCCACGGCCTGAACGTCTCACCGGCCACCATCCGCAACGACATGGCGGCCCTCGAGGACGAGGGCTACCTCGCGCAGCCGCACACGAGCGCCGGGCGGGTGCCGACCGACAAGGGCTACCGGCTCTTCGTCGACCGGTTGACGACGGTGAAGCCGATGAGCACCGCCGAGCGTCGGGCGATCGCGACCTTCCTCGACGGTGCCGTCGACCTGGACGACGTCGTGCACCGGTCGGTCCGGGTGCTGTCGCAGCTCACCCGCCAGGTCGCCGTCGTGCAGTACCCCACGCTGTCCCGTTCGACGGTCCGGCACGTCGAGATCGTGGCGCTCAGCCCGATCCGGCTGCTCCTCGTGCTCATCCTCAGCTCCGGACGCGTGGAGCAGCGGTTGGTCGAGCTCGCGGAGGAGCTCGCCGACGACGACCTCGCTGCGCTGCGGGCCCGGATCAACCGGGCGGCGACCGGGGAGCAGATCTCGGTCGCGGCGGTCGCCCTCGACGCACTCGTGGGCGCCGACCACCCAACGTCTGCGGCCACCGTCGCGGTGGTCGAGACCCTCGTCGAGGCGATGAACGACCACCGCTCCGACGAGCGCATCGCAGTCGGCGGTACGGCGAACCTCGCCCGCTTCGGCGACAGCTTCGACTCCGCGGTCCGGCCCCTGCTCGAGGCGCTCGAGGAGCAGGTGGTGCTGCTCAAGCTCCTCGGTGAGGCCAACAGCGGCGGCGCGGTGACCGTCCGCATCGGCGCCGAGGGCCCCTACGAGGAGCTCGCGTCGACCAGCGTGGTCGCCACCGGTTACGGCCCCGACGACGCGCTGGCCTCGCTCGGCATCGTCGGCCCGACGCGGATGGACTACCCGAGCACGATGGCCGCGGTCCGCGCGGTCGCGCGTTACGTCTCGCGCATCCTCGACGAGGGCTGACGCCCCACACCCCGAGCCAGTTCCCCATCCCAGAGAAGCAAGGAAACACGTGAGTCAGGACCTGTACGACCTCCTCGGTGTCGCCCGCGACGCGGACGCCGATGCCATCAAGAAGGCCTACCGGCGCCTCGCCCGCCAGTTCCACCCCGACGTCAATCCCGACCCCTCGGCGCAGGAGCAGTTCAAGCAGGTGTCGGCGGCCTACGAGGTCTTGTCGGACCCGCAGAAGCGGGCGGCCTACGACCGAGGCGGCGATCCCTTCGGCGGCGGCTTCGGTGGTCAAGGTGCCGGATTCTCGTTCACCGACATCATGGACGCGTTCTTCGGCGGCAACGCCGGGGGTGGTCCCACCCGCGGTCCGCGGCAGCGCACCCGCCGGGGCCAGGACGCGTTGATCCGGCTCGAGGTCGACCTCGCCGAGGCGGCGTTCGGCGTGTCCCGCGAGCTCAAGGTCGACACCGCGATCCGGTGCACGACCTGTGGCGGGGACGGCGCCGCACCCGGCAGCGAGCCGGTGACCTGCGAGACCTGTCACGGTCACGGCGAGGTCGCCCACGTGCAGCGCTCGTTCCTCGGCGAGATCCGCACCCTGCGGCCGTGCCCGGCCTGTCGCGGCTTCGGCTCCGTGATCCCCGACCCGTGCCGCGAGTGCGCGGGCGACGGCCGGGTCCGCTCGCGCCGTACGCTCACCGTCAAGATCCCCGCCGGCGTCGACACCGGCACCCGGGTCCAGCTCAGCGAGCAGGGTGAGGTCGGCCCCGGCGGCGGCCCGCCGGGTGACCTCTACGTCGAGATCGTCGTCGCCCCGCACCCGACCTTCACCCGGCACGGCAACGACCTGCACTGCACGGTCGTGGTGCCGATGACCGCGGGTGCGCTGGGCACCGTGCTGACGTTGCCGACTCTCGAGGCCGACCTGGTCGACGTCGAGGGCGCTGGCGACTCGGGACTCGAGACCAGCTTCCGGCTCGAGGTCGAGCCCGGCACCCAGTCCGGCAGTGAGACCGTGATCCGCGGTCAGGGCGTGCCAGGCCTCCGCGGCGGTCGCGGCGACCTGATCGTCACCATCAACGTCGAGACCCCCACCCGGCTCGACCCGCGCCAGGAGGAGCTGCTCCGCGAGCTGGCGGCACTGCGCGACGAGGAGCAGCCGACCGGCAACGTGCGGCCGACCCAGAAGTCGGTCTTCGGCCGGCTCCGCGACGCGTTCAACCAGCACTGACCTCGTGACGAGCCCGTGACGCTGCCACAGCACCTGGTGCCGTCCCTCGCAGGCGTCGTGCCGGGCGGAGTCGTCACGGTCGACGGCGACGAGGCGCACCACGCTGTCGTCGTACGACGGATGCGGGTCGGTGAGCAGGTCACGCTGGCCGACGGGCTCGGCGCCGTCGCCACCGGCGAGGTCTGCGCGACGTCGAAGCGATCCTTCGACGTGCGGGTGACCGCGGTGGACCAGGTTGCCGAGCCGACGCCCGCGTTGACGGTCGTGCAGGCACTGCCGAAGGGCGACCGGGGCGAGCTCGCGGTCGAGGTGTTGACGGAGATCGGTGTCGGGCAGATCGTCCCGTGGGCGGCGGCGCGCAGCGTCGCGGTCTGGAAGGGGGAGCGGGCCGCGAAGTCGCACGCGAAGTGGCAGAGCACGGCCCGCGAGGCGGCCAAGCAGGCCCGACGGTCCTGGCACCCGGTGGTGTCACCGCTCGCGACGACCCTCGATGTCCGCGAGCTCGTCGACGGCGCCGACCTTGCGGTCGTGCTCCACGAGGACGCGACCGAGCCGCTCGGCGCGATCGCTGTCCCCGACGCCGGGGAGATCCTGCTCGTGGTCGGGCCGGAGGGCGGTCTCACCGACGAGGAGGTCGCGGGGTTCGTCGCCGCGGGAGCTGTCGCCGTACGGCTCGGTGACGAGGTGCTGCGCACGTCGACCGCCGGCGTCGCAGCCGCTGCCGCGCTGCTGGCGCGCACGCAGCGATGGGGTGGCAGATGAACCTGCCGGCACCGCGCTCGTCCTAGCGCGCGAGCAACGCCTCGACCCGCTCGATCTCCGCGTCGAGCTCGGACTGCTCCCGCTCGGTGAGCCGGCGTTGCAGCTGCGTGACCACGATCTTGCCGTCGTCGGCGTGCCAGAGACCTTCGAGCCAGCCGTCGACGAAGACCGTGCGCAGCTGGGCACCGTTGACGCCCATCCAGATGTCCCGCTTGGCGGGATCGGTGACCCGGTCCCGCTTCGCGTGCGCCAGCCAGACGTTGTCGTAGGCGCCGAGCAGCCGGACCGGCGCGGGCACGTCTTCGTCGGCGATCGGCGCACCGTCGACGTCGTAGAGCACCCGGCCGTCCTCGTCCTCGTGCTGGACCAGGTCGTCCATGGCCTTGAGGACCGGACCGAGCCGGGTGACCGCCGACCAGGCCGTGACGTCGGCGGCCGTGGCGGGGCCGAACGCCCGCAGGTAGCGCCGCACCAGCTCAGGCACGTCCGGCTGCGCCATCGGCACGCCGGTCCAGCGGTCGACGTAGTCGTAGACCACGCGCGCCCGGCGCCTTCCAACACCCGCGCGGGGGCAGCTGGGCGAGCGGCGCGATGCTGCGGGCGAGCTGGCCGAGCTGCGTGGCGGGATAGGGGAAGCGCTCGGCCAGCCGGATCCCGATCTCCTTCTGCGGAAGTGGTCCGTCGGCCAGCACCTCACGCAGCGCGGCCTCGGCGGCCGGCCGCTCGATGTCGCGGGCGTTCCCGATGGACTGGCTCACCCTGACCTCCTGCTCGATCCGCGGGGCCACCCACGGCCGGAGGACGGCGGCGTCCTCGGGCGTGAGGAGGTGGATGGTGCCGCGCATGGTCAGCAGCCGGACCAGCTCGCGCTGCTCGAGCTGGCGGCTGACGTCGTAAGGGTCGAAGGTCGTGAGCCGTGCGGCGAGGGAGAGGTACGGCGGCAGGTTCTCCTGCGCCTGCAGCCCGACCAGGTGGCGCACCATCTCCTCCGGCGTCATCGCGACCCGTTCGAGGAGGTGCTGACGAAGCAGCAGGGTGCGGTTGAGGCGCTGCCGGGTCAGACGCATAGCGGAACCCTAGTGTCGCCCGCAGACACCCACGATCGGCGATCAGGGAGCCCCTCGGTGGTCGAGTAGCCCCCGTCGGTGGTCGAGTAGCCCGAGCCCCCTCGGTGGTCGAGTAGCCCGAGCCCCTGGGCGAGGGTGTATCGAGACCCCGTAACCGCGCGCGGCTACTCGACCACGATCGTCTTGGTGTCCTCGGTCGGGCCGGGGCCCTCGCCGCCGGACGGGTCGTCGGTCATGGCGACGAACGTGTACGTCCCGGGTGCGAGGCCGCTGACGTCGACCTCGGCCTCCCACGGGTAGAGACCGTCGATCCAGCCCTCTGCGGTCGAGAACCCCTCGAGCACCATCGCCCCGCTCTCGTCACGGACCTGCCACGGCACCGTCGCCTCGAACGAGCTGGCCTCGCCTCTCGCGGTGAACGAGCCACTGACGGTCTCACCCTCGACCGGGGAGAGGACGTTGGCGAGACCGCGGACGTCCAGCTCCTCGGCAGCCTCGATCCCGTCAGCGGCGTCGATGCCGAACAGCGTGCCGGACGGCTCGATGACCACTGGAGCCTCCTCGCCCTCCACGCTCTGCAGGGTGTAGACGAGCTGCTGGACGGCGAGCTTCGCGTCGAGCCGGCTCATCCCGGGAGCGCGGGAGTCCCAGGCGTCGTCGACCGTGGTCACCACGAACCTGTCGCCGTCGTACTCGACGCTCTCGAAACCCCCGCCGGGGTAGAGCGTCCGGTAGTCCGGGTCGGCAGTGTCGCCGGCCGTCATCAGCGCGACCGCCTCCTCCAACGGGTTGTCGGCCTCGACGTCGCGAAGCTCCGCGAACAGAGCGGGGCCGTGCGGGGTGTCGGCCACGAAGAAGACCGGCACCGAGAGCGGCGCGACGGAGGTGGTGGTGGTCTCCGTGGTCTCCGTGGTCTCCGTCGCGGTCGGCTCGGACGTCGGCGTGGTGGCGTCGGTCGTCGGCTCCGAGGTCTCGGACGCGGGCGTCGAGGCGGGGTCGTCGGCGGCGTCGGCGGGCTCGTCGTCGCCGCAGCCGGAGAGGACGAGTGCGGCGATCGTCGCGGTGACAGCCAGGGGGAAGGCGTGACGCTTCATGGTTCTCGATCCTCTCGTGGGGGATGGTCAGCGGACCGTGATGGTCCGCGTGTCGCTGAATTCGACCGGCTGGTCGGAGGTCTGGCCGGTGTCGGTGACCGCTGCGACGAAGACGTAGTCGCCGGGCGCGAGACCGCTGACGTCGATCTCCCCGGTCTCCCAGCCGGGGGAGCCGAGCGTCGCTCGCGCGTCGGGACCGGTGATGTCGACCTGCTCCGCGATGCCTTCGAGCACGGCGTCGCCGCCTTCCGAGCGCAGTGACCAGGCGACCTCGTTCACGTAGCTGGCCATGGTGCCGTTCGCGAGCAGGACGTCACCCTCGACGGCGAGCTGCTCCGCGGGGTCGGTGATGTTAACGGGTGCGGTGATGTCGAAGCTGCGGTCGCGGTCGACCACCGTGCCGACGGTCAGCCCGAGCACCTGCCGGGCCGGTTGTCCGTCCCACTCGAAGCTCACCGGCAGCGCATCGCCGAGTGCCGCTTCGGCGGTGTAGACGGCCTGCTGCACGCCGAGCCGACCTGCCGCAGGGTCGCCTTCGAGGGCCTCCGCGGTGCCGAGCTCGACGACGATCCGTTCGTCGTCCTCCACCCGGACGCTGCCGAACGAGTCGGCCGGCCACGACGTGCGGTAGTCGGGGTCGCGCGGGCCCGAGTCGGCCGTGAGCCGCTGGAGGGCGAGCAGCACCTCCTGCTCGGGGTCAGCTGCGATGCCGATGGCCTGGAACTCGCGGAACAGCCGCGGGCCCGTCGCGGTGTCGCCGACGAAGTAGAGGCCGGCAGCGGCGGTCGTCGGACCGGCCTGCGACGTCTGGGCCACCGGCGGGTCACCATCGCCATCGGGATCGTCGCCCAGCCCGTTGACCACGAAGGTGGCGGCCACCACGGTCGCGGTCACCGCTCCCGCGCCGAGGAGCACCGGCGCCCACCGCCGGGAAGGGGTACGTCGCGCGCGGGTGCGGCGTCGTACCTCCGCCAGGCCGTCGCGGGGCTCGACGTCGGAGACGGCGTCGTGGAGGAGCGCGCGGAGGCGGTCGTCGTCGGTCTCGTTGTTGCCGGTCACTGGTCGGTCCTCAGGTCCGGGCCGAGCTCTTCGAGGATCGGGCGGAGGGTGGCAGCGCCACGGGAGGCGTGGCTCTTCACCGCGCCCCGGCTGATGCCGAGCGCATCGGCGATCTCCGCCTCGGACAGGTCGAGGTAGTAGCGAAGCGCGAGCACCTCGCGCTGGCGCCGGGGGAGCTGCTGCAGCGCGTCCAGCACCATCCGGCGCCGGCTGTCGCCGAGCACCTGCTGGTCGGCGCCGGCCGCGGACTCGGGTGCCTGTTGGCCCGCCAGGTAGCGGCTGACGACACTGCGGTGCCGCAGCGCCGATCGCGAGCGGTTGACCACTGCCTGGCGGAGGTAGGCGAGTGCCTTGTGATGGTCGGTCAGCCGGTCCCACCGCTGGTGCACGGCGACCAGCGCGTCCTGCACGATCTCCTCGGCCATCCCCTGGTCCCGCACCAGCAGCACCGACAGCCTCACGAGCTGGTCCCAGTGCGCGAGGTAGAGCGCCTCGATCGCACCGTCCGCGTCGGACGGAACCTGCGGGCGTGCCTCGGTCACGCCGAGCCCCCAGGTGGGGTACGGCGCGATCCGGGGAATCGCTGCATAACCGGTCACGCTAGTTCCACGCACGTCCCCGACGACGGGTTGACGTCGGCGCGCCCCGATTTGGGAAGGTGGGACCTGTGACGTCCCCCACAGACCCGGACTGCCTGTTCTGCAAGATCGCCGCCGGCGACATCCCCGCGACCATCGTCCACGAGTCGAAGACGACGGTCGCATTCCGTGACCTTGACCCCCAGGCTCCCACGCACGTGCTGGTGATCCCGCGCAGCCACTACCCGAACGCCGCGGCGCTGGCGACCGGCGAGCCGAGCACCGCCGCGCACCTGTTCGACGCCGCGCGTGAGATCGCCGACGCGGAAGGGCTGGGCGACGGCTACCGCATGGTCCTCAACACCGGCCCCGCCGCGCACCAGACGGTCTTCCACGCGCACCTGCACGTGCTCGGCGGGCGCCCGATGTCCTGGCCGCCCGGCTGAGGTCTGGGCCGCCACCGTCGGTCGAGAGGTCGCAGCAACCGTCTCGAGACGGTCGGCTGGCTCCCGTTGGTCGAGGAGGTTGCGCAGCAACCGTCTCGAGAATCCGGCTGGCTGCGCCGCCCCCGTTGGTCGAGGAGGTTGCGCAGCAACCGTCTCGAGACCCCCGCTACGCGACCGCTGACCTGAGGTCTCGAGACGGTCGCCAGGGCGACCTCCTCGACCATCGTCGGGGTGAGGTATCGAGACGGTGGCTGGCTCCCGTCGGTCGAGGAGGTTGCGCAGCAACCGTCTCGAGACCCCGCTGCGTGACCGCTGACCTGAGGTCTCGAGACGGTCGCCAGGGCGACCTCCTCGACCATCGCTCGAGACCGCGGACCGCTGCCAGGTCTCGAGACGGTCGCCAGGGCGACCTCCTCGACCATCGTCAACCGCGCGGTCTCGAGACGGTCGCCAGGGCGACCTCCTCGACCATCGTCAAGGCGAGGTCTCGAGACGGTCGCCAGGGCGACCTCCTCGACCATCGTCAAGGGGGGCCTCGAGACGGTCGCTGGCGCGACCTGCTCGCCGCCTACAGCGCTTGGAAGATCCGCAGCACGGCGAACAGGACCGGGAGGCCGAAGACGACGAGAAGGAGCCACGCCGCGACCCGGTGGTAGACCTTGGCCCCGTCGAGGGAGCCGGCGAAGTCGAGCAGGGCGCCGTCGGGCACGTGGTGGGTGAGCCCGAGCCGGCGGGCGTCCTCGGGCAGGTGGTTGCCCGGGAACCAGGACGGCTGAGGGTCATCGACGAGCTCGCCCGCGTCGTCGTCGTGCTCCTCGCCGTACGCCATGCGCACACGGTACGCGCCCGGGTGAACTTCCTGCGGGACCTGTTCCGGGACTAAACGCAGTCGGCCCGTGCGTTGATCCGGCGTAACATTGCTGATTCACGACCTAGCCCCGTCGCCGCACCAGAAAGGCCGCCCACCTCGGGCAAGGATGACCAACTCACCAACGCACCAGACCCGTCATACCGTCGTGGTGCCCAACAGCATCGACATGGTCAGCCTTCTCGGCCCCGGCGACGAGCACTTGGGCCTGATCGAGCGCGGCTTCGGCTGCGAGATCCACGTCCGCGGCAACCGGATCACCCTCCACGGTGACCCCGGCGAGGTGGCCCTCGCAGAGCGTCTCCTCGACGAGCTGGTCGCGATCATCCGCACCGGCCAGGGAGTCACTCCCGAGACCGTCGAGCGGGTGGCCGGCATGCTGCGGGCCGAGACCACCGAGCGGCCGGCCGACGTGCTCTCGCTCAACATCCTCAGCAACCGCGGCCGGTCGATCCGTCCGAAGACGCTCAACCAGAAGCGCTACGTCGAGGCGATCGACAAGCACACGATCACCTTCGGGATCGGCCCGGCCGGCACCGGCAAGACCTACCTGGCGATGGCGAAGGCCGTCCAGGCGCTCCAGTCCAAGCAGGTCAACCGGATCATCTTGTCGCGACCGGCCGTCGAGGCCGGGGAGAAGCTCGGCTTCCTGCCGGGCACGCTGAGCGAGAAGATCGACCCCTACCTGCGGCCGCTCTACGACGCGCTCCACGACATGATCGACCCGGAGTCGATCCCCAAGCTCCTGGCGGCCGGCACCATCGAGGTGGCGCCGCTCGCCTACCTCCGCGGCCGGTCGCTCAACGACTCGTTCATCGTGCTCGACGAGGCGCAGAACACCACGCCCGAGCAGATGAAGATGTTCCTGACCCGGCTGGGCTTCGGCTCCAGGATCGTGGTGACCGGCGACGTCACCCAGGTCGACCTGCCGTCCGGCACCACCTCCGGGCTCCGGATCGTCGAGGACATCCTCGACGGGGTCGACGACCTCACGTTCGTCCGGCTGACGGCCAGCGACGTGGTGCGGCACAAGCTGGTCGGCCGGATCGTCGAGGCCTACGACGAGTACGACGCCGCCGCCGAGGCCCGCACCCAGGTCGCGCGCCCCCAGCGTCCTCATGGATGATCCGCTCGTGAGCATCGAGGTCCTCGACGAGTCCGGCACCGGGGTCGACGTCAAGCACCTGGCGCGACTGAGCCGGTTCGTGATGGACCAGATGCGGGTCCACCCGCTCGCCGAGCTCTGCATCAAGGCCGTCGACGAGCCGACGATCGCACAGCTCAACGCACAGTGGATGGAGAAGCAGGGCCCGACCGACGTGCTCGCGTTCCCGATGGACGAGCTGCGGCCCGGTCTGGTGACCGAGGAGCCCGACGAGGGCGTCCTGGGTGACCTGGTGCTCTGCCCCTCGGTAGCCGAACGCCAGGGTGAGGCGGCCGGTCACGGCACGGTCGCCGAGCTCGAGCTGCTGACCGTGCACGGCATCCTCCACCTGCTGGGGTACGACCACGCCGAGCCGGAGGAGCACAGGGAGATGTTCGGCCTGCAGGACAGGCTGCTCGCCGAGTGGCACGCCGCCGCCTCCGCGGCCGGCTGAGCGGCGCGGAGCAGATCATGTCCACCAGCGACCTCTGGTTGCTCGTCACCGCTGGCGTCCTGGTGGTGCTCGCGGGCCTCTTCGCTGCGGCCGAGGCCGCGCTGGGCGGCTTCTCACGCGCCCGCGCGGGCGAGCTCGCGAGTGAGCCGCGAGCGGGGGCGGAGCG
This sequence comes from uncultured Actinomycetota bacterium, assembly GCA_963724275.1. Taxonomy (GTDB): domain Bacteria; phylum Actinomycetota; class Actinomycetes; order Propionibacteriales; family Nocardioidaceae; genus Nocardioides. Next base: position 71,259 of record CAVRUB010000003.1, on the reverse strand, counting down.
CCTGGTAGTCGTGCTCGATGACGCGCCGAAGTACCTCAACACCGCACTGTTCGTGCGCATGCTCTGCGAGATCGCAGCGATCGTGCTCGTCACCATCCTGGTCACGGAGTACGTCGACCAGTCGTTCTGGGCGCGGGTCGGCATTGCGACCGGCGCCATGCTCGTGCTGTCGTTCGTGGTGGTCGGCGTCGCGCCGCGCACCCTCGGCCGGCAGCACGCCGATGCAGTCGCCCTGTGGTCCGCGTGGCCGCTGTGGGCGCTCACCCGGATCCTGGGGCCCCTCCCCAGGCTGCTGATCATGGTCGGCAACGCGATCACACCCGGCCGCGGCTTCCGCGAGGGGCCGTTCTCGACGGAGACGGAGCTGCGCGAGCTGGTCGACATCGCCGAGGCGTCGGCGGTGATCGAGTCCGAGGAGCGGAGGATGATCCACTCCGTCTTCGAGCTCGGCGACACCACTGTGCGGGAGGTGATGGTGCCGCGCGGCGACGTGGTCTACATCGAGACCTACAAGAACCTGCGGCAGACCATGTCGCTCTTCCTCCGCTCCGGGTTCTCGCGGCTGCCCGTGATCGGCGAGAACCTCGACGACGTCCGCGGCTTCGCCTACCTCAAGGACGTCGTCCGCCGCGACTTCGAGGCCCCCGACGTCGAGCTCACCCAACGGGTCGAGGAGATCATGCGGCCGGTCCTCTGGGTGCCGGACTCCAAACCGGTCGACCACCTGCTTCGCGACATGCAGGCCCGGCGCCAGCACATCGCGGTCGTCGTCGACGAGTACGGCGGCACCGCCGGCCTGATCACGATCGAGGACCTGCTCGAGGAGATCGTCGGTGAGATCACCGACGAGTACGACGCGGAGGAGGTCGAGGTCGAGCAGCTCGCCGACGGTGAGGTACGGGTCTCGTCCCGTTACCCGATCGACGACCTCGACGAGCTGTTCGGCTTCGACGTCGAGGAGGAGGACGTCGACTCGATCGGCGGGCTGATGGCCAAGCACCTCGGCAAGGTCCCGATCCCGGGCTCGGCCGTCGAGTGCCACGGGCTGCGGTTCGAGGCCGAGGAGGTGGCCGGCCGCCGCAACAAGGTCGGCACCGTCCGGATCCGTCGGCTCGAGCCGGCGGAGGCATCGGTCGACGAGGTCGCTCATCGACCGTCGCGTGAGGACCGCGATAATCGCCCGCATGTCTGACCTCTCCGCCGAGGACAAGAAGCTCGTCACCCTTGCTCGCGCCACCCGCGCCCGGATCGGAGCAGCCGAGGGCGCCGCGGTGCGCGACACCGACGGACGCACGTACGCCGCTGCGACGGTCGACCTGGCAAGCCTCCAGCTCTCCGCGGTCCAGGCCTGTGTCGCGATGACCGTGGCCTCGGGCTCGTCGGGGATCGACGCGGTCGTGGTGCTGGGGGAGTCAGCCACCCTCTCCGATGCCGACCGCGCAGTGCTCAGCGACTTCGCCGGCGCCGACGGGGTGGTCGCCCACGTGAGCGACCCGCGCGGAGCGATCGTCGCGACGGCCACTCTCTGACCCTCGACTTCTCGACCGTGGAGCGCTCCGCCGAGCTGTTCCGCGCGCACACCTGCATTGCCGGCAGGGGCCAGGGGGCGACCCGCCCCCGGTCACAGGGGGCGGGTCCGCCGCTGAGGCGCCGGCAGCCACGGAAGCGACGACCGCGAGCAGGAACGCTGCGTCAACAGACCCGTGGGGGAGGGCGCACGCCACGGATCCTGACATGCAACGTCACTTCGCGGGTGAAAACCGGAAGGCTCTTGGCATGTCATCACCGTCGCACGGTAGTTTTCGGTGTGTGGCAGACCGTGCCTGGGGAGAACATGTGCGCGCCGTCGAGCGGCTGGGGACGTCGTACTCCGCCATTCCTCCGGGTGATCCGGTCCGGTTGGCGAAGCGGACGACCAACCTGTTCCGCGCGCGCGCCGCGAGTGGCGCGCCCGGCCTCGACGTGAGTGGACTGACCGGTGTCATCCGGGTCGACCCCCATCCCGACCATGGTCCGCCGGTCGCAGACGTCCAGGGCATGTGCACCTACGAGGACCTCGTGGACGCGACCCTTCCCTACGGACTGATGCCGCAGGTCGTCCCGCAGCTGCGCACGATCACGCTCGGAGGCGCGGTCACCGGCCTGGGCATCGAGTCGACCAGCTTCCGCAACGGGCTCCCGCACGAGTCCGTGATCGAGATGGACGTCTTCACCGGCGCCGGCGTCGTGATCACCACGCAGCCCGGCGACGACCTGTTCGACGCGTTCCCCAACTCCTACGGCAGTCTCGGCTACGCCACCCGGCTCCGGATCGCGCTCGAGCGCGTGCCGTCGTACGTCGCGCTCCGCCACGTCCGTTTCGACGACCCTGGCCTGCTCGCCAAGACGATCGAGGAGATCACCCTCGCCAAGGAGTACGGCGGGGAGCGTGTCGACGGCCTTGACGGAGTGGCGTTCGCGCCGGGGGAGTACTACCTCACGCTCGCGCGCTGGAGCGAGGGTCCCGACACGCCCTCGCCCGGCGGCTCGGGCTACTCGACCAACCGGTGCTCCGACTACACCGGGCAGCAGATCTACTACCGCTCGGTCCAGGACAAGCAGACCGACCTGCTGACGATCTACGACTACCTGTGGCGCTGGGACACCGACTGGTTCTGGTGCTCCGGCGCGTTCGGGGCCCAGCACCCGCTCGTGCGCCGGCTGTGGCCCGCCAGCAGACGGCGCTCGGACGTCTACATGAGGCTGCTCAAGCTCGATCGTCAGTTCGCGATCGCCGACCGGCTCGACCGCCGGGCCGGACGACCGCTCCGCGAGCGCGTGGTCCAGGACGTCGAGGTGCCGGTGGAGCGGTTGGCCGAGTTCCTCGACTGGTTCGACGCGGAGATCGGGATGCGCCCGGTCTGGCTGTGCCCCCTCGTCGCCCGCCGGCGCTGGACGGCCTACCCGCTCGAGCCCGGCGCGACGTACGTCAACGTCGGGTTCTGGGGCACCGTGCACGTCGGGCCCGATGCCATCCACGCGCCGAGGAACCGCGCGATCGAGGCGAAGGTCGACGAGCTCGGGGGCCACAAGAGTCTCTACTCCGAAGCCTTCTACGACGCCGACACCTTCGACCGTCTCTACAACGGACCCGCCCTCGCCGCGGTGAAGCGACGCTACGACCCCAACGACCGTCTGATCTCTCTCTACGACAAGGCCGTGAGGAGCCGCTGATGAGCCACAGCACCGAGACCAGGAGCAAGCTCTCGATCGCCGAGGCGTTCGAGAGCCTGATGCGGAAGCCGCTCCCTCTCCGGATCACGGCCTACGACGGGAGCGCGGCCGGGCCGGAGGACGCTCCCTACCGCTTCCACGTCGCCACCGAGCGCGGGCTCAACTACCTGATGAGCTCGCCCGACCCTGACCTCGGAATGGGCCGGGCCTACGTCACCGGGGACCTGCAGCTCTTCGGAGTCCACCCGGGCGATCCCTACGAGGCACTGGTCGTGCTCAAGGAGGGCATCAAGTTCCGCCGCCCGACCCCGTCCGAGCTGGTGACCCTGGTCCGCTCCCTCGGCATCTCCCACCTGGTGCCCCCGCCGCCACCGCCCGAGGAGGCTCCGGCGCGGGTGCGCCGCGTCTTCGAAGGTTTTCGCCACAGCCTGAGCCGCGACGCGGAGGCGATCAGCCACCACTACGACGTGTCCAACCGGTTCTACGAGCTGGTGCTCGGGCCGTCGATGACCTACACCTGCGCGGTCTTCCCGAGTGAAGGCGCTTCCTTGGAGGAGGCGCAGGCTGCCAAGTACGACCTGATCGCCCGCAAGCTCGACCTTGCCCCCGGCCAGCGGTTGCTCGACCTCGGCTGCGGTTGGGGCGGCATGGTCCGCCACGCGGCCAAGGAGTACGGCGTGAAGACGCTCGGCGTGACCCTGTCTCGCCAGCAGGCCGACTGGGCGCAGGGGGAGATCAAGCGGCAGGGGCTCGACGACCTGGCCGAAGTGCGCCACCTCGACTACCGGCTGGTCAAGGAGAGCCAGTTCGACGCGGTGAGCTCGATCGGCCTCACCGAGCACGTCGGGGTGCGCAACTACCCGGCGTACTTCGGCTTCATCAAGAGCAAGCTCAAGCCCGAGGGCCGGCTTCTCAACCACTGCATCACCCGTGCCGACAACAGCCAGCCGGCGAGGAGCGGTGAGTTCATCGACCGCTATGTCTTCCCCGACGGAGAGCTGGCCGCGCCCGGCAGGCTGGTGAGCGCGGTCCACGACGCCGGGATGGAGGTGCACGACGTCGAGAACATCCGGGTCCACTACGCCCGGACGTTGGCGGCCTGGTGCGCCAACCTCGAGGCGAACTGGGACGAGTGCGTCGCCGAGGTCGGCGAGAACACCTGCCGGGTCTGGGGCCTCTACATGGCCGGCTCCCGGCTCGCGTTCGAGCGCAACGAGATCCAGCTCCATCACATCCTGGCTGCCAAGTTGGACGACGACGGCCGCAACGGGTTCCCGCTGCGGCCGACCTGGTAGTCCGTCCGGGTCAAACCCCGGGCAGTTCACGGATTCGGATGCAGGGCACCTTCACCTCGTCGACGTTCACCCCACCGGCGGCGTGCGAACGGGGCCCGGTCGATAACCTGACCCGGTGAGCACCCGCGCCCAGCAGTACGTCGCCGACGTGCTCCAGCGCGAGCAGCTCTCGCCGCACCTCGTGCGGCTGACCCTCGGCGGCCCGGGGCTCGCCGGTTTCGTCTCGACCGGGATCCCCGACGAGTGGGTCGGGCTGGTCGTGCCCGGCCAGTTCCAGAGCCGGTACTACACGGTGCGGTCCTGGGACGGGACCGAGCTGGTGCTCGACATCGTCGTGCACGACGTCGGCCTGGTGACGGAGTGGGCCAGTGGCGACTGCGTGGGCGACCAGGTCACCGTCACCGAGCCCAAGGGCTCGTTCGCGATGCCCGAGGACGCCGCCTGGCTGTTGCTCGTCGGCGACCTCACCGCGCTGCCGGCGATGGCCCGGATCGCGGAGACCCACGCCGCTGCGGTGCCCACCCGGATCTGGGCCGAGGCGCCCGACCTCGAAGAGCTCAGCAGCTACCTCTCCGACGGTGCCGACGTCACCTGGCTCTCTCCACCGGTCGAGGAGGCTGTCGGTCCGCCGGTCGAGGGGGCGCGACCCGCGGTCGAGGACCCCGGCGGTCGAGGAGCGGTGCCAACCCGGCGGTCGAGGAGGTCGCTCTGGCGACCGTCTCGAGACCCCGTGAGGAGACCAGCCGGCTTGCCGCGGTGGTCGAGGGGATCGACTGGCCCGAGGGTGACGGCTACTTCTGGATGGCCGGGGAGTCGGCGCAGATGCGAGCCATCCGGAAGCACTTGATGCGGGAGCGGGGGCTGCCGTCGACGGCCTACGACGTGATGGGCTACTGGCGCGCGGTCGCCGCGAGGCGGCCGCGACCCGTCGACCCGGGCCCGATCTGGCGCGCAGGCAAGGCGGCGGGCAAGTCCGACGACGAGATCTGGGCCGACTACGACCGGGCCAGCCAGGAACAGGTGCAGCAATGAGGCGGAACTCCGACCACCCCGACAACCCGGTCGACGACCCGATCGACGACGTCGTCGACGACCAGGAGACCTCCGACGATGAGCTCGAGGAAGAGGTCGAGGAAGAGGTCGGCGAAGGCCCCGGCGATGACCCCGACGAGGACTTCGACGAGGACTTCGCCGGGTTGCCGGCTCCGGCCCCGCCGACGTTCACCGCGACCGAGGGCTTCCGCAGCGGCTTCGCCTGCTTCGTCGGGCGTCCCAACGCCGGCAAGTCGACGCTCACCAACGCCATCGTGGGCCAGAAGATCGTCATCACGTCCGACAAGCCGCAGACCACCCGCACCGTCGTCCGTGGCATCGTCCACCGCGCGGACGGCCAGCTGGTGCTGGTCGACACCCCGGGCCTGCACAAGCCCCGCACGCTGCTGGGGGAGCGCCTCAACGACCTGGTGAAGGCCACGTGGTCCGAGGTCGACGTGGTCGCGGTCTGCTTCCCGAGCGACGAGAAGGTCGGCCCGGGCGACAAGTTCCTGGTCAACGAGCTGGCCAAGGTCCGCCGTACCACCAAGATCGCGGTGGCCACCAAGACCGACCTCGCCGACCCCGAGCGGATCGCGAACCACCTGCTCGACATCGCCGAGCTCGGCCGGGAGACCGGCACCGAGTGGACGGAGATCGTGCCGGTCTCAGCCGTTGCCGGGGACCAGGTCGACCTGCTGGCTCAGCTCCTCGTCGGCCTGATGCCGGAGGGACCCGCGCTCTACCCGGACGGTGACCTGACCGACGCCCCGGAAGAGGTGCTCGCTGCCGAGCTGATCCGCGAGGCCGCGCTGGACGGTGTCCACGACGAGCTGCCGCACTCGATTGCGGTCGTGGTCGAGGAGATGGGTCTCCGCGAGGACCGGCCCGAGGACAAGCCGCTGCTCGACATCTACGCCAACCTCTACGTCGAGCGCGACTCCCAGAAGGGCATCGTGATCGGCAAGAAGGGCGTCCGGCTCCGCCAGGTCGGGACCGTCGCCCGGAAGCAGATCGAGTCGCTGCTCGGCACACCGGTCTACCTGGACCTGCACGTGAAGGTGGCGAAGGACTGGCAGCGAGACCCCCGTCAGCTGCGGAAGCTGGGATTCTGACCCCGGAGTCGAGCCGGGAGCGAAGGGGCGATCTCCACGCCGGGTCTAGTCCGGCGCCCAGCACAGGCCCCAGGTCTGGCCCATCTCCCACTGCTCCTTGGTGGGGTACTCGTAGCCCCACTCGTAGTCGAGCGGGTCGGCGGCGACGTCGAGTCCGGCGTCCTCGCAAGGCGACTCGAGCGGGTCGCGGACGGCCTGCTCGCCGGGATAGTCGCCCGGCTCGTAGGGCACGACCCGGATCGCCCGCCAGGAGTGGTCCGCAGAGCAGATCACCCGTTCGAAGTCCGGGTCGTCAGGAGCAGCGGTGCCGCACATCGCATAGCCGTCGCGCACGGCATCGTCGTCCAAGGCCCCCTGCAGGCTGGTGTCGGGCTCGGCCAGGTCCTGGTCGCCGGCGATCACGACGACGTCGCAGCGGTACCAGTCTGCTCCCCGGTCGGACTGGGCCAGGCTCGGTGTGAACCAGACCGGCCGGATCATGCTCAGCCGCAGGTCGGCCTGGTCGCCGCCGAGGAACCGGACGACCTCCTCCGGGCAGGTGTCGGCGACCTGCGCCTGGACCCGCTCGGAGTCCACGGCCAGCAGGTGTCCCTCGACGACGGTGTCGAGGGTCCCGACGGCGTAGGTCTCCGTAGTGTGCGGCCGGTCGCACGGTCTCGGCCTCGCCGAGCTCGTCGGGGCGAGGGCCTGGCGGAAGGTGAGGCCGTAGCAGTCGCCCTCCTTCGGGGGGCGGGGCGCCGGACCTGCCGTTGGTGGGGGCGCTGTCGTCGCCGTCGTCGGTGTCGCAGCGGGTTCCTTCGCCTCGCCGCCCGAGCAACCTGCGAGCACGGTGGCCACGAGGAGGGCCGCTAGCAGGCGCCAGGGCGTGTCGCGCCGTACGTCGGGCTCACTCACTCGTCTTCGCCCAGCAGACCGAGCGCCGGTTGCCCGCCTGCCACTCGGCCTCGTGGAAGTGCGTGAAGGCGTACTCGAACCGCGCGGGGTAGTTGAGCCATGCCTTGATCGAGTTGGCGCAGAACGCCTTGGTGCGGCTGGCGACGACCTCGTCGCCGGGGTAGTCGTCCTCCGGCTCACCCAGCTTGATGGTGGTCGCCGCCCGCCAGTCGTGGTCCCGCGCGCACGGCACCTTCTCGCCGGCGGCCACCGTCTCGCCGACCGCGCACACCAGCCACCGGTCGTCGGGCCGACCGAGGAGCAGCCCCTTCGCCGTCGGCGGAAGCGGCCGGTACTCGGCGCTGGTCGCATTGCCCCCGATCGCGTCGCAGCGGTACCAGCGGGCCCCGTCGGCCCACGCCTTCTCCGACGGCCGGAACCACGCCCAGCTGACGATCGTGCGGAGCACCAGGCTCTCGTCGGCCGCCCCGAGGAACTTCTCGAACTTCTGGGTGCAGGTCCGGTAGGCGAACTCCCCGACCTCACCGTCGTCGTAGTCGACCTCGTCGAACTGGTCGGGAAGCTCGCCGACGGCGAAGGTCTCGGCAGTGTGCTTGTCGTTGCAGTCGACGGTGCGGGTGGCGTTCGCCGGCTGCTCGACGTCGGCCGGTGTCAGCATCCGGCAGGCACCGAGCTCGGGGATCTCGGTCGAGTCGACCTGGTCGGGGTCGACGTTCTCACCCTGCGGCTCGGAGGAGCAGCCCGTGAGGACCAGGGCAAGAGCGAAGGCGCCAGCGACCGCCACGCGCACGTGCGTCATCGCCAGTCCCTCTCGTCTCCAGGTGTGCCTGCCTCAACGGGTGAGCAGTGCCGCGATCGTAGCGCCCAGCTCGTAGGCCGCTGACCGCTCCTCCTCGCCCACATCCCCGAGCACCGCGAGCACGTCGTACGACTGCTTCCAACCGAGCGCGCCGACGATCGACCGGACCGCCCGGACGCCACCGGTGAGGTCGTAACGCCCGTGCATCCACAGCCCGTAGGGTCGGCCGCTGGTCGAGCCCCCACCGCCCGTCGAGCCCCCTGCGCCGCCGCTCGCGTCCAGCGCGCCCCCGACGGCCAGGAACGTCGAGTCGAAGAAGTGCTTGAGCGCTCCGCTCATGTAGCCGAAGTTCACCGGCGACCCGAGGAGGTAGCCGTCGGCACCGAGCACGTCGTCCGCGGTCGCCTCCAACGCCGGACGTACGACGACATCGACCCCCTCGATCGCGTCGTCCTGAGCTCCCTCGAGCGCAGCCTCCAGGAGCGCCCGGGTCGAGCGGGTCGGGGAGTGGTGGACGACGAGGAGCCGGGCCATCGGGTCAGACTAGTCAGCGCCTGGCCGGCTCGACCTCGATGCCGCGGTGAGCGTCGGCGGGTGCCGCGCGGGTGCTAACCTGAGGGCCGTCATGATGCGTGCACTGCTTCTTCTTGGATGCCGCAGCGAGGTCTGATCGAGCCGGACCCCTCGCTGCGGGTGTTGGTGCACGACCGGCGTCTGATCCCTTCCGCCGATCAACGAGGTAAGTCATGACCACGATCCCCCCGCAACAGCCGAGCGGCATGCCGTTCCACCGCTACACGGCCTTCGAGCCGGTGACCGTCCCCGACCGCACCTGGCCGGATCGCAAGATCACCCACGCCCCGCGCTGGCTCTCCACCGACCTGCGCGACGGAAACCAGGCGCTCATCGACCCGATGAGCCCGTCGCGCAAGATGAAGATGTTCGAGCTCCTCGTCCGGATGGGCTACAAGGAGATCGAGGTCGGCTTCCCGTCCGCGAGCCAGACCGACTTCGACTTCGTCCGCCAGCTCGTCGGGAGCGACAAGATCCCGGACGACGTACGCATCTCCGTGCTGACCCAGGCGCGGGAGGACCTGATCGAGCGCACCGTCGAGTCGCTGGTCGGCGCCGACAAGGCGACCGTGCACCTCTACAACGCGACGGCGCCGCTCTTCCAGCGAGTGGTCTTCAACGTCTCCGAGGCCGAGTGCATCGCGATCGCGACGCGTGGCACCGAGTGGGTGATGAAGTACGCCGACAGCCTGCTCGCCGGCACCGACTTCGGCTACCAGTACAGCCCCGAGATCTTCACCCAGACCCCCACCGACTTCGCTCTCGAGGTGTGTGAGCGGGTCTCCGACGTCTGGCAGCCCGAACCGGGCCGGGAGATCATCCTCAACCTCCCCGCGACCGTCGAGATGTCGACGCCCAACACCTACGCCGACCAGATCGAGTACTTCGGACGCGGCCTGACCCGTCGCGCCGTCACCGCGATCAGCCTGCACCCCCACAACGACAGGGGTACGGCGGTCGCCGCGACCGAGCTCGCGCTGATGGCCGGTGCCGATCGGGTCGAGGGCTGCCTCTTCGGCCACGGTGAGCGCACCGGCAACGTCGACCTGGTCACCCTCGCGATGAACCTGTTCAGCCAAGGCATCGACCCGCAGGTGGACCTCGCTGGTCAGGGAGGCATCGACGAGATCCGGCGTGCCGTCGAGTACTGCACCCAGCTGCCCGTCCATCCGCGCCACCCCTACGCGGGCGACCTGGTCTACACCGCATTCTCCGGCTCCCACCAGGACGCCATCAAGAAGGGCCTGGAGGACCTCGACCGGATCGCGGCGGCGGCCGGCCGGCCGGTCAGCGAGATCCCGTGGGAGGCGCCGTACCTCCCGATCGACCCGAAGGACGTCGGCCGCACCTACGAAGCGGTGATCCGCGTCAACAGCCAGTCCGGCAAGGGAGGCGTCGCCTACGTCCTCAAGGCCGAGCACAGTCTCGACCTGCCGCGGCGGGCACAGATCGAGTTCAGCCGGGTGATCCAGCAGCACACCGACACCCAGGGCGGCGAGGTGACCCCGGAGGAGATCTGGTCGATCTTCCGGGCCGAGTACCTCGACCGCGACCAGCCCTACCGTCTCGAGCGGTGGACCTCGGTCACCGATGCGGACGGCGACGACCAGCAGGAGGTGCATCTCGTCGTCCGCGGGGAGGAGCAGACCTTCCGCGGTCTGGGCAACGGCCCGGTCGCCGCGTTCGTCGACGGGCTGAGGCAGGCGGGCGCCGACATCCGGGTGCTCGACTATGCCGAGCACGCGCTGTCGTCGGGTGGCGACGCGGTCGCGGCGGCGTACGTCGAGTGCGAGGTCGCCGGCGAGATCGTCTGGGGCATCGGCATCCACCACAACATCGTGACCGCGTCGCTGCGCGCCGTGGTGTGTGCGGCCAACCGGGCACAGACCGCCACCATCCCGCGGGCCTGACCGTTCGAGACGCAGGGGCTTGGTCGCGCGCGGCCCGGCCCCCGACGAGCGGCGGCCTGTCAGAATGAGGGTGTGAGCGAACGACACCTCGCCTCGGAGCGGATCGGGCAATTCTTCTTCGAGACCGACAGTGGTCGCGACCGGCTCGAGTACACCGAGTACGGCACGGGCGACAAGTGGGTCGTGCTCCTGCCCGCGCTGTTGATGCCCCGGCGCATGCACGACCACCTCGCCCGGACCCTGGCCTCCGCCGGAGCGCACGTGGTCACCCTCGACTTCCTGGGGCACGGACGGTCCGACCGTCCGGACGACCCGTTCGGCTACTCCGTGACCTCGTTCGCGCGGCAGGTCGTCGCCCTGCTCGACGAGCTAGGTGCCGAGCAGGCGGTCATCGGAGGTACGTCGTTGGGGGCCAACGTGGCGCTCGAGGTGGCCGCGATCGCCCCGGACCGGGTCCGCAGCATGATCCTGGAGATGCCGGTGCTCGACAACGCGCTCGAGGTGGCGATCGTGGCGTTCGCGCCGCTGCTTCTCGGTGCCCGCGTCGTTCCGATCGCCTTCTCGGGCATCCGGTTCCTCACCCACCGGGTGCCCCGGGGGGTGGTGCCGTGGTGGGTCGGGATCGGTCTGGACACCCTCGACCACAAGCCCGGTCCGCTCGCGGCGTACGTCCACGGCCTCTTCTTCGGCCGGGTGGCACCACCGGCGTCCGAGCGTCGCCGGATCACCGCGCCGGCCCTCGTCATCGGCCACCCGCGCGACCTGCTGCACCCGGCGTCCGACGCCGAGATGGTCGCCGGCGAGCTGCCCGACGCGACCCTGGAGACGGCCACGTCGATCCTGGAGTGGCGGCGACACCCGGAGCGGCTCGACCTGGTCACGACCAGGTTCGTGCTCGACAGCTGGCGTCCGGCGCGTCGGCAGCGGCGCACCGGCAGCTGATCAGAGGCGACGGACGATCGCGAGCGCGTCGTCCACGACCTCCTCGAGCGGCCGGTCGACGTCGACGACCTGTCCCGCCTCGTCCGGCTCCAGCTGCTCCAGCGTCGCGAACTGCGAGTCCAGGAGCGACGTCGGCATGAAGTGGTCGCGGGCAGCCATCCGCTCGGCCAGGACCTCTGCCGAGCCGGCGAGGTGGACGAAGAACGTCGACTCCGGTACGGCGGCGCGGAGCACGTCGCGGTAACGCCGGCGCAGTGCGGAGCAGGTGAGCACCGTGTCCTGCCCGTTGTCGTGCTGCTCGCGAGTCCACCGGGCAAGGGCATCGAGCCAGGGTGCCCGGTCGTCGTCGTCGAGCGCGGTCCCGGAGCTCATCTTCTCGATGTTGGCCCGCGGGTGGTGGTCGTCACCCTCGGTGAAGACCAGGCTGAGCTCGTCGGTGAGTGCCTGAGCCACTGTCGACTTGCCGGTGCCGGCCACGCCCATCACCACGACGTGGAGGTGTGAACGGGGGGTCACGTCAGGTCCTAGGCGCCGACCGCGCCGGCCACGCCCCAGAGCACGATCGCGACGAGGAACGCGGTGACCCCGATCGTCGTCTCCATGACCGTCCAGGTGCGCAGCGTCTGCTTCTCGTCCATCTGGAAGAACCTGCTGACGAGCCAGAACCCGGAGTCGTTCACATGTGACAGCACCGTCGCACCGGCGGCGATCGCGACCACGAGCAGGGCGATCCGGAAGTCGCCGAACCCCTCCTCGGCGACCGGCGCGGCGATCACGCCTGCGGTCGTGGTGAGCGCGACGGTCGCCGACCCCTGCGCCACCCGCAGAACGGTGGCGATGACGAAGGCTTGGAGGAGGACCGGCATGCCGACCGCCTCCAGCGAGGTGGTCAGTGCCTCGCCGATGCCGCTGATGTAGAGCACGCCGCCGAACATCCCGCCGGCGCCGGTGATCAGGATGATCGAGCAGATCGGCCCCAGCGCGTCGTCGAGGATCGTGGTGGTCTCGGCGTACGAGCGTCCGCGCCGACCCAGGATGACGATCGCGACGAGCAACGTGATCAGAAGAGCCACGGCCGTGTTGCCGACGAGGAGCAGCACGCCGGTGAGCGTGTTCTCCTCGAGGTTCCCGGCCTCGATCAGCGTCGCTACCAGAGTGTTGAAGGAGATGAGCACCATCGGCAGCAGCAGCAGGCCGGCGACCAGCGGGAACGGCGGCGCGGTCGCGGGGTCCTCAGGCCGGTCCTCGCCGCCGTTCTCCTCGCCGAACAGCGTCGACGGCACGTCGACGTACACCCGCCTGCCGACCCACCGGGAGAACAGGTACGAGCCGAAGTACCAAGCGATCACGGCGGTGGGTGCACCGACCAGGAGGATCACGCCGATGTCGCCACCGAGGGTGACCCCGGCGGCCACGGGACCCGGGTGCGGAGGGACGAGGGCGTGCATCGCGGCGAACGCACCCGCGGCCGGGAACGCATACAGCAGCAGCGAGCCCCCGAAGCGACGCGCCACGGTGAAGATGATCGGCAGGAACACGACCAGGCCGGCATCGAAGAAGATCGGGAACCCGAAGAGCAGCGCGGCGACCCCGAGCGCGAACGGCGCACGCTTCTCCCCGAACCGGCCGATCAGGGTGTCGGCGAGCACCTGGGCGCCGCCGGTGACCTCGAGCAGCCGGCCGAGCATCACGCCGAAGCCCACGAGCAGCGCCACCTCGCCGAGGGTCTCGCTGAACCCGGCGAAGAGCGCGTCGGGCACGTCCTCGATCGGGATACCGGCCACGACCGCGGTGATCACGCTCACCAGCACCAGCGCGATCATGGCGTGCAGTCGCACCACCATGATCAGGACCAGCAGGAGCGCGACCGCGCCAGCGGCGATGAGGAGCAGGGCGACGGATCCGTAGGCCGGCGCGATCGGTTCCATGGCAAACCTTCCGAGTGAGGTCGGCGTGGGAGACAGCGTGCCGCCACTGTGCCCTGAGCGGCGGCGGAGGGCAAGGACCCGGTGCCGGGTCGGGGCGTCGCCGCGGATGCGCCGGCGAGCGGGGCAGAATAGGACGGTGCCGCTCTACCAAGACGAGGCGATCGTCCTCCGCACCCACAAGCTGGGCGAGGCCGACCGCATCATCACGCTGCTGACCCGCCAGCACGGGCGGGTCCGAGCGGTGGCGAAGGGCGTGCGTCGTACCACCTCGCGCTTCGGCTCGCGGCTGGAGCCGTTCACCCACGTCGACCTGCAGCTCGCCGAGGGACGCAACCTGGACACGATCACGCAGGCCGACACGCGCGGGGCGTACGCCGCCGCCGTCGGATCCGACTACGAGCGCTACACCGCCGGCACCGCGATGCTCGAGACCGCCGAACGGCTGGTGGTCGAGGAGCGCGAACCCGCCGTCCAGCAGTACCTGTTGCTGCTCGGCGCCCTGAAGGCGATGGCGTCGGGGGAGCGGCGGTCCGGGCACGTGCTCGACTCCTACCTGCTCCGCTCGCTGGCCGTCGCGGGCTACGCCCCGTCCTGCGTCGACTGCGCCCACTGCGGCCGACCGCCGACCCGTGGCGCCGAGGGCGGGCAGGGCAGCCACCGCTGGTTCAACCCGGCGATGGGCGGCGTGCTCTGCGCGACCTGCCGGATCCCGGGCTCCGCGAGCCCGGCGCCCGAGACCCTCGCCCTCCTGGGCGGCCTGCTCGCCGGCGACTGGCCGGTCGTCGAGGCCGCCGAGCCCCGCCACCTCCGAGAGGCGAGCGGCCTGGTCGCGGCCTTCGTCCAGTGGCAGTTGGAGCGGGGCCTGAGGTCGCTGGCGTACGTCGAGCGGTAGGGGTGTGCTTGGGTCGGGGCTGCGGGTTCATCACGGTATGCAGACCGATCGCCGCTTCCCATGGCGAATTGGACGCGGGATGTGATTACTCACCTGCATACCGTGATGAACCCTCGCAGGGACGCTGGGGATGAGAGCCCGCGCACCGCGAACCTGCGCGCCGGGACGCGGTGAAAGATCAGCTCGCCCGATCAAGGAGGCGGTTGAGCCGGGATCGCATGAGCCCGAGGTCTGAGTAGTCGGACCAGATGAACCGGATCATCCCGAAGCCGGTGAGCTCACGCAGGAGGTCCTCACGGACCTTCTCCTGGAAGACCAGCGGCGCCGGGTTCCTGCCCGGGTTTCAGAAGCCTGCCGTACTTGACCCGACCGTCGAACTCGCCGAGGAGCCCGTACTCCTCCCAACCCCAGTCGCACGTGCCGGCGAGCTCACCCGTCGGGTGAAAGACCTCGAACTGCGGTTGCGGCGCGGGTACGCCGATGGCGCGGAACGCCCACATTCCGCGGGACTCCCCGATCGACCCCGACCGGGGATCTGCCATGCGGAGCGGGATGTGAAGGTGCCGCATGAAGGGCCAGAACTGCATCTCGTCGTACCGGCGCCACAAGGTGTCGACGTCGTACGCCCCTGATCGGAGGCCGGAGTCGAGGAGGCAGAGTGCGACTTCGTTCGTCGCCCGGGAGCCAGCCTCGAGGACGCATCGTTCCGGCCGGAGGACGCGCTGACCGCGCACGCGAACGACGTCCTCGTCGACCGCGAGACCCTCGTGGTGGACGACGTCGCCTTCGATCCGACCGGCACCACCGTCCAGCCGCGTGACGTGAACCCGGCGGAGCGGGAGTCCCCAGACCTCGATGTCGTGACGTACGACGCCGGACACGTGACTCAGTGCGACGGCGTCGCCGAGCGACCGCATCACGGCGTTGGACCGGACGCGGTGTCGTTCGACCTCGGACAAGGGGCTCCACTCGTCCGCGAACGCGTAGGCCCCTCGCCGGAACCGGACCCAGTCACCACGCCTGACCGCGCGCGCGATGTCACGGTCCGCGTGCCCTGCTGCCTTCGCCTCCTGGCGGGTGAAGAACCCACACTCGCTGGTCAGCACTCGCAACGGATCCATGGGGCGGACATTGCCCGGCGACCCCGATCGCGGATCGAGTCGACGCCGATTCCTGTGGAGAGCAGATGGTGCGCTCGTCGGCTGTGGACGAATCCTGGGCAATCGGTCCGAGGCGCGGACGCGGGTTCATCAAGGTACGCAGCCGAACAGCCACTGCCCGGCTCCAATTCACCATGGCAAGCGACGATTCGGCTGCGTACCTTGATGAACCCGCGCCGCGCCCGCGCCGCTACCCCGCGCCGTACCCTTCACCCGTGCGCAGCACCCGCCGAACGACGGCCCGCCGGGAACCCCGACTACCGACGCCCCACCCCTCGGGGGCGAGAGCGCCGGTGATCCCCGCGGAGCTGGTGCCCGCGCACGTCGCGATCGTGATGGACGGCAACGGACGGTGGGCCAAGGAGCGCGGGCTGCCGCGCACCAAGGGGCACGAGCAGGGCGAGCACTCGCTCTTCGACGTCGTCGAGGGCGCGATCGAGATCGGCGTGAAGGCGATCTCCGCCTACGCCTTCTCGACCGAGAACTGGTCGCGCAGCCCTGATGAGGTCAAGTTCCTGATGGGGTTCAACCGCGACGTGATCCGCCGCCGCCGCGACGAGATGCACGAGCTCGGGGTACGAGTCCGCTGGGCCGGTCGGGCGCCCCGGCTGTGGAAGTCGGTGATCAAGGAGCTCCAGGTCGCCGAGGAGATGACCCGGGACAACGACGTGCTGACGCTGACCATGTGCGTCAACTACGGCGGCCGCTCCGAGCTCGGTGACGCGGCGCGCGCGCTGGCGAAGGACGTCGCCGCGGGCCGGATCAACCCCGACAAGGTCAACGACGCCACGCTCGGTCGCTACCTCTACGTCCCGGAGCTGCCCGACGCCGACCTGATCTGGCGGACGTCGGGGGAGCAGCGGCTGTCGAACTTCATGCTCTATCAGGCGGCGTACGCCGAGCTCGTGTTCACCGACGTCCTCTGGCCAGATGTGGACCGTCGGCACCTGTGGCAGGCGGTCGACACCTACGCACGGCGCGACCGGAGGTACGGCGGCGCTGATCCCGTCTGACTCCCGAAAAGTCCCGCCGACCAGCTCCGGATCACCGTACGCTTCGCGCCATGAAAGCCTCCCGCTTCGCCGGTCTGGTCTCGATCGCCCTGGTCGGTTCGCTCTCGCTCGCTGCCTGTGGCGGTGACGGTGAGGACGCCGCCTCCGACCCGGAGACCGTCGCCACCGTCACGGTGACCCCTGGCACCGACGCCTCCGAGACGACGACCGCGACCCCACACCCCGACCGAGCCGACCCCCACCGAGACATCGGTGGAGATGACGATCGCACCGACGGGCACCGTCGACCAGGCGGAGCTGGCGGAAGACATCCAGACCGCCCAGGACGTGACGAACAACTGGTGGCAGAAGCATTGGAAGGACTACTTCACGGGCCGCTACACCGCGCCGAACGTCGTCGGCCTCTACGACGGCTACGACGAGGAGAACGCGCCGACCTGCTTCGGCGAGCCGCTTCCTCCGGGCAATGCGTTCTACTGCCCCGACGGCGACTACGTCGCCTGGGACAAGACGCTGCTCGAGCTCGGCTACGAGATCGGCGACTCCTGGCCCTACCTGATCATCGCCCACGAGTGGGGCCACGCCATCCAGGCCGACCTGCAGATGGATCTGCAGTCCGAGCAGTACGAGCTGCAGGCCGACTGCCTCGCCGCCGCGGTGCTGTACGGCGCCGCCAACGACGACCCGCCGACGCTGGAGTTCGAGCAGGGAGACGAGAAGGAGATCGTCGATGGCCTCAACTTCATCGCCGACGAGGTGCCGTGGGGCATGAGCGGCGACCACGGTGACTCCTTCCAGCGGATCGAGGCGTTCAACCTCGGTCGCACCGCCGGCGTCCCCGGCTGCCTGCCTGGCCAGACCGGCTAGCGAGCCACGGCACCGACTGCGGCCGGCAGGGCGGCGCACCGCGGCGAAGCCGTCTGCGACCCGCTCGGCCCACCCAGGTGGATCAGTGCTCGTCGTAGTGCGCGCCGTGCTCCGCATGGCGGTGCCCGTCGTGCACGTAGTCGACGTGGTCGTCGTGCGGGACGGCCAGGTGGCCGCAGCCCGGCCCGTGCTCGTGCGGATGCTCCTCGGTCGGCTCGTGGTCGTCCGCGACACCGCTCGGGAACGGAGCGCGCAGCCGCGCCCGGTGCCGGGTCCACACCCCGACCGGCCACGCGATGACGTAGCCGGCGAGCGACAGCAGCACGATGGTGGGGCCGGGCGCGGCGTTGACGTCGTAGGTCGACGCCACCGTCGCGAGCACGAGCCCACCGACGGACGCTGCGGTCCCGAGCACCATCGCCGCGGCGATCGTCGTGCGGAACGAGCGCGTGAGCTGCTGCGAGGTGGCGACCGGCACCACCATCAGCGCGGATACGAGCAGCAGGCCGACGGTACGCATCGCCACCGTCACGCTCACCGCGGCGAGCACGGCGACCAGCACGTTGTAGAAGCGGACGCGGAGGCCCGCCACCCGGGCGAACTCCTGGTCCTGTGCGACCGCGAACAGCTGGGGTGCGAGGCCCAGGCACAGCACGATCACGACAGCGGCCAGCACCATGGTGACGATCACGTCGTCGATGGAGATCGTGGTGAGTGAGCCGAACAGGTAGCGCTGAAGGGTGGCGGTGCTGCTGTCGCCGATGCCGCTGATCAGGATGCCTCCGGCGAGACCGCCGTAGAACAGCAGCGCCAGCGCGACGTCTCCGTTGGTCTGCCCCCGCTCGCGGATGATCTCGATGAGGACCGCTCCGCCGATGGCGACCAGTACGGCGGTCCACGTCGGGGACGCGCCGGTCACAAGTCCGAGCGCCACACCGGTGACGGCCACGTGACCGATGCCGTCACCCATCAGCGCGAGCCGGCGTTGGACGAGGAACGTCCCGACTGCCGGCGCGGCGAGCCCGGTGAGCAGCGCGGCGATCAGGGCGCGCTGCATGAACGGCAGCGCGAACAGCTCGCCCGCGCTCACCGTGCCGATCCGTTCGGAGGGTCGAGAGGCGAGGCGACCTGCGGTGCGTGGTCGTGGTGGGTCTGCCGGGCATGGTGGTGGTGCGTGTGCGAGTCGCCGAACCACGGTGCGTGCGCCTCGTGGTCCCGCAGCGGCGGTCCGTCGTAGGCGACCCGGCCGTCCCGCATGACGACCGCCCGGTCGACGAGCGGAGCGAGCGGCCCGAGCTCGTGAGCGACGAGGACGACGGTCGCTCGCCGCGCCTTCAGCGACGCGAGCGCACCCGCGAGCGCCTGCTGGTTGGGCAGGTCCACGCCGGCCGTCGGCTCGTCGAGGAAGAACAGATCGGGCTTGCCGGCCAGGGCGCGGGCGATGAGCACCCGCTGCTGCTGGCCACCGGACAGGTGGCTCACGGCGTCACGGCGGCGGTGCTCGAGACCGACGACCTCGAGCGCCTCCTCGATGGCGACGCGGTCAGCGCGGGACAACGGTCGGAGCAGCTTGCGGCGGGTCAACCGGCCGGCGGCGACCACCTCCCACACCGAAGCCGGTACGCCGGAAGCGGCGGTGGCGCGCTGCGGCACGAAGCCGATCCGCTCCCATGAGCCGAAGTCGCCGAGCGGGGTGTCGAAGATCTTGACCTCGCCGAGACTCAGCGGTCGGAGTCCGACGAGGGCGCGGACGAGCGTGGACTTGCCGGAGCCGTTCGCGCCCATGAGGGCGAGGAAGCTGCCGACCTCGACTGTCAGGTCGATCCCGCGGAGCACCGGACGACCGCCGATCTCGACCGTCCCGTTGACGATCGAGACCGCTGTGGTCGCGGTGTCGGAGGTCACCTGCATCCGTTGGCCGCCCGGATCGCGTCGAGATTGGCCCGCATCAGAGAAAGGTAGTCCTCGTCGGAGCCCCCGTCGGCCAGCCCCTCGACCGGGTCGAGCGAAGCGGTTGCGAGGTCGAGGTCGGAGGCGAGGCCGTCGACCAGGTCGGGCTCGAGAGGCTCGCTGAACACGGTCGTGATCCCTTGCTCGTCGATCAGCTCCTGCAGCTCGCCGAGCACGGCGGCCGTCGGCTCGGCGTCGGGGGAGAGACCGACGAGCGGCGCGACGTCCACGCCGTACTTCTCCAGGTAGCCGAAGGCGTCGTGGGACACGACGATCGTGCTCCGCTCGCAATCGGCCAGACCGGCGACGAACTGCTCGTCGAGGACTTCGAGGTCGCGGCGCAGGTCGGCTGCGTTCGCCCGGTAGGAGTCGGCGTTGTCGGGGTCGATGCCGGCGAGCTCCTCGGCGACCGCGTCACCGAGGTCGGCCACCCGGAGCGGGTCCTGCCAGAAGTGCGGGTCGGTGTCACCGTGCTCGTGCTCCTCGCCTTCATGCTCCGCGTGCTCCTCACCGGACTCGTCGGCCGCCACCAGGTCGACGACGTCGGCCGCGTCCAGAGCGACGCCCTCTGCGTTCTGCTCCACGGCGTCGTCGACCGCCGGTTGGAAGTCGTCCTCGAACAGGACGAGGTCGGCGGCCGCGATCTCGGCGGTCTCCTCGACGTTGAGCTCCAGGTCGTGCGGCTCGGTGCCGGGCTGCGTCAGCAGCTCCACGTCGGCGTGGTCACCGGCGACCCGCTCGGCGGCGAAGGCCAGCGGGTAGAACGCCGCCGCCACGGTCACGCCGTCCTCGCTGCTCGCCCCGTCCTCGCTGAACGCCGCGCACCCGGAGGCGGCGAGGGCAAGGACGGCAGCGGCGGGAAGGAGGACGGACAAGCGCATGAGAATCATTCTCAATTGCTCACGGCCGCTCGTCAACTCCCGGACCGACTAGGGTCGGTCCTGTGCTGGTCGTCAACCGTTTCCGGGTCTCCGACGGCGATGGGGAGTCCTTGAGGGCCGACCTGGCCGCCGCCCACGCGGTGCTGGCCGCCCAGCGGGGGTACGTCGACGGCACGCTCGGCCGCAACCTCGACGAGCCCGAGCTCTGGGTGCTCACCACGCGGTGGGACAGCGTCGGCGCCTACCGGCGGGCGCTGTCGTCGTACGACGTGAAGCTCGCCGCCGTCCCGACGCTGAGCCGGGCACTGGACGAGCCGAGCGCCTACGAGGTCGTGGAAGCGAACACGGTGCTGAACGTGGACGAGGCCCGCGTAACCTAGGCGCTTGCATGACTCCCCGGCAGCCGGCCGGGGGTCTCGAGACAGTCGCTGCGCGACTTCCTCGACCACCGAAAGCCGTAAAGGAATAGTTGTGGCGAAGCCGCCCCCCTCCGCCGTCGACCAGGTCGTCTCCCTCGCGAAGCGGCGGGGATTCGTCTATCCGTGCGGTGAGATCTACGGCGGCACCCGCTCCGCGTGGGACTACGGGCCGCTCGGCGTCGAGCTCAAGGACAACATCAAGCGCCAGTGGTGGAAGTCCATGGTGCAGATGCGTGACGACATCGTCGGTCTCGACTCCTCGGTCATCCTGCCGCGGCAGACCTGGGAGGCCAGCGGTCACGTCGCGACCTTCTCCGACCCGCTGACCGAGTGCCAGTCCTGCCACAAGCGGTTCCGGGCCGACCACCTCCAGGAGGAGCACGCGGAGAAGAAGGGGATCGCCGACCCCGACTCGGTCGACCTCGCGACGCTCGCCTGCCCCAACTGCGGCACCCGCGGCGCGTGGACCGAGCCGCGTCAGTTCTCGGGCCTGCTGAAGACCTACCTCGGCGTCCTCGAGGACGAGTCCGGGCTCCACTACCTGCGCCCGGAGACCGCCCAGGGCATCTTCCTCAACTTTGCCAACGTGGTGACCTCCAGCCGGATGAAGCCGCCGTTCGGCATCGCCCAGGTGGGCAAGAGCTTCCGCAACGAGATCACCCCCGGCAACTTCATCTTCCGCACCCGCGAGTTCGAGCAGATGGAGATGGAGTTCTTCGTCAAGCCGGGTGAGGACGAGGAGTGGCACCAGTACTGGATCGACGCTCGTACGCAGTGGTACGTCGACCTCGGCGTGACGAAGGACAACCTGCGTCATTACGAGCACCCCAAGGAGAAGCTCTCCCACTACTCCAAGCGCACCGTCGACATCGAGTACCGCTTCAAGTTCGCGGGCTCCGAGTGGGGCGAGCTCGAAGGGATCGCCAACCGCACGGACTTCGACCTGTCGACGCACGCCGAGGCGTCGGGCCAGGACCTCAGCTACTTCGACCAGGCCGCGGGCGAGCGCTACGTGCCCTATGTCATCGAGCCGGCAGCAGGACTGTCCCGCAGCCTGATGACCTTCCTCGTCGACGCCTACGGGGAGGACGAGGCTCCCAACACCAAGGGGGGTGTCGACAAGCGCACGGTGCTGCGGCTCGACCCGCGGCTGGCGCCGATCAAGGTGGCGGTGCTGCCACTCTCGCGCAACGCCGACCTCACGCCGAAGGCCAAGGACGTCGCTGCCGAGCTGCGCCGCTCCTGGACCGTGGACTTCGACGACTCGGGCGCGATCGGCCGTCGGTACCGTCGTCAGGACGAGATCGGTACGCCGTACTGCGTCACCGTCGACTTCGACACCCTCGACGACCACGCGGTGACGGTGCGCGAGCGCGACACGATGGAGCAGGAGCGGGTCGGTATCGACCGGCTGTCGTCGTACTTCGCCGAGCGCCTCATCGGCTCCTGACGTGCGGTCCACCTGCCACGATCGGTGGGCGACTCGCGCCCGACGGCCGCTGGCTCGAGCCGCAACGGCGCTGGTCGGTAGCGCGCTCGCGGTCGGTCTGATGGCCGGGTGCGGCGGCTCCGACGACGGCGACGACCAGGACGGACCCACTGCGGATTCGTTCTCGAGCGACGACCCCGGCGCCGATCCGGCCGACTACCTACCGGTGCCGGAGGGCGTGACCCTGACCGAGGCGGGCGCCGAGCTCGGTCTCGGCGACCAGGCAACCGTCGCTTGGCGTCCGCGTCAGGACACCGTCGTCGCCCTCGACCTCATCGTCGAGCGGATCGACCGGACGACGTTCCAGGAGTCGTTCGACGGCTGGGTGGTCACGCCGGAGATGAAGGGCCAGGTTCCTTACTTCGTCCTTGCGACGGCCACCAACGTCGGCGCAGACGCGGTCGGCGACCTGCTGGTGCCGCTCTACGGCGCCACTGCCGGACGCATGTACGAGCCGCTCGACTTCCGCGAGGAGCTGTTCGAGCCGTGCCCCGGCGGCGGCCTGCCGGAGGAGCTGCGGCCGGGCAGGTCGACCGAGCTCTGCTTCGTCTACCTGCTGCCGAAGGAGCAGCAGCTCGAGGCGGCCGCGTTCGACGTGGGCGGTGAGCTGTCGCCGGTCAGGTGGAGCGGCCGGATCACGGCCATCGAGAAGCCGGACGACGACAGGAAGAAGGACGGGAAGCAGAACGGTGAGGGCGACCAGCGAGACGAGCAGACCGGCTGATTTCGCCCCCTCGACCGGCGCCCGGACAATGGAGGCATGACGACGACCGCTCCCGCGCACCCGGGCCTCGCGCTCGGACCGCTGCGGGTCGCCACCCCGGTGGTGCTGGCGCCGATGGCGGGCATCACGAACGCGGCCTACCGGCGGCTCTGCGCCGAGTTCGGAGCTGGCCTCTATGTCTGCGAGATGATCACCAGCCGCGGGCTTGTCGAGGGCGACGCGACGACCCGGCGGATGCTCGTCTTCGACGATGCCGAGCAGGTCCGGTCGGTGCAGCTCTACGGCACCGACCCCACCTATGTCGGGAAGGCCGCCGAGATCCTCTGCAGCGAGTTCGGGGTCGCCCACATCGACCTCAACTTCGGTTGTCCGGTGCCCAAGGTGACCCGCAAGGGCGGCGGGGGCGCGTTGCCGTGGAAGCGGGGGCTGCTGGCGCGGATCCTCGATTCGGCGGTCGCCGCGGCGGCGTCGTACGACGTGCCGGTCACGATGAAGACCCGCAAGGGGCTCGACGACGACCACCTCACCTACCTCGACGCGGGTCGCATCGCCCAGGAGGCCGGGTGCGCAGCGATCGCGCTGCACGGGCGCACGGTCGCACAGGCCTACTCCGGCGAAGCCGACTGGGAGGCGATCGGCCGGTTGGTCGACCACGTCGACATCCCGGTGCTCGGCAACGGCGACATCTGGGAGGCGGCGGACGCCGTCCGGATGGTCGAGCAGACGGGTGCCGCCGGCGTCGTCGTGGGCCGAGGCTGCCTCGGCCGGCCGTGGCTGTTCCGGGACCTCGCGGCGGCGTTCAACGGCACCGAGGTCACCACCCTCCCGACCCTCGGCGAGGTCGCGACGATGATGCGACGCCACGCCGAGCTCCTGGTCGAGCACATGGGCGAGGAACGAGGCTGCAAGGAGTTCCGCAAGCACGTGGCCTGGTACCTGAAGGGCTTCGGCGCGGGCGGCGAGATGCGGCGCTCGCTCGGCCTCGTCTCCACGCTCGCCGACCTCGACCGGCTGCTCGCGGACCTCGATCCGAGCGAGCCGTTCCCGGCGTCCGAGCTGGGCGCGCCGCGGGGTCGCCAGGGCTCACCGCGAAGCCGGGTGGTGCTGCCGGATGGTTGGCTCGACGACGCCGACGGACGCGACTTCAACCTCCAGGAAGCGGTCGACGAGACCACCGGAGGGTGACCGGGAACACCCTTTCCAGACCCCCGGGGATTCGGAGTGCGAAAACCCGTGTGGTTTAGTCGATGCTCGTGCCCGACGCCGCTACGGTGGCTCGGGCACCTGGACAGAACAAGCGAAAGCAAAGGAATCAGCGCGTGGCAGGCACTCACAGCCACAAGCGGGAAACCGCGCGACGCAGGCCTCGGGCGGCGTTCATCGCGGGCCCCTTGGCAGTTCTAGCGACAGGTGCAGCAGTCTCGGCAGGCGTGGCGGGCTCGGTCCCGAACAGCTCCTTCCTGGCTGCGGCAGGGACTGACACCTCCTCGGCGGGGAGCGGCGTCAGCGCTCGCGGGCGCGAGCTCCGTGAGCTCCCGGTCCTCTCCCGTGACAGCGGTGACGCCCGCGGCGGTGACGCCCCGCGGCCAGGTCGCCGTCGCCAGCCCCGTCGAGAAGATGCTCGCCAGCGAAGCGGTGACGGAGGCCATCAAGAAGGCCGACACCGAGCTCTGGACCACGACCGCGCTGAACCTCTGGACCCGTCCGGACGCCGAGGCGAAGATGGTCGGTGAGATCGAGAGCGCCGAGAAGGTCCTCATCACCGGTCGGACGATGAAGGACCGCGAGGAGATCGTGCTCGACGGCGAGGCCCGGTGGGTGACAGCCGGCTACCTGAGCGCCGAGAAGCCGTTCGCCCTCGGTGGGGACTGCACCAACGGCTCCACGGTCGCACCCGGCGTCAGCCCCAACATCCAGCTCGTGCACGAGGCCGTGTGCGCCAACTTCCCCGAGATCACCTCCTACGGGACGTTCCGCAGCGACGGCGAGCACGCGCAGGGCATCGCGGTCGACATCATGGTGTCCGGCGACCGGGGCTGGGAGGTCGCGGAGTTCGTCCGCGAGCACTACTCCGAGCTGGGTGTCAGCTACGTCATCTACGCGCAGAACATCTGGTCCGTCGATCGCTCCGGCGAAGGCTGGCGCGGCATGGAGGACCGTGGGTCCACCACCGCCAACCACTACGACCACGTGCA
Organism: uncultured Actinomycetota bacterium; assembly: GCA_963724275.1. GTDB lineage: Bacteria > Actinomycetota > Actinomycetes > Propionibacteriales > Nocardioidaceae > Nocardioides. The sequence continues at coordinate 45,968 of CAVRUB010000003.1, read as the reverse complement.
CGTCACGACGTACTGACGACGCCGTTGTCGACGCCCTGACCCACGCCTGGGTCCGAGCGACAGGGCAGACTCCTTCCCGTGAACGGGTTCGGCCAGCAAAGCGCGGACAGCAGCGGACGCACGCCCGCACTCGTGTGGGCGGACTGGGTGGCTGCGAACGAGGCCGGCGACGCTGAGCGAGCCGGTCATCTTGCCGAGGAGATGACCCGGGTCGCTCCCGACAGCTTCTACTCCTGGTTCGAAGCAGGCCTGCACGCCAAGGCGCGCCACGACTGGGTCCGCTGCCTGGAGTGGAACCGGCGGGCAGCGACCTTGTTCGGCCCTGGGGAGCAGCAGGACTTCGGTGAGGTCAATCCCGCGGTGTGGAACCTCGGGATCGCTGCGACGGCGCTCGGCGACTGGGTGGCTGCGCGGCGGGCGTGGATCCAGTTCGGGGTCGGAGGTGTCGAAGACGGCGCCGAGCCGATCGACATGAACCTCGGGCAGGTCCCGATCCGGCTCAATCCAGATCGTCCGAGCTTGTCGCTCCAGGTCGTCCCGGACCACGGCGCCACGGAGGTCGTGTGGTGTTGGAGGCGCAGCCCCGCTCATGCGGTGATCGCCAGCGTTCCACTTCCTGAGTCGGGCCACCGGTACCGCGATGTCCTCCTCCACGACGGCGAACCCAGGGGCACCCGAACGGTGGGAGAGGCCGAGGTGAGCGTCTTCGACGAGCTCGAGAGACTGCGCGACTCCGCATTCCCGACCTGGCAGGCGCAGGTCGCCGGCGCTACGCCGGACGACGTCGGATCCCTCGCAGACCTCATCGGCGACCGTGGCCTCGGCGTGGACGACTGGTCAGGCATGGACATCCTGTGCAGCGACTGCTCGCACGGATCGCCGGGCGCTCATCACTCCCACCAGCCGGCGCCAGCGGGTACGACGACGCTCGGTCTGGCAGGGCCTGAGTCAGACCTGTCGGAGTGCTTGGCCACGTGGAGCCGGGCACGACCCGGGGTGAGCATCGACAGCGTCGATCTCCTCTGGTGACGGTGTGCGCAACGTCGTCACCGACGTAGCGTCCGAGCCGTTCGGACGCGAGTCGTGGACTAGGACGGGCCTGCCCGCCAGCCCGGCGTCGCCCAGGCGACGCGCAGCTGGATGATCCCTGCGCCGACAAGTCGCAGCAGCACGACGCCGCCGCGCCGGTCAGCGGAGAGGAACCCCACCTTGACCCGACCATGGCTGGTGAAGACCTCGGTAGCGACGACGTCCCAGTCGTCCGGTGCATAGACCAGGCGGTCGATCCGGCCGCGGCCGAGGGGGAAGTCGTCGATCAGGTGCGCCGCTTCGCGGGTCAGGTCCCGCGAGTGCGGCCACCACATCCCGCCCGCCTCGGGGCGGTCGAAGGTCGGAGCGAGCTCGAGACGAAGTGCGCCGAGCGGTTGAGGGTAGCGCTGGGGGTTGTGGACTCTCGGGGCACCCATGGCGCCGCCTCTCTTGGGGGCCGGCGGTGCGGCACCGGATGCACCGCCGTTCCCTCGACCTGCTGTTGATGATACGACGTCGGGTTCTGGGCGCGCGGCGGATCGGCCGGACGCGACCCTCAGGTCAGGCGACGGTGCCAGCTGAGGGCCGACGCGTCGGTCAGTGACGCGACCTGGTCGACGACCACCCGGAGCCGGGCGTCGTCGTCGGGAGCGGTGTGCCAGTCCGCGACGAACGCCTCGTCGAGCTCCTCGGGGGCGCGGTCGAGCAACACGGCGACCAGCTCTTCGAGCAGCTCGCGTTGCCGAGCCTGGAGTGCGACGCGGTCGTCGGCCTGCATCACGTAGTAGGAGGCGATGCCCTTGAGCGCGGTGATCTCGGTCCAGGTCGCCTCCGGGATGACCAGGTCGGCGTGGTAGCGCACGAACGGGCCGTCGCTCGCCGCGAAGGTCGCTTGCTGCACGGCGCCGCAGAAGCGACCGATCAGGTCGCTGGTGAGGTTCTTGAGCGCGGCGAGACTCGTCGTGAGCCGTCGTACGACGTCGTCGGCCAGCTGCCGATGGCCTGCAGCCGGGCAAGCACGTCGTCGAGGGCGTCGTCGGTGACGTCGGGGGAGTACCACGAGCGGACCGTCTCCCAGATCGCCGCGCGGTCGAGCCGGGTGAGGTCGATCCGGCGGGCGACGGTGCCGTCCTCGACGTCGTGCACGGAGTAGGCGACGTCGTCGGCGAGGTCCATGACCTGCGCCTCGACGCAGCGGCGTCGGCCGACCGCTCCGGTCCGGATCCAGTCGAAGGCGGGCCGGTCGTCGTCGTACACACCGAACTTCGCGCCCTCCCGGGTCATGCCGTCGCTGTGGACCCCGCCCGGCTGCGGCGCGTCTGCGATCGGCCAGGGGTACTTGGTGCACGCATCGAGCGTCGCCCGGGTGAGGTTGAGGCCGACCGAGTCGCCGGACGCGTCCGCCGTCTTGGCCTCGAGGCGGGTGAGCAGGCGCAGCGTCTGGGCGTTGCCCTCGAAGCCGCCGCGGCCGGCGGAGAGCCGGCTGAGCGCTCGTTCGCCGTTGTGCCCGAACGGTGGGTGCCCGAGGTCGTGCGCGAGCGCTGCGGTCTCTGCGATGTCAGGGTGCGTGCCGAGCGCGCGCGAGAGGTCGCGGGCGATCTGGGCCACCTCGAGGCTGTGGGTCAGCCGGTTGCGGACGAAGTCGTCGCTCTGTGGACCCACCACCTGGGTCTTGGCTGCGAGCCTGCGGAACGACGCAGCGTGCACGACGCGCGCCCGGTCCCGCTCGAACGGCTTCCGCTCCGGCGCGTCGACCCGCTTCGGCGGCTCCGGCACCATCCGCTCGCGGTCCGTTGCGTCGTACCGCTCCTCGACAGCCCCCACCGGCCGGAGACTACCGCCCGGCGACCGACCCTCCGGGGCTCAGCGCTTCTTGACCCGCGGAAACTAGGCTCGCGTCATGTCCCTGGTCTGGCTCCCGTTCGAGCCTGCGCTGCTCGGCGACCCGCCCGCCGGTCTGCGCTACGCGGTGGTCGACCCCACCGAGGACGTGCCCGACACCGTGGCCGAGGTCGCGTTCTACGTGCCGCCCTACCAGGTGGGGTCGCGGGTCGCCGAGGTGCTGGGCCGGATGAGCAGCCTCCAGGTCGTGCAGACGCTCACGGCCGGCGTCGACAACATCCGCGACCACGTGCCGCCCGGCGTGACCCTCTGCAGCGGGCGGGGGATCCACGACGCCTCGACGGCCGAGCTCGCGCTGGCCCTCGTCCTGGCGTCGCTGCGCGGCGTGCCGGACTTCGTGCGAGCTCACGACCGCCACGAGTGGTCGCCCGGCTGGCGCCCGGCGCTCGCCGACAAGCGGGTCCTGATCATCGGGTACGGCGCCGTCGGCCGCGCGGTGGAGGCCCGACTGGCGCCGTTCGAGGTGGAAGTGGTGCGCGTCGCCCGGTCGGCCAGGGACGGCGTCCATGCGATCGCTGACCTACCGGACCTGTTGCCCGCGGCTGACGTCGTGATCCTGGTCGTCCCGCTCACGGCGCAGACCCGCGGGCTGGTGGACGCGGCGTTCCTGGCGCGGATGAAGGACGACGCGCTGCTCGTGAACCTCGCCCGCGGTCCGGTCGTCGTGACCGACGATCTCGTCGAGGAGCTGCACAGAGGTCGGCTGCACGCGGCCGTCGACGTGGTGGACCCGGAACCGCTGCCCGCGCACCACCCGCTGTGGCAGGTCCCGAACGTCCTGATCTCGCCTCATGTCGGTGGCGCGAGCAGCGCGATGTGGCCGCGGGCCCACCGGCTCGTGCGCGAGCAGCTGCACCGCTTCGCCGCCGGTGAGCCGCTGGCGAACGTCGTGACGGGGGAGTACTGAGCCCCCGTCGGGACGTGCGCCTAGGATCGCCGACATGGCCGGTCGGATTCGCGATGACGACATCAACACCGTGCGCGAGAAGGCCAAGATCGAAGAGATCGTGTCGGGCTACGTCACGCTGCGCAACGCCGGCGGCGGGTCCCAGAAGGGGCTGTGCCCGTTCCACGACGAGAAGTCGCCGTCCTTCCACGTGACGCCATCGCGGAACTTCTTCCACTGCTTCGGTTGCGGCGAGGGCGGCGACGTCATCGCCTTCCTCATGAAGATCGACGGCCTGACGTTCGTCGAGGCGGTCGAGAGACTGGCCGACAAGTACGGCGTCGACCTGCGCCGTGAGGAGGGCGGTCCCGATGACCGACCGAAGGGTCCGCAGCGGCGCCGGCTGATCGAGGCGCACGCGGTGGCACAGGAGTTCTACGCCGAGCACCTCGCCGCCCCCGACGCGATCCAAGGTCGTCAGTTCCTCGCCGAGCGTGGCTTCGACCAGGCCTCGGCCGCTCACTTCGGCGTCGGCTTCGCCCCGCGCGACGGAGAGTCGCTGTGGCACCACTTGCGCGACCGGAAGTTCTCCCTCGACGAGGCGGTGGCCGCCGGTCTGGTGGCAGTGGGCCGCGGACCCTACGACCGGTTCCGCGGCCGGCTGCTCTGGCCGATCCGCGAGACCTCGGGCGACACGATCGGCTTCGGCGCCCGCCGGATCTTCGACGACGACAAGATCGAGGCCAAGTACCTCAACACCCCCGAGACACCGATCTACAAGAAGAGTCAGGTGCTCTACGGCGTCGACCTCGCTCGCCGTGACATGGCACGCACCTCGCAGGCAGTCATCGTCGAGGGCTACACGGACGTGATGGCCTGCCACCTGGCCGGGGTGACCACCGCCGTCGCGACCTGCGGCACCGCGTTCGGCGACGAGCACGCCAAGGTGCTGCGCAGGTTGCTCGCCGACCACGAGGAGTTCCGCGGGGAGGTGATCTTCACCTTCGACGGCGACTCGGCAGGACAGAAGGCGGCGCTCAAGGTCTTCCAGGGCGACCACCAGTACGTCGCGCAGACCTATGTGGCGGTGGCGCCCGACGGGATGGATCCGTGTGACCTCCGGATCAAGGACGGCGACGCCGCCGTCCGCGAGCTGATCGCGACCCGGCAGCCGCTCTACCGATTCGTGCTCGCCAACGTCGTCGGCCGCTACGACCTCGACCGTGCGGACAGCCGGGTCGACGCGCTGCGGGAGGCGGCCCGGCTGGTCGCCAGCGTGCGCGACAAGTCGAAGGTCGATGCGTTCGCCCGCGAGCTGGCCGGCATGGTCGGCGCCGACGTCGAGGAGGCCCGGACCGAGGTCCGCCGCGCGGCAGCGCGGGGGTCGCGCCCCGACGGTCGACCGGACGCCCGATCAGGCGTTCGCACCGCGGCAGCGGAGGAGGAGGCGTCGGCGCGACCGGCCCGTCCCGTGCTCCCCGACCTGCGCGACCCGCGGTTCGCCATCGAGCGCGAGACGCTCAAGCTGGTCCTCCAGCACCCGATCGCGATCGGCCGCACGACCGCGGACATCGGCGGCAACGACTTCACCCACCCCACCTACCGCAGCGTGTGGGAGCTGATCGAGGCCGCAGGCGGACCCGCCGCCGGCGACGGCGACCCGGGCTGGGTGAGCAAGGTCCGCGACGCCGCCACCGAACCGGAGGTCGCATCCGCGGTCAGCGCGCTCGCCGTCGAACCGATCCCTGCCACGCACGAGCCGGACGCGTCCTACGTCGCGCACTACGTGTTCCGGCTCCTGGAGCTCACCACGTTGCGGCGGATCGCCGAGCTGAAGTCACGCCTCCAACGCACGAACCCGGAGGAGCACACGGCCGACTACAACCGGATGTTCGGGGAGCTCGCGGCGCTCGAGCAGCACCGCCGTACGCTCCGCGACCGGATCGTCAGCGCATGAGGGGCCGGCCCAAGCTGCCGTCCCTGGCCCGCAAGCGAGCGTCTACTCGCCTGGGCCGAGACATCCAGCGGCGCGCTCGTCGGCGGCACCCGGGACGCCCTCCACCTCCCCGACCGCGAGCCGCCCAAGCTGCCGTGGGAGGAGATCGCCACCGCCGACTGGGACGCCGACGAGCGGGAGTTCCGCGTGCTCGAGGTAGGCACGTACGGCGAGCCACAGCCCGAGCACCGGCTGACGCTTGCCGACCCCGACCGGCTCCTGTCACTGGTCCGCGAGCGGGTGACGGCGAGCATCGTGGTGCAGCGGCACGTTCCCGTGAGAGGGCAACGGGGCGTCCGCGTCCTGGGCCGCCGGGCACCGGGTGGGCAGGGCTCGATCGCCTGGTTCGTCGAGTACGACGACGGCCTGGACCCCGCAGATCCCGACGTCACGACGGTCGTCGACGATGCGCTCGGCGTGGCCCGTGGCGACGTGGGGGAGTAGGCGCCCACCGATTTTATTGCCGAGGACCGACCTTGCTAATCTGTCCGGGCTGTCCAGCGGTGATGGGCAGCCGGTCCCCTGTAGCTCAACTGGCAGAGCATTCGGCTGTTAACCGGAGGGTTGTTGGTTCGAGTCCAACCGGGGGAGCCAGCGAGAACGGCCCGTGACCTGCGTAACCGCAGATCACGGGCCGTTCTCGGGTAGATGCGTTCCTCAGGCGACCGGCTGCAGGTCCCTCGCGGCTCGATGACGGGGATCTCCGCGCCGTGCGCGTCGAGCCGGGGAAGCACTGATCCAGCCACGAAGGCAGGTACCAGTTCCATCGGCCGAGCAAGGCCATCGCCGCCGGAACGACGATCAGTCTGATGAGCGTCGCGTCGATCGCGATGGCGGCGGACATACCGACTCCGATCATCTTGATCACCACGCTGGGGTCGAAGGCGAACCCCAGGAAGACGGCAACCATGATCAGTGCCGCAGAGGTGATGATGCGAGCCGTGGACGCCAGTCCTTCGACCACGCTGGCTCTGCTGTCTCCAGTGCGGAGGAAGCTCTCACGGATGCTGCTCAGCAGGAACACCTCGTAGTCCATGGACAATCCGAAGAGCACCGCGAACATGAGCAGCGGCACGTAGGCCGGGATCGGTACCTCACCGGGTAGCCCGAGCAGATCGGCGCCTGTCCCGGTCTGGAAGGCAAGCGTCATGACGCCGTACGCCGCGCCGACCGACAAGAGATTCACCAGGGCAGCCTTGACCGGCACGACGACGGATCGGAACGCGAGCAGAAGCAGCAGCAGCGAGGTGGCGATCACAACACCGATGACCAGCCAGAGGTGATTCATCAGGACATCGGACAGGTCGATCATCGCGGCCGTCCAGCTGGTGATGCCGGCACCATCAGGCAGCACATCCGAACGGAGGTGCTCGACCAGTTCCGCCGTCTCTGCGTCCTGCGGACCGCTCTGGGGCGTGACGGTCAGCACCGCGGTAGTGCCGTCGGGGGAGATGACGGGAGCGCCGACCGAGGCGACGCCCGTCGTGCTGGACATGTCGTCCACGATCTGGCGGAGCCCGTCCTCGCCGCCGACTCGGTCGAGCTCGACCGCGACGGTGAGGGGACCGTTGGCGCCCTTGCCGAAACCCGCTTCGACCAGGTCGTGAGCCTGTCGGATGGTGCTGCTCTCGGGTTCGTTGCCAGCGTCGCTCTGGCCGATGCTCATCCCCAGCGCCGGAGCGGAGAGGGCAAGCATTGCCACGACCGAACCGACCAGCCAGGCAACGGGCCGGCGGCCCACCATCCGGGCAAAGCGTGCTGCGGCGGGTGAGTGGGACATCGACGACTCGTACCGGCCCGCCCGGCGAGCGCGTCGGCTGTAGACACGGAACTTCAGCCCGCCGAGCAGAGCGGGAAGCAGGGTGATCGCGGCCAGTACCGTGACGAGGACGACGAGACCGTCGCGTACCCCATCGTCGCAAAGTCCGGCACCCCGCTGAACTGCAGACCCGCTCAGAGCCACCAGCACGGTGCCCCCGGCGAAGATGACCGACTGGCCCGCGGTAGCGGTCGCCCGCCCCGCCGACTCGGGTACCGACATGCCCCTGGGCCAGGTTGTCGCGGTGCCGGGTGACGATGAACAGCGCGTAGTCGATGCCAACGCCGAGGCCGACCATCGAGGCCAAGGTCGGGGCGTTCGTCGACATGTCGGTCACGAGCCGCGAGCAGTGTGACGCCACTCGATGCCGATCGACCAGGCCCGTGAACGCGACAGCGAGGGGGAGCGAGGCGGCAATCATCGCCCCGAAGGCGAACAGGAGCACGACGAGAGCGACTGCGACGCCGAGCATCTCCGCGTGGCTACCATCTCCTGGGCATTCTCGGGCACGGGACCGCCGACTCGACCCGGTAGCCGGCGTCGACAAAGGTTCCGCCGCCGACTGGGAGCCCGTCCAGCGCCTCATCGCCTTCGAACTCGGTGACGGGCACGTCGTACTGGACCGAGAGGACCGCGGTAGCGGCGGTCCTGGCTCACGGCCGCCGGGGGTACGTCGCTCACGGAAGTCAGATCCCGGAGGGCTTCGCGGACGGCGGCGAAGTCCGACAACCACGGAACGAGACCGGTCTCGGTGTGCGCGACGACGCGTGCCGAGGTGCCGGACTTGGCCGGGAAGTGGTCGACCAGGACCTCGTTGGTTCGCTCAGTGTCGCTTCCCGGGATCTTGAAGCTGTCCTGCATGGTGCCTCCGAACGCGGAGGCGCAGGCCCCGATGAACAGGGCCGCAAAGAGCCAACCAGCGACCACTCGCCAGGGGTTGCGCGCGGCTCCGGCTCCGATGCGGTAGAGGAAATCTGGACATTGTCTTCTCCAGTCGTGTGGGTGGACTTCGATGGTCCGGGCGGTGCCATGTCCGAGGCGCCGGTGAAATCGCCGGGACGTCGCCGGGATCCGTCCGCCGGACCTAGACTCAGCGGGTGCTCCGCGGGCGCGAGACCGAGCAGACGTGCGATCGCGGCCCTGTTGGACGAGGCGTGGACCTCGCGCGGCGGGGCGGTCGTGCTTCGCGGGCCGGCCGGGATTGGCAAGTCGGCGCTGCTGTCCGACGCTGTCGCGCGTGCCGGCGGCATGCTGGTCCTCCGCACCCAAGGCATCCAGTCGGAGTCCGACCTGGCGTTCTCCGCGCTTCACCAGTTGTTGCTGCCGATCGCTGGCCTCATCGACCGGTTGAACCCCAATCAGGCAACGGCTCTGCGCGTCGGCCTCGGTGACCGTCCGGCGAGTGGCCGCAACGACAGGTTCCTCGTCTACTCGGCGACCCTCGCCCTTGTCGCCGAGGCCGCGGAGACCCAGCCGGTCCTCTGCTTGTCGACGACGCGCAGTGGCTGGACGAGGAGTCGGGAAACGCCATGCTCTTCACCGCACGACGGCTGGGGGTCGAGCGGGTGGCGATGATCTTCGCCGCCCGCGACCAGGAGGAGGCGGATTTCGACGCGCCCGGGCTGCCCACGGCTGCGCTGTCCGGTCTTCGGTCGGATGCAGCTCAGGCCCTCCTCGAGGAGTCCACCGGCGCTCCCGTGGATCCCGAGGTCACCGCCGCGCTCCTGGAAGCGACGGAGGGGAACCCGCTGGCCCTTGTCGAGCTGCCCGGCGCGCTCACTCCAGCAGAGCTGTCCGGCAAGGAACCGCTCCCTGCCTCGCTGCCGGTGACCGACGGAGTGGCGCGGGCGTTCCTTGGTCGGGTGCGACGACTTGCGCCCGTGGTGCAGACCTTCCTGTTGGTGGCCAGTGCCGAAGGGTCCGGCGATCTCGGCCCGATCCAGCACGCTGCGTTGGCGCTGGGCTGCGACGACGAGGCCCTCACGTCGGCGGAGGCGTCGGGCCTGGTCCGGGTCCGTCGCGATCGGCTGGAGTTCCGGCACCCGTTGTTGCGTTCCGCGGTGTACGACGCAGCGCCCACGGCGGAGCGCCGAGCAGTCCACGCCGCTCTCGCCGACGCAATGGCCCGCCAAGGGCAGCCCGACCGCCGGGCCTGGCACCGCGCGGCGGCTGCGACCGGACCTGACCCGGCGGTAGCGGAGGAGCTGGAGAAGGTGGGTGAGCGGGCCGCGGAGCGCGGCGCGCCGGCTGCTGCGTCCGCGGCCTTCGAGCGAGCGGCCGCGCTGAGCTCAACCGGGGAGACGGGGAGCTTCGCGGCGATGGCGCGCTGCCGATCAGGCACGGTTGGCGGGCCATCACCGCAGGGCGCTGAACCTGCTCCGGACCGCGCGCGCGGTCACCGAGGACCCGCTGCTGGTGGCGGACCTGGACCTGATCCGGGGAGCTGTGGAGCCGTGTCCGGCTCGACGGCGTCCGCTGAGCAGGTCCTGCTGGGAGCCGCCCGGGACGTGCAGGCACTCGACACCGGGCGAGCGTTGCAGCTCCTCGTGGTGGGCGCACAGGCGGCTGCATTGGCCGACCACGCCGAGGCCGGCGTGGAGATCGGTCGCATCGCCGCCGCACTGCCTCGCGGGCAGACGCCGCTCGAGGCGTTCTTCGGCGACCTGTTGGTCGGCTGCGGCCACTTCCTCAGCGGGGACCTCGCCGCCGCTCTCGCGCCGCTGCGGCGCGCCGTCCGGGCAGCACCGGAGTTCGAGCAGAGCATGCTGCTGACCTGGGGGTCTCGCGCGGCCTACTACATCGGCGACGACGAGGCGGCGTTCACTCGACTCGCGCGCGGTCTCGCTCGCGCGGGCCGCCGGAGCGTTGGGCGACATGCTGCCCCCGTTGCAAAGGCTCGCACTCTCCGAGATCCTCCTCGGCCACTGGTCCTCTGCAGCGGCGCACGGAGCCGAGGCAGCAAGGTTCGCCAAGGAGACCGGTCAACCCAACATGGCGTCCTTGCCGACTGCGTGGCTGGCGTTGCTGGCGGCGTACCGCGGGGACACCGCCGACCTGGACACCCAGCTGGCCAACGCCGACGAGCTGCTTGCGGAGCACCCGATGGCGGTTGCTGCCGACGCGGTGCTCTGGGCGCGGGCGGTGTCGGAGGGCCGAGCCGGGGAGGCGGGCGTGGCCGTGGAGCACTTTCGCCGCGTGACCAGCTCCGGTATCTCGCTGCTCGCCTCGCTGGACCGGGTCGAGGTCGCGGTCCAGGCTGGTCAGGACGACCAGGCAGAGGAGTGGCTCAGCCTCCTCGTGCGGTTCGCGGAGACAACCGCCGCTGACTGGGCTGTCGCCCGGGTCTCGCACTGCCGCGCGCTGCTGGCGGCCGCTGAGGATGCGGTAGGCCATTTCGAGCTGAGCATCGCGCGCCACCGACGGTCCCACCGACCTTTCGAGTGGGCCAGGACCGAGCTGGCGTTGGGGGAGCTCCTGCGTCGCAGCGGTCACCGCGTCGACGCGCGCGCACACCTGCGGACGGCGCTGACCACGTTCGACGAACTGGGAGCGCAGCCCTGGGCGGAGCGCGCGCGGCAGGAGCTCCGCGCCTCGGGGGAGGGATCAGGAGGGCGCCACCCACGGCCGCCGCCCAGCTGACCGCACAGGAGTTGCAGGTGACCGAATTGGTCACTGACGGGCTCTCGAACCGCGAGGTGGCGGCCCAGCTGTTCGTGAGCCCACGAACGGTCGACTTCCACCTTCGCAACGTCTTCACGAAGCTGGGTGTCACATCCCGGTCGCAACTGGCGCAGCGCGACCTGCACCTCTCCTGATCCGCCAGAACCCGGCGGTTTCACCGGCGAGTGACCGGCGGTTGCGCTCGTAGCGTCGTCGGTACTCCCTACGACTTCGAAAGGCGGAACCTCATGCCGGCACTACCGTGGATCTCTCTGGAGGCTCCCGATCCGGCCGCCGAGCTGATCGTGATGGCCTCCAAGCTGCCGCTGCGCTCCCACGGCGACATCCCGCGCTTCCTGCGCGAGACCTGGCGTGTTCGTCGGCAGCTGACCCGTTCTCCGGCCTGGTGGGGTACTCCCTGGACGCCCAGTTGGTCGCGAAGACGTTCTGGACCGTCTCCGCTTGGGAGAGCCGCCCGGCCCTGGGCGCCTTCGACCGGGCGAGTCCGCACGCGAACGCCAAGAATGTGCTTCGATCGGCGATGATGCCGTCGACGTTCGTGATGTGGCGATGCCGCGCCAACGACCTCCCGATCTCCTGGTCGGAGGTCCGCGCGCGAAATTGCGGCGACCGAGGCGGGCAGAACATGATCGGCGAGGTCCTGCGGTACGCGGCCTTCCCCCATGGCCGACGCGGGCGGCAATCCTGCCGGTGTGGTGCTCGAGGCGACGGGCATGACCGACGAGGAGATGCAGTCGGTCGCCGCGAACGTCGGCTTCTCCGAGACGGCATTCCTGCTCCCCGCCAGCCCGCCGCCGAGCCGGTGCAGGCGCAGCCGTCGAGGCCCGGGTGCGCTACTTCAGCCCGCCTGGCGGAGGTGGCATTCTGCGGCCACGCGACCATCGCCGCCGCAGTCGCCCACGCGGAGAGGTACGGCACCGGACGGCTCGACCTGATCACCCGTGGTGGGCTGGTGCCGGTCCGCACGCGGAAGGAAGGCGGCCGAACGGTGGCGACTCTCAGAAGCGTCCCCACGTCGATCACGCCATTGGAGCCGGATGTCCTGGCAGCAACCCTGGACGCCCTGGGCTGGTCCTCGGACGACCTCGACCAGACGCTCCCGCCGTACGTCGCGTTCGCTGGAGCTCGACACCCGGTGCTGGCAGTCACCAGCCGGCAGGTCCTGGGTGAGCTCGACTATGACTATGCGGCGCTCGAGGCACTCATGGCCGCGCACGACTGGACGACCCTGCAGCTCGTCCACCGGGAGCGCCCGGACCTGTTCCACGCTCGCAACCCGTTCCCGCCCGGCGGCGTGGTCGAGGACCCCGCCACGGGAGCTGCTGCTGCGGCGCTGGGTGGCTACCTGCGGACGTTGGACCTCGTGCCGCCCTCGCGACGGATCGTCATCCGGCAGGGCGAGGACATGGGTCGGCCCAGCGTGCTGCTCCTGGACGTCCCCGAGCAGGGCGGCATCGACGTAACGGGCTCGGCCCTCCCGATCTGATCTCGACGGCTTTCTTCACTCGAAGCCCGGGCCGGCCAGCTCGCGCTCGGCGAGCGTCAGCCCCTCACTCTCGGCGTCCAGCGCCCAGTAGGCCTCGCGGTGCTCGTCCTGGAACCGTTGCCACGACGCCTGGTCGCGGAACCGGTCGACGGTGAGGTAGCGCCCAGGCGTGCTGAGCGAGACGAACAGCTCGGTGCCCGCGAAGCCTTCTTCGGCCGAGAAGAGCCGTGCCCACGCGCCGTCAGCGCCGTAGATCCGCTCGAACTCGATCTTCGTCGCCTCGGGGACGTCGTACTCCCAAACACGGATGATCATGGAGTTGATTGTCCGCTCACCTCGCGATCGGAGGCGACGCAGCGACGGTGGCGCCTCGTCCGAGTGCCGTCCGTCAGCCCGCATTCGAGGGTCTGCGGATCAGCTGGCCCGGGACTCGCCGACGTGGGTCCCGAGGACGTGTGGCCGCTCGACGAGGTGTGGCCGCTCGAGGAGCTCCAGCTGCTCGTGGAAGTAGGAGACGAGCTGCGTGCGGACCTCGGTCGAGAGGCGTACCTCGGCGTCGAGCTCGTCCCGACGGCCCTCGAGCTCGAGCAGGGTCTCGTTGCGCATCCGGTCCAGCTGCTTGCGCTGCTCTTCGGCCATCTCCTCCACCGCTTCCTCACGGGCGTGCAGCTTGGACAGCCTGGCCTGGATCGTCTGGGCTGCCTCGGAGCGGGCACGTGCGACGATCCGGCCGGCCTCATCGCGCGCCTCCGTGACGATCGTCTCCGCGTCGCGAGTGGAGATCTCGAGAAGTCGGGCGGCCCACTCGGACGTCGCCCGCACGGGGTCCTCGCCGACGGACACGGGCGTGCTCCACCGGGGCCGGCTCGCGGGCCGTGTCCAGCGCGCGAGCGAGCTCCTCCTCCTGGAGGTGCACCCGCTCGTTGGCGGTCTGGAGGATGGCGCGCATCGCCATGTCGGCCTGCTCCAGACCGGCGCACTTGGCCGTCAGGTCGTGCACGGCCTGCTCGAGACTGCCGATCACCTCGTCGACAGCAGCCGGGTCGTACCCGTCGCGCTGGACGGTGGCGAACCGCTTGCTCTTCACCTGCTCGCTCATTTTCATGTCTCCCCCAGTCCCCCTTTGGACGAACTGTCCAAGGCCTCCACGATGCACCCCTGCGGGGCCGCGTGTTCGCTGGTTCAGCGGAAATGCGCAGCGGCGCTTAGAGAGTCAAGCGCTCATCCGGACGGACCTCGAAGAGGGCTGACGGGCACCGTGGCGCGCGTCCCCGCACGAGGAGCTGCGCCGCGATCTTTCCCTAACCCATGCGGAGAGGAACCTCTGGAAGGTCGCCCCGGGACTACGTCCCGCCCTCCGCGGAGGAAGCCACCCCGCGCGCCGGAGGCCGGCGGAGCCAGTCGTAGATCACCGACGTCCGCAGCGCGAGGTCCTGGACGGAGCGACGGCGCGGGCCGACGGCGCACCACAGCAAGCCGATGGGGAAGGCGACACAGAAGACGGCGCGCAACAACGCCCGCAGCAGGCCGACCCGGGTCCCGCGAGCATCGATGACCCGGATCCCCATGACGTGGTCTCCGTAGGTGCGCCCGCTGAGCCACCACGCGGCGGTCAGGTACACCTCGGCCACCAGCAGGTAGATCGTCATCGTCCACAGCAGTGACGGGTCCGGCATCCGGAAGTCCCGTGGCGCGGTCATCAGCCGGAGGGCGGCGTACCCCGCGTAGCCGCCTGCCAGGACCAGTCCCACCACGATCCCGTCGATCGTGTTCGCAACGAGTCGGGTCGCGACTCCGGCGGGGCCCCCCTGGTAGGCGCGAGCCTCCGGGCGGGATGGCGGCAAGACGCGCGTCGGTCATGGCGGGTCACCGATCGGGGGTGTCCGGCCGCGCCGACGGAACAGGTGCCGCTCGAGCGCCCGGCTGATGGCGTCGTCGGCAGAGATCCCTGTCATCCGTGCCCCGCGAACGCTCTCAGAGGCGACCGAACCGGTGGACTCCCTGATGATTGACGGCAGGTCGATCTCCGTGAGCACCTCCTCGACCAGTGCGGCGATGTCGACCTGGTCGACGATCGCGTCGAGGTCGAGGCGCGTCAGCAGCTCGTCGGCGATCAGCGGCGTCAAGGTGTCGAGCAGGCTCTCGATCTGTCGGAGCGCCCTGGCCCGGTGCTCCTGGCCCCGCCTGGCGCCCGCTGCCAGCAGGGTCGCCGGCTGGAGCCGGGTCGGGGATGAAGACCGGACGCCACAGCACCTGCGACCTCAGCCCCGGGAGCCTCGAACCTCTGCGCAGCAGTGCGGTCCCGACACCGATCGAGTCCCCGACGATCCCGGTCAGGACGTCGGCGAGCAGGCGCACGTCGGAGAGCGGACCGACCACGCCCGCTTCTTGCGGAACCTCTTTCGGCTGCGCCATCCTCCGCAGGGTCTCCGCCATCGACGGTGGCCGCTTCACCCGCACGGGATGAGACAGGCATCTGCTTGCCGGGGCGAAACCCGGTAGCGGCCGGGCCGCCGGTGGGCCACGCTTGCGCTCGTGCAGACCTGGACCAGCGAGGTGTGGCGGAGCGAGGCGTTCGAGGCCGAGCTCCGGGCTTTCGTCACGTCCGCCGTCGGCGCGACCGCCGTCCTCGAGCGGTCGAAGCTCCGTCCGTGGTCGGCGGTATGGCGGGTCGAGGCCGGGCGGCGGGGTCTACTTCGCGAAGCAGAACTGTCCGGGACAGGCCCATGAGGCGCGGCTGTTGTCCGCGCTCGTGGGCATCGCGCCGGAGTACGTCGTACCCGTGACCGCGTCCGACCCCGGTCGCGACCTGCTGCTGACCCCCGACCTCGGCCGCACCCTGGCCGAGCTCGGCGACGTCGACGTCGACGTGTGGTCCCGGATCGTCCGCGACGCCGCGCTGCTCCAGCGCGCGGTCGCGCCCCACGCTGATGAGCTCGCCCTGACCGAGCTGGCGCCTGAGTGCGCGACCACGTACGCCGGTGACGCGATCGGTCGGCTCGGCGCCCTGCCGGCGGGCGACCCTCGTCGGTTGCCCGAGGACGTAGCCGAGCGACTGCGTGCCCTGTTCCCGACGATCGAGCGCTGGTCGGACCAGGTGGCCGAGCTCGACCTGCCGCTCACCCTGAACCACAACGACCTGCACGCCGCCAACGTGGTCGCCGCGGGCGATCCCGAGGCGCCGCTGCGATTCTTCGACTTCGGTGACGCTGTCCTCACCGAGCCGCTCGGCGCCCTTCTCATCCCGCTCTCGATGAGCTCCCAGGACCTCGATGCCGGCCCGGACGACCTCCGGCTCCGCCGGATCGCAGACGCAGCGCTCGAGGTGTGGACCGACCTTGCCCCGGCGCGCGCGCTCCGCGCCGCCCTTCCCGCTGCGCTCCAGCTCGCGCGGCTGGCCCGGGTCGAGTCCTGGCGACGCTGCCTCGGCACGATGACGGCCGACGAGCGCGCAGAGTTCGGCTCCGCTCCCGCGGACTGGCTGGGTAGCCTCGCCGCAGATCCGCCGGTGGGACACGTCGCACGGATGTGACGACACGGGTCCCTCGCAGTGATACTAGATCTGACATTGATGGTGGGGATCTTGGTCGCGGAGGGGCTTGGGGCTCCCGCGTCCGCTTGCGAGAGGTACGGATGGCCGGAACGGCGAGTCCCGGGCGCCCGGGTGGCGCGCGACGCGCGTCCCGGTCTGTCAGGCTGTCCCGACGCGAGCAGCGCCAGCTCCGGCGTGCCAGTGAGTACGGCGGCAGGCGCGCCCTCCGTCCGGGCCACCAGCCGCCGGTACCGCCGCCTGCCGACGAGCGCGCGCGTGGCGGACGGCGAGCGCTGCGACCGAGCGAGCGGCGTACGCACGGCCTGCCGGGCACCCTCGGCCTGACCTTCCTCACTGCGGTCGTGCCCGGCACTGGCTACCTCTACGCCAAGCGCCGACTCGCCGGGTGGATCGTCCTCATCGGCTGGGCCCTGGTCTTCGCCGGCGTCGGGTGGTACTTCGGGCGCGACTTCGACCTCGCCGCGGCGCGGACCCGCGCTGTAGACCTCGCCTTCGACCCGACGGTGCTCCGGATCGTGGCCGCGGTCGCGGGCGTGCTGCTCCTGGTGTGGCTGTTCGTGGTCTGGACCTCCTACCGGCTGGTTCGTCCGAGGGAACGGCCGCGCTGGCACACCGTGGTCGGCAATGTCGCGGTGGTGGTGATCTGCATGCTCGTCGCGGCGCCCGTCGTGCGGGCCGCGCAGTACGCCCTCGCGACGGCCGACTTCGTGACCGTCGTGTTCGACGACAACGAGGTCGCGACGACCCCGGACGACGTGACGGAGGCGGATCCGTTCGCGGGCCGTGAGCGGGTCAACGTGCTGCTGCTCGGTGGCGACGGCGGGGAGGGTCGCGACGGCGTACGGACCGACAGCATGATCCTGCTCAGCATCGACACGGAGACGGGCAAGTCGGTCACGTTCAGCCTGCCGCGCAACATGGCGAACGCCCGGTTCCCGGACGGCAGCCCGTTGCAGGAGCTCTATCCCGCAGGATTCTCCAACGGCGACTACGCCGATGGCGAGTACATGCTCAACGCGGTCTACCGCAATGTCCCGGCACTCCATCCCGGCGTGCTTGGCAACAGCTCCAACGAGGGGGCCGACGCGATCAAGCAGGCGGTCGAGGGGTCCCTCGGGATCCCCGTCGAGTACTACGTGCTGGTCAACCTCGAGGGCTTCAAGCAGGTCGTCGACGCCATGGGCGGCGTGACCGTCGACATCAACGAGCCGATCGCGATCGGCGGCAACAGCGACGCCGGCGTCCCGCCGGACGACTACCTCGATCCCGGCCCCGACCAGCACCTCAACGGCTTCGAGGCGCTGTGGTTCTCGCGAGGGCGCTGGGGCTCCGACGACTACGAGCGAATGGAGCGACAGCGGTGCATGGTCGACGCGATCGTCGACGCGGCCGACCCGGGCAACCTGCTGCTGCGCTACCTCGACCTGCTCAAGGCGGGCGAGGAGATCGTCTACACCGACATCCCGCGCGAGCTGGCCTCGGCATTCGTCGACCTGGCGCTCAAGGTCCAGGGCGCCAAGGTGAAGTCGGTGGTGTTCCAGACCTCGGAGCAGTTCAGCTCGGCGAACCCGGACTTCGAGTGGATGCAGGAGACCGTGGCGCGCGCGATCGACCCGCCGCCGAAGAAGAACGGATCCGGCGACCGCGACCCGGCCGACGACCCCGATGACGCCTGCTCCTACCAGCCGACCGGGGAGACTGTCGAGGACGCCATGGCGTCCGACAGCTACTGAACCGGTTGGCGCGGCCGCGCCGGGAGGATGTCCGACGTGACGACCAACGACGAAGCCCACCGCATCGCGCGTGAGGTGGGCGTCAGCGGGCCGCTCTACCTGCTGGTGAAGTACACCGCTGCCCTGATCTTCCGGGTGGTGTGCGGCTTCACCGCCACCGGCAAGGAGAACGTCCCGAAGAAGGGGCCAGTCGTCATCGTGCCCAACCACAAGAGCTTCTGGGACCCGTTCTTCATCGCGATCGTGCTGCGCCGACCAGTCCATTTCATGGGCAAGGCGGAGCACTTCGACGGGCCGATGGCCGCGATCTTCCTGCGCCTCGGCGCCTTCCCGGTGAGGCGCGGGGAGTCCGACGCAGACGCGGTCGACACCGCGCGGGCGATCCTCGCTCGCGGCGACGCGCTCGCGCTCTTCCCGGAGGGCACCCGGATCCGGGACGAGGGCCTGGGTACGCCGAAGCGCGGCGCGGCCAGGCTCGCCATCGAGGCCGGCGCCCCGCTTGTCCCGGCCACCATCACCGGCACCGAGAAGCGGCGCTGGCCGCTCCCACGCAAGGTGAGAGTGGTGTTCGGGACCCCGGTGTCGGTCGACGGCCTCGAGGACACGCCCGAGGACGCCGCGGCTGCGATCGGCGAGGCCTGGCCCCAGGTCACCGAGGAGTACGCCCGCTGGCAGAACCGCGCAGGCCGCGTCGCAGCGGGCGCGGCCGCGGTCGGGCTGGGCACCTGGGTCCTGAGGAAGCTGCTCGGCAAGTAGCGCGACGCCGCCCGTCAGTCCTCCTCGGTGCCGCCCCACACCAGCGAGTAGACCTCGAAGAGCGCGGCGTACGTCGTACCCATCCGGGACCCGCCCTGGCGCAGGATGCCCTCGAGGAAGTCTCGCGCGCTCCAACCCTCCCAGCCCAGTCCCTTGATGTAGGCGTCGTGCGCCTCGAGGGACTCGACGCCCTTCTCGAAGGTGTCGGTGACATCGACCCCGTGTCGACCGTCGGGGGACCCGGCGGCCCACACCGCCCGGACGCCGCCCCAGGGGTCGAGGCCCTCGGGGTCGTCGCTGAGCTGCTCGGGGAAGATCCAGCGGTTGCCGGCGTCACGGACGCCGTCCAGCACCGCGCGTCCGGTGGCGATGTGGTCGGCCTGGTTGAGGGCCCCGGGCCCGAAGGTGTCGCGGAAGTTGCCGGTGATCACGATCTCCGGCTGGTGCTTCCGCACGACCTTCGCGATCGCCGCCCGGAGCTCGAGACCATAGATCAGCACGCCGTCGGGGAACCCGAGGAACTCGACCTCGTCGACCCCGACCACCTGCGCGGACTTGATCTCCTCGGCCTCGCGCACCGCGCGGCACTCATCGGGCTCCAGACCGTTGATGCCGGCTTCGCCGCTGGTCACCATGACGTAGGTGATCTTCTTCCCCTGCCCCGTCCAACGCGCTATCGCGCCGGCCGCGCCGTACTCGACGTCGTCGGGATGAGCCACGATCACGAGCGCGCGCTCCCAGTTCTCGGGGAGCGGCTTCAGCGGGGGAGGGGTCTGTTCCATGGCCCGAGCATGGCATCGCCGTGGTTGTTGGGGAACCGAACGTGCCCCTCTGTAGGCTCCGGTGCTCGAGGGGCGGTAGCTCAGTCGGTCAGAGCAGAGGACTCATAATCCTTGGGTCGTGGGTTCGAGCCCCACCCGCCCCACCATGGTTTGCGCAGGCCAGACCCGTAGTAGCCCATCGCCGCGGTCAGGTCGACTGGGCTCCGTGCTACGAATCTGCTAACACGTCGCACACACCAGGTAAACCCGCAGGTGTCGGGGCTTACGCCTTGTTTCCTAGACACGAGGCTTTCCGCAGGGAGAAGCCCGGACCCTGGCTGTCAAGCAGGGCCTCAAGTTGGGATCGGCGGCCCGGTGATCGTCACCTCGCCGGAATCGCACTGGACCGCGCCGAGGCTTGGCGCCTGATTCCGCCGCCTGGCTGCCAGCGCCGCTGGCTGGCAGCGTCAGCGGGCTGGGGATACCGATCGC
This sequence comes from uncultured Actinomycetota bacterium, assembly GCA_963724275.1. GTDB lineage: Bacteria > Actinomycetota > Actinomycetes > Propionibacteriales > Nocardioidaceae > Nocardioides. Next base: position 25,874 of record CAVRUB010000003.1, on the reverse strand, counting down.
GATGCTGTCTCGCTGCCGAGGCCTGCTCACATCGGGTGAGGAGGCGATCAGCCACTACGAGGAAGCTCTCCGAGCCGACGAGCGGGACACCCGCCCCCTCGAACGCGCACGCATCGAGCTGCTGTTGGGGGAGACGCTGCGGCGTGCGCGCCAACGCACGCGAGCGCGTGAGCATCTGCGAGTCGCGCTGCGGGTCTTCGAGCGTGTGAACGCCCTGCCGTGGGCTGACAGGGCGCGGTCCGAGCTGCGAGCGACCGGCGAAAGCACGGCGCCGGTCGGACCGTCCGACTTCCAGCACCTGACGCCGCAGGAGCTCCAGATCGCCCGCTACGCCGCCAGCGGAGAAACCAACGCAGACATCGCCGCGAAGCTGTTTCTTAGTCGCCGCACAGTGGAATACCACCTGGCCAAGGTCTACACGAAGACGGGCGTGACGTCCCGGCGGGAGTTGGCCAGCACAGCGCTCGACGGAGACTGAAGCCTTCGCCCACACCCGCCGTCGCTTGCGGGCGGCGCGCCAACTGACGTGCTGGGCCCTTGTTGTCCAATGCACACTGCGCCTCGTGCCTAGGACGCATCAATGCTAGGTCGGCGCTGGAGCGACCCCGAGCAGGGCCCGGTCGAAGAAGTCGACGACGCGTCGCTCGTACTCCTCGGGGTGCGTCTGCAGGGCCTCGACGTGCGGCGCGTCGGGCACCTCCCAGATGTCGGCGGACGCTCCGATCTCGCGCTGGTAGGTCGGGTTCATGCCCTCGCTGCTGGGACTGTTCGGCGCCCAGATGAGCAGCACCGGACGGGGTGCGATCTCAGGCACCAGGTCGACGAGGTTCGGCGGTGCGTCCACGTTGGAGAACAGCGTGAGCGACGCCTGGTTCATGAGGAGGACGTGGAAGGCCCGCACCACCATGGCATCGGAGAAATCCACGAGCCTCTCGCTCAGGGTGCGGGTGCCGGCTCCCTCGGACACGACGGCCGCCAGCTTCGGGCTCTCGGCCGCGGCCTGGAGCAACATCTCGCCGGACATCGAGAGCCCGAGTCCGCCGATCCTCGCGGGGTCCACCTCGGGCCGGTCCTCGAGGAACTCGACAGCGGCATGCACGTCGCGGGCCCCGCTCCAGGCGAAGAGATGCGGGTCTCCCTCGCTCGCACCCTCGCCGCGTCGGTCGAACAGGAGCACGCCGTACCCGTGCTCCACCAGCATTCGCGCGTGCGCCTGATCCTTGGTCCGACCGGGGAGGATCACGGCGGCTCCGTTCCGCGAGGGCACGTACCAGCCGTGGATCTCGATGCCGTCCTCGGCGGTGAAGGTGACGTCCTCGTACGGCGCGCCCAGATCCGCGTCGGGCACACCGGCCGTGTGGACGTGGGTGGAGATGTACCCCGCGGCGAAGGGCGCGACGATCTCGTGCACGAGCGCCACCCCGAGGAGGCCCAGCAGAACGCGCCGGACGTAGCGGCGGCGCCGCGTGGGTCCCGGCTTCCGCGTCCGCCAAAGTACGACCCCGCCGAGGCTGAGCAGCGCGAGGCCGGCGAAGCCGGCGAGGAACCCAGTGTAGTCGTCGCCCGACGGTCCGACCGTCACCGTGTAGTAGCCGGCCTCGGCGAAACCCATGACCAACCCCATCAGACCGGTCACGATCGCGATCACGGCCCGGGCGCCGGGACGGACCCGCAGGTACGACGCTGCCGCAAGGGCCAGCAGTCCCAGGGGCACCAGGCCACTGACCAGGTGATCCCCGGCCGACACACCGGGCTCCGGTTGGAAGAAGTTGTCGTCCGCGACGTGCAGCATCACCGCGGCCATGGCCGTGAGGACTACCACGCGCTCGCGGCGGCCGATGCTGTGGCCAGCCCGGTCGCCCGCGGGCGTGGTCCCGGCGTCGGCTTCCGAGAGCGTGGTCATCGCGCTGTCGCCGTTCCGCCGTCGTCCAGCAGGGCCTGGTCGAAGAAGTCGATGACGCGTCGCTCGTACTCCTCAGGACGGGTCTTCAGCCCGCCAACATGGGGAGCGTCCGGGAGCGACCAGATGTCTGCGGACGATCCGATCTGGCGCTGGTAAGTGGTGTTCAACGATTCCTGGTTAGGGCTGTTCGGCGCCCAGATCAGCAGCACCGGACGGGGCGCGATCTCAGGTACCAGGTCGACCAGGCTCCGCGGTGCGTCCTCGTTGGAGAAGAGCATCATCGACGCCTGCTGGGCGATGAGCGAGTGGAACCCCCGGACGACCATCGCGTCGGAGTAGTACTCGAGCTGCTCGCTCAGGGTGCGGTTGCCGGCTCCCTCGGAGACCACGGCTGCCAGCTTGGGACTCTCTGCTGCGGCCTGGAGCAGCATCTCGCCGGAGACCGAGAGACCGAGCCCGCCGATCCGACCGGGGTCGACGTCGGACCGACCTTCGAGGTACTCGACGGCGCCGTGGATGTCACGGGAGCCACCCCACCCGAGGATGTTGGGGTCGCCCTCGCTGGCGCCCTCGCCGCGTCGGTCGTAGAGCAGGACGCCGTACCCGTGCTCCACGAGCATCCGGGCGTGCGGCTGCGGCGTGGTCCGACCGGGGAGGATCACTGCGGCGCCGTTGCGCGACGGCACGTACCAGGCGTGGATCTCCAGGCCGTCGCTCGTCTCGAACGTGACGTTCTCGTACGCCGCGCCGAGGTCCGCGTCCGGCACCCCGGCAGTGTGCACGTGGTTGCTGACGTAACCCATGGCGAAGGGCCCGAAGACCTCGGCCACGAAGGCCAGACACGGCGATGCCGAGGAGCCCGCGACGGACATAACGTCGGGTCCGGGTCCGGCCCGGCTTCCGCGTGCGCCACAGGACGATCCCGGCGACCCCGAGCAGAGCCAGGCCGGCGAGGCCTGCGAGGAGGCCGCTGTAGTCGTCCCCGGAGGGACCGACAGTCACTGTGTAGTAGCCGGCCTCGACGAACCCGACCACCACCCCCATCAGGCCAACGACGATCGCGAGCACGGCCCGGGCGCCGGCCCGGAGCCGCAGGTACCCCGCAGCTGCGACGGCCAGCAGGCCCAGGGGCACCAGGCCGCTCACGAGGTGGTCTCCCGCCGAGACACCGGGCTCCGGCTGGAAGAAGCTGTCGTCGGCGACGTGCAGCATGACCGCAGCAGTGGCGGTGAGGAACACCTGGCGCTCGCGGCGGCCGACGCTGTGGCCGATGCGGTCGTTTGCGGCAGGGGTCGTGGCGGGCAGTTCGATGCTGCTCGGTGCGGTCGTGGTCATGCAGACGACGGTAGGTTCGCCGGGGCACCTGTCGACATGCTGCTGTCCGCACATCCGGAGACGGGTTCCACCACCTCCAGCGGGCGGTCTGCCCGCGGTAGGTCAGGACATCGTCCCGATCCCGCCCGACGCGTGCAGCCTCAGAGCGCGGCGGGCCGGCACGCTGCTGGCGACCAGCGCGACGACGAGCAGCGCGGCGCCGGCGCCCACGTAAAGCGGAACCGGTGCCGCGGGGACGACGTCGCCGGTCAGGGCGTAGCTGAGAGCAGCCACGGTGGGCGCGGCGATGAGGATCCCCAGGGCCGCCCCGAACGCGACGATGATCAGCGTCTCGGTCCGCACCATGCGGATGATCTGGCGTCGCGACGCGCCGAGCAGGCCGAGCAGGGCGAACTCCTCGCCCCGCTGCCCGATCGCCATGCCGAGCGTGTTCACGATGGCCAGCCCGCAGAACAGGATGATGATCCCGAGCAGCAGGTAGAGGCCGAGGTTCCTCCCGTTCGCGTCGTCGGCGAGGCTGTCGAGGTACTCCGCCCGGGTGAGCACCTGCAGGTCGGCGCCGGGAGCAGGCAGCCCATCGATGCGCTCGGCCACGGCGCGGGGATCAGCGCCGTCGCGTAGCCGGACCAGTAGCGCGTCGTCGTTCCCCTGCGTGGTGTGACCCGCAACCAGACCGCGGGGGACGACGACGTCGGCGAACCCCAAGCCCCGTGCGTACGTCGCGGCGATCGTCACCGTGACGGGAGTGCCGTCGCCGAGGTGGATCTCGACGCTGTCGCCGACCGATCCGAGGGACGGGGACGCTCCGTCGCGGACCGCGAGCGTGGCCCCCCGCAGGTCGGAGAGCGATCCGCCGGTGACGTCGAGGTCCATGACCCGGCCGATGGTCCGCGGGTCGACCGCGAGTGCCGGCAGCAGGCGCAGGTTGTCGCCGTCGTTCGCGATCACGGACGTGGCCGAGGTGCCCGAGGACGTCTCGACCCCGTCGACCCCGGACATCGTCCGCGACGCCGGCCACGGGACGGCCGACCCGTCGTCGGTCCGCACCACCAGGTCCGCCGTCGTCCGCGCCGCTATGTCGTCCTCAGTGCTCTGCTGCTGGGTCGACTTCGAGACCAGGATGGTCCCGGCGAGCGCCACGGTGAGCATCACCGGGGTGGCGATCGAGGCGACGCGGCGCACGTTGATCCGGGTGCTGACCCGTGCCAGGAGCCCTGGGGCCTTCCCGAACACCCTCACCGGCAGACCGAGGACCGCGGTGAAGGGGCGTGCCAGGACCGGTCCCAGGAACGCGGCGCTGACCATCCAGATCATGCTCGGCGATCGCCGCGGTGTCGGCGCCGCCCGAGTCGATCCCGGCGACGGAGTCGACGAGCACCCACCCGCCGATCCCTGCGAGAGCCAATCCCGCCAGCACACGCGGCAACGGGATCCGACGCGGTTGCACTGCCGCTTCGCGCAGCGCCTCGGTCGGCCGGATCCGCGATGCCCGGCGCGCGCTCGCCCACGCCGCCAGCTGTGTGGTGAGGACCGCGGCCACCAGCCCCGTGGCGAAGGGCAGCCAGCCGATGGTCAGGCCGACGCCTTCGGGGAGCACGCCTGCGCCGACGAAGAGCCACCGCTCGAGCGCCGCGAAGCCGATGGCCACCGGAGCGGCGACCAGGGTCGCGACAACGGCCAGGACGAGCGCCTCGGCGGCGACCAGCCGACGCACCTGGCCGCTGGTGGTGCCGATCGCCCGCAACAGGGCCAGCTCACGATGACGATGCCGAACGGACATCGCGAAGGCGCTCGAGATGACGAACACGGAGACGAATCCCGCCAGTACGCCGAAGATCGTCAGGCCGGCGACGATGTCCTCCCTGCTGATCGCGCCACCGGGTGACTCCGCCTCTCCCCGCTCGTCACCGGTAAGGACGCGCAGGCCGTCGGGCAGCACCTCGGCGATCCGCTCGGCCGCGGCCGCCGGGGATACGCCGTCGGCGGTGACGATCCCGATCAGGTCGGCGCGGCCGCCCGTGCCCGACAATGACGCCGCGACGTCGTCCCGGAAGAAGATCTGGACGTCGGTCACCGGTGCGCTGGTGCTCGCGATGCCGACAACTTTGTACACGCGATCCGAGGCGGGCCCAGTCACCCGCAGGCTGTGGCCGACCTCGACCGCGAGCGTGTCCGCCGCGGGCTGTCCCAGCACCACGTCGGTGGACCCGACGGGGTTGTTTCCCTCGTCGAGGTGGTACGGCGTCAGCGCGGCGCTGCTCCATCCGTGGCCGGTGACTGCCGTGGTGATGCCGTCGACCGGTTCCCCGGTCGGGAGCTCGACCACGACGTCGAACGACCGGTCCGCCACGGCACGGGCGACGCCGGTGAGGTCGGCGAGCCGGAGCGCCAGACCAGCGTCCACTCGTGGCCGCTCGGGAAGCAGGACAGTCAGCCCCGCTTCCCCCTCGGAGGTCATGGTCGGGTCGGCCTGGACAACGACGGAGGCGCCCTCCAGCCGCTCGACCGGGACCTCGCTCCTCAGCGCGGACTCCAGCAAGATGCCGCAGGACATGACGAGCACTGCTGCGATCCCGACGGCGGCTCCGGCTCCCAGCAGCGACCCGAGACGCCGCTTCATCAGGGACACCGCCATCCTCAGCACGGCGCGGCCACCTGTCGGTTCGCGGGCGCAACGTCACGGAGCGAGGAGCGGGTTCCGCCAGTGGTGAGGAGGGCCACAGAGGCTCCGGCCAGTCCGGCCGCAATGACCACCCAGTAGCTCGCCGACGCTCCGGAGCTGTCGACCACGAGACCGACGAGTGCGGCACCCGGAGCGAGGCCGGCGCCCAAACCCGTGGTGAAGAGGGTCATGCCCTCGGTGATCCTGTCGGTCGGCGCGGCTTCCTCGATCCACGCGAAGCTCGCACTGAGGGTGGGCGAGGTCGCAACGCCGGAGATGTAGGTGGAGATCTCCGCTGTGGTTGCCATGCCCGCGACGCTAGGTTCGTGTGGGACCGCGTCGACATGGGGCAGGCCGTACGCCGGCGGGGGCTGCCACCACCTTCCGGCGCGCCTCCAGCGCCGCGTTGGTATCGGCGACGAGCGCGTTCAACCTCGACCTCGACGAAGGCCGGAGGATGAGGATCTGACTCATGATCCTTGGGTCGTGGGTTCGAGCCCCACCCGCCCCACCACGAATATCTGTTGCCTCGGTTGATGATGGGCAGATCGACATCCGCTGCTCGCAGGGTCACCCCGCCGACCCGAACCTCGACGGCCCGGGGGCCCATCCGTTGCAAGACGCGTTGCCGCGCGAAGCCGTCAGCGGGCCGTTTCGCTGAGCTCCCTGACCGCGTCGACATGCGATGGCGTCCACCCGAGCTCACCCGCTACATTCGCCGTCACCTCCTGGTGCAGTGCCAGGGCTCCGGCGAACGGTCCGCCGAGCTCGCTCGCCGCGTCGTGCTCGTCCCACGCTTGCGCCGCTCCGCGGCCGCCTGCCGCGAGGTCGGCCGCGACGGCCAGTTCCTTCACCGCCACTCCGGGTTCGGCGACGGCGTGCAGCACCGTTCCGGCGGGCGCACGGTCCACGGCGAGCACGACGAGGTCGGCCAGGTCGTCCCGGTGCACCATCGGCCAGCGGACGGTCGGCTCGCCGACGTAGCGGCCAGTCCTCGCCGCGCGGGCCCAGTCGATCATCATCCCCGGGATCCCGCCGCCTGCTCCGTGCACGATGCCGGGCCGGATGACAACTCCCCGCACCTCGGTGGCGTTGAGGACGTGATCCTCCAGCCGCGGCCGGCCGGAGACGATCTCGATCGGGTCGGCCGGTGCGGACTCGTCGACCGCGTCGGTCGTCGCGCCGAGGACCCACACGCCGCTGAGGTAGACGAGCATCCTGCCTGCCGAGCGCGTCGGTCATGACAGCGAGGGCGGCAAGATCGATGTCCCAGTTGCCGGTGGGGGTGGCGGCATGGACCACGGCGTCGATGTCGGGGGTGAGGACATCTCGGAGCCGGTCAGTGTCGGTCAGGTCGCCAGTGCGGACCGGCACACCTTCAGGGGCGCGATCCGGCTTGCGGGCGAGGACGACGGGGCGGTGTCCGGCAGCACGGAGCCGTTCTACGACAGCCGTCCCGATGTAGCCGGTGCCTCCGATGACGAGGACCTTCATGGTGTGTCTCCTAGTTGGTTGTTGTGCGGGTGGGGTGCGGACCCCTCGAAGGCGGTCCGTGGCTCGGGCAGCTGGCTGCCGAGGATCGCGACGCAGTGCGAGTGCGAATCCGGCGAGCTGCAGCGGCGTGAACGTCTCGCCGAGCACGACGGCTCCCAGGGCGGCGGCGACGATCGGCGACAGCAGGCCGAGCATCGCGACGGAGGTGACCGGCAGTCGGCCGATGCCGCGGAACCACAAGGTGTAGGCGAGCAGACCGCCGATCAGCCCGAGCCACAGGTAGCCCGCCGTACCGCCCCCGTCGAGGGCTTCCGGTGCTCCCTCGAGCACGCTGATCGGGACAAGGACAACGCCGCCGGCGGTGAGCTGCCAGCCGGCGAACGCGATCGCCGATACACCGTCCGGTCTGCCCCAGCGCTTGGCCAGAGTCACACCCAGTGCCATCGACATCGCGCCGGCGAGGCCGGCTGCGACTCCGACCGGGTCGAGGCCGGCCTCCGGGCCGAGCACGACCAGCGAGACGCCGCCCAGTCCGGCCAGACCCCAGCCGAAACGCCAGGTCGACGGTGACTGATGCAGCACGACGACCGCCAACCCGGCAACCAGGAGCGGCTGGACCGCGCCGAACGTCGCTGCGACGCCGCCGGGGAGCCGCTCGGCTGACACGAACAGGAGCGGGAAGAAGATGCCGATGTTGAGGGTGCCGATGACCAGGGACCGCCACCACCAGATCCCGCGCGGGAGCTGTCGGGCGATGAGGAGGGCGAGCAGTCCGGCAGGGACCGCGCGCACCGCCGCCGCGAACGCCGGGTGGTCGGGTGGGAGCAGCTCGGTGGTGACCAGGTAGGTGGTGCCCCACACGACCGGGGTGATCGCGGTGACGGCGGTGAGGCCGGCGCGATCCGAGAGGCGGTCCGAGCCTGTCGAGGCGGCTTGCACGGCGATGAGGGTCATGCCGTCAAGGTTCCCTGCGGTTCCGACGATCTGTCCAACACATGCTTGTCACGACATTCATCGTGATTCACGATAGATGTCGTGGACCTTCAACAGATGCGGTACGTCGTGGCCGTCGCCGAGCTCGGCAACTTCACTCGAGCCGCAGAACGATGCTTCGTTGTTCAGTCGGCGCTCAGTCACCAGGTCGCGCGCTTGGAGCAGGAGCTCGGCGCCCGGCTGTTTCACCGCACCAGCCGTCAGGTCCGGCTAACGGCCGCCGGTGAGGCGTTCCTGCCGCAGGCTCGTCGGTGCCTCGAGGCTGCGGACCGTGCCCGGGCGGAGGTCGCCGCGGCGACAGGTGAGATCAGAGGACGACTCGCGGTCGGGGTGATCCCCACGGTGGCGGCGGTCGATGTCCCGGAGGCGTTGCGGATCTTCCACGACCAGCACCCGGACGTGCGGGTGGGTCTCAACTCGGGCTCGAGTGATGCGTTGGCGCGCCGGGTCGCCGACGGCCGGTTGGACCTGGCGTTCCTGGGCCTGCCCGTGGGGACCGAGGTGTCGGGCGTGCAGGGCCTGGTGCTGGCCACCGATCGCCATGTCGCGGTGGTCGCGCCGGACCACCGGTTCGCCGTCGTCAAGCGCCTCCGGCTGGGTCGGTTGGCGCAGGAGGTGTTCGTCGACTTCCCGGCAGGGACGCCGGGTCGCGAGCAGACCGATCAGGCGTTCGCCGCCGAGGGGCTTGCCCGCGATGTCGCGTTCGAGGTCGCCGACGTCCATCTGATGGCCGCGCTGATCCGGCAACGGCTCGGCGTTGCGCTCCTGCCGTCGTCCTATGCACCGTCCCTGACAGGCGTCGCGACCGTTCCCGTGGACGGGGCGCCCGCCCGCGCCGAGCACTTGGTGTGGAGCCGCATCGGGCCGTCGCCGGCCGCAGGCGCGTTCCTCGACCAGCTCGACATCCCTTGGAACCGGACTCATCACCACGCCGCTGACCCGGTTCGACAACTGCGGGCGTCCCACCGACTCTGCGGTCCGCGAATGGCTCGTGCGCTCTGGGACTGAGGAGGTAGGTGTCGAAGGACCCGACAACCCGCTGCTCGTAGGTAGCTCCCATCTCGTCGAGGCCGTTGGCGTGCTCGACGTGTAGCCGAACGCACCGATCTTCGTCGGGTCCACGTCGTTGCGCGAGCGGAGACAGCTCCATGCAGCCCGCACGTTGTGGTCCCAGCCCAGCAGTCACCGGAGGGCGGGACAGCCGCCGGACAGGACCACGACCGACAGTTGCTGCGACCCGGGTCCACGCACAGAGGAGAGCGAGCAGCAATGACCCAGATGACCCTCCACCTCACCGGCATGAGCTGCCGGCGCTGCGTCCGGGAGGTCACCGCCCGGCTACGAGACGTTCCCGGCGTGGAGACCGTCGCCGCGAACGCCGGCACGTCGACGGTTCGGCTCAGTGGCGTCATGGCCGCCGCCGACGTGCTCGGCGCATTCACCGGCACGACCTACCAGCCGGCGATCGTGGCGAACAGTGACGAGACAGCGACCGGAAAGTCCGGGCCGTGACGCTCAGCGACACACAGCCGATCCCGGCTGGTTCGTCACGAGAAAGGCACACCATGTCTACCAAGACACCTGCCGCGGACACCCAGAGCAGCCGCCGATGGCTCGCGCTCGGGCTCATTGCCGCGGCCCAGTTCATGGTCATCATGGACACCTCGATCATCGGGGTCGCGCTGCCGGAGATGCAGCACGACCTCGGCTTCACCCCCCAGGGCCTCAGCTGGGTCTTCAACGCCTACGTCGTCGCGTTCGGCGGCCTCCTGCTCCTCGGCGGCCGGCTCTCTGACCTGTTCGGCGCCCGGCGCATCTTCGCCACCGGTTGGGCCGTCCTCGCCGCCGGGTCGCTGGTCGCGGGACTCGCCGGCAACGTCACCGTCGAGCTGGTCGGCCGGGCCGTTCAGGGCGCCGGTTCGGCGCTCATCGCCCCTGCAGCGCTCACCCTGCTGTTCACGATCTTCGGCACCAGCCCCAAGGAGCTGACCAAGGCGCTCGCCCTCTACGGTGCGGCCGCTCCCGCCGGCGGCACTGCCGGTGTCTTCCTCGGCGGCGTCCTCACCGAGTACGCCTCCTGGCCGTGGGTGTTCTTCATCAACATCCCCATTGCCGTCGTCGTGCTGCTCCTCACCCCTTCGGTCATGCCCGTCGGCATGACCCAGCGCGGCTCGCTTGACGTGGCCGGCGCGGTCACCGTCACCGCCGGTCTCGCCGCCGTCGTGTTCGCCATCGTCCGCGCCCCCCAGGAAGGCTGGACCTCGGGCACCACCCTGCTCGCCGGCATCGGCGGCGTGGCACTCCTCGCGCTGTTCGTCGCACTCCAGGCCCGGACGGCGGCAGCCACTGATGCGGCTGGGCATCTTCAAGGCGACCAACCTGGCCGCCTCCAATGCCGCCCAGTTCTTCCTCGGCGCCGCCTGGATCCCGATGTTCTTCTTCGTCAACCTCTACCTGCAACAGGTCCTCGGCCTCGGAGCGTTCGCCAGCGGCGCCGCGCTCCTGCCGCTGACCGTCACGATCATGGTCGGGATGATCGCGGTCGCGCCGCGCCTCATCGCACGGTTCGGGCCGAAGACGATGACCGTGACCGGTCTGGCCACCCTGGCCGCCGGACTGGTCTGGCTCTCATTCATCGACGCCGACGGCAGCTTCGCCGTCGACGTGCTGCCCGCGACCCTGGTCACCGCGGCCGGGATGGCGATGGCCTTCATCCCCTCCCTCGGCATGGCCCTGTCCTCGGCAGCGCCGGAGGAAGGCGGCTTGGCCGCAGGGATCGTCAACACCAACTATCAGGTCGGCTCGGCGCTCGGCCTGGCAGCCATGACCGCCCTGGCGACCGCGTTCGGCGCGGACCGCCTCGGAGACGTCGTCGAGCTGACCGACGGGTTCTCCGCCGCCCTTCTCGGCGCAGCCGGGATCGCCGTCATCGGCGCTGTGGTCGCAGCCGCCTGGCTGCGGACACCCGCCGTCCCAGCAGACGAGGTCCCGCAGCACCAGCCCGCAGCCGCATAGGCCCAGCGGCGCCGTATGACCCCGCCGGCACCCGCCGACCGGAACCCAACCAGAAACGGAGAACAACCATGACCACGACCGACACCTACGACGTCATCGGGATGACGTGCGACCACTGCGCCCACGCGGTGACCGCAGAGGTCAGCGCCCTGGAAGGGGTCTCCGACGTCCACGTCGACGTGACGACCGGCAGGGTCCAGGTCACCGCCGACCGCGCACTCCCCACCACCGACGTGCGGCAGGCGGTCGAGGAGGCCGGCTACACGCTGGCCTGACCCCGACCCGCGCTCCGGCGAGGCATCCACCCCTCGTCGGAGCGCGGCAGCACCCGAAGGCGGGCCAGACCAGCCGGGCGACGCGATCCCGGCGATTTCACCGGGGTGAGCCCACCCGTAGGCGTCCACGCTCAGAGCAGTGCACCACTACCGAGAGGAACACCAGCCATGAGCGTCCAGAACCCTCCCGCCACCCCGTCCAGCTCTGCTCCGCGGACCGCCCGCGACCCGGAGCGCTGCCGCACCGCCGGGCGCGCGTCGTCGCCTCGATCGCCGTCGGCGCCTTGACCGCGCTTGTGCTCGCCCTCGTCGTGTTCGCAGGCGGCACCGAGGCCACCATCACCGGCGCCCTGTTGCTCGGGTTCGGCTTCGGGTGGGCCCTGATGGCGTTCCTGACCGTGCGCCGCACCGACCAGCCCGCAGCGGTGGGCCGCCGTACCCGCCGCCGTCATGGGCGGCACCGGGGCCGCCCTTGTCCTCCTCGGCCCAGGCGATGAGAGCCCTTACCGTCATGAACTGGGTGTGGCCACCGCTCATGCTCGCCCTCGCAGTCTGGATCTACCTCCGGCGCGCCACTCGGTGACGGGCAAGGCACGCTGGGTGCTCGCCCCCGTCATCGCCGTGCTGGCCCTGACCTCGATCGGCGCCGCCTACAGCAACATTGCGCTCACCCGCGAGGTCGACTACGCCGTCCCTGGCCAGCTCTACGACGTCGGTGGTCACCGTCTCCACCTCGACTGCCGCGGCCACGGATCGCCCACCGTCGTGCTCTCCAACGGCCTCGGCGAGCTCTCCGCATCCTGGGCGCGGATCGTCGGCCCCGTCGCCGAGACGACCCGCGTCTGCGCCTACGACCGCGCCGGCCAGGGCTGGAGCGAGAACGCCGCCGACCCCCTCGACGGCATCGAGTCCGCCGACGACCTCCACACCCTCCTCGCCGAGGCCGGCGAACAAGGCCCCTACGTCCTGGTCGGGCACTCCACCGGAGGCACCTACGCCCTGACCTACGCCGCCCGCTACCCCGACCAGGTCGCCGGCATGGTCCTGCTGGACAGCTCCAGCCCCGAGCAGTTCACGCGGATGCCCGCCTACCCCGGTCAGTACCAGATGATGCGCCGCGGTCTGGCGCTGATGCCCACGATCCGCCGCGTCGGCATTGCCGAGCTGATCCCGTGGCGCTCCCACCTGCCGGCGACCGACGCCGAGAAGGTCATCGCGCTGACCTCCACCACGCAGGCGGCCAGCAACCAACGCGACGAGCTTTCGGTCATCCGCGACGTGTTCACCCAGGCGCAGGCCCTCACCACGTTCGACGACCGGCCGCTGGCTGTCCTCACCGCATCCGAGAACGAGGGGACCGAGGGTTGGGTAGGCGCGCAGGAACAGCTCGCCGACCTGACCACCAACAACGTCCACCGCACCGTGGACTCCACGCACGCCGGCCTACTCGAAGACGCCGGCCCGGCGGCGGAATCGGTCCGGGCCATCACCGAGGTCGTCGCCTCGGTCCGCACCGGCACGCCGCTCCTCGACCGCTGACCCCACCTCCCGCACACCGGTTGGACAGTGGCCAGACAGCCGCTCCGCCGATCGTTGCCGACATCACTCGTTCCCACCCAAGGATCCGGCATGACGACCACCGCCCCAGACCGAGACCACCGAGACCTGCACCCTCGACATCGGCGGCATGACCTGCGCCTCCTGCGTGCGCCGCGTCGAGAAGGCACTGGACAAGATCGACGGCGTCACCGAGGCCCGCGTGAACCTCGCCACCGAGGTCGCGTCCGTCACCTTCTCCCCGGGACAGGTCGAGCTCGAGGACCTCACCGCAGCGATCACCAAGGCCGGCTACACCGCCACCCCGCACCAGCGGGGCCCCGCGCAGGGCCCGGACGACGGTGAGACCACCACCGCGCCGACGAGCACGGATGTGGACTCCCGGGACCTCGAGCTGTCCCGCTTGAAGACGAAGTGGCAGGTCGCCCTGGCCACCGGCCTGGGACTGATGGCGCTCATGTACGTCCCGCTCTACATCGACACGATGGACCTGCTGATGCCGGCGATCTTCGTGGTCGCCACCGTCGTCCAGGCGTGGGCAGGCAAGGACATCTACGCCTCCGCGTGGGCGGCAGCCAAGCACCGCAGCACCAACATGACCACGCTCGTCGCGCTCGGCACCGGAGTCGCGTGGGGCTACAGCACGTTCGTCACCTTGTGGCCCGGCCTCGCCGAAGGGTGGGGCATGCCGCTGCACCTGTACTACGAGACGTCGCTGATCATCGTCGCCCTCGTCCTGGCCGGGAAGTGGATGGAGGGCCGCGCCAAGAAGCGGACCGCCGCCGCTGTCACCGCCCTGGTCGGGCTCGCACCCGAAGACCGCCCGCGTCGTCCGCGACGACGTCGAGGTCGACATCCCCGTCGAGGAGGTCGTCGTCGGCGACATCGTCCGCATCCGGCCCGGGGAGAAGATCCCCGTCGACGGTGTCGTCGTCGCCGGCAACACCTCGATCGACGAGAGCATGCTCACCGGCGAGAGCCTCCCGGTCGACAAGACGACCGGCGATGCCGTCATCGGCGCCACCATCAACACCACCGGTTCGGTCCAGATCCGGACCACCGCGGTCGGTGACGACACCGCGCTGGCCCAGATCATCCGTCTGGTCGAAGACGCCCAGGGGTCCAAGGTCCCCATGCAGCGCCTGGCCGACAAGGTGTCCTCGGTGTTCGTGCCCGTCGTCATCCTCGGCGCGTTCGCGACGTTCGCGGCTCTGGGCCGTCTTCGGACCGAGCACGGAGAACCTCACCATGGCGATCGGCACGACCATCGCGGTGCTGATCATCGCCTGCCCCTGCGCGCTCGGACTGGCCACGCCGACCGCGGTCATGGTCGGCGCGGGACGGGCAGCGGAGCTCGGCATCCTCATCTCCAACGGCGAGGCCCTCGAACAGGCACGGCGACTCACCGCGATCGTGCTCGACAAGACCGGCACCATCACCCAAGGCAAACCCGCCCTGACCGCAGTCACCACCGCAGACGGCTGGACCGAGGACGAGGTGCTAGCCCTCGTCGCTGCGGCTGAGTCCGGCAGCGAGCACCCCGTCGCCGAGGCGATCGTCACCCACGCCCAGGACGCCGGACTCACCCTTCCGGTCCTCGACGCGTTCGACGCCGTCCCCGGGCACGGGATCGACGCCCGCGTCGCCGGACGCCACGTCCAGGTCGGCAACGCAGCGATGATGCGGCGCGCCGGAGCTGACGTGACGCCGCTGGAGACCGTCGCGCAGGAGGCGGCGTCGCGTGGCGAGACCCCGATGTACGTCGCCGTCGGCGGCGACCTCGCCGCCGTGGTGACGGTCGCCGACACCGTAAAGGCTGAGTCCGCCGAAGCCATCGCCCAGCTCGAGGCACTCGGACTGGAGGTGTGGATGATCACCGGCGACAACGCTGCCACCGCCCACGCGGTCGCCGCCCAGGTCGGCATCGGCCACGTCATGGCCGACGTGCTGCCCGCCGACAAGGCCGCAGCCGTCGTAGCGCTCCAGGAACAGGGACACGTGGTCGCCATGGCCGGCGACGGCATCAACGACGCCGGCGCCCTGGCCCAGGCCGACCTCGGCATCGCGATCGGCACCGGCGCTGACGTCGCCATCGCCGCCTCCGACATCACCCTCGTCGGCGGCGACCTGCGCGGCATCGTCTCCGCCATCGCACTTTCCCGGCGCACCGTCACCACCATGAAGCAGGGCCTGGCGTGGGCCTTCGGCTACAACATCCTGCTCATCCCCGTTGCTGCCGGCGCGCTGTACGCCTGGGACGGCTTGCTGCTCGACCCGGTGCTGGCCTCAGCCGCGATGGCGATGAGCTCGGTCAGCGTCCTGTCCAACGCGCTGCGGCTGCGCCGGTTCAAGCGCCCCGCGTCGGTGGAGGAGATCCTGCACCCGCCGCTGCGCACCCGGGTCGCGCAGTACGCCTACCTCACCGGCGTCGCAGTCGTGGCCCTCGCCATCGGGGGCACGCTCACAGCGGTCAGCCGAATGGACTTCGCCGAGCGAGGGATGAACGGTCAGCTCGCGTGGATGCAGAGCACCGGCATGCCGATGCGCCCGGCGATGAGCGAGATGATGACCGCCGAGATCGCTCCCAGCGAAGCCCATGACGTCGGCCTCGACGTGGAGCTCGACGTCCCCGACACCACCCGCGCCGGCGTGCCGACCCGGATCATCGCCACCGTCGTGGACGCAGAGTCCGGGGAGCCGATCACCGACCTGAACCGCAGCCATGAAGCGTGGATGCACCTGATCGCCACCCGGGAGGACCTGGGCAGCTTCGCCCACGTGCACCCGGAACCCACCGGGAATCCCGGCGAGCTGGCAGTCGACATCACGTTCCCAACCGGCGGCACCTACATCGTCAACACCGAGTTCCGTCAGCGCGGCGAGATGAACGACGTGCACCAACGCCAGCTCGTCACGGTCACCGGCACCGCACCGGACCCCGTCCTGCTCGCGGCCGGCCCCCGGACCAGTGTGGTCGACGGTGTCGAGATCGAGCTGGAGGGTGAGGCCGTCGTCGGGGAGCGCAGCGACCTGCACTTCGCGTTCACCGACGCCGGCACGGGCGAGCCGATCGATGACCTGCAGCCGTTCCTCGCCGCGGCCGGTCACGTCGTGGTGATGCGTGCCGACGGCGCCACGTTCGCCCACGAGCACGCGGAAGTCGAGGACGAGGACGGCCGACCGGTCTTCGCCACGCCGGGCCAGGACTTCGGACCCGAGCTCGACGTGCACGCCGAGTTCGACACCCCGGGCGTCTACCAGATGTGGGGTCAGTTCCGCCTCGCCGACGGCGATGTCATCACCGTCCCCTTCACCGTCGAAGCATCCTGAGCCCCTCCCGCCGGGGTCGCCGGTCCGCCCGTCACGGACCGGCGCCCCGCGGTGCTCCTTGAAATCGCCTGAAACGTCGGCTCGCGTTGGGGGAGGATGAACGGGATCAAGGACGGAGGGGCGGCCATGCCCGAGGTGCGGTTCCGGCTGCTGGGGCCGATGGAGGTCCTGGTCGACCACGAGCCGTCCAAGCTTCCCGGCGCCGCCGAACGTGCGCTGCTGGTGCAGCTGCTGCTAGCGCCGGGGCGAACCATTCCCGCGACCATCCTGGTCGACCGGCTGTGGTCGGAGTCCGCGCTGCCGGTCGACCCGATGAACGCGCTGCAGATCCGGGTCTCGAAGCTGCGTCGCGCGTTGAAGGCTATGGGCGTCGAGGACCTGGTCACCCGCGACGGTGTCGGCTATCGGGCGGACGTCGAGCCCGCGCAGGTCGATGCGCTCCACTTCGAAGATCGGATCCGAACCGCACGCGCCGAAGCTGCGGAAGCTGCCGCGACCGGCAACGGCTACGACCAGCGCCATCTGCGGGCCTACGACGATGCGCTGGCGCTGTGGCGCGGAGATCCCCTCAGTGACTTCGTCACCGAACAGTGGGCAACAGTGGAGGCGTCTCGGCTCACCGAGCTGCGGCTCGCTGCGGTCACCGAACGCGCCCAGGTCGCGCTGGCGCTCGGCCGGCACCTGGAAGTGGTGGCCGACCTCGAGTCGGCGGTGGCAGCCGACCCGACGTTGGAGTCTCTCGCCGGCCTGCTCATGGTTGCTCTCTACCGCAGTGACCGACAGGCCGATGCGCTCGCGGTCTACACCCGGACCCGCGACGAGCTCGATGAAGCCCTCGGCTTGGAGCCCTCGCTCTCGTTGCGTTCCCTCCACGAGCGGGTGCTCCGCCAGGACGAGTCGCTCGGCGCTCAGCCCGCGATGCCGGCGACGATGCCGGCGCCGTCGACGCGCAGCACCGGGGACGGGGAGCCCGTGGCGCCGACGAACCTGCCGACCGTCGTCCGTCCGCTCATCGGCCGTGACTCCCAGCTCGGCTCCCTCACCGGACTGCTCGGTGAGGTTCGACTGCTGTCGCTCATCGGTCCAGGCGGAGCAGGCAAGACCTCGCTTGCCCTCGCTGCCGTCGCAGCGACCTCCCATGCCTACCCCGACGGAGCGTTCGGGGTGCGACTCGCCTCCGTCGACAGCGGCGACCAGGTGCCGCTTGCGATCGCTGATGCGCTCGGCGTCCCGCTCGACGGCTCCGCGGCCGTCGGGGACGTGCGGCAGCGGCTCGTCTCCTACCTGTCCAGGCGTCGGATGTTGCTGCTGATCGACAATTGCGAGCACGTCGTCGACGCAGCCGCCGCGTTGATCGACGACATCCTCGGCCGCTCACCGCACCTCACCGTGATCGCCACCAGTCGGGAGGCTCTCGCCGTTCCCGACGAGGTGCAGGTGACGGTCGGCCCACTGGAGACACCTCCGGACAGCGCGCCACCGGGCCGGGTGCTCGACTACCCGGCGCCCCAGCTGTTCGCCGAGCGTGCCCGCGCCGTGAGGCCGGGGCTGGTCTTCGACCGGGAGAGTCTGCTCGCGCTCGGCCAGATCAGCCGCGCCCTGGACGGCATCCCGCTCGCGTTGGAGCTCGCCGCCGCGCGGGTCGTGTCGATGTCGCCAGTGGAGATCTCCGCCCGCCTCGCAGAACGGTTCACCCTGCTGACCTCGGGCGGCCGCACTGCCGAGGCACGCCAGCAGACGTTGCGTGCGACCGTCGACTGGAGCTACCTGCTCCTCAGCGACGTCGAGCGGACGGTGTTCAACCGGCTGTCCGTGTTCCAGGGCGGCTGGACGCTCACGTCAGCAGAAGCCGTGGTCGGTGACGTGGCATTGCCAGCGGGGGAGGTTCTCGACACCATCGGCAGGCTGGTCGAACGTTCGATGATCGTGGCCGAACCGGGTCCAACCACCAGGTACCGCATGCTGGAGACGCTTCGCCACTACGCCGCCGAACGTCTGGCGGCATCGGGAGAGGTCGATGAACTGGCCGAGCGGCATGCCCGCTACTTCCGAGGAGTCGCCGAACAAGCGGAGATCGAGCTACGTGGTCACGGGCAGCGCGCGATGCTCGGGCTCCTTCGCGAGGAGCAGCCCAACATCCGGGCGGCGATCTCGTGGCTGTCCGGCCCCGGAGGAGACCTCGACTCCGCACTGGTGGCGGCCGGCTCGCTCGGCATGTTCTGGCATCTCGGTCGGCACCTGGAGGGGCGGGAGGTCATCGGACGACTCGTCGCGCTCAGCGGCGGCTCGCCAGCCGCCCGCGCCAGGGCGCTGCAGGCCGTCTCCATCGTGGAACGGCCGCGCGGCTGCCTGGTGCACCCGCACCCACGCTGCGCCGAAGCGGCGGAAGAGAGCCTGGTGATCTTCGAGAGCCTCGGCGACTCCTGGCACGCGGCGCTGTCGAAGGTGCTCCTCGCGGTAGAGGGCGTCACGGGCGCCCACCGGGAGCGTTCGGAGGCGTTGCTGCGCGAGGCCGAGGAGCAGTTCGGAGCCGACGGCGACCCATGGGGTCCCGCAGTCGTCGGCTTCGTCCGTCTAGAAACAGCGATGAAGGCCGGCGACGTCGATGCCGCCGTGCAGATCGGCCGAGCGACGGCCGCGGCGTTCCGACAGCTCGACGATCCGTGGGGTCTCTCCGCGACGCTCTACCACCTCGGCTGGGGGCTGCGGCAGTTCGGCCGGTACGAGGAAGGCGCGCGAGCCCTCGAGGAGGCGATCGATGTCGGTGCCTCGGCAGGACTGTGGAACACCGTCCAGTGGGCACTTGCCGACCTCGCCGTCGAGAAGGTGCACCTCGGCGAGCTGGACTCAGCACGGGACCTGTTCGACCGGGCATCGGAAGCGTCCCAGGAGATCGGCGACGGCGCCGGAGAGGTACTCGCCGGCTACGGCTACGGCCTCCTCGCGGAGGCGGTCGGCGACTGGTCCGACGCACGCCGCCACTACCAGCGGGCAGTGGCCCAGTTCGAGGGGCTCGGAACCCTGGTGATGGTCGGTGTCGCGCTCGCCGGGGTGGGACGGTGCGACGAAGCACAGGGCGAGGTCGACGCGGCGGCAACGCACTTCCAGGACGCCCTTGCCGTGGGACGCCGGCTCGGCGAGCCGAGTGTGACCGCTGCAGCCGTTGAAGGCCTCTCGCGACTGGCACGCAGTCGTGAGGAGCTGGAGGAGGCTGACCGGCTGCTGCACGAGGCGGCGGAGATCAGGGCCCGATTCCACCGACCGGCGCCACCACACGAACGACGCGAGTCCCTGACCTGACCGGCTCAGTCCTGCGTACGAATGGCGTTGCGCTGGAGCCAGCGTCGGTTGCGGCGTCCCTTGGCTCGCGGGCCGGGCGGTCGGTGACGGGGTTGGAAGGCGCCTGCCGAGACGAGATACTCGTTCAGATGGGTGCTGCTCATGGTGGCTCCAGGGTGAGTAGGGATGGTTCGGTCGTCGGTCGCGACGCCCGCTGATGGCCGGCCTCAGCCGGCTTGGGAGAGAGGAACCAGACGAGAGTGGGTCGCGCTCGGCGCGCCGCACCGGCGGCAGTGGCCGGGCCTGCCGGACTCGAGCGTCTGTCCGCACCAGCACACGGGCGGCGTGTCGTCTCGGTGCGCTCGCCTCTGGCTGTTCGTGGTGATCGAGTGCATCGGTCCTGCCGCCTCCTGACTGGTCGTCTTGCGTTGTCACGACCATCGGAGTACGCGCTTGCCCCGGACTGTCCGAGCGCTGTCCACCCGGCGCAGGCAGGAGTGCGGAAGTACGCCGTGCGGCATGGGCGCGCGACGGGAGGCGGACGCGACGTGTGCCGCGGTCCCACGGGCCAGCCCCTCATGCGCTCGTCAGCCGGTCCAGATATCGGCTTGGTGTGGCGGGCGGGGCTGGGACGACGACGTGCAGATCGTCAGGTCATTGGAGGTCGCGCAGGATCCGTTGGCTGGCCAGCTTGCCGGGCGCTCCGATCACGCAACCGCCGGGGTGGGTGCCCGACCCACATTGGTAGTAGCCCTCGAGCGGGGTGGCGTACTGGCTCCAGCCCGGCGCGGGCCGGAAGAAGTACATCTGCGGCGCCAGGAACTCGCCGGCGAAGATGTTGCCTTCGGTCAGCCCGGTACGGGCCTCGATGTCGACGGGTGTGACGACCTCGCGGTGCAGCACCAGGTCGCCGAAACCGGGGAAGTGTGACTCGAGCACGGCCTGTGCCTTGTCGCCGAAGCTGTCGCGCTCGGTCTCCCAGTCGCTTCCCTTCAGCTCGTACGGCGCGTACTGGACGAAGCACGACATGACGTGCTTGCCGGGCGGGGCCATGTCCGGGTCGACGACCGACTGGATCGCGGCGTCGATGAAGGGCCGCTCGGAGTACCAGCCGTACTTAGCGGCGTCGAAGGCGCGCTCGACGTACTCGATCGTGGGTCCGATGTTGAGGAAGCCGCCGTAGTGATCGACGGTGTCGGGCAGCGCCGGGAAGACCGGCAGCCCGTCGAGCGCGAAGTTGACCTTGGCCGAGACGCCCCGGAACCTCATCCGGCGCACGTTGTCGACGAGGTCGAGCGGGAGCTCGCGCGGCTCGACGAGCTCGAGGAAGGTACGCCGCGGATCCAGGGCCGACACCACGACCGGCGCCCGGAACTCGGTGCCGTCCTCGAGCACGACCCCGACCGCGCGGTCGCCCTCGGTCAGCACCGAGGAGACCGCAGAGCCGAGCCGGATCTCGGCGCCGTACGCCTGCGCCGCCCGGGCCAGCACCTGGGTGAAGCCGCCGTTCCCGCCCTTGTGGAACGCCCACGAGCCGAGGTGGCCGTCGTGCTCACCCATCTTGTGGAACAGCAGCACCAGCGCCGATCCCGGCGACATCGGGCCGACCTTGGAGCCGATGATCGAGGACGAGGCGTGGTATCCCTTGATCGCTTCGTGCTCGAAGTAGTCGTCGAGCCAGTCGGCGGCGCTGCCGGTGAGCATCCGTACGACGTCGTGCATCGTCTTCTGCTCGACTCCACCGAGGTGGTCGACCAGCCACTTGACGTCGACGGCGTCCTCCGGGTCCTTGCCGAAGATGTTGGGCGGCGCCTTGTCGAACAGCGGCCGCACCGCCTGGCACACCAGGTCGAGGTCGTGGTGGTAGCGCTCGTAGGCGTCCGCGTCGCGCGGCGAGTGCCGGCGGATCTCCTGCAGGTTCTGGCCTGGTGGTCGTCGCCGAAGAGCAGGTAGTCGCCGTCCCCGGTCGGGTGGAACGACGACGGCATCATCAGCGGCAGGAAGCCGTGCTTCGACCAGGTCGAGCTCGTGGATGATCTCGGGCCGCAGCAGGCTCAGCGCGTAGGAGAACGTCGTGAACTAGAAGCCCGGCACGAGCTCCTCGGTGATCGCCGCGCCACCGACGACGCCGTTCTTCTCCAGGACCAGGGTGCGCAGCCCCGCCTTCGCGAGGTACGCCGCGTGGGTGAGCCCGTTGTGGCCGCCGCCGACGACGATCGCGTCGTACTCGTGCGAGCTCATGCCTTCTTCCTCTCCAGGGTCGAAGAACGGCATCGGGGTCGTGGTGACCCGGACCGTGGTGTTGTGGTGGTCGACGGCCAGCTCGAGCCGCAGCTCGGTGCCGGCCGCCCCGAGGTCCGGGCGGACCCGGGCGATGCCGATGTGCCGCTGCAGCACCGGCGAGTAGACGAAGCTCGTGCAGTAGCCGACCTCGCTGCGGTCCTCGTCGAGGATCATCGACTCGTAGGGCAGCGGGTGCTCGGACTTGGGCGGGAACAGACCGTTGTCACGGTAGAGCCGGTCCCAGTCCGCCCAGTCGACGACGACGCCGGTGGTCGCCCACCGCGACGTACCGTCCAGGAGCTCTCGCCGGATCGCCTCGGAGCCGACGAACCGCCGCGAGCCGTCCCGGACGCCGCGCAGCATCCAGCCGAAGCCGAGCTCCTTGGGCGTCACCCTGTCGGCGTCGCTCATCGCCAGCCGGGCGTCGTGCCACTCGATGTCGATCAGCGGGAGCCCGGCCTCGATGCGCAGGGTCATCAGCGCCTCCTCGCCGAACGGCCGGATGCCGTGGCCGCGGCCCGCCTCCAGCACCGCATCGAGCACGTCGACCGCGCGGTCCGTCCCGCACGGTCAGCTCGAACCCGAGGTCACCGGTGTAGCCGGTCCGGCGACAGCGTCACCGCCGTGTCGGCCACCTTGACCGGCACGTGGTCGAAGTAGCCCAGCGTCTCCGCCTCGGGCATCAGGGCGCCAGCACAGCCCGCGACCGCGGCCCCTGGACTGCGAGCATCCCGTAGCCGTCGGTCACGTCCTCGAGCTGCACCCGCATGCCGGCTCCGAGCTCCTGGAACCACGACAGCGTCGGCCGCGCCGCGGTCAGGAAGAACTCGTCGGCGCGAGTGACGGAACACTACCCCGTCGTGCATCACGAAGCCCTGGTCGTCGCACCAGGCCGTGTACTGCGCCTGCCCAGGCCGGCACGTGCTTGATGTCCCGCACCAGCGCCCCGGCCAGCAGCCGCTCGGCGTCCGGCCCGGTGACGACGTACTTGTAGAGCGGCGAGGTGTCGAAGACCCCCACCGAGTTCCGCACCGCGAAGTACTCGTGCTTCGGCGCATGGGTGTAGCGCAGCGGCGACAGCGTGCCCTGCCAGTGGGTGTAGAGCCCCTGGTCGTTGAGCTCGCTCAGCCGCGCGGATGGAACGGCGTGCGTACGCTGACTGATCGTCAGTCGTCCAGGACCGGTGGTTGAGTCCAGCCTGCACCTCGAGACGCTCGCTAGCGCGAGTCCTCAACCACCGAGGCGCAGTCCAGCAGCCAGGCGTAGACCTCGGCCTCGTAGGCCAGGTGGGCGAACCGGCCGGAGGGGCCGACGTGGGCGCCGGCGCCGGTCTCGACGCGGAACAGGCAGCGCGGGGACCAGTCGGGGTCGGTCTCGCGGAGCGCGGCCACCCACTTGGCCGGCTCCCAGACCATCACCCGCGCGTCGTGGACGGCGCCGGTGACGAGCAGGTCGGGACGGCCACCGGCCGGCGGCAGGTTGTCGTACGGCGAGTAGGCGGGCAGCCACGTCGTAGTCCTCGGGCCGGCTCGGGTCGCCCCACTCGTCCCACTCGTTGACGGTCAGCGGGATCGTCGGGTCGAGCATCGTGGTGAGTACGTCGACGAACGGGACCTCGGCGACCACGGCACGCCAGCGGTCGGGCCGCTGGGAGAACACCGCACCCTGGAGCAGCCCGCCGGCGCTGAGTCCGCGGGTGGCGATGCCGGGCGCCGTCGACGAGGCCGCCGCGGCCAGCCCGTCGGCGACCGCGACGTGGTCGTCGAAGGTGTGCTGCTTGTGCTCCATCCGCCCGTCCAGCCACCAGCGCCGGCCACCTTCCCCGCCCCCGCGGACGTGGGCGTGCACGTAGACCACGCCGCGGTCGAGCAGGCTCGGGATCGCCGGGTCCCACTCCTGGTCGGGATAGACCGCCTCGTAGGCGCCGTAGGCGTACAGCAGCGCACGGCGCCGAGCCGTCCAGCGGCGTGTCGACGTGCCGCAGGATCGTGGCCGGCACGAGGGTGCCGTCGGCCGACGGGAACGAACGCTCTCGCCGACATACGCCGCGGGGTCGAAGCCCGGCGCCTCCTTGCGGAGCCGCTCGGTGCGCTCCCCGGTGGCCAGGTCGACGTCCGACCAGACCGGCGGCGTCAGGTAGGACTCGTCCACGACGATGATCCGGCACGTCGTGCTCGAAGTCCGCTCGTCCGGCGCCGACAGGGACGCGATCCTCCGCGAACGCGGGCGCGACCACGATGCCTCGCCGCCGAGGTCGTCGAGCGGCAGGACGCGCAGCTGGTGCGGCCGGCGACCGCGAAGTCAGCACCACGTGGCCGCGTACGCGTCCACCCGCTCCAGTCGCTCGCCGGGTCCTCGGGCCGGACCGGCGCCCAGCTCGAGTGTCCTGGTCGCCCGTCGCGCGGCACCGGGCATCGGGCCAGCCGGAACTCGGCCGCCCCGTCGTTGGTCACCACGAGCAGCGCGTCGGAGCCGTCCGGGTGCTCCACGTGCTCGGCGTGGTACTCGACCCCGCGCCGGCGTCCGCCGACCGAGAGCGCGGGCGAGGTCGGCGCTGCGGCGTCCACGACCCAGACCTCACTGGTGTCGCGGCTCTCCGCCCAGATCACCACCAGGTCGCCGGTCCGCGTCGTCTGCACCTCGAGCTCGAACCGCCCGTCCGGCTCGTCCAGCACCAGCGCGTCGGCGGAGGCGGGTGTCCCGACCCGGTGCCGCCAGACCTGGTGCTGACGCCACGCTCGTCGTGGACGAGTGTAGAAGAAGTACGTCGAGTCCGCCGACCACGCTCCCCCGGGCGCCGTGCGCGGCACGACGTCGGCCAGGTCCGACCCGGCCCGAGGTCGCGGAACCGCAGTTCGTAGACCTCGTCGCCGTCGAAGTCCACCGAGTACGCCATCAGCGACGCGTCCGGGGAGACGGCCCAGAGCCCCAGTTCGACGTAGTCGGCGTCGCCGGCCAGCTCGTTGACGTCGAGCAGCAGCTCGTCCGGCTCCTCGTCCCGACCGTCTCGGCGCCGCAACAACTGTGTGTACTCCCTTCCTGCCGGAAGGACCGTGCGGTAGGAATAGCCATGCTGCGGCCAACTGACCGACGAGTCGGTCGCCGGGACCCTGCCGGTCATCTCGGCACGCAGCTCCACGAGGGGGCCCAGATGTCCGGTGGCAACGTCGTACCAGTCGCGCTCAGCGCCGAGATGGGTGAGGACGGGAGCGTCGAGCCGCCGCATCCAGTGGAAGGGATCGGGCCGCCGCACCTCGTGCGCGACATGCTCGTGCGGCTCGTGGGCGCGCCCGGGGCGGACCGGTCGGGGTCGATCACACCGGCACCGTACTCCCGCTGAGGTGGGTGGCCCTGCTGCGCCTCGTCTCGGGCTCGCGGCCACGTCCGCGCGCCGTGGTGCAGCCGGCCGGAGCCGCGGCCGAGGAGAAGGTCACCTTCACGGTGGGCATCCTCAACGAGGTCGACTCGTTCAATCCGTTCCTCGGCATCGAGGCGCAGTCCTACGAGATGTGGGCGCTGACCTACGACTACATGATCACGTACTCGATGGAGGACATGTCGCCCGAGCCGGGCCTGGCCACCTCGTGGGAGACCTCCGACGACGGCCTGACCTGGACCTTCGACATCCGCGACGACGTGGATTCTCCGACGGCGAGCCGCTCACCGCTCGGACATCGCCTACACCTACAACCGGATCCTCGACGGCGGCCCCGAGAACTCGACGTGGGGCTCCTACCTGACGTCGGTC
>CAVRUB010000002.1:0-33926 GCA_963724275.1 uncultured Actinomycetota bacterium | reverse complement strand
CGATACGAGGGGCACGGCCACATGAAGGCGGCCATCAGCAGGCGCGTTGCTCATGACGTGCTCGCGTTCGTCAACCGGATCTAGTTGGCTGGATCGAGCCGGGCCGAGGTCGTGTGTCAGTTGGGCGCTGTGACACGCCCTCAGTGGGCGCAAAGGGCTACTCGGTTAGCAAGCCGGTGTCATGCTTCACAAGCGGAGCCCCTGAGACCCGGCCACCGGGCAGCGCAATCGACGACCGGCGCAGGGCTGGCTCCGCGCACCGCATAGGTGCACTCTCCGTTTGGAACTTTGGCGGGCGAGGTCAACAGACGCGGTTTGAGCGTAGAAGTGCACATTGCCCTTTTTGTGTCCCGACCCGCGTCGCGGCGGCAGCTGCAGGGCAAAGGGCCACCCCGATGGCGGCTACTATGACGCGCGCGTACGCGGCGCTCTTCCAGTCGCCGATGATGGGCCGTGTGCAGACTGATGTGGTCACCTGGGCGCGGGAGGCGTTCGACCTCGGGGCCGAGGGCGTCTCGATCACGCCTGGCGCCCGGGGTGCGCAGGGCCAGGTGTGGCGGTTGGAGGTGGGCCGTCGAGTGTTCGCCCTCAAGCAGGTGTTCGCGGGTACGCCGCCGGCGCGGGTTCAGGTGGAGGCCGAGGTCGCCTTCACGCAGCGTGCCACCGCGGCGGGAGCCCGACTGCCGGCGAGCCATCCCGATCGGAGCGGGCGGTACATCGTGCCGCTCCCGGACGGCGGGTGGCTGCGGCTCTACGACTGGATCGACCTGCGGGCCGCCGACCTCGTCGCCGGCGCGGAGGCGCTCGGCGTTCTCCTCGCGGGTCTGCACCGGTGTGCTCCACCCGAGGACCGGGAGCCGGGGGGTGCACCACCTGACCGGTGGTATGAGGTGCCGCCAGACCCGGACGCTTGGAGGCCGCTGGTGACCGCAGCCACTGAAGCCGGCATGTCCTGGGGCTCGCGGCTGGCCGCCGCCGTGGATGGCCTGCCCGCCTTGTACGCCATCCTTGCTTCGGCCGACCCGACCAGGATGCGGCTGTGCCACCGCGACCTGCATCCGGACAACGTGTTCGCCGACGAAGCCGGTGAGCTGGTGGTCGTGGACTGGGACAACCTCGGACCTGCGGACCCGGCGCGGGAGTTGGCGGGCACTCTCGTGGCCTGTTTCCACGACGGCGATCCCGATCTCGGCTCGATGCGGCGGGCTTACCGGTCCTACGTGGCAGCAGGCGGACCGGCACGACTGCGCTCGCCGGCTGACTTCACGATGCTGATCGCTACCCAGCTGAACTTCCTCAACCTCCAGGTGCGGGTCGCTCTCGACCCGGCGGCTCTGCCACGCGACAGCAACTGGGCCGAGCTCGAGATCGACGAGGGGCTGCGCATTCTGCCGACACCCGATCTGACAGCCGCAGTCCTCGATTCCCTCGAGACCGCGCACTGACCGACGACCAGTTGCCTCCGTCTCGATGAAACCCCGTCGCATGTCCGAAAAGCCGACTTCCAGGCTCACCGGCAAGTGCGCTGCTGATGCGGCGGTATGACGCACCTCCGGAGACGCCCGAAGCGCGGCTACTTGTTGACTTCTCCTACGGCTCATGCCGGGCCAGGCTGGGTCGAGGCGGGCGGTGCTACGACTTCTTCAGCGCAGGGTACGCATCTCTCCGTCGGTCCGGGCGGCGAGGCATTCCTGATCGCTTGGACGGTGGCTCAGGTTGGGGTCAACGTGGCGCCCATGGCGGCGATGTGCGCCGGTGTCGAGCCACAACAGCCGCCGACCAGGTCGATACCGAGGTTGGCCAGTCGGGTGGCGTGGGCAGCCAGATCGCCGGCAGTGGCGTCGTAGTCGAAGTGGTCGCCCACCACCTGCGGGAGGCCGGCGTTCGACTGGGCGACCAGGAGCAGGTCGCCGGCGCGGCTCTGCACCATCTCCGCGGCGATGATCTCCATCTCTTCGGGACCACGACCGCAGTTGGCGCCTGCGGCGTCGGCACCTGCCGCGGCCAGGTGCGCCACTGCCTCGCCCGGGCGGACGCCCATCATGGTGCGCAGGTTGGTGTCGAAGCTCATTGTCACGGCGACCGGAAGGCCGGGCGCGACCTCCCGCGCCGCAGCGAGGGCGGCGTCAGCCTCACCGAGGTCGCTCAGGGTCTCGACCAGCACAAGGTCGATCCCGCCCTCGACCAGCGCAGTGAGCTGTTCGGCGAACAGCGCTTTCGCCTCCACGCGGGTCAGGGTCCCCAGCGGCGACAGTAGCTCGCCAATCGGGCCAAGGTCGCCGGCGACGAGCAGTCCGCGCTCGTCGGCCACCGATCGCGCGAGCTGCGCCGCCGTCCGGTTCACGTCGCCTACGCGGTCGCCGAGTCCGTGCATGTCCAGCCGCGGCCGAGTGCCGCCGAAGGTGTTGGTTGTCAGCAGCCGCGCTCCCGCCTGGGCGTACGCCGCGTGCGCCGCGCGGACGGCGTCGGGGTTCTCGAGGTTCCAGAGCTCACCGGGTGCACCGTCTTCGAGGCCGCTGTCCTGGAGCAGCGTGCCCATGCCGCCGTCGAGCAGGACGGGACGGTCCGCGCCCAGCAGCGCCGCGAGCCGGTTCACCGGCCCAGCCCATCGAGGTAACCAGCGATCCTGTCGGCCGGCCACTCCGCGTCGAGCTCAGCGGCGACTCGGTCGAGCACCTCGGCCGGCGTACCGTCGGCCCCGGTCCATGAGGACCGTTCCCATCCCGCCAGGTAGTCGTCGGCCCCGGTGTCACCGAGCCGCATCGCAGCCTCATCGATCGCCTCTTGGAACCGCGGTGCGAGCTCGGACTTCACAGTCTCCTCGCCCGCCCGGGCCGCGACCATCGACGGAAGCTCGCGCCACCGGGTCACCTGGTACTCCGTCATGCGTCCGAGCCTAGGTCCGACGCCGGGGCTCGACGGGCGGGTCCGGCGAGTGAACGCCACCACGTCCGCTCATGGCAGTTCCGGTAAGCGCGGAGGATGGCCGTAGCCGACAGGCGGCGGTGTGACGCAACATCCTCGGCGCTGGATGGACACAGCCGGTTGGTGGGGTGGTCCAGCGAAGTTGCTCGCGCGTGACCTGCACGGTGAGCGGGTCAGCCCCTGTTCGTCCGGTCGAGCGCTGCCTGCACAACTGGCGCAGCGTCGGGGCCCCACGTGCGGGGTGATCGGCTGGTGTGGCGTACTTTCACCACCTCGGGCCCGGGTGTCTTGGAAGCGACGAGGGTAGCGGCATCGTTGCCCATGCACAGAATGACCCGCGGCTGCAGGATCCTGATCACTTCCGCATGAAAGGGCCAGCACGCCTCCGCCCACGTCCAGGGGTCGTTGAGGTGCGCCGCCTGACGGGTCCTGGCGAAGATCACGTTGCTTGTGGGCACCGTGCCAAGCCGCAGGCCCAGGATGGTGAAGAGGTCCTAACCCGAACCTGCATGGGGTGCTCCCCCTTGGCGTACAGCCGCCCGGATCGAGTCGGCCACTGCTCGTTGACGTACTTCGAGAAGTCAGACTTCTCGTGCACGAGCGTACGGACCACCTGCTCGGTGACAGTGAGGGTGTCCGTGGTGGGGTCGCCGCCCGGGTTAAAGCCGAGGAGATAGATCTCAGCCGGCGCTTGCCAGGCGTATCTCCCCGAGTAAAAGGGCAGTACCCGGCAGCTCACGAATGCTGGCCGGGATGCACCGCACGATTTCGTTCAGCAGTGAGTCGTTCATCGCAGCACGACCATAGCGTCGACTGGGACGCGACCGATCACATCTGGGCGATCGTGGGCACCACGGTCGCGCCTGATCTGCTCCGCGACGAATCGATCGATCTGGCCGCGATCAGCCGGGAGCGGCCGAACGATAGCTAGTCA
This sequence comes from uncultured Actinomycetota bacterium, assembly GCA_963724275.1. Lineage (GTDB taxonomy): Bacteria > Actinomycetota > Actinomycetes > Propionibacteriales > Nocardioidaceae > Nocardioides. The sequence continues at coordinate 30,067 of CAVRUB010000002.1, read as the reverse complement.
CTTGCCTCGTCGCTCGGTTCGGTCGACGGCTCGGTTGACGTCGGCAGGGTGACCTGGACGACAACACTGTCCTTAGATCCCGACTGGTCCTGGGTGCCGGTGTACGACGCTGCGATGGTATACGCGCCGGGCTCCGTCACATCGAACTGGGCGGTCGCAGATCCTCCGGCAAGCGCTGCCTCGGCCACCGTGACGCCACCGGGGCCGGTCAGTGTGAAGGTCACCGCACCCGACGGTGCCGTGCCGGCCGCGCTCACCACGGCGGTCGCGCGGATGTGGAAGGCCGCGGCGTCGTAGGTCGCGGTGACGTCGGTGCTGAGCTGGCTCCGGCTCGGGCTCGGGCTCGGGCTCGGGCTCCGGCTCCGGCTCGGGCTCGGGCTCGGGCTCCGGCTCGGGCTCCGGCTCCGGGTCGGGCTCCGGTTCCGGGTCGGGCTCTGGTTCCGGGTCGGGCTCGGGGGCAGGGAGATCGGGGTCGTCACCTTGGTCGTTCTGGTCAGGAAGCTGGTTCTCCCCGGTCGGGCCGGACTGCGGAGTCCTGTCGGTCGGCCTCGCCGTGGGCGCCATTGGCAGTGTGGGGATCGTGGCGGGGGGCTCGACGTCCACCGTCGCCAACCCTGAGCGGAGTTGCCGGCGATAAGCGACATTGACCCCCAGGACCGCCCGCACGAATCCCGGAGTGTCGTCGATCCGCCCGAGCGCGGCCCGCTTGGCCGCGCGGGTCGACAGGTCCTTGCCGCGGGCGCATAGGAGGACGGCGAGCGCGAGCGAGGCGTCGTCGAGGTCCTGCGGGTTCCGCTCCCCGTCGGCGTCGCCGTCGACCCCCACGACCGACCAGTCAGCCGGCGCAAGGAGCATCGGGCCCACGGGCCGGTCGAACCGCCGGTCCAGATCGAGCAACCCGCCGTCGCTGTCATCGACGCGTCCTCCTCGCGCGAGCAGGGGCTTCCCAACGATTGCGGGGTGGACTGTGCCCTCGTTGTCGACGCGGCGGTCACCGCGCTGGCCGTGGTCGGTGATGACCCGTCCCACCGCTGCCAGGAGCGTCCAGTGCGGCCGGCAACGCGGCGATGCTTCGCGCAGGACGAGCGCAGTCCGCTGGTACGCCACGAGCGCGGCCTCCGGGATCTGATCGATCCGGTCGGCATGTGCGTGGGCTCCGGTCCGGGACCCGTCGTTGGCCATGCGCGATGGCGTCACGACGACCGGATCTTCCCAGGTCATCGGACTCGAGGTGGCAGACGACGCCGAGATGGGACCCAGCGGCGTGAGGATCGGGGTCTCGATGCCGGTGACTACGAACGCCGAGCTACTCGCGGTTCCGGTCGCGAGTGCCATCGTCGAGATTGTCATCGCAAGCACCGAACGCCGTAGCCGGCGGACGGTCCCTGGTGTCGCACGGTGTCGAGCTTCATAGCGCATGTGAACCCCAGCGGTCGGTGGTCCATCCATGTTGCGATCCGCGGTCTCGGAGGTGGGGGAAATGCTGAAACTCACCGGAAAGGCCGCAAATAGTGTCCGATCGGATGACGCCACCTGACCCAAAAGGGTGGGTGGGAGAAGCACCAACACCGCAGCCTGTCCCCAGGCCACCCCGCTGGCCGATGACGCCAGCCTCGATGCTGACACGACAGCGGGGGCGGGCCAGCTTGCGGCGCAATGATGCACGTCGGCGACCCGGATCCAGCGCACGCCTGATCCGGGTGCGAGGCTTGACCCGTGAGCAAACCCGAGGACATGCGCGCAACGGCGAAGCAGCTGGCGCTGGACGCAATCTCGATGGCCCGTGCGGGCGGGATGCCGGATCCGTACTGGCTCACTGATCCCCGGATCGCGCGTGCCTGCCTGGTCCTAGGCATCGCGCCGCCCGAGGCGCGTGACCTCCCGCCCGATACCTACCTGACCGGCCTACCGCCGGACATCGCGCCGGCCGTCTCGCTCGAGGTCTGGACCGACGGTGCCTGCTCAGGCAACCCTGGACCCGGTGGCTGGGGGTGGATCACCAACGAGTCGGAGCCGCGGACCGGTAGCGGTGGCCACCCGGAAACCACGAATCAGCGCATGGAGATCGCCGCGGCGCTCAACGCCTTGACGTCGGTCCAGGAACGGCCGATCGTCGTAGTCTCCGATTCGACCTACGTCGTCAACTGCATCACGAAGAGCTGGCACGCTAGCTGGCACCGAAACGGCTGGAAGAACTCAAAGAAGGAGCCGGTCGCCAACCGGGACCTGTGGGAGGAACTGGTCCCTCTGGCGACGGCCTCCGGCGTGACGTTCCGTTGGGTCAAGGGCCATGCCGGTCATCGACTCAACGAGGCCGCGGACGCGTTGGCAGTGACCGCGCGCGACGCAGCGCGGGCCGCAGGGTCACCCACCTGAGGCTGAGGCACACCGACCCCTCAACCACAGTGCCACGGCGATGTGACGTTGTCGTTTTGCGGCGGTTGGACGCACGTCAAAGAGGCGCAGCTCAATGCTGTTGAACGAAGGCGGTCAGGGCATTGTTCGGCGAACTCCTGCCGACGCGGTGACGACCTTGGGCAGGCTCGCCGACGCCGCTTTGGAGAGATGTGGCATCCGTTTCGTCAGGGGTCCCCGGACCGCTGGCGACCAAGGGCGTGTGCAAAGTCGAGCACGACATCTCGTGCCGCGCGTTCGCCTGTGAGTGCAGCGATTCCCTGTCCCGCGTAAAGGTGAGCGACGTCGAAGTCACCTGTCCGTCGCGCGACCTCGTGGCGCCTTCGAGCGGCGTCGTCCATGTCGTCCTCACGCCCGACCCATTCATCGAAGAATCCATTGACGAGCGCACGCCCACCGAACTCTTTGGGCCAAGGAAACTCCTGAGCTACGTCGAACACCCGTCCGTAGGCGGTCTCGGAAGCTGCGAACATTCGTTCGCGAGCGGGTCCCGTCATGTTCGCCTCGACACACCCCAGGAACGCGGTGCCGACCCAGGCACCCTCAGCCCCTGCTGCCATGACTGCAGCGAGCCCCCGATGGTTGAGGATTCCTCCGGCTGCCAGCACCGGTCGAGACGTGTGCTCGAGCACCATCTGCAGCAAGGGAAGCGTGCCCATGGAGTTGCGTCCGTGCCCTCCGCCTTCGGCGCCACGCACGACCAGAACGTCCACGCCCGCGTCCTCGGCCATCTGGAGATCGGGCAGTGCGCACACCTGGGTCGCGGTGAGGATGCCGGCATCACGAAGGCGAGCCACCGGAGCGGCAATATCGCCGAAGCTGACCGACACGAGATCCGGTCTGATATTGAGCACCACCTCGATCTGCTCGGGGGCTCCTGGCTGCGCCCAGGCCATCAGACCAATGCCGTATGTCGCCCCATCGGCGCCGGCGACCTCAGCCTGAGCTCTGATCCAGTCACCCGTGGTGGTGCTGCCAACACCGAACATCCCGAAGCCGCCTGCCTCCGAGACAGCGTGCGCCAAGCGACCTTGACCGGGTCCGGCCATGGGAGCGAGTACGACTGGTACGGAGGTTCCCAGGTTGACGGCAAGCCAGTTCGCCATCCAAAGAGGCTAGTTCGCGCGAGCAGGCCATCGCCATATGTACGAGGTACACGCCTGATGCTCACCTGCGTCTTAGCTTAGTGGGCGGTAAGGCGTAGGTGGCGCCTGGAGTGCGCGACTGCGTCTGACACTTAGCATTCCCTCGGGAAGGGAACCCTGTGTTGGCGTGGCACCGGTAGCCCTAGGGGTTCTTGTGGAGGTACTGCTGGTAGTTGTCGGCGCAGTAATCGAAGCACCTTGCTGAACTTGGAAACACGCGGATCTGCAGAGAGTCGGGCGTTCGCCGGGGGCGCGCGGGTGGCCTGCGCGCGCTTGGTGCTGACGTCCGCAGCGACGGCCTGCGTGCAGATAGCTTCGCCCCGTCTGCAGCGTTTCGTTCTGCAGCGATGAGTCCCGCGGTGGCGCTGGGTCGATACGTCACAGACACCGGTATATCGCGATCAAATCGGGAGGCATCTTGAAGCTTCTGCTCACGTCCGGGGGCGTCACGAACACCAGCATCCGCGAGGCGCTGGTCGAGCTGCTGGGCAAGCCGATCGCCGAATCCAACGCCCTCTGCATCCCCACCGCACAGTACGGACATCCCTGGGTCGGCCCCGGCGAAAAGGCCTGGCAATTCATCAGCGGGGAGTCCGAGAATCCCATGGTCGACCTGGGCTGGAAGTCGATGGGCGTGCTGGAGCTCACTGCCCTGCCCAGCATCGATGAAGAGCGCTGGGTTCCGCTACTCAGGAAGATGGACGCCCTGCTGGTGGCAGGCGGCGACGTGCTCTACCTGTGCCACTGGATGCGGCAGTCCGGGCTCGCCGACCTGCTTCCGACGCTGAGTGAGACGGTGTGGGTGGGGCTGAGCGCCGGAAGCATGGTTATGACCCCCGAAGTCGGGAAGGACTTCATCCAGTGGAGACCGGCAGCCGGCGACGACAACACGTTGGGCATCGTTGATTTCTCGATCTGTCCACACCTGGCTCCGGAAGGCCAGCCGGGCAACTCCATGGCTGAGGCGGAACAGTGGGCGGCCGGGATCTCCGGCCCGGCGTACGCCATCGACGACCAGACGGCCATCCAAGTGGTCGACGGCACCGTCGAGGTCATATCAGAAGGGCACTGGAAGCTGTTGACCTGATGGCTGCAGCCCCCACGGTGAACGGCGTGGGACCCACCAGCGCGGTCAAGCGGTCTCAGGGAACTTGACGCCGGTGTTGGCATGGCACCGGTAGCCGTAGGGGTTCTTGTGGAGGTACTGCTGGTAGTAGCAGAGCAAACACGAAGTCGGAGCGATCGGCGTGCCGAGACTCGTGCCCGCTATCGCGAGACGAGCACCACGTCGAATTCGGTACCGGGGGGTGCTCCCGGCCCGAACGGGGGCGGGAAGCCGAGGTCGAAGCGGCCGTTGACCGCCGCGATGGTGCTGCCGTGCAGGGCCGCAGTGGTCGGCACCTGGAAGAGATCCGAGGTGATCGTGTCGACCAGGACGCCGGACGTGAGGTCCGCGGACAGCCGGATCTCGACGATCGCATTGGCGAAGTTCTCCACGACGAATACGCGGCGCCCCTCGAGCTGGAGCCCGTCGAGGGTTCCCGGGACCAGCGATCCGCCCGAGATCGGGATTTCCTGGCTCACGCCGGTCTCGGGGTCGACCAGCGCCAAGATGCCCTCATCGGAATGGTTGACGATGAGAGTCGATCCGTTCCGGGTGGCATCGATGCCGTTGAGCCCGAACGTACCCGGGATGGACACTCCCGCCGGTCCGGTGACGGGGATGGCCGTGGGCGCACCGAAGCCGCCGCGGTCGTAGGGGAGCCGATAGATGGTCGGGGCGAAGGTGTCGGTGAAGTAGGCGGCGTCTCTCGTCAGCGCCACGTCGTTCGTGAAGGCGGTCGGCGGGCCCACAGCGATGTCGGCCACTTCGGACCCGTCACGCGTGTCGTAGACGTAGACGTGGCCGCCGGGACCACCGGCGACGAACAGCAGCTTGCGCGCCTCGTCGACCCGCATGCCGACGGCTGCGCGATCCGAGGTGTTGACGAAGAGTGCGCCACTCCCCGTGCTGAGGTCGCCGCGGTAGATGTCGCCGTCCCGGAGCGAGCCGACGTAGAACGTGTCACCGGTTCCGACGGCTATCCCCTCGGGTTGGAAGTCCACGGGAAGCGGAACCGTCGTGGGCTGCTGCTTGGCCGAGGCAGGCACAGCAAGCATTACGACGAGCATGAAGCCGACGATAGGGACGATCCGACGCATGACGACTCCATCCGACAGTGGGACCCCTCTCCCGCCGATGATCGTCCCGATGCCGGGACGTAGCAAGATCCTGGGTTTCCGCTTCGGATAACTAGACGGCGGTCGGTCAGGCCTGCGTCGAAGACTTAGTCGGAACTGGGAAACGCGATTCCGGTGTTGGCGTGACAGCGGTAGCCGTATGGGTTCTTGTGCAGGTACTGCTGGTGGTGCGCTTCGGCGTAGTGGTAGCTGCCCGCGGGGCCGATCTCGGTGGTGATCTCGCCGTACCCGCGGTGAGAGATCTCGTCGCCGTAGACCTTGGTCAGCTCGCGTGCGGTCTGCTCCTGCTCGGGAGAGCGGAAGTAGATGGCCGAGCGGTACTGGGTGCCGACGTCGTTGCCCTGCCTCATGCCCTGTGTGGGGTCGTGCACCTCGAAGAACCGCTTGACCAGGTCGGCGTACGACACCTGGTCGGGGTCGAAGACGACCCGGATCGCCTCGGTGTGGCCGGTGCGACCGCTGCAGACCTCTTCGTACGTCGGGTTCGGCGTGGTGCCGCCGGCGTAGCCGACCGACGTCGACCAGACGCCGGGAATCTGCCAGAAGATCTCCTCTGCGCCCCAGAAGCAGCCGAGACCGAACTCGGCGACCTCGAGGCCGTCGGGCACGTCGTCGGTGATGATCGGGGCGTCGAGGACGGCGTGCTTCTCGGGAAGCGTGAAGGCGGGCTCGGGGCGCCCAGGGAGCGCCTCGGCGGGGTCGACCATGTCGGTCTTGCGGCGGGAGAGGAACATGCCTCCAGTCTCCCCGGGTGCGCAAGTTCCATGCCACTCTCAGGAAAGTCTTACCCCCTGCGGCGGAGTGCGCACCAGACGTCACGTCGGCGCGCACGACCACCCCGTCGCCCGCCTCTGCCCCCGAGGCACACCTGAGCCGCGCTGAGTAGGCTCGTCCGGGTGAGCCAGGAGCATCGCCAGAAGAGTGGCTTCGAGACCCGCGCCATCCATGCGGGCTACGAGCCGGACCCCACGACCGGAGCGGTGATCCCGCCCATCTATGCCACCTCGACCTACAAGCAGGACGGGGTCGGCGGCCTGCGCGGCGGCTACGAGTACAGCCGGAGCGCCAACCCCACCCGGACCGCCCTCGAAGGGGCGCTGGCGGCAGTCGAGGAGGGGGAGCGCGGCTTCGCGTTCTCCTCCGGCCTCGCCGCCGAGGACACCCTGCTCCGGGCCCTCTGCCGGCCGGGCGACCACGTCGTGATCCCGGACGACGCGTACGGCGGCACCTTCCGCCTCTTCGACAAGGTCGCCGTGCCGTGGGGGCTGACCCACAGCCCGGCTCCGGTCGACGACGTCGACGCTGTCCGCGCCGCGATCCAGCCCGGCACGACGAAGCTGGTCTGGGTCGAGACCCCGACCAACCCGCTGCTCTCGATCGGCGACATCGAAGCCCTCGCCGCCGTCGCACACGACGCCGGCGCGCTGCTGGTCGTCGACAACACGTTCGCGTCGCCGTACCTCCAGCAGCCGCTGCGGCTCGGCGCCGACATCGTCGTGCACAGCACGACCAAGTACGTCGGCGGCCACTCCGACGTCGTCGGTGGCGCGCTCGTCGTGCGCGACCTCGAGGTCGCTGAGAAGGTGGTCTTCCACCAGAACGCGATCGGCGGCGTCCCCGGGCCGTTCGACTCCTTCCTCACTCACCGCGGGCTCAAGACCCTTGGCGTCCGGATGGACCGGCACTGCGACAACGCCGAGCGCGTCGCTGACTTCCTCACCAGCCACCCCGGAGTCGACCAGGTGATCTATCCGGGCCTCGAGACCCACCCCGGTCACGAGATCGCGCAGCGGCAGATGAAGCGCTTCGGCGGGATGGTCTCCTTCCGCTGCGCGCGGGGCGAGGAGGCCGCGCTCCGGGTGTGCGAACGAGCCGAGGTCTTCACGCTCGGGGAGTCGCTCGGCGGAGTCGAGTCGCTCATCGAGCACCCGGGGAGGATGACCCACGCGAGCGTGGCCGGCACCGACCTCGAGGTCCCCGCCGACCTCGTGCGGCTCAGCGTCGGGATCGAGACCGCCGACGACCTGGTTGCAGACCTCGAACAAGCACTTGGCTGAGCCGCAGTCCGGCGTGGTCCTGTGCGTCGACGTCGGCTCTACCTACACCAAGGCGCTGCTGGTCGACCTCGCAACAGCAACGGTCGTCGCAACGGCGCAGCGGCCGACCTTCGGCAGCGACGACGTGCTCGATGCGGTCGCGGCGTGCCGGATGGAGATCGCTGCGGCGGACGGGCGGGCGGCAGACGCTGAGATGCTGGCCTGCTCGAGCGCGGGCGGCGGGCTGCGCGTGGCCGTCGTCGGCCACGAGGCGCTGGTGACCGCCGAGGCCGGACGGCGCGTGGCGCTGTCCAGCGGCGGCAAGGTGGTCGGGGTGGTCGCGACCGCGGGTCGCGTGCCTGAGAGCGCCGTGTCGGAGTTGCTGGGGGCCGCGGCAGCTCCCGAGGTGGATCTCGTGCTGCTGACCGGCGGCACCGACGGCGGCAACCGCGCCGCGCTCGTCGACGCCGCCCGGGCCGTTGCCGGCTCCGGGTTCGACGGGCCCGTGGTCGTCGCCGGCAACGTCGACGCCCGAGAGGAGGTCGCCGGGATCCTGGCCGGCCGAGCCGCACGTGCTCGCCGACAACGCCGTGCCGCGAATAGGCGTGCTCGCGCCCGAGAGTGCGCGGGCCGCCGTGCGCGCACAGTTCCTGCAGCACGTCATCGCCGGCAAGGGCCTGACCGTCCGCGGCGCCGAGCTCGCCCAGCTGGTCCAAGGTCCCACTCCCGACGTCGTCCTCGCCGGCGTCGAGGTGCTGGCCTACGGCATCGACGAGGAACGACCGGGCATCGGCGACGTCGCCGTCGTCGACGTCGGCGGCGCCACCACCGACGTCTACTCCGTCGTCACCATCGACGCCGAGCGGTCCGACGACGGGCTCGCCCATGAGGTGGTCGCACCGACGGCTGCCAACCGGACGGTCGAGGCCGACCTCGGCATGCGCGAGTCCGCCGGGCTGCCCGGGTCGTTCGTCCCGAGCACCGAGGCGGAGTACGCCGCCGACGAGGAGATCGCGCGCGCCGCCGCGGCCACCGCCGTACGACGGCACGCGGGACGTTCCCGCGTCGTCCTCTCCCCTGACGGGCGGGTGGTCGAGCGCAGTGGTGTCGACCTGCGCGAGGTCTCGTTGCTGATCGGCAGCGGCGGCGTGCTGCGGCACGGGCGGCCGGGTGTCGCCGAGCGGGTCCTGGGCGGTCTCGTGACGACCGACGACCCGGAGGGCTGGCAGCTGCCGGAGCAGGCCCGGATCGTCGTCGACCAGCAGTACCTGTTGATGGCGGTCGGGCTGCTTGCCAGGCGGCATCCCGACGTCGCCTACCGACTGGCGATGTCGCTCGCGACCGAGGCGTCCCGATGACCGGGTCCGAGAGGGACGAACACTCCGCAGCACCTTCCCCTCGAACACGCTCATCTAGGGTGGCCCCGTGAGCGACGACCAGCCCGAGGGAGGGGCGACGGAGGGGGAAATCGACGAGGCCGCGGAGCCCGCCGAGCCCGACGCGTCCGTCGCGCCCGAACGCGACGAGCATCGGCACCGGCCACGTTTCCCGCGGCGCCGCCGGACCGGGGAGGTCGATGAGGGAGACGCGGAGGGCGAGAGCGTCGAGAGCGTGCTGCAGCGGTTCGCGCACCAGTGGGCGATGGCACGCGAGGGACGTCGTGGCGGCCCTGCCCCGATCCTGACCGGCCCCTCCCACACTGGGCGGGCCGAGGTCCCGTGGGGCCTGGACCTCGCAGCCGCCTGGGGCTGGCGACTGCTGGTCATCGCGGCGGCGGGCTATCTCCTGCTGTGGATGGTCAGCTACTTCTCCGTCATCACGATCCCGATCGCGGTCGCGCTGCTCATCAGTGCCTTGGCGTGGCCGGTGGTGCACGGGCTTACCCGACTCAAGATCCGACAGGGCGTCGCGGCGCTGATCGTGGTCATCGGCGGGCTCGTGGCGATCGGTGCCCTGCTGACGTTCGCAGGCCAGCAGGTCGCGACCGGTGCCGAGGACCTCGCCGACCAGACGGTCCAGGGGTTGGAGGAGATCCGCGCCTGGTTGCGCGACGGACCCGTCAACGCCAGCGACTCCCAGATCAACGACTGGATCGGGAACGCGCAGGACATGATCCGCGAGCGCTCGCAGGACGGAGAGACCATCGGGCTCTTCACCGAGATCGGCTCGACCGTCGGCCACGTTGTCGCCGGGTTCTTCATCACCCTTTTCGCGACGTACTTCTTCCTCGCCGACGGGGGCCGGATCTGGTCGTGGCTGGTGCGGATCGCACCGCGCGCTGCGCGTGAGCGGGTGGACAGCTCGGGACAGGTGGCGTGGCTCTCCCTCGTGCAGTTCGTGCGGGCGACGGTGATCGTCGCGGCGGTGGACGCGATCGGCGTGATGATCGGCGCCGCCGTGCTCGACGTGCCGTTCGTGCTGGCGATCGGTGTGCTGGTCTTCCTCGGCGCCTTCGTGCCGCTCATCGGAGCCACGATCGCCGGGACGGTGGCGATCCTGGTCGCCCTCGTCGACCAGGGCCCGGTCACCGCTTTGCTCATGCTCGCAGTCGTGATCGGGGTGCAGCAGCTCGAGGGCCACATCCTGCAGCCGTTCCTGCTCGGCCGCTGGGTCGCGCTGCACCCCCTAGGAGTCATCCTCGCGATCGCCGGCGGCGTGCTCGTCGCCGGCATCGTGGGCGCACTCGTCGCGGTGCCGATCGCCGCCGCCCTGAACGCGGTCGTGCTCCATCTCTCCGAGCTGGCGCAGATGCCGGTCGAGGACGCCGCCCAGGAGCTCGAGGACGACGTCATCTACCCACCCGACGAGGCGAGCCATGCCTGAACCCACCGTCACTCTCGCCGACATCCGCGCGGCGCGACCGCTGGTCGACGCGGCCGCGGTCCCGACCCCGATGCTCGAGTCGCGCTGGCTCTCGGGGCTGGCCGGCGTGCCCGTCCACCTCAAGTGCGAGAACCTCCAGCGCACCGGCTCGTTCAAGATCCGCGGTGCCTCCGTCCGGATCGCCCGGCTCTCCGAGGAGGAGCGTGCCCGCGGGGTGGTCGCCGCGTCCGCCGGCAACCATGCGCAGGGGGTGGCGCTGGCCGCGCAGCAGCACGGCATCGCGGCCACCGTCTTCATGCCCGACGGCGCCCCCATCCCCAAGGAGCGGGCGACGCGCGGCTACGGCGCCGACGTCCGCTTCGTGCCGGGCGTGCTCGAGGACTGCCTGGCCGCGGCGACCGAGTTCGCCGACGAGACCGGGGCGGAGCTCATCCACCCGTTCGACCACCGCGACATCCTCGCGGGACAGGGCTCGTGTGGGCTCGAGATCATCGAGCAGGTGCCCGACGCCGCCACGGTCGTCGTACCCACCGGCGGCGGCGGGCTGCTCGGTGGCATCGCGATCGCCGTGAAGTCCCTGCGTCCGGACGTGCGCATGGTCGGTGTCCAGGCCGCCGGTGCGGCTGCGTTCCCGCCGTCCCTCGCCGAGGGACACCCGATCCGGCTGCCGCAGATGGCGACCATGGCCGACGGCATCGCGGTCGGCCGACCGGGCGAGCTGACCTTCCCCGTGGTGCAGGAGTACGTCGACGACCTGCTCACCGTCTCCGAGGAGGCGCTGTCGCGCGCCCTCGTCGCGCTCGTCGAGCGCGAGAAGGTGGTCGTGGAGCCGGCCGGTGCCGCCGCAGTGGCCGCGTTGTGCGAGGAGCCGGACCGCTTCGCCGGTCCGGTGGTCGTGCTGCTGTCCGGCGGCAACATCGACCCCCTGCTGCTCAGCAAGGTGATCCGGCACGGCATGGCGGCCGCCCGTCGCTATCTCAACCTTCAGGTGACGCTGCCCGACCTCCCCGGCGGTCTGGCACGTCTGCTGACCCTGGTCGGCGATGCCGGCGCCAACGTCATCGAGATCGCGCACGAGCGGATCTCACCGAGCCTGCTGCTCGACGAGGTCGACGTGCACCTCCAGCTGGAGACCCGCGGCGAGCCGCATGCCGAAGCAGTCATCGCCCGCCTCCAGGAGCACGGCTACACGGTGGTCGACCGCGGCTAGGAAGCGTGGCAGCGCGTCCCGCAAGCCGCCCAGCAGCCGTGACCAGGCACCTACCTCAACTGCAGCGCGGCAGCGTGTCGCGCCGCGGCGAAGCCGCACGGCGCGAAGGCCGCGGAGCGAGCGAAGCGATGGTCCGTGCGTCGAGCGGCGTACGCGACACGCTCGCGCAATCAGGAACTGTAGGGCTTGGCGTCGAGGATGACGACGGTCAGCGACTTCCCGTTGACCTCGTAGCTGACGGTCTCGCCCTTCTTGCGACCGTTGATCGCCTCGCCGAACGGCGACTGCGGCGTGTAGACCTTGAGCCCCTCAGGCTCGACCTCACGTGCACCGAGCAGCAGGAAGGTCTCGGCCTCGTCGTCGGCGTCGCCCTCGAACTTGAAGGTCACGACCATGCCCGGCTCGACGACGCCGTCGTCCGGCGGCGTCTCGCCGACCTCGGCCTTGCGCAGCATGTCCTCGAGCTGGCGGATCCGCCCCTCGATCCGGCCCTGCTCGTCCTTGGCCGCGTGGTAGCCGCCGTTCTCCTTCAGGTCACCCTCGTCGCGCGCCGCGCTGATCCGGGCGACGATCTCCTGACGCTGGGGACCCTTGAGGTCCTCGAGCTCTGCCTGGAGCTGGTCGTAAGCGTCCTGGGTCAGCCAGATCGTCTGGTCGGTCTGCGTCATCGGGTACTCCTGGATAGGCGAATCTTGTCGAGATGGTCCGGTCGTCTCGCCCGCTCATGGTGCGGGCCCCCGTGCGGGCGGGATCGGCGTTCGGTCGGGAGGCGCCTCCGGCGGGTGTGTCACCACCCCGGCAGGCGCCGGCTCGGAGCCGGACAGAAGTGATCACTCTATCAAGGAGGCCGCCGCGGCGACGATTTCATGACGCGCCACGGCGTCACGTGGTCAGCGCGGCCGCGGCTGGCCCTCGGCGGTGCAGCCGATGCTCTCCACAGCGGTCGCCCGGCGCTCGGTCGCGATCTCGACCTCGTAGTCGGGACCGGCGTCCGGATCGGGCACGAACGTCTGCTGGCCGACGACGGTCTTGTCGTGGGCGACGGCCCGGACCGTGCACTCCGCATCCACCGCGTCGTCACCCCACTGCACCCGGATCACGGCCGTCGCGGTGTGGTCGTCGACGATCTCGGAGGTGATCAGCTCCGAGGAGACCGGGGGGTCCGACTGGACGATCGTGATCCAGGTCCACACGGCCGCGAGCGATCCCACCACGACCACGACCAGGCCGATCAACGCATACCTCCGCCAGGGCGGCGGAGCGCCGTACCGTTGTGGCAGGGAATGGCTGTGCACCGTCACCGGTTCATGCTCGCATGGCGCGGACTCCTAACATTCCCCGCATGCCCTCCGGATCTCGACAGGCTCCATCACCGGTGCAGCGAGCCGGTCTCCGCCTGATGCACGTGCACGCGCACCCCGACGACGAGTCGAGCAAGGGCGCAGCTTCGACCGCGCGCTACGTCGCCGAGGGCGTGGACGTCCACGTCGTCACCTGCACCGGCGGGGAGCGCGGCTCGATCCTCAACCCGAAGATGGACCGTCCGGGCATCCTCGAGAACATCCACGAGATCCGGCGGCAGGAGATGGAGCGCGCCCGCGACATCCTGGGGGTCACCCAGGACTGGCTCGGTTTCATCGACTCGGGGTGGCCGGAGGGCGATCCGAAGCCTCCGCTCCCGGAGGGCTGTTTCGCCACCGTGCCCCTGGAGGAGGCGTCAGCGCCGCTGATCCGCCTGGTGCGCAGCTTCCGGCCGCAGGTGATGACGACCTACGACGAGAACGGCGGATACCCGCACCCCGACCACATCATGTGCCACCAGATCTCGGTGTTCGCGTTCGAGAATGCGGGCGATGCGTCGTACGCGCCCGAGCTCGGCGAGCCGTGGCAGGTCAGCAAGCTCTACTACCACCACGGGTGGAGCTATGCGCGGATGATCGCGCTGCACGAGGCGATGCTCGAGCACGACCTGGAGTCGCCGTACGCCGACCGGCTCGAGCAGTGGAAGCCCGATCCCGAGCGCGACAAGCGGATGACCACCCGGGTGCCGTGCTCCGACTACTTCGGGGTGCGCGACCAAGCACTGCTGGCGCACGCGACCCAGATCGACCCTGACGGTTTCTGGTTCTCGGTGCCGCGGGAGCTGCAGACGGCGGTCTGGCCGACCGAGGACTACGAGCTCGTCACCAGCCACGTTCCCACCGAGCTGCCGGAGGACGACCTGTTCGCCGGCGTCGACCCCTCGGTGGGACAATGACCTCATGCTTGCCGACCTGAGCCTGCTCGTCCTCGCCGCCCCCGAGGACGAGGACGTCGTGGCCGGTCCGATCGGTTTCGTCATCTTCGTCGGGCTCTGCATCGCGGTCGCCGTCCTCGGGTGGAGCCTGAACAAGCACCTCAAGAAGGCCGGACGGGCCGCGGACGAGGGCGTGTTCGGCGACCCGGTCGAGCCGCCCGCCAAGTCGGAACAAGCCGGCGAATAGGAAGTGACGCCCTGATGATCGGCCTCGACCAGCTGCTCGGCTTCGGGCTGGCCGCATTCGTCCTGATCGTCATCCCGGGTCCGAGCGTGGTCTTCGTCGTGGGCCGGGCGGTGTCCTACGGGCACCGGATCGCGCTGGCGAGCGTGGTGGGCAACACCAGCGGGTTGTTCGTGGTGATGACCCTGGTCGCGGTCGGGCTCGGCACGATCGTCGCGGAGTCGATCGCCGTCTTCACGGTCATCAAGCTGCTCGGTGCGGCGTACCTGGTCTGGCTGGGTGTCCAAGCCCTCCGCCACCGTCGGGAGATGCAGGTCGCACGCCGCGGCAGGCCGCGCGCCCCTGACGCCGCGGGCGGCGGTGCGCCAGGGGTTCGTCGTCGGCATCAGCAATCCCAAGGGCTTCTTGATCTTCGCGGCGTTGCTGCCGCCGTTCGTCGACCCCGCCGGCAGCGTGCCCGCACAGATGTTCGTGCTCGGCTCGGTCGCGGTGCTTCTCGGTCTGGTGTGCGACTGCGTCTGGGCGCTGGCCGCGGGCGGCGCCCGCGACTGGTTCGCGCGGTCGGCTCGCCGCGGCAGTGCGCTCGGTGCCATCGGCGGCACCTCGATGATCGGCCTCGGCGTCGGGATGGCGCTCACGGGTCACGAGAGCACGTAGCCGCCCACAGGGCACCCACCTGGTCCCGGGGTGTCGCCGGGTTGTGGCAGATTGCGGTTCGTGCCCGATCGTCCCGACGTCCCGCTGGCCTGGGTGGAGCGGCTGCGGGATGTGTTCGAGGTGCTCCCCGAGTGCTTCGAGGAAGCGGCCTGGACCGGGGTGCGCTGGCGGGTCAGGTCGGCGACGGTCGCCCACGTGTTCGGCGGCGAGGACCAGCTGTTCCGGATCACGTTCCGCGCAGAGCCCGACGAGGTGCTCGCCTTCGAACACCTCGGTGCGCCGTACTTCAAGGTCGAGTGGGGCGGCAACGTCGTCGGCATCCTTCTCGACGACGACACCGACTGGGACGAGCTCGCCGAGCTGCTGACCGACTCGTTCTGCTTGCAGGCCCCGCAGCGGCTGGCCGAGACGGTTCCCCGACCGGGCATGGCAGGCTGACCGTCCGCGAGGTCGACGGCACCTGCTGCCGGCGGCCCTCCGAGCGCCGTCAGGTGTAGGTGTAGAAACCGCGCCCGGTCTTCCTTCCGAGCAAGCCGGCGGAGACCATCCGAGCGAGCAGCGGCGGGGGAGCGTAGAGCGGCTCCTTGAACTCCTCGTAGAGCGACTCCGCCACCGCCTTGGTCGTGTCGAGACCGATCAGGTCGGCCAGTGCGAGCGGTCCCTGCGGATGGGCCGCACCGAGCACCAGCCCGTGGTCGATGTCCTCGGCCGTCGCGAAGCCGGACTCCATCATCCGGATCGCCGACAGGATGAACGGGATCAGCAGCGCGTTGACCACGAAGCCCGCGCGGTCCTGACACAGGATCGCCTGCTTGCCGAGCCCCTGCTCGACGAACGCGCGGGACCGGGCAGTCGTCTCCTCGGCGGTCATCAGGCTGGGGACCAGCTCGACCAGCTTGAGCACCGGCACCGGGTTGAAGAAGTGGATGCCGAGCACCTGCTGCGGACGCTGCGTGGCGACGGCCAGCTTCATGATCGGGATCGAGGAGGTGTTGGAGGCGAGGATCGCGTCCGCGCCGACGACCTTGTCGAGCCGCGCGAACAGGTCGACCTTCGCGTCCTCGTTCTCGACGATCGCCTCGATCACGAGGCTGCGGTCGGCGAGCTCGTCGAAGTCGCGGGTGACGCGGACCTGGGCCAGCACCTCGTCAGGGTGGAGGATCTTGCCGCGTTCGGCCGCACGTCGTACGGACTTCTCGATCCGCGCTGCGGCGGCCTCGGCCGCGGGCGCATCGGCCTCGACGACGAGTACGTCGCGCCCCGCACGGGCGCACACCTCCGCGATGCCCGAGCCCATCAGGCCCCCGCCCACGACGCCGATCCGCGGCATGCCGCCGCCAGGCTCGACCGAATCCATCATCCGACTCCTCTTGTTGTGCTGACTTGAGCTGTGGTGGCGTGCGCCTGTGCTGACCCGGCCTGCTCGTGCGCCATCACCGTACTCAGCGGGCGCGCAGGCCTCGGAACAGGACGCCGACCACGGCCTCGGCGATGGTGTCAGGAGAGATCGGGCCGTCGGGTCGGTACCAGTCGACGAGGGAGTTCACCATGCCGAACACGAGCCGGCTGATGACCTCAGGGTCGACGTCGTCCCTCAGGTCGCCCTCCTCCGCCGCCTGCCGGACCACCCGTGCAAGCTGCTCGTCGATGTGGCGCCGACGCTCGAGCGCCGACTGCTCCAGGGGACTGTTGCCGCGCACCCGCAACAGCAGCGTCACCGCCGGGAGGTGCTCGACGAGGATGTGGACGGCCGCCTCCACCGTGGCTCGCAACCGGTCGTAGGCCGTCCCGTCACGGGTCGCGTCCGCCGCCGCGTCGACGGCGGAGCTGAGGCCGGCGAGCCCCTCGTCGAGGGCAGCGGAGAGCAGCGCCTCCTTGCTCGCGAAGTGGTGGTAGAGCGCCGACTTCGAGACCCCGAGGTCGACAGCGAGGTCGTTGATCGAGGTCGCGTCGTAGCCCTGGCGGATGAAGAGCTCGATCGCGCGCCGCAGCACCGTGTCGCGGTCGCTACCCGGGGCGTCCGCGTGGGCGACGAGCGGACTCGCCGGTGGCTTCAAGGTCGACAGCAGGCATGCGGGCCATCGTCCCAGAGCCGACGCTCCCGCGTCGCTGCCGGCACCACCACGAGTCCTTTACACCCATGCAAGCACCAGGAATGCGTCGGAGTAACTCAAACGATGTTGAAGTTGCAGTTGAGCGCACTCCTGTTTCGCGCCTACCGTGCTCGCAATAGCGGAGCGAGGAAAGGACAGCCATGTTGCAGGTCCCGTTGGGCAGATCTGGCTTTGAAGTCAGTGAGTTCGTGTTCGGAGCCGGCTCCATCGGGGGTGTCGGCACCTCCTCCGCCACCCGCGGCAAGGGCATCAGCAGCGAGGAGGGCATGGCTCGTCTCGACGAGGCGCGGGGGTTCGGCATCACCCTGATCGACACGGCGGACGCCTACGCCGGCGGTGAGAGCGAACGGGTGGTCGGGGAGTGGCTGAAGGACCGCCAACCTGAGGAGGTCCTGGTCTCGACGAAGGTCGGGTTGATCAGCAGGCCCGACGGGTCACGAGCGATCGACAACTCTCCCGAGCACATCGAACGAACCCTTGAGCAGAGCCTGGAGCGGCTCGGCCGGGTGGACCTGTTGCTCTCCCACGCCCCCGATCGTGAGACGCCCCTCGAGAGGACGTTGGTCGCGTTCACCGAAGCCCAGCAAGCGGGTCGCATCCGCGGATACGGCGTCAGCAATGTCGACGCCGCCCGCCTCGCCTCGGTCCTCGAGACTGCGGACCGGTTGGGACTACCGAGACCCGTCGTCGTCGAGAACCGCTTGAACCTCCTGGACCGCGCCGACGAGGCGGAGCTGCTGCCCATTGCACAGCGCGAAGGGATCGGCTACACCCCGTTCTCCCCGCTTGCCGGTGGCGTCCTCTCGGACCGCTACCTCGACGGCGCGCCACCTCCGCCCGGCAGCCGGATCGCCGTAGCTGGTGACATGTACTACAAGGGTTTCTACACGCCGGAGAACCTAGCTCGCGTGTCCGCTCTGCGTGAGGTGGCGCGGGACGTCGAGGTCGGCGTCTCTGCGCTGTCGCTCGCGTGGTTGCGCGACCACCCCGCGGTCACCGCGCCGATCGTCGCTCCGAGCACGTCAGCCCAGTGGGACGCCCTACGCGAGTCGGCCGTCGTCAGGGTCGAGGGAGACCTGCGCGACCGCATCTCTGCCATCTTCGCCTGAGCTGCGAGGCCTCGATTCAGGCGGCCTCGCGCCCGAACAGCTCGTCGAACGACGAATGCATCTGGGAGCGGAACCAGGAGTGCGCCTTGTCGTTGGTGTAGCGCTCGTGCCAGGCGAGGTAGAGCGGCACCGGCGGCATCTCGACCGGCAACGGTCTCGTACGCAGACCCAGGGCTTCGATCGTCGCCCGACAGACGTGTTCGGGCACGGCGACCACGAGATCGGTGTGGCGCACGTAGTAGAGCCCTGCGGTGCTGGTCGGTGCCGAGGCGAGAACACGACGGCTGAGGCCCTGTGCCGCGAGCGCTTCATCGATGGGGTCGTGGAGGCGGCCGCGCCGCGAGACGATGAGGTGCTCGGCGCCGGCGAAGCGCTTGGGAGTCAGCGTGCCGCGGATCAGTGGATGGTCGGCCCGCATCGCGGCGACGAGGCGATCGTGGCCGAGCAGGTCGGCCCGCACCTCGGGGAGCTCGGGTTCGTTGGAGCCGACCTCCAGGTCGACGCGGCCGTGCCGCAGGTCGTTCGTGTCGGCGCTCGCCTCGGCCAGCAGGCGCACCGAGACCCCCGGTGCGTGCGTTTGGACGACCGACATCAGCCGAGGTCCGATGGCGGTGGTGACAGCGTCGTGCCCGCGGATGGTGAAAACGCGCTCCAGAGAGGCCAGGTCCAGGTCCCGCTCAGCCTGGAGGACGTCTCTCGCGCGTTGCACCAGGTCGTGGACCTCGGCCCGCATCTCCGTAGCTCGCGGAGTCGGTGTCATCGTGCGACCGGTGCGCACCAGGATCTGGTCTCCTGTCGCGCGCCGGATCCTTCCCAGCGTCCGGCTCATCGCAGGCGCGGACAGGTGCATCCGTTGGGCCGCACCGGCAACGCTTCCCTCCTCCAGCAGTGCGTCGAGGGCGGTCAGCAGGTTCATGTCCAATTGCACGTGGGTAAATCTAGGGCTAGCAAGGTTGCACTGGCAAGACATGGTCGTCCGCTCTACGTTCGAGCCATCACACAGCGAGAGCGAGGGACGATGGAGATCTGGCAACTCACGGCGACCGAGGTCGCCGGCGCCGTTCGTACCGGTCTCGTGTCCGCGGAGGAGGTCACGCGGTCCGCTCTCGACCGGGTGACGGCGGTGAACCCTGCGGTCAACGCCTTGGTCGAGGTGCGCGAGCAGGCGATCGAGGAAGCTCGCCAGGCAGATGAGCTCCGCCGCAGTGGGGAGACGCTCGGGGCGCTGCACGGTCTGCCGGTGACCTCGAAGATGAACACCAACGTCGAGGGTCTACCCACGACCGACGCAGTCGCGGCCTATGCCGACCATGTCGCTCCCGAGACCGACCCTCAAGTGGCCAGCCTGCTCCGTGCCGGTGCGATCCTGATCGGTCGCACGAACTGCCCGCCGTTCGCCACTCGGTGGACGACGGAGAGCGACCTCTACGGCGCCACGTTGAACCCGTTCGATCCCGGCGTCACGCCCGGGGGGTCGAGCGGCGGTGCCGCCGCCGCGGTGGCCACGGGGATGGGCGTGCTGGCGCAGGGCAACGACATCGGCGGTTCGCTGCGCTATCCAGCCGCGTGCTGCGGTGTCATCGGTCTGCGTCCGAGTGCCGGTCGGATCCCCGGATGGGCCGGGCCGGTCGCGTTCGACCCGCCGATGGCCTACCAGGCGTTCGTCGAGCAAGGCCCGATCGCGCGTACGGTCGCCGACGTCCGGCTGGGATTGATCGCGATGGAGGCGTACGACGCACGAGACCCGCGCGCTGTCGCGAGCGTCAGCCGGATCCCCGGCGGCTCCGGCCGACCCCGGATAGGCGTCGTGACCGACCCCGGCGGTGGTGGTCTCCGCGGTTCGTCGACGCCCGCAGCTGTCGCCGCCACCCGACGCGCTGCCGAATGGCTGGCTGACGCCGGGTACCAGGTCGAGGAGGTCGACCAGCCGATCTTCGGCGAGGCGTCCCGCCTGTGGTGGGAGCTGGCGCTGACGGAGTTCGCGATCGCGGTCCGGGCGGAAGTCGCACGTGTCGGTGAGCCGGGCTACCGGCGCTTCTTCGACTACATGTTCGACGTCTACGAGCAGGAGTTCGGCGAAGTCGACCTGCCGCAATTCGTGGCCGGTTGGGCGAAGCGGGGCAGGCTGCGCCGGGCCGTCTCGGTGTTCATGGATCACTATCCACTGATCCTCATGCCGGTCTCCGGTGAACCGCCGTTCCTGATGGGGGCGGACGCGGAGAGCGCCGAGCGGCTGGCGGAGATCATGAGTCACCAGTGGCCCTCGATGTCCGTGCCGGTCCTGGGCCTGCCGGCACTGGGCATGCCGGCTGAGGTGTCGGCGGACGGTGCGCCGTTGGGTGTGCAGATCGTCGGTCGCCCGTTCGAGGACGAGGCGGTGCTTGCCGCCGGCGAAGTGATCGAGGCCCGGCTCGGGCTCTCGCGCCCTGTGGAGCCCCGGCTGGGAGACCGCTGAGGTGGCGAGCGAGCGGACGCCTGAGACGCTGCGCGGCACGGGGGCTGGTGGCGACGCGGAGCTGCTGCCGGACATGGCCGCGGCGGTGCAGGCGGCCGGGGCTGCCATGGTCGAGCGCACCACGGAGCGCCCGGACTTCCGGACTCGATCGGACGTGGTCCGGGCGATTTACGACAACGACGACGCTTCCCTTGCTCTGTTGAGGCCGCGGTTGAGCAACCTTCGTCCGGACGCCGGTTGGGTGGACGACGAGCTTGAGAGTGGTCTGCTCCCGCCGGGGGAGTGGTGGGTCACCGACCCGGTCGAGGGGAACATCAATCACGCGCACGGCCTGCCGGACTGGGGTGTTACCGCGACCCTGGTCCGCGACAACGTCCCGGTAGCGACAGCCGTCCACCTACCGCTCAGCGACGAGACCTACGTTGCGGCGGCCGGCCACGGATCTCGCGTCAACGGTCGCCTTCTGGTGCCGTCCGCCAAGCGCCGGCTGGACGCCGCGATGGTCGGTACCGGCCAGGCCGCACCCGGCGAGTCCGCTGAGACGTTCGACCGCATCGGCACGTCTGTGACCGTGATGCTCAACCGAAGCATGGTGCTCCGCGTCTCCGTGCCGGCAACCCTTCAGCTGCTCCAGGTGGCTGCCGGGCGGATGGACGCGTTCTGGCAGTTCAGCCAGGTCCGCTCCGGGTTGCTCGCCGGTGCGCTGATCGTCGCCGAGGCCGGCGGAGTGGTCTCGGACACCCGTGGTCGGCCCTGGGATCTCGGCAGCCCTGACTTCCTGGCAACTACGACGCACCTCCACGAGGCGGCCGTTGCCGCCCTCTCCACCGTGGACCGGATCTCGTACGACGGTCCTCCGAACGCCCGACCCCTCACTGAAGGAAGAAATCCATGACCAACATCGCGATCCTCGGCAGCGGCCGGGTCTCCCACACGCTCGCCCCTGCCCTGCTCGGCGCAGGTCATCAGGTCTTGATCGGCAGTCGGGACGCAGGTTCCGCCCAGGCCGAGTGGACGGACTCCGGTGTCACCGTCACTGACGTCGCTGATGCGGCAGCCCGGGCCGACGTCGTCGTCAATGCCACACCGGGGGACTCCTCCGTGGAGCGGCTGGGTGGGCTGCGCGCGCAGCTGGCTGGGAAGGTGCTTCTCGACGTCGCGAACGCCTCCGCGCGGGGGGACGACGGGATGCCGATCGGGCTGCTCTACCCGGGTGAGAGCCTCGGCGAGCGGCTGCAGAGCGCACTTCCGGAGACGAAGGTCGTCAAGGCGCTCAACACCATGCTGTTCCTCGTGATGGGCGCTCCGGACAGTCTGTCCGCGCCGGTGACCGCCTTCCTGTCCGGAGATGACGAAGACGCCAAGCAGGTCGTCATCGGTCTGCTCAACGACCTGGGCTGGAAGGCCGACCAGATCCTGGACCTGGGCGGGATCAGGTCGGCCCGCGCTCCCGAAGCTGCGGTCGAGATCGTGCCCGCCGTCCTCAAGTCGCGGGGCATGGTCCCCTTCGCCATCACCGTCGTCGGATGAACCGCTCGCTCGACCTCGCGGCGACACCGCTCGAAGCCTGGGCGGTGGCAAGTGCCGAGCAACGGCACGCCGCGCTGCAGGACGCCATCCAACAGGCCAGCAGCACCACGCGGACGCACGGCACCTTCATCACGGTTGCGCAGGACGTCGGCGTGCCTCCTGACGGCGAGCTGTGCGGCGTACCGATCGCGGTGAAGGACAACATCGACGTGGCGGGAATGCCGACGACGGCCGGAAGCCCACTCCTGCGCGACTACCTCCCCGAGGTCGACGCGAGCGTCGTCGCAGCACTCAAGGAGGCGGGTTCCGTCGTGGTTGGCAAGACCAACATGCACGAGCTGGCCTTCGGCATCACCTCCAACAATGCGGACTTCGGACCGGTACGCAACCCGGTCGACACCTCGCGTGTCGCCGGCGGTTCCAGCGGCGGCAGCGCCGCAGCGGTGGCGCTCGGTGTCGTCCCGGTCAGCCTCGGTACGGACACAGGTGGGTCGGTCACGATCCCCGCAGCGTTCTGCGGTGTCGTCGGATTCCGTCCCACGACGGGCCGCTATCCGGGGGACGGCGTGGTGAACCTCTCGTGGACCCGAGACTCCATCGGGATCCACGGGCGCACCGTCCAGGACGTTCGTGCTGTGGACCGGGTGATCGTCCGTGACGCCGACGCGGCTGGTCCGCCGCTGGACCGCCTGGTGCTGGGGGTTCCCCGCTCCAGGTACGACGACCTCGACGAGGATGTGGCCCTCGCGTGCCGGCAGGCACTCGATTCCCTTGCTGCCAGCGGCGTGCATCTGGTGGACGTTCAGGTCCCCGATGATCTCGAGACCGGCAACGGCCCGGGTCTGGGCATGGTCCTGTTCGAAGCCGAGCGCACCCTCCGGTGGCGTGCTTCCGCCTTGGAGGGGGGAGAGCGGTTCCGCACGTTCGCGGATATCGTCGGGCAGGTTTCGTCGCCCGACGTGCGCCGCCTGGTCGCGATGATCGTCGGCCAGCCGTTCACCCCCGAGTCGTACGAGCAGGCGCGTCGGTCCCGACTCGTGCTTCGACGCAGCTATGCCGACATGTTCAGGACCACAGGCGTGCGCGCACTGGTGGCACCCTCAGTTCCCGTGCCGGCACCACCGATCGGCGCTGACGATGTGATCGACGTGAACGGGGCGGAGCTTCCGACGTTTCCGACGATCACCCGAAACACCGCGCCCGGGACGGTCGCAGGCGTTCCGATGCTCACGCTTCCTCTCGGGCGCCTCCCTGGCGAGCTGCCCGTCGCTCTCACGTTCGAAGGTGCCTTCGGGTCCGACGTCGGGTTGCTCGCGACGGGTGAGCGGCTGGAGCAGCTGCTGCACGAGCGCGGATGAGCGACCGCGGCCTGAGCTGCCCCTGCGGACGTCACCGACCGGTGTAGCACGGCTCGCGTCCCTCCTGCATCGCCGACAGCCGCTCCGCGAAGTCAGCGCTGCCGATCAGCGAGTACATGGCAGGCAGCAGGTCGCCGTACACGTGCTGCGCGGCCCCTTCGTACGCACGGCGGGCGATGCGCAACGTCTCGCGTACGGCGAGGGGTGGGTGCGCCGCGATCACCGCGGCGAGCTCCTCGGCTCGTTCGACCTGTCGGCCAGTCGGAACCACTTCCTGCACCAGCCCAAGCCGAAGGGCCTCCTCGGCCGGCCAGTCCTCGGCCGTGAGCAGCCACCGCATCGCGTTGGCCCACCCGACCTCGAGCGGCATGCGTACGGTGGCACACCCGGCCGGCGTCGTGCCCCGACTGACCTCGCCCTGACCGAAACGGGCGTCGTTCGCCGCGATCCTGATGTCTGCGGCCAGCATCAACTCGTGGGCCATAGCGCCGACGCTTCCCTGCACCGCCGCGATCAGCGGTTTCGACAGTCGGGACGAGGTCCCGAAGGGATTGATCCGTCCGGGGGCGTCGAGGCTGAACATCCGTTCCCGAAGAGCCGGCAGGAAGGCCATGGGGTCCAGCCCGACGGAGAAGTCGGCTCCCGCGCCGCTCAGCACCACGACCCGGACCTCGCTGTCGTGCTCGGCCCGGTGATACGCCTCGCCGAGCGCAGCGAAGGTGTCCGGATCGATGGCATTGGCGTGCTCCGGGCGGTGCAGCTCGATCGTCGCGACGTGCGCAGTGGATCCGTATCGAATGGTGCGGGCCTGCTTCATGGGGGTCGCCTCCCTGGTCAGTCGTCTGCCGTCGGGCACGGCGACCTGCTCAACGTAGGGACTTCTGATCGCCCAACTCAACTGCATGTCTGGTAGCGGAAGAGTTACCTCCATGCATCCCCACGACCGGCCGCCTGAAGTGCATGCGAGTAATCCATCCGATAGCAACGTTGCACTGGCGTATCACTGGCGGCTTACCTACCGTCGGATCATCCGTTCGGCGGGATCCACCCGCCCCAATCCGATCGGGGACCGATGAACACGGCGTACCGGCAGCACGTCTCGACAGGACGCTCGGGCGGTGCGACCCACGCCGAACCGTCGATCGCGGTTCGTGATCTCGGCAAGACCTTCGACAACGGAGTCCGAGCGATCGCCAGCGCCACCCTCGACGTGGCGTCCGGGGAGTTCGTCTCCATCGTCGGCGAGAGCGGCTGCGGGAAGTCGACCCTGCTCCGAATCGTTGCCGGCTTGACCCCGCCGAGCGGCGGCAAGGTCGATGTGAGCGGGACGACCGTAACGGGTCCGCGGCGAGACGTGGGGCTGATGTTCCAACGCCCGGCGCTGCTGGACTGGAAGACGGCGCTGGAGAACACTCTTCTCCCGGTGGGGATCCATCGCCGGGTCACCCGGACCGACATCAACGAGGCGATGGGGCTGCTGGAGCTCTTCGGGTTGAAGGGTTCGGAGTTCCGGTTCCCCCAGCAGCTCTCCGGCGGGATGCAGCAACGGGTCGCGCTGGCTCGGTTGCTGATGACCGGTGCCCAGGTGCGGCTCCTGGACGAGCCGTTCGGCGCGGTCGACGAGCTCACCCGCGAGCACCTGAACGTGGAGCTGCTCCGCATCCACGATCGTGACGTCTCCGCGACGCTGCTGGTCACCCACAACATCACCGAGGCCGTACTGCTGTCGGACCGCGTGATCGTGATGGGGCCGCGCCCCGGCCGAGTCGTCGGCGACATCGCGGTGGACCTGCCTCGTCCCCGCTCTGCCGAGACGACGCAGTCGCAAGAGTTCCAACGCGTGGTCGGAGCCGTTCGCGCCCGGCTGGTCGAGGAAGGTCAGGGAGGTCTGTCGTGAGCGCCGACATCGTCCCGGTCCGCCGTGGCCCGAAGACACGTGGACGGATCGTGGCACCGGTCGTCTTCCTGGCCGTGCTCCTCGTCGCGTGGCACCTCGCCACATCTCAGCAGTGGGTGAGCTCTCTCGTGCTCCCCCCGCCCAAGGACGTCGCAGTATCGACGTACGAGCTGTTCGAGACCGGCCTCATCTGGGAGCACCTCTTCGCCACCCTGTACGAGACGCTCGCCGGGTTCGCGCTCGCGGCAACGTTCGCGATCACGCTGGCACTCGCGGCAGGCTGGTCGACGGTCCTCCGGAACATGATCCAGCCGTACGCTGTGGTACTCCAGGTGATGCCGATGCTGTCGTTGGCGCCGATCATCATCACCACCTTCGGCTTCGGCTACCAGTCCAAGATCGTCGTGGCCGCACTCATCTCCTTCTTCCCGGTGTTCGTCAACACGCTCACCGGCCTCCTGCTCCCCGACCCACAGGAGGAAGAGCTCTTCCGTTCCCTCGGCGCCGGTCGGGCCAAGACCTTCAGGTACGTGCTGCTCCCGACGGCGGCACCGCTGATCTTCGCGGGGCTGCGGATCGGACTGACGCTCGCCCTGGCCGGGGCCATCGTCGCGGAGTTCGTCTCCGCGCAGGTCGGGCTGGGCCTGCTCGTGCAGAGGTTCAGCTATCAGCTCAACCTCGACGATGCCTTCGCAGTCATCTTCGTCCTGACAGCGATGGGGCTGCTGCTCTACGGGTTGATCGCCCTCGCCGGCCACTCCGTCGTGTTCTGGCGAAGAGAGGCGGCGCTCAACCGGCGGAGCGCCGCTCGGATGCGCCGGTACCAGCGACGCATCTCGGCCGGGGCCGCCGCTGTAGTCCATTCGGTCCCAGCGCCGCCGGAGACGCGTTCGTACTCGGGTGGAACCACCGAGAAGACAACCCAACTGGAGGCGAAACGATGACAGCCACTAAGGCGCGACGGGCCGGAGCGGTGATCGGGCTGGTCACGCTCGCTGGTTCCGCGCTCGCAGCGTGCAGCGAGGAGTCCGGGGGTGCGGCAACGGAGAGCGGCAGCGTGCGCATCGCCAGCCCCGCACCGGACTCCTTGTTCACCTACAACGAGATGGTCGCCCGCGAGCTCGGGTTCTACGGGGACGAGGACCTCCAGGTCGAGCTGGTCGCGCTGTCGGACGCCATTCCGGCAGCCGCGCTCGTGGAGAACGGGGAGGCCGACGCCGCACTCGTCTCTGCCACGGACACCCTGGCTGCTGCTTCCAAGGCCGACGGCCTCCGACTTGCCTACGACGAGCGCACGGGAGGCACTGACTTCATCTACGGGATCGTCGTACCTTCGGAGAGTGGCATCGAGGACCTCACCGAGCTGGAGGGGGAGAACATCGGCCTCGCCTCGCCGGACCAGGACCTCGCGCTCCTCGCCTCGGCGCTCGAGCAGGTGGACATGACGTTGGACGACGTGGAGACCACGGTGGTCGGACCAGGGGGACCCTCGGTCGCCGAGGCACTCCGCTCGGGCCGGATCGCCGGGTACGCCGGCACGCTCCAGGACTTCGCGGCTTTCGGTGACGCCGGCCTCGAGGTCGACAACATCCTCCCGGAGGGCCTCGAGGGACTCCCCGTCGGCGGCTACGTGACCACCGCGAGCACACTCGAGGCCGACGACGACATCGTGAAGTTCCTGCGAGCGCTCGCCAAGGGGACCTACGTCGCGCTCGAGCGACCGCAGATCGCGGTGCTGGTCACGCAGGCAGGTGCTCCTGAGCAGTGGCGCGAACCCGAGGTGGCCGAGTTCCTCCTGGAGGGACTGGCGGCGACACTCGAGCCCTTCGACGGCCAGACCTTCGGCGAGATCAAGTCGGACCGGTGGGCGAACGCACAGGACCTCCTCGTCGAAGTCGGCGTGATGGACGCTCCCGCAGACCTGGACGTCCTGTTGGACGACAACCTGATCGAGGAGATCAACGACTGGGACCGCGAGGAGGTGCTCGCCCGTGCGGACGAGTGGCTCGCCGACAACGGAGGTTCCTGAGTGATGCTCGGGGACACGGGCTCGGCTTCCCCAGCGCGCAAGGCGCGGCTCGAGCCCCCGGCGCAGGAGGAGCTTGATCCCCGAGAGGATGAGCCGTGACGAGCTCCAGGCACTCCAGCTCGAGCGCCTGTGCCACGTCGTCGCTCACGCCTATGACCACGTCCCGGCGTACCAGGCGAAGCTGGATGCAGCCGGGGTCGCGCCTGCAGAGATCCGCAGCCTCGACGACCTCCGCCGGCTCCCGTTCACGACGAAGGACGACCTGAGGGCGCACTATCCGTTCGGGATGTTCGCCGTGCCCCGAGCGCGGATCGCGCGGATCCACGCGTCGTCAGGGACGACGGGGCGTCCGACGGTGGTCGGGTACACCTCGGCCGATCTCGCCACCTGGGCCTCGCTGATGGCCCGATCCCTCAGAGCAGCCGGAGTGCGTTCCGGCATGATGGTTCACAACGCCTACGGCTACGGCCTGTTCACCGGAGGACTGGGCGCGCACGCAGGGATCGAGGCCCTCGGCGCGACCGTCGTGCCTGCATCAGGTGGGCAGACCGCGCGGCAGGCTCGGATGATCGAGGACTTCGCGCCACAGGTGGTGCTCTGCACGCCGACTTACCTGCTCACGCTCGCCGACGCGCTCGAGGAGCGTGGCCTCGATCCGCGGTCGACGAACCTGCGGGTTGCAGTCCTGGGCGCCGAACCATGGACGAACGAGATGCGGGCAGAGCTCGAGCTGCGCCTCGACCTGGACGCGATCGACATCTACGGACTCAGCGAGGTCATGGGCCCCGGAGTCGGCAGTGAGTGCGTCGAGACCAAGGACGGGCCCCACCTGTGGGAGGACCACTTCCTGCCCGAGGTCGTCGATCCGGCGACCGGAGACCCGGTCCCGGACGGTGAGCCCGGGGAGCTCGTGATCACGACGCTGACCAAGGAAGCGTTCCCCGTGCTTCGGTACCGCACCCGTGACCTCACGCGGTTGTTGCCGGGCACTGCACGGCCGGCGATGCGCAGGATCGAGAAGATCACGGGACGCAGCGACGACATGATCATTCTCCGTGGGGTCAACCTGTTTCCCACGCAGGTGGAGGAGCTGGTGCTGTCCGCGCCAAATCTCGCGCCGCACTACCTTCTCGAGCGCACCCGGAAGGGCAACCTGGACCACCTGACCATCTGTGTGGAGCCGTCCGGCGGCACGGAGCTGGATGCCGGCGTGGCCGCGGAGGCCCTGGTCCGTCGCGTCAAGGACAGCATCGGAGTGTCCGTCGAGGTGCGTGTCGAGAATCCGGGGACCCTTCCTCGTAGCGAGGGAAAGCTGCAGCGGGTCCGCGACCTACGCGCATCATCCTGAGCGAGGAGCGTCCTCGTCTGCCAGCACCGACCGAAGAGCCCGCAGCTCCCGGTCGACGCCGTCCATCTCCCCGAGGATCACTGGTTCGGGGGTCTCCGCGGGAAAGACGATCATGAATGCCACGTGCGACCCGAGTCCGTCGGGAAGGACACGGAGGAACGCACCTAGTCCGGGGTCGTCCCCCGAGACGAAGTCCACGACCCCCAACTCGGGAGCGGACCGCACACAAACCACCCTCGAGGTCGAGCCCTTGGAGACACGCCAGAGCTGTCCTGACTGCCGCTCGACGGAGTCGGCGAACCCAGGTGCCCACCGCGGCAGGTTCCGAGGGTCGTTCAGGTAGTCGACCACGTTCCGCGGAGCGCTGGGGACGTGCGTCGTACGCGTCTCGGATCGTCGAGAGGCGAGGGTCAGGTCGGCCATCTCGCCAACCTATTCCAGACCGCTCGGTCAGGAAATGCTGGTGGCGTGCATTCCGGTAACGCCTGGACATGACGAAAGCGCAGTTCCCGAGCGCCGTGCGGGAGCCTACGGTAGGTCCACCGCCGGCTACGAAAGGTTCCAGATGAAGATCGCCGTTCTCGGTGCGACCGGTGGCGTCGGCCGTGAGGTCGTCAGACAGGGGCTGGAGCAGGGACACGACGTGGTCGCGCTCTCCAGGCACGCGGAGACGCTGCACCCCGAAGGCGGCGACGACCACGACCGCCGGTTGAAAAGGTACTCAGCCGACGTGTCGGAACCCTCGGCGGTCGCGGACGCGATCCGCGGTTGTGATGCGGTCATCGGGACGCTGGGAGTGTCTCGTGGCGACGAGCCGGGAGTGCTCACGGCCGGGGCGCGATCGCTGATCGCAGCCAACCCCCGACGTGTGGTGTGGTTGGGCGCCTACGGCACCGGCGCCTCGGCCGAGCGAGCAGGAGGTCTGACGCGTGCAGTGCTCAAGCTGGCGATGAAGGGCGAGCTGTCCGACAAGGAGGCCGCCGACAAGGCGGTGCTCGACGCGGGGGGCACCGTCATTCATTCGGGACCGTTCAAGAACGGACCCGCGAGCTCCGGGCGCCGCACCGTCCCAATGCAGGACGCGCCGAAGCGGCTCTTCCCGGCGCGCGTCGCCCGCGCCAGCGTCGCCGCGTGCCTCCTGGAAGCCGCAGTCGGCGGCAGCAGCAGCGGGGTGCTGGTTCCCCTAGAGGGCTGACGCGGGCAAGGTCGCTCAGCCAGCG
>CAVRUB010000001.1:0-45315 GCA_963724275.1 uncultured Actinomycetota bacterium | reverse complement strand
CGGGGCTCAGACGATGGGAGCGCGCCTTTCGCCGCGATCGACCGTGGCCTAGCCCGCTACGACGGGCCCTGCGTCAGATGGCGTCGAGCAGCGCAGAACTCGCGAAGGCACAGATTGGATGCCGTCCGGGCATGATTTCCGCGGAATACTGGCGTCCTCTGCTCCCTGGCGGTTCACTGGCGTCCTGAAGGGTCACGTCTCAGGGAACCGGGGGAAGTCATGTCTACTGTCGGCCGCGGTGTGGTTGTTCCAGGACTCGCGCTCGCAACGGCCGTGGCTGGCCTCACCCTGGGTGGGGTGGCTCACGCGTTGGAGCCGACGGGGAGTGAGGACTTCGCCGGCGCGCCAGCGCTGGACATCCCCACCGACAACTTCCTGGACTTCCACAGAGGCGTGGGCCAGACGCTCGAAGACGGAGAGCCACAGCCGTCCTGCGGCCGTTCGGGTGGCACCATCACCCAGACGACCTGGGTCAAGTACACCCACACCGGGGCATCGGATGCCCTCGTCGAGATCTCGTTGTTCGACCAGTCGTGGGTGGGCACACCGGAGCACGAATACGACGAGTTCTGGGCCGTCTGGACCGGGTCATCGTTGGCGACGTTGAGCCAGGTGGCCTGCAAGGACGATGACGGCGCAACGACCCATCCCCTGTCCTTGAGCTTCGCGGCGCAGCCGGGGCGCACGTACTTCGTCCAGATGGGCGTGCATGACGCCACGGGCCAATTCGCCGAGGATGACTGGATGAGGGCGAAGACAACCCCACTCCCGCCGGATACCACCCGGCCGACGGCGCAGATCACCCGGCTGGTGGTGCGGCACCGGATGCGTATGGCGACCGTGCGGTTCACGGGGAGTGACGATCGAACCCCAATGGCGGGCCTGCGCTACCGCTGCAGGATCGACACCCGCCGTTCAGCGCTGTGCACCTCGCCGAAGCTGTACGAGCGGCTCAAGCCGGGCCGGCACCTCGTCCGGGTGTGGGCGATCGACCGAGCTGGCAACGCGAGTGGGTCGGTGGCGAAGCGGTTCCGGGTACGCCGTTAGCCTCGGGACGCCGTGGACCGGCAGGCGGCACCTCCCGCGGAAGCGCCAGAGCCAATCTAGCGGCGACGCTGTCAGCATGTCAGAGTCGTGACCCAGCCAGTCGCACGGATCGACTGCGTCAAGCTGCCGCGACCTGGCCCAGGGAGTGAAGGCGCGTGACCCCAGGACGAGTTCGCGTCGGTCTTCAGCCGTTGACCGCAAGGAGGATCCGATCGACAGATCGGACGGTGACCGGTTCGTCCAAGAACTCCGTCACCCAGTCGACATTGCGTGCCCGTTCCTGGTCGGTAGAAGAAGACAGCCAGCGTTCGCAGCCAAGCCGGGCGATGTTGCCGAGCTGAGCCACCAGCATCGTCAGATCTCCACGGCCGGCCACGCGGCCGGGTCCGCCGGCGTCGACATAGGCGGCGTAGAGGGTGCGCATCCGGTCGCGCTCACCTAGCCCGTACTCGAAGAGCGCGCAGCCAAGTTCGCCGTTCACGTCGCCGGGGCCACAGTTCTCCCAGTCCAGCGTGACCAGTCCGCGTTCCGGTGTACGCCGAACGTTGTCCGCCCAGAGATCGCGATGACAGATTTGAACTCGGCGCGGCGAGGTGAGGATGCCCTCTGCCTCCAAGACGCTGGGAAGCAGAGCCGCGAGTCGTGCGACGAACGGGGCCTTGGCCCGTCGTAGGCACACCACCAATTCCTGCCACGTCTCGGCGCCGACCGGGTCGACATACCAACCGTCAACGGGATTGTCGGTGGGCACCGCGGCCGCGTGTATGGACGCCAGCACCCGCCCGAACTCGCCGGGATCAAGTCGCCGATCAGCGGGCAATACGTCGACCCACTCATAGACCCGCACTTGAGCGCCGTCGATGTCCGCGACCACGGTGCCGTCGACGGCACGTACGACGGCTGGCATGGGCACCCCGGCCGAACGCACCACATCCTGGTACGCCGCGTCGAGCTCCGCATCCTCCGCCGAAACCGCAAAGTGCGCATGCTTGACCGCAAAGCGGCCGCGTCCAGCGACCAGCTGCCAGACTTCACCGAGACGCCCGAATGCCACGGGACCGTGCAGAACAGCGTGCTCTCCCAGCCCGAATCGTTCGGCGATCCAAGCGGCGGTTGCAGGGTCAAGCATGAACCCACCGTACGTGGGGGATACCCGGGCAAGGGGCTCGCGAAAGGTGCGTCGTTCCGCCGCGAAGGACATTTGCAGTATGAGTGCGCGGCGGGGCGGCGCCCGGTCCTGGCCGCTGAGCGGAATGCCGATCCTTCGCCGCGTGAGGCGGCTACGAGAGGGTGCCGAGGGCGTGGTGATCGCAGAACGAATGCGATTGCCGCGCACCTCGCCGCGCACCCAATCCGGAGGCCGACCCGTCCTTGGTCCTCGTCTTAGGCGGCGAAATGACGCACTCCCGAGATTCAGTCGAGGGCCAACCCCGGCTCGCGCGTCATGACCAGGCTGATGGGGTGCCCGAGGGAGCCGGGCCGTCGTGCGTGCTAGTTCCTGAGCAGTGACAGTACTGCGAGGACGCGGCGGTTGCTGTCTCGGTCCGGCTCGAGGTCGAGCTTGCGGAACACCTGAGCAGATGCCGCTTCTACTGTGCGCTCGCTCACCTGAAGCCGATGCGCGATTCCGGCATTGGATCTGCCTTCCGCCATCAGTCCGAGGATCTCGTGCTCACGGTCGGTGAGCCGTTCGATCGGGGAGTTGGGCCGGCGTCGGCTCAGCAGCCTGGACACGATTGTGGGGTCGATGACGCACTCGCCCTCGTGCACTCGGCGCAGCGCGTCGATCAGTACGGCGACGTCCGCTACCCGTTCCTTGAGCAGGTAGCCCGTCCCGCCGGGCTGGTCGGCCAGCAGTCGCTGTGCGTAGCGCGGTTCCAGGTACTGGCTGAGCAGGAGGACCGCCGTGGCCGGCACCGCGTCCCGGATCTTGCGGGCCGCGCGCAGGCCCTCGTCGCGATGTGCGGGTGGCATACGGATGTCTACGATCGCCACATCAGGCCCATGCTCGTGTACCGCTTGAAGCAACTCGACGCCGTCGCCGCACTCGGCGACCACCTCGACTCCCGCCTGGCGGAGCAGCAGGGTCAGACCGGAGCGCAACAGCATCACGTCGTCGGCGATCACGACACGCACGGAAACCACACCTTCACCGACCACTCGCGGCCCTCCGTGCTGACCATCGCCGTGCCCCCCGACGCACCGACCCTGTCCAGCAGGTCCTGGTCGAGCGCGTCCGACAGGTCTTCACGGCTGCGGACGAGCACTCGAGTGCCCGCGTCGGTGGTGTCCACGACCACAGCGCATGGTTGCGGCGACGCTCGCTCGATAAGGGCAGCCACGCACAGGTAGGCAGCCACCGCGACCTCGGTGGGTGGTTCCTGCGCCACGTGCACCACAGCCGTGACGGTGGTGGACGCGTCCGCTGCCATGTCCTCAACTGCCGCGCAGATCCCTTCGTACAGCAGCACCTCTGGTACGGGTCCGTGCACGAGATCGCGTAGGCCGGCCAGCGCGGCAGCGACCTGATTCCGAGCTCCCTCGATCGCGGGATCCGTGCCCGCGCGGGTGGCCACCGCGCTGAGGTGGAACGTCGCACTGACCAGGGCCTGTTGCGCCCCGTCGTGCAGGTCTCGCTCGATACGGTGCCGTTCGCTGTCTGCACGCTGCACTGTGCGCCGCTGGGCGGCACGCACGTCCTCGAGTCGGGCACTGGCCAGGGCGGTCAATCGTGCGTTCGACAGCGCCAGTGTTTGCGAGAGTGAGAGCGCGGCCGCTTCCTGGTCACCACGGGAGTTGGCCATGCGAACCGCTGGTCCGTGTTCGTCGTCGAGCACCACGACCGCCGGAACGTTCCTCGGAACTTCGTGGCCTGCGCCATCGACCCATCGGTCCTCACCCGGGAAAGCGAAGTGCACTCCCGGGGCCTGGCCGCCCTCCAGGTCTCGCAGCAGCGCGTCGACGGCCCGACGAATCCTGGCCGCGCGGGCGGCGAAGACGCACACCACGATTGCAGTAGGTCCCAGTGCCCACGGCAGCCATAGCGACGTCGTCCGCGCCCACACCTCGGTGTCGCGCCACACCAGTTCGGTGGTCACCGCCACGGCGACCATCACGAGCGAGAAACCGACCGCACCCCGAACCGGGCGGGGCGTGGTCCGGCCGACGACCGCGCTCACCATGCCTACCGCGACCGCGCCAAGAACGAGGAGTCCCTCGGCGGCGATGACAGCTCCTGGTGCGGCTCCGGTCCACCACGGTCCTGCAATTGAGCGGCACACGCGGCTGCACTGCAGGTCCGCGACCGGGTCATAAGCAACGAGGTGCAGCACGACTGCGGCCGCGGCGAACATCCAGGCCAGCCGACTAAGCCACGACGACGCTCCTGCGGACCAGCGGGGGACCGTCTGGGCCAAGCCGGCAGCGGTAAGCGCCGGGGCGGCGAGGACGGCAGACCGCAGCGTGGGCGGTGCACCGGTCCAGCTCGACCACGCCGGCAGTGCCGCGCCGACCGCCGCGGCCGCCAAGCCGAGCGCGAGCCCGGGCCGAGCCGTCCGGCTCACCCAAGCCGCGACAACAGCAAGGATGAGGCATGCCCATGACAGAGCGGCCGCCCAGATGGGCAGATCCAGCTCGGGTGAGGCACCGCGCCACGGTTCGTGGGAGAACGAGCTGACTCCGACCAGGTGCACCGCGATGACAGCCGAGGCAGCGAGCGCGCCGGCGGACGCGACGGACGTTGTGCGCTGCCCGTCGCGCGGGAAAGACTGACCTGCGGCGACCACGCCTCGAGCGTAGGACTCGCACGCGCGGAACGGAGCGGTGTTTCCCGCAATCGTGGACCGGACTGGCACGGGTGTCTCACACTGAGTGCGTCCCTACCGTCATGGACGGAGGGAAGGAAGCGATCCGCATGAACACACTCACGAACACGGCCGGACGCCGCTTGGCGGTCGGCGTGACCGCGGTCGTCGTCTGCCTCTTCGGCGGCGGTCTTGCCGCCTGCAGCGCCCCAGCGACCCCGGCGGACCGCACCGGCGGTGACACCGTGGTGTTGCACCTTGCCACCAGCGACGGTGAGGGAGTCGACCCCGCGACCTACCAGGGCCCGATCGAGTTCGTCGACGCCGTGGAGGAGGTCTCCGCCGGGCGGCTCAAGGTCGACCTCTCGTGGGGCTTCGCCTCCGGCGCTGCCGACGCGGAGTCGCAGCTGGTCGAGGCGATTGCGAGCGGCGCGGTGGACGGTGGCTGGCCCGCCACCCGTGCCTTTGCGCGGACCGGCGTCGAGGGGCTTGAGGCTGTCGAAGCACCGCTGCTGCTCACCAGCGAGTCGGCCGTCGAGGAACTGACCAGTGGCGACGTCGCAGGCGATGTGCTCGCCCAGCTCGACGGCACCGGCATGATCGGGGTCGGGCTGATGGCGGCACCCCTGCGTCGTCCGGTCAGCGGCAAAAAGCCGATCGTGGGGCCGGAGGACTGGAAAGGTGCCACTTTCCGGGTCTACAACTCACCGGTGCAGGCCGCCGCGGTCCGCGCGCTGGGCGGTCGGCCGGTCAACATGACCCACGGGTGGGCGGACGCGCTCCGCGTCGGCGACCTGGACGGCGCCGAGATCGACGTTGTGAGCACGCAGCTGCCGAACGAGGTTCGCAACATCACCAGCAACGTCGTGCTGTGGCCAAAGGTCTTTGTGACCACGTTCAACGAGGAGTTGTTCGAATCCTTGACCGGGCAGCAGCAGGACTGGATCCGCGCGGCAGCCGCACGAGCCACCGACGCGTCCGTAGACGCCGCTTACGACGCGTCGGTCGACCTGCAGGCGTACTGCGACCGCGGCACCGAGGTGCACGAGGCCACCGCGGCGCAGCTCGACGGACTGCGCTCGGCAGTGGCACCGGTACTGCGCGACCTGAGGAACGACCCGGAGACGGCTTCTCTCATGCGAGCCGTCGACCGGCTCGCTGCGAAGCACCCCGACACGGATGTACCTTCGCCGGTCGGGTGGATGTGAGGGCGCTGACTCGGACAACAGCGGGCTGCCCACTGACCGACGCGCCGCTGCCGGACGGCACCTACCGCGCCGAGATCCCGGAGGAAGCCACCATCGAGGTCGGCAACGGCGACGGATGGAGCGGCACCTGGACGATGGCACTGCGAGACGGCACCTACGAGCTGACGTGTCGACCGCTCGACCTGCCCGGCGCCGATTGTGGGTCCACCATCACCGACGAGGTGCTCGAGGCCGGTCAGCTCAAGGGCGACGATGCCACCGTGTGGTTCATCGGGGACCCGGACCTCCTCGCGGAGCTGACCGGGTGCGAACTCCCATCCACGGCGGACGATCCCGATGCCTGTTACGTGGTGCCGCCGTACAGCGCGTCATGGAGCCACGAAGGTGACCAACTCGTCTTCACCGACTCCGAGATGTCCACCACCTCACGCTGGCGCCTTGGCAGCGGGTGAGCGAGTAGCCCCTAGGACGACGGCAGTTCGGCGCACAAGATCGTGCCGGCTCCGGGTGGACTCTCCACCCGGAGCCGACCGCCGAGCATCGCCACCCGCTCGGCCAGTCCCGACAGGCCGGAGCGACCGGCGTCCGCCCCGCCGACGCCGTCGTCGGAGATCCTGGCGCGCACCACGCCTTCACTGCCGCCCAGCATCGCGGTCGCAGCACTCGCCCGGGCGTGGCGGTGCACATTCACCAATGCCTCGGCGCACACGTAGTACAGCGCTCTCTCCACCTCCTCCGACGCGGCCACCGTGCCCTCGACTCGGACCTCGACGGGCACTGGACTTCGCCGCGCCATGGCCCGGACGGCGTCGACGAGACGCCCCTGCCCTAGTCCCACGGCACCGGCGCCGTGCACCAGCTCCTCCACATCAGCGGTGGTGGCACGGATCTGCGTCAGCGCGACCTCGATCGCAGCTGAGGTCTCCGGATCGCCCCGGCTGACCTCGCCATCCAGGATGGCCGCGGCCGCCCGCAGCGGAGCCACCACAGCGCTGCGCAGCTTCGCGCCCGTGACAGCGCGCTGTTGGTCCTGAGCAGTCACCATCCGCCGCTGCGCCTCCTTCAGGGCGACCGCCTGCTCATCGAGCGCAGCGCGCCGCTCCTCGCCCAGTAGCACGAGCCGGACGGCCGCGGCCACATCATTGCGGGCCGCCGCCTCCAGGGCCACTACAGAGGGATGACGTACGACGGCCAGCAGACGGTCTTCTACCTCCACCGGCAGGTCCAAGCTTGGATCAGGTGTGATCGGCGGGCGATGATCTTCAGTCCTGGAGCTCGCAGCACCTCCGCGAGCACCTGGCTCAGGCTCGTGGACCCCGGCGGATCCTGCACCCGCGACCAAGCGGTCGACCATCGCGCGGCGACGCGTCACGTCAGCGCGGCTGCCCAGTACGAGCGCGAAGGCCGCCGCCACCAAGGCGCCCTCGTAGACCAGCAGCGCGGCGTACGGGTCGAACGCGAGGGGGTCGACCCGGGACAGCAGCCACGCACCGATCAGAGTCCCGCCCACCAAGGCACCCGCGGACGCGGCGCCGTACGACGCCGGAGTGCGCCGCAGCAGCACCCGGACGCCGACGCAGACGAACACGACGCCAAGCGCCAGCTGCTCGAGCATGCCCAGGGCGATCGGCACCGACAGGGCAGCCACGAGACGATCCCAGCCCTGCAGTCTCCCCGACCCCGCTGTCAGCAGCACGAGCACCAGGACACCCTGGTGCGCCAACAGCAACCAGGGCGACAACGACCCGGACAACCAGGTTCCTGCTGCGAGAACCAGAAGCATCCGAGGCACCAACGGCCCACGCATCGCCCAGCTCGCCGTGGCCAGCAGCAGTCCGACGAGCGGCACCAGCCACACCTGTGATGCGGCCGACGCGATCTGTGCCTCCGCCCGCGCCGCCCAGGCCGCAAGCACCAGGCAAGCGGCCGCAGCCCACCAGCCCATCACCCGGATCCGCGCCGCAGGCCAAGCCATGCCTCATGGTGGCGGCGCACGCCTGACGTTGTCACCCGGCATTGATCGCAATCAGGGCCAGCTCTGGGTCGCGCCCACGGGGGTTGATGCGGGCGCAGGACCCACGCCACGCCTGCCTCTGCCTCAGAAGAGGCCCGGAGCAGGCCGCCCCGGTTGGCGCACCACGGAGCAAGGAGGAGGTCGCGATCGTGCTCGCTCAGCTGCCGACGATGACACCCGACGGCTGGCCACTCAGCCGGTCAGACCACGACAGATCGCCTCGTCGAGCGTCTCGACACCGGTCCAACTGTCGAGGTTCCCGCTGATCGTCACCGGTGCACTCTTCATCGCCGGGGGCATAGGCGAGCTGACCGGTGTCCTGGAACAGCACGCCGCCCTCCTCGGAACGCAGCAAGAAGACTGCCCCGCTCTCACGAAGCACCCGCTCGGCGAGGTCCCCGGGCACGGGATAGACGTAGTGCCGGGCCTCATGGATCGTAAGGTGGACGGCCGGTTCATCGGTCCCCGACAAGGTCAGCCGGTCGACGACCTTGCGCCGCACCTCCGACTTCAGCGCCCGGCCCTCAGCGTCGTGCCAGCGGGTCATACCCGCCTGCTCGCGGCCCACGACGTGAACGACGCGCCCGTCACACACGAGCTCGATGTCGATGTCGTAGGTCCCGTCGGCCGAACCTTGACAGGTGATCCCACCTCCGGCCACGAAGCAGGACCACGGATCGAAGTCCGGACTGAGCATCGGCGTGACGGTCGAGGGATCGACGTGGTGCGGATTGCCGGCCGCCGCAGTCCCCGTCGACAGCGCGAGAGCGGTGGTGGCGGCCATGGCTGCGCAGTGATGGTTCTCATGATGAGCCTCCGTCGGGTCGAGTTGTGGGCTGTCAACGCTAGGAACGGATGCGGTCCCATGACACCGGGGCCACCACGGTGCACGAGTGCGGATAACCCGGTAACGGGAACCGGGTCCTCCATGACTCGGCCCGGCGATCGCCGCTAGCCTTGCGCGAACTAGCTCCTTCTGCCCTCAACGCATACGAGCCAGGTCCCGTCGGATGTTTGAAGCTCGCCCTGACGAAGTTCGCGCCCTCGAACTCCTTCGTGCCGGAATAGGTCGTCATCGCCCCATCATCACGCGGCGGGTTGGCCCAGGGTGGCGACGTCACCTTCCGGGCGAGATTGTGGCTATGCTCCGTGCATGCTCATCCTCGGCATCATCCTGTTCGGCATGCTCATCGGCGCAGGTGCGCAGCTGGTGCTCGGGACCGGGCGGGACGGGATCGACTGGACACGAGCGATCGTGGCGGGTCTCCTCGGCTCCTTCCTCGGGGGCTTGGTCGCGAGCCTCGTTGCTGGGGACGGGGTGGAGCTGAGGCCCAGCGGCATCATCGGGTCTCTCGCCGGCGCGATCGTGGTGTCCCTCGTCCAGCAGTGGTGGGGCCGGCGCAACGCCCCGCCAGCGACTGACCACGCCGCTCAGCGGTCCGGTGACCCTCGCAAGTCGCACCCGCGCTGACCCTGGCTGGGCCGGGGTGACCTGGCACCCTGCTCCCGGATCGCGGCTCACCCGGCGCGGATGAGGCGGTCACCCCTCTGGTTCGTGACGCTTGGTCCGGATGAGCGAGGGGAGCCTGCCGATGGACGACGTACTGTCTCCGAGCGACTCCGCGACCCGACGTCTCAACCGCTTGAACCTGGTTGCCGCATCCAGCTTCACCCTCGGCGGCACCCTCTTCGCCATCGGTGCCGCTCTCGCACAGCTCGACGCCACCAGCCTGACGACCGTCAACGTGACGTACCTGGTCGGGGGCGTCTTCTTCAGCCTCGGCGGCTACACCTCGGTCGTGTTCGCGTCCGGCCACACCCGCGCCCGGCGCAGCGCGGTCGTGCTGTTCGTGGGCACCCTGTTCTTCGCGGTGAGCCTGGTCGCCGCTTTCGCCGACGGACTCACGCCGCGACAGTCGGACGGGTGGATCTGGTTCCCTGACATCACCGGGTGCGTCTGCTTCCTCGTCTCGGGGCACCTGGCCCTGCTCGACGTGGGCGACGGTCGGATCCGGGTGCGGACCGGTGTCCTCGGATGGTGGGTCGTCGTGGTGAACCAGGTCGGCTCCATCCTCTTCTTCCTCGCCGGGATCGCAGCGTTCACGCGCCCGGCGACGGACGAGGCCGTCAACATCGGTCTCGTCAACTGGGGGACCTTCGCCGGGGCGATCTGCTTCGCGGTCGGCGGGGTCATCCAGGTATTCGACACATCCCCTTCGACAGGAACGGTTGGTCCGACCACGCCATGACAGAGCTCAGTGACAGCCAGGCCGAAGCCCTCTACGGCAATCGCTTCCTCACGGAAGTGGCACCGTCGACCACGTTCCCCGAGAGCGGGATGCGACCCACCGACGCGTTGCGCCTGCTTGCGGAGGACCTCAATCTCGAGGGCGATCCCCAGCGCAACCTCGCGACCTTCGTCACGACGTGGATGGAGCCGGAGGCTCAGCGCATCATCGCCGAGAACCTCCACCGCAACTTCATCGACCACGCCGAGTACCCGATCTCCGCCGAGATCGAGCAGCGCTGCGTACGGATGCTCGCCGACCTCTTCCACGCGCCCGGGGAGACGACGGGCTGTCGCACCCAGGGTTCGTCCGAGGCCATCATGCTCGGGGCCCTGTCGCTGAAGTGGAAGTGGAAGGAACGTCGCCAGGCCGAGAACGCGTCGACGAGCAAGCCGAACCTCGTGTTCGGTGCGGACGTCCACGTGGTGTGGGAGAAGTTCTGCCGCTACTTCGACGTCGAGCCGCGGATCGTCCCGCTCGAGGTGGACAAGTACACGATCGGCCCCGACGACGTGGCTCCGCACCTCGACGAGAACACGATCGGTGTCGTCGGCGTCCTCGGCACCACGTTCACCGGGCACATGGACGACATCGTCGGGATCAACCAGCTGCTGCTCGACGTGAAGAAGGAGCGCGGCCTCGACATCCCGATGCACGTGGACGGCGCCAGCGGTGCGTTCGTGTGGCCGTTCCTCTATCCCGACACGAGGTGGGACTTCCGTCTCGAGCAGGTCCGGTCGATCAACGTGTCGGGCCACAAGTACGGCCTGGTGTATCCGGGCATCGGCTGGTTGATCTTCCGGGAGACCTCCGACCTCGCCGAGGACCTGGTCTTCTACGAGAACTACCTCGGCAAGACCGACGCGACCTTCACGTTGAACTTCTCCACGGGCGCCTCCATGGTCCTGGCGCAGTACTACAACTTCGTCCGGCTGGGCCGGCCTGGCTACACCTACGTGATGAAGCAGATGCAGCAGAACGCCGCCGCCCTCGCCGCCAACCTGCAAGACAGTGGCCGGTTCGAGGTGATCGGTGCCGACCAGGAGCAGCTGCCGCTGGTGGCCTTCCGGCTCAAGGGCGGCCACGCGTCGTACGACGAGTCCGACATCGCCTGGCAGCTGTCGGCCGAGCGCGGCTGGATGGTGCCGGCGTACACCCTCCCGCCGAACGCGGAGAACGTGAAGATCATGAGAGCGCTGGTCAAGGAGACCATGAGCCGCGAACAGGTCGAACGGCTCACCCGCGACATCGGCGAAGCCTGCGCGACCCTCGACGAGAAGGGCGGCGCCCACCACACCGAACGGCAGCAGACCAAGATCGGCACCGGCTACTGACGGCGTGAGGCGTAGTTCGACCTGGACCCACTGCCAACCGGCAACCGTGGACGCCACGCCATGGCCCCGCAGCGGGCGAGGTCAGGCTCAGAAGACGCCGATCTGCTGCACGGTGCGGACGACGTCCTCGGTCGGCACACCGCGGCTGTAGTAGAAGCCCTGCACCTCGTCGCACCCGCGGTCGCGGAGGTAGCGCTCCTGCTCGGCGGTCTCGACACCCTCGGCGACGACCGTCATGCCGAGCTCGTGCGCCATCACGATGATCGCGTCGACGACAGGAGCGTGCTCACCGCCGGCGACCAGCTCCTGGACGAACGTCCGGTCGATCTTGATCTTGTCGATCGGCAGCCGGCTCAGGTAGGCGAGGCTCGAGTAGCCACGACCGAAGTCGTCGACGACGATCGAGACACCGAGTCGACGAATGGCGTGCAGCATGTCCGTGGCGTCCGGCCGGTCGTCCATGAGGATGGACTCGGTGATCTCGAGCTCGAGCTGCGAGGCGTCGAGACCGGAGTCATGGAGGGCGCCGAGGATCTCGCCGAGCCAACCGGTGCTGCGGAACTGGTGAGGCGAGACGTTGACCGCCACCCGTAGCGGCCGACCCAGTGCCCGCTGGATCGAGGCCACGTCGCGGCAGGCCTTCCGCAGGATCCAGCCGCCGAGCTGGACGATCATGCCGCCGTCCTCGGCGATCGGGATGAACCGGGTCGGCGGCACCTCTCCGAGGTCGGGATGCGTCCAGCGGGCCAACGCCTCGATGCCCACGACGCGGCCGGTACGGACGTCGACCTGAGCCTGGTAGGCGATGGAGAGACCGCCGTCCCGCAGTGTCTGGCGCAGCGCGGACGCCACGGTCAGCGCGTCGTCACCCGCGTCGACCATGTCGTCGCGGAACCACTGGAAATTGTTGCGTCCGGACGCCTTGGCGTGCTCCATGGCGAGGTCGGCCCGCTTGATCAGCTCGGCCGGGTCCGGACTGCCCGGCGGGTGCACGGCACCGCCGATGCTCACCGTGACAGGCAGCGGGTGCCCGCCGATGGTCACGGTGGTCAGCAGGTCCTCGAGCAGCACGTCCACGCGCGACGTGATGGACTCCGCCTGCTGGAGACCCGACAGCACGATCGCGAACTCGTCGCCGCCCAGCCGGGCAACCACGTCGGAGGTGCGGACCCAGGAGCGCAGCCGCTCGGCGATCCGGACCAGCAGCTCATCGCCGGCCGGCAGGCCGAGCGCGTCGTTGACCCGCTTCAGGTGGTCGAGGTCGACGACCAGGACCGCCACCTCGGTGCCGTCCTGCTGGGCGGCCACGATCGCGTCCCCGAGCTGGCGCAGCAGCTGCCCGCGGGTCGGGAGCTTCGTCAAGGGGTCATGGGTCTCGAGGAACTCCACCTCGGCCGCCTGCGCCTGCTTGCGCTGGGTGATGTCGTAGGCCACCACCAGGTAGCCGGCCGGACGGACGTCCGGGGCGCCCCCGTGGAGCAGCGTGACGGCCTCGCTGACCGGCACCAGCTCTCCGTCCTTGCGGCGGTACGCCCGCTCTCGCTCGCTGTCCAGTGCTGCGTTCAGGACCCTGTCGTAACCGGCCTTGGACGCGCCCAACTCGGCGTCGATCGCTGCGAGCGAGTGTCCGAGGAGCTCCGCGGAGCGGTAGCCCAACAACCGCTCGGCGGCTGCGTTCATGCTGACGATCCGGCCCGCGGCGTCGGTGACGAGGACGCTGAACGGGATGCTGTCGAGCACGGGGGCAGCATCAGCCACGAGCCGGAGCAAACGCTCCTGCTCGGTCTCGGGCGGCGACGGCTGGTCGCCGCGCTCGTTGGGCATTGTCGCTGTCCCTCTCCCTGGCCGGCCCCCTACGGCGCGTGCCACCGTCATGAGTCTAGGAGCCACGGCTCGCCGCCGTCACTGATTCGCCGATCCTCCCAGGCACAGCGTCAGACAACGCTGGGCGGATGGTCAAAGTTTTGACTGTTCGCAGGACACGGCCGCGCCGACCGCCCTAACCTCCTGCCGGAGGGAGTACACAGATGGGGAGTATTTGGCAGATCCTTGCCGATATCGACGCGCCTGTTGTCATCACGGTCGTGTCCGCCGTCGGCTTGCTGATCTTTTGCGCTTGGGCGGTGTTGTTCCTAGACGGGCACCGGTGACGCGACTCGGAGTGTTCGCCCTCGCGATTGTGCTTGGCGCAAGCATCGCCGCCGGACCGGAGAGGTCCGCGGCCGATCCGAAGCGCGCTCAGGCCCCGGTCGCCGGGTGCCCAGCGTTCCCTGCGGACAACTGGTGGCATGCCGATGTCTCCGACCTTCCCGTGCACGCCCGCAGCGCAGCCTGGCTCCAGCGCATGTCGCCGCGAAGCGACCTGCACCCCGACTTCGGTCCGTCGTACGGCGACGGCCCTGACT
Source organism: uncultured Actinomycetota bacterium (assembly GCA_963724275.1). Lineage (GTDB taxonomy): Bacteria > Actinomycetota > Actinomycetes > Propionibacteriales > Nocardioidaceae > Nocardioides. The sequence goes on along the minus strand of CAVRUB010000001.1, from coordinate 31,216 downwards.
ACGGCATCCCGGTCACCGTCGTCGACGGCGACCACCGCAAGGTCGCCGTCCGCTTCAGGTACGCCGGCGAGAGCGATCGGGTGCGATATCCCCTCGGTCGCGACACCCGGATCGAGGGCGGTCGGCGCAGCGACGGTGATCGGCACGCGATCGTCGTCGACAAGGATCGCTGCAGGCTCTACGAGACCTGGGCGACCCGGGTGCGCGACGGCCGCTGGCGAGCGGGCTCCGGCGCGACCTGGAGCCTGCGCTCCAACAGGCTGCGCCCGAGCGGATGGACCTCCGCCGACGCCGCCGGGCTTCCCATCCTGCCCGGGCTGCTGCGGTGGCGCGAGGTCCGTGATGGCACGATCGACCACGCCATCCGGTTCACCACCGACGAGACCAGCACCCACCACCTGTGGCCGGCGCGTCACGACGCGGGCTCGCACACGGACCGGAGGTTTCCGCCGATGGGAGCGCGGTTCCGGCTGGACGCCGACTTCACCATGAGCGGGTACGGCCGCTACGCGCGGCGGGTCATCCGGGCGATGCAGACCTACGGCCTGGTCCTCGCCGACAACGGCAGCCCATGGTTCTTCCAGGGCGAGCAGCACCGGCGGTGGCCGGGGCGGCTGATCGAGGAGCTCAAGCAGATCCCCGCCGCGGCCTTCGAGGCCGTCGACACCTCAGAGCTGCAGCTCGACCCAGACAGCGCTGCGGTCGGCTGATCCGCCGGTTATCACCCGTTCGACGGTGGTGAGGGGTCATTCTGGGGGCCTAGCATGACGACGGCCGATCGGGCGGCCGGTCCGACCCCACGCCCCTCAGGAGGCGACGTTCCCGATGAGCCTGCCCGGATTCTTCGACGGTCTCTCCGACGAGCACAGGGAGACGGTCGGAAAGCTGTTGACCGAGGTCGAGTTCGAACCCGGCACCACCATCTTCACCGAGGGGGACGAGGGCGACGCCGCGTTCTTCATCGACGAGGGCGACGTGCGGATCGAGCTCGAGCTCCCCGAGGTCGACACCGAGTCGGTGCTGCGCTACGAAGGTCCCGGCTCGACCCTGGGCGAGGTGGCCCTCCTGGATCGACTTCCTCGGTCGGCGACCGCGATCGCCGACACGCAGGTCCGCGCCCGCACCATCACGACGGCGAGCCTCGACGAGCTGGCCCACCGCGACCCCGGAGCCGCACTGGGGCTGACCCAGGAGCTCGCACGGGACGCGACGGCCAAGCTGAGGCGGCTCACCGAACAGGCGTCCGACCTGATGTTCGCCGCCGCACCCGACCCCGTGGTCGACGAGCTGGTGGGTCGTGCCGCCGCCGCGCAGTCCCAGTTCGCGAGCTGGGCCGAGGAGCGGGTGGATGCCTTGCTGGGCCGGCTCACCGCGGTCTTCCTCGAGCACGCCGCTGCGCTGGCCGAGGCGACGGTCGAGGAGACCCACGTCGGCAACGCAGCCGACAAGACGCTGAAGAACATGGTCGCGGCACAGGGGGTCTACGACTCGCTCGTCGGTCAGGTGGGCGCCGGCTCGCTCGGCACCGACGAGGAGACCCAGGTCACCGAGATCGCCGAGGCGGTAGGGGTGATCTTCGGCCTGGTGCCGGTCACCAACCCGGTCGCCACGGCGTACTTCAAGACGCTGGTCAGCCTCAAGTCACGCAACGCGGTCATCCTCAGCTTCCACCACGCCGTGCTCGGGGTCGGCAACCGCGTGGGCGAGCTGATCCACGAGGTGCTGCGGGAGGAGGGCGCCCCCGAGGACCTGGTGCTCTGGGTCAAGAAGCGGGGGAGCCGCAAGCTGACCCAGCAGTTCATGAGCCACCCCGACGTCGGGCTGGTTCTCGCGACCGGAGGGGCCGCGATGGTGCAGGCGGCCTACAGCAGCGGTACGCCGGCGCTGGGGGTCGGCCCCGGCAACGCACCCTGCTGGATCGCCCCGGACGCCGACCTCCCCACCGCGGCGAGCTCGATCGTGATGTCGAAGTCGTTCGACAACGGCGTCATCTGCGGCGCCGAGCACAACCTGGTCGTCGACCGGTCGGTGCGGGCCGACTTCGTGTCGCAGCTCGAGAGCCAGGGCGCCGCCGTCCTCACCCCGGAGGAGGCGGAGGGCTTCCTGGCCCTTGCGGTCGACCCGGCGACCAACCGGTTCCGCGGTGAGACGGTCGGCCAGTCGGCAGCGACGATCGCCGCGTTCACCGGGATCAGCCGACCGTTCGAGATCAAGGTGATCGTGGTCCCGGCTACCTGGGACGGCGAGGACACGCCGTTGGCGGGGGAGAAGATGACGCCCGTGCTGTCCCTCTTCGACGTCACTGGTGACGACGAGGCGATCAGCTTCTCCCGCCGCCTCCTCGGGTTCATGGGCAGCGGCCACACCTCGATCATCCACAGCGCCGACCCCGACCGGATCGCCCGTTTCGGCGCCGCGATGCCGACCAGCCGGATCCTGGCCAACTCTCCCGGTGCGCACGGAGTCTTCGGTGTCACGACCGGGCTGGTCCCGTCGCTGACCCTCGGGTGCGGCACGTTCGGGGGCAACTCGACCACCGACAACGTCAGCTTCAAGAACCTCCGCAACGTCAAACGACTCGCGCGCCTGGTCCAGCCCGGAGGTGGCAGTGCGGACCATCCGGGCTGAGCCGCGCCACGCGGTCGGCGCCCTGGCCGGGTGCGCAGTCTTCCAGGGCATGCCGGGCGAGCGCCTCGAGGAGCTCGCCCGGACGATGGAGTGGACTGTTCTGGACCGCGGCGAGGTGCTGATGCGCACCGGCGATCCCGGGGACGACCTCTACGTGGTCGCCGGCGGTCGGCTCAACGTCTCGGTCGCCGGCCCGGACGGCTCCGAGACCATCGTCCGCGAGATCGGACGTGGCTCCACCGTGGGCGAGGTCGCGCTGCTGACCGGGTCGCGGCGCACCGCCACCGTTCGGGCGGTACGTGACACCCTCGTCGGCCGGCTGTCGCGGACGTCGTTCGAACGGCTGATGGAGGAGGACCCGCGCGGCGCGCTCCAGCTCACCAGGGTCGTGGCCGGCTGGCTGTTGCCCGGCAGCCCGCCCCGGCGCACGAGTGCGCCGGCAACCGTGGCCCTGGTCCCAGTTGGCGGGATCGACGTCGCCCGGGTCGCGGCGCGGATCGGCTCGGCCGTCGCGCTCTGCGCGCTGGACGCCGCGGCAGTGGACGCGTCCGTCGGCGTGGGGGCGGCTCGGTCGCCCGCCGGCTCGTCGCACGAGAGGGCGCTCGCCGACCACCTCGACGCCGCGGAGCTCGAGCACCCGCTCATCCTGCTGGCAGCCGACCCCGAGCCCGAGTCGCCGTGGACCGAGCGCGTGCTCCGGCGGGCCGACCGGATCCTCGTCGCCGTCCCCGGAGGCGCCCGTCCGGACCGTCAGGTTCGTCGGTTGTTGTCCCGGATGGTTGCGATCGCCCCGGACGTCCCGCGCGAGCTGGTGTTCGTCCGTGACGCAGGGCAGCCGGCGCCGGGCGTGACCGCGCTCTGGCGGGACGCCGGCGAGTTCGCGCGACAGTCGCACGTGCTGGAGAGCGCCGAAGCCGACTGGCGGCGGCTCGGCCGGCACCTCTCCGGGAAGGCGATCGGCCTGGTGCTCGGCGGCGGCGGAGCCCGCGGGTTCGCGCACATCGGCGTCCTCCGGGCGCTGCTGGAGTCGGGCGTCGAGATCGACCGGATCGGCGGCAGCAGCATGGGTGCGCTGGTGGGAGGGCTGTGGTCGATCGGGCTGTCTCCCGAGGAGATCGTGGAGGCCAACCGTGAGATCTGGCACGAGATCCGGCCATTGAAGGGGTTCACCTTCCCGTTCGTGGCGCTGCACGGCTCGCACCGCAGCCGTACTGCGATGGCTGGGTGCTTCGGTGACCGCCGGATCGAGGACCAGGCCCGTGACTTCTTCTGCACGTCGACGAACCTCACCCGCAACCGCAGCATGGTCCACACCACCGGCCCGCTGGCCCGCTACGTGCTCGCCAGCGTGTCCATCCCTGGCATCGTTGCGCCGGTCATCGACCGCGGCGAGCTGCTCGTCGACGGTGGCGTCCTCGACAACCTGCCCGTCGACCCGATGAGCAGCACCGGCGCCGGCACCATCTATGCCAGCGACGTGTCGCCCCCGCGGACCTTCTCCGTGGGCCTGCACTGGGAGCACGCTCCCAGCGTCGTCGACGTGCTGCGCCACCGCTTCCGGCGCGGGGCGGGCACTGCCTTCCCGAGCATCGTGCGGATCCTCGAACGCACCGCGACGCTCGGCAGCGACCGGGCTGCCGCGGCGCAACGGCTCAGGGGTGATGTCCGCTTCATCGCGCCCCCGGTCACGCCGTACGACACCTTGGACATGCGGCACCTGGACGCGATCGTCGAGGTCGGCTACCAGGCGGCGCTCGACGCCATCCCGCAGTGGACGGAGGAGACGAGATGACAGCAGCTGACCGGCGTCCGGTGCGCGTGGTGTGCCTCGGTGGCGGGTGGACCGCGATCTACCTGGCGCGCTCGCTCAAGAATGCGATCGGCCGGGGCGAGGTGGACCTGACCGTCGTCAGTCGCGACAACTTCCACACCTTCCACGGATTCATCGCCGAGATGCTCACGGGCAAGATCTCGCCGACCAACATCACCAGCCCCGCGAGGCGGCTGTTCCCGCCCGCCCGGTTCCACAACGCCGAGATCAAGTCGGTCGACGTCGGCGAGCGGACGGTGACGACGTCACGGCTGCTCGACGGCAAGGAGCAGGTGCTCGAGTACGACCACCTCGTGGTCGCCCTCGGCTCGATCGACGACCTGTCCCGCTATCCCGGCATCGCCCAGCACGCGTTCCAGCTGAAGACCTTCGCCGACAACTTCAAGGTGCGCAACCACCTGCTGGCGATGCTGGAGATGGCGGAGATCGAGACCGACCCGGTCGAGCGACAGCGGCTGCTGACGTTCATCGTGGTCGGCGGCGGCTTCGGCGGGGTCGAGATCGCCACCGAGCTGATGGACTACTTCCGGCGCCTGGCTCGCAAGGAGTACCCGGGGATCGACCCGGCCGAGCTCAGGGTGCTGCTGGTCCACTCCGGCGAGCGGATCCTCCCCGAGCTCGCCACCCGACAGCCGAAGCTGATCGGCTACGCCGAGCGGACGATCGCCAAGGGCGGGGTCGAGGTGCTGACCGGCACCCGGATCTCCGCCGCGACCCGGGACGAGGCGCTCCTCTCGGACGGCACGGTCGTCCAGACCCGGTCGATCATCAGCTCGTCCGGGACGGCCCTTTCACCGCTGCTCGACCTGATGCCCTACGAGCGGGACCAACGAGGGCGGGTGATCACCGACGTGAACGTCCAGGTGCCGGGCACCGACAACGTGTGGGCCGCCGGCGACTGCGCCGCCGTACCGCACCCCCAGGGCGGCATCTGTCCCGCCGTTGCGATCTACGCCATGTACGGCGGCCGCCAGATCGGGCGCAACATCGTGCGGCAGATCGAGGGCAAGCCCCTCAAGCCGTTCAAGTTCGCCGGACTTGGTGACGCCTGCTCGCTCGGCCGCCGCAAAGCTGTCTCCCACCTGAAGGGGATGCGGTTCTACGGCCTGCCGGCATGGATCCTGTGGCGGCTGTTCTTCTGGTGGTTCGTCCCCACCTGGGAGCGGAAGGCGGACATCGCGTTCGACTGGCTGATGGCACCGGTCTTCGGCCGCGACATCGTCGGCGTCCGCGTCACCCCGCCGTTCGGCCTGCGCCGCGAGCACTACGAGACCGGGCAGGCGGTGGTGCGGCAGGGCGAGGTCGGTCAGCAGATCTACGTGATCGCCAGCGGCAGCGCCGACATCATCCGGGAGACGCCGGAGGGGGAGGTCCTGGTGACCACCCTGGGCGCGGGCGACCACTTCGGGGAGAGGGCCGTCTTCGAGCAGACCCGGCGGACCGCCACGGTGCGCGCGACCTCGGCACTCGAGGTGCTGTCCCTCGGACAGGGCGAGGCGCGGGCCCTGGCGGAGACGATCCAGACCTTCGGCGCCGCCGTGCGCGAGCTGCCCAACGAGCCGGAGAAGAATCCGGCGCCGCTCGGCTCCGACACCGCACCGATCACCCCGGCTGGGTGAACCGGACCCTGGTCTCGCCGACGACCAGCTCGTCGCCGTCCACCAGGGGCCGGGCCATCGTCAGCCGCTCGCCGTTCACTGTGGTGCCGTGGGTGGACTGGAGGTCGGTGAGCACGAACCCGGCGGGCGTGCCGGTGATCGCGCAGTGGTGCCGGCTCACCAGGTTGTCGTTGAGGACCAGGTCGTTGTCGGGCATCCGGCCGATCCGCAGGCCGTGCTCGTCGAGCTCGAGCGCGCGGCCGTCCTCCATGAGCAGCTCGGCGGCGGCGACTTCGGCCGGGCGGTAGAGCGTCCGTGCGACGGCCGCTGCCGCCGCGCCGGAGGTGCCGAGCGACTTGATCCGCGGGAACGACGTGAGCATCCCCTCGGCGTGGACCTGGAAGAGCCGCTCCTCCTCGGCCAGGTCCTTCAGCGGATGGGTGCCGAGGTCGGTGATCTCGAGCCCCTCGGGCCGGGTGGCGAAGTCCTGGACCACCGCCTGCGACACGACGACCTGGCCGCCGTTGGCGGTGCCCATGATCCGGGCCGCCCGGTGGACGTCGTAGCCGACATAGCTGCCGTCGTACGACGACACGACGCCCACGTGGAGGCCGGTCCGGGACCGGACCGGGCGGCCGCCGGGCCAGGTCGCCGCCGTCAGCTCGCGCTGGGCCTGGATCGCAGCGGCGACTGCGTCGGGTACCGCGGGGAACACCACGAAGAACCCGTCGCCGGCTGTGTCCACCTCATGGCCGTTGTGGTCCTTCCAGGCCCGCCGGCAGGTCTCGCGGTGGAGTCGGAGGACGTCCTTCCACTGGCCACGGAGCCGGTTCGCGTGCAGCGTCGAGCCCTCGATGTCGGAGAACAACATGGCCAGGCGCTGCTGTGACAGCTCGCTCACCCGGCTCATTGAACCACCAGGACCGGTGCGGCGGTGGAGTCGCGGAGCCGGGGCTCAGCGACCGGCAACCGTGGAAGCGAGGGGCGAGGGATCCGGCTCTCCTCCGCGATCGTGCGATCGCGAAGGAGAGCCGGCCCGGGGCCCTTGCGGGAAGCACCAGATTGGAGCTCTGGTCGTGCTCACCCGCCGCCCCTCCCCGGGAGGGAGGCACCGCCGTGCGCCACTTCGTCAGACGTCCTCCCGATGTCTCGCCGGCCACGAGAGCCGACACCTCTGCGGGTCGACGACCGGCCTGCCGCGTCCAGCGCGCGCGAGCCCGGACGTCCCCCAGCGACCTTGGTGACGCGGTGTCCGGTGCGGCGCGCCGGACCTGGTCCGCGCAGCGACCTCGTAGAGACTCATGTGTCGCACGCCCTCCCCGGTTGCACACACTGTGGCCGCCGGGGTCTGGGGCGATCACGATCAGTGATCGGACCATACCCCCAACAGCGCCGGGGGAGGGAGCTTTTTCCGCTCGGTAGCGGGTTCTGATCACACGATGGCGGACTGACCGATCAGCGGGCCGGGTCGGTACGCTTCAGCGACCATGACGACGGCTCTCCTGCTCCTCGCGCTGGCCATCGTGCTGGTGCTGGCCTGCGGGATGTTCGTCGCCGCGGAGTTCGCGTTCGTCACCGTCGACCGGGGCCAGGTCGACCGGGCCGCGGCAGAGGGCGATGCCACCGCGGCCGGGGTGCAGCGGGCACTGCGATCGCTGTCGACGCAGCTCTCGGGCGCCCAGGTAGGGATCACCGCGACCAACCTGGGAATCGGCTTCCTTGCCGAGCCTGCGGTCGCCGAGCTGCTCCGCGACCCGCTCGAGGCAGCGGGGATCCCGGAAGGAGCGGTCGGACCGATCGCGCTCACGACCAGCCTGGTCCTCAGCACGATCATGACCATGCTCATCGGCGAGCTGGTGCCGAAGAACATCGCGCTCGCCCTCCCGATGGCCACCGCTCGCACCACCCAACGACCGATGCGCGCCTTCACCTCAGCGATCCGGCTCCCACTCCGAGTTCTCAACGGGGCGGCCAACGCGATCGTCCGGTGGTTCGGCATCGAACCGCAGGAGGAGCTGCGGTCGGCACGCAGCTCGACCGAGCTGGCGTCCCTGATCCAGCGCAGCGCACACGTCGGCACGCTGGACGCGGACACCGCCGAGCTGATGGAGAAGTCCGTGGAGTTCGGCACCCGCACCGCCGGCGAGATCATGACCCCGCGGGTGCGCACCCGCACGTTGGAGGAGACCGACCGCGCGAGCGCAGTGATCGAGCTCGCCCGCGACACCGGTCACTCCCGCTTCCCGGTGCTCGACGACAAGGACGTCGTCATCGGGACCGTGCACGTCAAGAACGCGGTGGCCCTCCCGGTGCCGGAGCGCGCGACCACCCGGGTCAAGCACCTGATGGTCAAACCGATCGTGGTGCCCGACAGCCTGCGCCTCGACCCGCTGATGGCGCTGTTGCGGGAGGACGGTTTCCAGATGGCCGTCGTCCTGGACGAGTACGGCGGGCACGCCGGCATCGTCACGCTCGAGGACGTGGTCGAGGAGATCGTCGGCGACATCGCCGACGAGCACGACCGGCTCGGCGCGCGGGGGCGGCTCCGCCGCGACGGCAGCTGGTCGGTCTCGGGACTGCTGCGGCCCGACGAGGTGGAGGACCTCACCGGCATCGAGCTTCCGGAGGGCGAGGACTACGACACGGTGGCCGGCCTGGTGCTGAAAGGTCTCGGCAAGATCCCTGTCGCAGGGGATGTCGTCGCCGTACCCCTGCCGGAGCCGCACGGCGAGGACGACGCTCCCGCTCGCAACGCCGTCCTGACGGTGGAGTACATGGACGGGCTGCGGATCGACCGGCTGTCCCTGCGGGTCGAGGAGGTGGCGCGCGATGAGTAACGTCGCGGCTCTCCTTCTCACTGCCCTGCTGCTGGCCGGCAACGCTTTCTTCGTCGCCACGGAGTTCGCACTCGTCTCGGCGCGACGCAGCCAGATCGAGCCACGCGCGCAGGCCGGCTCGCGCCTGGCGCGCACCACCCTGCGTGCGCTCGGTCAGATGCCGCACATGATCGCCGGCATCCAGCTCGGGGTGACGGTGTGCTCGCTCGTGCTCGGCGCGATCTCCGAGCCTGCGATCGCCCACCTGCTGGAACCGCTCTTCGAGGCCGCGCACCTTCCGCACGACCTGCTGCACCCGGTCGGGTTCGCGGTCGCGTTGACCATCGTCGCGTTCCTGCACGTGGTGCTGGGGGAGATGGTGCCGAAGAACATCACCCTCGCCGGACCGGACCGGGCAGCACTGCTGCTGGCTCCGCCGATGCTCGCCCTGGTCACCATGCTGAAGCCGGTGATCGTCGCCCTCGACGCGATGGCGAAGGCGATCCTGCGGGTGCTGCGGGTCGAGCCCAAGGACGAGCTGAGCTCCACCTTCACCCGCGAGGAGGTTGCGGCGCTGGTCGAGGAGTCGCGGGGGGAGGGACTGCTCGCCAAGGAAGAGTACGACCGGCTGGCCGGCGCGCTGGGCTTCACGGAGAAGACCGTCGCAGGCGTCATGATGCGGCCGGAGTCGCTCACGACGGTGCGTCGCGGCTCGACCGGCGCCGACGTGGAGGCGGTCTGCGCCGCGACCGGCTTCAGCCGGTTCCCGGTCGTCGACGACAGTGCCGAGGGCTCGGGGGAGCTGATCGGCTACCTGCACATCAAGGACGTGCTGGAGCCCGACGAGGAGCGCCGTCGTCGGCCGGTCGCCGACCGATGGGTACGCCCGTTCGCGACCGTGGGGGAGGACGCGCTCCTGCACGACGTTCTCGAGCACCTGCAGCGCCGGGGTGCGCACATGGCGCGCGTCGTGACCACCGACGGGGCGACGCTGGGTGTCGCCGCGCTGGAGGACGTGATCGAGGAGCTGGTCGGCGAGATCCGCGACGCGGCCCACTCCGACGAGGTCGGATCATGAGCAGCGTCGGAGGAAACTAGGGTGTCGTCCGTGGCCGACCCGACGACGCGAGACGAGCAAGGCTCGAGCGCCGTCTTCACCCTCCCCAACCTGCTGAGCGTGCTGCGACTCGCCGGGGTCCCGCTCTTCCTCTGGCTGGTGCTCGGACCGGAGGAGGACGGGTGGGCGCTGGTCGTCCTGATGGTCTCCGGTGTCACGGACTTCCTCGACGGCTGGTTGGCCCGCAAGCTCGACCAGCAGTCCGCGCTCGGCCAGATCCTCGACCCCGTCGCCGACCGTCTCTACATCCTCGCCGTGGTCGTCGGGCTCGCGCTCCGGGACATCATCCCGTGGTGGCTCGCGCTGTCGCTCCCGCTGCGCGACCTGCTGCTGTGGGGCCTGGTCCCGCTGCTCCGGACCCGCGGCTACAGCGCGCTTCCCGTCCACTTCCTCGGCAAGGCCGCCACGTTCAACCTGCTCTACGCATTCCCCCTCCTCCTGCTCGGTGACGGCGACGGCGCCGTGGCCACGCTGGCCCAGCTCTTCGGGTGGGCGCTCGCGCTGTGGGGGATCGGGCTCTACTGGTGGGCCGGCGTCCTCTACGCCTGGCAGGTGCGCAAGCTCCTCGTCACCACGGAGCGGCGGTCATGACGGCCGGCGGGGAGGACCCGTCCGCGCGGATGCGGACGCCGCTCCTGACGCTGATCACCGCCGAGGCGCTCGAGCGGGACTACCAGCTGGTCGCGCAGCGGCGGGTCGCACGTGGCGACCAGCCGCACGGCCGGGACCGCGTCTCAGGACGGGTCGGTGTGATCGCGGTCGTCGCCGTGTTCGGCGTGCTGCTGACCACCGCCGCAGTGCAGACGTCGGCGAACGCCGACATCGACAGTGCCAGCCGGGAGTCCCTGATCGAACGGATCGAGGCACGCCGCGGGGTGGTGCAGAGCCTGCAGAGCGAGATCGCAGCACTTCGCCGCAGCAACGTCCTGGCCGAGACGGCCTTCCTCGACCTCGGCGACGAGGTCAACGACGTCGAGGACTCCGCTAACGATGTCGGGGCGACCGCGGGCTTCACGCCGGTCACGGGTCCGGGCATCAGGATCGAGCTCGACAACGGCGCCTCCAGCGACCCCGACACCGAGCACATCCGGGACTCCGACCTGGCGCTGCTCGTGAACGCCCTGTGGACCGCCGGCGCCGAGGCGATCGCGATCAACGGGCAGCGGATCTCGCCGCGCACGGCGATCCGCAACTCCGGCACGGCCATCGAGGTGAACTCCACGGGCATCGCGCCGCCGTACGTCGTGCAGGCGATCGGCAACCCCGACACGCTCTCGTCGCGGCTCGTCGAGACCAGCAGCGGCGCCGGCTTCGCACTGCTGGCTGGTGACTACGGCTGGTCCTACGAGACCGACAATGTGGACGACATGCGACTACCGGCTGCGCCTGCTCGGCTGCGACAGCTACGGTCGGCCTCGGAGGAGACCAACGGCGGAAGACTTCCGGATGGAGACGAGTAGACAGTGATCGCAGTTCTCGGTCTGCTCGTCGGTGTCCTGCTCGGGTTCGTGGTGCAGCCCGACGTGCCTCTCGGTCTGGAGCCCTACCTCCCCATCGCCGTCGTCGCCGCGCTCGACGCCGTCTTCGGTGCGCTGCGGGCCTACCTCGACGGGATCTTCGACGACAAGGTCTTCGTCGTCTCCTTCATCAGCAACGTGGTGATCGCCTCCGGCATCGTCTATCTCGGCGACCGGCTCGGAGTGGGCGGCCAGCTCTCCACCGGTGTCATCGTCGTGCTCGGCATCCGGATCTTCACCAACGTCGCTGCTATCCGCAGGCACGTGTTCCATGCCTGACGAGCACGACGTGACGCCGCCGTCCGCCGTCCCCGGACCGGCGGACCCGACCCCTGACGGCGGGGCGCGTCGGATCATCGCCGGGCTCCGCAAGCCGTCCCGCAGCCAGATCGTGGTCGGACTGCTGCTCGGGGTGCTCGGCTTCGCCGCCGTGACCCAGGTGCGGGTCAACGAGACCGACGACACCTACTCCGGACTGCGGGAGCAGGAGCTGATCGACGTGTTGTCCGCACTCGCGGGCGCCCGGCAGCGGGCGGAGGACGAGATCGACGACCTCGAGCAGACCCGCGACGAGCTGCGGGACGACACCAGCAGGCGGCAGGCGGCGCTCGCGCAGGCACAGGAGGACGCCGACGAGCTCAAGATCTTGGCCGGCCTGGTGCCGGTCACCGGCCCAGGCGTCCGGATCACCATCGAGGAGGAGACCGGACGGGTCAGGTTGTCCTCGCTCCTCGACACGATCCAGGAGCTGCGCACGGTGGGGGCTGAGGCGATGCAGCTCAACGGCGACGTGCGGGTCGTCGCCCAGACGTCGTTCGAGGAGACCGAGGGCGGGTTCCTGGTCGACGGCGAGCTGGTCGAGGCGCCCTACGTCCTCGACGTCATCGGCGAGCCGTCCGTCCTGGCGCCGGCCCTTGAGTTCCTGCTCGGTCCCAAGGCTCAGCTGCTGGAGGACGGCGCCACCGTGGATGTCGAGGAGCTGCCTTCGATCGACATCGAATCCGTTCGCGAGCCCGAGGAGCCTGACTTCTCCGTACCGGACCCCGGTTAGTAGCCTTCGCCTCATGACGCCTGACGACCTCAAGTACACGCTCGAGCACGAGTGGCTGCGCACCCCGGGCGAGCAGCCGGGCTCGGTCCGCGTGGGCATCACCGACTATGCACAGGACGCGCTCGGCGACATCGTCTACGTGTCGCTCCCGGAGGTCGGAGTCACCCTCGCGGCCGGCAGCGCGTGCGGGGAGCTGGAGTCGACCAAGTCGGTTAGCGACGTCTATGCCCCCGTCGCGGGCGAGGTGGTCGCCCGCAACGAGGCCCTCGAAGCGACGCCCGAGCTGGTCAACAGCGACCCGTACGGCGACGGCTGGCTGTTCGAGATCGTGCCTGCCGACGCCGCGGAGCTGGACCAGCTCCTCGACGCCGCCGGCTACCAGACACAGATCGCCGGCTGATTGCACATCGGGCCGCGCCGGCACCGCAGCCACGTCCAGCAGATCCACGGCCGGGGCGTGTTCCGCCCCACCTGGTCTGTTCCGGGAGGTGTAGGTTCGAACCATCGACCTCAACCTGACCCTGAGGGAACGCTCGAGGAGAACTGATGCCCTTCTGCACCGCTTGCGGACGGCAGAACCCGGACGATGCCCGGTTCTGCTCCCAGTGCGGGACCCGACTGGTCGCACCGGAGCCGGCCGTCGACCCGACTGACGCCACCGCGACCATCAGCTTTGCCGGTGGCGAGAAGGTCGAGACCTCGGACCGCCAGCTCAGTCCCGTCGACGCGGCCGCCGTCGACGCACTGCCCGTGGGCTCCGCGTTGCTCGTCGTCCAGAAGGGTCCGGGCGCCGGCAGCCGCTTCCTCCTCGACCTGGACGTCGTGAACGCCGGTCGCCATCCCGACAGCGAGATCTTCCTCGACGACGTCACCGTGTCCCGCCGGCACGCGGTCTTCAACCGCACCGCGGACGGCTACACCGTGAGCGACGTCGGCAGCCTCAACGGCACCTACGTCAACCGTGACCGGATCGAGACGATCGCCCTCAAGGACAGCGACGAGGTCCAGATCGGCAAGTACCGCTTGGTCTTCTTCGCCGGGCACGAGGACGTCTGACGCTCGTGGGGGCAACGTCTGCCGAGCGCCGCGAGGCGCTCCTCAACATCGGTCAGGTCCTCGACCTGCTCCGTCCGGACTTCCCCGACATCACCATCCCCAAGATCCGGTTCTGGGAAGGCGAGGGGCTGATCAAGCCCCAGCGCACGCCGGCCGGCTATCGCAAGTTCTCCGACCACGACGTGCAGCGCCTGCGCTACGTCCTGCGGATGAAGCGCGACCACTACCTGCCCCTCGGCGTCATCCGTGAGCACCTCGACGCGATCGACCGCGGCCTCGAGCCACCGCAGATCGACGAGGTGGTGCCGACGGTCCCCAGGATGGCGATGGCTGCCGACGGGCTCCCGGCCGCCGAGTCGTTCCGGCGCTCCGACAACTTCCGCCTGTCGCGCAAGGAGCTGGTGAAGATCGCGGAGATCGGCGACGACCTGCTCGTCCAGCTCGAGGAGTTCGGCCTGATCACGGCACTCCCGACCGGTCACTACGACACCGATGCGCTGGTGATCGCCCAGGCCGCGCGGGAGCTGGCCGACTTCGGCCTCGAGCCGCGCCACCTGCGCGCCTTCAAGACCGCGGCCGACCGAGAGGTCGGCCTGGTCGAGCAGGTCGTCGCGCCGGTGCGCCGTGGCCGTGACGCGTCCGCCTCTGCCCGCGCGGAGGAGGCGGTCAGCGAGATTGCCGCGCTGTCCGTGCGGTTGCACGCGACCCTGGTCAAAGCCGCTCTGCGCCGCCTCTGAAGGTCTGCCTCGAACGCTTCTCGCGCGGAGTAGGCTGATCGCATGCGTGAGGTCGACGTGATGGGCGTCAGGGTGGAGATGCCCTCCAACCAGCCGATCGTGCTGCTGCGGGAGGTGTCTGGTGATCGCTACCTGCCGATCTGGATCGGCGCCGTGGAAGCCACCGCGATCGCCTTCGCCCAGCAGGGCGTGGTGCCGCCCCGGCCCCTGACGCACGACCTGATGAAGGACATCCTCGCCGCCACCGGCGACGAGCTGACCCAGGTGCAGATCACCGACGTCAAGGACGGCGTCTTCTACGCGACCCTGGTCTTCGGATCCGGTGCCGAGGTGAGCGCCCGTCCGTCCGACTCGATCGCCCTCGCGCTGCGCACCGGCACCACCATCTACTGTGCCGACGACGTCCTCGACGAGGCGGGACTCGCGGTCCCGGCAGAGCAGGAGGACGAGGTGGAGAGGTTCCGGGAGTTTCTCGACCACGTCTCGCCGGAGGACTTCGAGGCGCACTGAGTGCCGCCACCCCTGCGGCTACCGGGCGGGCGCGGAGAGCAGACGTGTGGACGGCAGGGCCTAACGCTCAACTAGAGGGTGAGAGTTGCGACACGCCGGGTCGACGTCTTGGACAATGCCTGCTCCAGCGCCGTACCTTGAAGAGTCCGATCCGATCGGGCACCCCGACTTCGACGGAGGACCGCGTGAACGAGCACCAGCCCGACGCTGGCAGCCAGGCTGCCGACGTCGCCGCCGGCGTCGCAGAGGAGCAGGGCCTGCTCTTCACCGACGACGTGTCGCCGCTTCCGAGCGACCTCGGCTACCGCGGTCCCACCGCCTGCAACGCAGCAGGCATCACCTACCGTCAGCTCGACTACTGGGCGCGGACCGGCCTGATCGAGCCGAGCGTCCGCAGCGCCACCGGCAGCGGCTCGCAGCGCCTCTACAGCTTCCGCGACATCTTGATCCTCAAGGTCATCAAGCGGCTCCTCGACGCCGGCATCTCCCTGCAGCAGATCCGTACGGCGGTCACCCACCTTCGTGAGCGCGGCACCGACGACCTCACCCAGGTGACCTTGATGAGCGACGGTGCCTCGGTCTACTACTGCACCAGCAGCGACGAGGTGATCGACCTGCTCCAGGGCGGTCAGGGGGTCTTCGGCATCGCCATCGGTGGCGTCTGGCGTGAGATCGAAGGCACGCTCGCGCAGCTGCCGAGCGAGCACGCCGCACAGGAGCCGACGCGACGCCGTCGCGGGCGACGAGCTCGCCGCGCGACGCGCGGCACGCACCGCAGGGTGACTCCGCGAGCTCGATGACCGGCAACAGCTGTGCGCTAGTCTCGAACTGCTGATCCCGCGCGGGAGAGTCTGGGTCCGACCCAGCGCCGAAGGGGCAAATCCTCCCCGGAACCTCTCAGGCACCAGGACCGCGCGGGTCGGGCAACTGTGGAGCCGCGCTGCTGCGGTGACAGAGGGGGAGGGCGACGAGATCGACCGATCCCGAGGAGCCCCCGTTGTCCGACCTCCCCACGCTTCCTGAGCTCGACGGCGCGCTGCCGTTCGTGAGCCGCCACCTCGGCCCCGACCAGGCCCAGGTCGCGACGATGCTGGAGCGGCTCGGCTACCCGTCGCTCGACGCGCTGATGGAGGAGGCGGTCCCGGCCAGCATCCGTACGACGGCACCCCTCGACCTGCCCGCCGCTCTCAGCGAGGCCGGCGTGGCCGACGAGCTCCGCTCCCTCGCCGCGTCCAACGTCCCGGGGGAGCCGATGATCGGCCTCGGCTACCACGCGACCATCACCCCGCCGGTGGTGCGTCGCAACGTGCTCGAGGACCCGAGCTGGTACACCGCCTACACGCCGTACCAGCCGGAGATCTCGCAAGGGCGGCTCGAGGCGCTGCTCAACTTCCAGACGATGATCAGCGACCTCACCGGGTTGCCGACGTCCGGTTCTTCGCTGCTCGACGAGGGCACCGCCGCCGCCGAGGCGCTCGCCCTGGTCCACCGGGCCCGGCGCAACGTGAGCGGCCCGTTCGTGCTCGATGCCGACGCGCTGCCCCAGACGATCGACGTGGTCCGCACCCGGGCGCGGGCGATCGGCTTCGAGGTGGTCGTCGCCGATCTCGCGGCGGGTCTTCCCGACGGGGACCTGGCGGGCGTGCTGATCCAGTACCCCGGCGCGTCCGGGCGGATCCTGGACCCGCGCCCGGTGGTCGACGCTGTCCACGAGCGCGGGGGACTGGCGGTCGTGGCGGCCGACCTCCTCGCCCTGACGCTCCTCGAGGCGCCCGGCTCCTTCGGCGCCGACGTGGTCGTGGGATCGAGCCAGCGCTTCGGCGTACCCCTCTTCTACGGCGGCCCGCACGCCGGCTTCATGAGCGTCAGCGCGGGACTCGAGCGGCAGATCCCGGGACGCCTGGTCGGTGTCTCCCTCGACGCCGAGGGACGCCCGGCCTATCGGCTCGCGCTGCAGACGCGCGAGCAGCACATCCGCCGCGACAAGGCGACCTCCAACATCTGCACGGCGCAGGTCCTGCTGGCGGTCGCCGCGTCGATGTACGCCGTCTACCACGGCCCCGAGGGCCTGCGGCAGATCGCCACCCGTACCCACCGCTACGCAGCGGTCCTCGCCGCACGCGTTGGCCGCGGGCGGGTTCGCGCCGGTGCACGCGCAGTTCTTCGACACCCTCACGGTGTCGGTCCCCGGCCGCGCGGCAGACGTGGTCGCCGCGGCGCGCAGCTTCGGGGTCCACCTTCGCAAGGTCGACGCCGACACCGTCGGTCTGTCGACATCTGAGCGCACCACACGTTCCACCGTGTCGACAGTGCTGAAGGCCTTCGGCATCGAGCACACCGACATCGACACCATCGACCGGACCACGAGCGACGTCCTGCCGCCGGAGCTGCGGCGCACGACCGGCTTCCTCGAGCACCCCGTCTTCAACACCCACCACAACGAGACGTCGATGCTGCGCTACCTGCGCCGGCTGTCGGACCGCGACTACGCGCTCGACCGGGGCATGATCCCGCTCGGCTCGTGCACGATGAAGCTCAACGCGACCACCGAGATGGAGCCGATCTCGCTGCACGGCTTCGCCGACCTCCACCCGTTCGTCCCGGCCGAGCACGCGACCGGCTACCGGCACCTGGTCGACCAGCTCGAGAGCTGGCTGGCGGAGGTCACCGGCTACGACACGGTGTCGATCCAGCCCAACGCCGGGTCGCAGGGCGAGTTCGCCGGGATGCTCGCGATCCGCGCCTACCACGACGCCCACGGTGACCACGGGCGCCGGGTCTGCCTGATCCCGTCCTCGGCACACGGCACCAACCCGGCGTCGGCGGTGATGGCCGGCATGACGGTGGTCGTCGTCAAGGCCGACGACGACGGCACCGTCGACCTCGCCGACCTCCGCGCCAAGTGCGAGCAGCACGCCGACACGCTCGCGGCGATCATGGTCACCTATCCCTCCACGCACGGCGTCTACGAGGAGGACATCACCGAGCTGTGCGAGATCGTGCACGCGCACGGAGGTCAGGTCTACATCGACGGCGCCAACTTCAACGCGCTGCTGGGCCACGCCAAGCCCGGCCAGTTCGGCGGCGACGTCTCACACCTCAACCTGCACAAGACCTTCTGCATCCCGCACGGTGGTGGTGGTCCGGGCGTGGGCCCGATCGCGGTACGCGCCCACTTGGCGCCGTACCTCCCTTCGCACCCGCTGCACCCCGAGGAGTCCAAGCGTGAGGGTGTCGGCGCCATCAGCGCGGCACCGTACGGCTCGACCGGGATCCTGCCGATCTCGTGGGCCTACGTGCGACTGATGGGCTCCGAGGGACTCGCCCAGGCGACCGCGGTCGCGGTGCTCTCTGCGAACTACCTCGCCGCTCGGCTCGGCGAGCACTTCCCGGTGCTCTACCGCGGCGACTCCGGCCTGGTCGCCCACGAGTGCATCCTGGACCTGCGCGAGATCACGAGGCAGACCGGCGTGACCGTCGACGACGTCGCCAAGCGGCTGGTCGACTACGGCTTCCACGCACCGACGATGTCGTTCCCGGTAGCCGGGACGCTCATGGTGGAGCCGACGGAGTCGGAGGACCTGATCGAGCTGGACCGGTTCTGCGACGCGATGGCCGCGATCAAGGGCGAGATCGACCGGGTCGCGTCCGGCGAGTGGACGGTGGAGGAGTCCCCGTTGCGCCACGCCCCGCACACGACGCGGGCGCTGGTAGGGGAGTGGGACCGGGTCTACACCCGTGAGCAGGCGGTCTTCCCGTCCGGCATCAGCCCCGACAAGTACTGGCCGCCGGTCGCCCGCGTCGACCAGGCGTACGGCGACCGCAACCTGGTGTGCTCCTGCCCGCCGGTCGACGCCTACGCCGACTGACGTCGGCTGACGCCGACCCGCCAGGACGCGGGTTGCAGATCTGGTAGCGGTCGCCACGTTCGTGGCTGCGGCACCGGCTGCTCGTCATTAGGGTCGGGGCAAATCCGTGTTCGTCTCGGGGTGAGAGGGAGAGGAACCCCTGACATGACCTACCGGAAGATCGTCATCGGCGGAGTCGCGGCGCTCACCGCACTCGTCGTCACTGCAGCCCCGGCCAGTGCGCACTTCTGCTACAAGAGCAAGCTGACGCCCCAGGCCGCCGCGGGAATGGTGCGGTCCCAGGGGTTCATCGCGTTCGGCGACCTCGCCGCTGAGATCACCGGTCTGTGTCCAGCCGGCGTCGAGGTGCTGGCTGACGCTGCCGGCGTCACCATGGGAACGCCGATCCACGCTCGTGCGGTAATGGCCAGCGGCAGCGCCGGCAACCGGGCGATCAGCCACCTCGACTTCGCCGCGATCGACGCCGCATTCCCGGACGCCATCGCCGCCTGCGAGTGACCGGGGCTCCGGGGGTGGAGCGGATCCCGCGGCCTACATGGCCTGCGAGACGCTCGACATGTTGAAGTCGGGGATCCGCAGGGCAGGGGTCGCGGTGCGCGGGAAGTAGTCGGCGCCCCACTCGCGGCTGAAGCTGGGCATGGTGGCGGACGCTTGGACGAACCTGCCGAGCAGGTCGATCGGGCTCTCGTTCCAGCGGAAGTTGTTGACTGCGCCGGTGATCTCGCCGTCCTCGACGAGGTAGACGCCGTCACGCGTCAGTCCGGTGAGCAACAGGCTCTGCGGGTCGACCAGCCGGATGTACCAGAGCGACGTCACCAGCAGGCCGAGCTCGGTGCCGGCGACGAGGTCCTCGATGGCGCCGCTGCCCCCATCGATCTCGAGCACCAGATTGTCGATGTAGGGCGTGGCCGGCTGGTCCGTCATCGCCGCGGTGTGCCGGGTCTGGACCAGGGAGGCGAGCTCGCCGTCGCGGATCCATTCGGTGCGCTGCAGCGGTAGACCGTTGTCGAAGACCGAGCGCTCGGAGCTGGAGGACCCGACCACCACGAACGGAGTGCAGGCGACGTCCGGCAGTGTCGGATCGGAGGTGAGGTGGACACCCGGAGCGGTGATCCGTTCGCCGATCCGGGTGCCGGTGGGGCGCCGGCTGTAGACCGACTGACCCTCCCATGCGTTGCGGGCTCCGGCGTACGAGTACGTGTCGAACATCAGGTCCGCGACGGCGCTGGACGGGAGGATCGTGTCGTAGCGGCCGGCCGGGAGGTCGAGACGGCGTCGGGCCCAGGACAGGCGGCGGGCGAGCTCGTCGTCGAGCGCCAGGGCATCGATGTCGGTGAAGTCGCGGGTCGCAGCCCCGAGCCAGGCGCTCGTCGTCAGGGCGGAGTCCTTGGCCGTGCACGCGAAGTGTCCGGTCGGCTGCACGTGACGGAGCCGGAGCCCGGTGCTGGAGCCGAGGTAGGTCGTGGTCACCTCGTGGTCGACGAAGCCGTAGAGGAGGCGCCCGCCGGCGCCGGCGCGGCCGAACGCTTCCCCGAGCGCGGGTGCGACCGTGTCGTAGACGGTGATGTCGGTGGGAACGGCAGGCTCGCCCCAGTCGGGTGAGTGTGCGGTCACGCACCAGCGGGTTGGCGTCCTCGGCCGGCTCGGCCAACCGGGCCGCGGCGTCCGCGGCACCGACGATCGCGGCGATCTCGCCGGTGGTCGTGGCGCTGCCACTGGTCGACGCGGCGGCGGTGCCGGCGCGCGTGGCCACGAACGACACCACCGTCGCGCTGCGACTGCTCATCTGGCCGTTCGTGGTGAGCGTGTTGTTGGCCCAGCGCAGGTTGGCGCTGGTCGCGTCGCGGACGATGACGATGCAGTCGTCCGCAGTCGACGCCGCGAGCGCGTGCTCGACCAGGTCCTGGGGGGTCACTGGCCGCCCTCCTCGGTCGTGTTCAGGATCCGCACGTCGCGGAAGAGCGCCGTCGGGCAGCCGTGGCTCACCGCGGCGACCTGCCCTGGTTGCGCCTTGCCGCAGTTGAACGCACCGCCGAGCACCCACGTGTCCGGCCCGCCGACCGCCTCCATCGAGCCCCAGAAGTCGGTGGTCGTGGCTTGGTAGGCGACATCGCGCACCTGGCCGGCGAGCCTGCCGTCGACGATCCGGTAGAACCGCTGCCCGGTGAACTGGAAGTTGAACCGCTGCATGTCGATCGACCACGACTTGTCGCCGACGACGTAGAGGCCGCGCTCGACCTGCCCGATCAGCTCCTCGGTGCTGGGGCCGTCGGGTGCGGGCTGGAGCGACACGTTGGCCATCCGCTGGATCGGGATGTGGCCGGGGGAGTCGGCGTAGGCGCAGCCGTTGGACCGGCCCTCGTTGAGCTCGGGCATCAGGGCCGCCATCGGTCGGTCGAGCTGGAAGCCGACGAGGGTGCCGTCGCGCACGATGTCCCACTGCTGGGTGGCCACCCCGTCGTCGTCGTAGCCGATGGTTGCCAGGCCGTGCTCGACCGTCCGGTCGCCGGTGACCTGCATGACGGGGGTGCCGTAGCGGAGGGTCCCTATCTGGTCGGGCGTCGCAAAGCTGGTGCCGGCGTAGTTTGCCTCGTAGCCCAGCGCCCGGTCCAGCTCGGTCGCATGGCCGATCGACTCGTGGATGGTGAGCCACAGGTTGGACGGATGGATCACCAGGTCGTAGCGACCGGCCTCGACACTCGGCGCCTTCAGCTTGTCGGCGAGCAGGTCGGGGACCTCGTCGAGCTCGCTGTCCCAGTCCCACGCTGCGTCGGAGGGCCCGGACGACCCGCCGACGACGTACTCCCACCCCCGGGCAACCGGCGGCGCGATGCTCGCCATCGAGTCGAACACCTCGGACGTGCCGCCCATCGCCTCGAAGCCCGGCTGGAGCCGCACCCGCTGCTGGGTGGTGCGGGTGCCTGCGAGATCGGCGTAGTACTTGTTCTCCTGCACTGCCAGCAGTGACGCGGTTGCGTGGTCGACCGCGCTCCCGCGGCACAGCCGCGCCGTCCAGTCGACGAGGACGGAGCTCTTGTCGGCGGTGGACACCCCGAACGGGTCGACCTCGTAGGACGACACCCAAGTCACGTCGTCGTAGACCGGCTCGGGAGCGAGCTCGACCGGTGTGGTGGTCATCGCCGCCGCGACCTGCGCCACCGCGACCGCGGCCTCGGCGACCCGGATCGCCTCGTCGTCGCTCAGCACCACTCCGGACGCGAAGCCCCAGGCACCGCCGTGGACGACCCGTACGGCGAACCCGACCAGGTCCGCGTCGGCGACGCCCTGCAGGGCTGCGTCGCGGACCAGGATCCGCTGCGACCGGATCCGCTCGAACCGGAAGTCGGCGTGGCTCGCGCGCAGATCCGCCGCGCGGGCGAGGGCGCGGTCGCCGAGCCGACGGTAGGGGAGCGCGAGGAAGGTGTCGTCGATCCCCAGCATGACGGACAAACTAGCAACGCAGCTCTCAGCCCGCGTCGCGCTCGTCCTCCACGACCTCGGCGTCGATGGCGTCGTCGCCGGACAGCAGGTCGAGCGGGAGCTCCTCGCGGTCGAGGTCGGCCAGCACCGCGAAGTCCCCGCTGGTCAGGGCTCGCGGCGCCTCGTCGATCTGCCCCGGCGCCGGGAGGTTCGTCACGGGCTCGGCCGCGTTGAGCTTGCGTGCGGCCGGCAGCACCGACCGCTCCAGGGAGCCGCTGAAGGCGTTGTAGTCCTTCACGCTGCGCTCGATGGAGCGGCCGAGCTTGTCGACGTGCGCGGCAAGCGTGACGATGCGGCGGTAGAGCACCTGACCGGTCTCGAAGAGCGCCTGCGCGTCCTCGGTCAGCGCTTCCTGCTTCCACGTGAACGCGACGGTCTTGAGGATGCTCCACAGGTTGGTCGGCGTGGCGAGGACGATGCCTTGCTGGAACGCGTGCTCCATCAGTGACGGGTCGACCTCGAGGGCCGCGTTGAGCAGCTGCTCGTTGGGGATGAACGCCACGGTGAACTCGGGACTGATCGACAACCCGGTCCAGTAGCCCTTGCGGGCGAGCGAGTCGACGTGGCCGCGCACCTTCTTGGAGTGGTCGTTGAGGAGCCGCTGCCGGACCTCGGGCTCCAAGCCTTCGCGCTGGGCGTCCATGAAGGAGTTGTAGGGCGCCTTCGCGTCGATGGCCATCTGCTTGCCACCGGGCAGGTAGATGACCATGTCGGGGCGGCGCTCCCCGGAGTCGGCGTCGACGGACTGCTGGAGCTCGAAGTCGACGCGGTTGAGGAGGCCGGCGGTCTCCACGAGGGTGCGAAGCTGGGTCTCGCCCCATGCGCCGCGGACCGAGTTGTTCTTGAGTACTGACGCCAAGGTGTCAGCCGCCTTCCTGGACTCTTCGACGGATCTCTGGGTGTGGCGGATCTGGGTGGCGAGCTCGGCGTGCTGGGCGACCCTGGACTTCTCCAGGTCGTCGACCTTGCGCTGCATCGACCGGAGGTGCTCGACAACAGGAGTCAGGGTCTTGAGCACCTGGGTCTGACCGGTCTCCGCACGCTCGCGCTGCTCCTGCTGCGCCCGCTGCTCGCGCTCCCGCTATGCCTGCTGGGAGCGGAGGTCGGCGAGCGTCTGTCGCAGCTCGTCGACGCTCGCCAGCGCACCGGCGAGGTCGGCCTGGACCTCTGAGCGCGCGGCCGCCTCCTGGCGCCGGACCTCGGCGACCGCCGCCTCGTGACGCGCAGCAAGCACCTCCGCGGACTCCCCGGTCGCCGGCGGAGGCGTCAGCCGGGCGCGGACCGCCCAACCGACGACGACGCCGATGACGAGGCCGAGAAGGAGCAGACCGAGGCTTTCCATGATGGGACCAGTCTCGCAGGAGGGTCCGACCTAAACCGGGAACGCCACGGCCACCGCGCGCCGCCTTTCGAGCTCGTCGACCTGGTCGCGCAGCCGGCGCAGCGCGGCCGGTGGCAGGTCGAGGTCGAGTGCCGCCCGCGCCTGCGCCGCCGTGTGGTCGTCGAGGTGGGTGATCGGGAAGAACGCATCCACGGCGACAGCCTGGACCCAGCCCTGGTGGTGCGCGACGATCGCCGGCAGGCTCTCGAAGTACGACGACACGTACGGCCGCGTCACGGCCTCCTGACCTGGCCGCCAGAGCCCGGCGCCCGCGGCCTCGATCTCGTACATGGCAACCGAGACCCGGCCCAGCAGCCGGTCCCAGGCGAACTCCTTGCCCTCGGCCGTGGGCAGCGACGAGACCGCCCGCGCGTGCGACACCCGGGCGTGGCCGGTGGGCGCCGCTTCGAGCGCGGCGTCCAGGTCGGCGTGGCCGATCGCGCCCAGCTCCGCCAACCGGCACCGGATCCGCCAGCGCAGGTCGTCGTCGAGCGTGATGCCCTCGGGCAGCTGTCGCCCGGCGTCGCCCCAGCCGACCAGTGTCTCGGGGTCGGACTCGGTCGCGACCAGCGCCCGGAACGCCGAGAGCCGCAGCTCCGAGCCCGGCTCGGTCCGCTCGACGGCGGCCTGCAGGCTGGCGTGGAGCCGGTCCATGGTGCCCGCCGGTGCCAGCGGGACCACGGTCCCCAGCACCCAGGGCATCAGGTGCCGGGCGGTGTCGGCGGTGTCCTCGATCGGCGGCGCGACCGCGAGCAGGTCGACCACGCGAGCCGGGTCGACCAGCGCGTTGGACACGCCCAGCCGCACGCTGTTCCACATCGTCGCCCGCAGCTGGGGATCGAGCGAGCGCGCCAGGCGGGGCAGCGCGGCCATCGTCACGGGGTCCGGCGGGGTCGCCGCCCAGGTCGTCTCGTCGGCGTCCAACAGCACGGGGGCCGCCGGGTCCGCCAGGCTCAGCGGCGTGTCCGGCCCGTCGAGCTCGAGGGGCGACCGGGTCCAGCCGCCGGGGCCGTGCGTCGCCACGACGAGCCGGTGCCGGCGGTCTGCGGGAAAGGCAGCGGGAGGCGTGCGCCGTACGACCCCGGCGTCGCGGTCGAAGGTCACGACGTCCGGGCCGGGCGTCAGCAGCCAGTCCTTGACGAAGCCGGAGAGATCACCGGCTCCGGTGCGGGTCCAGCTGTCGAACAGGTCGTGCATCGTCGCGTTGCCGAACCTGTGACGCTCGAAGTGGTCGCGCACCCCACCGAGGAAGACGTCGTCGCCGAGCCGCTCGGCGAGCTGGCGCAGCACGTTGGACCCGCGGGCATAGGAGATGCCGTCGAAGTCCTGCAGGGCGGCGAGCGCGTCGACGGCTCCGTTGCCGGCAACCGGGTGCGTCGTCGGCCGCTGGTCGGCGGTCAGGCCCCAGACCCGACGCGAGTAGGACTGGTCGACCCAGGCGTCGTCGAACGGCGTCGCGGTCGCCGCGACGCGGTAGCCGACGTACTCCGCGAACGACTCGTTGAGCCAGAGGTCGTCCCACCACACCGGCGTCACCAGGTTGCCGAACCACTGGTGCGCCATCTCGTGGGCGATGAGGGCTGCTCGGTAGGACCGCTCGGCCCGGGTGCTGGACCCCTCGAAGAGCAGTGGGTCGCGGATGGTGATGCAACCGGGGTTCTCCATCGCGCCGGCGTTGAACTCCGGAACCAAATAGTCATAGCGTTGGCAATCGGATTTACTGCGCCCGAGCGTGAAAGGGCGTACGCGCAGGGGGGCGACGCCGATACGCACGGACGTGATGCGACGCCTGACTACGGACGTGTGTTTATCCAGGATCAGATGAGCCGACTGGACGTGAAGATTGCCGCGAGTGATTGGCAAATTGCCATCGACGACATGACTGACATGGCCGGAGCGGCTGGCGGTCAGTTTGGTGGCGGGCGGCAACCTGGCGGCGGGCAGCCGCCAGGAGGTTTCCCCGGCGGCGGCCAGCCACCCGGAGGTTTTCCCGACGGTGGGCAGCCGCCGACGGGCTTCCCCGGTCGGGGTTTCACGCCGGAGTCGACCGCTGCTTGCACAAATCTCCTGGAAGGGAGTGCGTGCGCTTTTGGCAACCCACCGACGAGTGGGCGATGCGTGCAGACCGCGGACGGGGGAGCCTTGGCGTGTGTTGTTCTCGGTGGCCGTGGCGGGGCCACTCCTACCGGCGGCGGCGGCGCGAATCCGGCACGCGATGACGTCGAACTCCTGCCCCGGACGCCGGTCTATATTCCGGCCGACGTCACGTTCGACGGTGAGACGTTTCACAATGTCGGCTTCCGGTTCAAGGGCAATTCGAGTCTGGTCAATACCTGGCGGGCCGGCAACGAGAAGATGCCGTTTCGGTTGAACATCGATGGCCTTGAATCTCGGTTTCCGGATTCGCGCGACCAGACGTTCTTCGGCTTCACAAACCTGAGTTTCAGCAACCACGCGCTCGACAGCTCGTACCTGCGGGCCAAGGTCGTCACCGACCTGTTCAGCGACGCCAACGTGCCAGCGCCAAAGACGGCCTTCGTGCGCGTCTATCTGGATCGCGGTGCGGGAGCGATCTACTTGGGTCTCTATACCATGATCGAAGTGCCGGACGAGCCGATGCTCGACAGACTGTTCGCTGCCGACTCAGGGAATCTGTACAAGCCACACAGCACCGGTGGTCGATGGACGATTTTCGACAAGGACGACTTCCCGAAAAAAACGAACGAGTTCGACGAGGACTGGACCGACATTCAGGGCGCGATCGCCGCGCTCAATGCCCCGAAGGAGGATCGCGTGTCATGGAGAAGCCGCCTCGAGGCGCGCCTCGATGTCGGTGGGTTTCTCCGGTGGCTGGCGCTCAACACAATCGTGGCAAACAACGATGCCTATGGCGGGCTCTCCGCGCACAACTATTATCTCTACGGCAGTCCCCGCCATAGAGACCGGCTGTTCTGGATTCCGTGGGATCACGATCTGTCGATGTCCTCGGGCGGCATCGGCGGCGGAGGCGGAGGCGGCGGCGCCACGCAAACCGTTGACATCTTCCACAACGGCAGCAACGCGAACTGGCCGCTGATTCGTTTTCTCATGGACGATCCGGTGTACCGGGCGACGTACCGGGCTCACGTAGAGGATCTGCTGGCGACTGTCTTCGAGCCGTCGCGCGTGAGCGCGATCCTTCGCGTCGAACAGGCGCGCATCGCGCCATTTGTCGTTGGCACCGAGGGAGAAGACCCGGCTCGGACGTTCGCCGGGACGCCCCAGGAGTTTGACGCGGCTGTCTACGGTCCGAACGGCCTCATTGCGTACGTGACGAACCGCGTGGCCGCGGTTCGACGCGCGCTGGGGAGTGCACAGTGAGCGCTGTGGTCTGGTGTACCGTCGTCGCCGCGTTCATCTGTGCCATGTGTGTGAAGCCGGCACACGCTCAGCCGGCTCAGGCTGAGTCCAGTCCGAATACGAATGGGGGCTTTGAGATAGCGCCACGCGGGTACGTGCAGCTGGATTGGCGTGGATATCCTGATTGGAATGTGGCCACTGGATCTGGACGGCTCGAGTATGAAACATTCGGCGTGAGGCGGGCGCGCATTGGTGTCGACGGGCAGTGGCGCCAAATGTCGTTCGAGTTCACCGTCGACCCGATGGACGATTTCGACGACACGCTGATAAAGGACGCATACGTAGAGATTCGCTTCACGCGGGCGGTGCGGATTCGTGGAGGCCAGTTCAAGCTTCCAGGCAGCCGGGAGTATGGGACCTCGGCGCGTTCGCTGGACTTCCTTGAACGATCGGCATTTGCGCAATCCATTGCGCCCGGGCGCGACATCGGCGCGATGGCGTTCGGGGAGCTCGGCAGGCGGTTCGCCTATGAGGCCGGCCTCTTCGCAGGCGATGCCAATGGGCGGAACTCACGTGCAGGTTTGACCGGCGCTGGACGCGTCGTGTGGAATGGTCCGAGAGATGTCGAACTGGCCGGGTCGTTCTCCGAAGGTCAAAGCGCGGCTGTTGATACGGAATCTGCGAACGGTCTCGAAGGGCGGTCGCAGTCCGGCTATCGGTTTTTCGAGCGGTTGTACGTCGATGGCCGGCGCACACGTGTCGGCGGCGACGCAGCGTGGACACCCGGGCGCTGGCGCATGACCGCTGAGGCGATGCGCGTGCGTGACGAGCGGGCCGGGCAAGGCCTTGATCTGGAAGACCTGCCAGGTGCCGTCGGAATCGGGTGGAGCGCGGCGGTCACGCGCGAGTTTGGCCGGCGGCCGGGCCCGACGCGCTCGAGACTGCGCGAATGGACGCTGGGCATTCGGTTTGACTCCTTGGAGTTCGATGACGTCGGTCCTGAAACGCCGGACGCGAGCGTGCGACCGCGCGCCTCCGACGTTCGCGCACGGGCGGAGCAAACGGTGACGACTGGCGTGTCGTGGAACTTCTCACGCTGGGCGCGCGTGTTGGGGAACGCGTCGGTCGAACGGTACGCTGAAGCGCGATCTGCCCCCGACCCCGGCGATCCGGGTCCGTATTGGGCGTTCGGCATGCGTTTGCAGATTCAGATGCCATAAACCTGTTGAGCCCATTCGAATCTGTGTCTTCGAACGTCGCGCACACACCGGCGTCGTTGCTCCTCATCGACGATGACCGACAGTTGTGCAGTTTGATGCGCGATTTTCTGATGAAACAGGGATTCGCCGTTGCGATCGCGTACGATGGCCTGACAGGGCTGGCCATGGCCGCTGGCGGGTCGCACAATCTCGTACTCCTCGATGTCGTGCTCCCCGGCCTGGGCGGTTTCTCCGTACTCGATGAGTTGAGGCGGGTCAGCGACATACCAGTGCTCATGCTGACGGCGCGTGGCGAGCCGAGCGATCGCGTGTTCGGATTGTCGGCCGGCGCCGATGACTACCTGGCCAAGCCTTTCGATCCGGCGGAGTTGGTGGCCAGGGTACATGCGATTCTCCGACGGTCGCCTGAAATGGCGCGCAGTAGAAAGATGCCGGTTCTCGACATAGCCGGCGTATGTCTTGACACGGCGGCGAGGATGGTGCGCGTGGCGGGATCGCCGGTCGATCTCACCAGCGCCGAGTACGGCATCCTGGAAATTCTCATGCGGGCGGCCGGACGACCGGTATCGCGCGACGAGATTTCAGTACGGCTCAACCAACGGGAAGCCGCGGCCCCCGATCGCGCCGTCGATGTTCATGTCAGCCGGATTCGCCATAAGCTCGGCTCGAAGGGTGCGCTGATTCAGACCGTGCGAGGTGCCGGTTACCTCTTTGCGTTTGATGCGCCGGAATTCGCGTCGTGAGGTTATTTGCGAAGCTCACGGCGTGGTTCTGCGTCACGCTGGCGCTCTCAATACTTGCCTTTGGCGTGACCATGCGCTTGTCCAGACCGCCGGGGTTCGAACCGCCGCCGTTCTTTCAAGCGACGCATCAATTCAAACTGGAGACCGCAGTGCGTGCCTGGCAGGAGGAGGGCGCCGAGGGCCTGCGGGCGACGCTCGAGCGGATGGACGAGACGTTTCCCAAAGGGCATTTTTTGCTCGATGCCGACGCACGTGACGTGCTGACCGGAGAGGATCGCTCGGCGCTACGCGCTCGATCGCAGCGGCGGTTCAATGAGATCGCCACGCGGGATGGCCGTTACACGCTGGTGTTCGCGATGCCGCCGCCACCGGCGCCACCGCTATGGTTGTGGCCGTATCTCGTACTCGTGGCCCTCTTGATTGCGGTGATGTGCTGGGTACTTACGCTGCACCTGGTCAATCCGGTTCGAGAGCTCCGAGCCACGGTTCGCGAATTCGGCGCAGGGCACCTGACACTGCGGACGGAATCGAAGCGCCACGATGAGCTCGGTGATCTCGCTCGCGACTTCGATTTGATGGCGGATCGGATCGAAACGCTGTTGACATCGGAGCGGAGGCTGCTTCAGGACGTGTCGCACGAGCTGCGGACCCCGTTGGCACGGCTGCTCCTTGCGGTGGAGCTGATGCGGCCCGAGGAAGCCAAACAGGAGGTTGCTCGACTGAGCTCGCTCATCGGAGAGCTGGTCGACATGACCAGAGCCGAGGGCGGCCTGATGAAGGTCCATCGGGAAGTCGTGGACCTCTCGTCGTTGCTCGAGGAGACGGCCGCGCGACACAAGGTGCCGCTCGCAGCGGATGCGCACCTGGTCTGTCACGGACATGCGGCCTTGCTTCGACGCGCCCTAGACAATGTGCTGGAGAATGCCGTGCGCTATTCGCCGGAAGGGAATCCGCCGACGCTGTCTGCGACGTGCAAAGAGGGTTGCGTGGTGATCTGCGTTCGCGACTTTGGACCTGGTGTTCCGGAAGAGGCACTCGGCGACATGTTCCGTCCGTTTTATCGAGCAGTCCCGAATGACGCACACGGAGTGGGATTAGGTCTGGCGATAGCCCAACGCGCGGTCCGACTGCACCGGGGAGACATGCGTGCGCGAAACGCGCATCCGGGGCTCGAGGTGGCGATCAGTCTACCGCCCTCTGCATAGGGGCAACATTGCCGCGGCATTTTCTGCCTGACGCACGTCGCAGGATTCAGTGTCGCTCCGGTAATTGCCAGGACTCAGGGAGCGCGTTGGGCGGGTCAAGACCGCGAAGCGCCGGAGCGTAGCGGAGGGCAGTCTTGACGCGCCCAACTGCTCCCGAACAATGAGGTGCCGGAGCGACCGAATCCGACGCGGTGTGGTCGTGATTATTCCATGCCGAAAACACGGCGGGTCAACTCGATTGGGCTGGCGCCGTCCAGAGGAAGAATCGGTGTCTGCGAGAGGAACCGCATCAGATCCTCTGGAGAATCGGGCTCGGTCCGCCGCGCATCAATGGCCTGAGCCATGAATGCGAAGTCGGTCAGCGTGCCCAGCAGGCTCCGATTCCTGGTCCGACCGAAGGTCAGCTCCGACATCCGTGACCGCTCCTCAGCGATGTCCGCGGCGGTGATACCAACGTTGGCCAACACCTCGCACACCGCATCCGGAAACACCGTGCCCAGCCGCTTTCCCTCGCGGATAGGAATGACGACCGGAAATCGAGACCGTTCGCTGATGAATAGCAATGCGATTTTGGTGGGACCACTTTTGGGACCACTCTGAGGCTAAAAGGGGCGATTCGCGGCGAGGCGAGGGAGATCGCGAGTACCGCCGAAGATTCAGCAAACTCGCGTTCTTCGTTTGTGTTGTGGAGATTTCTGATTTGGGTTCCAAAGCCCGAATCGGCCTGGTCGGATTGCCTTGGGCCAGCGCCACGAAGACGCCGGATGGGCGTCTTGCACACCAGGGCACCGAGGCGCTCGACTGACTTCGCTATGCGGGTGGCGGAGTGTGAAGACCTGCGCGACCTCAGGATGCCGCTGCACTCCGGGCGAGACCTGAGCAGCGCGTCGAAGAGCCGTCAGGCTTGGCCTACTCGTCGCCCGCGCGCGGGCCAATCGGAAGCAAGCGCACTCGAACCCGAGCCGGCTCGAACGTGACGATGCTACCGTTCTCCAAGGCGTCCACGAGCTGGGGCAGGTTCGCTAGCAGCGTTCGCGCCAGTGCCTCCGGCTTGCGGCTACCCTCGCCGCGGAACTGGATGACCGACGGCTGTCGCGAGGAACGCACCGCGAGCAGCG